>NZ_JNYD01000032.1 GCF_000717175.1 Pseudonocardia autotrophica | reverse complement strand
CAACGCGACCGCCTCGTCGGCCAACTCCACAACCTCGGCTACCGCGTCACCCTCGACAAGACCGCGTAGTCAGGCTGCGGTCAATTCACTTCACAGCCCGGCCGGCCGACGCCGGGGCGTCACCGCAGGACGGCCCCGACGCGCTCGGCGGCGAGGGCGACGGCGGCGTCGCGGGCCGCGTTCGCCTCCTCGTTGGTCAGCGTGCGGTCCGGCGCCCGGAACCGGAGGGCGTAGGCGAGCGAGCGGTTCCCCTCGCCGACCTGCGCACCGGTGTAGACGTCGAACAGCCGGACCTCCTCGAGCAGCTCGCCGCCGCCCTCGGTGAGGGCCGCGGCCACCTCGGCGGCCGGGACCGTCTCGGCCGCGACCAGCGCGACGTCGACCGACACCGGCGGGTACGGCGAGATCCGCGGCGCCGGCCGCGCGTCCTGCAGCGGGATCGCGTCGAGGTCGAGCTCCATCGCGCAGGTGCGCGGCGGCAGGCCCAGCGCCTCGACGACCTTCGGGTGCAGCTCGCCGGCGTGCCCGACGACCCACTCCCCCACCCGCAGCGCGGCGCACCGGCCCGGGTGCCAGGGCGCCAGCTCGGCCTTGGTCACCCGCAGCTCGACGCCGGCGGCGGCGCCGACGAGCCGGCCCGCCTCGATCGCGTCCTGCCAGCCGGCCGGGCGCCCGCGGCCCCACCAGCCGCGCGGCTCGCGGTCCCCGCCGAGCACGACGCCGACGTGCACGGGCTGCGCGGGCAGCGCCGCCCGGATCATGGCGATCTCGGAGTCGGTCGGCCGCCGGTCGACGCCAGGGTCCGGCATCGGCACGGGGTTGCGGTGCGGCAGCACGACCTGGCCGAGCGTGTACAGCGCGAGGTCGTCGAACCCGCGGGCCTTGTTGCGCACCAGCGTCTCGAGCAGACCCGGCAGAAGGGTGGTCGCGAGCCGGTCGCGGTCGGCGTCGAGCGGGTTGGCCACCGTGACGGTCCGCCGCCGGACGTCGTCCTCGGGCAGGCCCAGCGCGTCCCACGCCGCGTCGCCGACGAACGGGAACGGCTCCACCTCGACGTGCCCGGCCTCGGCCAGCGCGCGGGACACGGCCCGCTTGCGCAGCTGGGCGGGGGTGAGCCCGCGCCCGGCGGGCGCAGGCGGCAGGGTCGACGGGATGGTCTCGTAGCCCTCGAGCCGCAGGACCTCCTCGACCAGCGCGGCGGGCAGGTCCAGATCCGGCCGCCAGGACGGCGGCGTGGCGACGACCAGGGTGGTCGAACCGGCCTTGCCGTCCCCGCTGGTCTCCAGCTCCACCGCGCAGCCGACCTGGGTGAGCCGCGCGACCGTGGCCCCGCGCTCGTAGCTCACGCCCGCGGTCCGGTCCGGCAGGTCGAGCGGCATCCGGACCGGCGGGAGGATCGGCGCGGCCCCGACGTCCGTGCGGCCCGGCTCGATCCGGCCACCGCCGTGCTCCACCAGCAGGTTCGCGACCGCCTCGGCCGCGATCGGCGGGAGCTGCGGGTCGACGCTCCGCTCGAAACGCTTCGACGCCTCGCTCGGCAGCTTGTGCCGGCGGGCGGCGCGCGCGATCACGGTCGGCGCGAAGTGCGCGGCCTCGATCACGACGTCGACCGACCCGGTCTTGTCGAGCGGGATCTCGGTGGACGCGCCGCCCATCACGCCGGCGAGGCCGATCGGGCCGGAGTCGTCGGTGATGACCAGGTCGTCCGGGTCGAGGGTGCGCTCGACGTCGTCGAGCGTGCGGAGCTTCTCCCCCGCCTCGGCCCGGCGCACCACGATCCCGCCCTGCAGCCGGGTCGCGTCGTACGCGTGGATCGGCTGGCCGAGGTCGAGCATCACGAAGTTGGTGACGTCGACGGTCAGCGAGATCGGGCGCATGCCGGCGGCGAGCAGGCGGCGCTGCATCCACCACGGGGTGGGCGCGCTGGCGTCGACGCCGGTCACGCGACGGGTGACGAACCGCGGGCAGCCGGCCTCGTCGGCGATCCGGACCGGCCAGGCCGGGCCCTCCGCCTCGGGGACCCGCACGCGTCTCGCCGGGTCGGTGTAGTCCTCGCCGAGCGATGCGGCCAGCTCACGCGCGATCCCGCGCACGGCGAAGCAGTAGCCCCGGTCCGGGGTGATGGCCAGCTCGACGACCGGATCGTCGACACCGAGCAGCGGCAGCGCGTCCGTGCCCGGCTCCGCGGTGCCCGGCGGCAGGACCAGGATGCCCGAGTGGTCCGCGCCGAGGCCCAGCTCCTTGGCGGAACAGATCATGCCGTCCGAGGTCCGGCCGTAGGTCTTCCGCGCCGAGATCGGGAACGGGCCGGGCAGGACCGCGCCGGGCAGCGCAGCGATGATCAGGTCACCGACCACGAAGTTCCGCGCGCCGCAGACGATCTCGCGCGTGGTGTCGCCGAAGTCGACCCGGCAGAACCGGATCGGCTTCTTGAACTCGGTGAGCTCCTCGATCTCCGCGACCCGGCCGACGGTCAGCGGGCCGGTGAGCTCCGGGGTCCCGTGGATCTCCTCGAGCTCCAGGCCGACGCGCACGAAGGCCTCGCCGACCGCCTCCGCGTCCGCGGGGACCTCGGCGACGTGGTCGCGCAGCCAGGACAGGGGGACTCGCACCGAATACTCCTCAGATACCGAACGCGCGGCTGAACCGGACGTCGCCCTCGACCATGTCCCGCATGTCGGGCAGGCCGTTGCGGAACTGCAGGGTGCGCTCCAGGCCCATGCCGAAGGCGAAACCGGAGTAGACCTCCGGGTCGACGCCGCAGGCGCGCAGCACGTTGGGGTTGACCATGCCGCAGCCGCCCCACTCGACCCAGCCGGCGCCGCCCTTCTTCTCCGGGAACCAGACGTCGACCTCGGCCGACGGCTCGGTGAAGGGGAAGAAGCTCGGCCGCAGGCGAGTGGTCGACTCCGCCCCGAACATGGCGCGGGCGAACGCGTCGAGCGTGCCCTTGAGGTGCGCCATCGTGATGCCCTTGTCCACCGCCAGGCCCTCGACCTGGTGGAAGACGGGCGTGTGGGTGGCGTCGAGCTCGTCCGTGCGGAAGGTCCGCCCGGGGCAGACCACGTACACCGGCAGCTCGCGCTCCAGCAGGGCCCGGACCTGCACCGGCGACGTGTGCGTGCGCAGCACGGTGCCCGAGTCCTGCCCCTCGCCGAGGTAGAACGTGTCCTGCATGGTGCGCGCCGGGTGGTCCTTGCCGAAGTTCAGCGCGTCGAAGTTCAGCCAGGAGGACTCCACCTCGGGACCCTCGGCGACCTCGTAGCCCATCGCGACGAACACGTCCGCGATCCGCTCGGCGATCTGCGTGATCGGGTGCCGGGCGCCGCGGGGCCGCCGGTCCCAGGGCAGGGTGACGTCGACGGACTCCTCGGCCAGCACGCGGGCGTCCCGCTCCGCGAGGAGCACCTCGCGGCGGGCGTCGAACGCGGCCTGGACCTCCTGGCGGGCCGCGTTGACGCGCTTCCCGGCGTCGGCCCGCTCGGGGCCGGGCAGGCTGCCGAGGGAGCGGCGGGCCAGCAGCACCGGCGCCTTGTCGCCGAGGTGCGCGGGCTTGGCCGCGGCCAGGGCGTCGAGGTCACCGGCGGCGTCGAACGCCTCGACCGCGGCCTTGACGGCGGCGTCGAGCGACGCGGCGTCGAGCAGGTTCTCGGTCATCGGGTTCCCTCATGCACGGTCGGTGATCCTAGAGCGCCGGTGCGCGGCGCTCGCGTACAGGCAGACCGCCGCGGCGGCGGCCAGGTTGAGGCTCTCGGCGCGGCCGTAGAGCGGGACCCGGACGCGGTGGTCGGCCGCCGCCAGCACGGTCTCCGGGACCCCGTGTGCCTCGCCACCGAATATCCATGCCACCCGGCCGCCGAGGACCTCCCCGGCCTCCGGGGCGTGCAGGTCGAGCTCGCCGTGCCCGTCGGCCGCGAGCAGGGTCAGCCCGGCCGCGCGGCAGGCGTCGAGCACGCGGGTCGTGTCCCGGTCCCGGGCGACGGGCAGGTGGAAGACGCTGCCGGTGGAGGCCCGGACGGCCTTGCCGTTGTGCGGGTCGACGCTGTCCCCGGCCAGCAGCACCGCGTCGGCGCCCGCGGCGTCGGCGGCGCGCACGACGGTGCCGGCGTTGCCTGGCTCGGAGACGCCGGCGAGGACGGCGACGAGGTGCGGGGAGCCGTCGAGCGCCGCGGCGACGGGGACGTCGATCAGGTCGCAGACGGCCACGAGGCCCTGCGGGGTGACCGTGTCGGAGAGGACCTCGGCGATCCGGTCGCCCACCACGGTCACCGGGATGCCCTGGCCCTCGGCGATGCCGACGATGTCGGCGTTGCGCTCCACCGCGAGCGGGGTCGCGAACAGCTCGTGCACCCGGACCTCGCCGGTGACGGCCTCGCGCACGGCCTGGGCGCCCTCGACGAGGAAGCGCCGGGCCTTCTCACGACCCGCGCGCCGCAGCAGCTTGCGGGCTGCCACGACGCGCGGGGTGCGTTCCGTTCCGAGCATGTGCTCGGTCAGGCGGCGCTCTCGTTCTGCGACGCCTGGGCCGGGACGTTGGCCTTGGCGACCTCGACCAGGGCGGCGAACGCGGTCGGGTCGCTGATCGCGAGCTCCGACAGGTTCTTGCGGTCCACCTCGACGCCCGCGACCTTGAGGCCCTGGACGAAACGGTTGTAGGTCATGCCGTTGGCGCGGGCCGCGGCGTTGATCCGGGTGATCCACAGCTGCCGGAAGTCGCCCTTCCTGGCGCGACGGTCCCGGTAGGCGTAGGTCATCGAGTGGAGCTGCTGCTCCTTGGCCTTGCGGTAGAGCCGCGACCGCTGACCGCGGTAGCCGGCGGACGCCTCGAGGATCGTCCGGCGCTTCTTCTGGGCGTTCACCGCGCGCTTCACGCGTGCCATGGGTCTGTCCTGTCTCTCGGGTGGCCGGCCCGGGGGGCTGGGCAGGCCGGTTCAGCGGGTGGGTGCGGTGAGGCTCAGCGGCCGAGCAGCTTCTTGACGCGCTTGACGTCGGCCTTGTTCACCGGGACGACGCCGGAGAGGTCCCGGGTCTCCTTGCTCGACTTGACCTCGAGCCGGTGGCGCAGGCCGGTCTGCTGGCGCAGGAGCTTGCCGCTGCCGGTCACCTTGACCCGCTTGGCCGTTCCCTTGTGCGTCTTGTTCTTGGGCATGACTGATCCGTTCGGTGTCGCGGTGCGCCCCTCGCGGGGCGCACCGTGGGGGACCTCCCGCACGGGGCGGGGAGGTTCGTGCCGCTTGCTTCAGACTCAGGCCTGGGGCTCGGCCTCGGCCGGGGCCTGCTGGGCCGCCGGGCGCTTGGCCGGCTTCTTGGTCGGAGCGAGCACCATCGTCATGTTGCGGCCGTCCTGCTTCGGGGCGGCCTCGACGGTCCCGAGCTCCTGCACGTCCTCGGCGAGCCGCTGCAGCAGCCGGTAGCCCAGCTCGGGCCGGCTCTGCTCGCGACCGCGGAACATGATGGTGACCTTGACCTTGTTCCCGCCCTCGAGGAAGCGCACGACGTTGCGCTTCTTGGTCTCGTAGTCGTGGGTGTCGATCTTCGGCCGGAGCTTCTGCTCCTTGATCACCGTGAGCTGCTGGTTCCGCCGGGACTCCCGGGCCTTCTGCGCGCTCTCGTACTTGAACTTGCCGTAGTCCATGAGCTTGCAGACGGGCGGGCGGGCCTGGGCCGCGACCTCGACGAGGTCGAGCTCGGCCTCCTGCGCCAGCCGCAGGGCGTCCTCGATACGCACGATGCCGACCTGCTCGCCGTTCGGGCCGACGAGTCGGACCTCGGGAACGCGGATGCGGTCGTTGATGCGTGTCTCTGTGCTGATGGGGTCTCCTCGTTGTGCCGTCATGTCTCGCGACGACAAGCAAAGACCCGTCGATCAGAGCGGCCCGCGCTGAACGCGGACCGCCGACCGGGACCCGGACACCTTGCATGCGGTGAGCGGGTGGGAGCGGGGCTCCACTTGATCGCCCTGACGCGCGGTTCAACGCGCGACGGGGTGGTCGCATTCCGCAGGGTACACGGCCCCCTCTCCCCCGTCATCGAGGGGGCGGGGCGGGGCGGGTTGCGGTACATCCGCCGCGTGGGAGCGGTTCCTGCACCACGATCCGAACCGAGCGCGGTTCCCGGTGCCGGGTCCGGCCGCACACGCGACGATACCGCCTCGGTCCGGCGATGCTGCGGACATGCAGCTACGCCGGGTCCTCGAGCGCCAGGCCGGAGTCGTCTCGCTGACCCAGGCCGTGGCATGCGGACTGTCTCCGGACGTCCCGCAGCGGCGTGCGGTGGCCGGCGAGTGGACCCGAGTGCACCCTGCCGTCTACCTCGTGGGTGGGCACCGACTCACCGACGCCGCGCGGGTCTGGGCTGCGCAGCTGTGGGCCGGTGAACGGGCTGTGGTGTCGGGCGAGGCAGCGGCGTGGTGTCACGGGATGCTGCCGCGTGCCCCTGCGATCGTCGGCGTCACCGTGCCACGCACCCTCCATCCGCGGGCACCCGCGGGCATCCGCGTCCGGCGGCGCGACCTCGACCCAGCCGACGTCACCCTGGTCGCCGGGCTTCCCGTCACGAGCACGGCGCTGACCACTTTGGAGACGGCCGCGACCCGCCACGAGGGCTCGGTGTTCCTCGACCGGGCACTGCAGAAGCACGTCCGGCTCGAGGATCTGGTCGACTGCTTCGACCGCAATCGGGGTGCGCGCGGCTGGCCCGCCGTGCGGCTGCTCCTCGACGCCGCGGCCGACGGCGCCGAGTCCGCGGCCGAGCGACTCCTGATCGGCCTGCTGGAGAGCGCCGGGGTTGATGGCTGGACGCTCGGCCTGCGGGTGGGGCCCTGGACCGTGGACGTCGCCTTTCCCTGGGCCCGCATCGCCATCGAGGTCGACGGATGGGCCTGGCACCAGGACGTCGAGCGGTTCCGCGCGGACCGCCGGAAGCAGAACGCGCTGGTCACGGCTGGCTGGATTCCGCTCCGCTTCACCTGGCACGACCTCCACAACCGCCCGGCCGCGGTCCTGCGGGAGATCCATGCCGCCCTGTCCGCAGCGGCGTGAACGAGTTGTGGTGCAGGAGCCGCTGTGGAGCGGCTCCTGCACCACGATCGGACGGTCAGGAGGCCTGGAGCTTGCCCTCGCGGGCGGCGCGGCGCTCGAACCACACCGTCATGAGCGGCGGGATGCTGGAGATGAGGGCGAGGACCAGGGTACCGGCGCTCCAGCGGAGGCGGCGCGCGGCGAGCAGCGTCACGACCACGTAGAGCACGAACAGGGCACCGTGGATCGGACCGAAGATCTGCACGCCGATCTCGTTCTGCACGACCACGTACTTGAAGAACATGCCGATCAGCAGGCCCACCCAGGAGCAGGCCTCGGCGATGGCGACCGCGCGGAAGAGCCGGCCGATACCGGTGACGGCGGTGCCCGTGTTGGCGGTGTCGGTGCTCGTGCTCATCGCACTCCAGTCTGGTTTGTCCGGATCGACGGTTCACCGTCCATGGTGCCCCATGGAACGCCCACAACTTCTACCGGGTGTCGAACTCCACGTCGCCGATGAGTTCCGGGAGCGGCCGCGGTCGTACGAGCAGACGGACCACCGAGGAGGACCCGTGACCGCCGCCACCGCCAGCACCGTCCCGACCCTCGACCTGGAGCCCGCCGCCCGCCGGCTCGCCGCGCTGCTCCCGGCGATCCGCGCCGAGCAGCTCGCGGACCCGACGCCGTGCCCGGACTTCACCGTGGCCGCCCTGCTCGACCACCTCATGGGGCTCACGACCGCCTTCACCGACGCCGCGCACAAGACCCCTGCGGGCGGTGGGCCGCCCGTCCCGTCGGCCGCACACCTCGACCCCGACTGGCGCACCGAGCTGCCGGACCGGCTGGCCGCGCTGGTCACCGCCTGGCGTGAGCCCGCCGCCTGGGAGGGCGAGACCGAGGCGGGCGGCGTCGTGCTGCCGGCGCAGGTGCACGGCGTCGTGGCGCTCAACGAGATCGTGGTGCACGGCTGGGACCTGGCCCGCGCCACGCGCCAGCGCTTCTCGGTCGATGCCGCGAGCGCGGCCGCGTGCCTGGAGTTCTGCTCGTCGTTCGCCCAGGGCGAGGCGGTCGACGGCCTGTTCGGCCCGGCCGTGCCCGTCGGCGAGGGCGCCCCGGTCTTCCACCAGGTGCTGGGCTACGCCGGCCGCGACCCGCGCTGGTCCCCGAACGGATAACGGCGTGCGCGGCGGCGAGAATGCCGCCGTGGAACGGCCCCATCTGCAGACCCTCAGCGTCCACGCGGGCAACGACGTGGACCCCGGCACCGGCGCCATCCGCCGCCCGGTCGTCATGGCCAACTCGTACGCGCTGCCGGACGACCCCTCCGCGCTGAGCTGGTCGGACTTCGGCACGCCCCTCTACACCCGCAACGGCGGGGCCAACCAGGGCTGGCCCGAGGAGAAGCTGGCCCTGCTCGAGACCGCGGGCGAGCGCGGGAACGTCGATGCCGTCGCCCTGGCCAGCGGGGTCGCGGCCCTGCACGCGGTGTTCTTCACGTTCCTGCGCAGCGGGGACCACGTGGTGTCGTCGGACGTCACGTACGTGGCCGTGTACCGGCTGCTCACCGAGCTGCTGCCGGAGAAGTACGGGATCACCGCGACGCTCGTCGACTCCTCGGACCCGGAGGCCGTGCAGGCCGCGATCCGCCCGGAGACCCGGCTCGTGCACGTCGAGACCCCGGCCAATCCGACGACGCGGATCACGGACGTCGAGGCCGTCGCGCGGATCGCGCACGAGGCGGGCGCCCTGCTCAGCGTCGACGCGACCTTCGCCACGCCGGTCCTGCAGCGTCCGCTGGCGCTCGGCGCCGATCTCGTCGTGCACTCGCTGACCAAGTACCTCAACGGCCACGGCGACGCGATGGGCGGCGCGGTCATCGGCGACCGCGCGCTCACCGACCGGATCCGGGCCGACGCGATGGTCAACGTCGGCGGCGCCATCAGCCCGTTCAACGCCTGGCTGATCATGCGCGGGGCGGTGACCCTGCCGTTGCGGATGCGCCAGCACTGCGAGAGCGCGCAGGCGGTCGCGGAGTTCCTGCACGCGGACCCGCGGGTGGCCTATGTCGCCTATCCCGGCCTGCCCGACCACCCGCAGCACGCGCTCGCCGCCCGCACCATGACCGGCTTCGGCGGGATGCTCGCCTTCGCGGTCCGCGGCGACGCGGACACGCAGAACCGGTTCGTCGCGAACCTGCGGGTGATCACGTCGGCGGTGTCCCTCGGCCACGACGAGTCGCTGATCGTGCACGTCTCGGGCGACGACGAGCGCGCCGGTGCCTACCCCGAGGAGTTCCGGCGCTGGGGCCACCTGCGCTTCTCGGTCGGTCTCGAGGACCCGCGGGACCTGGTGGCCGACCTCGACCGGGCGCTGACCGAGACCCTCGGCCCCCGCTGACCACCCCGCGAGTCGGCAGGCGCGACTCGCGGTCAGTCGCCGTTGTCGCCGCCGTTCCCTCCGCCCCCGTTGTCGCCGCCGTTGTCGCCGTTGTCGCCTCCTCTGTTCCCGCCGTTGTCGCCGCCGCGGCTGCCGTTGTCGGTGGGGCGGTCGGTGGGGGCGGTCTCGCCCTGGCCCTGTTCCGGGGCGGGCGGAGCGACGACCTGGACGGACGGGATGGTGCCGGTGAGGTAGCGGGGGTCGGTGGGCGGGAGCGGGGCCACCGGCTGGCCGGCGAGGATGTCGCCGAAGGCGCGGTAGAAGGTGCGCGCGGGGGCCTTGCCGCCGTAGATGTTGCCGCCCGAGCAGGTGCGGGGCGGGCTGCCGTCGCAGATCGGCCTGGGCGAGTTGGAGTCGTCGAACACGATCGCCGCGCCGGCGAGCTGCGGCGTCGCGCCCACGAACGCCGCCGACTTGTACTCCTGCGTGGTCCCGGTCTTCGCCGCGATGGGCCGGTTCCACCCCATCTGCCCGGCGGCGGCCGCGGAGGTGCCGCCCGCGGCGTCGTCCTTCGACAGGCCCGTCATGAGGGTGTCGGCGATGGCCGGGTCGAGCGCCTGGCGGCAGGCCGCCTGCGTGACCGAGACCGACGCACCGGCGCGGTCCGTGATCGACTGCAGCGGCGAGGGCGGGCACCAGGTGCCGTGGCTGGCCAGCGTGGCCTGCACGTTCGCCAGCTCCAGCGCGCTGGTCGGCGTGACGCCCAGGGTGAACGACGCCTGGTTCTGCTGCTTCATGACGTCCGCGATCGAGGCCGTCCCCGGCTTCCCGCTGTACGGCGTCTCGGCCAGCGACGTGAGCCCCAACCGGACCGCCATGTCCACCACCGGCGGGACCCCGGTGCTCTCCTCCAGCTTCACGAACGCCGTGTTGGGCGACTCGGCGAGCGCGTCCTGCAGGGTCAGCGCCGTGCGGTAGTTGCCGGCGTTGCCCACCGGGATCGGGCGCCCGGCCCCGTTCCTGTAGATCGGCGAGGTGTACCCGCTGGGTGGCACCGGGATCACGGTGTCGATGCCGATCAGGTGCTGCTCCATCGCCGCGGCCGCCGTGAAGATCTTGTAGACCGAGCCGGCGCCCATGTTCTCGGGCTCGTAGGGCAGGCCGTAGCTCGACTCGCCCTGCTTGTTGCCGAAGGTGCGGTTGGCCGCCATCGCGACGACCTGGTGCGCGTCCGTGCCGGGGCGGACCACGGCCATGACGTCGGCGACGTGCGGCTGGGTCGGCGGCACCTGCCCGTCGACCGCCGCCTTGGTCTTGGCCAGCGCGTCGGGATCCAGGCTGGTCCGGATGGTGTACCCGCCGCCCGACAGGGCGTCCGTGGGGAAGCCGGACTGCTCGAGGTAGGCGAGCACGTAGTCGCAGAAGTAGCCGGCGTCGCCCGCGCCGATGCAGCCCTCGGCCGGGATCGTCGGGTCCGGCACCACGCCGAGCGGCGCGGTCGCCGCCTCCGACGCCTGCTCCTGGCTGATCGACCCCTGCTGGCGCAGCGCCTCGATCACGACGTTGCGCCGGCCGGTGGCGCCGTCGGGGTGCGTGACGGGGTCGTACTCGGCCGGGCTCTGCACCATTCCGGCCAGCAGCGCGGCCTGCGGGACGGTCAGTGCGGCGGCGTCGACCCCGAAGTACGCCTGCGCCGCGGCCTGCACCCCGTAGGCGCCGTGCCCGAAGTACACGAGGTTGAGGTAGCGGGTGAGGATCTCGTCCTTCGACAGCTCGTGGTCGAGGCTGACCGCCAGCTCGGCCTCCTTGAGCTTGCGCGCGTAGCTGGGCGCGACCGCGGCCTGCCGCTCGGCGTCCGTCCGCGCGGCGACGTAGAGGTCGTAGTTCTTCACGTACTGCTCGGTGAGCGTCGACGCGCCCTGCGTGGCTCCGCCGTTCGAGTTGTTGACGAGCGCGCGGGCGGCGCCGATCGGGTCGAACCCGCCGTGCTCGTAGAAGCGGCGGTCCTCGATCGCGACGATCGACGCCTTCATCGCCTGCGAGATCCGGTCGCTCTCGACCGGGACGCGGTACTGGTCGTAGAGCGAGGCGACGGTCCGGCCCGTGGCGTCCTCGATCGTGGTCACCGCGGGCAGCACGCCCGCCTCCAGATCCGCGTTCGTGCCCACCGCGGAATCGCTCACCGCGCCCGCCAGGAGCCCGATTCCGCCGGCGACCGGGAACAGCATTCCGGCGACCAGGACACCGGCCACGACGACCAGCACCGCCAGCCGCCGCACACCCCACGCGAGACCCACGGGTGCACTGTCTACCAGCAGGGACCGTCAACCGCCGGTGAGCCCACGATCATCCCGAAACGCCCCTTCCGGACGATCATCGGCAATTCGTACGCAATTCCCGCGGACGCCGGAGGAATTGCGCACCCGGCTCTGGAGTGCGATTCCGCGGAGGCGCACACTGGGCGGGTCGCGCGAGGCGGAGGGACGACGATGGGTGAGCTGAGCGTCTGGCACTGGCTGGTCGTCATCGGGGTGTTCGTGCTGCTGTTCGGGGCCCGCAAGCTGCCCGAGGCGGCCCGCGGACTCGGCCGGTCCGCCCGCATCCTCAAGGCCGAGCTGCGGGCGGAGGACACCGCGCCCGCCCCCGCCGAACCGACCACACCTGCGGAGCCGCCGGCCCCCGCATCGCCCGCGGCGACGGCGGCGGGACCGGAGTCCGCCCCCGCCCCGGAGGCGACGCGCCCGACCGTGACGTGAGAAGACCCCGCCCAACGGTCGGTCGACACCGCTCCGGGCGCGACCTAGCGTCGTCCGGGTGAAGGTCAGGATCGGGATCGGGTCGCTGCCCACGCCGGCGACCGGGGACGGCGGCTTCGCGGAGCTGGTCGACGAGATGGAGGCCCGCGGGATCGACTCCCTCTGGCTGCCCGACCTGGTCGGCACCGACTCCGTCGACGCGCTGACGGGCATGGCGTTCGCGGTCGGCCGCACGCGCTCGCTCAAGGTCGGCACCGGCGTGCTGGTGCTGCCCGGCCGCAACCCCGCGCTCGTCGCGGCGCAGCTCGCGTCCCTGGCGGCGTTGGCGCCCAAGCGGATCCTGCCCGCCTTCGGCGTGCGCCCCGCCCGGGCCCGGGAGCGCCAGCTCTACCCCGTGCCCGACGGGAAGCGCGCCGCGGTGTTCGAGGAGGCGCTCGTCGTGGTCCGGCGGCTGCTGGCCGAGGAGCGCGTCACGCACCACGGCGAGTTCTTCGACCTGGACGACGCGACGATCGGTCCCCGCCCGCCCGGCCGCCTCGACCTCTGGCTCGGCGGGCGCGCCCCCGTCGGCCTCGAGCGGATCGGCCGGCTCGCCGACGGCTGGTTGGGGAGCTTCGTCACCCCCGCCGAGGCCGCCGAGTGCCGGGAGACGATCGAGCGCGCCGCCGCGGCCGCGGGCCGGGAGATCGAGGAGGACCACTACGGGACCAACCTTGCCGTGGTCCCGCCCGAGGCGACCGCCGCGCAGGTCGAGGCGGCCGTCGCGGCGTCGCTGGACCGGCGGCCGGACGTGGACCCGCAGAAGATCGTGGCGCACGGCTGGGCCGAGGCGCGCGACCGGATCCGCGAGTACGTCGACGCCGGGCTGACCAAGTTCGTGGTGCGTCCGGCCACGCCGGTCGCCTCGTGGCAGGGCTTCCTCGACGCGTTCGACCAGGAGCTGCGCCCCCTCGAGACGTGAACACCGAGACTGAGCGCCGGGACGTGAGGGCGGGCGGCCGGTGTGGCAGGGTTCCGACACGTGAGCGTCCGACGGGTCCGTGATCGAGACGAGGCGGGCCGCGCCCGCAACGCGCGCCCCCGGGACGCGGCCGGGCGGCCCCTCCCCTACGGCACCCCGGGCGTCCCGCAGATTCCCGACGATCTCGACCTGACCCCCGAGGAGACCGTCACCGAGGCCCAGCGGCTGCTCGACGAGGGGCTGCCCTTCCAGGCGCACGAGGTCCTGGAGGCGGCGTGGAAGTCGTCCGGGCCCGAGACCCGCGACCTGTGGCGGGCGCTCGCCCAGTACGGCGCCGGGCTCACGCACGCCCAGCGCGGCAACGCGCGCGGGGCCGTCTCGCTGCTCGAGCGGGCGTCGGACGGGATCGCCCGCTGGGTCGGCGACCCGCCCGCGGGCCTCGACCTGCGCGGCCTGCAGGACCACGGCTTCGCCCTCGCCGCGCGGATCGAGCGGGCGGGCAGCACGGACGACGTCACGCCCGAGGACCTCCGCCCCGCGCTGCGGGGGTGATCACTCAGCGACCTCGTCGACGGCGCGCAGGACGCGGAGGGCGTTGCGGCCGGCCAGCTTCCCGCAGTCCGCGGCGCTCCAGCCGCGGGCGAGCAGGGCGTCGAACAGCCGCGGGTAGGCGCTCACGTCCTCCAGCCCGGCGGGCAGCTCGGCGACACCGTCGTAGTCGCCGCCGATCCCGATGTGGTCGATCCCGGCGACCTCGCGCACGTGCTCGAGGTGGGCCACGACGTCGTCGAGCGTGGCCCCGGGCGGCGGCGGGCCGTCCCAGGCCGCGGCGAAGGCCTCCCGCGCCCGCAGGTCGCGGTGGTCCCGCCCGGCCGCGGCCATCGCATCGGCCAGCCGGGCGTCCCAGTCCGCGACCGCCCGCGAGACGAACCGCGGGACGAAGGTCACCATGCAGACGCCGCCGTTGTCCCGCAACGACTCCAGGACGCCGTCGGGCACGTTGCGGGGGTGGTCGGTGACCGCGCGGGCCGACGAGTGCGTGAACAGCACGGGCGCCGTGGTGGTGGCGAGGGCCACGCGCATGGTCGTGGCGGCGACGTGCGAGAGGTCCACGATCATGCCGATCCGGTTCATCTCGCCGACGACGGTGCGGCCGAACTCCGACAGCCCGCCGTGCACCGGCTCGTCCGTCGCGGAGTCCGCCCACTCGGTGTTCAGGTTGTGCGTCAGGGTCAGGTAGCGGACCCCCGAGCGGCGCAACGCCCGGAGGACCTGCAGCGACCCGCCGATGCTGTGCCCGCCCTCGGCGCCGAGCAGCGAGGCGATCCAGCCATCGGCGAAGGCCGCCTCCACCTCGTCGGCCGTCGTGACCACACGCAGGTCGGCCGGGTAGGTGTCGGCGAGCCGGTGCACCCGCTCGACCTGCTCGACGACGGCCCGGACGGCGGCGTCGCCGGTGTACGAGCAGGGCACGTAGACCGACCAGAACTGCCCGCCCACCTTCCCGGCGCGCAGCCGCGGCAGGTCGGTGTGCAGCCGCGGCTCGCCCCGGGCCAGGTCGGGCTCCGGCTCGCCGAGCGTGCGCAGCGCCCAGGGCAGGTCGTTGTGGCCGTCGATCAGCGGGGTACCGGAGAGCAGGTCGGTGGCGTGCACAGCCGAGCAGTGTGCACCGGTGATCGCGGACCGGCAGACTGGGCCGCGTGGACGGCTCCCCCCGCGTGGCCCGCGTGGCCCTGGTCCTGCACCCGCGCAACGACGTCACGGAGGTCGCCGAACGCGTCGTCGGGCTGGCGAACGCCCAGGGCGTCGAGGTGCTGGTCCGCGCCCTCGACGCGGGCCGGGTCCCCGGCGCGGTCCCGGTCGGCTCGGACGAGCTGGCCGCGGAGGCCGACGGCGTGGTGAGCCTCGGCGGCGACGGCACCATGCTCGGCGCCCTGCGCCTGGTGGCCGACAAGCCGGTCCCGGTGCTCGGCGTGCACCTCGGCAACCTGGGCTTCCTCGTCGAGGTGCACCCCTCGGAGCTCGACTCCGCGCTGGCCCGGCTGCTCGACGGGGACTTCGTGGAGGAGCCGCACAGCGCCCTGCGGATCACCGCGGGCGAGCGGCGGGCGGTCGCGTTCAACGACCTGGCCCTCGCCCGGCACCCCGGGCGCGGCACGGTCGACGCCACGCTCGCCGTGAGCGGCCTGCGGTACGGCTACTACCGGTGCGACGCGCTGGTCGTCGCCACGGCGGCCGGCTCCTCGGCGTACAGCTACGCGGCCGGCGGGCCGCTGGTGTCGCCGTCGGTGGGCGGGATCGTGGTCACGCCCTCGGCGCCGATGTCGGGGATCTCCCGGCCGCTGGTGCTGTCCGAGGCGGACACCCTGCAACTGGAGCTCAACCCGCGGTGCGGGGCGCTCGCCCTGGAGGCCGACGGGATCGGGCACGGCGAGGTCGGGCCCGGGGACCGGGTGGAGATCGCCGTGCAGGCCGCGGCCGGGCGGGTCGTCCGGCTGGATCCGGACGTCCACGCCCAGCGGAGCCGGGTCAAGCTGAGCCTGCTGGACCTCCCCCTCCTCCCCGAGCAGCTGCGCGAGCTGCTGCCCGGGGAGGTGCGGGAACGGCTGGAGGCCCGCAGCGGCTAGGTCGTCCTAGTAGACGATGACGCCGCGGATGTTCTTGCCGTCGTGCATGTCCTGGTAGCCCTGCTGGATCTCGTCGAGCGAGTAGGTCTTGGTGATCAGCTCGTCGAGCTTGAGGTGCCCCTGCTGGTACATCTCCAGCTGGCGCAGGATGCCGAAGCTCGGCGCCGAGGCACCGAACAGGGCGCCCTGCAGGCGCTTCTGGAACAGGGTCAGCTCGGAGATGGCGATCGGCACGCCGACCTCGGAGATGTCGCCCAGGCCCGTCACGACCGCCGTGCCGGCCTTGCGGATCGCGGCGAAGGCCTGCCCGACGTGCTCGGGCTTGGTCACGCCCACGGTCACGATCGCCGAGTCGGCGCCCTGGCCGTTGGTGAACTGCTTGGCGAGCTCGGTGGCCTCCTCCATCGAGTCGACCGCGTGCGTGGCGCCCAGCTCCTGCGCCTTCTCGCGCTTGAAGGCCACCGGGTCCACCGCGATGATGTTCGACGCCCCGGCGTGCCGGGCGCCCTGCACGGCGTTGATGCCGATGCCGCCGATGCCCATCACGATCACGGTGTCGCCGGGCTTGACCTCCGCGGAGTTCACCGCCGAGCCCCATCCGGTGCCGACGCCGCAGCCGACCAGGCAGGCCTTGTCGAGCGGGATGTCGTCCGGCACCACGACGGCCGAGTCGATCGCGACCGTGGTGGTCTCGCAGAAGGTCGAGATGCCGCACATCTGGCCGACCGGCTGGCCGTTGTCGAGGTGGAGCCGGAAGCTCTCCGGGTCGTCCCAGCGCGACCCCTGCAGCAGGGTCGAGCCGAGGTCGCACAGGTTCTGCTGGCCGGTGGCGCACCAGCGGCAGCGGCCGCAGCCGGGCAGGAACGAGAAGACGACGTGGTCGCCCTCCTTGTAGCCCCGCGTTCCCGGGCCGACCTTGGTCACGATGCCGGCGCCCTCGTGCCCGCCGGCGAACGGGTACACGCCGACCGGGATGTCGCCGGTGGCCACGTGGTCGTCGGAGTGGCACATGCCGGACGCGACCATCTGTACCTGGATCTCGCCGTTCTGGGGGTCGTCGACCTCGAGGTCCACGACCTCGTACTTGCCCGGCGCCTGCCGAATCACTGCTCCGCGGGTCTGCACTTCGTGTTCCTCCTGGGACACCGTCGTCACATGGGGAGATGCGCACCCGACCCTATGACCGCGGTCACCGAAGGGGAAGGGGGACGTGGTTTCCCGTCACCGATCTGTCGACTGTTCGCGAGTCGCGCCCCCGGCTTCCGCTGGTCCGGCTACTCAGCGGGGCATGCGGCGCCAGAGCGCGCGCGGCGCGTGCCGGAGCAGGGCGAAGATCGGCCGCAGCACCCGGGGCACCCACACCTCGTTCCGCCCGGCGCGCAGCGCGGCGACCGTCGCGTCGGCGACCTGGTCCGGGGTGCTGGAGAAGGGGGCCGGTCGCATGCCCTCGGTCATCCGCCCGATCACGAAGCCCGGCCGCACCAGGACGAGGCGGACACCCGACCCGTGCAGCGCGTCGGCGAGGCCGGAGGCGAACCCGTCGAGCCCGGCCTTGGCGCTGCCGTAGACGTAGTTCGCTCGGCGGACGCGCGCCCCCGCCACGGACGAGAACACGACGATCGTGCCGCTCCCCCGCGCCCGCATGACCTGCGCGAGCTCGGTGAGGATCTGCACGTGCGCCACGTAGTCGGTGTGCACGATCTGCACCGCGTGCGCCGGATCGGCCTCGGCGCGGGCCTGGTCGCCGAGCAGCCCGAAGGCGACGACGGCGGTGTCGACGGAGCCGTGCCGCGCCGCCACGTCGTCGAGCAGGGGGCGGTGGCCGGCGAGGTCGTCGGCGTCGAACTCGACGCGCTCGACCTCGGCGCCCTGCTCCCGGACCGCCTTCTCCTCGGCGTCGAGATCGCTGCTGCGACGGGCCGCGAGGACCACGGTCGACGCCTCGCGCCCCGCCAGCCGCCGCGCCACCGCGACCCCGATCTCGCTCCGCCCACCCAGCACCAGCAGCGTCCCGGTCATGGTCGGGAGTCTCGCAGGGGTGGTCAGTCGCCGAGGGAGAGGCCGAGTCCCGCGCGCAGCTCGTCGGCGGTGTAGGTCAGCGTGCCGCGGTGCGAGACCTCGACCTGGTAGAAGTCCTCGCCGGCCGGGACGTCGGGCACGGTGAAGGTGAAGTCGCAGGTGGTCGAGCTGCTTGCGCGGCCGGGCGACAGCGAGCCGGTGGCGATCACGGCGCCCGCGGCGTTCGCGATCGTCACGCCGGTGCCGGCGTGGATGTCGGAGTAGCCCCCGCCGCCGCTGCAGACCGAGCCGGAGCTGAAGCCGCCGTAGCCGTAGTAGCCGTCGTCGACCAGCCGGAAGGTGCCGGTGACGTCCATCGACGAGGCGGCGGACGCCACCGCCCCGATCCCGATCACCAGGCCGAGCGCGGCCACCCCGGCCGCGATCCCGCCGACGAACACGCCCTTGCGGGAGCGCACGGGAGCGGGGGCGCCGGTAGTCCCGAACATCGGCCCGCCGTACGGCAGGGAGCCGTAGCCCGGCGGCGGCGCGACGGGCCCGAGGCCGGCGGGCGGGCCGTACGGGTCCGCGATCGGCCGCGGGTGGGGCGGCGGGACCGGCGCGTACTGCCGCGGCACCACGGGGATCGCGATCGTCGGGTCCTCGGCCACCTCGCCCCGCACGACCTCGTCGGGCAGGACGCCGGCCGTCGGGGCCGTGCGCTCGGGCTGGGTGGTGGTCATCGGGGTCCCCTCGGGAGCAGTGCCGGAACACCCTGCCCATCGCGACCGCGGTTGGGCCATTAGCACCAACGCGGACGTTTCATCACGATGAGGTAGAAGCGCGGCGCAACACCCGCGAAACACGGCCCACCTACCGTCGAGCCGTGCCCGAGGTGCTCTTCGACGTCCGCTGGCCGGACGGTTCCACGCAGTCCTTCTACTCCCCGTCGCTGATCGTCGAGGAGTACTTCCGCGCAGGTCACGCGTACCCGGTGGGCGACTTCGTCGACACCAGCCGGACCTGCATGCGGATCGCCGACCAGCGCGTCCGGCAGAAGTACGGCTTCGGCTGCGCCCAGTCCGTCGCGACCATGGCGGGCATCGAGCGGGCCGCCGCCCGGTTCGCCGCCGACGAGCACGTCACGCTGGAGGCGTTCCGGCGCCAGGAGGGCGCTGGACCATACTGACCCGGTGACCGGCGAACGACGGGCCGCGGTGCTCGGCTCCCCCATCCGCCACTCGCTGTCCCCGGTGCTGCACCGCGCGGCCTACGAGGCGCTCGGCCTCGCCGGCTGGTCCTACACCGCGCACGAGGTCGACGAGGCCGGGCTCCCGGCGTTCGTCGACGGCCTCGACGGCACCTGGGCCGGGCTCTCCCTGACGATGCCGCTCAAGCGCGTCGCCCTCGAGGTCGCCGACCGGGTCAGCCCGCTCGCCGCCGCCACCGGCGCTGCGAACACCCTGGTCCTGCGCCCCGAGGGGCGGCTGGCGGACAACACGGACGTGGCCGGGATCGTCCGGGCGCTGCAGGCGGCGGGTGTCTCGGCGGTCGAGCGGGCCGTCGTGCTGGGCGCGGGCGGCACGGCGCAGGCCGCGCTCGCGGCGCTGCATGAGCTGGGCACGAAGGACCCGGTCGTCCTGGTCCGCGACGCCGGCCGCGCCGGTGAGCTGACCGCCGCCGCCGAACGCCTCGAGGTCCAGCCCGAGGTCCGGGCCCTGCTGGGCGGGGCCGGCGCCGACCTCGCCGCCGCGTCGGGGCTGCTGACCGAGGCCGACGTCGTCGTGTCGACCCTGCCCGCCGGTGCCGCCGACGAGTTCGGCGGCCTCCGCTGGAACCCCGCCACCGTGGTGCTCGACGTGATCTACGCCCCCTGGCCCACGGCCCTCGGCGCCGGTGCGGCGTCCGCGGGCTGCCGGGTCGCCAGCGGGCTGGACATGCTGCTGCACCAGGCGGTCGCGCAGGTCGAGCTGATGACGGGCCGTCCGGGCCCTGTCGAGGCGATGCGCACCGCGCTCGACGAGGCCGTGCTCGCGCGATCCTGAGCGCACTACGGATCCATAACGCGCTCCAGCACCGGCTCTGCCCGCACTATGGATCCATAGTGCGCCCGGGACCTGCATTCGAGCGCAGTATGGATCCATAGTGCGCCAGGGGAGGCGGGTCGATGAGCGTCGACAGCGAGCTGGAGGCGGCGATCGAGGAGCTGCTCGCCGCCCGCTCCGGCACCATCTGCCCGTCCGACGCCGCCCGCCGCGTCTCCCCCACGGACTGGCGCGACCTGATGGAACCGGCCCGCGCCGCCGCCCGCCGCCTCGTCGCGGCCCGGAAGGTGGAGATCACGCAGAAGGGCGAGGTCGTCGACCCGGCCACGGCCCGCGGGCCGATCCGGATCCGTAGGGTCCGCTGAGTGAGCGACACCTACACCCACGGCCACCACGACTCGGTCCTGCGCTCGCACCGCAACCGGACCGTCGAGAACTCGGCCGCCTACCTCGCGCCGCTGCTCCGCCCCGGTCTGGACCTGCTCGACGTCGGCTGCGGGCCCGGCACCATCACCCATGACCTGGCGGCCCGCGTCGCGCCGGGCCGGGTCCGGGGGATCGACGTCGTCGAGGAGCCGCTGGCCGAGGCCCGCGCGCTCGGCGACACCGTCGAGTTCGCCGTCGACGACGTCTACGGCCTCACCGATCCCGACGACTCCTACGACGTCGTCCACGCCCACCAGGTCCTGCAGCACCTCTCCGACCCGGTCGCCGCGCTGCGCGAGATGCGCCGGGTCGCCCGGCCCGGTGGGGTCGTCGCCGCCCGGGACGCGGACTACGCGGCCTTCACCTGGTTCCCGCACGACGAGCGGCTCGACGCGTGGCTCGCCCTCTACCGCGCCGTGGCGCACGGCAACGACGCCGAGCCCGACGCCGGCCGCCGCCTCCTCGCCTGGGCCCGGGCCGCCGGGTTCACCGAGATCACCCCGTCCGCCTCGGTGTGGTGCTACGCCACCCCGGAGACCCGTGCCTGGTGGGGCGGACTGTGGGCGGAGCGGATCGTGTCGTCCTCGATCGCCACACAGGCGGTCGAGCGCGGCCTCGCCACCCGCGCCGATCTGGAGGACATGTCCGCGGGCTGGCGGGCCTGGGCGGCCAACGAAGACGGCTGGTTCCTCGTCCCCCACGGCGAGATCCTGGCGCGCGCCTGAACGACCGTTCGGCGATTCCTCCTGAACGAACGCTCAGACTTCCGCGGCGGAATCCTGCATGCTGAGGTGACCGCCGACACGAGGGAGTGCTGATGGCCGACACCGACGTCGTCATCGTGGGGGCCGGGTTCGCCGGCCTGTACCAGCTGCACCGGGTGCGCGGGCTGGGTCTGCGCGCGCGGGTGTTCGAGGCCGGCAGCGGCGTCGGCGGCACCTGGTACTGGAACCGGTACCCCGGCGCGCGCTGCGACGTCGAGAGCCTCGAGTACTCGTTCTCCTTCTCCCCCGAGCTGGAGCAGGAGTGGGAGTGGACCGAGCGCTATCCCGCCCAGCCGGAGATCCTCCGCTACGCCGAGCACGTCGCCGACCGCTTCGACCTGCGCCGCGACATCACCTTCGACACCCGGGTCACGCACGCCACCTGGCGGGACGACCACTGGGAGATCCGGACGGGCGGCGGCGAGGAGCTGACCGCCACCTACTGCATCTTCGCCACCGGCTGCCTGTCCGTGCCCAAGGAGCCCGACCTGCCCGGCGTCGAGAGCTTCGCCGGCCCCACGTACTTCACCTCCCGCTGGCCGCACGAGGGCGTCGACTTCACCGGCCGGCGGGTCGCGGTGATCGGCACCGGCTCCTCCGGCGTGCAGTCCATCCCGGTGATCGCCGGGCAGGCCGCAGCCCTGACCGTCTACCAGCGCACCGCCAACTACGTCGTCCCCGCGCGCAACGCCCCCCTCGACGCCGCCACCCAGGACGCCCGCAAGGCGGAGTACCCCACCTACCGGAAGCTCGCCCGCGAGTCGCTCGCCGGCCTGCTCGGCACGCCGTCCGAGGTCTCGGCCCTGTCCGTGACGCCCGAGGAGCGCACCGCGGCGTTCGACCAGGCCTGGGAGCGGGGCGGGCTCGGGTCGTTCCGGCAGTCCTTCGGCGACCTCGGCCTCACCCTGGAGGCCAACGACACCGTCGCCGAGTACATCCGCGGCCGGATCCGCGGGATCGTCGCGGACCCGGAGACGGCCGACGCGCTCGGCCCGAAGGACCACCCCTTCGGCACCAAGCGCCCCTGCCTCGACACCGGCTACTTCGAGACCTACAACCTCCCGCACGTCCGGCTCGTCGACCTGCGGAAGACGCCGATCGTCGCGATCGAGCCCACCGGCGTGCGGACCACCGACGAGCTCGTCGAGGTCGACGACCTGGTCCTCGCCACCGGGTTCGACGCGATGACCGGCGCGCTGCTGGCCGTCGACGTCCGGGGCCGGGACGGCGTGCGGCTGCGCGACGTGTGGGCCGAGGGCCCGAGCACCTACCTGGGCCTGGGCATCGCCGGCTTCCCGAACCTGTTCACCATCACCGGGCCGGGCAGCCCCTCGGTGCTGTCGAACATGCTCGTGTCGATCGAGCAGCACGTCGACTGGATCACCGACTGCCTCGCCGCGCTGGCCGGCCGGACGATCGAGGCGGACGAGCAGGCGCAGGAGCGCTGGACCGCGCACGTCGCCGAGGTCGGCGCGCAGACGCTGATGCACCACGCGAACTCGTGGTACCTGG
Organism: Pseudonocardia autotrophica; assembly: GCF_000717175.1. Classification (GTDB taxonomy): domain Bacteria; phylum Actinomycetota; class Actinomycetes; order Mycobacteriales; family Pseudonocardiaceae; genus Pseudonocardia; species Pseudonocardia halophobica. The sequence goes on along the minus strand of NZ_JNYD01000032.1, from coordinate 41,332 downwards.
GCGCGAACGTGCCGGGCAAGCCGCGGGTGCTGCTGCCGTACGTCGGCGGGGTGGGCCCCTACCGGCAGATCTGCGACGACGTCGCTGCCAAGGGTTACGAGGGCTTCCGGCTGACCGAGACCGCGTAGCCGCCGCCGGTGTAGGGCTCGCGGTCCCAGGTCGCGAAGCGGTCCTCGGCCGCGAGCCCGGCGGCGGTGCACCAGGCGTCGTACTCGTCGAGGCCGGGCCAGCCCACCTGCAGGCTGAACCCGGCGATCAGCCGGCCGCCCGGCGCGAGGTGCCGGGCGCTGCCGGCGACGACCCCGGCCCGCTCCCGGGCGTAGGGGATCACGTTGCCGGCCAGGACCACGACGTCGAACCTGTCGGTGATGTCCAGGTCCTCCAGGCCGCTGCGGATCCAGCGCAGCTCCGGCGCCTTGGCCGTCGCCGCGGCGATCATGTCCGGGTCGGGGTCGACGCCGACCACGGCGATCCCTCGGCGGGCCAGCTCGATGCCGACGCGCCCGGTGCCGCAGCCGCCGTCGAGCACCGAGCCCGGGGAGTACGCGGCGACGAGGTCGGCCTCGCCGTGGACGTTCTTCCCGGCGGCGGCGAGGGCGTCCCAGCGCGCGTCGTAACGGCCGACCTCGACCGTGTCCTTCCACTGCGACCAGTTCTCGGGGAGCGGCACACCCCCAGCCTAGGACGCATTCACACGACGGCGCGCGCGGCGAGGCGTTTGCGCAGCCACCGCCCGAGCCGCATCCCGCGGTAGTCCGGGTGCACGAGCAGGACCAGCTCGCCGTCCGCGCCCGGTGCCGACCCCTCCAGCACGGCACCGAGCCCGACGAGCACGCCCGCCTCGTCGCGCACCACGAGGGCCGGGCCCCGGGGCGTGACGAGCAGGTTGCGCAGCTCGCGGTCGGTCCAGCTGGCGGTGTAGCTGTCCGCCGGGCCCAGCGCGGCGAGGCAGGCGCAGAGCAGGTCCTCCACGGCGCCCACCTCGTCGCCGGTGGCGGGCTCGGCGACCAGCTCGTCGCCGGAGAGCAGCACGATGTCCCACCGCGGCCGCACCGGCTCGAGGTCCGCCGCGCGCAGGAACGCCTCCGCGCGGGCCTGCTCGGTGACCGTGAACGGCGCCCAGTCGCGCAGCGCGACCAGCCACCCGCCGTTCGGCGCGGGCACGGACAGGACGTGCGGGTGGTGCGGGGGCTCGGTCGGCCGGAGCCGGACGTCGTCGGCGTGGACGAGCGCGCCCAGGCCGCGGGCCAGCGCGGAGTCGTCCCCCGCGGCCGCGCCGCCGACCGCCTGCACCGCGAGGTCGAGGGCCCGGGTGGGGGCGTCGACCAGGTCGTGCGGATCGGCCGGGGTGACGAGCACGGCGCCGGGATCCTGGGTGCCGAGGCCCTCGCGGATGGCGCGGGCCAGCTCGTCGGCGCCCCGCGAGGACCCGACGAACATCTCGTCGACGACCGAGCGCGAGTCCTGCCCGTGCACCGCGAGCCCGAGGATGTTGCCGTCGGCGCGGGCGACCGCCTCGGTGAGCCGGGCGAGCGCGCCGGACTCGTCCGGCAGCCGGACGCGGACCTTGTGCAGCACCTGCGGGTCCCCGGGACCCCCGCCCCGGCCGCCGGGGTCCGCGTCGTGGTGGGCCGGCTGGTCCGGCACCACGCGCAGGTGCGGTGGCGGCGGCGACCCGGCCGTGCCGTGGATCAGCGACTGGCCGGGTCCGACAGCGCGGTGCCCGACCGCCCGCAGCGCGGCCCACATCGTCACCTGGTTCGCCGTGATCACCGGCTTGCCGAGCAGGCGCTCCAGCGGAGCGATCACGTCGTAGGTGGACAGGTTGGTGCAGCTGATGAACACGGCCTCGGCCTCGGGCCGGTCGGCGGCGCGGACCGCGCGCACGACCTCCTCGTAGGACACCCGCCAGATCTGGCCGAGCAGCCCCAGCCCGACGCTCGCGACCGTGTCGATCCCGTGCGCGGCGAGGAACTCCTCGAGCCGGCGGGTCAGGTCGTCCACGTACGGCGTGACGACGGCGACCCGGTTCACGTCGAGCGACCGCAGGCCCTCGACGAGCGCCCCGGCCGTGGTGAGCGCGTGCGGCGCGCCCGCCTCGCGGATCACCCCGGTCAGCGCGATCTCGCCCGCCGCGCCGTCGACGAAGCTGCCGGACGTGCAGGCGTAGGCGACGACCCCGGGCTCGGGGACCAGCACGTCCCGGGTGGCGCGGCGCACCGGCTCCGGGTCGGAGATCGCCCGCGCCATCTCGGCGGTGACCGGCGACGGCACGAACGGCGTGCGCGTGACGTGCAGGGCGGCGTCGTCGGGCACCCAGCGCCAGAGCTCGCGGTCCAGCGCGAAGTCGAACGGCACGATCACGCCGACCCCGGAGGTCGGCGACGGACCGGGCGCGGCCAGGGCCTCCACGCCGTGCACAGGGCCACCCACGGGGCCTCCGACGCTCTCCTGCATACCGCCACGGTGGATCTCCCGTGTGTCGGCACCGGATCCGGCGTGTTGCCGGGAGGTAAGGGGGCCGGACATCCCGGCGCGCCGCAGCTCAGCGGGATGTGATCTCCGCGGTCGCCGGCGGCGAGAGCCCCTCGGCCTCCGCGTGCCGGCGCAGGGTGGTGAGCGCGCGGTGCTGCATCGCCCGGACCGCGCCCGGCGTGCTGCCGACGACCGCCGCCGTCTCGTCGGCCGACAGGCCCACGACGACCCGTAGTACCAGGACCTCGCGGGCGGCCGCGCTCAGCCGGTCGAGGACCGGCCGCAGCCGGGCGACGTCGTCGTGCGCCAGCGCCCGCTCCTCGGGCCCGGCCGAGCGGTCCGGGCGGTCCGGGACCAGGTCGGCCAGCTCCGGGCTGCGCGCGGCGGCGCGGTAGGCGTCGCCCACCTCGTGCACGGCGATCCGGTGCACCAGCGCCAGGAACGGCCGGCCGCGGTCCTCGTAGCGGGGCAGCGCCCCGAGCACGCCGATGCAGACCTGCTGGGCCAGGTCCTCGGCCGTCAGGCCCGGCAGCGCCGTCCCCATCCGCGCGCGGCAGTAGCGCAGCGCGAACGGCCGCACGATCCGCAGGACCTCCGCGACGGCCGCCGGATCCCCCGCCGACGCCCGCGCCACGATCTCCCGGTCCGGTCCCTCCGGCCGTCTCGCGCGCTCCCCCGTCTCCCGTCTCCCCCTCAGTACCACTCCACGACCATGGCCCGAACCGCTCGCCGAGCGGTAGGACGGCGCTGAGAGGAGCCTGTGAGCCGGACGGCGGAATCGGGTTGACGCCTCCGCGGTTGGGCGAGGGGTGAAGGTCGAGATCTGGTCCGACGTCGTCTGCCCGTGGTGCGTGCTGGGCCGGCGCCGGTTCGCCGCGGCGCTGGCCCGCTTCCCGCACGCCGACGAGGTCGAGGTGCGCTACCGCAGCTTCGAGCTCGACCCCGGGGCGCCGCGGCGGCACCAGGGCGACCGCGAGGAGCGGCTCGCGGCGAAGTTCGGCAGCGACCGCGCCCAGGTCCGCGCGATGCACGACCGGATGACGGACATGGGTGCCGCGGAGGGCGTGGAGTTCCGGTTCGAGAAGGCGCAGGACGGATCGACGGTCGACGCCCACCGGCTCCTCCACCTGGCCTGGGACGAGGGCGGCGCGAGACTGCAGGAGACGCTGAAGGAGCGCCTGCAGCAGGGGTACTTCGCCGAGGGCGAGCCGATCGGCGAGCCCGAGGCCCTGCGCCGCCTCGCCCTCGACGCCGGGCTGCCGGCCGCGGCCGTCGACCGCGTCCTGGGATCCGACGAGTACCTCGACGCCGTCCGCGCCGACGAGGACCAGGCCCGCCGCTACGGCATCACCGGCGTCCCCTTCTTCGTGGTCGACGCGACCTACGGCGCCTCCGGTGCCCAGCCTGCCGACGCCCTCCTCCAGCTGCTGGAGCAGGCGTGGGAGGAGGGCCGGACCCGCTCCGCATGAGCGGTCACCCAGGGACGAGGGCGTCCAGGACGGCGAGGGCGGCGGCGGGGCCGATGGGCGGCACGAGGATCGGCAGTTCCACCCCGGCCTCGCGGTAGCGCGCCAGCCGCTCCCGGCACCGCGGCACCGGACCGAGCAGGCAGAACGAGTCGAGGAGGCGGTCGCTCAGCGCGGCGCCGCCCTCGCCCCGCGCCATCCGGTCGGTCTCCTCGACGTACCCCTCGGAGCGCCACATCCGGCGGAAGAACGGGAAGGTCGTGTAGAGCGCGAGGTTCTGCCGCGCGAGGTCGCGGAGGGTGGGCAGGTCGTCGCCGACGAAGGTCGGGATCCCGAGCGTCACCTCCAGCGGGCCGAGTTGCGGGGCCCGATGCCGGCCCCGGACGATCGCCTCGCGGCTGCGTTCCGTCCGCTCCGGCGACCACATCGTCGGCATGATCCCGTCGGCGACCTCGGCGGCCCGCTCGACGGCGCGCATCCCGAGCGTCGCGTGGTGGATCGGCACCGCGACCGGCGCGGGCTGCTGCGGCAGGTGCGTGACCGGGCCCTTGCCGGCGAACCAGTCGCGCAGCTCGGCGGTGTAGCGCAGCAGGTCGGCGCCCGGTTCGCCCATCGCGATGCCGAGCGCGGTGTTGACCGGCTGGTGGCTCACGCCGAGGCCGAGCACGAACCGGCCGCCCGTGTCGTCGGCGATCAGCCCGGCCCCCTTCGCGAGCACGTACGAGTGGCGCAGGTAGATGTCGGCCACCCAGGTCCCGACCCGGATCCGGCTCGTCGCGCCACCCATGACCTGGGCCGTGGTGAGCGTGTCGCTGTTCACCTCGGCGCTCAGCACCGCCGCGTAACCCGCGTCCTCGGCCGCCCGGGCGACCTCCCGCACGTCGGCCGCCCGCCAGCCCGCGCCGGGGATGACCACGACCCCGATCGGCTCCGTCGACATGCCGGGATGGTCCCGCTCGCCCCGGGCGCGGACCATACGCGGACCTGCGTAGTCGACCCTCGACGTGGGTGTGGATCGGGTTGCGGGATCTGCGGACCACGCGGACGGCCCGGGCCCAACGGCTCTTCTCGGCCGGAGCGGCCCGCCGGGAGCATGGCCGACGGAGGGGTGCCGGATGACCGGTGGCAACCGCGCTCGGTCGGTCGAGTGGCTGCACGCGCTGAAGCGGTGGATGTATCGGGGCGGACGACCGGGCCGGCTCGCCCGGGCGATGAACCACCTGGCAGCGGCGCAGTTCGCCGCAGGCCTGCTGTCGCCGCGCCGGGCGGCGACGCTGGAGGTGACCGCGCGGCGGTCGGGTCGGACCATCGCGCTGCCGGTCGTCGTCGTCGAGCAGGAGGGCCGGCGGTACCTGGTGTCGATGCTCGGCGAGCGCGCCGAGTGGGTGCGCAACGTCCGCGCCGCGCGTGGGCGGGCGGTGCTGCGTCGGCGCGGGCGCGAGGCGGTGCACCTCGACGAGCTCGAGCCGGCCGCCCGGGCCCCGATCCTGCGGCGCTACCTGCAGCTCGCCCCCGGCGCCCGGCCCCACCTGCGGGTGCCCTCCGACGCCCCGCTCGCGGAGTTCGAACGGATCGCCGGGGACTTTCCCGTCTTCCGGATTACGTCCGACGTGCCGCCCGGGAGCACTCCCGGCGCACCGGCCCGCCGCCGTACCAACGCCCTGCCGCCGGCGCTCGGCCACCGGGTGAACGCCGCCGTCGAACGGCTCGCGGCGCGCGGCCTGACCCCGGGGAACACGGTCTCGCTGGAGGTGCGGGGGCGCCGTACCGGGCTGCCGCGGCGGATCGCGGTCGTCGTCGCACGGCACGCGGACCGCGACTACCTGGTGTCCCTGGCGGGCGAGTCGGAGTGGGTGCGCAACCTGCGCGCGGCCGGGGGCGAGGCCGTGCTCCGGCACGGCGACGCCCGACGGGTGCGGCTCACCCCGGTGGCAGTGCCCGACCGCGCCCCGATCCTGCACGCGTTCCTGCAGCGTCGCGCGCTGTCCCGCTCCCCCGCGCGGGCGGCGCGGTACTACTTCGATCTGCCGCCCCACCCCTCGATCGAGCAACTCGCGCCCCTGGCCGAGCGCTACCCCGTCTTCGCGGTCCAGGACGCGTGACTACTCGCCCGAGGCACGGGGCCACACACGGACCTGCGTGGTCAGCCCTCGGCGTCGACGCCGGGTAGGTAGTCGGTCGAGCCCTCGCCGTAGAGGGCGACGAGGCCGGCGGCGATCCACATGAGGGCGGCGAGGTAGTCGTCGCCCAGCTCCTCGGCGACCGGGCCGATCGCCTCCGCACGGTCGGCATCCGAGCCGAGGATCCCGATCACCCGGTCGACGGCCGCGGCCGCCCCGTCGCCCAGGGTCGAGCGGACCCACTCCGGGACGCGCGTGCGGGCGGCCGCCGGGATCGGCCGCGGGCCGCTGTTGGCGAGCCAGCCGAGCAGGACGGCGAAGGCCAGGGCCTGCGCGGGCGCGCCGCCGGGCTCGCCCGGGGCCAGGTCGGCCGGCGCGGTCTCGCCGTCCGACGCCACCAGGCACCGGACCTCCTCCCGGGCCGGCTCGGGCGACGACGAGGCGAGGGTGTCCGCGACGGCCCGCCGCACCCGGTCGTCGATGATCTCGACGACCAGGTCGTCCTCCCCGGCCTCGGCGAGCGCGGCGACGTTGGCCTCCAGGACCTCCAGCCACTCCGGGTTGCCGTCGTACGGGCCGACCGCCCGCACGGTGCGGATCTCCGCGACGGCGTAGCGCATCTCGTCGACGGGCTGCAGCTCCTCGACGAGGTCCTGCCCGAGGCCGTCGGCGGGCCCGTACTCGTCGAGGCCGGGCAGGGTGGTGACGGGACGCAGCGGCTCGTGCGGCCGCCCGGCCTTCTTCCGCCGCGCCGCGACCTTCGCCGCCCGCTTCTGGCCCCGCGACTGCTGCTTCTTGCCCACACCGCTCCTCGTGCGCGTTCCGGCGCTAGTCCTGGGAGCAGACCGCCCCCTGCGCCGCCGACCCCACGAGTCTCGCGTACTTCGCGAGCACGCCCCGACGCCGCCCCGGGTCGCGCGGCGTCCAGTCCGTCCGCCGCTTCTCCAGCTCCTCCTCAGAGACGTCCAGGTCGAGGGTCTTGGTGGCCATGTTCAGCACGATCGGGTCGCCGTCCTGCACCAGCGCGATCGGGCCGCCGTCGGTCGCCTCCGGCGCGACGTGCCCGATGCACAGGCCGGTCGTCGCCCCGGAGAACCGACCGTCCGTGACCAGCAGGACCTCCTTGCCCAGCCCGGCGCCCTTGATCATCCCGGTCACGGCGAGCATCTCCCGCATCCCCGGCCCGCCGCGCGGGCCCTCGTACCGGATCACCACGACGTCGCCGGGGACGACGGTGCCGTCCGTGACGGCGTCGAGCGCGCCCTGCTCGCCGTCGAACACCCGCGCGCGCCCGCGGAACTCGGCGGCGTCGAACCCGGCGCTCTTCACCACGGCGCCGTCGGGCGCGAGCGAGCCGCGCAGGATGGTCAGGCCGCCCGTCGGGTGGATGGGGTCGCTGAGGTCGCGGATCACCGTGCCGTCGAGGCCCGGCGGGTCGATCTCCGCCAGGTTCTCGGCGACGGTGCGCCCGGTGCAGGTGAGGGCGTCACCGTGCAGGAGGCCGGCGTCGAGCAGCGCCTTCATCACGACGGGCACGCCGCCGACCTGGTCGACCGTGCTCATCACGTGCGCGCCGAAGGGCTTCACGTCGGCCAGGTGCGGGACACGCTCGCCGATCCGGTTGAAGTCGTCGAGCTCCAGCGGCACCCCGGCCTCGGCGGCGATCGCGAGCAGGTGCAGCACGGCGTTGGTGGACCCGCCGAACGCCAGGACGACCGCGATCGCGTTCTCGAACGCCTCCCGGGTCAGGATCTGCCGGGCGGTGATCCCCTTCTCCAGCAGCCCGACCACGGCCTCGCCGGAGGCGCGGGCGATGCCGTCGCGCCGCCGGTCGACCGCGGGCGGGCTGGCCGAGCCCGGCAGCGCCATGCCCAGTGCCTCGGCCGCGCTGGCCATCGTGTTCGCCGTGTACATGCCGCCGCACGCGCCCTCGCCGGGGCAGATCGCCCGCTCGATCTCGACCAGCTCCTCGCGGCTGATCAGCCCGCGCGCGCACGCCCCGACGGCCTCGAACGCGTCGGCGATGTTGACCTCGCGGCCGTCGACGTGGCCGGGCAGGATCGACCCGGCGTAGACGAACACCCCGGCCAGGTCGAGCCGGGCGGCGGCCATCAGCATCCCGGGCAGGGACTTGTCGCAGCCGGCGAGCAGGACGGTGCCGTCGAGCCGCTCGGCCTCCACGACCGTCTCCACCGAGTCGGCGATGATCTCGCGGCTGACCAGCGAGTAGTGCATGCCCACGTGGCCCATGGAGATGCCGTCGGACACCGAGATCGTGCCGAACTCCATCGGGTAGCCGCCGGCGCGGTGCACGCCCTCCTTCGCCGCCTGCGCCAGGCGCTGCAGCGACAGGTTGCACGGGGTGATCTCGTTCCAGCTCGACGCGATGCCGATCTGCGGTTTGGCAAAGTCCGCGTCGCGCATCCCGACGGCCCGGAGCATGCCGCGGGCGGCCGTGCGCTCGATGCCGTCGGTGACCTGGTGGGACCGGGGCTTGAGATCGGGCATGGAGGCGCTCCTCGTCGATCGCGATCCGTGGTGGGCTCAAGGGTCATCGTGCTCCCTCACGGCCGCCTCGGCAGCCCCTCGGAGACACAAGATCGACGGGGACGATCCGGACTCCCGGCACGTCCGGTCGACTTGCGGTCACGGCCCGTCACCTGTATCGCGCGCCGTCGTTGCGGCTTCGGGAACGGGCGAAGGGACGACGAGAAGATGGCACGACACGCCTGGCGCGCCGAGGGCCGCCGGCGACGCATCACCGGGTTCGCCGCGACCGGCGCACTCACCGCGCTGCTCGGCGGCGCGGCCCTCACCGGCGCGGCGTTCGCCGACGACGGGCACTGGAACCAGACCGACGGCACGCCGTGCTCGAAGCACGCCCGGGCGTGCGTCGACCTCGCCCACAACCAGGCCTGGCTGATCCACGACGGCAAGGTCACCCGCGGCCCGGTCGGCATCTCGCACGGCGGGCAGGGCAAGGAGACCCCCACCGGGGACTTCGAGGTCCAGTGGAAGGACAAGGACCACCGGTCCGCGGAGTTCAACGACGCCCCGATGCCGTACTCGGTGTTCTTCGCCGACGGCGGCATCGCCTTCCACGAGGGCAACCCGCAGAACCCGTCCGCGGGCTGCGTGCACCTGGGCCACGACGACGCCGTCGCCTGGTACGACGACCTGGAGGTCGGCGACGAAGTGGAGATCCACTAGATCCACGACGAAGGGCCCCGCACCTCGGAGGAGGTGCGGGGCCCTTCGGCCGTGCGCGGGTCAGCTCGTGGCGCGGTCCCGGCGGACGTTGGCCCGCCGGCCCTTCAGGGTGGTGACGCCGCGCAGGGAGCGCAGCACGTCGTCCGCCGCGTGCTCGGGGATCTCGACCAGCGTGTGCCGCTCGTGGATCTGGATGGCCCCGATGTCCCGGCCGGACAGCCGCGACTCGTTGGCCAGCGCGCCCACGATGTCCTGCGGGCGGATGCCCGCGGCACGCCCGGCGGAGACGAACAGGCGCGTGGCCCCGGCCTTCGGCGGACGGGCACCCTGGCCGCGACCACCGGGACGGCCCTCGCGCGGGGCCCGGTCGCGGGGACCACGGCCCTCGCGGGGCGCGGAGAGCGTGGGGATGTCGATCTCGTCGTCGGCGGTGGTGCTGCCGGCACGGACGATCCGCACCGCGGCGGCCGCGACGTCGAGCGCGTCGAACTCCCCGGCCAGCGACTCGACCATGGCCCGGACGCCGTCCGGGTCCGAGTCGGCGTCGGCCCGCAGGTCGGCGACGAGCTGCTCGTGCAGCTGGGTGCGGGTGCGCTCGAGGCGGGCCTGCTTGAGGTCCGCGACGGTGGGCACCGGGGCGACCGGCACGCTCTTGCCGATCAGCCGCTCGATGTTGCGCAGGTGCCGGATCGCACCGGAGGGCACCAGCGTGATCGCGACGCCCTCGCGGCCCGCGCGGCCGACCCGGCCGATGCGGTGGACGTAGGCCTCGGGCGACTTCGGCACGTCGTGGTTCACCACGTGCGTGAGCTGCTCGATGTCCAGCCCGCGGGCGGCGACGTCCGTCGCGACCAGCAGGTCGGTGCGGCCGGACCGCAGCCGCTCGACGACGCGGGTGCGGTGCTCCTGGTCCATGCCGCCGTGCAGCGCCTCGGCCCGCAGGCCGCGGGCGGTGAGGGTCTCGGTGACGGCGTCGACGTCCGCCCGGGTCCGGCAGAACACGATCGCGGCGGTGGGCCGCTCGAGCTCCAGGATGCGGCCCAGCGCGGTGGTGGTGTGGGTGCGCGGCACCATGTAGGCGGTCTGCCGCACACGCGGCGCCTCGCCGGCCGGCACCTCCTCGCGCGCGATCCGCACGGTGACCGGGTTGCGCAGGTACTCGCGGGCCAGCGACTCGATGCGGCGCGGCATGGTGGCGGAGAACAGCACCGCCTGCCGCTCGTCCGGGGTGGCCTGCAGGATCGTCTCGATGTCCTCGGCGAAGCCCATGTCGAGCATCTCGTCGGCCTCGTCGAGCACGACGGTCTCGAGCGCGTCGAGCGACAGCGCGCCGCGGTTCATCAGGTCGATCGCCCGGCCCGGGGTGGCCACGACGACGTCGACACCCCGCTTGAGGGAGCCGAGCTGCGGGCCGATCGGGGCGCCGCCGTAGACGGCGAGCACGCGCGCGCCGATCTCGGAGCCGTAGCGGGTGATCGCGTCGTTGACCTGCATGGCCAGCTCGCGGGTGGGGGCGAGGACCAGGCCGAACGGGCGGCGCTCGCCCCGGCGGTCGGTCCCGCTCAGGCGCTGCAGCATCGGCAGCGCGAACGCGGCGGTCTTGCCGGTGCCGGTGGCGGCCTGGCCCAGCAGGTCGCGGCCCTCGATCAGGGAGGGGATCGCCTCGGCCTGGATGGGGCTGGGGCTCTCGTAACCGAGCTCGGCGAGCACGCCGAGGATGCCGGGCGCGAGGCCCAGCTCGGCGAAACCGCTGCCGGCGGCGTCGTCCTCGGTGTCGTCGTTCTCGGTGTCCTCGCCGTCCTCACGCTCGGAGGCGAGGTCGTTCTCGAAGTCGTCGAAGTCGTTCTCGGGCAGGTCCAGCAGAGTGCTCACTCATGTCCTCGTCGCAGCGGGGTGGCCGACCGACATCCGGACGGACGACGCACCCGCGGGGAAGCCCGCGGGCCCGGAGCGGCTCGGTACCGCCTGACAAGGACCATGGGGCTCTCGGCTGACGTCATCGCTGACAGCCGACGGCACCCATTGTCACACGTGGGTCGCGGGAGATCGCGGCGGGCCGGGGTCCTGCCCGCCGACACGAGGATCAACACCCGTCGGCGCCTGCCTGTTCCCGCCCGTTCCCGCCCTGTTCAGCGCCGTGATCGCGGCCCGACTGTGATCCCGTGCGGGCCGGGCCGTGGGTCCGGTCACCATTCCACCCGGCGTTCACCGGGCGCCGGGACCCTCGGACGGGTGAGCCTCTCGCCGACCGCCCCGACCTCCGACCTGCACATCCCGGCCAACCTCCGCGACGTCGGCGGCCTGCCGACCGCCGACGGGCGCCGCGTCCGCGCCGGCGAGTACCTGCGCAGCGACGCCCCGCAGCCCGGCGACCTCACGACCGTCGTCCCCGGCACCGTCGTCGACCTGCGCTCGACCGCCGAGACCCGCGGCCTCGCGCACCCACTGACCGGGGTCGCGGACGTGCACGCGGTGCCGCTCGGGGCTGCGCTCGCGCCCGACGTCGTGGCCGCCACCCCGGCCGACGAGCGCGACCTCGCCTGGGCCTACCGGCTGCTCGTCACGGAGGCCTCCGCCGAGCTGGCGCGGATCGTGCGGATCGTCGCGCGCTCCCGCGGCCCGGTGCTGGTGCACTGCGCCGCGGGCAAGGACCGCACCGGGATCGTCACGGCCGTGGTGCTCGGCGTGGTCGGGGTGCCGCGCGAGCACGTCGTGGCGGACTACCTGCGGACCAACGAGAACCTCGACCGCCTCTGGGCGCGGCTGGAGGCGGCCGGCGCTCCCCTGCCGGCCGACGTCCGGGGCCTGCTCGGCGTCGACCGCGCGGCCCTGGAGGCGGTGCTCGACGAGATGGAGGCGCACCCGTCCGGCCTGCGCGGGCACCTGCTGGCCCACGGCACCGACCCGGACGACCTCGACCTGCTCACCCGCCGGCTCGTCGGCTGACCGACGCCCGAACGGCCCTCGTGAGTGGCGATAGTCGCTATAGCGACTATCGCCACTCACGGGTCACTTGAAGCCGGCGCGCTTGAGGGCGTCGGCCATCGCGTTGTTCAGCGGGGCGGGCTTCTCCTGGCGGTTCCGCTGGCCGCCCTGGCCCTGCCGGCCGCCGCCCTGGCCCTGCCGGCCCTGACCGCCCTTGCCCCCGCGGTCGCCCTGACCGCCCTGACCGCCGCGGCCACCCTGGCCGCCCTGGCCCCTGCCGCCGCCCTGCCGGTCGCGGTCGCCGCGCGGGCGGTCCCCGCCGCCGCGCTGCCGGCCGCCGGCGCCGCCCTTGCCCGGCTCGTCGTCGAGACGCAGGGTGAGCGAGATCCGCTTCCGGTCCTCGTCGACGTCGAGGACCTTGACCTTGACGACGTCGCCGGACTTGACGACCTCGCGCGGGTCCGACACGAACTGGCTCGACATCGCCGAGACGTGCACGAGGCCGTCCTGGTGCACGCCGACGTCGACGAACGCGCCGAACGCGGCCACGTTCGTGACCACGCCCTCCAGCACCATGCCCGGCCGCAGGTCCGCGATCTTGTGGACGCCCTCGGCGAAGGTCGCGGTGCGGAAGGCGGGACGCGGGTCGCGGCCCGGCTTCTCCAGCTCGACGAGGATGTCGGAGACGGTCGGGAGCCCGAACCGGTCGTCGACGAACCGCTGCGGCTGCAGGTTCTTCAGCTTCGCGGTGTTGCCGATGAGCTCGTCGATGCCGACCTTGGCCGCGTCGACCATCTTCCGGACGACCGGGTAGGCCTCGGGGTGCACGCCCGAGACGTCGAGCGGCTCGTCGCCGCCGCGGATGCGGAGGAAGCCGGCGCACTGCTCGAAGGCCTTCGGGCCCAGCCGCGGGACGTCGACGAGCGCGGTCCGGGTGCGGAAGGGCCCGTTGGCGTCCCGGTGGGACACGATCGCCGCGGCCAGCGACTCGCTGATGCCCGACACCCGCCGCAGCAGCGGCGCGGAGGCGCTGTTGAGGTCGACGCCGACGGCGTTCACACAGTCCTCGACGACGGCGTCGAGCGAGCGGGACAGCGAGGCCTCGGGCAGGTCGTGCTGGTACTGCCCGACGCCGATCGACTTCGGGTCGATCTTCACGAGCTCGGCGAGCGGGTCCTGCAGCCGGCGCGCGATGGAGACCGCGCCGCGCAGCGACACGTCGAGGTCCGGCAGCTCGGCCGACGCGTACGCCGAGGCCGAGTAGACCGACGCGCCGGCCTCGCTGACCATCACCTTGGTCATCTTCAGGCCGGGGTTCATCGCCACGAGCTCACCGGCGAGCTTGTCCGTCTCGCGGGAGGCGGTGCCGTTGCCGATCGCGATCAGGTCCACGGCGTGCTCGGTGGCCAGCTTGGTCAGCCTGACCAGCGCGCCGTTCCAGTCCTTGCGCGGCTCGTGCGGGTAGATCGTGTCGGTGGCGACGACCTTGCCCGTCCCGTCGACCACGGCGACCTTCACGCCGGTGCGCAGGCCCGGGTCGAGGCCCATCGTCGCCCGGGTCCCGGCGGGCGCGGCGAGCAGCAGGTCGCGCAGGTTGGAGGCGAAGACGCCGATCGCGCCCTCCTCCGCGGCGGTGCGCAGCCGCACCCGGATGTCGATGCCCAGGTGCAGCAGGATGCGCGTGCGCCAGGTCCAGCGCACGACGTCGTTGAGCCACCGGTCCGCAGGCCGCCCCTGGTCGGAGATCCCGACGTGCGCGGCGATCAGGGTCTCCCAGTCGGTGCGGACGCCCGGCTCGGCGGGCTCGGCGTCGGGCTCCAGCGAGACGTCGAGCACCTCCTCCTTCTCCCCGCGGAACACGGCGAGAATGCGGTGGCTCGGCAGCGAGGTGAAGGCCTCGGAGAAGTCGAAGTAGTCCGAGAACTTGGCGCCCTCGGCCTCCTTGCCCGGGCGGACCTTCGACACCAGCAGGCCGCGGCTCCACATCCGCTCGCGCAGGCCGCCGATGAGGTCGGGCTCCTCGGAGAAGCGCTCGACGAGGATCGCGCGGGCGCCCTCGAGCGCGGCGGCGGCGTCGGCGACGTTCTCGCCGAGGTACTTCCCCGCCTCGTCCTCGGGGGTCAGCGAGGGGTCGGCCAGCAGGGCGTCGGCGAGCGGCTCGAGGCCGTTCTCCCGGGCGATCATGGCCTTGGTGCGGCGCTTGGGCTTGTACGGCAGGTAGACGTCCTCGAGCCGGGCCTTCGACTCGGCGGCGAGGACCTGCTGCTCCAGCTCGGGGGTGAGCTTGCCCTGCTTGCGGATCTCCTCGAGCACGGCGGTCCGCCGCTCCTCCAGCTCGCGCAGGTAGCGCAGCCGCTCCTCGAGGGTGCGGAGCTGGGCGTCGTCGAGCCCGCCCGTCGCCTCCTTCCGGTAGCGGGCCACGAACGGCACCGTCGACCCCTCGTCGAGGAGGTCGACGGCCGAGGCGACCTGGTGCCGGCGCACGCCCAGCTCGTCGGCGATGCGCTGCTCGATCGACGGCTGGACGGTGGTCTGGGACTGCGGAGCCGACGCCCCGGTGGGGGCCGCGGAGGCCGCTGCGGGAACCGAACCTGTCACGCCCCCATCCTCCCCGGGCCGCCCCCGGACGGGTGCGGGCGGGGTCGGGTTCGGTGCGGACGGGTTCAGGCGAAGGTGACCTGGCCGGTGATGCTCGGGTCGGCGCCGGGGACCCCGCATACCAGGTCGGAGCCGTCCGGCTTGCCCGTCGCCACCACCGGCGCGCCGGCGAAGGCGGGGCGGCGCAACCGGTAGGAGAACTCCGCGACCTGGCGGTCCGGGGCGAACCGGCGGGGCAGCTCGAGCAGCATCAGCGCGAGCAGCGGCCCGTGCACCACGAGCCCCGGGAAGCCCTCGACGTCCCGGGTGTAGGGCAGGTCGTGGTGGATGCGGTGGGCGTTGTAGGTCAGCGCGCTCATCCGGAACAGCAGCACCTCGTCGGGGCGCAGCACGGCCTGCCACTCCCCCGGCGCCGGCGGCTCGGGCTCGCGCGGCTCCGGGGCCGCCGGGGCCGCGGCGCGCGCCGCGCCGGGCTCCTGCTCCCGGTAGACGACGTCGTGCTCCTCGACCTGCGCCACCTCGCCCGCCCGCAGGTACTCGTGGGTCAGGGTCACGAACAGCATGTCCCCGGAGCGCCCGGACTTCGGGGTGATCGAGCTCAGGGCGCTGCGCCGGGTCACCTCGTCGCCGACGCGCAGCGGCGAGTGCACGGTGAGCCGCCCGCCGGCGAACATCCGGCGGCGGTTCGGGATCGGCGGCAGGAAGTGCCCCTCGCGGGGATGCCCGTCCTCGCCCAGCTCGGCGGTGGCGGGCCGCTCGAGGAAGTGGAACGCGGTCCACAGCGGCGGGATCGCGGTCGAGCCCTGGCCCGGGGCGTCGATGGGCGAGGTCTGGTCCAGGAGCCCCGCGAAGGAGTCCGACGGGACGCGATCCAGGACCTCCCGCACCTCGACGGGTCCGGGCTCCCAGCCCTCGACGTACTCAGCGATGCCCATGGTCCTCCTGTCTGCCGTCGTTTGCGCTGGTCAGCCGGGGTCGTGAGTGCCGACTGCCCCGCTAGGGGCGTTCGGCACTCACGGGGTGGAAGAGCGCGACCGACTCCATGTGGTGCGTCATCGGGAAGGCGTCGAAGGAGCGCAGGGCGGCGAGCGCGTAGCCCTGGGCGGCGAAGAGCTTCACGTCGCGGCCGAGCGCGGCCGGGTCGCAGGCCACGTAGACGATCCGCTCCGGCGCCCGCGCGCACAGCTCGTCGACCATCGCCCGGCCCAGCCCCTTGCGCGGCGGATCGGCGACGACGACGTCGGGGTCGGGCAGCCCGGTGATCACCCGCTCGACGCGGCCGGACCGGAAGGAGACCTGCGGCAGGTCCCGCAGGGCGCGCTCGCCGTCGGCCACGGCCTGCCGCGCCGACTCGACGACCGTCACCGAGCCCTCCGGCCCCACCTGCCCGGCCAGCACCGCGGCGAACAGGCCGACGCCGCCGTACAGGTCCCAGGCCGTGCCGCCGGCGGGCGCCGCCGCCCACTCCCCCACGATCTCGACGAGCGTGTCCGCCAGCTCCGGGTGCACCTGCCAGAAGGCGCCCGGGGAGAGCTCCCAGTCCCGGCCGGCGGCGTGCTGCACGGAGGCGCTGCGCTCCGCGGGCGGCACGCCCGCGCCGAGGTGCCGCTCGCCCAGGGCGTCGACGGCCACCTCGATCTCGTCGCCGGGCCGCCAGTGCCGCTCCAGCAGGTCGTCGAGCAGCCCGGCGGGCGCGAGCAGGCAGTCCGAGATCGGGACGACCTCGTGGCTGTGGTGGGCGCGCAGGCCGGCGCGGCCCTCGTCGTCGACCGCGAGGCGCAGCCGCTGCCGCCAGCCGAGCGCGCCGCCGGAGAGCTCCTCCACCTCGACCGTCCCGGCGATCCCGCCGGTCAGCCCGCCGAGCCGGGTGAGCTGCTCGCGCAGCACGGCGGTCTTGAGCGCGCGCTGCGCGGGCGGGGCGACGTGCTGGAAGTCGCAGCCCCCGCACCCGCCGGCGCGCGCCCACGGGCACGGCGCCGGGACCCGGTCCGGCGACGCGTCGAGCACCGAGATCGTGTCGGCCAGGCAGAACGACCCGCCCTGGTCCTCGGTCACCACCGCCCGGACCCGCT
Organism: Pseudonocardia autotrophica; assembly: GCF_000717175.1. Taxonomy (GTDB): domain Bacteria; phylum Actinomycetota; class Actinomycetes; order Mycobacteriales; family Pseudonocardiaceae; genus Pseudonocardia; species Pseudonocardia halophobica. The sequence goes on along the minus strand of NZ_JNYD01000032.1, from coordinate 24,466 downwards.
CGCCGGGCAGCGCGTGCCGCACGAAGAGCACGCGGCCCTCGTGCCGGGCCACGCAGTGCCCGCCGTGGGCGACCGGCCCGACCTCCAGGTCGAGGACCCGGTCGGTCCAGTCGAGGGTGCGTTCAGCGGACCGGGTCACCGGTGTCCTTCCGGGGTGGGGTCTCCTTGCCGGTCGCGGCGTCCTTGCGGAGCGCGGTGGCGCGCGAGGCGGCGGCGCTCGTGACCTGCTCGCCGGGCAGCTGCTCCATCGAGGGGTAGCCGCGGCGCGAGGCGCCCGGCGCGAAGAGCGGCGAGAGCGGTTGCGCGGCGGCCGAGGAGTCCAGCTGCCAGGGCACGCTCGTGACCATCACGCCCGGCTGGAACAGCAGCCGGCTCTTCAGCCGCAGCGCGGACTGGTTGTGCAGCAGCTGTTCCCACCAGTGGCCCACGACGTACTCGGGGATGTAGACCGTGACGACGTCGCGCGGGTTGTTCGTGCGCAACCGCTTCACGTACTCGAGGACCGGTCGGGTGATCTCCCGGTACGGCGACTCGACGACCTTCAGCTTGACCGGGATCTTGCGCTTGCCCCAGTCCGCGACGAGCCGCTTGGTGTCGGCGTCGTCGACGTTGACCGTGACCGCCTCGAGGACGTCCGGCCGCGTCGCGCGGGCGTAGGCGAGCGCCCGCAGCGTGGGCTTGTGCAGCGTCGACACGAGGACGACGGCGTGGTTGCGGCTCGGCAGCACCCCGTCGGACTCGCCGGCCACGAGCTCGGCCGAGACCCGGTCGTAGTGCTTCTGGATCGCGACCATCAGCACGAAGAAGCCGGCCATCGCCACGATGGTGATCCACGCGCCGAGCGTGAACTTGGTGATCAGGACGGTGAGCAGCACGAGGCCGGTCATGATCGCGCCGAAGCCGTTGATCGTCTGCGAGCGGCGCATCCGGGCCCGCTCGCGCGTGTCCGTCGTCGAGGCGAGCTCGCGGTTCCAGTGCCGGACCATGCCCGCCTGGCTCAGCGTGAACGACACGAACACGCCCACCGTGTACAGCGGGATCAGCCGGGTGACCTCCGCCTGGAACCCGACCACCAGCACGATCGCGAAGGCCGCGAGGATCAGGATGCCGTTGGAGAAGGCCAGCCGGTCGCCGCGGGTGTGCAGCTGCCGGGGCAGGTAGCGGTCCTGGGAGAGGATCGAGCCCAGCACCGGGAAGCCGTTGAACGCGGTGTTCGCGGCCAGCGCCAGGATCAGCGCCGTCATGATCACCACGAAGAAGAACCCGGGCCGGAAGCCGGAGAACACGGCGTCGGCCAGCTGCGCGACCATCGTCTGCTGCTGGTAGCCCGGTGGGGCGTCGGGGAACTGGTGGGCCGGGTCCTCCGCGATCTGCACGCCGGTGAGCCGGCCCAGCGCGATCAGGCCCATGAACATGCTGACCGAGATCAGACCCATGATCAGCAGCGTGGTCGCGGCGTTGCGCGACTTCGGCTTGCGGAAGGCCGGCACGCCGTTGGAGATCGCCTCGACGCCGGTCAGCGCCGCCGCGCCCTGGGTGAACGAACGCAGGATCAGCAGCACGAGCGCGAGCCCGGTGAAGGTGTCGCCCTCGGCCACGAGGTGCAGGTTCGTGCTGGCCGTCTCGACGTCCTGGCCCAGGAGCAGCACCCGCGTCAGACCCCAGACGATCATCGTGCCGATGCCGAGCATGAACAGGTAGACCGGCACGGCGAACGCCGCCCCGGCCTCCCGGATGCCGCGCAGGTTGATCGCGGTGAGCAGCGCGATGGCGAGCACCGCGAACAGCACCTTGTGCTCCCCCACGAACGGGATGAGCGCGCCGATGTTCGCCGCGGCCGCCGAGATCGACACCGCGACGGTGAGCGTGTAGTCGACGAGCAGGGCGCTCGCCACGGTGAGCCCGGCCTTGCGGCCGAGGTTGACCGTGGCCACCTCGTAATCGCCACCGCCGGACGGGTAGGCGTGCACGTTCTGCCGGTAGCTGGTGACCACCGTGAGCAGGACGACCACGACCGCGAGGCCGATCCACGGGGACAGCGCGTACGAGGTGACCCCGGCGACGGACAGGGTCAGGAAGATCTCCTCGGGCGCGTAGGCGACCGAGGACATGGCATCGGAGGCGAACACCGGCAGCGCGATCCGCTTCGGCAGCAGCGTGCTGTGCAGGCGGTCGCTGCGTTGCGGGCGACCGACCAGGATGCGCTTGACGGCGACGCCGAGCTTGGACACGTCCGAAGCCTATGCTCTCGACGGCGGACGGACGCGATAGCGTGCGTCGACGACGCGCCCGGGGCCCGATCGGAGGAGCCGGCCCGTCGACACGTGAGACCGAGCGAGCCCGGGAGGGCCCATCCGATGTACGTCGTGATCATGGGATGCGGCCGCGTCGGCGCGTCCCTCGCCGCCGGGCTCGAACGCCTCGGTCACGAGGTCGCCGTCATCGACCGGGACGTGCAGGCCTTCCGCCGGCTCGGGACGGACTTCCGCGGCCGCCAGGTCGTCGGGTTCGGGTTCCACCGCGAGGTGCTCATCGAGGCCGGGATCGAGAAGGCGGACGCCTTCGCCGCCGTCTCCTCCGGCGACAACTCCAACATCCTGTCCGCCCGGGTCGCCCGGGAGACCTTCGGCGTGGAGCGGGTCGTCGCGCGGATCTACGACGCCAAGCGCGCCGCCGTCTACGAGCGGCTCGGCATCCCGACCGTCGCGACCGTGCCGTGGACCACGGACCGGTTCATGCGGATGGTCCTGCCCGACGGCGTCGCGACGGCGTGGCGCGAGCCCGCCGGCACCGTCGCGATCCTGCCCCTGCCACTGCACGAGGACTGGGTCGGGCGCCCGATCCGCGAGCTGGAGGAGGCCACCAACTCCCGGGTGGCGTTCGTCGTCCGGTTCGGCAGCGGCGTGCTGCCCACCCGCGAGACGGCCGTGCAGGCCGACGACGTCGTCTACGTGGCGGCGGTCTCGGGCACGGTCTCCGACGTCACGGCCGCGGCGGCCGCACCGCCCGCCGACTCCTGAGAACCCGAGAGGGCGTGAGGTCATGAGGGTCGCCATCGCGGGGGCCGGCGCCGTCGGCCGCTCCATCGCGCGCGAGCTCGTGGAGAACAAGCACCAGGTCATGCTCATCGAGCGCGACCTCGGCCAGATCGACCCCGCCGCCGTGGAGGAGGCGGAGTGGGTGCACGCCGACGCCTGCGAGCTCACGACGCTCGAGGACGCCGGGATCGAGAGCTGCGACGTCGTGATCGCCGCGACCGGGGACGACAAGGTCAACCTGGTCGTCTCGCTGCTCGCCAAGACGGAGTTCGCGGTGCGCCGGGTGGTCGCGCGGGTCAACGACCCCCGCAACGAGTGGCTGTTCGGGGAGAACTGGGGCGTCGACGTCTCGGTCTCCACCCCGCGGCTGCTCGCGGCGCTGGTCGAGGAGGCCGTGGCCGTCGGCGACCTGGTGCGGCTGCTGACGCTGCGGCAGGGTCAGGCGAACCTCGTCGAGGTCACGCTGCCCACGCACACGCCGCTGGCCGGGCGGCCCGTCCGGGACCTGGCGCTGCCCCCGGACTCCGCGCTGGTCACGATCCTGCGGGGCGGCCGGGTGATCGTCCCGCAGGCGGACGACGCGCTGGAGCCGGGCGACGAGCTGCTCTTCGTCGCCACCGCCGCGGTCGAGGAGGAGATCCGGGCGGCGGTCGTCGACGCCGCGAGGGGTTGAGGCTCCAGGGCGTGCACCGACTCGTCGACGGCGGGCCGGCGGCTGTGCTCCGGGAGGTCGCTCAGCCGGCGGCCGGGGTGCGCTCGGCGCGGCGGACGGCCACGACCGTCCCGACGATCGCGAGGCCGAGCAGCGGGTAACCCATGGCCAGCCGGGCGATGCCGAGCCAGGTCTCCTCGTCCGCGTTGTACAGCCAGCCCTGGACCACGAGGCGGGCGGCGAACACCAGCGCCCACAGCGCGCTGGCCCAGCTGTAGGCCCGGAGCATGCGCGGGTTGCGGCGCCAGCCCTGGCCGTGCCCGTTGACGGCGTGCCAGATCACGCCGGCGAGCGGCCTTCGCACGATGATCGAGACCAGGAAGGCGAGCCCCAGCGCCGCGCTGTAGAGCAGGCCCGGCAGGTAGAAGCCGCGGGCCTCGCCGGTGCGGTAGGCGATGAAGGCGCACACGGCCACACCGAACAGCCCGGAGATCGCCGGCTGGAGCGGTTGCCTGCGCGCGATGCGGAACACCGCCACCAGCACGCCGGCCACGACGGCGGCGATCAGGGCGGGCTTGAGCTCGAACAGGACGTTGGCGACGACGAAGACCGCCACCGGCACCGTCGAGGCGATGATGCCGGGGATGCCGCCCATCTGTTCGAGGAGCGTGGGCCGGCGCCCCGAGTCGTCGGTGTCCTCGGACCGGTCGTTCTCGTGGATCTCCGCCGTCACACCGGCCGGTTCCTCGGCCGGGACGCGCGGTATCGGGCCCGTGGCCGAGTCGTGGTCCGCCGGCTCGCCGGCCACCCGCGGGATCCGGGTGGTCGGCTGGTCCCCTTCGGGACCCGGCGTCACTGCGCCTGGCAGATCTCGTAGTACGGGTTGTACAGGACCTTCCGGCCGTCCCGGACCGAGATCCGGCCGCGCACCCGCATCGTCCGGCCCGGCTCGATGCCCGGGATCCGGCGTCGACCCATCCAGACCAGCGTCACTCCCTCGGTGCCGTCGTACAGCTCCGCCTGGAGCTGTGCGCTGCTGTCGTCCTCGGGGCAGAACTCCACACTCCGGAGGCGACCCAGCATGGTCACCTCCTGTCCGCACGCACACTCGCTCGCGCGCTGCGCGCCGGAACGTTCGGAATCCTCGGACAGGTCGTCCGCGTCCAGGACGTCGACGTCGCTGGTGAGCTTGCGAAGCATGCGGCGGAACGCCCCACCGTCCGTGCTGCCCATCTCTCTCCTCGGCTGCTCGGGCGCGGGCCGTCTCCCTTGATCCGGCCGCTGCCCGTGCAAGGGTAACGCGGGAGAAACGGGATGTGTGCCCGGAACGGGCGGCTTCCCGCAGCCGGACGCGATCCCGATCTCCCCCGTCGGTGAGCGGCCAGATCATCGCGACGACACGCGGGTCCCCGGACGGGTGATGCGGCTCAGCGTGCCCGGATTGCGGCGTTCTGGGCGGATTCACGGGGGTGCGGTTCCCGCTCGTCGTCACGGTGGATGGGTGTGACGCTGGTCTCGCGCCGTTCGGCGTGCCGGTGGACGCGGGTGGGGGCTCGCACACCCGTCGTGGTCGGCTCTCACACCTCGAGTGAGCGGGGCACAGCCCATCGATGGCATGTGTCGCGCGCTCCTCCCAGGTGTGACAGCCGGCCAGAAGGGGTGTGCGAACCCGAATCTCGCTCTCACCGCCCTGCGACGACCGCGGCTCGGACGGCGGCGTGCGGGAGGAAGCACGACCGGAGGAGCGCCGCACAACCGAAGAAGCGCGGCACACCCCGCTGGCGGGGTGTGCCGCGCTCCTCGGCGGTGTGCCGGGTCGACTGCCGCGGTGTGGCGGGCCTACTCGGGGCGGCGGTGGCGGCCGCGGTCCGGGTCGGCGCCGTTGAGCGGGTCGGCGTCGAGGAACGACAGCGCCGGTCGCGAGCCCGGGCCCTCGCCGTGGCGGCGGTTCCCGCCCGCCTCGGGCTCGCCGGGGCCGGGCTCCCGGGAGCCGTGGCCGCCCGGGCCGCTGTGTCCGTTCGGGGCGTCGTGCCCGTGCCCGCCGTAGCCGACCTGGCCGCTCTGGCCGCGGTAGCCGTCCGACGGGCCGTGACCGTTCTGGCCCCGGAAGCCGGCCGACGGGCTTTGGCCGTTCTGGCCCCAAGAGGCTTCCGACGGGCCGTGGCCGTTCTGGCCGCGGTAGCCGTCCGACGGGCCGTGGCCGTTCGGTGCCCTGTATCCGTTCGGAGTGCCGTGGCCCTCCGGGCTCCCACCGCCGTTCCGGCCGCTGTGGCCGGGCGAGCCGGCGTAGCCGTTCGGGCCGGCCCAGCCGTTGCGCGCGTCGTGGCCGTTCGTGCCACCGGGGCCGGCGTGCCCGTTGACCGGGCCGTAGCCGTTGCGGGCGGCGGGACGGTGGTCGGCGGCGCGGTCGGCGGACTCGGCCATGAGGGCGTCGAAGAGGCTGGTCGGGACGTCGGCCGGCGAGCCGGGACCCGTCCGGACGCCCGCGAACCCGGTCACCTCGCGGCCGCCGCCCTGTGACGACCAGCCGGACGCGGTGTAGCCGTACTGCGGCAGCCGGCCCGAGTCCCGGTCGACGGTCTCGTAACCCGGGCCCGGCGGCTGGTGCACGGTGGGCGTCCAGCCGTCCGGACGGCCCTCCGCGGCCTGACCGCCGTGCGACGGCGCGTCGTAGAGGCCGTGGCCGGTTCCTCGGTCGCCCTGGGTGGGCTCTGGGGCGGCGCGGCGGCCGCTCGGCTGCTCGCCGGGCCGTCCGCCGTCCGCGGACGGGTTCCCGCTCCCCCACGCCGGCGCGCCGGTCCAGCCACCGCTCGGCTGCTCCGCGGGCCGGTCCTGCCACGACGGGACCTCGGCGCGCCGACCGCCCGCCGCCGGGCCGGACTGCTGCGGCCCACCGAAGCGACCGCCCTGCTCCGGGCCCCACGCGGACGCCGCCGGCGACTGCGAGGAGCCGCCGGCCCAGGAGTCCTGCTGCTCGCTGCCCCGGCCCGGGGCGGACGCCGCACCGGCACTCGGCTGCAGCGAGTTGCTGCCCTGCTGGTCCGCAGCCCAGCCGGACGGGTTCACGTTCGCACCGAGGCCGGACTGCGGCGAGTCGCCGGCCCGACCGTTGTCCTGCTGCTCGGCCGCCCAGCCGGAGTGCCGCGGGCCGTCCGCCTGCTCGGTGGCCCAGCCGGGGCGCTGGACGTCGCCCGGAGCCGGGAACCGCGGGTCCCGCCCGGGCTCCGACGGCTGCCGCTCGGCCCAGCGGGAGGGCGCGGGGTCGCCGTGGCGACCGCCGGTCGCCCAGCCGCCGCTCGCCTGGTCGGCCGTCGGCCCGGAGTGGCGCGGGCCGCCGCTCCCGCCGCTCCCGCCGAACTCACCCCCGCCGCTCCCGCCGAACTCACCGGAGCCCGGGTCGCGGTCCGCACGGTCCTCGGCGGACCGGTCGGGCCGGTACTCCGCGGTCGCCCAGCCGCCGCTGTGCGGGCCGGCGGTTTGCGGAGCGGGCTCGACGGGCTGGTCGCCCCAGGACCCGGGACCACCCGCACCCCGCCCGACGACGGGCAGGGCGCGCGTCTCGCCCGCGCCGGCCGCGCCACCCTGGGCGCCGGGCCCGGCCTGCGGGAATGCGCCGGATCCGGCGTGCGCGCCGGTCGAGGGCGCGGCGGGACCACCGAAGCGCGGGTCCTGACCGGCCGCCGGGTAGGTCCCGGACGGGCCGGCCGGCGCGAACCCCGCGCCCTCGACCGACGGGGACCCGGCGGGGGTGTTCCCCGTGCCGGGGCCGTACGGACCGGGACCGGCCGCGGTGTACGGGCCGCTCGGGGCGTCGGCGGGGTCACCGAACGAGCGCGGGCCCGCAGGCGGAGCGCCCGCCGGACCGCCGAGGCCCGGCGCCGGCGTGTAGCCGCTCTGGGTGGCCGGGCCGCCGAACGGCGCCTGGCCGACCGCGCCACCGGTGCCCGGACCCTGCGTGTACCCGCCCTGCGTGGCCGGGCCGCCGAACGACGCCTGGCCCGCCGGGCCACCGGCTCCCGGACCCTGCGTGTACCCACCGGTCGGGCCGCCGAACGGTGCCTGACCTGCCGGACCGCCTGCACCCGGGCCAGGCGTGTATCCGCTCTGCGTGGCCGGGCCGCCGAACGAAGCACCGGCCGCCGGAGCGCCGAACCCAGGTCCACCGAAGCCGGGACCGCCGGCCCCCGGACCACCGGGGCCGGGACCGCCGAAACCGGGACCGCCGACCGGGGGCCCACCGAACCCGCCGCCCGCCGGCCGCCCGCCGGCCGGGCCACCGAACTCCGGACCACCGACCTGAGGACCGCCGAACTGGGGCTGATCAGGCCGCGGCCCGGCAGGGCCGTGCTGCGGCGCACCGGGCCCACCAGCTCCGGGCCCACCAGCTCCGGGCCCACCAGCACCGGGCCCACCAGCACCGGGCCCACCAGCCCCGGCGCCCACCCCACCCGACGCCCCCGCGGATGCCGCGGGCGCGAGCGGAGCGGCACCGCCCGGCGCCCCACCGCCCGGGGCGCCGGCCTGCCCGACCCCGACCTGCCCGGCGCCGGCCGGACCCGCAGGAGCCTCGGCGGCGGCCTCCGCCGACTCCCCCGCCTCCTCGGCCGGGGTGACCGACCGGGTGCGCAGGGTGAGGGTGGCCTTGGGCTGCGGGGCCTCGGCGTCGGGATCGGGGGCCTCGTCGACCGCCGAGGGGAGCGTCAGCGGGAGCACGGTCCGGGGCGGGTACGGCGACTTGCCGCGCACCACGATCGTGCCGCGCAGCATCCGCCGCATCTCGGCGTCGAGGCGCTCGGCCTGCTCCTCGGGGCCCGCGGCGACGCCGTAGACCATCCACCGCTCGCCGTCGATGCCCACGAACACCGACGAGGCGACCTGCGTGGTCGCGCGCAGCTCCCGGCCCCACTCGCCGGTGTACGAGCGCACGGTGGCGCCGCCCTCGCGCAGCGACTGCGCGATCTCCTCGCAGAGGTCCTTCCACAGCCCGCCCGAGCGCGGCGCGGCCAGCGCGGACAGCGAGAGCCGCCCACCGCCCGGCATCGTGATGTGCACCGCGGACAGCCGCGCGCCGTCCTCCGGCTCGACGACGCTGCCCTGCGGGGGGATCGGCACCTGCACGGCGCCGAAGTCCATGCGCGTGAGCGCGTCCGTCATCTCGGGGTCGAGCTTGGCGACGTCGAACGGGCCGAAGTCCGGCCCGTCGTACTCGCTGTCGTACTCCTCGTCGTACTCGCCGTCGTACCCGGTCTCCACCGAGTCGTCGGCCTCCAGGTCCTCGAGGTCCTCGCCGTAGCGGACGCTCACGGTCCGTCCCCTCCCGCCAGCCGGTCGTGCCCACCCGTCGAGCCGTACCCGCCCGGCCCCCGGTCGGAGGCCGGGAGCTCGGGCACCTCGACGAAGCGCGCGTACTCCACCTTCTGAACGACCAACTGGGCGATCCGGTCACCCCTGCGGAGCACGATCTCCTCGCGGGGGTCGTGATTGATCAGACACACCTTGATCTCGCCGCGGTATCCGGCGTCGATCGTGCCCGGCGCGTTGACGACCGACAGCCCCGCGCGGGCGGCCAGCCCGGAGCGCGGGTGCACGAAGCCGGCGTAGCCCATGGGCAGGGCGATCGCGACGCCCGTGCCGACGACGGCGCGCTCACCGGGGGCGAGGACGACGTCGGACGTGGTCGCGAGGTCCGCCCCCGCGTCGCCGGGTCGGGCGTACGCGGGCAGCGGCATGTCGGGGTCGAGGCGGGTCAGCAGCACGTCGACGAGCGGCGTGACCATCGGCTCGTGCGGGGGAGCATCGATCGGGCCGGGCACAACGGGCGACGTTACAGTGGGTCGTCGTGAGCGAGCACCCGTCCAGCGCCGGTCCTGCGACGTCCGGCCGTCCTGGGTTCGACGAGCGGTTGAGTACACCGCTCTGGTGGTTCCTGTTCGCCGGCGGCGTCGCCGTGCTGCTGGGCGCCGAGATCCACATGGGATATCCGGGCGTGCGCTCGTGGATCGGCTACGCCGTGCTGATCCCGCTGGCGCTGCTGGTGGTGTGGCGCCTGGGCAGCGTGCGGGTCCAGGTGACCGAGACCGAGCTGGTGGCCGGCGACGAGCGGATCGCGCTGGAGCACGTCGGCCGCACCCAGATCGTGTCCAGGAAGGACAAGCAGCAGGCGCTGGGCCCGGAGCTGGACCCGGTCGCCCACGTGCTGCACCGCGGCTGGATCGGCCCGGTCGTGCGGATCGAGACGCGCGACCCCGCGAGCCCGGTGCCGTACTGGGTCGTCAGCACCCGCCGCCCGGAGGAGCTGGTGGCCGCGCTGAGCGCCACCCGCGCCTAGCCCCGAGGACGCCCGGCCCCGAGAACGCCGAAAGGGGCGTCCCGGGGATCCGGGACGCCCTCGTCGGTGTCCGCGTCGTTCGACGCCGGGTCGGGCCGGCGGCGGTCCGTCAGGCCGCGCAGTCGCGGCAGATGAACAGGTTGCCGCGGGTCTCGGCCAGCCGGCTGCGGTGGTGCACCAGGAAGCAGCTGCCACAGGTGAACTCGTCCGCCTGCTTCGGCAGGACCTTGACCGTGAGCTCCTCGCCCGAGAGGTCCGCCCCCGGGAGCTCGAAGCTCTCCGCCGTGTCCGACTCGTCGACGTCGACCGCGGACGACTGCGCCTCGTTCCGACGGGCCTTGAGCTCGTCGAGCGAGTCCTCCGCCATGTCGTCGGCCTCGTTGCGCCGCGGTGCGTCGTAGTCGGTAGCCATCGTTCCCACCCTCAGTACTGTTCGTCTTCTGTCGTGCCGCTGCACAACGTCCCGGCCGCAGGCGTTTGTGCCCGGCATCGGAGTGACGCCGGTCTCACCCGTTTGCGGAACGGCGCAGCCCTCGCCGGGACCAGGGCAGGGACCCGCGGCACCCGTGACCGGGCCCCGCGAAACGTCGTGCTCCCCCGTCGGCGCGCAGAGGGTAGCCGAGCGGTCAAGCCCCCGCACCGGGCCCACCCGTGTCGCCCGCCCGCCGGGGAGCGGTGGGGGCGTTAGGGTTCCGCCGTGCTGATCCGCGGGGTGTGTTCGGGTGGGGTGGACGCGTGAGCGCGGGGCTGCGTCCCTACCGGCGGCGCCGGTCCCGGCCGGTCGCGATCACGGTGGGCGCGCTCGCCGTGGCCGCCCTCGTGACCTGGACGATCGTGTTCTTCAACGCCTCCGCCGAGTCCGGCCTCGCCGCGTGCAACACCTCCGCCTCGGGCGCCGCCGGCGAGGTGCTCGACTCCGACGCGCTGGCCTCGGCCGCCCCGACGCCACCGGCGGACATCCGGACGACCGTGCTCAACGCCGGCGGCCAGCGCGGGCAGGCCAACCTCGTGGCCGCCCAGCTCGGCGACCTCGGCTTCGGGGAGGCCCGGCAGCCGGACAACGACCCGCTCTACCCCGGCGGCGACCTGGAGTGCCACGGCCAGCTGCGGTTCGGGCAGTCCGGCGAGGGCTCGGCGGCGACGCTGCAGCTGGTTCTCCCCTGCCTCGAGCTGGTCCGCGACGAGCGGGGCGACGACTCGGTCGACGTCGCCGTCGGGACCGGGTTCACCGACGTCAACCCCAACCGCGCCGTCCGCGACGCCCTGGAGCAGCTCGGCGCCCCCGGTTCCGGCGAGACCGGCGAGGGCCAGCAGGTGGCCGCGCCCCAGCTCGACCCGCAGGTGCTGGCGGAGGCGCGCGAGGCCGCCCGCTGCTGACGCCGGCGGACGAGGTCAGACGTCCGCGGCGCCCGCCTCCCGCAGGAGCTCCTCGAACGCCTCGGCGACGCCGGGGGTGGCCGCGAGCGTGACGTCCTCCCCCAGCTCGGTGCCGTCCCCGCGGGCGCGCCCGGGCGCGGGCCGCACGCGCACGAGGGCCCCGGCCTCCTGCGCGACGAGCGCCGCGGCCGCCCAGTCCCACCAGTTGATGCCGTGCTCCACGTAGGCGTCGATCCGGCCGGCGGCGAGGCCGCACAGGTCGAGCGCCGCCGATCCGGTCCGCCGCAGGTCACGGACCCGCGGGAGCACCGCCGCCATCATCGCGGCCTGCCGCGCGCGGCGGCCCGCGTCGTAGGAGAAGCCGCACGCGACCAGCGACTGGGAGAGCTCGGTCTCGGTGGTGACCCGCAGCGGCACGCCGTCGCGGGTCGCGCCCGCCCCGGCCGCCGCGCTCCACACCACGCCCGATGCCGGCTCGACGACCGCGCCCGCCAGCGACACCCCGTCCCGCACCGCCGCGACCGACACCGCGTACCAGGGCAGCCCGTAGAGGTAGTTCACGGTGCCGTCGATGGGGTCCACGACCCAGCGGGCGGCCCCCGCGTCGCCCGCCGCCTCCTCGCCGTACACCGGCTCGCCCGGCCGCAGCTCCGCGAGCCGCTCCCGGACGAGGCGTTCGAGGGCCCGGTCCGACTCCGTGACGACGTCCGTGGGCGTGCTCTTGGTCCCGACCGCGCCGGTCTCCCGGGGTGCGGGCAGGGTGCGCAGGTGGGCGGCCGCCTCTTCCGCCACCCGGACCGCGACACGCCGGAGCTCGGCGAGCTCCGCGGCGTCCGGAAGTGTGGTCGCGTCCGTGCCGGGTACTCCGGCGCCGGCCGGGGCACTGCTCGTGGTCATGTCACCCATCCGACCACAGCCCGCAGGTCGGCGAGGGGTTCGGCCCGGCCCGCGGGGCGCCGCCCGGCGCAGCGGGACGTCCGTCCGGCCCGTCCGGGCCCTCTCTGAACCGATGCGGGTGCTCTGAGGAGGGCGCGACCGGCGAGCACCGGGCGCAGGCGCAGTTACAATGGCGGAGAACTTCACCCCCGGGACGCGCGCCGACCCCACGAGAAACGGCGGCGACCGGCGAGGCGAAGTCACTCGAAGCCAGCCGGACCGGAGCGCCCGCCGCGTTCTCGGCAGCTCCGGCGGACCGCAAGCGCACGCAGCGAGAGGGCCTAGGTGGCAGCCGCAGACTCCGCAACCCGAACCGACTCGACCGTGGACGAGACGGCGGCCGCACCCGCCCGTCGTGGCCGCGGGGCGGGTACCGCGACGAAGGCCAGGCCGGCGCGCCCACGTGGGGGCGCGAAGACCGGTCCGAAGACCTCGGCCAAGAAGAAGTCGACCTCGGCCGAGGGCGACGAGGAGGCCGTCGACCTCGACGACGCCGAGCTCGGCGAGGACGTCGAGCTCGAGGACGTCGAGATCGAGGACGTCGAGGAGGACACGGCCGAGGCGGCCGAGGACTCCGCCGACGAGGAGGACGAGGACGACGAGGAGGAGGAGCCGGCCAACACCGGCGCCAACCGTCGCGCCCCGACCACCCGCTCCTCCCAGCAGAAGTCGACCGAGTTCGTCTGGGACGAGGACGAGTCCGAGGCCCTGCGCCAGGCGCGCAAGGACGCCGAGCTCACCGCCTCGGCCGACTCGGTCCGTGCCTACCTCAAGCAGATCGGCAAGGTCGCGCTGCTCAACGCGGAGGAGGAGGTCGAGCTCGCCAAGCGGATCGAGGCCGGCCTCTACGCCGCCGAGCGGCTGCGCCGGGCGATCGAGGCCTCGGAGAAGCTCTCGCCGCAGCTGCGCCGCGACCTGCGCTGGATCGTCCGGGACGGCGAGCGGGCCAAGAACCACCTGCTCGAGGCGAACCTGCGCCTCGTCGTCTCGCTGGCCAAGCGCTACACCGGCCGCGGGATGGCGTTCCTGGACCTGATCCAGGAGGGCAACCTGGGCCTGATCCGTGCGGTCGAGAAGTTCGACTACACCAAGGGCTACAAGTTCTCGACCTACGCGACGTGGTGGATCCGCCAGGCCATCACCCGCGCGATGGCCGACCAGGCCCGCACCATCCGCATCCCGGTGCACATGGTCGAGGTCATCAACAAGCTCGGCCGCATCCAGCGCGAGCTGCTCCAGGACCTGGGCCGCGAGCCCACCCCGGAGGAGCTGGCCAAGGAGATGGACATCACCCCGGAGAAGGTGCTGGAGATCCAGCAGTACGCCCGGGAGCCCATCTCGCTGGACCAGACGATCGGCGACGAGGGCGACTCGCAGCTCGGGGACTTCATCGAGGACTCCGAGGCGGTCGTCGCGGTCGACGCGGTGAGCTTCACGCTGCTGCAGGACCAGCTGCAGTCGGTGCTGGCCACGCTGTCCGAGCGCGAGGCGGGCGTCGTCCGGCTGCGGTTCGGCCTCACGGACGGCCAGCCCCGCACGCTCGACGAGATCGGCCAGGTCTACGGCGTGACCCGCGAGCGGATCCGCCAGATCGAGTCGAAGACCATGTCCAAGCTGCGCCACCCGTCGCGGTCGCAGGTCCTGCGGGACTACCTGGACTGAGTCGAGTCCGACGCGCGGCCCCGGGCTCCGGCCCGGGGCCGTCGTCGTTCTCGGGCGCGCCCGCACGGAGGTACGTCCGCGCCTCCCGGCGCGGCAGCCGTCCCCAGAGTTGACGACGGGCGTTAACGCCGCCGCTGATCCACACGTGCTCGGAGACGTACTTCTCGATCACGCACAGGAGCAGCGCATGAGCCTCACCACCGACACCCCGGAGCTCGGTCCCCTGGTCACGGGCGTGGTCCTCGCCCCCGGCGACCCGGGGTACGCCGATGCCGCCGCCGGCTACAACCTCGCGACCGAGCATCGGCCGGACCACGTGGTCCGGGCCGCGGACGCGCAGGACGTCGTGGCGACCGTGGGGTACGCCCGGGAGACCGGGCGGCGGGTGGCCGTGCAGGCGACCGGGCACGGCGCCGCACCGGCGGGCCCCGGGACGGTGCTGCTGGTGACCGCGGACCTCGACGCCCTCACCGTCGACCCCGCGGCCCGCACCGCGACGCTCGGCGCCGGGGTGCGCTGGCAGCAGGTCCTCGACGCGGCGGCTCCGCACGGTCTGGGCGGGCTGTGCGGCTCGTCGCCGGGCGCCGGTGTCGTCGGCTACACCCTCGGCGGCGGCCTCAGCCCGATCGGCCGGACCTTCGGCTGGGCGGCGGACAACGTGCGGTCGATCGAGGTCGTGACGCCCGACGGCGTGCTGCGCACCGTCGACGCCGACCACGATCCCGACCTGTTCTGGGCCCTGCGCGGCGGCGGCGCGGCGTTCGGCATCGTCACCGCGATGACCATCGACCTCGTGGAGGTACCGGAGCTCTACGCGGGCGGGATCTTCGTCGACGCCACGACGGCCGATGTCCCCGGTCTCCTGCGCACCTGGCGGGACTGGGCGGAGGCGCTGCCCGAGACGGCCGGTCCTTCCGTCGCCCGGCTCAACCTGCCGGACCTGCCGATGCTGCCGGAGCCGTTGCGCGGCAAGGCCGTGGTGCACATCCGGTTCGCGTTCGTCGGCGACGCCGCCGAGGGCGAGCGGCTGATCGCGCCCCTGCGCGCCGCGCTGCCCGAGCCCCTGCTCGACACGGTCGGCCCGCTGCCGGTCCCCGCGTTCGCCGCCATCCACGCCGACCCGGTCGACCCGATGCCGTTCGTCGACCGCGGCGTCATGCTCGCGGAGCTGCCCGACGCGGCGCTCGACGCGTTCGCCGAGGTCACCTCGCCCGCCGCCGGGCTGCCGTTCGTGCTGAGCGAGATCCGGCTGCTGGGCGCGGCCTTCGCGCGGCCGCCGGCGGTGCCCAACGCGGTGGCCGGTCGGACCGCACCGTACTTCCTGGACTCCGTCGGGATGCTGGTGCCGCCGATCGCCGAGCACGTGCCCGGCGCCCTCGCCACGATCGTCGAGCGGCTGCTGCCCTGGTCGACCGGCGGCACGACCACGAACATCGCCGGCGGCGTCGACCCGGAGGCGGTCGAGCGGCTGCGGGCCGGGTTCGGTCCGGAGACCGTCGCCCGGCTCGACGCGCTGCGGGCCGAGGTCGACCCGGACGGCCTGCTCGACCCGGCCGCCCGCTGGACCAGCCCGCCGCTGCTGCCCGCCCAGGGCATCTGATGGCGGTCGGCCCGCCGGGGGCCGCTCCGAACGCCGAGCAGCGGGCGCAGTGGGGCGGGGACCTCGGGCTGCTCTGGGCGGCGCGCGCCGCGCAGTTCGAGGCGTCCGCCGCGGGCTACGACGCCCTGCTGCTCGAGGCCGCCGAGCTCGCGCCGGGCCTGCAGGTGCTCGACGTCGGCTGCGGGACCGGGTCGGTCACCCGCAAGGCGGCCGCCGCGGTGGCGCCCGACGGCACCGCGACCGGTGTCGACATCTCGGGCCCGATGCTGCAGGTCGCGTGGGACCGCAGCGCCGGGCTGGGTGGCGTCACGTTCCTCGAGGCCGACGCCCAGGTGCACGACTTCGCCGGCCGGTACGACCGGGTGATCAGCCGCTCGGGCGTGATGTTCTTCGGCGACCCGCCCGCCGCCTTCGCCAACCTGGCGCGGGCGCTGCGGCCGGGTGGCCGGGTGGCGTTCGTCGTGTGGCGCTCGGTCGCCGAGAACGCCTGGATGCACCAGCTGATGCGCGCGCTGACGGGCCGCATGCCCCCGGAGCCGCCGCCCGGGCCGGGCGCCTTCGGCCTCGCCGACCCGGAGCGGGCCCGGGCCCTCCTGGAGGGCGCCGGCCTCGCCGAGGTCGGTGTGGAGCCGTGCGCGGCGCCCGTGGTGCTGGGCCGGGACGTCGAGGAGGCGTTCGGGCTGGTCCGGCAGATCCTGGCGGGAGGACTCGACGGCCTGGGCCCGGCCGACCGGGAACGGGCGATCGTGGCCCTGCGGGCGGTCCTGGCGGAGGGGGCGGGACCCGACGGCGTCGCGCTCGGCTCGGCGGCCTGGCTGCTGACGGGGCGCGCGCTCTGAGCGGACTCGAAGCGGCCCGGTCGAGGATACGGCTGCACGTCGTGGTGGGCGCGGAGCAAGGCCCTGAGCAGGGCCCCTGATGAGCACCCCTGCACAACGGCTTCCCGGCGTCGCCCGACCGCGCTTCACTGACCGGGTGCAGACCGTCGTCCGCAGCCCCGTCCTGGTCGGACGGGCGGCCGAGCTGGCCGAGGTGCGCCGGCTCGTCGCGGCGACGGCGGCGGGCGGCGGCGGGTCGGTCGCCGTCGTCGGCGAGGCCGGGATCGGCAAGACCCGCCTGCTCGACGAGATCGCGTCCGCGGCGGCGACCGCCGGGCTCACCGTCCTCACCGGGCGCGCGGTGCCCGGTGGCGGCGTGTTCCGGCCGCTCGCCGAGGCCGTCCTCCCCCGTCTCGACGATCCGGCGGGCGACGGCGAGGTGGTCCGGCCGTACCGCGCGGCGCTGGAGCGGCTGCGCTCCGGCACCGGGCCCGAGTCCGGTCCCGGTGCCCCCGACCAGGCCGTGGTCCTCGGTGAGGGGCTGCGCCGGCTGCTGCGGGCGACCGTGCCGGGCGGCTGCGTCCTGCGGCTCGAGGACCTGCACTGGGCGGACCGGGACACCCTCGCGACGGTCGCGTCCCTGACCGGTGCGGGCCCCGGACTACTCGTCGCGGTGTCGTGCCGGCCCGGTCCCGCCGCCACACGGCTCGCCACGGCCCCGGGCCTGCGGGTCCTGCCGCTGCGGCCGCTCGACCCGGCCGGGGTCGCGGCGCTGGTCGCGGCCTGCCGGGACGGCACTCCCCCGGCCGAGGACGAGGTCGCCGCTCTGCACGCCCGCTCGGAGGGGCTGCCGTTCGTGGTCGAGGAGATGCTGGCGGCACCCGGGCGGGCGGTGCCGCCGACCTTCGCGGCGCTGGTCGAGGGTCGGCTCGAGGCGCTGGCGCCGGCGGCGCGGCGAGCGGTGGAGGCCGCCGCGGTGCTCGGTCCCGCGCCGGACTGGCAGGTCCTCGGGCCGGTCGCCGGGCTCGGTGAGGACGAGATCGGCGCGGCCCTGCGCGGCGGGGTCGCCGAGGGCCTGCTGGTTCGCGACGCCGGCGGGCTCGGCTGGTCGCACGCCCTGACCAGGGAGGCGGTCCTCGCCGCGCTGCTCCCGCCCGAGCGGGCCCGCCTCGCGGCCCGGGCCGCGGAGGCGCTCGCCGCGGCCGGGGCCGGCCCGGCCGCGGCCGCGCTGTTCGCCGAGGCCGGGCGGTCCGACCGCGCCGCCGCGCTCTATCTGCGTGAGGCGCGGACCGAGGCCGCCCGGGGCGCGCTGCGCGCGGCCGCCGACCACCTCGACGCGGCCGAGCGCGCCGGTCCCGGCCCGCCGCTCGACGCCGAGGTGCTGCGGGAGCGCATCCGGGTGCTCACCCTGACCGGGCGCGCCCACGAGGCGCTCGACCTCGGCGCGGCCCGGCTGCCCGGCGTCACGGGCGACCGGCACGCCGACCTGTGCCTCGACCTCGCGCGCACCGCCGTCGTCGCGGGGCAGTGGGCCACCGCGGACGACTACGTCGAGCGGGCCGGACGGCCCGCCGACCCGCGCTCGACGGTCCTGCGTGCCGACGCCGCGTTCGGCGCCGGCCGGGTCGACGAGGCCGCGGACCTCGCCGCCCGGGCGATCGCACAGTCGGAGGCGGCGGACGCCCCGGAGAGCCTGTGCGAGGCGCTCGGCGTGCTCGCCCGCACCCACTGGCGCACCGACCTGGCCGCCACCAGCGCGGCCTTCCGCCGCGCCGCGCAGGTCGCCGCCGAGCACGGACTGGTGCCCTGGCGGGTCGCCGCGTTGTTCGGCGCGGGGATGATGGAGGCGCTCGACGCGGACGAGGCGCCCACCCTCGCGCTCGCCTGCACCCTCGCGCGGGACGCCGGGATGCTCGGCCAGCTGGCGTCGGCGGAGATCATCCTGGCCGACACCGCGCTGATGACCGAGGGGCCGGACGCCGCCGAGGTGTACTCCCGGCGCGCCCTCGACGCTGCGGTCCGGCTACGGCTGCCCGCGCTCACCGACATCGCCCGGATCCAGACCGCGGTGTGCCTGGCCGCCGCCGGCGACCCCGTCGGGGCCGAGGCGCTCGTCGCCGCGGTCCCCGAACCGAGCCCGGGGAACCGGGCGCTGACCTCCCTGGCCCGGGGCGTGGGTGCGCTGGTCGAGCACGACCTGCCCCGCGCCGCCCGCGAGTTCGACTCCGAGATCGACGTCGTGCTGGAGGATCGCGCAACCCCCCTGCTCGCCCCGGTCGGCGCCTGGCTGCTGGTCCACGCCGTGCTCGACGGCGGCGAGCGGGCGCGCGCGCAGCTGACCACCCATCCGCCCGGGCTGTCCCGGTCGATCCACGCCACGCTCGCCTACGCCGACGCGGTCGCCGCCGGGCGTGCCGGGCGGGCGGCGGAGGCGGCGGAGGCCCGCGCCCGCGGCGACGAGCTGCTCGGGCGGCGGGCGTGGTGGCGGCGCCTGCTCCACCCGATGGTGCTCGAGTGCGCGGTGCGGGACGGCTGGGACGACCCCGTCCCCCTCCTGCGCGCCGATCTCGCCGCGCACGAGGCGACCGGTGCGGAGCTGCAGGCCCGCACCTGCCGCGACCTGCTGCGGGCCGCCGGCGCGCCCACCCGCGGCCGGCACGGGACGACGGTGCCGGCCGCGCTGCGGGAGAAGGGCGTGACCCGCCGCGAGTACGAGGTGCTGGCGCTGGTCGGGCGCGGGCTCACCAACCCCGAGATCGCCCGGCGGCTGGTGCTGTCCCGCCGGACCGTGGAGACGCACGTCGCGAACCTGCTGGCCAAGACCGGGGCGGCCCGGCGCACGGAGCTGCACCGGTGGGTCGGCGGCGAAACTCCGTAGTCCTCACGGATCCGGCGGGCGCCGCCGCGGCGGACAGTTCCGGCCATGCAGACGAACCCCAGCCCGATCGAGACCGACGTCCTGGTGGTCGGGGCCGGCCCCGCCGGGCTCGCCACGGCCCTGGCCGCCGTGACGCACGGGGCGCGCGTCCTCGTCGTCGAGCGCCGCGGCACCACCTCGACAATCCCGCGCGCCACCGGCGTGAGCACCCGGACCATGGAGATCCTGCGCGAGTGGGGCCTCACCGACGCGGTGCTGGCCGGCGCGATCGGCGACGTCCCGCCCCGGATCGCGGTCGCCGACACCCTCGCCGGTCCCGTCCGCGAGTACCGCGACGTCGGGTACCCCTCGCGGCGCGAGGCGCTGCGGGCCAGCCCGACGCACCCGCTGCTGTGCCCGCAGGACCACCTGGAACCGCTGCTCGTCGCGGAGCTGCGCCGCCGCGGGGGCGAGGTCCGCTTCGACAGCGCGCTCATCGACCTGACCGTCGCGGACGGGGTCGAGGCGCGGCTGGCCGGGGGGGAGCGGGTGCGGGCCCGGTTCGTCGTCGGGGCCGACGGCCCGCGAAGCAGGGTCCGCTCCGCGCTCGGCATCGGCCTGCGGGACCTGGGCACCCTCGGCGACTACGCCCAGGTGCTGTTCCGCCCGGACGCGGCGTCGGGGGTCGAGGCGCTCTTCGCCCGCGAACCGAACGTGCTGTGGAGCATCGAGCACCCGGAGGCGGCCGGGGTGCTCCTGCCGGTGGGCGGGGGCCGCTGGTGCTACGCCAGGCAGCTCCAGGACGGCCGTGACTGCACCGGCGCCGAGGGCATCGCGTCCTACACCCCGGAGTTCTGGCGGTGGCTGGTGCGCACGGCGACCGGCCTGCCCGACCTCGAGCCGCAGCTGCTGGGCATGCAGGTCTTCACCATGGCCGCCGCGGTCGCCACGGCGGTACGCTCCGGCCCCGGGTTCCTCGTCGGCGACGCCGCGCACCGGATGACCCCGGTCGGCGGCAACGGCATGAACACCGCGATCCACGACGGCCACGAGCTGGGCTGGCGGCTGGGCTGGACGGTCCGCGGCTGGGCGGGTCCGGCGCTGCTCGACTCGTACGTCGAGGAGCGCGAGCCGATCGGCCGGGCGCGGGCGCTGCGCTCGCTGCGCCCCGGCGGCACCGACCCGATCGACGGGCTGGCCGGCGACCTCGGGACGGCCTACCGGTCCTGCACCGTCGCCACCGGGCCCGCCGACGGGGAGCTGCATCTCGGGACCGGGACCGCGCGGCCCGGCGAGCGCCTCCCGCACGTCTGGGTCCGGACCGACGGCGGCCGCCGGGCCGTCCTCGACCTGCTCGGCCCCGGGTTCACCCTGTTCACTGGCGCGATGGACGCCGACTGGCGCACCGCGGCCGCACACCTGCCGGTGCCGGTCGAGGTCCCGGCGGTCGGCGACCGGGTCGCCCGCCGCTGCGGGCTGGGGCCGCGCTCGGCCCTGCTGGTGCGGCCGGACGGCGTGATCGCCTGGCGGCACGACGCCGGCGCGCGGGAGACCGCGGCCGACCACGCCCGGGCGCTGGCCCGGGCCGTCGGGACGGCCGTGGGTCTGGAGCCCGCCGTGGCCTCCGCCGCCTGACGGGGGCGGACGCCCGGCGGTGTCCCCGGTGCGTTCCGTACGCTGCACGGTGATGGCGAGCGGCACGACCGGGGAGACCGGCACGACGGGTGGGGCGGCGGGTGGGGCACCGGCACCGGGGCGGACGGAGCGGCGGGCGCGGATCGCGGTTGCCGCGGTCTTCCTCACCAACGGGGCGGTGTTCGCGAACCTGCTCCCCCGCTACCCCGAGATCAAGGCCTCGCTGGAGCTGAGCAACGCCCAGCTGGGCACCGCCGTGGCGGCCTTCCCGTTCGGGGCCCTCCTGGCCGGGTTGACCGCATCGACGCTGGTCCGGCGGTTCCGCTCGTCGCGGGTGGCAACCTTCGGCATGGTCGTGGTGGCCGTCGGCATCCTGCTCGCCGGGCTGGCCCCGAACTGGGGCCTGCTGGCCGGGGCGCTGTTCGTGGCAGGGGCCGCGGACGCGGTGGTCGACGTCGGGCAGAACGCGCACGCCCTGCGCGTCCAGCGCCGCTACGGCCGCTCGATCTTCAACTCCTTCCACGCCACGTGGAGCGCCGGATCGGTGCTGGGCGGGCTGATGGGCTCCGCCGCCGCCGGGCTGGCGCTCCCCCTCGGCCTGCACCTGGGCGTCTCGGCCGGGATCTTCGTGACGGTCGCGATGGTCGCGTACCGCTTCCTGCTGCCCGGCCCGGAGGACTCCGAGCGCGAACCCACCGCGTCGCCGGCGCGCGTGCGCTCCCGCGCCGGCGGGCGCGCCCTGTTGGTCGTGCTGGTCCTCGGCGTGATCGCGTCGGCCGGCGCCCTGGTCGAGGACTCCGGCGCCTCCTGGGCGGCCGTCTACCTGTCCGGCAGCCTCGGCGCGGCCGCGGCGGTCGCCGGCCTCGGGTTCGTGGCCCTGCAGGCGCTGGAGTTCCTGGGCCGGGTGGTCGGTGACCGGCTGGTCGACCGGTTCGGGCAGCGGGCGGTGGCGCGGGCCGGGGCGGCGATCGTGGTCGTCGCGATGGGGCTGGCCCTGGCCTTCCCGACGGTCCCGGGCACCATCGTCGGGTTCGGCCTGGCCGGGCTCGGGGTGGCGACGCTGATCCCCGCCGCCATGCACGCCGCCGACGAGCTGCCGGGGCTGCCCACCGGGGCCGGCCTGACGGTCGTCAGCTGGCTGCTGCGGGTCGGGTTCCTGGTGGCGCCGCCCGTCGTCGGGCTGGTGGCCGACGCGACCTCGCTGCGGGCGGGCCTGCTCGTCGTACCGCTCGCCGGGCTGGTGATCCTCGCGGGCGCACAGGTGCTGCCCCGCCGCAGGACTCACGCGGAGAGCACGAAGCCCTCGTAACCCTTCTCCGCGACCTCCGCGCAGGTCTTCGCGTAGGTGGCCATCCCGCCCGCGTACGGCATGAACACCCGCGGCTTGCCCGGGACGTTCGCCCCCAGGTACCAGGACGTCGAGGCCTGCGGCAGCAGCGTCTGGTGCGCCACCTCGTTGACGTGCGCCACCCAGGCCCGCTCGGCCTCCTCCGTGGTCTCCATCCGCGAGACGCCCTTCTCCCGCAGGTGGACGAGGCAGTCCGCGATCCACTCCACGTGCTGCTCGATCGCCGTCGGCATGTTGCACAGCACCGACGGGCTGCCCGGCCCGGTGATCGTGAACAGGTTCGGGAAGCCGGCGACCTGCAGCCCGAGGTGCGTCACCGGGCCCGCCGCCCACTTGGTCCGCAGCGGGACCCCGCCCGCGCCGCGGATGTCGAAGCCGAGCAGCGGGCCGGTCATCGCGTCGAACCCGGTGGCGAAGATGATCACATCCAGCGGGTGCTCCTCCCCGGTCCGGATCCCGGCCGGGGTGATCTCGCGGATCGGGTCGGCGCGCACGTCGACCAGGGACACGTTCGTCCGGTTGTAGGCCTCGAAGTAGTCCGTGTCGATCGGCGGGCGCTTGGTGGCGAAGCCGTGGTCGCGCGGGGTCAGCTTCTCCGCCGTCGCGGGGTCCCGGACGACCGCCCGGATCTTGTCCCGGATGAAGTCCGACGCCGTGTCGTTGGCCTCCCGGCTGGTCAGCAGGTCGGCGAAGGACGCGCGGAACTTCAGGCTCCCCCGCTCCCACGCCTTCTCGTAGGTCGCGGTGCGCTCCGCCTCGTCCACCGCGAGCGCCGAGACCTCGCTGATCAGGAACGGGTGGCCGTTCGTCGACTCCCGCTGGATCCGCCGGATCTCGTCGTAGCGCGCCTTGACCTCGGCGCGCTCGGCGGCGGACACGGGGCCGTTGCGCGCGGGGATGCTGTAGTTCGCGGTGCGCTGGAAGACGGTCAGGTGGGCGGCCTCCTTCGCGACCACCGGCACCGCCTGGATCCCCGTCGAGCCGGTCCCGACGATCCCGACCCGCTTCCCGGCGAGGTCCACGCCCTCGTGCGGCCAGCGCCCGGTGTGGAACCACTCGCCGGCGAAGGTGTCCAGCCCGGGGATGTCCGGGACGTTGGCCGTCGACAGGCAGCCGACGGCCGTGACGAGGAACCGGCAGGTCAGCGTGCGGTCGGCCGTGCGCACCGCCCAGGTGGAGGTGGCGTCGTCGAAGGTCGCGGACTCGACCCGGGTGCCGAGGTCGATGTCCCGGTGGAGGTCGAACCGCTCGGCCACGTGCTCCAGGTAGGCGCGGATCTCGAAGTGCTCCGGGTAACGCTCGGTCCACTCCCACTCGTGCTGGAGCTCCTCGTCGAACGAGTACGAGTAGTAGTAGCTCTCGGAGTCGCAGCGCGCGCCCGGGTACCGGTTCCAGTACCACGTGCCGCCGACCCCGTCGCCCTGCTCGAGCACCCGCACCCGGAAGCCCTCCGAGCGCAGCCGCTGCAGGGCGTACAGGCCGGAGAACCCCGCGCCGATCACCACCACGTCGAGCTGCGTGTCCCGGTCGGTGTCCGGACCGTTGCGAAACGTCATCGTTCCCTCCCGCCACCCCACTCTGCGCGACACCGCCGTGATCCGCCAGATGCACCTGCCTCAACCCCGTGAGCGGCAACTGCCCCTAGAGGGGCAGTCGGCACTCACGACCCCGGCTGACCTGCGGTGATCTCCCACAGCGCCGCGACGACCGATGTGGGCGCACGGCGACGAGGTCCGCGCCCGGCGGCGGGACGACCTGCCGGTCGACCCGGTCACCGCGGGCGTGTTCGTGGCCACGACGGTCGCCCAGGTCGACGAGTTCGCCGAGCGCGGGCACGCCTGGTCGGAGATCGTCAACGAGTCGGTCATCGAGGCCGTCGACTCGCTGCTGCCCTCCATGCACGCCCGCGACGTGGCCTACATGGTCGACAACTGCTCGCGCACCGCGCGGCTCGGCACCCGCCGCTGGGGTCCGCGCTTCCAGGCCGCGTACGAGCAGATCGCCCTGCCCGCGCTCGACACCCCCGCGGACCCCGAGCTGGTGCAGGCCTTCCTCGACAACCCGGTGCACGAGGCGCTCGCCGCCGCGGCCGCGCTGCGCCCGAGCGTCGACATCTCCGTCTGAGATGTCATGGCCCTACCCCGGGCCGCCTTGAAGGATGAGAATCTGGGCGGGGTCGGCTGTGCTCGTTCGCGCTTGGTGCACGTGAACCCGA
>NZ_JNYD01000031.1 GCF_000717175.1 Pseudonocardia autotrophica | reverse complement strand
CCCCCATGACCGAGGGGCCAGTCAGACGGAGAGCCACACCCGCCGCTGTCGACCACCAACCCACCATCACCGGGCCGGTAGCGCCACCTTCACAGTCAGTCCGTGAACCTTGGGGCCCGCTTCTCGAAGGACGCGGTCACGGCCTCCACCTGGTTGGGGCTGCCGATGAGCGCGCCGATCTCGGTCTGCTCCGCGGCGAGCTGGGTGGCGGCGTCGACCCGGCCGGAGCTCTCCAGCAGGCGCTTGGCCGCGCGGACCGCGTGCGGGTTGCGCCCCGCGATCTCCCGGGCCAGCTCGAGGGCCGCCTTCCGGGGGTCGGGGTCGACCCGCGTGGCGAGGCCGAGCGCGACCGCCTCCTCGCCCCGCACCTTACGGCCCGTGAACGTCAGCTCCTTGGCGACGTCGCGGCCCACGAGCTCGGGCAGCACCTGCGTGCCGGTCATGTCCGGGATCAGGCCCCACTTGACCTCGAGCACGGACAGCGACGCGTCGGGCGCGACGATCCTGATGTCCGCGCCGAGCGCGACCTGCAGCCCGCCGCCCAGCGCGTTGCCGGTGATCGCCGCGATGACCGGGACCGGCACCTGCGCCCAGACGGACGCCGCCCGCTGCCCGGTGGCCTTGGCGGGCCCGTCGCCGGGCGGGAGGTCGGCGGTGGCGGAGAGCCGCTGCCCGTCCCGCATTGCCTGGAAGGACCCGAAGTCGAGGCCGGCGCAGAAGTCCGGCCCTTCGCCGGACAGCACGACGGCTCGCAGCCCGGGCTCGGTCCGCAGCCGCTCGCCGGTGGTGACGAGGGCGGCGAACATCGCCGGGTCGAGGGCGTTGCGCTTCTCCGGCCGGGCCAGCCGGACGTCGGCCACCCCGTCCGTGATCTCGACGGTGACCCGCTGCGCGGACGTGTCGGACACCTCGGTCAACTCCTACCTCCCCGTGAACCGGGCCGGCCGCCGCTCCAGGAACGACGCGACCCCCTCGGCATGATCCTCCGACGCGAAGCACTCGGCGAGCGCCTCCCGCGTCGCGGCGACGTGGTCGGCCATCCCGATCCCGGCGCCGTCGAGCACGAGCTTCTTGGTCCGGGCCAGCGCGAAGGGCGACGCCGTCGCGATCTTCACCGCCAGCGCCCGCGCCGCGTCCGGAAGCTCCTCGGGCGCGTGCGACGACACCGCGAACCCCAGCGCCACGGCCTCGTCCGCACCGAGGTCGTCCCCGGTGTAGAGCAGCCGCAGGGCCGCGGGCGTGCCGATCTGGCGCGGCAGCAGCCAGGATCCCGCGCCCGTGTCGGAGACGAGCCCGCGGTGCACGAAGTTCCACCGGAACCGCGCCCTGGTGGAGACGAGCCGCAGGTCGGCCTGCGTGGCGAACTCCGCGCCCATGCCGACGGCCATCCCGTCGACTGCGCAGAGCACGGGCTTCGGGCACTCCATCAGGGCCGGGATCTCCCGCGAGCGGACGGCGCCGCGCTCGTCGGGCGAGCGACCTGCCAGATCGGCCAGGTCGATCCCCGCGCAGAAACTGCCCGGCACCCCTGTGACGAGCAGCACTGCGACCTCGGGGTCGTGGCCGGCCTCGTCGATCCGCGCCGTGAACTCCTCCAGCATGGCGTACGTCATGGCCCCGCGTTTCGCGGGCCTGTCGATCGTCAGTGTGGCGACGCGCTCCGCCACCTCGTACCGGATCTCCTGCATCCGACCCCTTCCCTCGGCGCCCGTGCCGATGCATCCTAGCTGAACGATCGTTAAGGAGGGCCCGTGGATTTCGCACTGCCGGTGGAGCTGACCCAGAAGCTCGACGAGCTCGACGCGTTCATCGAGCGGGAGATCGTCCCGCTGCAGGCGCAGGACGACAACGAGCGGTTCTTCGACCACCGCAGGGAGTGGGCGCGGACCGACTTCGAGGCCGGTGGCACCCCGCGCCGGGAGTGGGAGGAGCTGCTGCGCGAGATGCGCCGCCGCGCCGACGCCGCCGGCTGGCTGCGCTACGCCCTGCCCAAGGAGGTGGGCGGGCAGGACGGCAGCAACTTCGACATGGCCGTGATCCGCGAGCATCTCGCGCGCAAGGGCCTGGGGCTGCACAACGACCTGCAGAACGAGTCGAGCGTGGTGGGGAACTTCCCGTTCGCGCACATGCTGCTGGGCTTCGCCACCCCCGAGCAGCTCGACGAGTACATGGAGCCGATGCTCACCGGGCAGGCCCGGATCGGGTTCGGGCTCACCGAGCCCGACCACGGCTCCGACGCGACCTGGATGGAGACCCGCGCGGTCCGCGACGGCGACGACTGGATCATCAACGGCGCCAAGCGGTGGAACTCCGGGATGCACTCGGCCACCCACGACGTCGTGTTCGCCCGCACCAGCGGCAAGGACGGCGACGCCCGCGGGATCACCGCGTTCTTCGTCCCGACCGACAGCCCGGGGTTCTCGGTGGACTTCCACTGGTGGACGCTGAACATGCCCACCGACCACGCCGAGGTCACCATCACCGACGTCCGGGTGCCGAACTCGGCGATCTTCGGCGAGGAGGGCATGGGCCTGGCGGTGGCGCAGACCTTCGTGCACGAGAACCGGATCCGCCAGGCCGCCTCCGGGGTCGGCGCGGGCCAGTTCTGCATCGACCGCGCCGTGGCCTACGCCCGCGAGCGGGTCACGTTCGGGGCGCCGCTGGCCACTCGGCAGGCCATCCAGTGGCCGCTGGTGGAGCTGCAGACCGAGGCCGAGATGCTGCGCGGGCTGGTCCGCAAGACCGCCTGGGAGCTCGACCGGGTGCCGCACATGGAGATCAGCGACAAGGTCTCGATGTGCAACTACCGGGCCAACCGGTTCGTCTGCGAGGCCGCCGACCGGGCCATGCAGGTCCACGGCGGCCTCGGCTACTCCCGGCACACCCCGTTCGAGCACATCTACCGCCACCACCGCCGCTACCGGATCACCGAGGGCGCCGAGGAGATCCAGATGCGCAAGGTCGCCGGCTACCTCTTCGGCTTCGCCGGGCCCAACAAGGTGCGCTGATGACACGGGACTTCAGGGAGCTGGGCAAGCGCCTGTCGAACTGGGGGAGATGGGACCGCGACGGCGTCCGCGACCAGCGCGGCACCACCAACCTCCTCACGCCCGAGCGGGTCGCCGCGGCGGCCGGGCTCGTGCGTGACGGGCGGATCTTCGACCTCGGCATCCCCTTCGGCCGCGGGGGCCCGCAGCCGGGCGGGGGCCGGATCAACCCGATGATCCTGGTGTCGGAGACGGGCGCGGACCAGAACTACCCGGGCGCCTTCCACTACGCCGACGACTACGTGTTCATGCCGCTGCAGAGCGCCTCGCAGTGGGACGGGCTGGCCCACGTCTTCTACGACGACCAGCTCTACAACGGGTTCCCCGCCTCGTCGGTCAGCCCGCACGGCACCACCGCCAACTCGATCGAGCACCAGGCCAAGGGGATCGCGGGACGCGGTGTGCTGGTCGACGTCGCCCGGCAGCGCGGCGTCGAGTGGCTGGAGGCGGGCGAGGTGATCACCCCGGCCGAGCTCGAGGCGGCGATGGCCGCCCAGGGCGTCGCGCTGCAGGGCGGGGACATCCTGCTCGTGCGCACCGGCTGGCGGCGGAAGTTCCTCGTGGAGGCCGACGCCGCCGCGTTCATGGCCGGCGAGCCCGGGCTCGGCCTGGACTGCTGCGAGTGGCTGCACGAGCACGAGGTCGCCGCGGTCTGCTCGGACAACTGGGCGATCGAGGTGCTCCCGGGCGAGCTGCCCGACGAGCAGCTGCCGGTGCACATGGTGCTGATCCGCGACATGGGCATGACGCTCGGCGAGATCCTCGACTTCGAGGAGCTCTCCGCGGACTGCGCCGAGGACGGCCGGTACGACTTCTTCCTCACCGCACCGCCCATCAAGTTCCAGCGGGCCCTGGGCTCGCCCATCAACCCGTTGGCGATCAAGTGACGCGCGCGGACCTCCTGCGGCGCAGCCCGGTAGCCTTCCCGGAACCGTCCGGGGCCCCGGACGGACCGGTGAGCTGGGGAGGGATCGATGGCGCGAGCACACCAGCCCGCCACGCGGCCCCCGAACGCGCCGCCGGGCGACGCGGCGATCCTCGAGGCGTCGATCGCGACCATGGCCGAGCACGGCTACCACGGGACGTCGGTGCGGGACATCGCGCTGCGGGCCGGGCTGAGCCCCGCCGCGCTGTACCACCACTTCCCATCGAAGCAGGCCGTCCTCGCGATGATCATGGAGCGCGGGATCGAGGCGCTGCTGACCCGGACCCGCGAGGCGCTGGAGCGGGCCGGGGACGAGCCGGCCGACCAGCTCAGGGCGCTGGTCGAGGTGCAGGTGCTGTTCCACCTCGAGGACCAGCGCGGCACCCTGCTGGGCACCAGCGAGCTGCGGGCCCTGGAGGAGCCGGTGCGCACCCCGCACCTGGCCAAGCGGCACGCGCAGCAGCGGATGTTCGACGAGGTGGTGGCCCGGGGGGTCGAGCTCGGGGCCTTCCGCACGCCGCTGCCCAACGAGGCGTCGCGGGCGATCGTCGTGATGTGCACGGGGGTCGCGAGCTGGTTCTCGCCGGAGGGGCCCGCCTCGCCGGAGGAGATGGTGGGCCGCTACCAGCGCCTGGCGTTGGACATGGTCGACGCCGTGGACCCCGGTCCCTGGGACCGCCCGCCCGCCTGACGCGTGGGGGTGCGGCATGACCGCCGCCGCGGAGACCCGCAGGCCGACCGGCGACCCCGCCGACCCGGCCGTGCTCGCGGAGCTGCTCTCCGTCCGGCTGACCGAAGTCCTCGACGGCCCGGTCGAGGTCGTCGGGCTGCACCGGCTGACGGGCGGCGCGAGCCGCGAGACCTGGTCGTTCGGCGCCCGGACCGACGCGGGCACGCAGCGGCTGGTGCTGCGCCGCGACCCGCCCGGGCCGGGCCGGCCGGACGGCATGGCGCTCGAGGCGCGGGCGATCGCGGCCGCGGAGCGGGCCGGCGTACCGGTGCCGCCGCTGGTCGACCACGGCACGGACCCCGCCGTCGTCGGGGCGCCGTACCTGGTCACCCGGCACGTCGACGGGGAGACGCTCGCCCGCCGGCTGCTGCGCGACCCGGAGTACGCGCAGGTCCGCGGCACCCTGGCCACCGAGCTGGGCCGCGCGGTCGCGCGGGTGCACGCGATCCCGCCGGCCGACGTCCCGGGGCTGGAGCGCCGGGACCCGCTGGAGCACCTGCGGCAGACCTACGACGAGCTGGGCGAGCCGCTGCCGTCGATCGAGATCGCGCTGCACTGGCTGGAGAAGCACCGCCCCGCCGAGGTCCCCGAGTCGGTCGTCCACGGCGACTTCCGCAACGGGAACATGATCGTCGCGACGGACGGGCTGAAGGCCGTTCTGGACTGGGAGGTCGTGCACCTCGGCGACCCCCGCGAGGACCTCGGCTGGCTTTGCGTGAAGTGCTGGCGGTTCGGCGCCGCGCCCGCGGTGGGCGGGTTCGGCCCGCTCGACCAGCTGCTCGACGGGTACGCCGAGGTCGCCGGGCACCGCCCGGATCCCGAGGCGGTGCGCTGGTGGCAGGTGTTCGGTACCGCGCGCTGGGCCGTCGGCTGCCGCGGCATGGCCGAGCGGCACCTCTCGGGCGCCGTTCCGTCCGTGGAGCTGGCCGCGATCGGGCGGCGGGTGTGCGAGCAGGAGCACGACCTGTTCCTGGCGCTGGGCCTCCCGGTCGGGGACGTGCCGGAGACCCCCGAGGCCCCGCCGTCGGACCTGCACGGCCGGCCCACGAGCCGCGAGCTGCTCGACGCGGTCGCGCTCTACCTGCGCGAGGACGTCATGCCCGGGACGCAGGGCCGGCTGAGCTTCAACGCCCGGGTCGCGGCCAACGTCGTCGACACCGTCGCGCGGGAGCTCGCCCTCGGGCCGGAGCAGGAGCGCCGGCACCGCGAGCGGCTCGCCCGCTTCGGCCGCGCCGACCAGGCCGACCTCGCCGCCGCGATCCGCGCCGGCGTCGTCGACCCGGAGGATCCGGCGCTGCTCGCGGCGGTCCGGGCGGGGATCACCGACCGGCTCCTCGTGGCCAACCCGAAGTACCTGGCCCACCCGGGCGAGTGATCCGGCAGTTCCGGCCCGTGCAGTTCTGACCCCCTGCAGTTCCCACCCCGTGCGAAGGAGCACGAATGCGGATCGGCGACATGCTGTCCTTCACGGCCGCGCGGCGCGCGGACGAACCGGCCCTCCTCTTCGAGGACCGCTCCTGGACGTTCGCGGAGCTGGACCGCGACGTCCGCAGGCTGGCGAACGGGCTCACCCGGTACGCCGCCCCCGGGGACCGCATCGCGATCCTCACCGAGAACAACCCGGAGTACATCCAGGCCTACTACGGCGTCCCGGCCGCGGGGATGGCGCTGGTGTTCCTCAACTACCGGCTCAGCCCGCGCGAGGTCGCCCTCAACCTGGACGACTCCACGCCGACGATGCTCATCACCGAGCAGAAGTACCTGGAGACGGCCCGGCAGGCGATGGCGGACGTGCCGTCGATCCGGAGCGTCGTGTGCGTGGACGGACCTGCGGACGGGGCGCTGACCTGGGAGGACCTCCTCGGCGACCCGGTGGAACCCCCCGCGGTCGACGAGGACTCCCCGGCCTGGTTGATCTACACCTCCGGCACCACCGGCCGGGCCAAGGGCGCGGTGCTGAGCCACCGCAACGTCGTCGCGGCCGTCATGAACTCGTTGATCAGCTGGGAGCACGACCACGACCCCGGGGTGTCGCTGATGCCGTGGCCGCTGTGCCACATCGCGGGCTACGGCGTGCCGATGGCCCACGTCAAGGGCGACTCGATGGTCCTGCTGCGCCGCTACGACGCCGTCGGGTTCCTGGAGGCCGTGCAGACCCACCGGGTCCGCCAGACCTCCGTGGCGCCGACGATGCTCGCGATGCTGCTGCGCCATCCCCGCTTCCGGGAGTTCGACGTCTCGTCGCTGCGGCGGATCAGCTACGGCTCGGCACCGATGCCGGCCGCCGTGCTGCGCGAGGCGATGGCCGCGTTCCCGGACGTCAGGTGGCAGACCGGGTTCGGCATGACCGAGCTGGCGGGCAACGTCGTCGTGCACGGCTCCGCCGACCACGTGCGGGCGCTGGAGTCCGACGAGTCCCTGCTCACCAGCGTCGGGAAGCCGCAGTGGCTGTCGTCCGTGCGGATCGTCGACGCCGACGGCAACGACACCGCGGACGACGAGGTCGGCGAGCTGCTGATCCGCGGCGACCAGGTCTGCACCGGGTACTGGAACCGGCCCGAGGCGACGGCGGAGGCCAATCGCGACGGCTGGTTCCACAGCGGCGACCTGGCCCGGCGGGACGCCCGCGGCTACTTCTACATCGTCGACCGCAAGAAGGACATGATCCTCACCGGCGGGGAGAACGTGTACTCCCGCGAGGTCGAGGAGGTCCTGTTCCAGCATCCCGACGTGGCCGCGGCGGCCGTCGTCGGGCAGCCGGACGAGGTGTGGGGCGAGATCGTCGTGGCCGTGCTGGAGCCGCGCGAGGGCCGCACCCCCACCCAGGAGGACGTGCGCGAGTTCTGCCGCGGCCACCTGGCCGGGTACAAGATCCCGCGCCGGGTCCTGCTGGTCGACGAGCTGCCGCGGACCACGAGCGGGAAGGTGCGCAAGCCCGAGCTGCGCACCCTGGTCCGCGAGTCCGTTGACACCGCGGCGAGCCCTTCCTAACGTGAGCTGAACGCTCGTTCAGCGCGCTTCGTTCCCGGTCTTCCAGCGTCGGAAGGAGAACCGCATGGTCAGCGTCGACCCCGCTGCCGACCCCGCTCCCGTGCTCCGCGAGGTGGCCTCCGGGCTGCGCTTCCCGGAGGGGCCGATCGCCCTCGCGGACGGCTCGGTGGTGCTCGTGGAGATCCGCCGCGGCACGCTCTCACGGGTGTGGCCGGACGGGTCGGTCGACGTCGTCGCCGAGCTGGGCGGCGGCCCGAACGGCGCCGCCGTCGGTCCCGACGGGGCGATCTACGTGTGCAACAACGGCGGCTTCGAGTGGCACGACCGGCCGGAGGGCATCGTCGCGCCCGGGCACCAGCCGGCGGACTACAGCGGCGGCCGGATCCAGCGCGTCACGCTCGACGGCGAGGTGAAGGACCTCTACACGGAGGTCGACGGGCGGCCGCTGCGCGGGCCCAACGACATCGTCTTCGACTCCGCGGGCGGCTTCTGGTTCACCGACCTCGGCAAGAACCGCGGCCGGGAGATGGACGTCGGGCGGCTCTGCTACGCGCTGCCGGACGGGTCGTCGATCACCGAGGTCGTGCACCCGCTGATGACGCCGAACGGCGTCGGGCTGTCCCCGGACGGCTCCCGGCTCTACGTCGCCGAGACCCAGACCGGCCGGGTCTGGGAGTGGGAGGTCCTCGGCCCGGCGCGGCTGGGCCCGGCCGGCGACCCGCCGCGCGGACCGGGCGGGGCGAACCTGCTGCACGGCTTCCCCGGCTACCAGCTGCTCGACTCGCTGGCCGTCGACGGCGCCGGCAACGTCTGCGTCGCCACCCTGATCACCGGCGCGGTGAGCATCATCCGGCCGGACGGCACGCTCGAGCAGCAGGTCCCGGTGCCCGAGCCCGACCCGTTCGTCACGAACATCTGCTTCGCCGGCGCCGACTCCCGCACCGCCTACATCACCTCCTCCGGGCGCGGGAAGCTGTACGCGACGGAATGGCCCCACCCGGGCCTCGACCTGGCGTTCCGGGCATGACGG
Source organism: Pseudonocardia autotrophica (assembly GCF_000717175.1). Classification (GTDB taxonomy): domain Bacteria; phylum Actinomycetota; class Actinomycetes; order Mycobacteriales; family Pseudonocardiaceae; genus Pseudonocardia; species Pseudonocardia halophobica. The sequence continues at coordinate 60,426 of NZ_JNYD01000031.1, read as the reverse complement.
TCACGTCGGGCGGGAGCGTGCGGGCCGAGCCCACCGCCGCCCTCACCGCGCCCGGGGCGGAGTTCGCGCTGGTCGACACCGAGGTCCGCGGGATTCCGTGGCGGGTCTACGAGCGGGGCCCGCACACCCTGCGGGAGCTGTTCGAGATCGGCCGGACCTGGGGCGACCGGGTCTTCACCGTGTACCGGGACGAGCACGTCACCTATGCCGAGCACGCCCGGACCGTCGCCGGGCTGGCCCGCCTGCTGCACGACGAGTACGGGCTGCGCCGGGGCGACCGGGTCGCCGTCACGATGCGGAACTACCCGGAGTGGGCGCCCTGGTTCTACGCCTGCGCGGTGTCCGGGCTGGTGTTCGTGCCGCTCAACGCCTGGTGGACCGGGCCCGAGCTGCGCTACGCCCTCGACAACTGCGAGGCCCGGCTCGTCGTGGCGGACGGGGAGCGGGCGGCGATCCTCGAGGGCATCGACCTCCCGATGATCGAGGTCCGGGGCGAAGGCCGGGGTCGGCCGTGGGCCGAGGTGCTGGCCGCGCTGGACCGCGACGCCGCGCTCCCCGACGTCACCATCGACCCCGACGACGACGCCACGATCCTCTACACCTCCGGCACCACCGGGAAGCCGAAGGGCGCGGTCGGGACGCACCGCAACCACTGCACGAACATCCTCAACACGCTGCTCGGCGCCCGGGTCGCGGCGATCGTCGCGAACGGCGGGACCCCGCCGGAGCCGGACCCGGCGGCGCCGCAGCCGGGCGCGCTGTGCACGTTCCCGCTGTTCCACATCGCCGGGATCACCAGCCTGACCTACACCCCGCTGACCGGCGGGAAGCTCGTCACGCAGTACCGCTGGGACCCGGTCGAGGCGCTCGAGCTGGTCCGCCGCGAGGCGCTCACCGGTGTGTCGGGGGTGCCGACGGTCGGGCGGCAGCTGGTCGAGCAGGCCGCGCGCGAGGGCGGCGGGCTGCAGACGCTGGCCGCGCTCAGCATGGGCGGGGCGCCGATCCCGCCGGACCTCATCGGGCTGATCGACACCCAGTTCGCCTCGGTGGTGTCCCCGGCGAACGGCTACGGGCTCACCGAGACCACCAGCGCCGTCGTCTCCAACACCGGGCTGGACTACGTGACCCACCCGGACAGCGTCGGCCGGCTCGCCCCGGGCGCCGACATCCGCGTCGTCGACCCCGCGACCGGGGAGGACGCCGAGCCGGAGGGGGTGGGCGAGCTCTGGTTCCGCGGGCCCAACGTGGTGCGCGGGTACTGGAACAACCCCGAGGGCACGGCCGCGGCCTTCACCGACGGCTGGTTCCACACCGGTGACCTGGGGTTCTTCCGCGACGGCTGGGTGTACGTCGTGGACCGGATGAAGGACGTCGTCATCCGGGGCGGCGAGAACATCTACTGCGCGGAGGTCGAGGCCGCGCTGTTCGAGCACCCGGCGGTGGCCGACGTGGCGATCGTCGGGATCCCGCACGAGCGGCTCGGCGAGCAGGCCGTGGCCGTGGTCAACACCCGGGTCGAGGTCACCGCCGCGGAGCTGCAGCAGCACGTCCGCGAGCGGCTGGCCGAGTTCAAGGTGCCCGAGCACGTCGTGTTCCGCGCGGAGCCGCTGCCGCGCACACCCAGCGGCAAGGTCCTGAAGCGCGAGCTGCGCACGGAGGTGCAGGCATGACCGCGAGCCCGGGGACGGCGCTCACCGACATCCGGTACGAGGAGGACGGGCACGTCGGCGTGCTCACGATCGCCCGGCCGGAGGTGCACAACGCCCTGCGCCGCAGGACGTACGACGAGCTGGAGGACCTCGTCCGCACCACCACCGCCCGGGTCCTGGTGATCACCGGCGAGGGCCGCTCCTTCTGCTCGGGCGACGACGTCCGCGAGCTGATGGGCGGGGGCGACCCGGAGAAGCGCCCACCCCGGCCCGCCCCGCGGCTGACCCCCGCGGCCGGCGCGCTGCTCACGTCGAACGTCCCGGTGATCGCCGCCGTCAACGGCGCGGCGGTCGGCTGGGGCATGGAGCTGGCGCTGATGGCGGACTTCCGGGTCGCGGCGCGGCGCGCGAAGTTCGGCGAGCTGTTCGTCAAGCGCGGGCTGTGCAGCGACGTCGCCGGCATCGCGCGGCTCGCCCAGCTCGTCGGCCGGGAGAAGGCGGCGGAACTGCTGTTCACCGGCGAGATCATCGACGCCGAGGAGGCCGGCCGGATCGGGCTGGTCGGGCGCGTCGTCGACGACGAGCAGCTGCTGCCCACCGCGCTGGAGCTGGCCGGGCGGATCGCGGCGAACCCGCCGCTGGCCGTCGGCGCGCTGAAGGCGGGGCTGCGGGAGGCGCTCGACCCGGACTGGTCCGACCTGGGCCGCTGGGTCAACACGCGGCTGGGCGAGCTGTTCGCCACCGAGGACCACCGCGAGGGCGTGCGGTCCTTCCTGGAGAAGCGGGAGCCGAGGTACGTGGGGCGATGACGAGTTCGACGACGATGGCCGGCCTCGACGCGGCAGCCGTCGAGGCATGGCTGGCCGGGCAGGTCGACGGGTTCGCCGGCCCGGCACGGTTCACGTTGGTCGCGGGCGGGCGGTCCAACCTGACCTACCGGATCGACGACGCCGCGGGACACGCCTACGCGCTGCGCCGCCCACCCCTCGGAGGCGTGCTCAGCACCGCGCACGACATGAGCCGGGAGTGGCGGTTCATCTCCGCGATGGCGCCCACCGCGGTCCCGGTGGCGCCGCCGCGCGCGTACTGCGCCGATCCGGCGGTCACCGGCGCGGAGTTCTACGTCATGGACTTCGTGGAGGGCACCGTCCTCGCCGACCCCGCGGCCGCGGAGTCGCTGGCGCCCGCGGCGCGCGCCCGGGCGGGTGAGCACGTCGTCGAGGTGCTGGCGGCGCTGCACGCCCTGGATCCCGACGCGGTCGGGCTGGAGGGCTCGCGGAAGGGGTTCGCCGAGCGCCAGCTCGCACGCTGGCACCAGCAGATCCGCAACTCCGGGGTCGAGGGCGCCGAGCTGGCGCTGCTCGACGAGATCCACGCCGCGCTCGCCGCGCACGTCCCGCCGCAGACCCGCGGCATCGTGCACGGCGACTTCCGGCCCGGGAACATGACCTTCGGCCCGGACGGGACGGTCCGGGCGGTCTTCGACTGGGAGCTGTCCACCCTCGGCGACCCGATGGCCGACCTCGGCTACCTGGTCTCGCTGTGGCAGGAACCCGGCGACGAGCTGCCCGAGGGCGCCGACCCGGGGCCCACCACGGTCCCCGGCTTCCCGACGCGGGACGAGCTGGTCGACCGCTACGCCCGGACCACCGGCCGGGACGTGTCCGACCTGCCCTACTGGATCGCCTTCAACCGCTGGCGCTCGGCGTGCATCCTCGCCGGCGTGCAGGCCCGCTACCTCGCGGGCGTGATGGCCGACGACGGCTACGCGGACCAGGTCCGCGCCCGCGTCGCCACCGGCCGGCTGCTCGGCGAGTCTGCGAAGGAGGCGCTGGTCGCGGCCGGATTGGGGTGAGCGAACGGCGCTCTCGCTCACACCTGGTGAGCGGAGCGCCGCTCGTCATCCGCCCACGCCTGGTGGTTTGACCCGCGACACTGCCCGACATGGATACACCGGACGGCGGCCGGCTGCGGTTCGACGTGTACGGCCGCGCCGTGATCGAGGTCGAGCGGCGGGACGGGCGGTGGGTCGCCTCCTACGTGGGCGAGGGCCGCCGGCGCCCCGCCGAGGACGTGCGGCTCCCGCCGGAGGCGCCCGCGGAGTCCCTCGCCGACCACCTCGACGTGCTCTTCCACGAGTACGCCCGCCCCGGCACGAGCGTGCGCCGCGTCGGCTGGCACGCGGCCGACAGCGCGGCCGACAGCTCGACCGACAGCGGGCCGACAGGGGCCTGACACCGGTCGCGTGGACCGTCGTCGCCGACCCACTCACCGAGCCGGGGGAGACCCGATGACGACCGTCCAGCCCGACACCCTCCACGTCCGCCGCGCAGGGGAGGGCGAGCGCGCCGCCGTGGCCGCGACGCTCGCCGCAGCGTTCCGGGACGATCCCGTCTTCGCCTGGATCCACCCGGACCCGGTCGAGCGGGCGGACCGGACGCAGTTCTTCTTCGACCTCGCCGTCGAGGTGCTCGCGCAGCACGACGACACCTGGGCCGCCGGACCGGACGTCGCCGGCGCCGCCCTGTGGGTGCCGCACGGCAGCGCCCCGATGTCCGACGAGGAGGGCGAGGCGTTCGGGGGCGCGCTCGCGGAACGCGCCGGTGCCGACGCCGAACGGCTTCTCGCGCTGATGACCGTGATGGAGGAACACCACCCGCACGAGCCCCACGAGTACCTGTGGTTCGTCGGCGTCCGGCCGGGCCGGCAGGGCCTCGGCATCGGCAGCGCGACCATGGCGCCCGTCCTCGCCCGGGCCGACCGCGCCGGCCATCCGGCCTACCTGGAGGCGACGAGCGCCCGCAGCAAGGCCCTCTACGAGCGGCAGGGCTTCGTCGCCGCCACCCCGATCTCGGTCGCCGACAGCCCACCCCTCTGGCCCATGTGGCGCGACCCCCGCCCGACCTGACCCCGTGAGTGGCGATAGTCGCCATAGCGACTATCGCCACTCACGACGATCAGGAGGCGGCCGCCTTGGCCACCCCGCGGAACTCGGGCCGGTCGGCGAGGAACGGGTGGTAGTCCAGCACGAGCGGGCCGGTCGCGATCGGGGGCGTGGGGAAGTAGAGGATCACCTCGAGCGCCTGCTCGACCACCGCGTTCATCATCCGGTGGAAGGCCGCGGCCCGGGTCGCCTCGTCGCTCGCCGCGACGACCTCCGCCTGCAGCCGTTCGAACTCGGGCGGGGCCGCGCCACCGGGGTTGTTGAAGCCGTCCGCGGTGTAGCGCAGGGCGGTGGTCTGGGCGGGGTCCGCCCGGCCGCCGCCCACGGACGGCAGGCCGTCGCCCTCCTCGCGCACGAAGAAGACGTCGGCGATCTGCGCGCTGTCCATGATGCGGATGCGCATGTCGATTCCGACCGCGGCATAGAAGTCCTGCAGCGCCTCGGCGTGCCTGCCCTGGTCGCTGCCCGCGGACGCGAAGACCTCGAAGCTGAAACCGTTCGGGTAGCCGGCCTCCGCGAGCAGCCGCCGGGCCAGCGCCGGGTCGTAGGGGTAGGGATCCGGTCCGACGTCCGGCGAGTGCGCGAAGCTCCAGTCCGGCACCGGCTGCGCGGCGATCACGCCGAAGCCGCGGGCGAGCCCGTCGACGAGGGACTGCCGGTCCACCGCGTGCCAGAGGGCGCGGCGCACCCGGACGTCCGCGAAGAAGGGTCGCGCCCGGTTGGGCTGCAGGTAGTAGAAGTTGTTCGTGCGGCCCGCGGCCACGGCGATGCCCGCTCCCTGCGCCTCGGCGACCTGGTCCGGCGACAGGACGGTGGCGTCGATCTCGCCGGTGCGCAGGGCGTTGAGCCGGGTCACCGCGTCGGTGTAGATCAGCATGTCGATCCCGGCCACCCGTACGGCGTCGGGGTCCCAGTAGCCCTCCGCAGGCCGGTAGGTGACGCTCGCCCCCGGCCGGTAGGCGGTCACGCGGTACATACCCGCGCCGACCGGGGCCTGGTCGAGGTCGGGGTTGTCGAACGCCGCCGGGCTGACCATGGCGCCCGCCCGGTCGGAGAGGATCAACGGCAGGGCGGCGTTGGGCGCGGTGAGCCGCAGCCGGACCCGGAGCGGCCCGTCGACCTCGACCGCGGCGATGCTCGCGAGCTCGGCCCGGACCGCGGAGGCCTGCACGGTCTTGGCCCGCTCGATGTTGACCTTGACCGCGGCGGCGTCGAAGGGCGTGCCGTCGTGGAACCGCACGCCTTCGCGCAGGTCCAGCTCGAGCGTGCGTCCGTCGTCCGTGGCGCGCCAGGCCGTCGCGAGCCCCGGGACGGCCCGGCCCTCGGTGTCGGTGTGCACGAGCCGGTCGTAGGTGAGGAACAGCAGCGTGTTGTCCGTGCTCGACGAGGCGCGGTGCGGGTCGAAGCGGCTCACGCCGATGGTGTTGGCGTAGCGGAACACGGCGCCGGGATCGGCGGGGCCCGCGGCGGGCCGCGAGGCGCCCGAGGAGCCGATCGGGGCGCAGGCGGCCAGCAGCGGGAGCGCGACGGCGCCCGCCAGCACCGACCGCCGCGACAGCTGTGCCGTCACTGGGCCGCCGCCTTGGCGACCCCGCGGAACTCCGGCCGGTCGGCGAGACCGGGGTGGAAGTCCAGGACCTGCGGCGACAGCGCCACCGGCGGCGTCGCGTAGTAGAGGATCACCTCGAAGGCCTGGTCGACGAACTCGCGCATCTGGGCGTGCAGGGCGTCGGCGCGGGCGGCCGGGTCGACGGTGCGCAGCACGGTCTCCTGCAGGCGTTGCATCTCCGGGGTGGTGTGGCCGCCGGGGTTGTTGAAGCCGTCCGGCAGGTACCGCAGCCCGGTCGTCTGGGCGGGGTCCGGGCGGCCGCCACCCGGGCCGAGCAGGAGGTCGCCCTGCTTGCGCACGAAGAACTCGTCGGTGATCTGCGCGCCCTCGAGCACCCGGCTCGTCATCGTGATCCCGACGGCCGCCAGGTCGGCCTGGATGGCCTCCGCGACCCGCTGGACGTCCGGACTGGTCGAGACGAGCGCCTCGAACGTGAACCCGCCCGCCAGGCCCGCCTCGGCCAGCAGCTGCCGCGCCTTCGCGGGGTCGTACGGGTACGGGTCGGGGCCGATCGACGGGTCGTGGCCGGGACTCCACTCCGGCAGCGGCTGGGCGGACAGCTCGCCGTAGCCGCGGGCGAGCACGTCGACCAGGGCCTGCCGGTTGATCGCGTGCCAAATCGCCCGCCGCACCCGGACGTCGCCGAACGCCGAGCGGGTCCGGTTCGGCTGGAAGTACCAGAAGTTGCTGGTCCGGCCCGGCTCGACGCGGACGCCCCCGGCCTGCGCCTCGGCGACCTGCTCCGGCGAGAGGACGGCCCCGTCGATCTGCCCGCCGCGCAGGGCGTTGAGCCGGGTGACGGAGTCGCTGTAGATCGGCATGTCGATCCCGGCGACCCGCACCGCCGCGGGGTCCCAGTAGTTCTGCGCCGCGCGGTACTCGATGCGCGCCCCGGGCTGGTAGGCGGTGACCCGGAACATGCCGGCGCCGACCGGGTTCTGGTCGAGGTCGGGGTTGTCGAAGGCGGCGGGGCTGATCATCGCCCCGGCCCGGTCGGAGAGCACCAGCGGCAGCGACGCCGTGGGCGCGGTGAGCACGAACCGGACCCGGTCCGGCGCGAGCACCTCGACCGAGCGGACCGGCCGCAGCTCGGGCGCGACGGCGCTGCCGGTCACGGTCTTGGCCCGCTCGATGTTGGCCTTGACCGCCGCCGCGTCGAACGGGGTGCCGTCGTGGAACGTAACGCCCTGCCGCAGGGTCATGTCCATGGTGGTCCCGTCCGGGCCGAACTCCCAGGCGGTGGCCAACCCGGGCACGGCCCGGCCGTCCGCGTCCGTGTGGACGAGCCGGTCGTAGGTCAGGAACAGGTGGGTGTTGTCGTTGCTGGAGCTGGCCCGGTGTGGGTCGAACCGGCTGAGCCCCACGGCGTTGGCCCACCGGAAGATCGCGGTCGGGTCGGCGGGCCCCGAGGCCTGCTCGGCCCCGCCGCCGGCCGGGGAGATCGGGGCGCAGGCCGCAACCAGCACAAGCAGCAGTGCGGCGCCGAGGGCGCGGACCGTCCTCATCGGACCGTCACCCCGCGGAACTCCGGCCGGTGCATCAGCCGCGGCACGAGGCCGACGACGCGCGACGACTGCACCACGACGTCCTCGGGGAACACGACGGGGATCTCCAGCACCTGGTCGACCACCTCGTCGACCAGGTCGTGCATGACCGCGGACCGCGCGGCCGGGTCGGTCGTCGCGAGCGCCTGCTTGTGCAGCTCCTCCAGCCGGGGCGTGGTCTGCCCGCCCGGGTTGCCGAAGCCGTTCGCGGTGTACCGGGTGGCGACGGTCATCGAGGGGTCGGCCCGCGGGCCCCAGGAGGCGAGCATGGCGTCGTACCGCTCCTGCACGAACATCAGGTCGCCCATGGTGTCCGGCGCGGCCGGCGCGATCTCCATCGTGACGCCGACGGCGGCGAGCTGGGCCTGGATCGCCTCGGCCAGCGGCTGGTAGTCCGAGCCGGTCGGGATCACCGTCGAGAACCGCAGCCCGTCACCGAGCCCGGCCTCGGCCAGCAGCCGGCGGGCGAGGTCGGGGTCGAACCGGATGGCGTCGTCGCCGAGGTCGGGGTCGTAGGCCCAGTAGCCCGGGACGAACGGCTGCGCCGAGACCGTGGCGAGCCCGCGGTAGACGCCCTGCCGGATCGCCTCCCGGTCGAGGGCGTGGTTGAGCGCGCGCCGCACCCGCAGGTCGCCGAAGGCGGAGCGGGCGCGGTTGAGCACGAAGTAGTTGAAGTTCAGCGAGCCCGCGGTGCTGACCTCGAGCCCGGTCTGCTTCGCCTGGTCGAGCAGGGCGGGCGGTACCCGGCACGCGTCGACGACCCCGGTGCGCACGGCGTTGAGCCGGGTGGCGGCGTCGGCGATGTGGTGGATCTCCAGCTTCTCCGCCGCGGCCGCCGCCGGATCCCAGTACCCGGGGTGCCGCTCGAAGCGGGTGATCTGCCCGCGGTTGTGCTCGACCATCCGGTACATGCCCGCCCCGACCGCGACGGCGTCGAGGTCGACGCCGTCGGCGAGGGCCTTCGGGCTCACCATCGCCCCGGCCCGGTCGGACAGCACGGCGGGCAGGGACGCCGATGGGTACGACAACCGCAGCACCGCCGTCAGGGCGTCGCGGACCTCGACCGACGCAACCGGGTCCAGCTCGGTCCGCACCGCCGAGCCCTGGACCGTCTTGGCCCGCTCGATGTTGGCCTTGACCGCGGCCGCGTCGAACGGCGTCCCGTCGTGGAAGGTCACCCCCGGCCGCAGGTCCAGGCGCAGCGCGAGCGGGTCCTCCCAGGCCCACGCCCGGGCCAGGCCCGGCTCCGGCTCGCCGACGGGGGACTGGTGCACCAGCCGGTCGTAGGCCGGGAACAGGGTGACCCCGTCCTGGCTGATCGACGCCCGGTGCGGGTCCAGCCGGCTCGGCGTGAGCTCGTAGGCGTACCGGAACACGCCCGGCGGGCCCTGCGCCGCCGGGCCCGAGGACGGGATCGGGGCGCAGCCCGCGACCGTGACGAGGCCCGCGACGGGGACGAGGCCGAGGAACGTCCTGCGCCTCACTGCTGCTTCCTCACGGCCAGCTTCTGGAAGTCGACCTGCCCGGTCACCAGCAGCTCGAAGCCGGCGATCCGCTGGTTGGTCGCGATGACCGACTCGTCGAGCACGATCGGCACCTGGAAGGCCTGGTCGACGAGCTCGCCGACCTCCTGGTGGATGGTGTCGCGGCGCTTGTCCGGGTCGAGGGTGTCGAGGGCGGTGCGCTGCAGCTCCTCGAGCCGCGGGGTGGTGACGCGGCCGGGGTTGGAGAAACCGGTGGAGGTGAACTGCAGGTCGATGGTCATCGACGGGTCCGGCCGGCCGCCCCACTGCGAGACCAGGGCGTCGCCCTGCTGCTGGCGGTAGTAGACGTCGGCCGTCTGGGCCGCCTCGACGTTGCGGATGTTGGCCTTGATGCCGACCTCGGCCAGCATCTGCTGGATCGCCTCGCCGGCCTGGGTGTAGGTCGACAGCGCGGTCACCAGCATCTCGAACTCGAACCCGTTCGGCAGGCCCGCCTCGGCGAGCAGCTGCCGGGCCTTGGCCGGGTCGTGCGGGTAGAAGTCACCGGGGTAGGCGGGGTTGTAGGCGTAGTAGTCCGGCGGGAAGGGCTGCACGGTCGGCTGCGCGGCGCCGAAGTAGATGCCCTGCGCGATCGCCTGGCGGTTCACCGCGTAGTTGAGCGCCTGGCGCACCCTGGGGTCGCCGAACTCGGAGCGCGCCCGGTTCAGGTACAGCACCAGGTACGTGAGCGTGGTGTCGCGGTGCACCGTCATGCCCGGCAGCCCGCTCGCCTCGCCGGCCAGCCGGCCCGACAGCAGCGCGACGTCGACCTCGCCGGTGCGCAGCGCGTTCATCCGGGTGACCTCGTCGGGCAGGATGCGCAGCTCGATGCTCTTCGCGCCGACGACGTCGCGGTTCCAGTAGTCGGGGTTGCGCTCGTAGACGATCACGTCGTTCGGCCGGTACGAGGTGACCTTGTACATGCCGGTGCCCACCGGGGCGAGGTCGAGATCGGGGTTGTCGAACGCCGTGGGGCTCACCATCGCGCCGGCGCGGTGGGAGAGCAGGCCGAGCAGCATGCTGTTGCGCTTCGACAGGCGCAGCACGACCGTGTTCGGGTCCGGCGTCTCCACCGAGGTCACGCTCGCGAGGTCCGCGGCCACCGAGGAGCCCTCGACGGTCTTCTCCCGCTCGATGTTGGCCTTGACCGCGGCCGAGTCGAACGGGGCGCCGTCGTGGAAGCGGACGTTCTGCCGCAACGTCATCCGGAGCGCGAGGCCGTCGTCCTGCCACTCCCACGCCGTGGCGAGCCCGGGGATCGGGTCGCCCGCCGAGGACAGGTGCACGAGCCGGTCGTACACGGGGGCGAGGTAGCGGATGTCCTGGCCGTTCGTGGAGCGGTGCGGGTCGAACCGGCTGGGGCCGACGGCGTCGGCGTACCGGATCGTCGCCTCGGGGTCGAGGTCCTCCCGGGCGACCGGTGCGGTGGAGGCACCGCCGCCGCCCTCCGACGGCGAGATCGGGGCGCAGCCGGCCAGGGCGACCGCGAGCAACGCGGTCAGCAGGGCCGTGAACACGGCCGGGACACGACGGATCGGCATGGGCGGTCCACCTTCTCCAGGCCCGCGACGATGCGGGGCGCGAGAATACGAGGGATCGCCGGGGACGTGCCGGCGCAGCGCCATTCTGAACACGAGTCGCCGCGATTCACAAGTCGTCGTTTCCCCGCATTGTCGGCGGCCGCTAAGGTGATCTTGATGGGCCACTCGGGTCAAGCGGAGGTCAAGGGGCGGCGATACGCCCGAGTAGGTTCCCAGCTCAGACGGCGTTCCTGGTAAAGAGCCGGTTGACGGACCGTGTGGCGCTTGCTACCTTTCCGAACGATCGTTTAGTGCGGAGGTGCCGCGCGACGGGGGCGTGCCCGGGCGTGGACGACGATTCTCCGCGCCCTTTTCCCGACCGATCCCGAATCCTTCTTCCCCACCACCCGGTCGCAGTTCCCCTCGCGACACCGCCGTCCGCTGGGAGGGTGCCCGCCCGTGCTCCGGTACACCGTCCGGCGTGTCCTGATGATGGTCCCGCTGCTCTTCCTCGTGTCCCTCGGCGTCTTCGCGCTGGTCCTGATGATCCCGGGCGATCCGGCCATCACGATCGCCGGCGAGAACGCCACCGAAGCGCAGATCGACGCCACCCGGGAACGCCTCGGCCTGAACGACCCCGTCCTCGTCCAGTACGCCGCCTGGGCCGGCAACGCCCTGACCGGCGACCTCGGCAGCTCGCTGTTCAGCAACGAGTCCGTGACCGGCGCGATCGCCGGCCGGTTCCCCGTCACGCTCGCGCTCACCCTGGCCGCCATGCTGATCGCGCTGCTGATCGCCGTGCCGGCCGGTGTGGTTGCGGCACTGCGGCGCGGCCGCTGGCAGGACCGCGGAGCCACGCTCTTCGCCTCCGTCGGCATCTCCCTGCCCAACTTCTGGGTCGGGATCCTGCTGATCATGGCGTTCGCGCTGGCCTTCCCGATCTTCCCGGCGGTGGGCTACACGCCGATCTCCGAGGGCGTCGGCGCCTGGGCCCGCGGCCTGGTCCTGCCCGGCATCACCCTCGGCACCGCGGTGGCCGCCGAGATCACCCGCCAGCTGCGCGGGTCGCTCACCGACACCCTCCAGCAGGACTTCATCCGCACCGCCCGGGCCAACGGGCTCAGCGGGCGCGCCGTGGTCCTCAAGCACGGGATGAAGAACGCCGCCGTGCCGGTGGTCACGGTGATCGGCTTCCAGGTCGGCTTCCTGCTCGGCGGCTCCGTGATCGTCGAGCGGGTGTTCGGCCTGCCCGGGCTCGGCGACCTGGCGATCCGCGCCGTGCTGCAGCGGGACATCCCGATGATCCAGGGGATCGTCGTCGTCGCAGCCCTGATCGTGATGCTCGTGAACCTGGTCGTGGACCTGTCCTACGGCTGGCTCAACCCGAAGGTGAGGCAGGCGTGACGGCCACCGCCCTCGACCGGCGCGAGGCGCTCGCGCCGCCCGAACCCAGCGCCCGGGCGCGCTTCGTGCGCCGCTTCCGGCGGCAGAAGCTCGCCCTCGCCGCCCTGGTCTACCTGGTCCTCGTCGTCCTCGCGGCGGCGCTCGCCCCGCTGCTGGCCACGCACGACCCGCTGGCCCAGAACCTGGGCTCGGTGCTGCAGCAGCCCGGTGGCGGGCACATCCTGGGCACGGACGACCTGGGCCGGGACGTGTTCAGCCGCGCCCTCTACGCCGGCCGGGTCTCGCTGGTCGCCGCGGCCCAGGCCGTGGGCGTCGCGGTGGTGCTCGGCGTGATCCCGGGGCTGATCGCGGGATACGCCGGCCGCAAGGTCGACGCGGTGATCATGCGGCTCACCGACGCGCTGATGAGCTTCCCGCCGCTGATCCTCGCGATCGCCTTCGTCGGCGTGCTCGGCCCGAGCCTGACCAACGCGATGTTCGTGATCGGCGTGATCTTCGCACCGCGGTTCGTCCGGCTGGTCCGCGGCACGGTGCTGTCGATCCGCGAGGAGACCTTCGTCGAGGCCTCGCGCTCGATCGGCACCCCGACACCGCGGGTGATCCTCCGGCACGTGCTGCCCAACGCGCTCTCGCCGCTGATCGTGCAGATCTCGCTCACGGCGGCGATGGCGATGCTCGCCGAGGCGAGCCTGAGCTTCCTGGGGCTCGGCGTGCAGCCGCCCGACGCGAGCTGGGGCTCGATGATCGAGCGCGGCTTCCGCTACACCGCCACCGCGCCCTGGCTGACGGTGTTCCCGGGCCTGCTCATCGCCCTGACCGTGCTCGCGTTCAACATCCTCGGCGACGGCCTGCGGGACTCGCTCGGCCGGGAGATCCGGAGGGGGTCGTGACCGAACCGCTCCTCGTGGTGGAGGGCCTGGAGGTCGAGTTCGCCACCGACCGGGGCTGGGTACAGGTGCTCGACGGCGTGTCGTTCACCGTCGACCGCGGCGAGACGGTCGGGCTGGTCGGCGAGTCCGGCTCCGGCAAGACCGTCACCAGCCTCACCGTGCTCGGGCTGCTGCCCCCCGAGTCCGCGCGGATCACCGCCGGCAGCATCCGGCTCGACGGCCGCGAGCTCGTCGGGCTGCCGCGCCGGAAGATGGAGGCGCTCCGCGGCGACGAGCTGTCCATGATCTTCCAGGAGCCCATGACCAGCCTCGACCCGGCGTTCCGGGTCGGGGACCAGATCGCGGAGGTGGTGCGGCGGCACCGCGGCGGGTCGAAACGGGCCGCCTGGGCCCGCGCGGTCGAGGTGCTCTCGACCGTCGGCATCCCGCACGCGGAGCGGCGCGCCCGCAGCTACCCGCACGAGTTCTCGGGCGGCATGCGGCAGCGCGTGATGATCGCGATGGCGCTGTCCTGCGAGCCCAAGCTGGTGATCGCCGACGAGCCGACGACCGCCCTCGACGTGACGATCCAGGCCCAGGTGCTGGACCTGTTGCGCGCCATGCGGGACGAGTTCGGCACCGCGGTGGTGTTCGTGACCCACGACCTCGGGGTGGTCGCCGACATCTGCGACCGCGCCGTGGTCATGTACGCCGGGCAGGTCGTGGAGCGGGCCGGGGTCGACGCGCTCTACGAGCACCCGCGCCACCCCTACACCGAGGCGCTGCTGTCGGCGATGCCGCAGCTCACGGCCCGGTCGGGGCGGCTGGCCACGATCCCCGGCTCCACCCCGCCCGCGGGTGCGATGCCCGCCGGCTGCCGGTTCCACCCGCGGTGCGGGCACGTCGTCGACGCCTGCCGGGACACCGCCGTCGCCGAGCACCCGCTCGCCGAGGGCGGCACCAGCCGGTGCCTGCGCGTGTCCGAACTGGCCCTGAAGGGGAGCGCATGACGAACGCGGTGAACGCGTCCCAATCCACGTCTGGGTCCGTCTCGCCGCGGGCGGACCCCGCCGGCCCGGTCGCCGAGGTGGAGGACCTGACCGTCGACTTCCGGCTGCGGGGCGGGATCCTCGGCCGCGGCGGCACCCTGCGCGCGGTGCGCGGGGTGAGCCTGGAGATCGGCGAGCGCGAGACGCTCGGGCTGGTCGGCGAGTCCGGCTCGGGCAAGTCGACGACGGGGCGGGCCATGCTGCGGCTCGTCGAGCCGACGGCCGGCTCGGTCCGGCTCGACGGCGAGGAGATCACCGCCCTCGGCCGCGGCGACCTGCGGCTGGCCCGGCGGCGGATGCAGATGGTGTTCCAGGACCCGTACTCGTCGCTCGACCCCGCGATGGTGGTGGGGGAGAGCATCGGCGAGCCGCTCGACGTCCACGAGTCGCTGTCCCGGTCCGAGCGCTCGACCCGGGTGGGGGACCTGCTCGAGCACGTCGGGCTGTCGGCGACGTACGCCCAGCGCTACCCGTACGAGTTCTCCGGCGGGCAGCGGCAGCGGCTGGCGATCGCGCGGGCCATCGCACTCAACCCGCGGCTGCTGGTGTGCGACGAGGCGGTCAGCGCGCTCGACGTCTCCACCCAGAACCAGATCCTCAACCTGCTCGAGGACCTGCAGGCCGAGTTCGGGCTGTCGTACCTGTTCATCGCGCACGACCTCGCCGTCGTCCGGCACATCGCGCACCGGGTGGCGGTGATGTACCTCGGCGAGATCGTCGAGACGGCGCCGACCGACCGGCTCTTCGACCGGCCGGCGCACCCCTACACCGAGGCGCTGCTCTCGGCCGTGCCGGTGCCGAACCCGCGCCGGCAGCGGGAGCGGGAACGGATCGTGCTGCGCGGCGAGGTGCCCGACGCAGCCAACCCTCCGTCGGGCTGCGCCTTCCACACCCGCTGCCCCCACGTGATGGACGTCTGCAAGGTCGAGGCCCCGCCCGTCGTCACCGCCCCCGGTGGCGGCACGGTGCGCTGCCACCTCCACACCTGAGCCCCTGTGAGTGGCGATAGTCGCTATGGCGACTATCGCCACTCACGAGGCCTGGACGCACGAACGGCGCTCCCGCTCGGCAGATCCGAGCGAGAGCGCCGTTCGCCGAGTCGGGGTCCGGGTCAGACGCGCTCGAGGATGGTGGCGTTGGCCTGGCCGCCGCCCTCGCACATGGACTGCAGGCCGTAGCGGCCGCCGGTGCGGTGCAGCTCGTGGATCATCTTGGTGGCCAGGATCGCGCCGGTGCCGCCGAGCGGGTGGCCGAGGGCGATCGCGCCGCCGTTGGGGTTGGTCTTCGCCAGGTCGGCGCCGGTGTCCTGCGCCCACGCGAGCACGACGGGCGCGAAGGCCTCGTTGATCTCGAAGGTGTCGATCTCGTCGATGCCCAGCCCGGACCGCTTCAGCGCCGCCTGGGTGGCCGGGATCGGACCGGTCAGCATGTAGACCGGGTCGTCGCCGACCACGGCGAGGGTGTGCACCCGGGCGAGCGGGGTGAGCGAGAAGCGGCGGACCGCGTCCTCCGACGCCACCAGCAGCGCGGCCGCGCCGATGGAGATCTGGCTCGCGACGCCGGCGGTGATCGCCCAGCCCTCGCGGAGCGGCTTCAGCCCGGCGAGCTTCTCCAGCGAGGTGTCGCGGCGGGCGCCCTCGTCCGTGTCCAGCCCGGCGAGCGGGGCGATCTGGTCGCGGAAGCGGCCCTCGTCGATCGCGGCGATCGCGCGCCGGTGGCTCTCCAGCGAGAACTTCTCGAGGTCCTCGCGGGTGAAGCCCCACTTCTCGGTGATCAGCTGGGCGCCGCGGAACTGCGAGATCTCCTGGTCGCCGTAGCGGTCGATCCAGCCCTGGCCCTTGGTGGAGGTGCCCAGCTCCTTGTTGACGATCCCGTTGGCCGTCATCGGGACCATGGCCATCTGCTCGACGCCGGCGGCGACGACCAGGTCCTGGGTCCCGGACATCACGCCCTGGGCGGCGAAGTGCAGCGCCTGCTGCGACGAGCCGCACTGCCGGTCGATGGTCACGCCGGGCACGCTCTGCGGCAGCCCGGCCGAGAGCCAGGCGGTGCGGGCGATGTCGCCCGCCTGGGCGCCCGTCTGGCTGACGCACCCCATGATCACGTCCTCGACGGCGGCCGGGTCGACGCCCGTCCGCTCGACGAGCTCGCGCAGCACGTGTGCGCCGAGGTCGGCCGGGTGCACCCCGGCGAGGGCTCCCTTGCGTGTCCCGACGGGTGTGCGGACGGCACCGACGATGAAGGCTTCTGCCACCGGAGGACTCCCCTGCGCTGCGGATTCGGCGAACTGAACGATCGTACATTCAGTTCGCCGGTGATCGGGAGTCCCCGGAGCTGTGACGTCCTCGATGGACCGGGATCAGGCCGGGTGGTCGACGATCCGCATGACGATGAGGGTGTAGTGCTCGACGAGCTCCTCCATCGTCACCGGGCCCCCGGGGTCGTACCACTGGGCGATCGCGTTGCAGGCGGCCTGCGCGGCGCGCCGGGCGTCGGCGGGGTGCTCGCAGCGGAAGGTGCCCTGCTCGACGCCGGCGTCGACGATGTCCGACCAGATCGTGCTGGCCTTGGTGCGCAGGCCGGCGAGCCGCTCCTCGTGGGCGGGCTCGAGGTTGCGCCACTCCCGGGAGGAGATGTTGCTCTCCGTCTGCCGCTGCACCCGGTACTCGACCGTGGCCTTGACCAGGGCGCGCAGCCGCTCCGCCGGATCCTCCCCGGCGGAGGCGAGCGCCTCGTCGCAGCGGCGGAAGTAGTCGAGGGTGTTCTCCTCGATGAGCGCCGCGAGCAGGTCCTGCTTGCTCGGGTGCCAGTAGTAGAGCGCCGACAGGGACAACCCGGCGCGCTTGGCGATGTCCCGGATCGACGCGCCGTGGTACCCGCGCTGCTCGAAGACCTCGCGCGCGGCCGCCGCGATCGCCTCGCGGCCGCCGCCACGGGGGATCGGTCCGCCCTCGGGCGATCGGTCTACTGCGGTGCTCACATCGGAGAGGATAAGGCCCGGATGCCCCTTCTGGCGGCTCCACGGCGGTGTTAACTTAACGAGTGATCGTTCAAAGGTCCGCCAGCGACGCCGGGAGGTAAGCGGATGACTGCGGCGACCACCATCGCGACGGGGAGCCCCCCCGATCTCGACGCGTTCCGCGAGCAGGCGCGAGCCTGGCTGCGCGAGCACGCGCCGGCCCCGTCGCCGGTCACCGACATCGAGGCCGCGCGCGCCTTCCAGGCCGCGCTGTACGACGCCGGGTTCGCCGGCATCACCTGGCCGCAGGACGTGGGCGGCCGCGGCCTCTCCACGGCCTACCAGCAGGCCTTCTCCGACGAGGAGGCCGAGTACGAGCTGCCGACCTACCCGTTCACGATCGGGATGGGCATGTGCGGCCCCACCGTCAACGACCTGGGCACGCCCGAGCAGCGCACCCGCTACCTGCCGCGGCTGCTGCGCGGCGAGGACATCTGGTGCCAGCTGTTCTCCGAGCCGGGCGCGGGGTCGGACGTCGCGAGCCTGCAGACTCGCGCGGTCCTCGACGGCGACTCGTGGGTCGTCGACGGGCAGAAGGTGTGGACCACCAACGCCCAGTGGGCGGACTTCGGCGCGCTCCTCGCCCGCACCGACCCCGACCGGCCCAAGCACTCCGGGCTCACGATGTTCGTGGTGGACATGCACGCGCCGGGCGTCACCGTGCGGCCGCTCAAGGACATGTCCGGCCGGGCGCCGTTCAACGAGATCTACTTCGACTCCGTCCGGATCCCCGCCGACGCGGTGATCGGCGAGGTCAACGGCGGGTGGCACGCCGCCGTGACGATGCTGGGCCACGAGCGCGTCTCCATCGGGTCGCGGCGCCGGCCCAAGACCAACCCGCTCGACTTCACCGCGATCGCCGCGCTGGCGCAGCGGCTGGGCGTGTCGGGCGAGCCGGCCACGCGGGAGCGGCTGGCCGAGCTGTACGCCCGCGAGCGCGTGCTGGAGCTGTTCAACGTCCGGCTGCGCCAGGAGGCCGCGGCGGGCATCGCGCCCGGGGCCCGCGGCTCCGTCGCGAAGCTGGCCGGCTCGATGCTGGCGCGACTGGCCGTCGACACCGTCGGCGAGATCGCCGGGCCGGAGATCGTGGCCTGGGACCCGGAGGACACCACCGGGGCCGCGGTGGCGCTGGGGATCAACTCCACGCCGTCGTCGAGCATCGCGGGCGGGACCAACGAGATCCAGCGCGGGATCATCGGCGAGCGGGTCCTCGGCCTGCCGAAGGAGCCGTCGGTGGACAAGGGCGTGCCGTTCCGCGAGCTGAAGGTGGGGACGCAGAAGTGAGACTGGTGCTCACCGAGGAGCAGCAGGCCCTGCGCGCGGCGGTGCGCGACCTGCTGACCGACCGGGCCGCGTCGCCGCAGGTGCGCGCGGCGATGGAGTCCGAGACCGGGATCGACCGGGACCTGTGGACCCGGCTCGGCCGTGACCTGGACGTGCTCGGGCTCGTCGTGCCGGAGGAGTACGGCGGTGCCGGGGCCGGGCACGTCGAGCGGGCCGTGGTGCAGGAGGAGCTCGGCCGGGCGCTCGCGCCCACGCCGTTCCTCGGCTCGGCGGTCCTGGCCACGGACGCGCTGCTCGCGCTCGACGACGAGGAGGCCCGCCGCGAGCTGCTGCCGCGCCTGGTCTCCGGCGAGCTGATCGCGACCGTCGCGGTGGCCGAGCCCGGTACGCCGTGGGGGCCGGGCGCCACCACGGCGACCGCGTCCGGGGACGGCTGGACCCTCGACGGGACCAAGACGCCGGTGGTCGCCGGCGACCTCGCCGACGTGCTGCTCGTCGTCGCGACCACGCCGGACGGGCCGGCCTGGTTCCGGGTCGACGCCGCGGACGTCGAGCGGACCACGCTGACCACGCTCGACCCGACCCGGCGGCTCGCCAAGGTCGTGCTGCGCGGCACGCCGGCGCGCAGGCTCGAGTCGGCCGATCCCGCGGGCGCGCTCGAGCGGGTCGCCGACCTCGCCACGATCGCGCTGGCCGCCGAGCAGCTCGGCGGGCTGCAGCGGGTCCTGGAGATGGCCACGGACTACGCCAAGGTGCGGGTGCAGTTCGGCCGCGCGATCGGCTCGTACCAGGCCGTGAAGCACGGGCTGGCCGACGTGCACTCGGACTGGGAGCTGGGCTTGTCCGCGCTGCGCTACGCGGCGTGGGCCGCCGACGAGGCCCCGGACGAGGTGCCGGTCGCGGCGGCGCTCGTGGCCACGTTCTTCGGGCCGGCCTACTTCAAGGCCGCCGAGGCGTGCGTGCAGTACCACGGCGGCATCGGCTACACCTGGGAGCACGACGCGCACCTCTACTACAAGCGCGCCAAGAGCACGGAACTGCTGTTCGGGGCGCCCGGGCGCGACCGGGCGCGGCTCGCCGACCGGCTCGGCGTCTGAGGAAGGGCGACATGACCGAGAGCACGACCGAGAACCCCGTACTCGTCGAGACGGCGGACGGGATCCGCACGGTGACCCTGAACCGGCCGCGGCGGAAGAACGCCCTGAACGCGGGGTCCTGGGACGGGCTGCAGGCGGCCTTCGCCGACGCGGCGAACGACCCGTCCGTCCGGGTGCTGGTGCTGACCGGCGCCGGCGGCGACTTCTGCGCCGGCGCGGACCTGTCCGGCGGCCCGGCCGGGGGCCACCCCCTGAGCCGGATGCACCGCATCAACGAGATCGCGATGGCGCTGCACAGCCTGCCGATGCCGACTGTCGCGAAGGTCAGCGGCGTGGCCGTCGGGGCCGGCTGGAACCTGGCGCTGGGCTGCGACCTGGTGGTGGCCGAGCGCGACGCCCGCTTCTCCCAGATCTTCGCCAAGCGCGGCCTGTCGCTGGACTTCGGCGGCTCCTGGCTGCTGCCCAAGATCGTGGGGCTGCAGCAGGCCAAGCGGCTGGCTCTGCTCGCCGAGATCATCGGCGCGGAGGAGGCCGAGCGGCTCGGGCTGGTGACCTACGTCGTCGAGCCCGGGACGATCGACGCGTTCACGGCCGACCTGGCCAAGACGCTGGCCGCCGGGGCCCCGATGGCCCTCGCGCAGTCCAAGCGGATGCTCAACGAGAACACCGACAAGACGCTGCGCGAGGCGCTCGAGAGCGAGGCCCGCGCGCAGACGATCAACTTCGCGGGCACGGACGCGCCGGCCGCCTTCGAGGCCTTCATGGCCAAGCGGGACCCGGTGTTCACGGGCGAGTGGGCGGTCAAGTGACCAGCACCCAGGATCCCGTGACGGAGCAGGCGTACACGGAGATCGCCTACGAGGTCTCCGACGGCGTCGCGACGATCACGCTCGACCGGCCGGACCGGCTCAACGCCTTCACCACCACGATGATGCGCGAGCTGGTCCGGGCCTACGCCGCGGCCGACGCCGACGACGCCGTGCGCGCCGTCGTCGTCACGGGGCGGGGGCGGGGCTTCTGCGCCGGCGCCGACCTGCAGCGGGGCGGGTCGACGTTCAACGCCGAGGACCCGGGCCGGGCCGCGGAGCGTCGCGACATCGGCACCATCGGCGGGGCCCCGCGGGACGGCGGCGGTGTCACCTCGCTGACCACGGCGGCGTGCCGCAAGCCGGTCATCGCCGCGATCAACGGGCCGGCCGTGGGCATCGGCGCCACGATGACCCTGCCGATGGACATCCGGCTGGCCTCGGAGACCGCGAAGTTCGGCTTCGTGTTCGCCCGCCGCGGCCTGGTGCCGGAGGCGGCGTCGAGCTGGTTCCTGCCGCGGATCGTCGGGATCTCGCAGGCCATGGAGTGGGTGGCGACCGGCCGGGTGTTCGGCGCCGAGGAGGCCCTCGCCGGCCGGCTGGTGTCGAAGGTCCTCCCGCCCGAGGAGCTGCTGCCCTACGCCTACGGGATCGCGCAGGAGATCGCGGAGAACACCTCCGCGGTGTCGGTCGCGCTCAGCAAGCAGATGCTGTGGGCGATGCTCGGCGCGGACACGCCGTGGGAGGCGCACCGCGTCGACTCGCAGGCGATCTACCGGCTCGGCCAGAGTGCCGACGTGGTCGAGGGCGTGCAGTCCTTCCTGGAGAAGCGGGCGCCCGCCTTCCCGAACACGGTGAGCGCCGACTACCCGGACATCCTGGAGCGCTGGCCGAGCCGCCCGGCTGGGATGGACTGAGGGTGCGCGCCGGGGCGGGTCAGCCGTCCCGGCGCTCGTCCCGCTCGTCGCCCCGTCCGTCGGGCAGCTCGCGGCGGTCCTCGCGCTCCAGCTCCCGCTGGTCCTGCCGGTCCTTCGAGAACCCGAGGGCCCCGACCAGCGGGATCAGCAGGAAGGCGAGCCACGCCATCGGCACGCCCGCCGCGTTGAGCACAAGGAAGAGGATCAACGCGACGATCGGGCTGGCCGCCGCGATCCGGGTGCCCCAGCTGCTGCCGAAGCGTCTCTGCGACACGGCGGCCTGCGGTCGGACGGCGGGGGTGCTGCTCGTTCCGCCCGTTGCGCCCGTTCCGCCGGGGAGGCGGGGGTGCGGCTCGGGCAGGTCGGTGAACAGGGCGGTCAGCTCGTCGGCGGTCACGGCGTTGGCCGCCACCGCGGAGCGGTCCGCGTACTCCTCGACGCCGAGGCGGCCGGCCTCCAGATGCGTGTTCAGCGCCGCCGCCGCGGCCTCGCGCTCGGCCGTGCCGATGCGCAGCTTCCCGTTGCCCCCCGTGGTCATGACCGCATTATGGATCCAGAACGCTTCGGGGCGGGGTCGCTGTGCACGTCATGGATCCATGACGCCGGCCTGGGGCGTCGGAGCGCCTGTCAGAAGAGTTGGTAGGCGGTGCGGGAGAGGGTGAAGCCGTGTCCGCCGGCCCCGACCCGGCACTCGATCCCCGTCTGGCGGCTGGTGCAGGTGACGTCCCCGACCTGCAGCGAGCGGCCGTAGTCGAGCACCGGGCCGGTGCCGAAGACGGTGTCGGAGTGGC
This sequence comes from Pseudonocardia autotrophica, assembly GCF_000717175.1. GTDB lineage: Bacteria > Actinomycetota > Actinomycetes > Mycobacteriales > Pseudonocardiaceae > Pseudonocardia > Pseudonocardia halophobica. The sequence goes on along the minus strand of NZ_JNYD01000031.1, from coordinate 38,401 downwards.
ACACGAAGTCGGCGCGGCCGGTACCCGTGATCTGCAGCGAGTCGCCCCACACGCCCTCGCACCCGGCGGGCCGGTCCGGGACCGTCGTCGGATCCCACTCGGCCTGCGCGATGTCGCAGCGCACCGAGTTGGGCTGCAGGTAGCAGGCGATGTTGCCGCTCGGGCTGCTGAACCCGGCCGGCTCGGCGGAGACCCGGACGTCGGACGGCGCCGTGGTCGTCCTGGCCGGGACCGCGCTCGAAGGGACCGCGCTGCTGGGAACCGCGGTCGGCGGGGCCGCGGTCGGATCGGCCCCGCCCCCAGCCTCCCGCAGCGCGATCACCCCGATCACCGCGGCCGCGGCGAGCACCGCCACGGTCGCACCGATCGCCACCGGCACCCTCCAGCGCGGCGCCCGCGCGACCGGCCGCGGCGGCGTCGGCTCCAGCACGGCGGGCAGCCAGCCGCCCGTCGGCCGGTCCTGGGGTCCCGAGGAGAGGGTGCCGCGGATCCGCTCGACTCCCGGTCGTCGGGCGGGGTCGCGGTCCAGACACGCCCGGGCCAGCCCGAGCACCGGCTCGGGGATCCCGGCGAGGTCCGGCTCGCCGTGGACCGTGCGGTAGAGCAGGGCGTTGACGTCGCCGGTGCCGAAGGGCGCGCGGCCGGTCGCCGCGTAGGCGAGGACCCCGCCGAGGGCGAAGACGTCGCCGGCCGGTTCCGACCGGGCGTGCGTGATCTGCTCCGGCGCGATGAACCCCGGCGAGCCGACGACGGCGCCGGTGCGGGTCAGCACGGTCGCGTCGGCGGCCCGGGCGATCCCGAAGTCGATCACCTTCGGCCCGTCGGCACCGAGCAGGACGTTGCCCGGCTTGAGGTCGCGGTGCACGATCCCGACGCCGTGGATCGCGGCGAGCGCGTCGGCCAGCCCGATACCGAGCAGCCGGACCTGTTCGACGGGCATCGGGCCGTGGACCCCGACGGCCTCGCGCAGCGACGGCGCCGGCACGTACTCCGTGGCCATCCACGGCGGGTCCGCGTCGGCGTCGGCCCCGAGCAGCGCGGCCGTGTAGGGGCTGCACACGCGGGCCGCGGCCTCGATCTCGTGCCCGAACCGGGCGCGGAACTCCGGGTCGCCCGCCAGGTCCGACCGGACGACCTTGACCGCCGCCTGCACGCCGCCCCGACGTCCGAGGTAGACCTGGCCCATCCCGCCCTCGCCGAGCAGGCGCGTGATCGTGAAGCCGCCGATGCTGCGCGGATCGAGGCGGGAGCCGGGCACGCGCCCAGTCAACCGCATCCGGTCGGGCGGCATTCGATCAGGCGGCAGCCCCGGGGGAGGCGATCGCGACGGGTGCGCCCCAGTCGCGGTAGTCCGAGGTCAGGGCCAGGGTCCCGATGCCCGGCATGGTCTGGCGCGTCTCGCTGCGCAGGGGCCGGTTCGCCGCGTCGATCCACAGCGTGGAGGAGATCCGGGTGACGCCGGCCGCGGCCTGGGCGCGCAGCGCGTCCCGCACCTCGGGGTCCTGCTCCAGTTCCGCGGCGCGGACCACGTCGACGACCACCAGGTACCGGACCGTCGGCACGTCGTCGACCGTGTCGTCGGCGGCGTCGGCGACCAGCGCGGCGTCCCGGTAGCGGCTGAGGTGGGCGGTGGGATCGGCGCCCGCCACGACGTTGGCCGCGGTGGTCGCCAGGTTCTTCTCCGGCGTGCCGGTGGCCGCCTCGTCGACCCGGGTCCAGCCGGTGCCGTCCTGGCGCCACACCTGCCCGCCGTGCAGCACCACGAACGCCGTGCTCTGCGGGTCCCGCCCGGGCGGGCTCAGGGTCTGGGTGAACTGGGCGGAGATCCCGCCGCCCTGCTCGACGCGCAGCGCGCCGTCCCCGCCCAGCGTGGTCGGGCCGCCGTCCGCGGCATCGACCTGGCCGGACAGGCGGAGGTGCGCCGTGCGGTCCGTGTGCTGGCGCTGGGTGACGGCCGTGAGCAGGTCCGCGGCCGAGTAGTACTTGGGCAGGCGCTGTGTCCGGCCGGCGTCCTCGGAGTTGCCGCGGGCGCAGGACACCACCGCCACCAGCACCACGAGGACAGCGATCGCCGCGAGCACCAGGGCGAGCGGCGTGCGGACCGGCCCCGCTGCCGACGCTCTCCCGTGCGGCACCTTCCGCCTCCTCCACACCGCCGAAGGCTCCGAGATTATCGGTCCGCCGCGAGTGCACCGGGCGGAGCAGCCCGCAGTGCGACGAGCACACGGCGCAGAGCGGCGAGCCGCCCCGGGCGCAGCGCGCCGTCGCCGACCAGCGCGTCGAGCGCGCATTCCGGATCGGCGGGCGGCCCGAGGTGGCCGCAGCCGCGGGGGCAGTCCTCGACGGCCGCGGCGAGATCGTCGAAGGCGGCGATGACGTCGTCGGGCGTCACGTGGGCGAGCCCGAACGACCGCACCCCGGGTGTGTCGACCACCCAGCCGTGGCCGTCGGAGAGCGGGAGGGCGAGCGCGGCGGTGGTGGTGTGCCGGCCCTTGCCGACGCCCGAGACCTGACCGGTGCGTTGCGCGGCGTCCGGGAGCAGGGCGTTGACCAGGGTCGACTTGCCGACGCCGGAGTGCCCGACGAGCGCGGACACCCGCTCCTCGAGCAGCTCGGCCAGCGCGGTCGGGAACTCCCCGCGCCGCGTCACGACGACCGGGAACTCCAGCTCCGCGTAGTGCGCGGCGAAGGGCGCCGGGTCGGCGAGGTCGGCCTTCGTCAGGCAGAGCACGGGCTCCAGCCCGCCCGCGTAGGCCGCCACCAGGCAGCGGTCGACGAACCCGGTGCGCGGTTCCGGCTCGGCCAGCGACGTCACGATCACGAGCCGGTCGGCGTTGGCCACGACCAGGCGTTCGTAGGGGTCGGTGTCGTCCGCGGTGCGGCGCAGGACGGTCCGCCGCTCCTCGACCCGCACGATCCGCGCGAGGGTGTCCGGCGCGCCCGACAGGTCCCCGACCAGCCCCACCCGGTCCCCGACGACGATCGGCGTGCGGCCGAGCTCGCGGGCCCGCATCGCCGTGACCGGCGGCCGGTCCGCCTCGCCGCCCGGGGCGCAGGTCCAGCGGCCCCGGTCGACCGCGACGACCATGGCCTCCTCGGCGTTCGCGTGGTCCGGCCGGCGCTTGGTGCGCGGGCGGGAGCCGCGGCCCGGGCGGACCCGGACGTCGGACTCGTCGTACTGGCGCGGCCGGCTCACGCGATCAAGGAGGCCCAGCGCCCGGGAAAGTCCGGGATGGTCTTGTCGGTGCAGGTCACGTCGTCGATCCGGACGCCGGGGACGACGAGCCCGACGATCGCGCCGGCCGTCGCCATCCGATGGTCGGCGTAGGCGCCCCAGGGCCGCTCGCCGGCGGTGAGCCGGGCGGGCCGGATCTCCAGGCCGTCCTCGGTCTCGGTGACCGCGCCGCCGAGAGCGGCGAGCTCGGTGCGCAGCGCGGCCAGCCGGTCCGTCTCGTGCCCGCGGATGTGCGCGACGCCGCGGATCACGCTCGGGCCCTCGGCCAGCGCGGCGAGCGCGGCGACGGTCGGGGTGAGCTCGGAGGCGTCGTGGAGGTCGACGTCGACGCCCTGCAGCCGGTCCGGGCCGGCGACGGTCATCCCCGCCCCCGACGCCGTGACGGTGGCGCCCATGCGCTCCAGCACCCCGAGGATCTCGGCGCCGGGCTGGGTGGACCCCGCGGGCCAGCCCGCCACCGTCACCTCCCCGCCGGTGACCGCGGCCGCGGCGAGGAAGACCGACGCGTTGGACAGGTCGGGCTCGACGGCCCAGGTCCGCGCCGCGATCGGGCCGGGCTCGACCCGCCACGTGTCGGCCTCGGCGTCGTCGACGGTCACGCCCGCCTCGCGAAGCATCGCGACGGTCATGTCGATGTGGGGCAGGCTCGGCACCGGCTTGCCGTCGTGGTGCACGGTCACGCCCTTGTCGAAGCGGGCGCCGGAGAGCAGCAGGCCGGACACGAACTGGCTCGACGCCGAGGCGTCGATCGTCACCGCGCCGCCCGGGAGCCCGCCCGCACCGTGCAGGACGAAGGGGAGGCGGTCGCCGTCGATCACCGCGCCGAGGGCGCGCAGGGCGTCGAGGACGGTGCCCATGGGGCGCTCGCGGGCGTGCGGGTCGCCGTCGAAGACCACGGGGCCGTCGGCCAGCGTCGCTGCGGGAGGGACGAACCGCATCACGGTGCCGGCCAGGCCGCAGTCGACCGCGCCCCCGCCGACGAGGGTGCCCCCGTCGAGGGTGACCGTCTCGCCGTCGACGTGGACCCCGACGCCCAGCGACCGGAGCGCGCCGCACATCAGCGCGGAGTCCCGGGTGGCGGGCACGCCGTGCACCACCGAGCGCCCCTGCGCGAGCCCGGACAGCAGCAGCGCGCGGTTGGTGACGGACTTCGAGCCGGGGACGGACACCGTCCCGCGTACGGGTCCGCTCGCCGTCGGCGCGGCGTAGGGGCTGGTCGGAGTGGTGGAAGAGGCACTGGACGGGGCACTGGACGGAGCCACGACCCCATGATTCCGCATGGCGCCCGCGGCGGGACGCGACCCCGAGATCGTGTCCGGCCGGACTGTCGGTGGGACGTGCCACGATGGAGGCATGTGCGGGAGGTACGCCTCGACGAAGGCGCCGACGGACCTGGCGGAGGAGTTCACCGCCGTCGACGCCGTCACGGAGAAGGCCGGCGAGGACCGGCGGCCGGACTACAACGTGGCCCCCACGCGGGACGTGATCGCGGTGGTGCAGCGCCACCCGCGGGATGCGGACGGCAACCCCGACCCGGACACCACCGAGCGCAGCCTGCGGCTCGTGCGCTGGGGGCTGGTGCCGTCGTGGGCGAAGGACCCGTCCGCGGGCGCCCGCATGATCAACGCGCGCAGCGAGACGGCCGCCGAGAAGCCCGCGTTCCGCCGCGCCCTCGCCGCCCGCCGCTGCCTGCTCCCGGCCGACGGCTGGTACGAGTGGCAGCGCCGGGCCGCCACCAAGGACCACAAGGCGAGCAAGCAGCCCTACTTCACGCACTACAAGGACGGCCGGTCGCTCGCGATGGCCGGGCTCTGGGAGTTCTGGCGGCCCAAGGAGGGCGAGCTCCTCGAGAAGTTCCCCGAGGGACTCGTCACCTGCACGGTGCTGACCACCGAGGCGGTCGGCCCGCTCGCGCAGGTCCACGACCGGATGCCGCTCGTCCTGCCGCCCGAGGCGTGGGACGCGTGGCTCGACCCGGACTCGGACGCGCAGGCGGACGCGGTGAGGCGCTGGCTCGCCCCGCCGTCGACCGACCTGGTGGGCAGGCTCGACATCGTGCCGGTGTCGGACAAGGTCAACAGCGTCCGGAACAACGGCAAGGAGCTGCTCGAGCCGCTCGACCCGTCGCAGGTCGAGGAGCCGATCCAGCTGGACCTGCTCGGGTGACGAACCTCCGGCCCGCGGAGATCGCCGAGATCCCCACGCCGCACGGGCCCGCCCGCGTGCACGTCCGGCGCACGCCGGCGACCCCGCGCGGGGCGCTGCTCATGGGGCACGGGGCCGGGGGCGGGGTCGACGCGCCGGACCTGCGCGCCGCCGCCCGCGCCGCGCTCGACGCCGGCCTCCACGTCGTGCTGGTCGAACAGCCGTACCGGGTCGCGGGCCGCCGCGCCCCCGCCCCGGCGGCGCAGCTCGACGCCGCCTGGGAGGCGGTGGTCGGGGTGCTGCGGGGGACCGGCGGTGCGGGCGTCGGGGCCGCAGGTGCCGGTGGTGCCGCTGTCCAGGGCGCGGGTGAGGTCGGCGGGCTGCTCGCGGGGCTGCCGCTGCTGTTCGGGGGCCGCAGCTCGGGGGCCCGGGTGGCCTGCCGGTGTGCCGCCGCGGGCGGGGCGGTCGGGATCGTGTGCCTCGCCTTCCCGGTGCACCCGCCGGGCAGGCCGGAGAAGCACCGGATGGCCGAGATCGACGGCGTCGCGGTGCCGGTGCTCGTGGTGCAGGGGGAGTCGGACCCCTTCGGCCGGCCCGAGCCCACCGCGACCCGGGAGGTCGTGCTGCTGGCGGGCGACCACTCGTTGAAGAAGGACGTCCCGGCGGTCGAGAAGGCGGTCGCGGACTGGCTGTCCCGCCACCTCCCGTAGCGAGGGCGACCGGAAGGCCGCCCACCCACCCGCGCCGCAGCGGCTGCGCAGGTAGCCGGGCGACCGGGAGTCCGCCTACCCCCGCGCCGCGATGGGGGCGGTGCGGGCGTCGACCGCCGCGATCAGGTCGCCCGGCGCCAGCTCCACCTCCAGCCCCCGCCGCCCCGCGCTGCAGAACACGGTGTTCCAGGAGGTCGCAGAGGCGTCGACCACCACGGGCAGTCGCTTCTTCTGCCCGAGCGGCGAGATCCCGCCCGCGACGTACCCGGTGGCGCGCTCGGCGTCGGCGACCTCGGCCATGCGGGCCTTCTTCCCGCCGACGGCGGCGGCGAGGGCCTTGAGGTCGAGGGTGGCGTCGACCGGCACGACCCCGACGGTGAGGTTCCCGTCGACCTCGGCGACGAGGGTCTTGAACACCCGCCCGGCCGCGAGCCCGAGGGCGTCGACGGCCTCCTGCCCGTAGGCGGCGCCGCCCGCGTGTTCGTACGAGTGCAGTGTGTGGTCGATCTTCTTCCTGGTCAGCAGCGCCGTCGCCGGGGTGCCCCGCCCTGCCACTCGTCCCGCCCTCCTCACGGACCGGCCGGGAATCGGTGTCCGGCCGGAGGTGTTGAGACCGTACGTGACCTCAGCACTGATGGACGCCCCGGTCGCGGCCCGACCGGCTCGGCCGCGCCCGTCACGTCGCGGGCGCGTACGCTCGACCCCCGCAGGCTCACGGACGATCGTGGAGACGGTCGCGGGGGAGAGGAGCGCGGTGCCGGACGAGACGGCGGCCGAGACGGGGCAGGACCCGGGGCAGGACCCGGACCGGGTGGACGAGAGCGACTCGTTGGACCGGGCCCCGGAGGAGACCGAGGCCGAGCGCGCCTCCCGGTTCGAGCGGGACGCGATGCCGATGCTCGACCAGCTCTACGGCGCAGCCCTGCGGATGACCCGCAACCCGGCCGACGCCGAGGACCTGGTCCAGGAGACCTATCTCAAGGCGTACTCGGCGTTCCGGACCTTCCGCGAGGGCACGAACCTCAAGGCGTGGCTGTACCGGATCCTGACGAACACCTACATCAACGGGTACCGCAAGCGGCAGCGTCAGCCGATCCAGGCGCCCACGGACGAGATCACGGACTGGCAGCTCGCCCAGGCCGGTGAGCACTCGTCGACGGGGCTGCGCTCGGCCGAGGTCGAGGCGCTGGACAACCTTCCCGATTCGGACGTGAAGGAAGCCCTGCAGCGGCTTCCCGAGGACTTCCGGATGGCGGTATACCTGGCCGACGTCGAGGGGTTCGCCTACAAGGAGATCGCCGAGATCATGGGGACGCCGATCGGCACCGTGATGTCCCGCCTGCACCGCGGGCGCCGGCAGCTCCGCGACATGCTCACCGACACGGCTCGGGAGCGCGGCTTCATCCGGGGTGAGCAGGAGGTGACGAGCTCATGAGCTGCGGCAACCACCACGACACCGACTGCTCCGAGGTGCTCGCGGAGGTGTGGCTGTATCTCGACGGCGAGTGCGACCAGGAGCGCAAGCGCCAGCTCGTGCAGCACCTCGACGAGTGCGCGCCGTGCCTGCAGGAGTACGGGATCGACGAGAAGCTCAAGCAGCTCCTCGCCCGCAAGTGCAGCGGCGAGATCGCGCCGGACGGGCTGAAGGACCGGCTGCGCCGGCAGATCCGCACCGCGGTGCTGGAGCAGGCCGAGGTGAGCGTGGAGTCCGGGCCCGGCGGCACGACCGTCGAGGTCCGCACCACCCGGATCGAACGTCGCGCCTGATCGACCACACACGAACGGCCCCTCGGCTCCGAGCGGAGCGGAGGGGCCGTTCGCGTGCCAGGGGCAGGGCCTCAGGTGTTGGGCCGCTTGCCGTGGTTCGCGCCGCCCTTCTTGCGGTCGCGACGCTTGCGCGCGCGCTTCGACATGCTCGTCCCTCCTTCACAAGTACGCAGGACTGGACCCAGTGTCCCACGTGATTGGATGAGCCCGTGTCGACCCTGAGCGAACTGCTGGCCGAGCACACGAGCCTCCCCGGGGACGCCGTCGAACACCTGCAGCGGGTCGTCGCCGAGTGGCAGCTGCTCGCGGACATGTCGTTCGCCGACTTCCTGCTCTGGATCCCGCTGCCGCAGGACGCCGACGTCGAGATGGCGGGCGGCCCGGAGGAGTTCCTCTGCGTGGCCCAGGCCCGCCCCACCACGGCCCCCACGGCCCACCCGGAGGACGCCGTGGGCGCCCGGGTGAACCCGCTGGACAACCCGCAGCTGCGCCGGGCCGTCGTCGAGGGGCGGATCTGCCGCGAGGAGGAGCCGCGCTGGCACCTGGAGGTGCCGGTGCGCCGCGAGACGATCCCGGTGCGCCACCACGGGCGCGTCATCGCCGTGCTGTCCCGGGACACCAACCTCGCCATGCCGCGGGTGCCGAGCCCGCTGGAGATCGCCTACCTCGGCAGCGCGTCGGACCTCTGCCAGATGATCGCCGACGGCACCTTCCCGACGACGGCGGCCGCGGCCGGTGCCGACACGAGCCCGCGAGCGGGGGACGGGCTGATCCGGCTCGACGCGCACGGCCTCGTGGCCTACGCCAGCCCCAACGCCCTGTCCGCCTACCACCGCATGGGGCACGACACGGACCTCGTGGGCGTCCCGCTGGCGTCGCTGACCAAGAGCCTGACCCGGGACCCGTTCGACGCCAGTGAGGTGGCCGCGCGCATCCAGGCGGCCCTCGACGGCCGGACCTCGCTGCGGATGGAGATCCGCACCCGGGGCGCCACGATGCTGGTGCGGTCGCTGCCCCTGCGTCCGCGCGGGGATGCCGCCGGCGCGCTGGTGCTGGTCCGTGACATCACCGACCTGCGCCGCCGCGACCAGGCGCTGCTGAGCAAGGACGCGACGATCCGGGAGATCCACCACCGGGTCAAGAACAACCTGCAGACGGTCGCCGCGCTGCTTCGGCTGCAGGCCCGGCGCACCCAGATCCCGGAGGCCCGCCGGGCGCTCGCCGAGAGCGTGCGCCGGGTGACCTCCATCGCGCTGGTCCACGAGGCGCTGGCCTACTCGGTGGCCGAGATGGTGGACCTCGACGAGCTGGTGGACACCGTGCTGCCCGCGATCGGCGACGGCGCCACGGCCGAGGTGCGGGCCAAGGTGCGCCGGGAGGGCTCGCTGGGCACCCTGGGCTCGGCGCTGGCGACCCCACTGGTCCTGGTGCTGACCGAGCTGGTGCACAACGCGCTGGCGCACGCCTACGAGCCGGGCCAGGCGGGGGAGGTCGTGGTGAAGGCCAACCGCTCGGCGCACACCCTGGAGCTGATCATCGCCGACGACGGCCGGGGCATGCCGGACGGCTTCGACATCGACCGCGCGGACGGCCTGGGCCTGCAGATCGTGCGCACGCTGCTCGCCGAGCTCGACTCGAAACTGGCGCTGCGGCCCCGTGAGGGCGGCGGAACCGAGGCCCTTATCACGGTGCCGATGACGGCGCGATAGCCTTGCAGCGTGTTCGCCGATCCCGGTGCCGAGGTCGCGCCGGTGCCGTGCTCGACGGTCACGGGTTCGCGGGGCGTGCGGTGACACTCCTCCGAACCGACGAAGAGCGGGCCCGTCGCCGGTGGCGTCCGGCTTCGGGCCCGCTCTTCCGAGTCTTCTGAGGGAGCTTTCGGGTGAGGGTGGGGATGACCCTCAGGGCACTTCTTCGGTGACTGCGGTTCTTCGGTTCTCAGGCAGTGCGCGCACGGGTACGGGCGTTGCGGCGCTTGAGGGCGCGACGCTCGTCCTCGCTCATGCCGCCCCAGACACCCGCGTCCTGGCCACTCTCGAGGGCCCAGGCCAGGCACTCGGTGACCACCGGGCACCGGCGGCAGACGCTCTTCGCCTCGGCGATCTGCAGGAGGGCCGGTCCGCTCGTCCCCACGGGGAAGAAGAGCTCCGGGTCCTCGTCGCGGCAGATAGCGCGGTGACGCCAATCCATGATCGTCCTACTCCTCGTACTTCGCGATCGGGGTCGCGCCGATCGCACGTCTGTCTGTCACGGTGTTTCCGCGCTTGTGAATGATTTCACGAGCGCCGTCGCTCTTCAAGGGACAAGGTCCGGGCGGGTGAGGAGCCTCACCCACACTTCGCAACGAAGTCCGACACGTTCGGTTACTGCATCGATCCGTGCCGCACGCCGTCGCGAGGTGCGATCGACAGTGTCCCTGCCCAACGGGAGCCGGGTTACCCCGATTCCCGCGGACCATGCCGGGTGACCCCGACGTAGTCCCTCGCTTTCGCAGGACCTACCTTGGATCACGGTCCGCGCAGGTGCGAGCCCCTAGCTGCTCGGTGGTCGCCGAGCATCGGTGAATGGCCACCACGTGTCACTCGACCGGGTCACGACACCGCCCGAACTGCGACGAGGGGCGCCTCTCACACGACGACGCGTAACGCTCCGGGCACGGAAACGAACTCGACGTCCGTCCTCGAGCCCAGGTGGTCACCGTCCAGCTGGAGGGCCAGCGGCTCCGCGCTGCGGATCCGTACGGAGGGAACGGCATCCTGGCGCACGATGTTCCGCCCGTGCGGATCTCCGTCCGGGGACAGGATGTGGCGCAACGTGCGTCCGATCGTGGGCAGACCCAGATGGCGCAGTGCGAAGAGGGCGAGCCCCGTGCCGAACGTGGCGCCCGGATTGGTGCGGACCGCGCGGCCGGCGAGGAAGGTCCACGGATCGGTGTTGCTCACGAACGCCAGCCGGATCTCCTCCAGCGGGCCGGCCCCCGGCACCTCCACGGTCATCGACGGCGGGCGGCGCCGCTGGCGCAGGTACTCCGCGATGGCCGTGTTGGCGTAGCGGATCGGGGTGGCCTCCCGCCCGGCCGCGCGGGCGCGCTCCACCGCGGCGACCACGTCCGCGTCCCAGCCCATCCCGGCGTTGAACGTGAACCACCGGTCGTCCGCCCGGCCGAGCCCCACCAGTCGGCTGCTGCGCCGCTCCAGGGCCGCCAGGATCGCCCCGGTGGCCTCCACGGGGTCGCGGGGCATGCCGAGGGCCCGGGCGAAGACGTTGGCCGAGCCACCGGGCACCACGGCCAGCGCGGGGGCGTCGGGATCGCTGCCGTCGGGTGCTCGCGGGCCGGTGGCCTCGCGGTCGACCAGCATGCCGTTGACGACCTCGTTAACCGTGCCGTCGCCGCCGAGCGCCACGATCAGCTCGACGCCCGCGGCGCAGGCCGCCGCCGTCGCCTCGGCCGCGTGCCCGCGGTAGGCCGTCTCCAGGACGTCCAGCTTGAGCTCGCTCGCCAGGGCGTGGGTCAGGACGTCCCGCCCCGCCGGGGTCGTCGACGTCGCCCGGGGGTTGACGACGAGGAGCGCGCGCACGTTCCCGAGCGTAACCGGGCCCGTATCCTCGTCGTCGTGACCTCCGAGCCGAGTCAGCAGCCGGGCGGGAAGGCGCGCCGCACCGCACCGGACGCCCCGCCCGTCCAGGTGCGCGCGGCGGCCGCCGTCGTCGGGCTGGAGGGGCTCGTCGGGCTCGGCGCGGCCGTCGTCTTCGGGGTCGCCTCCGAGGGCGGCCTGGGCGACCGGATCGGCGAGGCCTCGTACTTCGTGCTGCTCGGCGGCGCCCTCGTGCTGTGCGCCGTCCTGCTCTGGCGCGGGAAGCACGGGGCCCGCACGCCGTCGATCGTGACCCAGCTGCTGCTGGTCCCGTTCGTCTACTCGCAGCTGGCCGAGGGCCGTCTCGCGATCGGGGTCGTGGCCCTGCTGCTGGTCGTGGGCACCTTCCTGCTACTGGTCAGCGAGCCCGCGCGGCGCTGGTCGATGGGGGCCGACGAGCGCTCACGCGCCGAGTGAGGCCAGCGGCTCGCCGGTGAGCCGGAAGGTCGTCCACTCGTCCATCGACACCGCCCCGATGGACCGGTAGAAGCCGATCGAGGGCTCGTTCCAGTCGAGCACGGACCACTCCAGCCGCGCGTAGCCCCGCTCCACGCAGGTCGCGGCCAGGGCGGCGAGCAGTTCCCGGCCCAGCCCGGAGCCGCGGTGCGCGGGCTGCACGTAGAGGTCCTCGAGGTAGATCCCGTGCACGCCCTCCCACGTGGAGAAGCTCAGGAACCACAGCGCGCAGCCGACGACCGCGCCGTCGACCTCGGCCACGTGCCCGAACAGCGCCGGCGCCTCGCCGAACAGCGCGGTCCGCAGCTGCTCCGGGGTCAGCAGGCACTGGTCGAGGGCCTTCTCGTACTCGGCGAGCTCGCGCACCAGCCCGACCACCGCGTCGACGTCGCCCGGTTCGACCCGCCGCACCCGATTCGTCCACCGCTCCGTCACGTCTGCACGATATCCGCTGCTCAGCGGCCGAATCTTCACCGGCGAACGGAGCAACCTCTCCTGCTCCCGCTCGTCATACGTGTGGGGGTAGGAACACCGAGGAGTGACGAGTGGGTAGACACAGCGTGAAGCGGACGGCGGCCGGGAGGCTCCGCGGCGCGGCGGTGACGGCGGCCGTCCTCGGCCTCGGCTCACTCGTGGCCGCCCCCGCCCAGGCCGCCCCGGCTCAGAGCGCACCCCGCGGCGACACCGGCACCGCGGCCACGGTCGCCGGCACCCCCTGCACCGCCACCGCGCACGCCTGCGTCGACCTCGCGACCCACCGCGCCTGGCTGCTCGACGGCGGCGAGGTCGCCCGCGGGCCCGTGCGGATGATGCCGGGCGACGCCACCGACCCCACCCCGGTCGGCACCTTCCACGTGCAGTGGAAGGACCAGAACCACGTCAGCGACATGCCCAACCACGCGCCGATGCCGTTCTCGGTGTTCTTCGCCGACGGCGGGGTGGCCTTCCACGAGGGCAGCCTGCAGAACTCGTCGTACGGCTGCGTGCACCTCGCCCACGACGACGCCGTCGCCTTCTTCAACGCCCTGCAGGTCGGCGACGAGGTGCAGGTGCACTGACCCGCCGGGCGGGGAGGGCCGGGCTACGGGATCCGGAGGTTGACGGCGTCGAGGCGCGGGACCCCGCGCTCGTCGCCGAGGATCGTCCAGGCGGCGGCGTCCATCGCGATGTGCACGCCGCCCTCGGGCGGCAGGCCGATCCAGCGGGCGGTGAGCACCCTGCTGAAGTGCCCGTGGCCGACGAGCACGACGTCACCCCGGGGGAGGAGCTCCCGGACGTCGGTGAGGAGGGCGTCGGCGCGCGCGCCGACCTGCGCGGCCGTCTCGCCGTGGGGGCAGGGGTGGGTCCAAACCGTCCAGCCGGGCACGTCCTCGCGGATCTGCGGGGTCGTGCGGCCCTCGCAGTCGCCGTAGTCCCACTCGGAGAGCCGCTCGTCGACCGCGTCGGGCTGCAGGCCTGCGAGCTTCGCGGTCTCCTGGGCGCGGCTGCGCGGGCTGGTGATCACCCGCACCGGCGGCGGGTCGCCGCGGCGCAGCGCCTCCAGCGTCGGGCCGGCCTGCGTGGCCAGCTCGCGGCCGCGGTCGGTCAGCGGGATGTCGGTCCGGCCCGTGTGCCGGCCCGTCGCGGACCACTCGGTCTCGCCGTGCCGGAGGAGGAAGACGCGTCCCACGCGCCGGAGGCTAGTCCGGTCGGCGGCCGACGTGCAGGACTTCCGTCCCGACCTCGTCGCGGATGCTGTCCGGGACCGCCACCGCGGGGTATGATCCGAACACTGACCGTGAGCGAGGGGTGCGCGATGGCCGGAGGGGCGCTCGACCGTGCGACGGTCCGCGTTCTCCAGGCCGGATGCCGCTGGATGTGGGGTTTCGCGCCCCGGATGATCCCGCACATCGTCGCCCGGATGGGCGCGGGCGGGGCCGTCCGCTGGTTCGCCGCGAACATGCCGCGCTACCTCGTCTCGATGCGGGTCCTCGGCCACCAGCGCACGCACCTGGCCGGCATGGTCATCTCGCTCTACAACGGCTGCCTCTACTGCGCCTACGCGCACGGCTACGCCCTCGAGCTGCTCTACCTGCGCGATCGCGACCGGCTCTTCCCGCTCGACGCGCGGACCCTGGAGGGGTGGATCGGGTTGCCGCCGCGGCTGCTCGCCGACCGGGTGCAGGACGTGCTGCGCGCGGCCGGGATGCAGGCCGAGGCGATGTGGGTGGACACCACGATCGGCCTGCTGCACGGCGACCAGCAGCCCGTCGACGGCGAGGAGATGCGCCTCGCGCACCTGGTCCGCATGTTCGGGACCATGAACCGGATCGCCGTCGAGGCCGGCTGCACCGAGCCGGACGAGGCGCAGAACCCGGTCAACAAGGACCGCGCGGTCAAGGAGCGCAATGCCGCCCTGCGCAACGCCCACGTCTGAGCGACTCGCCGCAGTCCCGCATCGCCGGAGCCTCGATCGTCGGTCGTGGGCCAGCAGCATCGTCCTGCGACCATGATCGCGGACGGCGGATCGTGGACGGGTAGGGCCGTTCTCCGACCGTCCCGCTCCCCGATCGGTGATCACGCTGCCCGGCCGGCGCGCCGCAGGACGGAAGCCGCGCATCCCGGCGCAGCCTGAGCGCAGCCCGCCGCCGGACAGGGCAGGCCGGGCTCACCCGTTCCGCGGCGGCGGCTACGCTTCCGCCCGTGGTGGCGGCTCCCCGGTCCCGGCGATGACGACGGAGAGTCGCGCGCTGCCCGGCTCCCTCGCGCCCTACCTGGAGCGGGCCCGCCGCAGTGCCGGGGAGTTCGAGCTCGACGTCGACGACTTCGTCCCCCGCTTCTACCGCACGCTCTTCGGCTACGCGCCGGGCCTGCGCGGGCTGTTCCCGCTGTCGATGACCACGCAGTACGCCCGGTTCGGCCGCGCGCTGGTGCACCTGATCGACGGGCTGGACGACCCGGCGTCGCTGGTGCCGTTCCTGGCCCAGCTGGGCCGGGACCACCGGAAGTTCGACGTCCGGGACGAGCACTACACCGTCGTCGGGCAGGCCTTCCTCGCCGCCCTCGCCGAGACCGCGGGCGAGGCCTGGACGCCCGAGGTCGCCGAGGCCTGGGAGTACACCTTCGCGTTCCTCGCCGGGACGATGCAGAAGGCGGCGCGGGCGGAGGCCGGTCCCGCCTGGTGGTCCGGCGTGGTCGTCGAGCACCAGCGGGTCGACCGGGACACGGCGATCCTGCGGGTGCAGGTCGAGGGCCAGGACGGGCCCGTGCCGTACCGCGCCGGGCAGTACGTCGGCGTGGAGACCCCGCAGCACCCGCGGCTGTGGCGCTACCTCTCCCCGGCGAACGCGCCGGACCCCGCGGGTGTGCTGGAGTTCCACGTCAAGGCGCTGGGCTACGGCAGCGTGAGCCGCGGGATCGTGGCCTCCGCCCGGCCTGGGGACCGCTGGCGGATCGGCCCGGCGATGGGTGCGCTGGACCGCGCCGTCCGCCCGGGCCGGGAACTGCTGATGATCGCCGGCGGCACCGGCATCACCCCGATCCGCGCCCTGCTCGAGCAGCTGGAGCGGGAGGGCGGGCGCCCCGAGCGGGTCGTCGTCTTCTACGGGGCACGGTCGTGGGACGCCCTGTACGCGCTCGACGAGTTGCGCCGGATGACCTACCGCAACGTCTGGCTGGACGTCGTCCCCGTCGTCGAGGAGCAGCCGCCCTACCCCGGCCCGCTGGTGGGCCGGCTCGCCGAGGTCGTCACCGGGTTCGGGTCGTGGGGCGACTGCGAGATCGTGGTCAGCGGGTCGCCGGCCATGCTGACCGCGACCGTGCGGGCGCTGCGGGTCGCCGGCGCGGCGCCCGAGCAGATCCACTACGACCCGTTCGTCGCCGACTGAATCCCCTTGCCAGCGAGTCGTCGTCGTCGAGGGCTTGACGTATTCCCATATGGGAATACGATGGTGGCGTGGCACGGGCGGCGACCACCACCGACGCGTTCAACGCGGTGGCCGAACCGCGGCGCAGGCAGATCCTCGACGTGCTCGCCCGGGGCGAGCGGTCGGTGACCGACCTCGTCGCGGCACTGGACCTCGCCCAGCCGCAGGTCTCGAAGCACCTGAAGGTGCTGCACGAGGTGGGGCTGGTGGCCGTCCGGGAGGACGGGCGGCGCCGGCTCTACCGGCTGGAGGGCCGCGGGCTCAAGGCGATCCACGACTGGGTGGCCGGCTTCGCGCGGCACTGGGAGGACCGGTTCGGCGCACTGGACGCCGTACTGGCGGAGATCACGGGGGAGACCGATGGGAACGACCACGAGGGGTAGCGCCGTCGTCACGCTGCCCGCCGACGACCAGATCCTGATCGTGCGCGAGTTCGCGGCGCCCGCCGCCGCCGTCTACCGCGCCTGGACCGAGCCCGAGCTGGTGAAGCGCTGGTGGGCGGGCACGATGGGCACGGTGACGTCGGCCGAGATCGACCTGCGGGTCGGCGGCGGCTGGCGCTGGGTCATGGAGGCGAACGGCGGGTTCGAGGTCGCCTTCCACGGCGAATACCGCGAGCTGGTGCCCGGCGGGCGGATCGTGACCACCGAGGTGTTCGAGGGAATGCCCGACGCCTACGCCGTGAACACCCTGGACTTCACCGAGTCCGACGGCCGCACCACGCTCACCGTGCTGGTGCAGCACCAGAACCAGGAGCACCGGGACGCCCACATCGAGTCGGGCATGGAGGGCGGCATGCAGACCTCGCTCGACGCCCTGGAGGACGTCGCGGTCTCGCTCTAACGCCGGGCCAGCAGGGCCGTCAGCTTCTCGAGGACCGGGCCGTAGGAGCCGGGCAGCACGCGGGCCAGGACGTCGGGCACCTTGGCGCTGGAGGCGATGAGTACCCGGGTCCTCCGCTTCTCGACGCCGTCGAGGATCTCCGCGGCGGCCTTCTCCGGCGGATAGCTCAGCAGCTTCGCGAACGCGGCCTGGTGCTGGGCGATCTCCGCCGGGTCGACGCCGGACCCGATCCGGGCACTCGACGCCACGTTCGTGCGGATCCCGCCGGGGTGGACCTGGGTCACGCCCGTGCCGGTCTCGACCAGCTCGTGCCGCAGCACCTCGGAGAACCCGCGGATGGCGAACTTGCTCGACGAGTACGCCGACTGCCCGGCCGGCCCGATCAGCCCGTAGAGGCTGGACACGTTGACCAGGTGCCCGCCCGGGGTCGCGGTCAGGGCGGGCAGCAGGTGGTGGGTGAGGATCACGGGCGCGCGGAAGTTGATGTCCATGACCCACTCGAACTCGTCGAGCGTCAGCTGGCGGAAACGGCCGCCGAGGGCCACGCCGGCGTTGTTGATGAGCAGGCCGAGGCGCGGGTGGTCCGCGGCGATCCGCTCGGCGAGGGCGGTCGTCGCGGTCCGGTCGGCGAGGTCGACGACGTGCGTCTCGACGGTCCGGGCCGGGTGCGCGCCGCGGATCTTGCCGGCCACGGCCTCGAGCCCGGCGGCGTCCCGGTCGACGAGGACCAGGTCGCTGCCGCGGTCGCCGAGGCCGTACGCGAGCTGCTCGCCGATGCCGCTCGCGGCCCCGGTGAGGACGGCGGTGTTGCCGGCGAAGCGGTAGGGCTGCAGTGTCGTCCGTGTCGCGGGCATCAGGAGGCCTCCTGCAGGCTGCGGGCGGTCGCGGGGGTGAAGCGCATGTCGCGGGTGAGGTCGGCGCGGGACATCTTGAGCGCGTCGGCCACGTAGTTCTGCTGCACGCGCCACGGCTCGCTCGTGCCCTGGCTCGGGAAGGCGTCGATCGAGCGCTGCACGTAGCCGGAGGTCAGGTCGAGCAGCGGGCGGCGCTCGGCCGAGGCGGGCGCGGTCGGGGCGGCCGCGGCGTAGCCGCGCTTCTCCATGTGGTTCAGCAGCCGGCAGACGTACCGCGACGACAGGTCGGCCCGCAGGGTCCAGGAGGCGTTCGTGTAGCCGATGCAGTAGGCCAGGTTCGGCACTCCGGAGAGCATCAGGCCGCGGTAGGAGAACGTGTCGCCGAGCGTCACGGGCTCGCCGTCGACGCCGATCTCGAGGCCGCCGAGGGGGAGCATGCGCAGCCCGGTCGCGGAGACCACGACGTCGGCCTCCAGCTCCTGCCCGGACTTCAGCAGGATCCCCTTCTCGGTGAACCGCTCGATGTGGTCGGTCACCACGGACGCGGAGCCGTCCCGGATCGACTCATAGAAGTCGCCGCCCGGCACCACGCACAGGCGCTGGTCCCACGGCTCGTAGCGCGGCGTGAAGTGCTCGTCGACGGCCTGCTCGTCGAGGAACCGCAGGGCGATCCCGCGCAGGACCTTCTTCACGACCTGGGGCCGGCGCCGGGCCAGCTGGTAGAAGCCCTGGGTGACGGCGATGTTCTTGGCCCGGACCAGCTTGTGGGCGAGCCCGGCGGGCAGCCGGCGACGCAGGGTGTCGGCGAGCTTGTCCGTCAGCGGCAGCGCGGTCAGGTAGGACGGCGAGCGCTGCAGCATCGTGACGTGCGCGGCCTTCTCCGCCATGGCCGGGATGAGGGTGACGGCCGTAGCGCCGCTGCCGATCACGACCACCCGCTTGCCCGTGTGGTCGAGGTTCTCGGGCCAGGCCTGCGGGTGCACGAAGGTGCCCGCGTAGTCGGCGAGGCCGGGGAAGTCCGGCTGGTGGCCGCGCTCGTAGGAGTAGTAGCCGGCGCAGAGGTAGAGGAACCGGCAGGACCACGTGCCACGGGACGTCGTGACCGTCCACCGCGCGTCGTCCGACGACCAGGAGGCGCTCTGCACCGTGGTCCCGTAGTGGATGTGCCGGTCGATGCCCGCTTCGCGCGCGGTGTCGCGGATGTAGGTGCGGATGCTCTCGCCGTCGGCCATCGACTTCTCGCCGCGCCACGGCCGGAACGGGTAGCTCAGGGTGAACATGTCCGAGTCGGACCGCACGCCCGGGTAGCGGAACAGGTCCCAGGTGCCGCCCATGGCCTCGCGCTGCTCGAGGATCGCGTAACGGTCCCGCGGTCGCTCCTGCTGCAGCCGGTAGGCGGCGCCGATGCCGGAGAGGCCGGCGCCGACGATCAGCACGTCGGTCTCGTTCATGTCAGCTCCCCTTCGATGCTGGCGACCGGTCCCAGTGTCGTCGCCCGGCCCGGACCCGCGCTTATCCCTGCGCGACAATGATTTATCCTCACGCGACATGGGGCCCGTGGTGCGCGCCGCGTCGTTGCGCGGCCTCCCCGCGCTGGTCGACGCGCTGGGTGGCGACTCCGCCGCGCTGCTCGCCCGGTTCGGGGTGACCCGCGAGGCCGTGTCGAGCGACGACGCCGTGATCGGCGTGCGCAGCGCCGGGCTGCTCCTGGAGACGGCGGCGGCCGAGCTCGGGCGGCCGGACCTCGGCCTGCTGCTCGCCGAGCGGCAGGACGCGGGGGTGCTCGGCCCGCTCGCCGTCGCGATCGAGAACGCCCGGACCCTCGGCGAGGCCCTGGCCAGCGCGTCGCGCTTCCTGTTCGTGCACAGCCCGGCGCTGTCGATCGCGCAGGTCGCCGACCCCGAGGAGGTGCGCGGGGTGCTGGCGGTGCGCTACGGGGCGGCGGTCGACGGGGCCGCCGAGCCCCTGCCGCTCCCGCCGCAGGCCGCGGACCTCGGGCTGGGGCTGCTGCACCGGATCATCCTGCTCCTGCACGGCGGGCCGTACGGGCTGAGATCGGCGCACCTGGCCCATCCGCCACTCGTTCCGGTGACGCGTTACACCGACTTCTTCGGCTCCGACGTCCGGTTCGAGCGGCCCGCCGCCGTGCTCCGGCTGCCCGCGGCGCTCACCGCGGCCCCGGTGGCCGGGGGCGATCGCCTGCTGCGCACCCTCGCACTGGACTACCTGGAGAGCCACTTCGCCGAGCCCGGGCAGACCGTGGCCGGACGGGTGCGGGGCGCGTTGGCCCGCTCGCTGGGGTCCGCCCCGCCGCAGGTCGCCGACGTGGCCCGGCTCCTGCGGCTGCACCCGCGCACCCTGCAGCGGCACCTCGCGGCCGAGGGCACCACCTTCGAAGCGGTGCTCGACGAGGTGCGCCGCGACGCCGCCCACCGCCTGATCACCACGACCGACCTGCCGTTCGCGCAGGTCACGGCGATGCTCGGGCTCGCGGCGCAGTCCGGGCTCACGCGCGCGGTGCGGCGGTGGTTCGGCACCACGCCCACCCGGCTCCGCGCAGGTCGGCGTGGGTCGTGAGTGGCAACTGCCCCTCTAGGGGCAGTCGGCACTCACGGATCAGTGGGACGCGAAGAAGGTGTTGGCGCGGGCGTTCCAGAGCAGCAGCAGGATCACGATCCCGACGAGGATGCTGACCAGTGCCTGGGTGACGGTCGAGCCGCTGCCGACGGCGCTGATCGCCGCGATGCCGCCCGCGATCTGCAGGACCACGAGGATCGAGACCAGCAGCCGGGCCCCGTTGCCGCCGCGGCCGAGCCGGGACGCGACCGCGCCGGTGATCAGGCCGAGGATCACGTAGGCCACGCCGATCCCGACGAGCACGCCCGGCGTGAGCCCCGCGGCGCCGGCGGTCACGCTCCCCGCCACGATCAGCAGCAGTCCGCCCAGCACGGCGAGGACCGCGGAGACCCAGGTGAGCACGACCACCAGGGTGACGCTGCCGGGCCGATCGCTCATGTCGCCGTCCTCGTTGTCGTCGCCGTCGAGCGTCCGTCGGGAGATCCACGCTAGACCCGGCGCGCCGCGGGCCGCACCGGGCCGAACGGCCCGTCGGCGGATCGTGTCTAACCTCGGGGACGTGCACCCCCTGCTGCGCGCGGCCGGGTCCCTGGCCGACCGCGCCCTCGGCCTGACCTCCCCGCCCGTCCCGTACGACCGCACCCGGGTCCACGTGCCGATGCCCGACGGCACCGTGCTCGTCGGCACCCGGTACCGGCCCTCCCGCACCGACGGCCCGCTCCCGGTGGTCCTGATCCGGGTCCCGTACGACCCGCGCTCGGCCGGCATCGTGTTCGCGGCCCCGCTGGCCCGCCGCGGCTTCCAGGTCGTGCTGCAGAGCACGCGCGGCACCTTCGGGTCCGGCGGCCACTTCCGGCCCTTCACCAGTGAGCGCGAGGACGGCCTCGCGACCGTCGCGTGGCTGCGCCAGCAGCCCTGGTGCGACGGCCGGATCGCGACGACCGGCGGCAGCTACCTCGGCTACACGCAGTGGGCCGTCGCGCCCTACGCCGACCCGCCGCTCACCGCGATGTCCCCGCACATCACGGCCGCCCGCATGACCGACACCTTCTACGCGCAGGGCGCTCCGGCGCTGCTCAACGCGCTCGCGTGGACCGCCATGATCGGGACCCAGGAGCGCGGCGGGATCCCGCTGCTGCCGCACCCGATCCGGGCGGCGAAGCTCGGCAAGGCCCTGCGCCGGGTCCCGCTGCAGGCCGCGGACGTCGAGGTCGCCGGGGCTCCCGTGCCCTACTGGCGGGACTTCGTGGAGCACGCCGAGCCCGGCGACGGCTACTGGGACGCCACCTACGGCGAGTCGCCGGCCTTCGACCGCGAGGGCCCGGGCTCCCTCGCGAACATGCCCCCGGTCAGCATGGTCACCGGCTGGTGGGACCTGTTCGTCGCGGAGCAGATGCGGGACTACCGGGCGCTGCGCGCGGCCGGGGTGCCGGCGCGGATCGTCGTCGGGCCCTGGCTGCACGGGGCCCTCGAGGAGGTCCGGACCAGCCTGCGGACGGACGTCGCGTGGCTGGACCACCACCTGCGCGGCGGCCCCGAGCCCGAGGGCGCGCCGGTGCGGCTGTTCCTCCAGCAGGCCGACCAGTGGCTGGAGTTCGAGGAGTGGCCGCCGCCCGCGACCGCCCGGGAGGTCCACCTGCAGGCCGCGGGCCGGCTGGGGGAGGAGCCGGGGACGGGCGTGAGCACCTACGTCTACGACCCGGCGGACCCCACGCCGAGCATCGGCGGGCCGCTGCTGCAGCCGCCGGGCGAGCAGATCGACCAGTCCCCGGTCGAGGCCCGGGCGGACGTGCTGGTGTTCACCGGGGACCCGCTGCCCGCCGATCTCGACGTGGTCGGGCCGGTCACGGCGGTCGTGCACGTCCGGCCCGAGCTGGACCACGCGGACGTCTTCGTCCGGGTCTGCGACGTCGACGAGCGCGGCGTCTCCCGCAACGTCGTCGACGGCATCCGGCGGCTGGACCCGCGGACCGTGCCCGCCCCGGACGTCACGGCGGGGGAGGACGGCGTGCTCGCCGTCGGGATCGAGCTGTTCCCCACGGCGTACCGGTTCCGGGCCGGGCACCGGCTGCGGGTGCAGGTCGCCGGTGGCGCCTTCCCGCGGTTCGCCCGCAACGTCGGCACCGGCGAGCCGTTCGGCGTCGCGACCCGCGGCAAGCCCGGCGCCGTCGAGGTGCTGCACGACGCCGCCCACCCGTCGCGGATCGTCCTGCCCGTCCTGTGAGTGGCAATAGTCGCTCTGGCGACTATTGCCACTCACGAGCCACATCCCTGCCGGACCGGCACGTTCTCGTGCCGGTCCGGCATGCTGGTGGAATGGACGACGAGCTGGAGGCGGTGCTCGCCGGGGTCGGCCCCCGGCTGCGCGCGCTGCGCACGCACCGGCAGATGACCCTGGCCGAGCTGTCCGGCGAGACCGGCATCTCCGAGAGCACCCTGTCCCGGCTGGAGAGCGGCGGGCGGCGGCCCAACCTGGAGCTGCTGCTCCCGCTCGCCCGGGCGTACGGCGTGCCGCTCGACGAGCTGGTCGGCGCGCCGCAGACCGGCGACCCGCGGGTGCACCTCAAGCCGGTGCACCGCTCAGGGCGCACCTTCGTGCCGCTGACCCGCCGGGCGGGCGGCCTGCAGGCGTTCAAGATGATCTGTCCGCCGAGCCGGGACGAGCAGCCGGACCCGCGGACGCACGAGGGCTACGAGTGGCTCTACGTGCTGGAGGGCCGGTTGCGGCTCGTGCTCGGCGACCGCGACCTGGTGCTGAAGCCGGGTGAGGCCGCCGAGTTCGACACGCACGTGCCGCACTGGTTCGGCAGCGCCGACGAGCGGCCCGTCGAGCTGTTGTCGCTCTTCGGGACGCAGGGCGAGCGCGCCCACGTCCGCGCCCGCGCGGGCCGTTGACTCCTCACAGCGGACTCCCTCACGCGGTGAGGAGTCGGTGACGGCCGGCTCTCCGATGCGTCATTCGGAGGCAACGGCTGGTCCGTAGAACACCGCACGTGACTTCTTCCCGAACCACCATCTACGAGTCCCTCGGCGGCGCGGACGCGGTCGCCGCCGCCGTCGACCGGTTCTACGAGCGCGTGCTGGGCGACCCCGCGCTCGTCGGCTACTTCACCGACATCGACATGAAGCGGCTCAAGGCCCACCAGCGCAGCTTCATCGCGGCCGCGATCGGCGGCCCCGAGCTCTACGCGGGGCGCCCGATGAAGGAGGCGCACGCCCGCTTCCGCATCCAGCCGGCGCACTTCGACCTGGTCGTCGGCCACCTCGTGGCCACGCTGACCGAGCTCGGCGTGCCGGCGGAGACCATCGGCACCATCGGCGAGACCCTCGCCCCGCTCAAGGCGGACATCGCCCCGCCGGAGAACGCGCTCGCCTCCTGACCCGGCCCGGCCGGGTTCAGCAGCGAGCCCGGCCCCGTCTCACCCCGGGACGTACCGGCACATCGCCACCGAGACGGCGACGAGGGCCAGCACGAACAGCAGCGCGCCGATCTCCCGCCACCCGCCGCCGAACGCCCGGCGGATCAGCGGTGGCCGTGGGGGATCGGGCTCCGGCACGGTGTCGCGGGGCGGCTCGCCGGGTTCGCGCGCCATGACGACCTCCGACCACTCGCAGGGCCCCGCCGTCGTCAGTCTCGTCCACCTCGTCCGGGTGCACCAGACCGTCGACCGCGGGTGCCGGCCGATCGGTGGCGTCCCGGGAACGGGGAGCGGCACCGACCGGCCGGCGAGGAGCGGATCAGGTCAGACGGAGTAGCGGCAGAGGGTCTCCCCGCCGTCGACCTTGATCAGGTCGCCGTGGATGTAGCTGGACTCGTCGCTGGCCAGGAACACCGCGAGGTTCGCGATGTCCTCGACCTCGCCCCACCGCTTGAGCGGGATGGACTCGGTGAAGACCTGGTCGAAGTCCTTGTCGTCGAACAGCTCGCGGGTCAGCGAGGTCTTCGCGTAGGTGGGGCAGATGCCGTTGACCCGGATCTTGTCCTGGCCGTACTCGATCGCCAGGCACCGGGTCAGGTTGGCCTGGGCCCCCTTGGAGATGTTGTAGACCGACTGGTTGGGGTGGCCCTGCAGGCCGGCGGTGGAGACGAGGTTGATGATCACGCCGCCGTCGCCCTGCGCGAGGAACTGCTTGATCGCCTCCTGCGCACCGAAGAAGGTGCCCTTGGCGTTGACGTCGAAGCAGACGTCGAGGTCCTCCTCGCTGAACTCGTGCAGGCGCTTCCCGTTCCGGTAGACGCCGGCGTTGTTGACCATGACGTCGAGCCGGCCGAACGTCTCGACGGTCCGGGCGACGAGGTTCGCGACCTGGTCCGACTTCGTGACGTCGGCACCCACGTAGACGGCCCGGCCGCCGGCCTTCTCGACGGCCTCGACCGTGGTGAGGTTCCCGTCGGTCTCGAACCCGCCGGTGTTGGGCTTCTCGTGGACGTCCGAGACCACGACCTTCGCGCCCTCCCGGGCACAGGCGACGGCGATGCCGCGGCCGAACCCGGACGCGGAGCCGGTGACGATGACGACCTTGTCCTGCAGACGAGCCATGTCGTGCCTTCCTCTCCGAACGGATCAGGGCGCCGTGTAGCCGCCGTCGATGGTGACCATCGATCCCGTGGCCCAGCGGGAGTCGTCGCAGGACAGGAAGACCGCGGCCTTGGCGACGTCCTCGGCGGTGCCCAGCTCGGGCCAGGGCGACTTCGAGTGGAGGACCTCGTTCAGCTCCGGGTCGTCCAGGAACGGGCGGACCATCGCGGTGGCCAGGAAGCCGGGACAGATCGCGTTCACGTTGATCCGCTCCGGCGCGAAGTCCACGGCGAGCTGGCGGGTCAGGTTGACCACCGCGCCCTTGGCGGCGCAGTAGGCCGGCTCGGCCGCGAGCCCGACGAGACCGCCGATCGAGGCGATGTTCACGACGCGGCCGCGGGAGCCGTCGACCGGCTCCTGGGTGAGCATCTGGCGGATGGCGAACTTGCAGCCCAGCCACACGCTCTTGCCGTTGACCGCCATCGTGCGGTCGTACTCGTCCTCGGTCTCGTCGACGATGGTGTGCAGGCCGGTGAAGATGCCGGCGTTGTTCACCATGACGTCGAGCCGGCCGAAGCTGCTGACCGCGGCGTTCACCAGGTTCTCGACGGCGGCGTAGGCCGCCGCGTCGGCCTCGACGTACTCGGCCTTGCCGCCGCGGGCGCGGATGACGTCGTCGGTCGGGGTGTGGATGTCGCCCTCGTAGCCGCCCTCGCGGGCCTCGCGACGGATGTCGGAACAGACGACCGACGCGCCCTCCGCCGCCAGCGCGAGCGCGATCGCCCGCCCGTTGCCGGAGCTGGAGCCGGTGACGACGGCGACCTTGTCCTGCAGTTTGCCCATGTCCGGGAGGTCCTTCCGTGGCGTGGTCGGATGATCGATCAGGGCGCGAGGTGCTGCACGAACCAGGCCAGGGCGGGGTTGCTGGAGGCCTCGAAGCCCTCGACGTAGGCGTCGAAGTGGCCGCCCGGCAGGATCTCGAGGCGCTTGGGCTCGCGGGCCTTCTCGTACGCGGCGATCGCCAGGTGGGTGGGGGTGAGGACGTCGTTCTGCGCCGGGAGCAGCAGCAGCGGCGTGGGGCTGATCTGCCAGATGTAGTCGACCGGGTTGTACTCGGTGAACATCTCCACGCTGCGCAGCGTGACCTCGTTCGACCAGTTCGGGGCCCGGGTCTTGCCGGTCTCGGTGAACCACTGCCAGGAGTCGGGGGTCGGCAGCGCGGACGGCGCCAGCGGGTCCTCGGCCACGACCGGCACCATGGCCGGCGGGTCGCCGCGGAAGCGGGCGAGCCGGTCCTGGTCGAACTGCTGGCGGAACCCGTCGAGGAAGTCGGCGCGGACCAGGGCGCGCACGTTGTCGTAGCCGCTGACCAGCGGGACCTGGCTGACCACGGCCTTGACCCGGCGGTCGATCGCGGCGACCACGAGGACGTTCCCGCCGGAGTAGCTCGACCCCCAGATGCCGATGCGGGCGGCGTCGGTCTCGGGCAGCGTCGTCGCGTAGGTGATGGCGTGCCGGTAGTCGCGGACCTGCGCCCACGGGTCGATCTCCTGGCGCGGGGTGCCGTCGCTGTCGCCGAAGTTGCGGTTGTCGTAGACCAGCGCGTTGAGGCCGTTCGCGGAGAACAGCTCGGCGTACCGGTCGAGGTACATCTCCTTCACGGCCGAGAAGCCGTGCGAGAGGACGATCGTCGGGGCGGGGCCGGCGGCCCCCTCCGCGGGGTAGAACCAGCCGCGCAGCGTCACGCCCTCGGCGTCGAACTCCACGTCACGTCGAGCCATCGGGACTCCTCCGGGTCGGGTGGAACCGGCCCCGGAGGCGCTCGCGTGGGGCGCCGGCTCAGCCCTGGGCCGCTGTGATCCCAGTCTCCCGACGGCCCGCGCCGGCGCGATGAACTGCTGCGACAGGTCGTTGCACGGGCGCGCCACCGGCACGGTCGAGGTGCGCCGCGGTGCGGTAGTCGCTCGGCGAGGCCCCGTACCGGGCCTTGAACGACCGGCTGAAGTGGCTGGTGTCCGAGAAGCCCCAACGGTGCGCGATGGCGGAGATCGGGCGGTCGGACTCCGTGAGCTCCTCGCGGGCCCGGGCCAGCCGGCGCACGCGGATGACCTCGCCCACGGTCTGCCCGGTGGCGTTGAAGATCCGGTTGACCGTCCGCACGGACACCCCGTGCGCGGCGGCGAGGTCCTGCGCGGTCACCGCGTCGAGCAGGTGCCGCTCGATGTAGCGGTCCATCTGCGCGCGCAGCGCCGGCTGGGCCATCGAGGTCGCCGGGACGTCGTTGCCGGAGCGCAGCGCCCCGATGAACAGCTCCAGGGTGGCGTTGCGGGCGGCGCTGATCGCGCCCTGGTCGAGCTCGGGCAACGACGTACGCAACGTGTCCAGGTACGACGTGAGCAGCCGGGTGGCCGGCTTGCCGCCGTCGAGCCGCACCCCGCCCGACATCGGCGCCCGGCCGGACACCTCCTCCAGCGCCGCGCGCGGGATCAGCAGGCTGCGCTTGGCCAGCGGCTCCCACACGGCGAACCGAGCCGGCCGGGTGCTGTCCCAGGCGACCGCGTCACCGGGCTGCAGGCAGGCCTCGGCGTCGTTCTGGGCGACCGTCTCCTGCCCGGCCAGGGTGATCAGGACGACGACGAACTCCCCGTCGGTCCGGGCCAGCTCGCGGCGGGTCCGGGTGCCGGAGCACGGGCCGCACTCGCAGTCGACCAGCGCGAGGTCGTCGATCCACCAGCGCCGCGCCGACGCGGTGAACCCGGGCGGATCCGCGTCCACCGGGACCGAGACCGCCCACGGCAGGTGCGTGGCCGAGAGCATGTCGCGCCACTCGTCCGTGACCGCGTCGGCCTCACCGCTCGTGGTCCAGAACTCCTCGTCGCGTTCCATCCGCGTCCCCTCGGCCGACGGCGCCGTCGAACCCCGGCGACCCACGGTAGGCGCTCCGGCAAGGCCACGTCCTCCACCGGGTCCCGACCCGTCGACCCTGCCCACCCCGCACGTCCCGCGCGTAGAACCGCTGCGCCAGGGCCTGGAACGCCCGCGACAGCTCGGCGAGGTCCGGCTCAGCCGGCGGCGGCCGGGCGCTTGCAGGCGATGAGGGACGCCTGCGGGATCTTCGTGGCGGCGCTCGCGGGAGCGGGCGCCCGGACGAGCGTCGCGACGACGTCGAACCCGGCCTCGTCGAGGAGGACGGCGACCGCGTCGGGCCGGAGCCGGTGGAAGTCCAGCGAGACCCGGTGCCCGAAGGCCTCGTCGAAGTGCAGGACGTCGTCCCCGACCTGGAAGGCCACCAGCAGGTGGCCTCCGTCCTCCAGCACCCGGTGGAACTCGGCGAACACCGCGGGCAGGTGTGCCGGGGGCACATGGATGATCGAGTACCAGGCGACGAGGCCCGCCAGACTCGCGTCGGACGCGTCGAGCGCGCCCATGTCGCCCACGTCGAACGTGACGTCCGGATACGCGCGGCGGGCGAGGTCGACCATCGCGGCGGAGAGATCGATCCCGCGGATCGCCAGCCCCAGCTCGCGCAGGTGTGCGGTCACGTGGCCGGGCCCGCTGCCGACCTCGATCAGCCGGCCGTCCGGGTGCCGATCGGTCACGAGCCCGGCGAAGCCGGCGAGCACGGCGCGGTCGAGCGGGCTGTCGGCGAGCTCGGAGCGGAACGTCTCCTCGTAGGACCGTGCGATCGCGTCGTAGCCGCTGCGGGTGTCGCTGAGGTACGCCGACTCGATCACGGGCGCAGCCTACGGAGCCGGGCCCGGGGCCGTGGGGACTCGCCCGACACGAGAAGCGACGCTGACCGCGAGGAATCCTCGCCGGCCAGCGCCGCTTCCAGCGCGAGGCTCAGGCAGCCTGCTTGGTCTCCCAGAAGATCTTGTCGATCTGGGCGATGTAGTCCAGCAGCTCCTGGCCGTCCTTGGGGTCGACCGAGGACTTGGTGCCGCCGGGGCCGCCACCGGCCTTCTTGGTGGCCTTGTTGAACAGCTCGTGCAGCTCCGGGTACTTCTCGAAGTGCGGCGGCTTGAAGTAGTCCGTCCACAGCACCCAGAGGTGGTGCTTCACGAGGTCGGAGCGCTGCTCCTTGATCTCGATGGCCCGCTCGCGGAAGACCGGGTCGTCGTTGCCCTGGTACTTCTCCTGGATGGCCTTGACCGACTCGGCCTCGATGCGCGCCTGGGCAGGGTCGTACACGCCGCAGGGGAGGTCGCAGTGCGCGGTGGCCTCCAGCCGCGGGCGGAGAATGCGGGACAGCCGCATGGGTCCTCCCTGGTGGTGATCGTTCTGGCGTGCCCGACCCTACTCCCGGGGGCGGGGGGCCAGCAGGCCGGAAGGTGTGGTGGGACGGGTGTTCCGGACACGGGTCACAGGGCATCACCGCGGGTGGCGCGCGGTGACGGTCCGCGGTCCCTCCATGTCCACCGCCCTGTCCGACGACGACGTCGTGCTGGCCCGGTTCGGCCGGTCCGCCCGGCCGGGTGACGTGGTCCTGGTGCGCTGGCCGGCGCGGCCCGACCAGCTGTCGGTGAAGCGCGCGGTGCGGCCCGAGGGCGCGCTGTGGTGGGTGGAGGGCGACAACCCGTTCGGTTCCACCGACTCCCGCACGCTCGGCCCGGCCGAGGTCGTGGCCGTCGTCACGCGGCGGTTGTGGCCCCGGCCCCGGCGCCTCTGAGGTACGGTCGTCAGCCAGTACCCGACAGCCGATCCCTCGCATCACCCCGCCGCATCCCGCGGGGCCGCGGCGAGGGGGCCGTCCGGCACCGATCCGGCGAGACCCTGCCCCCGGTGCACGGCGAGTAGGGACGCGCGCGAGCGTCCACCGCACCCGTACCGGAGTCCTGCCATGACCGTTTCCCCGGAGCGCACCCTGTCCTCGGACCTGTCCACGTCCGCCCCGACCCGCGAGGAGATCTTCGCCTCGCACGAGGGCGGCAAGCTGGCCACCGGGCTGTCCGCGCCGCTGCGCGACGCCCGCGACCTGGCCATCGCCTACACCCCGGGTGTGGCCGAGGTGAGCCGCGCGATCGCTGCCGAGCCCGCGCTGGCCCGTCGCTACACCTGGACCGACCGGCTGGTCGCGGTGGTCAGCGACGGCACCGCCGTCCTCGGCCTCGGCGACATCGGCCCGCGCGCGTCGCTGCCGGTGATGGAGGGCAAGTCCGCGCTGTTCAAGACCTTCGGCGAGCTCGACTCGATCCCGCTGGTCCTGGACACCACGGACGTCGACGAGATCGTCGAGACCCTCGTCCGGCTGCGGCCGAGCTTCGGCGCGGTCAACCTCGAGGACGTCTCGGCGCCGCGCTGCTTCGAACTGGAGCGCAAGCTCGTCGAGGCCCTGGACTGCCCGGTCATGCACGACGACCAGCACGGCACCGCGATCGTGCTGCTCGCCGCGCTGCAGGGCGCCTGCGCCGCCACCGCGCGGGACCTGCGCAGCCTCAAGGTCGTGATCTCCGGCGCGGGCGCCGCGGGCGTGGCGTGCGCACGCATCCTGCTGGCCGGCGGGGCGTCCGACGTGGTCGTCCTCGACTCCCGGGGGATCATCGACACCGCCCGCGGCGGGGAGAAGGGCACGCTCGCGGCCGAGACCAACCCCCGCCGGGTCACCGGCGGCCTGGCCGACGCGCTGCGCGGCGCCGACGTGTTCGTCGGGCTCTCCAGCGCCACCCTGCCCGAGGAGGTCCTGGCCACGATGGCGCCGGACTCCTTTGTGTTCGCGCTGTCCAACCCGGACCCGGAGGTCCACCCGGAGATCGCCGCGCGGTACGCCGCGGTCGTCGCCACCGGGCGCAGCGACTTCCCGAACCAGATCAACAACGTGCTGGCCTTCCCCGGGGTGTTCCGCGGGGCGCTCGACGCCGGCGCCCGCCGGATCACCGAGGGCATGAAGCTGGCAGCCGCGAACGCGATCTTCTCGGTGGCCGCCGACGACCTCGCGGCCGACCGGATCGTGCCCAGCCCGTTCGACCCGCGGGTCGCGCCCGAGGTGGCGGCCGCCGTGGCCGAGGCCGCCCGCCGCGACCCGGCCGCCGGTGTCACGGAGGGTGATCGCCGATAGGGGTCCTACCTGGCGTTCTTCCTCCGCTCGGTCGACCTGATCACGGAGAGTGTAGGCAAGTGCCGTAACTCACTCGGGTCGGAGTAGTCCGTTCGAGCGGTGTCCCCGGATCGAGTGGAGCAGTCGCTCGTTGTGCTCCGTGACGGGGCCTCCCGGGCCCCGGAACACACGGCGAGCACGTGGGGGGCGCGGGTGAGCGGCTTCGGAGGGCGCGGCGAGGCGGCGGACGAGCCTGCCCGGTCGGGCGTCCCCGACGGGGCCGACCCGGACCCGGTCGAGGACGGGTACGGCGTCGACCCGTCGGACGGGCGGCACCCCGGACCGGGCGGCACCGACCTGCCCGGCCCGGTGCGCCGGCTCGACCGCCGGCGGGCGGACAACGTCGCGCCGCGGCCCGAGCAGGCCCGTTTCGCCGACCGCCTCGCCCGGGCGATCTCCGCGCCGTCCGGCGGCCAGGTGCCGGGCCAGACCCGCCGCCCGGCGTCGGGCTCGCTCGGCCGCTCCCTGGCCGAGCGCGAGGAGCCGGGCGAGCCCGAGGTGCGCACCGATCCCGGCGCGGTGCAGCTCGTCGCCCCGCCTGAGCAGATCAGCGGCCCGCACGCGCTCCCGCTCGAACCGGGGACGACCGACCCCGGCGGCTTGCCGTCGGTGCCGCCCGCCCTGCGGGACGTCGCCTTCGGCACCGCGGCCCTGCCGCCGTCGGCCCTGTTCGGCGAGAGGATCGACGTCGTGCCGCTGCCGGCAGCGCCCGCCGTGGTGTGCGACGGCGCGGACCGGATCCTCCGGGTCAACGACGCCTTCCTGCAGCTCGCGGGCCGGCCGGCGGACCCGCTGGGCGTGCGGCTGGACCGGCTGCTCGACGGGCCCGACGCCGACGCCCGCCTGCGGCGCGCGGACGGCACCACGGTCCGGGTGCGCGCGGTCCGCTGGGACCTGCCGGGCGACCTGCACACCGTCGTCCTCGTCGAGCTGGGCGAGCGGGACCGCGGCGACCGGCGCTGGACCGCCGAGCTGGAGCGGCTGGCCCGTGTCGGCACCTGGACGTTCGAGCTGGCCACGGCCACCTTCCGGCGGAGCGCCTCGCTCGAGGAGCTGTACCGGGACGTCGGCGTGGTCCCGGACGGTCCGCACGGGCCGGTCGAGGGCGAGCAGGTGGCCGCGCTCTGCCGGGCGCTGCGCACCGGCTCGGGGCCGACCGACCACCACGTCGAGCTGCGGCTGCCGGGCGACCGGGTGCTCAGCTGCCGGGCCGGCGTGGAGCGTGGTCCCGACGGCCTGCCCGTCCGGCTGGCCGGGATGGTGCGCGACGTGACCGCGCAGCGGCTCGCCGAGGGCGGCCGCCACTCCGCGCGGCGCTTCGCCGACCTGCTCTCCACGGTGCCCGACGGCGTGGGCCTGTTCGACGCCGCCGGCCGGCTCGCCGACGCCAACGAGGCCTTCTGCGCGCTGCTCGGCCGGCCGCTGGCGGAGCTGCGCGGCCGCACCGCGCTCGACCTGACCGCCGACGCCGAGCCGCAGCCCGACGCCGCGCCGGCGATGCTGCCCGGCTGGCTGCGCCGCATCCCCACCGGTGGCGGGCACGGCTACCGGCTCTCGGCCGTCACCCTGCTGCGGGGCGACGGGACCCGGGTGACCGTCGCGCTCGCGGTCACCGCCTCGACGTCCGACGACGGGGACCCGTTCTGGCTGGTCGTGGCCACCGAGATCGCCCCGGCGGCGCCGTCGCGCGAGGCGGGCACCGCCGTCGATCTCCTGACCCGGCTGCCGAACCGCGCGGCCGCGCTCGACCTCGTCGCCGACCTGCTCGCCGGGCCGGACGGGCACCGGGTCGCCGTGGTCTGCGGCGACCTCGACGACTTCGCCCGCGTCAACTCCTCCCTCGGCCACGAGGCGGGCGACGAGCTGCTGGTCACCACGGCCACCCGGCTGCGCCGGCAGCTGCCCGTCGGCTGCACGCCGGCCCGGCTGGCCGGGGACGAGTTCGTCGTGATCTGCGCCGACCACGACCTGACCGGCGGGCCCGAGGCCCTGGCGCGCACCGTCGCCGAGCTCATGGGCGGCACGCTGAGCGTGCACGGGCGGCCGGTGCAGCTCACCGCCACCGTCGGCGTCGCGACGCCGGACGCCCGGCCGGACGGACCCGTCGAGGCCGGCGACCTGCTCCGGTTCGCCGAGCTCGCGATGCACGAGGCCAAGCGCACGGACCGGGGCGGGGTCGCCACCGCGTCGCCGACCGTCGTGGGGTCGGCCGACCGGCAGCTCGAGATCGAGGGCGAGCTGCGCGCCGCGCTGACCGAGGACCGGCTGGCGCTGCAGTACCAGCCCGTCGTCGGGCCGGACGGCTGGGTGGTCTCCGCGGAGGCGCTGGTCCGCTGGCCGCACCCGGAGCGCGGGATGATCCCGCCGGGCGACTTCCTGCCGGTCGCCGAGCGCGCCGGCATGCTGCGCGACCTCGACCTGTGGGTGCTGCGGACCGCGGTCAACGAGGCCGCGACCTGGCCCGGGCGCGCCGCGGTGGCCGTGAACCTCGCCGGCCTGCTGCCCAGCGAGCCGGGGTTCCTCGACGAGGTGACCCGGATCGTCTCCGCCTCCGGCCTGCCCTGGGACCGGCTGATCCTCGAGCTCGTGGAGACCAGCCTGGTCGCGCTGCCCCGGGCGGCGCGGGACGTCATGGCCGAGCTCACCGCGCGCGGCGTCCGGTTCGCCGTCGACGACTTCGGCACCGGCTACTCCTCGCTGGCCCGGCTCAAGGAGCTGCCCACCCAGACGGTGAAGGTGGACCGGGCGTTCGTCACCGGGGTGGGGTCCGACCCGGCGGACTTCGCGGTCGCCCGGGCCGTCGTCGACATGGCCCGCGCGATGGGCCGGACCACGGTGGCCGAGGGGGTCGAGACGGCCGAGCAGTTCCACGTGCTCCGCGGCCTCGGCGTCGACGCCTACCAGGGCTGGCTGTTCTCCCGGCCGCTGCCGCCGCAGGACCTGCACCGGGTGCTCGCGGACGGCAGGCTGCCGACCCCCGCCCGGTCCGTGGGAGCCTGAGCGCCGAATGACCGGACGGGTCGCGGGGCGGTCACACTTGGTCATCCGGCTCGCTCCTGTCGGTGCCTCCGGATAGCCTCGTCGCACCATGGCGGCCGGAAGGCGGGCGCCGGGACGAGGGGAAACCCCGCGTGATCGAGTTCCGCGGCGTGACGAAGCGGTTCCCGGACGGGACCGTCGCGGTCGACGGGCTGGACCTGACGGTGGAGGCCGGGAAGGTGACCGTCTTCGTCGGGCCGTCCGGCTGTGGCAAGACCACGTCGCTCCGGATGATCAACAGGATGGTCGCACCGACCGAGGGCACGGTCACCGTCGACGGGCGGGACGTGATGGCCGGCGACCCCGCGGAGCTGCGCCGCGGTATCGGCTACGTGATCCAGCAGGCCGGGCTGTTCCCGCACAAGACGATCCGGGACAACATCGCCACCGTCCCGCTGCTGCTCGGCTGGAACAAGCGCAGGGCGCGGGCGCGGGCGGACGAGCTGATGGAGGTCGTGGGCCTGGCGCCGGAGATGGCCGCCCGCTACCCGGCCCAGCTGTCCGGCGGTCAGCAGCAGCGCGTCGGCGTGGCCCGCGCGCTGGCCGCGGACCCGCCCGTGCTGCTGATGGACGAGCCGTTCAGCGCGGTCGACCCGGTGGTGCGGGAGAGCCTGCAGGAGGAGCTGCTGCGGCTGCAGGGGGAGCTGGGCAAGACGATCGTGTTCGTCACCCACGACATCGACGAGGCCGTGAAGCTCGGCGACAAGGTCGCGGTGTTCCGCACCGGCGGCGTCCTCGCGCAGTACGACGAGCCGGGTGTCCTGCTCGACCGCCCGGCGGACGGGTTCGTCGACGGGTTCGTCGGCCGCGACCGCGGCTACCGCAAGCTGGGCTTCCTGTCCGACGAGCTGCCGCTCACCGAGCTGCCCACCGTGCGCGTCGGCGACTCCGCGCCCGAGGGCTGGTCGCTCGTCGCCGACGCGGACGGTCGCCCGGTCGGCTGGGTGAGCGGCGAGGGGACGGTCGAGCAGTCGGCCGTCCTGCCGGGCGGGTCGCTCTACGAGGTCGGGTCGGGCTCGCTGCGCAGCGCGCTCGACGCCGCGCTGTCCTCGCCGTCGGGCCGCGGGGTCGCGGTCGACGGGGACGGTCGCGTCGCGGGCGCGCTGAGCGCCGACGACGTGCTGAGGGCGCTCGCCGCCTCCCGGGCGGACGAGGCGGCCTGATGGTCTGGGACTGGATCCCACGCAATCTCGGCATGCTCGGCGAGCTCCTCGGCGAGCACGTGGTCCTCGCGCTGGTCCCGGTGCTGATCGGGCTGGTGCTCGCCGTCCCGATCGGCTGGGCCGCCGCCGGGAACCGGGCGCTGCGCACGGTGCTCGTGCCCGCGGCCAGCGTGCTCTACACGATCCCGTCGCTGGCGCTGTTCATCGTGCTGCCGGCGATCATCGGCACCCGCATCCTCGACCCGCTCAACGTCGTCGTCGCGCTCACGATCTACACCGTCGCCCTGCTGGTCCGCTCGGTGGCCGACGCGCTCGGCGCCGTCCCGTCGCTGGTCGTCGCCGCGGCCACCGCGATGGGGTACCGGCCGGGCCGGCGGTTCGTGTCGGTCGAGCTGCCGCTGGCGGTGCCCGTGCTGATCGCGGGGCTGCGGGTCGCCGCGGTGTCGAACATCAGCCTCGTGTCGGTCGGCGCGCTGATCGGCGTCGGCGGGCTGGGGCAGCTGTTCACCGAGGGCTACCAGCGCAACTTCCCGCTGGAGATCGTCACCGGCATCGTGCTGATCCTGCTGCTGGCGCTGGTCGTCGACGGGATGCTCGTCCTGATCGGGCGGGTCAGCACGCCCTGGACCCGGGCGGGGGCGAACGCGTGAACGCCCTCTTCTCCTGGCTCGCCGACCCGGCGCACTGGAGCGGGCCCGCCGGCATCCCGGCCCGGCTCGTCGAGCACCTCTGGTACTCGATCCTCGCCCTGGCGCTCGGCGCCGTGGTGGCCCTGCCGATCGGGGCGCTCGTCGGACACTCGCGCAAGGGCGGCTTCCTGATCGTCGGCACCGCCAACGGGCTGCGCGCGCTGCCCGAGCTCGGCCTGCTGACCCTGCTCGTGCTGCTGATGGGGATCGGGCTGCTCCCGGTCACCCTCGCGCTCGCCGTGCTCGCGGTCCCGCCGCTGCTGGCCGGCGCCTACTCCGGCGTGCGCAACGTCGACCCCGGCGCGGTCGACGCGGCGCGCGGCATGGGGATGCGCGAGTGGCAGGTGCTGACCAAGGTCGAGCTGCCCAACGCGCTCCCGCTGATCCTCGGCGGGTTCCGCAGCGCGGCGCTGCAGGTCATCGCGACCGCCGCCGTCGCCGCGTACGTGAGCTTCGGCGGCCTCGGCCGCTTCCTGATCGACGGGCTGCGCACCCGCGAGTACCCGCAGATGGCGGCAGGCGCGGTCCTGGTGGCCGTCCTCGCGCTCGTCGTCGAGGGGCTGCTCGCGCTGCTGCAGCGCGCCGTCGTCTCGCCCGGGCTCCGCGGCGGCGGCCGCCGCTCGCCCACCGCCACCGTCGGGCGCCCCGCGCCGGGCCCCGGTTCCGCGCACCCCGATCCCGTCCCCACCCGAGAGCCCGCAGGAGCAGAACCGTGAAACTCGCCCGTCCCCTCACCCTCGTCGCCGCCGGTGCGGCCCTGGTCCTCGGGCTGACCGCCTGCGGTGGCGGCGGGGGCTCGAACGACCCGCTGGCGTCGGGCAACAGCCAGGCCCCGGCCGCGTCGGACACCATCCGCATCGGTTCCGCGGACTTCCCGGAGAACCAGGTGCTCGCCGAGATCTACGCCCAGTCCCTCGAGGCCAAGGGCGTGAAGGTCGAGCGGAACTTCAACATCGGCAGCCGCGAGGTCTACTTCCCGGCGCTCACCGACGGGTCGATCGACCTCATCCCGGACTACACCGGCGTGCTGCTGCAGTACATCAACAAGAACGCCACCGAGACCGAGGGCGACGCCGTCTACGCGGCCCTGCAGAAGGCCGTCCCGGCGCCGCTCACGGTGCTCGACAAGGCGGCGGCCGAGAACAAGGACGCCGTCGTCGTCACCGGCGAGTACGCCCAGCAGAACAACCTGAAGAACATCGGCGACCTCGCCCCGATCGCCGGCCAGGCGTCGTTCGGCGGCCCGTCCGAGTTCCAGACCCGGCCGGACGGGATCCCCGGCATCGAGAAGACCTACGGCGTGAAGTTCAAGGAGTTCAAGGCGCTCGACACCGGCGGCCCGCTGACCGTCGCCGCGCTCAAGGACGGCACCGTCCAGGCGGCCGACCTGTTCACCACCGACCCGACCATCGAGGACAGCGGGTTCGTGGTGCTCGGCGACCCGGACAACAACTTCGCAGCCCAGAACGTCGTGCCGCTGATCAACTCGAGCAAGGCCAACGACACGGTCAAGCAGGCGCTCAACGCCGTCCAGGCCAAGCTGACGACCGAGGGCCTCATCGAGCTCAACCGCACCCTCAACGGCGCGGACAAGCCCGACGTCGGCACGGTCGCCAAGAACTGGCTCGCGCAGCAGGGGCTCTGACGATGACGGCCGGCACCGTCGCCGCCCTGTACCGCTACCCGGTCAAGTCGATGCTGGGCGAGCCGGTCGCGGAGATCGCGGTCGGCCCGCTCGGCGTCGCCGGGGACCGCCGGTTCGCGCTCCTCGACGAGGAGACCGGCCGGGTGGCCACGGCCAAGCACCCGCGGCGCTGGCGGCAGCTGCTGCAGTGCCGCTCCGCCACCGCGTCGGGCGGCGTGCGGGTCACCCTGCCGGACGGACGTTCGCTCGACGCCTCGGAGGCGGACGACGAGCTGTCCGCGCTGCTCGGGCGGCGGGTCCGGATGTCGGGGAAGCGTCCCGAGGGCGCCGAGGTCGAGCGGCCGGACCCGGTCGACGTGCTCGCCGAGGGGGTCGACGCCGAGGTGGACTACGCGATCCTCGAGATCGCGCAGGGCACCCCGGGCGGCGCCTTCGTCGACCACTCGCCGGTGCACCTGATCACCACCGCCACGCTCGACGCCATCGGCGTCGGCGCGGCGGAGGCGATCCGCTACCGACCCAACGTCGTCATCCACACCCCCGAGGGGTATCCGCCCTTCGCGGAGAACGACTGGCCGGGCACCGAGATCACCCTCGGCGAGGTGCGCCTGCGCGCCACCCTGCCCACCCCGCGCTGCTCGGTCCCGACCCTGGAGCACGGCTCGCTCGGCCGCGCTCCCGACGCGGTCCGCCCCCTCCTCGACCACCGGGTCGAGGTCCCCGGCTTCGGCCTCCTGCCCTGTGCAGGGGTGTACGCCGAGGTCGTGCAGGGTGGGACGGTTCGCGCGGGGGACGAGGTGAGGGTGGGGGAGTAAGTCCGCTACCCCGCCTGCCGGGCTCGATGTGATGGAGCTCGGTGCAGCGGGGCTCGGCGTCGCGGGCTTCGGCTCGGGTGCGTCGTGACAGGCGGCCGGTGCGCCCGTCTCCCCCTCGGCACACCCGCTCGTGCGTCCCGCAGGTCGTCGACGGGTGTGAGGAGCCGCCGGGGAGGGTTGTGCGCGGGCCGAGGCGGGTGTGCGACCGGAGTGAACCGCCCCGGGTCTGGTGGAGGCTCTGAACCCACGGAAGGGTCGGAGCTATGGCAGCGCCGAGGAAGTACCCGGACCAGATGCGGGAGCAGTCGG
>NZ_JNYD01000030.1 GCF_000717175.1 Pseudonocardia autotrophica | reverse complement strand
CCGACTGCTCCCGCATCTGGTCCGGGTACTTCCTCGGCGCTGCCATAGCTCCGACCCTTCCGTGGGTTCAGAGCCTCCACCAGACCCGGGGCGGTTCACCCCTGACTGTCCGACCGTGAACTCGTCGGGTCACGCCGACAGATCGGCGTGAACTCGTCGGGTCACGCCGACAGATCGGGGCGCCGATCGCAAGACGTTCGCCGGCGCCTCGAGCCGTCCAGCCTCGAGACTGCGGAAAGCACGACCACGGCCATCCGATGCCAGCGGAGTCCGGGCGGACTTGTTCCGGAGCAACGTCTGCGGCGGCCCGTCCCCCGCCCACCTCACGAGTACGAGATCGGGAGCGGCGCTACGGGCTGCCGACCCTGACCGGGACGACGAGCACCTCGCCGACAACTCCACGATCGCGCTGTCCCGGGTTGTCGGAGAGGGCGATGAGATCGGCAGTGACCTGTTCGGAACTCAGTCGGCAAGTATCTGTTCGCGCAGGATGTCGGCGTGTCCGCAGTGGTGGGCCAGCTCGCGCAGGACCTGCAGGTACACCCAGCGCAGCGTGCGCGGTCCGGCCTGGTGACCGGTCACGACGGCGTCCAGCGGCAGGTCGGCGACCTTCGCCCGAGCGGTCGCGCAGGCCTCCCGGTGGGCCGCCGTGACCGAGGCGACGGTGTCGTGGTCGGCGAGCCGGAAGGACTCGTCCGGACTCTGCACCAGGCCGAGCTCCCGACGGGACGTGCCGCCGACGCACTCCTCGAACCACACCCGCTGCATCCACGTGACGTGCTTGAGCAGCCCGAGCAACGTCGTCGCCGACGGGACGAGCCGGC
The DNA here is from genome assembly GCF_000717175.1 of Pseudonocardia autotrophica. Classification (GTDB taxonomy): domain Bacteria; phylum Actinomycetota; class Actinomycetes; order Mycobacteriales; family Pseudonocardiaceae; genus Pseudonocardia; species Pseudonocardia halophobica. The sequence continues at coordinate 69,060 of NZ_JNYD01000030.1, read as the reverse complement.
GGCGGGCCTGCTCCTCGGTGAGGCCGTCGAGGGTGGCCTCCACGGCGCTGCGGTACTCCTCGATGAACGCCTCGAGTTGGGTGCGTTCCTCGTCGAGCGGCACGTCGAACGAGCCCATCGAAGTCTCCCCTCGCGGTCGCAGACCGACGGCCACCGCAGCGAGTGCGAACAGCGGCCCACGGCGACGGCGACGATCCTAGGACGTGGTGTCAGGCTTCCCGCCGGTTCGACCTCGGCGATGCGGGCCGGGGCCTCGAAGAGAATGTCCCGGCAACCACCCTCCACAGGAGACCGCTCGCCGGAGGAGCGGGTGCGGACACACCGCGGCCGTGCCGACACACGAGCGTCGGCACGGCCGCGAGGAGACCTCGGAAGCCCGGGTCCGAGAGAAGGAGCCGGGCTCCTAGAAATAGTGCTTACGCCCACCGACGGCCCGGCCGGCGGCACCGAGGATCGCCAGCACCGCGCCGACGACCAGCAGGATGATCCCGAGGATCCACAGCAGGGAGATCTTCAGCAGGAATCCCAGCACCAGCAGGATCAGACCGAGAATGATCATTGTGTTCCGTTTCCTCCACAGTGTCGCGCCCCCACGCGGGGAGTCGGCAGAGGACGGAGCGCCCAACCACGGATCGCCGTTTCGATGCGGAACCGTGATCACCCGCCGGCGGGAGCGGCACGGGAGTCGGTCTCACCACGCGCCGACGGCTTGCCCCGGCGCCGCGGTCGTGCTGATGTCGGGCAAGGGAGGAAGCGAGGACCCCGCATGCCCCCGCTCACCCTGCACTGGTTCCTGCCCACCAACGGCGACGGCCGCCAGCTCGTCGGTGGTGGCCACGGCGTCGGCGCCGGCTCCGCCGGAGCGATGCGGCCGGCGTCGCTCCCGTACCTGACCCAGGTCGCCTTCCGGCCCGGCTCGATCTCGCCGACGCCGGCCGCCCAGCAGGCCGCGACCTACCAGCGGCACTCCGGGGGCCGGCTGCTGCTCAACGTCGTGATCAGTCCGGCGGCGGTCGTCGCGAGGCCGCGCGGGATCGGCCGGCGTCCGGCGTGGACCCGGGGGGATCGCTGGTGACGGGCGGTCCGGTGTCGCCGGCGAGGGCACGCCGGATGCGGGCGAGGTTGTCGCACAGCGCGTGCAGCCAGCCCCAGCCGTCGAGCAGCCGGGAGTCGCACTCGGCCGGGACCGGCGGGAACCGGCCGCGGCACTCCTCGGCGAGGGTCTCCGGCACCCGGTCGGCCGCGACGGCGTCGGCGGTCCGCCGGTAGGCCCCGGCGACGTCGGCGGCCGCCGCCCGCAGCGCGTCCGCGTCGGGATCGGCCGGGCCGGAGCGGACGGTGAGCAGTGCGGGATGGCGCTCGCGGAGGGCGCCGTCGTAGGCGTCGAGCCGGTGCACGACGAGCACGACGGCCAGCCAGTCCGGGCCCGCGGCGCCGTGCGGCATCGGCTCGGTCCGGTACTGGGCGTAGGCGTGCTCGAGCAGGACCGCGGTGCTGTGCAGGCGCTCGGGTTCGTCGGTCTCCGTGACCGGGGACCGGCTCAGCACCGCGGCGACGGCCTCGGCGTCGTCGGCCACCGCCCGCAGGGCGTCCGCGGCCACCTGCCGGACCTCCCCGCCGCCACCGCGCGGCCACACCGCCGCGCCGATCACCGCGCCGATCACCCCGCCCACCAGCACGTCGACGAGGCGGACCTCGGCCAGGTGCCAGGTCGGCGGCGCGAGCTGGGCGAACAGCGCCGCGACCAGCACCGTGAAACCCGCCTGCCCGGCGGCGAGGCCCAGCAGCGGGCCGGCGGCGAACGTCGCGATCATGACGACCGGGAGCAGCCAGACGTAGACGGCGCGGTGGTCGCCGACCAGGAGCAGCACCCCGGCGGCGAGCACCGCGCCGACGATCGTGCCGGCGAACGCCCGGACGAGCACCGACCGGTCCGCCGACGCCGAGGTGCGCATCAGGCTGAGCGTCGCCAGCAGGACCCAGAAGCCGTGCTGCAGGTCGAACACCCCGGCCACGACCCGCGCGACGGCAAGACCGAGCGCGAGGCGGACGGCGTTCTGCAGGTAGACCGAGCGCGGGGTGAGGTGCGCCCGCAGCCGCCGCCCCCACAGCTCCGCCCGGCCGGCGTGCAGGAACCAGAGCATCGGCGGCGTGTCCGCGGGCGCCGGCCGGGGTGCACCGGACCAGCCGGACACGGCCAGCCCGGCGAGCCGGGCGTCCTCGGCGAGGGCGACGGCGGCGAGCCCGGCCCGCAGCGTCGTCGCCGGTCCGGGGGTGCGGGCGGCGCCGTGCGCGGCGAGCACGGCGTCGAGTCCGGTGACGTCGACCGGCAGCGCCTGCCGTCCGGCCCGCAGGGTGCGGGCGACCCCGTGGAGGACGTGCCCGGACTCCGCGACGAGGTCCGCGGTCCGCGGGTGCGGCGGCTCGCCGGGCGCGGAGAGCAGGTCCGCCAGCGCGACCGACCGGTCCGCCGCCGCCCGGATCGCGGCGGCGGTCGCGAGCAGGCTGCGGTCCCGGCGCCCCGGCCCGAGCGGCCGTTGCTCCCGGGCGAGCCGGGTGATCCGCAGGTCCTCCGCCGACTCCAGCACCTCGCGCTGCCGGGCGAGCTCCGGGGCCGTGGCCGCCGGGAGGCGTAGCGAGTCCGCCAGCGCGCCGGCGAACCCCGCGACCTCGTCGGCGAGGACCGCCATCCGGTCCGGCACCGGCGTCGGCACGGACGCGGGCAGCAGCCAGCGGTCGCAGGCGACCAGCAGCACGGTCCCCAGCACCAGCCCGAGCAGCCGCTGGTCGAGCGTGTCCGGCTGGAAGGGCGGGAAGCACGGGAGCACGTAGAGCAGCTGCAGCCCGTTGGCCACGCCCACCACCCGCGGCCCGCCCGTTCCGGCGTAGGCGACCACGAACCCGACGACGAGCATCCCCGCCGCCGCGGCCCAGGTCGAGACGGCGAGCAGGGTGCCGAGGCTGACCAGCACCGCCGCGGCGGCGGCGGCGCCGAGGAACGTCCGGAGCCGCCGGTCGGGCGAGCCGGTGACCTCGGACAGCGCGCCGAGCGCGATCACGGTGAACAGCGCGTAGATCGCGACGGTGGAGTCGCCCAGCCCGTAGAGGCCGCCGTAGAAGCCGACGAGCGCGGGCACCGACACGCGGATCGACCGGCGCAGGGCGGGCCCGGCCGGCGGCCTCACCGGGCGAGGGCCCCCTCCTGTGCGGCCCCCTCCGCCGCGGTCCGCAGGGGCGGTGTCGCGGACGGTGTCGCGGCTGCCGTGGGCGGGAGCGGCACCCAGCCCTCGGGGCCGGGCAGCCGCTCGGCCGCCTCGGGTCCCCACGAGCCCCCGGCGTACGGCGCGGGCGGGGTCGCTGGGTCGAGGATCGGCTCGACGATGCGCCAGGCCTGCTCGATGGTGTCCATCCGGGCGAAGTGCGCCGGGTCGCCGGCCAGTGCGTCGCCGAAGATCCGCTCGTAGGGTGCGTGGACCGGGCCCAGCACCTCGCGGAAGTCGACGGAGAGGGGGATCTCGGTGGGGACGTCGCCGCGCCCCGGCTGCTTGGCGAGCAGCGTGATCGTGATCCCGGCCCGGGGCTGCAGGCGCAGCCGGATCCGGTCCGGCCGCATGCTGCCGAGCCCGCCGGAGAACAGCGCGCGCGGCGGCGGCCGCAGCACGGCGACGATGTCGAGCAGCGTGTCCGGCAGCGCCTTGCCGGCCCGCAGGTGCACCGGCACCCCGGCCCACCGCCAGTCGTCGACGTGGAAGGTGGCCGCGACGAACGTCTCGGTGGTCGAGTCCGGCGCGACGCCCGGCGTCTTGAGGTAGCCGTCGTACCGGCCGCGGACCACCGCGCCGGCGTCGAGCCTTCGCACGGCCCGCAGCAGCCGGAACTTGGCGTCCCGCTGGTCGTCCGCGGCGTCGGAGAGCGGGGCGTCCATGAGCAGGTAGGCCATGACCTGCAGCAGGTGGTTCTGGACGACGTCCCGCACCGTGCCCACCGCGTCGTAGAACGACCCGCGGTCGGCGACGTCGAAGTCCTCGGCCATGGTGATCTCGAACCGGTCGATCCACTGCCGGCTCCACAGCGGCTCCAGCAGCGTGTTGGCGAACCGCAGCACCAGCAGGTCCTCCACCGGCTCCTTGCCGAGGAAGTGGTCCACCCGGAAGATCCGGTCCTCCGGGTAGTGCTTCGCCAGCAGGGCCTGCAGCGCCCGCGCCGAGTCGAGGTCCCGCCCGAACGGCTTCTCGACGACGAGCCGGGACCGGGTGTGCAGGCCGACCCCGGCCAGCCCGTCCGCCACCGTGCCGAACAGCGAGGGCGGCACCGCGAGGTAGTGCACCGCGAACGCCGTCGGTCCGGCCTCCGCGGTGATCGCGTCGGCGAGGCGGGTGAACACGGCCGGGTCGGTGTAGTTCCCCGCCACCAGGCGCGTCGAGCCCTGCAGGCGCTGCAGCGCGGACTCGTCGACCTCGTCCACCGCGGCCCGGACGCAGTCGGCCATGTGCGCGCGCAGCCGGTCGTCGTCCCAGTCGGTCAGCGCGACGCCGATGACCGGCACGGTCAGCTCGCCCCGTCCGACCAGCCGGTACAGCGCCGGGATGATCATCTTCTTGGCGAGGTCGCCGGTGATGCCGAAGAGGACCAGGACGTCCCCCTGCCGAGCGGTCACGCCGGGCCACCCGTCTTCTCGACGTGCCCGCCGAACTCCAGCCGTTGGGCGGACTCGACCTTGTCGGCGAACAGCTCGCTGCCGCGGGAGGCGAAGCGGCTGTAGAGCGCCGCGGTGAGCAGCGGCGCGGACACGCCCTCCTCGATCGCGGCGATCGACGTCCACCGGCCCTCGCCGGAGTCCGACACCCGGCCGGCGAACTGGTCGAGGCCCGGGTCCGCCTGCAACGCCTCGGCGGTGAGGTCGAGCAGCCACGACCCGACCACGCTGCCGCGCCGCCACACCTCGGCGACCTCGGCGAGGTCGATGCCGTCGTAGGGGTAGTACTTCGGGTCGCGCAGCGGGGCGGTCTCCGCGTCGGCCTCGGGGGGCCGCACGCCCGCGCCCGCGTTGCGGATGACGTTGAGGCCCTCGGCGTAGGCGGCCATCAGGGCGTACTCGATGCCGTTGTGCACCATCTTGACGAAGTGCCCGGCGCCGGGCGGGCCGCAGTGCAGCCAGCCCTGCTCGGCCGGGCTCGGGTCGCCGCTGCGGCCCGGGGTTCGGGGGGCGGTGGCGACGCCCGGGGCGAGCGAGGAGAACACCGGCCGCAGCCGCGAGACCGCCCGGTCCGGGCCGCCGATCATCAGGCAGTAGCCGCGGTCGAGGCCCCACACCCCGCCGCTGGTGCCGCAGTCGACGTAGTCGATCCCGCCGGCCGCGGCCTGCTCGGCGCGGTCGATGTCGTCCCGGTAGGAGGAGTTGCCGCCGTCGACGATCGCGTCGCCGGCGTCGAGCGCGCCGAGCAGCGCGGTCACGGTGTCGCCGGTGATCGCGGCCGGCAGCATCAGCCACACCGACCGCGGCGCGTCCAGGCCGCCGACCAGCTCCTCGAGCGATCCGGCGCCCCGCGCCCCCTCGGCCACCAGGGCGGCGACGGCGTCGGGGGAGACGTCGTACACGTGGCACTCGTGCCCGGCGCGCAGCAGCCTGCGCACCATGTTGGCGCCCATCCGGCCGAGCCCGATCATCGCGATCTGCATCCCGTCGTCCTCCCGTGCGTCAGGTGAGCCGGTGCGGGCCGGAGGCGTGCGCGACCCGACCCGGCCCGTGGTCGAGCTGGTGGTCGAGGTCCACCGCCGCGCTGATCAGCGCGAGGTGGCTGAAGGCCTGCGGGAAGTTGCCGAGCTGCTCACCGGTCGCCCCGATCTCCTCCGAGTAGAGGCCGAGGTGGTTGGCGTAGGTCAGCATCTTCTCGAAGGCGGTGCGGGCGTCGCCGAGCCGGCCGGAGCGGGCCAGCGCGTCGACGTACCAGAAGCTGCAGAGCGAGAACGTGCCCTCGGTGCCGGTCAGGCCGTCGGGCGAGGCGGACGGGTCGTAGCGGAACACCAGCCCGTCGGACACCAGGGTCCGGTCGATCGCCTCCAGCGTGGAGTGCCACAGCGGGTCGCTCGGGACCACGAACCCGGCGCGCGGCATCATCAGCACGGCCGCGTCGAGCACGTCGCCGCCGAGGTACTGCACGAACGCCTGCCGCCCGGCGTCGAAGCCCTTGGTCATCACCTGGTCGTAGATCGCGTCGCGCCGGGTCGTCCACCCCGGCACGTCGCCGGGGAGCGCGCGCTCGCGGGCCATCCGCGTCGCCCGGTCGAAGGCGACCCAGGACATCAGGCGGCCGTAGACGAAGTCCTTCGCCCCGCCGCGGGTCTCCCAGATCCCCTCGTCGACCTGGTCCCAGTTCTCGCAGAGCCACGACAGCATGTCCCGCACGGCCTGCCAGCCGCGGTGGTCGAGCCGGACGGCGTGCCGGTCGGCCAGGTACAGCGAGTCCAGGGCCTCGCCGACGATGTCGAGCTGCATCTGGTCGGCGGCGCCGTTGCCGATCCGGACGGGCCGCGACCCCCGGTAGCCCTCCAGGTGGCCGAGGGACTCCTCGGTGAGGTCGGCAGAGCCGTCGACCCGGTACATGATCCGCAGCGGCCTGCCGTCGGGACCGTCGTGCTCGCCGACGCGGTCGGCCAACCAGCGCCCGAACGCCGCGGCCTCCTCGGTGTAGCCGAGGCTGAGCAGGGCGTGCACCGAGAACGAGGCGTCGCGGATCCAGGTGTAGCGGTAGTCCCAGTTCCGCTCGCCGCCGACCTGCTCGGGCAACCCGGCCGTGGGGGCGGCGACGAGCGCGCCGGTCGGGGCGTAGGTCATGAGCTTGAGCGACATGGCCGAGCGGTGGACCGTCTCGCGCCAGCGGCCGACGTAGGTCGAGCGCTCCAGCCAGGTGCGCCAGAACTCCACTGTCGCGTCGAACCGCTCGTCGGCCTCGCCGATCGGGATGCGGCGGGGCTGCAGGCCGGAGCCGGACTCCAGCACCGTGCCGACCGCCTGGCCCGCGGACAGGGTGATCGACGCCCGGACGTCCGGCCCGTCGCGCTCCCAGTCGAGGGCGCCGCCGCCGTCGACGACCGTGTGCAGGCACACGTCCATCTCCGGGCCGTGGAAGACGACGCCCTCGGCGGTGGTCTCGGTGGTGTGGCCGGCCCGGCCGTAGTCAAAGCGCGGCCGGCACTCCACGGTGAACCGCATCGTCCCGCGGACCACGCGCAGCACCCGGACGATCTCGTGCCGGTCGGTCGCGGCGCCGTCCCGCACGGGCATGAAGTCGTAGAGCGCACCCACGCCGTCGGCCGTCATGAACCGGGTCATCAGCACGGCGGTGTCGTGGAAGTACCACTGCCGTCGCGTGACCTCGCCGTCCGTGTCGGGCGCGATCCGGAAGAACCCGCCGCGCCGGCGGTCCAGCAGCGCGCCGAACACGCTCGGCGAGTCGAACCGCGGGCAGCAGTACCAGTCGACGCTGCCGTCCGTGGTCACCAGGGCCGCGGTCTGCAGGTCGCCGATCAGCCCGTGCTCGGCGATCGGGGGATAGTCGTCGGGATAGGCCACGCCGCTCCTCCCTCTTACGCCGGACGACCGGCGTGATCGCGCTCGTCCCGATCACGCCCGCCGTTACGTCCGTCCCGGCCGGGAGCGGCCCGGATCGGCGGGGCCGGGGAGCAGCGCCTGCAGCACGCGGGCGGCGCGGGTGCCGTCCGGCTCCTCCCCGGTGATCGTGCGCAGGTAGACGTAGGACTCGATCACGCGCACCAGGGTGTAGGCCAGGTCGTCGAGCGGGATCGGGCTGGCCAGCCGGCCCGCCGCGGTCTCCGCCGCGGCCAGCTCGCGGACGAGGCCGACCAGCCGGGGCTGGAAACCTCCCGACGACAGCGTGAGCAGCCGCAGGGCGCACTCGCCCTCCTCCTCGAGGAACCGGCGCATGCCACGGTGGGCGAGGGTGTCGGTGACGAACCGGCTCAGGACCGCGGCGAGGCGCGACCCCGAACCATCTGCGGCCGGCGGCTCCCGGCGAAGGGTCCGTTCCGTGAGGGACCAGACGACCTCGCACAGCAGCAGCTCGCGGGAGCCGACCCAGCGGTAGACCGTGGCCCGGTTGACGCCGAGCTCCGCGGCGAGCGCCTGCATGTCGATCCGCTCACCGGCCTGGAACCGGCGCCGGGCCAGCAGGAACGCGTCGAGCGCGCCGGGACGGGCGGCGGACCCGGCGAGGCTCCGCTGCAGCGGCGTCGATGTTCCGGCCACGGCCCCTCCGTTGACCCCGATGTGACGCGCACCATACTCTGCGACACCTGGCTGCGCTGTCGCATCAGTGCGACAGCGCATCAGCGTGTCTCGTACCGCGACCGACGATCTCGACGAGGAGAGCGCCCATGACGACGGACGTGTCGACGCCGCACATCCCGCCCGGCCGGCTGGGGGACCCCGGCCTGACGATCGGCACCGACCCCCGCGCCGATCCGCGGATGGCGCGGTCATGGGGAAGCTCGGGCTCCTCGACCACGCCGACGGCGCCCCGCTGACGCCCGACGTGGGGCGGGAGACGCTGCTGCAGTTCGTCGACGCCGTCGAGGAGGGGTTCGAGGGGCTCTTCGCCACGCTCGCCGAGGACCTGCCGCCGATCCACGGCGTGACGTCGGAGCTGCGCACGATCACCGGCGACGGCGGCCACGAGATCGGCCTGCACGTGCACCGGCCGGAGGGGGTCGAGGGCCCGCTCCCGGTGATCTACCAGGTGCACGGCGGCGGCATGGTCATGCTGGCCGCGAAGGGCGCGCTCTACACGCGCTGGCGGGACGAGCTCGCGGCGGCCGGGGCCGTCGTCGTCGGGGTGGAGTACCGCAACGGCGGTGGCGCGCTCGGCCCGCACCCGTTCCCGGCCGGGCTGGAGGACTGCGCGACCGGGCTGCGCTGGGTGGCCGACCACCTCGGCGAGCTGGGCGGCACGCACATCGTGGTCACCGGGGACTCCGGGGGCGGCAACCTCGCGCTCGCCCTGCCGATCAAGGCGAAGCGGGAGGGCTGGGCGGAGGCGATCGCGGGCGTCTACGCGCAGTGCCCGTACATCCTCGGCGACTGGACCGAGGCGTCGCTGCCGTCGCTCGTCGAGAACGACCGCTACTGGCTCAACCGCAGCCTGTTCCCGCTGCTCGCCGAGGTGTACGACCCGGGGGCCGGCAACGCCGCGGAGGCGACCTGCTGGCCGTACCACGCCACGGCCGAGGACCTCCGCGGCCTGCCGCCGCACGTGATCTCGTGCAACGAGCTGGACCCGCTGCGGGACGAGGGCGTCGCCTACCACCGCGCGCTGCTCGCCGCCGGCGTCCCGTCGATCGGCAAGGTCAACCTCGGGCTCTGCCACGTGGGCGAGCTGATGTTCCGGTCGGCGATGCCCGACGTCTACGCCGAAGCGGTGCGGGACGTGCTCGGGTTCGCGAGGTCGCTGGGCTGACCGTCGTCGCCTCGGGCCAGCGTGGCGAGCGCCGGCGCCGCCAGGCCCGAGGCGACCATCATCACCCGGGGTCGTCACTCCCAGACGACCACGTTGCGGCGCACCGGGACCGCGCCCGACGCCGACGCGAACAGCTCGGGGGAGCGCTCGCGGATCGCCTCGACGTCGTCGAACACCGCCCGCAGGTGCGTGCGCATGGCGGCGCGTGCACCGGCGACGTCGCCGGACAGCACGGCCTCGAAGATCTCGACGTGCTGGTCGGCGAAGCCCTCCGGCGGCGTCTCCTGCAGCCCCAGCCGGCGCGCCCGGTCCAGATGGCCCTTCGCGGAGACCACCGTGGCCCAGGCGCTGCCGTGCCCCGCCAGCTGCAGCAGGCCGTGGTGGAACTCCTCGTCGAGGGCGAAGAAGTCCTCGACCGTGAGCCCGGGCCGGTGCTGCTGGTCGAGGTTGCGGCGCAGCTCGCCGACGAGCTCCGGGTCGAGCTCGGCGGGCAGGTCCTCCAGCGACGCGAGCTCCACCGCCTCGCGCAGGAACTGGGCGTCGGCGACCTTGTCCGGGTCGACGCGCGAGACGAACGACCCCACCTGCGGGAAGACCTGGACCAGGCCCTCCTCCACCAGCAGGATCAGGCTCTCCCGGACCGGCGTGCGGCTCACCCCGAGCGAGGCCGCCAGCTCGTTCTCCGACAGCGCGGCGCCGGGCGGCAGCTCGAGGGTGAGGACCTTGCGGCGCAACGTCTCGTAGACGGCGCGACGGCTGGTCCGCCGGCTGTTCGTCCGGGTCACGCGCCCACGATATCGGGTGTGGCGGGTCACTGATCGCTCGTCCGGCCCGGTCTTGCACACCTTCGCGACGGATGCTTGTATACAAGTACTGCGCGACCAGTCCTGCCGGTGGTGCGCGCGGACCGGATCGTCCGAAGGAGTGGGACCTGGTGAGCAAGATCGAGCGGGCCGAGGTGTTCGTCGCCTCCCCGGGCCGGACGTTCGTGACGCTGCGGATCACGACGTCCGACGGGGTCGTCGGCCTCGGCGACGCGACGCTGAACGGCCGCGAGCTCGCCGTCGCGAGCTACCTGCGCGACCACCTGGTCCCGCTGCTCATCGGCAAGGACCCGGCCCGCATCGAGGACATGTGGCAGTACCTCTACAAGGGGGCCTACTGGCGCCGCGGCCCGGTCACCATGACCGCGATCTCGGCCGTCGACACCGCGCTGTGGGACATCAAGGGCAAGGTCGCGGGCCTGCCCGTCTACCAGCTGCTGGGCGGCCGCTCCCGGGACGGCGTCCTGGTCTACTCGCACGCGAGCGGCCGGGACACCGCCGAGCTGCTCGACGACGTCGAGCGCTTCCTGTCCCTGGGCTACAAGGCCGTGCGCGCCCAGGCCGCGGTGCCGGAGGTCGGCGGCACCTACGGCGTGCGCAAGGGCAAGCTGTACGAGCCCGCGGCCACCGCGCTGCCCGACGAGCAGCCGTGGGACACCGAGGCGTACCTGAACTTCGCGCCCACCTACCTCGAGGCGGTCCGCGAGCGCTTCGGCTTCGGCTTCCACCTGCTGCACGACGTCCATCACCGGCTCACGCCCCTCGAGGCGGCCCGGTTCGGCAAGGCCGTCGAGCCCTGCCGGCTGTACTGGATGGAGGACCCGACGCCGGCCGAGAACCAGGAGGCGTTCCGGCTGATCCGGCAGCACACGACCACCCCGATAGCCACCGGCGAGGTGCTGAACTCGATCTGGGACGTCCAGACGCTGATCACCGAGCAGCTGATCGACTACGTCCGGACCACCGTCGTGCACGCGGGCGGCCTCACCCACCTGCGCCGGATCTTCGACCTCGCCGCGCTGTACGGGGTCCGCACCGGCTCGCACGGCGCCACCGACCTCTCGCCGGTGAGCATGGCCGCCGCGGTGCATCTCGACGTCGCCGTGCCGAACTTCGGCATCCAGGAGTACATGGGGCACGCCGACGAGACCCTCGAGGTCTTCCGCGGCGGCCCCACTCTCGCCGCCGGCATGCTGCACCCGACGGAGGTGCCCGGCCTCGGCGTCGAGTACGACGAGAAGGCCGCCGAGCGCTACCCGTACGAGGCCCGCTACCTGCCGGTCGCCCGCCGGCTCGACGGCTCGGTGCACGACTGGTGAGCACGCTGCTGCGCGCCGGCCTGGGCCGCGACACCCTCGCCCGGATCCCCGCCGACGCCCGCCCGCTCGTCGAGCCCGGCGCGCTGCGGCCGCGGGTCCTGCACCTCGGCCTGGGTGCCTTCCACCGCGCCCACCAGGCCGTCTACACCGAGCGCGCCGCAGCCGCCGCCGGCGAGCCGTGGGGGATCGCGGTCGTCGCGCCCCGGTCCGCGGACACCGCGGCGGCGCTGCGGGCGCAGGACTGCCTGTACTCGGTGACCGAGCGCGGCGCCGCCGGCAGCCGGACCTTCGTCGTCGGCTCGGTGGTCGAGGCCCTCGCCCTGGGCCCCGACGCCGCGCGCGTCGACGCGCTGCTCGCCGACCCGGACGTCTCCGTCGTCACGCTGACGATCACGGAGAAGGGCCACCACCGGCGCCCGGACGGCACGCTCGACACCGCCGACCCGGCGATCGCGGCGGACCTCGCCGCGGGCCCGGACGGGGCGCGGACGGTCGTCGGCCGGCTCGCCGCCGGCCTGGCCGCCCGCATGCGCGCCGGCGCCGCGCCGATCAGCGTGGTGTCCTGCGACAACATGTCCGCTAACGGCACCGCGCTGGCGGCGGTGGTCCGGGGCTTCGTCGAGGCGTCGAGCCTGCCGGACCGCGACCGCGTCCTCGACCTCATGGCCACGGCCGTCACCTTCCCGTCGACGATCGTGGACCGGATCGTGCCGGCCACCACGGACGCGGACCGCGAGGCCGCCGCCGCGGCGCTCGGCGTCGTCGACGCGCTGCCGGTGGTCGGCGAGCCCTACCGGCAGTGGGTGCTCGAGGACCGGTTCGCCGGCCCGCGCCCGCCGTGGGAGCGCGACGGCGCGCTCGTCGTGCCGGACGTCGTGCCCTACCAGCTCACCAAGCTGCGCCTGCTCAACGGGGCCCACTCCGCGCTGGCCTACCTCGGCCTCGCGGCCGGGGCCACGACGATCGCCGACGCGATGGCGACGACCTGGGGCGAGACCCTCGTCCGGACCCTGGCCGCCGAGGTCGCGCCGACCCTGCCCGCCGACGGCCCGGACCCGGCCGCGTACGCCGCGGACCTGGTCGAGCGCTTCCGTAACCCGGGGATCCGGCACCTGCTGCGGCAGATCGGCTCGGACGGTTCGCTCAAGGTCCCGGAGCGCTGGCTCCCGGTCCTGCGCGAGACGCGCACCCCGGTACTGGAGCTGGCGCTGGCGGGCTGGGTGCACGCGACCCGGCCCGGTGCGCAGGGCCAGCTCCACGGCACCACCGACCCGGCCGCCGAGGCCCTCGCCGCCTGCTGGCGCGGCCCGGGAGGTCGCACCGACGCCGTGGCGACCGTCCGGGGACTGCTCGACGCGATCGGCGCCCCCGACCTGGCGGCGACGGACGGCCTGGTCACCGCCGTCGCCGCCCACCTTCCCGCCCTCTCCGCGGGGCGTGTCGAGCTCTGAGCAGAGCCCGGCCGGCCCCGCGAGCGACACCCCACCCAGCGGTCACTGAGCAACGGAGTTCACGATGACGGACAGCACGACCGACAGCACCAGGACGGAGCCCCCGGGCGTGGTCACCCGCACGACGCGCGACCTCACCAAGGCCGCCGTGTCCGGGTGGCTGGGCACCGCGATGGAGTTCATGGACTTCCAGCTCTACTCGCTGGCGGCCGCCATCGTCTTCAACACGGTCTTCTTCCCGGACGTCAGCCCGGCGATCGGCCTGATCGCGGCGATGGCGACCTACGGCGTCGGGTACGTCGCCCGGCTCGCCGGCGCCGTCTACTTCGGACGGATGGGCGACCGGCTGGGCCGCAAGAAGGTCCTGTTCATCACCATCCTGCTGATGGGCGTGTCCACCACGCTGATCGGCGCCCTGCCGACCTACGCGACCATCGGCATCCTCGCCCCGATCCTGCTGGTCGCGCTGCGGCTGCTGCAGGGCTTCGGCGCCGGCGCGGAGATCGCGGGCGCCACGGTGATGCTGGCCGAGTACGCCCCGGCGAAGCGCCGCGGCCTGATCTCGTCGCTGGTCTCGCTGGGCACCAACTCCGGCACGCTCGCCGCGTCCGGCATCTGGGCGATCCTGCTCGCGGTGCTCTCCGAGGAGCAGCTGGTCGAGTGGGGCTGGCGGATCCCCTTCCTGCTCAGCTTCGCCCTGATGATCTTCGCGGTGTGGCTGCGCCGGAACCTCAAGGAGAGCCCGGTCTTCGAGGAGCGGGCGGACGTCGTCGACGGCGTCGCCCTCTCGAAGGAGGAGGCCGCGTCCGAGGGTGTGCTGGAGGCAGGTCTCAAGCAGCGCAAGGGCAAGGCGTTCTTCCTCGCGCTCGGCCTGCGGTTCGGCCAGGCCGGCAACTCCGGGCTGGTGCAGACCTTCCTGGTCGGCTACCTCGCCACCACGCTGCTCGTCGACCGCTCGATCCCGACGGACGCGATCGTCTACGGCTCGCTGCTCGGCTTCGCCACCGTGCCGCTCATCGGCCTGCTGGGCGACAAGGTCGGCCGGCGCCCCGTCTACATCGGCCTGACGATCGCGACGATGCTGGTCGCCTTCCCGGCGATGCTGCTGATCACCAGCGGGAGCGCCGTCGCGATCACGCTGGGCATGGTCATCGCCCTGAACATCGGCGTGCTCGGGCTGTTCTCGATGGAGAGCGTCACGATGGCGGAGCTGTTCGGCGCCCGCACCCGGTTCACCCAGCTCGCGCTGGCCAAGGAGATCGGCGGCATCCTCGCCACCGCGATCGGCCCGGTCCTCGCGGCCTCGCTGACCGCGCTCACCGGCAGCTGGTGGCCGATCGCCGCGATGCTGGTCGTCTACTCGGCGATCACGCTCGTCTCGACCCTGCTCTCCCCGGAGACCCGCGGGCGCGACCTGGTGAAGCTGGAGGACGCGGCGTGAAGGCGGTCGTGGTCCACGGGGCGGGCGACCTGCGGGTCGACGAGCGTCCCGAGCCCGTCGCCGGGCCCGGCGAGGTCCTGGTCGCCATGGAGTGGGGCGGGATCTGCGGCTCCGACGTGGCGTACTGGAAGAACGGCGCGTCCGGCACCGCGTCGCTGACGCACCCGCTGGTGCTCGGGCACGAGGTGGCCGGCCGGGTCGCCGCGCTGGGGCCGGGGGTGACCGGCCCCGAGGTCGGCACCCCGGTCACCGTCCACCCGGCCGAGCTGGTCGGCGACGGGCACCTGCCGGACCGGATTGCCGGGCGCACCAACCTGTACCCGCACGTCCGGTACTTCGGGTCGGCGGCCTTCGACCCGCACACCGACGGCGGCTTCAGCGGCCTCCGGGCGGTCCGCGCCGAGCAGCTGCGGGCCCTGCCCACGGGCGTCGACACCCTGTCGGGTGCCCTCGCCGAGCCGCTCGCGGTGGCGATGCACGCCGTGTTCCGGGCCGGCGACCTGCGCGGTCGCACCGTGCTGGTCAACGGCGCCGGTCCGATCGGCTCGCTGGTCGTGGCCGCGGCGAAGCACGCCGGGGCGGCGACCGTGGTCGCCTCGGACATCGCGGAGGTGTCCCTCGACGTGGCCCGCGCGATGGGCGCGGACGAGACCGTCGACGTCTCCGTGGGGTCCCTGCCCGACGACGTCGAGATCGTCTTCGAGGCTTCCGGCGCACCCGCCGCACTGGGCTCCGTGCTCCGCGCGACCGCCCGCGGCGGCACGCTCGTGCAGGTCGGGAACCTGCCGGGGGCGGCGGTCTCCGCCGCGCTCGGCGACCTGGTCACCCGGGAGATCACCTGGATCGGCTCGTACCGGTTCGTCGAGGAGATCTCCGACGCGCTCGCCGCCATGGCCGCGGGCCTGGACGTCACCCCCGTGATCAGCCACCGGTTCCCGATCGACGCCGCCGCCGACGCCCTCGCGGTCGCCGCCGCGCCCGGGAGCAGCAAGGTCATGCTGGAGCTGTCGTGAGCCCGCGCGTGGTGACCCTCGGCGAGACGATGGCCCTGCTGACCCCGCAGGGCCGGCTGGTCGCCGGCTCCGCCCTGACCGTCGGCATCGGCGGGGCGGAGTCGAACGTCGCGATCGGGCTGGCCCGGCTCGGCGTCGACGCCACCTGGGTCTCCCGGATCGGCGACGACGACCTGGGCCGCGCCGTGGTCCGCGAGATCCGCGCCGAGGGGGTGCGGGTCCTCGCCGACACCGACCCGGACGCCCCGACCGGGATGATGCTCAAGGAGCTGCGGGGCGGGCGGCCGCACCGGGTGCGGTACTACCGCGCCGGGAGCGCCGCCGCGCGGCTGGCACCCGCACACGTCGACGCGGTCGCGGACGAGATCGCCGCGGCCCGGGTGCTGCACCTGACCGGCATCACCCCGGCCCTCGGACCCGGTCCCCGCGCCGCCGTCGCCCGCGCCGTCGAGATCGCCCGGGAGGCGGGGGTGCTCGTTTCGCTCGACGTCAACCACCGCCGCACGCTCTGGCCCGACGCCGAGGCCCGCGCGGCCCTGGGCGACCTGATCCCCACCTGCGACCTGGTGTTCGCCGGGCCGGAGGAGGCGGCGCTGGTCCTGGGCCTGGAGCCGGTACCGGTCGACGCCGAGGGAGGCGCCGATCTCGCCGCCCGGCTCGCCAAGCTCGGGCCCGCCACCGCGGTGGTGAAGCTCGGCCCGCTCGGTGCCGTCGCGCACGACGGCGGCACCGCAGTCCACGCCCCGACCCGACCGGTCGAGGTGGTCGACGCCGTCGGCGCCGGCGACGCGTTCGTCGCCGGCTACCTGGCCGAGCTCGTCGCGGACCGGCCCGTCGAGGCCGCCCTCGCGCTCGGCAACGCCGCGGGCGGCGCGGTCTGCCTGGTCCCGGGGGACTGGGAGGGGCTGCCCACCCGCGCCGACCTCGCGGCCCTGCAGGCCGACCCGCCCGCGGACGTCCTCCGCTGATCCCCGTCCGTCGACCTTCCCAGGAGTGCACGTGTCCCTGCTCGCCCGCTGCCCGGTCCTCCCGGTCGTCGTGCTCGACGACCCGGCGCAGGCGCTGCCGCTCGGCGAGGCCCTGCTCGCCGGGGGCGTCGACGTCGTCGAGATCACCCTGCGGACCGCGGCCGGCCTCGCCGGCATCCGCGCCCTGAGCGCGCTGCCGGAGCTGCACGTCGGGGCCGGATCGGTCGTGGTTCCGCGGCACGTCGACGAGGTCGTGGCGGCCGGGGCCCGGTTCGTCGTGAGCCCCGGGCTGTCCGTGTCCGTGCTCGACCGGGCCGTCGAGCTCGAGGTGCCGGCCCTGCCCGGGGTGTCCGGCGCGTCGGACCTCATGGTCGCCACCGAGCGCGGGCTCACCGAGGTGAAGTTCTTCCCGGCGAACCTGCTCGGCGGCGTGGCCGGGATCCGCGCGCTGGCCGCGCCGTTCCCCGGGATGACCTTCCTGCCCTCCGGCGGGGTGAAGCCGGAGAACATGGCGGACTACCTCGCGCTGCCGTGCGTCCCGGCCATCAGCGGCAGCTGGATGGTCGACCCGGAGCTGCTCGCCGCCGGCCGATGGGACGAGGTCAGCGCCCGCGCCGCCGACGCGCTGCGGCGGGCGCGCGGCGCGGTGCCGGTCGGCTGACCCCTACCGGGCGCCCATGAGGTGCTCGACGGCGAGCTGGTGCAGCCGGACGAACCCGTACCCGCGCCGGCCGGCCGCCTCGGCGTCGAAGTCCTCGAACGACGAGCGGTCGGCCAGGAGCTCGGCGTAGCCCTCGCCGGGCGCGAGGGTCGGCGTCGAGAGCTCGGGGACGCCCGCGGTGGCGAGGGCCTCCTGCACCTCGGGGTCGGCACGGAAGGCCGCGGCCCGCTCCTTGAGCAACAGGTACGCCCGCATGTTGGCGGCGGCCGAGTCCCAGACCCCGGTGTAGCTCTCGGTGCGCGAGGGCTTGTAGTCGAAGTGCCGCGGGCCGTCGTAGGCCGGGCCGCCGCCGGGGCCGCCGTGTTCGAGCAGGTCGACCAGCGCGAAGGCGTTGAGCAGGTCGCCGTGGCCGAACACGAGGTCCTGGTCGTACTTGATCCCGCGCTGGCCGTTGAGGTCGAGGTGGAAGAGCTTGCCCGCCCACAGCGCCTGCGCGATGCCGTGGACGTAGTTCAGCCCGGCCATCTGCTCGTGGCCGACCTCGGGGTTCACGCCGACCAGCTCGGGGTGCGCGAGCTTCTCGATGAAGGCCAGCGCGTGCCCGACGGTCGGCAGCAGGATGTCGCCGCGGGGCTCGTTGGGCTTGGGCTCGAGCGCGAACCGGATGTCGTGGCCGCGGTCGAGGACGAACCCGCAGAGCAGGTCCATCGCCTCGCGGTAGCGGTCGAGCGCCGCCGCGACGTCCTTCGCCGAGTCGTACTCCGAGCCCTCGCGGCCGCCCCACAGCACGAACGTCCGGGCGCCCAGCTCGGCGGCGAGCTCGACGTTGCGCAGCACCTTGCGCAGCGCGAACCGGCGCACCGACCGGTCGTTGCTCGTGAACCCGCCGTCCTTGAACACGGGGTGGGTGAACAGGTTCGTCGTGATCATCGGGACGGTCATGCCGGTGGCGTCGAGCGCCTCGCGCAGCCGCGTGACCTGCTTGTCCCGCGTGCCGGCGTCGGGGCCGAAGCCGAACAGGTCGTCGTCGTGGAAGGTCAGGCCCCATGCGCCGAGCGCGGCCAGCCGCTCCACGGCCTCGACGACGTCGAGCGCGGGGCGGGTGGCCTCGCCGAAGGGGTCACGGCCCTGCCAACCGACCGTCCAGAGGCCGAAGGAGAAGCGGTCGGCCTGCGACGGCGTCGGTGCGGTCATCGGGCGCTCCTTGATTAGTCCAGATCACGAACTAAAGGAGGACGCTAGACCTGCGGCGGGGGCGGGGCAAGGGGCACCGCGTCATCACGTGAAGATCACGACGAGTGGGACGGGAGAGTGATCGGCACGACCGCATCGTCACCCTCGCTCCGATCATCCCGCCCGCACCGACGAGCGCGGCGGGATGCGCAGATCAAGCGGGCATGATCCGGACCGGGTCGGCGAGGACCGCGTCGACGACGCCTAGGGCGGCACCGAGGACGGCTGCGTCGGGCCCGAGGGCGGAGGTCGTGACCGGGGGAGCGGTGCCGCGCAGCGCCCCGACCTGCGCGGCGAGGGCGGCGTCGAGCCGCGGGACCAGGACCGGGCCGAGGGCGGCGAGCGTCCCGCCGAGCACGATCAGGCCGGGGGCGAGCAGGTGCACCGCGGCGGTCAGGGCCAGGGCCAGGCCGGCAGCCCCCTCGTCGACGGCCGTCCGTGCGGCGTCGCCGGCGGGATCGCCCGCGGGGAGGTCCAGGGCGTCGAGCAGCGGCGTGAGACCGCCGTCGGGGTCGAGGCCGGCGGCGCGGAGCAGGGCGGGCAGCCCCGCGACCGTCTCCAGGCAGCCCCGGCCCCCGCAGGCGCAGGGTGCGCCGCCGGGCGCCACCACCACGTGCCCCAGCTCGCCGGCGAAGCCGTCGGCGCCCGAGTACAACCCGGACCCGACGACCAACCCGGCGCCGATGCCCACCTCGCCCGTGACCACGAGGAACGACGGGTGCCCGCTCCCGGCGCCGAGCCGGAGCTCGCCCAGCGCGGCCAGGTTGGCCTCGTTGTCCACCGCCACCGGCAGGCCCGTCCGCGGCGGGAGGTCGGCGAGGTACGGGTCGAGCGGCACGTCCCGCCAGCCCAGGTTCGGCGCGGCGACGACGCAGCGGCCGCGGCCGGCGGCGGAGTGGTCGAGCAGGCCGGGGATCGCGAGCCCGGCGCCGACGAGCGTGAGCTCCTGCGCAGTCGCCCGCCGCTCGGCCTCGGCGGCCAGCGCCGCGAGTTCGTCGAACACCGCGGCGGGCGAGCGCCGGTTGGTGCCCACCTGCTCCAGCCGTACCCGTGTGCGGCCGCGGAGGTCGACGACCGCCACGGCGAGCCGGCGCGCCCCGATCTCGCACCCGAGCCCGGCCACGTGCCCGCCGTCGAGCGCCAGCCCGATGCCCGGACGGCCCCGCTCGCCCTCGCCCGTGCGGCCCTCGGCCACCAGCAGCCGCGCCGCGACCAGCTCGCCGACCAGCGACGACACCGTGGACTTGGTCAGCCCGGTCGCCACCGCCAGCCCGGCGCGGCTGACCGTGCCCCGCCGCGCCACCTCGCCCAGCACCACACCCAGGTTGTGGTCCCGCATGCTGCGGTGCCGCATCGCGGGGGCGACGGCCGGACGGTCGGTCATGGGCGCATCCTGCCCTGTCGTGCCGCGGCGCGGGGTCGCCCTGTCGGGGTCAGCCGGCGCGACGCCGGACGATCGCCTCCTGCGCCACGGTGGCGACGAGCCGGCCCGACCGCGCGAAGAAGCGCCCATGGCACAGCGCCCGGCCGTCCGCCGCCCAGCTGCTGTCCTGCTCGTAGCAGAGCCAGTCGTCGGCGCGGACCGCGCCGTGGAACCACACGGCGTGGTCGAGGCTGGCCGCGGTGACGTCCGGGGCTCCGAACATGGTCGCGTGCGGGGCCAGCGCGGTGGAGAGCAGCATCATGTCCGACGCGTAGGCGACCACGCAGTGGTGGAACAGCGGGTCGGCGGGGAGGGGCTCGCGGGTGCGCACCCAGAAGCGGTGGTGGGGCGGTGCCGCCTCGCCCCGGTGGGCGGCGCTGCGCGGCAGCTCGCCCTCGAACCGGAGGTCGACCGGGTGCAGCCGGTCGAGCCGCGTCCACCAGCTGCGCACGGTCTCGTCGGCCCCGGCGACCTGCTCCAAGGGCGTCGGGAGGTCTGCCGGATCGGTCACGCCGGTGGTCAGCCGGGGCACCTGGTGCGCCCAGCCGTCCTGAGGTACCTCGAACGAGGCGGTGAGCAGGAAGATCTCCTTGCCGTGCTGCTCGGCGACGACCTGCCGGAGGCTGACGGTGGCGCCGTCGCGCACGGGCGTGACGTGGAAGCGGGTGGCCGCGGCGGCGTCGGCGGGTCGGAGGAAGTGGCCGTGTATCGAGTGGACGGGGCGGTCGGGGCCCACACTCGATCCGGCGGCCCGCAGCGCCCGGCCGACGACGACGCCGCCGAACCCCCGCTCGACCAGCCCCTCCTGGCCGGCAGCTTCGTAGCGGTCCGGCCCGGTGGGGTGGACGTCCAGCAGGGTCCCGACGGCCGTCGCTCCGGGCGCGATCTCGAGCTCGGTCACGAACGGAGTCTGCGTTCCCGCGGCCCTCAGGCGGATCTTCCCGTGGCCCAGCTCACAGCCTCATCTCGCAGTGCGCACCTTCACGGCGCCCATCTCCGCCCACGTCACAGCATGTTCAGCTCGTACGTCTCCCGCTGGCGCTCCCGCGTGTGCTGCGCGGGCGTCGTCGGCGGATAGTGGTCCGGCTGCCCGGGGCGGCGGCAGGTCGGGATGGTGGTGACCTCGGCGTCCGGCCGGCCGGAGAAGAAGAACGGCATCGAGTAGCGCTCGGTTCCGGACGTGTTGACGACCCGGTGCAGCGTGGAGCGGTAGAGGTCGGCGGTCCAGCGCGCCATGAGGTCGCCGAGGTTGACGACGAACGTGCCCGGGATCGGGGCGGCGTGGATCCAGCCCTCGTCCTCGTCGAGGACCTGCAGGCCGCCGTTCTCGTCCTGGGCCAGCAGGGTGATGCCGCCCCAGTCGGTGTGCGCGCCGGCGCCCTTCTCCCCGGGCCGCGGGTTCGGCGGCTGCGGCGGGTAGTGCAGGATCCGCAGCGTCGGGGTCGGCTCGGCGCAGAAGTCGCGGAACCAGTCCTCGGGCAGGTCGAGCGAGAGCGCGAGGCCGTCCATCAGCAGCGTCGCGACCCCGGTCATCCGCCGGTGGTACTCGGTGAGGACCTCGCGGAACTCCGGGCGCGCGGGCCACAGGTTGGGTCCGAAGCCCACACCGGCGTCGCCCTCGGGCACGGTGCCGTCGGAGCGCGACTCGCGGCCCAGGTAGTAGCCCTCCTTGAGGTCCGGCGGCGCGCCGGCCTCGAGGGTCTGGCCGCCGACGTCCTCGTAGCCGCGGCCGTAGTTGTCCTTCGTCATCGCGACCCGCTGCTTCTCCGCCGCGGGCAGCGCGAAGAAGGTGCGGGCCTCGGCGAACGCGGCCTCGAGCAGCGCAGGCTCGATGCCGTGCCCGGAGACGTAGAAGAAGCCCTTGTCGACGCAGGCCGCGCGCAGCGCGCGGCCGACGGCGGCGCGCGCCGCGGGGTCGTCCGTGCGCAGGCCGGAGATGTCGACGACGGGCAGGGCGCTGGTCTCGACCGTGCGGGCGCCGAGCTCGGCGGACCGGGTCATGGTTCCTCCGTGGGGCGGGGCGGGGGGCGGTCAGCTGGTCGGGGCCGTGATCGCCGGTGCGGCGCCCTGGAAGGAGCCGGCCGGGGCGTCGGGCAGCGCGTCAAGCTGGGGCATGACCTCGGTCGACAGGAACGAGTTGTCGTACAGCGGGCCGCTCGGGTTCCAGTCGGCGGGCAGCGCGCCCATCTGCTTCATCTGGTCGATCGTGGTGTTCCAGCGCTCGTCGCCCATGGCGCCCATCTGCTTGCCGCCCTGGCCGCCGATCACGAACGGGCGCTGGCCGGCCCAGGTGAACCAGTTGGTGTCGGCGGCGAGCTGGTTGTTGTCCGTGAGCATCTGGTCGTTGGCCTTGGTGGCCGCGTCGACGTCCGTGAGGTAGGCCGTCCAGCCCTTCGACAGCGCGCCCAGCGCCCGCTTCAGCGTGTCGCCGTGGTTCTTCGCGTAGTCCTCGGTCACCGCGAGGATCTGGCCGTAGGGGTTGAAGCCGGCCGAGGCGTAGCTGAAGTAGTTGACGTCGATGTTCTGCTTGCGGGCCTCGTAGACCGTGTTGGTCGGGTAGCCCTGGACCACGCCGTCGGGCGAGGCGAAGAACGCGGCGTAGGTGCCGTTGAAGTTCTGGGTCGGGAACTGGATGTTCTGGCTGCGCTGCACCCACTGCCAGCCGAGGCTGATCGGGGCGACGGTCCAGGACTTGCCGGCGAGGTCGCTCCACTTCGTCCAGCCGGTGGACTGCTTGACCAGCACGCCGGTCGGCGGGGTGTCGAACTCGTTGTAGACCGCGGTGATCGGCAGGCCCTGCGCCTTGGCCTGCAGGTAGGACTCGGCGGTGGTCACCGCGATGTCGGCGCGGCCGGAGGCCAGCAGCTGGATGCCGGAGACGTTGGGTCCGCCGGGGAGGATCTTCACGTCGGAGAAGCCGGCGTCGGCGAGGTAGCCCTGGGTCTGCGCGGCGGTCCAGCCGCCGTTCTGCGCGTTGCTGAACCAGGACAGCTGCACGGTGAGGCTGTCGTCGCCGGCGGGCCCGGAGCTCGACGCGGCCGCACCGCCGGAGGCGCCGCCGCACGCGGCGAGGACGAGGGCGGTCGCCAGCGCCACGAGGGCGAGCGGCAGGCGCGCCCAGCGGGTGGGGGACAGGGACATGGGGGCTCCAACATCTCGCGGCGGGAACGCCCGGCCGACGCGCGGACAACCATTCTCGGCGTCGTCGGGAAAAGGGGACGGGCCATTTCTGCGCATTCACGGAAACGGCGGTGCTCGGGCCCGGGGAGCGGGTCCGGTCGGAGGGGAGGGGACGGCGACGTCCGGACGAGCGGGCGGCCGGGCCAGCTCCGGGATCGCGACCCCAGCCGCCCGGGCCAGCGGCGGCGCAGCGGGTGCGCTCGACGTCGGCCCAGCTCAGCGAGCTGATCGCGGTCCCGGAGGAGGTCCGGGCCGGATGGTCCGACCAAGCGGACCGCCCAGACCATCGGGCGTCGGGGCCCCCGCCGTCAACGGTTGAGCGTCGAACTTCACCTGCCCGAAACACGGTGACCGAGGCATTGCGGCCGGGCCCGTTTCCCCCGTCCGTTTCGCCGGTATTTCGCGTGTGAATAAACGGTTTCGTGATCGCCGGGCCGCTGTTGTCGAACCATTCCGCCGCCTACGGTCGGATTGGTCAGGCCAACCACCCCCGGGGTGGTTCGGCGCCGGAAGTCAGGAAGGACCGGGTGTGGACAGCACCACCGGAGCACCGGGCGATCGCCGCCCGGTGCCGTCCTCCGCCCTCGAGCTGCCGCGGCTCGCGCCGGGCGCGTTCCGCGGCAGCGTGAGCACCGAGATCTCGGCGCACCTGGAGAAGCTGATCGCGGTCGGCGAGCTCAGGCCGGGGGACCGGCTGCCGTCGGAGCGCGAGCTGGCGGCGAGCCTGGGCGTGTCCCGGGCGTCGCTGCGCGAGGCCATGCACGAGCTGGAGGCGAAGCACCTCGTCGAGCGCCGGCCGGGCCGCGGCACCACCGTGCTGCCCGCGCCCGAGCACGTCCAGACGCTGTACTCGCAGCTCTCCGACGCGGAGCACCAGCTGCGGGACGTTGCCGAGCTGCGCGGCGCGATCGAGCCCCGGCTGGCCGAGCTGGCCGCCGAGCGGGCCACCGCCGCCAACCTCGTCGAGCTCGAGAACCTGCTGCGCAACCCGGTCGCGGAGGTGGCGCCCGAGGAGTCGCTGCGGCTCGACCTCGAGTTCCACATGCTCATCGCGGCCGCGGCGCAGAACCCGCTGATGTCGGCGATCAACACGCTCGCCTGCTCGTGGACCTCGTCGACCCGGGTGCTCTCGCACTCCACCCGCTACGCCCGCGAGGTCTCCTACCTCGGGCACCGGGCGATCCTCGCCGCGGTCGCGGCCGGCAACCCCGCCGAGGCGCGGGACGCGATGGCCCGCCACCTCGCCGACGTCGCCGCCCTGACCCGGGACCGGTTCGAGGACCGCGCGACGGGGGAGACCCCGTGACCGCGTCCGAGCTGGCACCCATCGCCGCCGCTCCGGTGTTGCAGCCGCTCACCGCCACGTCCGACGGCGCCTACCTCCCCGCCACCCCGGCGACCACCACCTGGGGCCGGCTGCCCTGCGCCGACGACGCCCCCGCACTCTCGGTGGAGCCCGGCGCCGCCGTCGTGGTCGACACCGTCAGCCACGAGGGGATCCTCGAGGACCAGGGCCGGGACCCGATCGCCTTCTTCGGTGCCCACGGCGTCGCGCCCCGCGACGTCCTGCTCGACGCGATCGCCGTCGCCGCCGACGGGCACCACGACCGCACCGGCGGCCCGCACGTGGTGACCGGCCCGATCGAGGTCCGCGGCGCGCAGCCCGGCGACCTGCTCGCCGTGCGGGTCGACGCGCTCGTCCCCCGGGTGCCCTACGGCGTGGTCTCCAGCCGGCACGGGAAGGGCCTGCTCCCCGGCAGCTTCCCCGTCGACGGCCCGCTGACCAGCATCTTCTGCCGGGTCAACGACCTGGAGCTCGGCCTCGACGCCGCGCGCGGCACGCTCCCGCTGCAGCCCGGCGACCCCGACCGCCCGGTCCGCTTCCCACTGGCGCCCTTCCTCGGCGTCATGGGCGTGGCGACGCCCGGCCCGCGCCGGCACTCCACCCCGCCCGGCCTGCACGGCGGCAACATCGACATCCGGCTGCTGGTCGCCGGCACCACGCTCTACCTGCCCGTCCAGGTGCCCGGCGCCGGCCTCTACGTCGGCGATCCGCACTTCGCCCAGGGCAACGGCGAAATCGCGCTGACGGCGCTGGAGGCGCCGCTGCGCGCCACCCTCACCGTCGACGTCGTGCCCGCCGCGGAGGCCGCGGCCCGCTACGGCGCCGTGACCGGGCCGTTCGTCCGCACCGCGGAGTTCCTCGTGCCCACCGGGCTCGACGAGGACCTCGACGTCGCCGTGCAGAAGTGCGGCCGCAACGCGGTCGAGCTCCTCGGCGCGGTCTACGGGATGGCCCCCGAGCTGGCCTACGCCTACCTGTCCGCCGCGACGGACTTCGAGATCTCCCAGGTGGTCGACATCGTGAAGGGCTCCCACGCCCGGATCCGGCTGGCCGACTTCGCGGCCGTGGACCGGATCGAGGTGCCGCGATGATCGCCGAGGCCGTGAGGGTCGTCTCGCCGGCGCCGGTCCCCGAGGGCCTGCTCGGTGCCTTCGACGCCTACGAGACCGCGCTGCTGGCCAACGACGTCGCCACCCTCGACGCGCTCTTCGCCCCCGGCCCGGACACCGTCCGCGGCGACGGGACCACGCTGCTCGTCGGGCACGACGCCATCGCCGGGTTCCGCTCCGGCCGCGTGGTGATCCCCACGCGTCGGGTGGCCGGGCTGCAGGTCAGACCGATCGGTGACGACGCCGCGTTGGTCATGGCGTCCACCGAGGAGCCGTCGAACGGGGCGACGGGCCTGCAGACCCAACTGTGGCAGCGCCTCGACGGCACGTGGAAGGTCACGGCCGCCCACGTGACCCTCCCGAAGAAGGACCGGCCGGTCGCGGCGGCGCACCCCCTCCCCGCCGCGGCCGCGCCTCCCCTCGACCCCTCGGTGTGGCGGGTCGTCGGGGCGCCGCTGGTCGCGCCGACCGTCTCCGGCCCGCTCGACGGCGTCACGCTCGCCGTGAAGGACCTGTTCGCGGTGGCGGGGGAGCGGCTGGGCGCGGGCAACCCGACCTGGCTCGCCGAGCAAGCGCCGCGGACCACGACCGCCCCCGCGGTGTCCGCGCTGCTCGGCGCAGGTGCGGAGATCACCGGGATCGCCCGCACGGACGAGTTCGCCTACAGCCTCGCCGGGCAGAACGCCCACTACGGCACCACCCCGAACCCGGCCGTGCCCGGCGGGATCGGCGGCGGCTCGACGAGCGGGCCCGCCTCCGCGGTCGCCCTCGGCCAGGTCGAGGTCGGGCTCGGGACCGACACCGCCGGGTCGATCCGGGTCCCGGCCTCCTACCAGGGGCTGGTCGGGATCCGGACCACGCACGGCGCGATCTCGACGGACGGGGTGCTGCCGCTCGCGCCGTCGTTCGACACGGTCGGGTGGGTGGCCCGCGCGGTCGGCCCGGCTCTGCGGGTGGCGGAGGTGCTGCTCCCCGGCGCCTCCGCCGTCCCGGCCGGCAGCCCGCCGGTGCGGGCCGTCGTGCTGCCGACGGCCGAGGGTCACGCGAGCCCCGACGTCGCCGCCGCCTGCGCCGACCGCCGCGCCGCGCTGGTCGGGGAGGGGCTGCTGCCGGGCGCCGAGGTCGTCGACCTCGCCCCGGAGACCCTCGAGGAGTGGTTCGCCGCGTTCCGCACGGTGCAGGCCTACGAGGCCTGGGCCGCGCACGGCGAGTGGATCACCGCCCACCCCGGCGCGCTGGGGGCGGACGTCGGCGGGCGGTTCGCCGCGGCCGCCGCGGTCACGGTCGCCGAGGCGGACGCCGCCCGCGCGACGGTCGCCGAGGCCCGCGCCCGGCTCCGCGAGGTGCTGGACGGCGCGGTGCTGGTGCTGCCCAGCAGCGCCGGCGGCGCCCCGGCCCGGGACGCGAGCGCCGCGGCCGTCGAGTCCGAGCGGGCCGGGACCCTGCGCATGACCTGCCTCGCCGGGCTCGCCGGCGCCCCGGCCGTCTCGGTCCCGCTGCTGCGCACCGCCGACGGCCGCCCCGCGGGGTTGTGCCTGGTCGGCGCACCGGGCACGGATCTCGACCTGCTCCGCCTCGCCGCGACCCTGGAGGGAGCCGCGTGAACCCCAACCGCTGGACCTTCGCCGAGGGGCGGGTCGACCTGCGCCGCCCGCACCGCGAGCCCCGGCCGATCGAGCTCAAGGCGCTGCCCGCGCCGGTCACCGCGGACCTCGCGCGCAGCGCCCTGGTCGTCGTCGACATGCAGAACGACTTCTGCACCGAGGGCGGCTGGCTGCACTCGATCGGCGTGGACGTCTCCCCGCTGGCCCCGGCGATCGAGGCCCTCCGATCCCTGGTCCCGGCGGCCCGCGCCGCCGGCGTGCCGATCGTCTGGCTGAACTGGGGCAACCGCGAGGACCAGGCCAACGTCCCGCCGGGCGTCGCGCACGTCTACGACCCGGAGGGCCGCGGTGCGGGCATCGGCGCGGTGATGCCGAACGGCTCCAAGGTGCTGACCAAGGGCTCCTGGGGCGCGGCCCTGGTCGACGGGCTCACCGCCGAAGCCGGCGACCTGCACGTCGACAAGTACCGGATGAGCGGCTTCTGGGACACGCCGCTCGACTCGATCCTGCGCAACCTGCGCGTGGACACCCTGTTCCTCGCGGGCGTCAACTCCGACCAGTGCGTCTCCTCGACACTGGTCGACGGCGCCTGCCTGGGCTACGACGTGGTGCTGGTCGACGGCGCCTCCGCCACCACGTCGCCCGCGTTCTGCCACGAGGCGACGCTCTACAACACCCGCCAGTGCTACGGGTTCTCCTGCGACTCCGCGGACCTGCTCGCAGCCCTCTCCGCAGCACCGACCAGTAAGGACGGATCGTGACCACCCCTCCGCCGATCCTGCGGCACCTCGACGACGTGGCGCCCCAGCTCATCTCGCCCTCCGACACCGTGAAGCTGGCGCTGCTCGCCGGCCCGGCGGACGGCTCGTCGACCAGCGTGTTCTTCGAGGTCTGGGAGCCGGGCGGCAGCCAGCCGGACAACTCGCACCCGGAGTCCACGGAGATCTTCGTGATCCTGTCGGGCACCGGCCGCGCGCACAGCGACAAGCACGTCGTGGACCTGAGGGCGGGCGACGCCCTCGTCCTGCCGCCGAACTCGGTGCACCGGATCGTCAACACGAGCGGGACCGAGCGGCTCTACGCCGTGACGGTCATGGCGGACGACGACGGCGCCCTGCCCGGCGGCTTCGCCGAGCTCGTGGCCAAGGGGACCGTCACCGAGTGGGACGCCACGGACCGGGCGGTGCTCTCGTGAAGCTCGCGCAGCTGTCCACCTCGGACATCAAGGACCTCGACAAGACGAAGGCCGTCGTCGTCCAGCCCCTCGGCGCGATCGAGCAGCACGGCCCGCACCTGCCCGTCATGACGGACGCGTTCGTCGGCGAGCAGATCGCCGCGCTGGCCGCCGACCAGACGGACGCCGAGGTCTGGGTCCTCCCGACGCTGCACTACGGCAAGTCCACCGAGCACCTCGGCTGGGCCGGCACCATGAGCCTGTCGAGCGAGACCCTGCTCGCGGTGCTCAAGGACGTCGGTCGCTCGGTCGCCGCCTCCGGCTTCACCCGGCTCGCGTTCGTCAACGGGCACGGCGGCAACCCCGCCTCGCTCGACGTCGCCGCCCGCGACATCCGCACCGAGTCCGGCCTGCTGGTCTTCCCCGTGACCACCGGCAGGCTCGGTGTGCCCCAGGGCCTCGACCTGCCCGACGCCGAGTTCTCCATCCACGGTGGACACGTCGAGACCTCGGTGATGCTCCACCTGGCGCCGGAGACCGTCCACACCGACCGGTTCGTCCTCGGCGGCGACCACCTCCCCGCACTGTTCCCCGGCGAGCTGAGCCTGGAGGGCGCGCTGCCCACCGCGTGGATCAGCGACGACCTCACCACCAACGGCGTGATCGGCGACCCCCGGGCCGCCACCGCCGAGATCGGCAAGGAGATCGTGACCCACTGGACCGGCCGGCTGGCGTCGGCCTACGCACAGATGTCCGCCTTCGAGTTCCGGACTGCGCGGTGAAGCGCCTGCTGACCGCCGCGCTCGGCGGGCTCCTCGCGCTCGGCCTGGCGGCGTGCGGCACGTCGGCGGCGCCGGCGAGCGCGGGCGCCGAGCCGGTGAGCGTCGTGCTGGGCTGGTACCCGACCGCCGAGTCCGGCGGCTTCTACGCCGCCGAGGAGCAGGGCCTCTTCGCGCAGCAGGGCCTGGACGTCGACATCCAGCCCGGCGGCCCGCAGGTGTCGCAGACGCAGGTCGTGGCCTCGGGCCGCGCCGACTTCGGGCTGAGCGACGCCACCACGGTCGCCAACGCGAAGGCGACCGGGATCCCGATCGTCGCCGTGGCCGCGCTGTTCCAGGAGAACCCGGTCGGCGTGATGGTCCACGCGGACAGCGGAGCCCAGGACTGGAAGGACCTTGCGGGCCGCACCTGGTACGTCCAGACCGGACAGCTCGGCCAGGAGTGGGTCAAGCGCTCCCAGGGCATCGACTTCACCACCGCCGCGTACAACGGCTCGATCGCCACCTTCGTGCACGACGACGCCGCCGTCCAGCAGGGCTGGCCGACCAACGAGGCGTACACGGCGCAGAAGGAGGGTGTGCAGACGCGCTTCCTGAGCTACGCCAGCGCGGGCTACAACCCCTACAACGACGTCATCTTCACGACCGAGGACTTCCTCCGCGACAACCCGGAGAAGGTCAGGTCCTTCCTCGACGCGACGATGCGCGGCTGGTCCGCGTACATGTCGGACACCGCTCTGGCGGAGAAGGTCAACGCCACCCTCCAGCAGGAGAACCCGCAGCTCGACGCCGCCGCGAACTGGTTCGCGTGGGACGCCCAGCGGCAGTTCCTCACCGCCGGGGACGGCGCCACCGCGCTCGGCGCGATGACCCCGGCGCGCTGGTCCACGCTCGTCGACCAGATGACGCAGCTCGGCGCGCTCGAGCCGGGCCTCGACCCGGCGAGCCTGTTCGACACCTCGGCCCTGCCCACCGTCCCCGCCCCGACGACGCTGCCGCCGGCCCCCTGAGGAGACCCCCCATGACGACTGCCGTGCAGGCGGACCTGGTCAGGTTCGCCGGCGTCACCAAGACCTACTCGAACGGCTTCACCGCCCTCGCCCCGATCGACCTGACGATCGGCCCGGGGAAGGTGGTGAGCATCGTCGGGCCCTCGGGCTGCGGCAAGACCACCCTGCTCCGGATGGCCGGCGGGCTGTCCTCACCGACGACCGGTGAGCTGAGCATCGGCTCCACCCAGAACTCCTACGTCTTCCAGGACCCGACGCTGATGGCCTGGCGGAACGTGCTGGCCAACACCGAGCTCGTCTCCAGGATCCGCAAGGTGCCGCGGGCCGAGACCCGCCGCCGGGCGGTCGAGGCGCTGCGCCTGGTCGGCCTGGAGAACGTGCAGAAGTCCCTGCCGCGGGAGCTGTCCGGCGGCATGAGGATGCGCGTCTCGCTGGCCCGGGCGCTGGCCTCCGAGCCGGACCTGATGCTGATGGACGAGCCCTTCGCGGCCCTCGACGAGTTCACCCGTGACCGCATGGCGGACGAGCTGATCCGGCTGTGGCGCGAGCGCCGCTTCGGCGTCCTGTTCATCACCCACTCCATCCGCGAGGCCGTGAAGATCGCCCACGAGGTCGTCGTCATGGCCTCGGGACCCGGCCGGATCGTGGAGATCGTGGAGTCCCCGAGCCCGCCCGGCACGGACCCGGACGCGGCGCGCGACACCGATGCGCTCGACGAGACCGTGAAGTACATCGGCGCGCGATTGGCGGCGGCATGAGCATCGCAGAGAAGACTCCGGCGACGCCCCCGGCGCAGACCCCGGCCACCCCGCAGGCGGCCGCCCGGCCGACGGTGCCGCGCAAGGCCCCGTCCGGCCGAACCCTGCTGTCGTTCGTGCTGCCGCCGCTGGTGGTCCTCGTGATCGCCGTGGCGCTGTGGCAGGCGCTGATCAGCCTGTTCGGGGTCCCGAAGTTCCTGGTCCCCGCCCCGCTCGACGTCCTCGCCGAGATCGGGCCCGCGATCGGCACCCTGGTCGAGCCGACCCTGGTGACCATGGGCGAGGCGTACGGCGGGTTCCTGCTCGCCGCCGTCGTCGGGTTCGCGGTGGCGTTCGTGATGGCCCGCTGGAACGTCGCCGAGCGCGGCCTCTACCCCTACATGGTCCTGCTGCAGACCATCCCGATCATCGCCGTCGCGCCGATCCTGGTCGTCTGGCTCGGCCCCGGCCCCACGACGAACACCGTGGTCGCCGCCATGATCGCCGTCTTCCCGGTCACCGCGAACACGCTGACCGGCCTCAAGTCCACCGACCGGAACCTCGTGCAGCTGTTCGCCATGGCCGGAGCCTCGAAGCGCTACGAGATGAGCGTCCTGCGCATCCCGTACGCGCTGCCCTACGTGCTGACCGGGCTGCGGATCGCCGCGGGCTCGTCCGTCATCGGCGCGATCGTCGGCGAGTTCGTCGCCGGCATCGGCGGCGGCCAGGGCGGCCTCGGCTACGTCATCACGTCCACCGCGCAGCAACTGCTCATGCCGCGCCTGTTCCTCGCCGTCATCGCCGCGAGCTGCGTCTCGCTGCTGCTGTTCGGGCTCGTCCGGCTGGTGGAGGTGCTCGCGCTGCGGCGCTGGCACGAGTCCGCCATGTCTTCGGACGACTGAGCCGGCGACGACCGAGACCTGGAGTTCCTGAGATGCGCATCGACACCAACATCCTGGGCGCCGTCCGGATGCCCGACGCCGGCGCCGCCGGCCCCGCCGCCACCTCCCGCCGATACGGGCGCCAGGACTACGCGGACGCGTTCGGCGACTTCGTCGACCTGGCGAAGGTCGCGGACGAGGTCGGCTTCGACACCTTCTGGTACACCGAGCACCACTTCCAGCACGAGGGCTACGAGGTCGTCCCGAACCAGGTCCTGCTGGGCCTGTACTCGGCGGCCGTCACGCGGCGGCTGAACTTCGGCCAGATGTTCAACATCGTCCCGCAGTGGAACCCGCTGCGGCTGGCCGAGGACTTCGCCGCGGCGGACATCCTCACCGGCGGCCGGATGCGCTTCGGCGTGGGCCGGGGCACCGTGCCGCGGGAGATGCAGACCCTCGGCGCGAAGATCGAGTCGGGGGACAACGGGCTCGACGCGGATGCCGAGCAGGCCAACCGCGAGCACTTCGCCGAAGCCATGGCCGCGATCCGGGCCGCGTTCACCCAGGAGCGGTTCTCCCACCAGGGCACGCACTTCCAGTTCCCGCCGGCCGGGATCCCGGACCGCGGCGGGTTCGTGCAGGACCTCGCGCTGGTCCCGAACGTGACCCGCGAGGTCGAGATCTACCAGGCCTGCACCTCACCGCGGACCGTCGACTACGTGGCCGAGCACGGGCACATCGGCGTCTACACCCGACAGTCGGCGGCGCGCCTGGAGAAGGCCTGGGCGCTGCACGCGGAGCTCACTGCGAAGCACGGCCGGCCGACGGAGGTGGGGGAGGAGCAGATGCTCGTCCTGCACGTCAACGTCGCGCCGACGCACGAGGAGGCCGTCGCGCTGGCCCGGCCCGGGCACGACGAGCTGACCAAGCTGCTCTCGCCCTACGGCCGGTTCGCCACCTACGACCCGCCCGCCGGCATGGACTCCACCCCGTTCGACTACGCGCCGACCCTCGAGGAGTCGATGCGCCAGCGGATCTATGTCGTCGGTGACTTCGACGAGGTCGCGGAGCAGATCGCGGAGTACCGCGACCGGCTCGGCCTGCGCCGGCTCTCGGTCGCGATGGACGCCCTGGGCCTCACCCCGGAGCAGCAGCAGGACCAGCTGCGGATGTTCGCCGCCGAGGTGGCGCCGCGGCTCGGGATCGCCATGTCGGCCGACGGGCAGCAGGCGCTCGAGGCAGAAAGCGCAGTGGCGTGACGGCACCGACGGTCGGCTCCGCAGGCTCCGCCTCCGGCACTCTCCCCTCGCTCGCCGCCCTCGACGGCACCCGGATGCTGGCGGACCTCGACTCCGGGGCCGTCACCGCGCGGGCGCTGCTGGAGGAGCACCTCGCCCTGCTCGACGGGGCGGGCGGCGAGCTGAACGCAGTCGTGGACCGGGACGACGAGGGCGCCCGCGCCGCCGCGGACGCGGTCGACGCGGCCCGCGCCGCGGGCGAGCCGGTCGGCCCGCTCGCCGGCCTGCCCGTCACGATCAAGGACGCGTTCGACGCCGCCGGCATGCGCACCTCGCACGGCCGGCTGTCCGACGCGCGGCAGGCCACGGTGGACTCCCCGCTGGTTCGGCGGCTGCGCGAGGCCGGCGCCGTCGTCGTCGGCAAGACGAACGTGCCGGTCTACCTCGCCGACCACCAGTCGGTGAACGAGGACCTCGGCCGCACGCTCAACCCGTTCGACCGTGAGCGGTCGCCGGGCGGGTCGTCCGGCGGGTCCGGGGCCGCGGTCGCCGCCGGGATCGCGGTGGCGGACTTCGGCAGCGACCTCGCGGGGTCGCTGCGGGTCCCCGCCGCGTGGTGCGGCCTGTTCGGGCACCGGCCGTCGAACGGGATCGTGTCCAAGCTCGGGCACATGCCGTGGCCGGAGGGCGGGCTGCTGGAGCCGATGGTCTCGGCCGTCGGCCCGATGACCCGCTCGGCCGCGGACTCGGCCCGGTTCCTCGACGCGATCGCCGGGGCCGAGGGGCTCGACGCCCACGCCTGGCGGCTGGAGCTGCCGCCCGCCCGGGTCACCTCGCTCGCGGGCGCCCGGGTGGCGGTCTGGCTCGACGACCCTGCCTGCCCCGTCGACTCCGAGACCCGCGACGCGATCCGCGCCTTCGCCGACGCCCTGGACCGGGCCGGGGCGCAGGTCGAGGAACTGACCGCCCCACCGGTGCGCGGCGAGGAGGCGATCGAGCTGTTCGTGCGCCTGCAGGCCGGCGAGGTCGTGCACGGCCTGGACCCGGAGGCGTTCGCGCGCAGCGTCCACCTCGCCGGAGCCGGGGCGACCGGCCGAGCGGGAGACATGGCCCGCGGGCACGTCCAGTCCCTGCGCGACGCGCTGAACGACTTCGAGGCGCAGCGTGCGATCGCCGCGCGCTGGGCGGAGATCCACGAGCGGCACCACGTGGTGCTGTGCCCGGCCGCACCGTGTGCCGCGCCGCGGCACTCCGACGTCCCGAACGACCGCCGCACCCTGGAGCTCGACGGGCGGCCGTACCCGGCCGGCGACGCCGTCGGCGCGTGGAGCCGGATCTCCGGCCTCGGTGGCGGTCCCGCCACCGTGGTGCCGCTGGGTGCCGGGGCGGCTTCCGGCCTGCCGATCGGCGCGCAGCTGCTCGGTCGCTACCTCGACGACCGCACCCCGCTCGCCGTGGCCGCGCTCGCCGAGGAGGCGGGGCTCGTCGGGTTCACCGCTCCGGAAGGGTTCTGATGGCGGCAGGGACCGTTCTCCCCGAGACACTCGCGGCGGACCTGCGCGCCCTCCTCGGCGACTCCGCCGGGGTCGGCGCCGACGAGGCCGCCTGCAAGGCCGCGACCAAGGACTTCTCCTGGGTCTCGCCGATCATCCACGGCAGCATCCCGCGGACCCTGCCCGACGCCGTGGTCACGGTCCGGACGGTCGAGGCCGTCCGGGCCCTGGCCCGGTTCGCGCACGAGCGCGGGATCCCGCTCACCGCACGCGGCAAGGGCACCTCGAACTACGGGCAGATCATCCCGCTCGCGCAGGGAATCATGGTGGACTTCCACGAGCTCGCCGGGGACATCGTCCTCGACGACGACGGCGTGGTCAGCGCGCTGCCCGGCACCAGCTGGCACGACCTGTTCGCGTTCCTCGAGGGCACCGGCCGCGAGCCGGCGATGTTCCCGACCACGCTGAACAGCACCGTCGCCGGGTACGTGGGCGGCGGGGCCGGGGGACCGGGCTCGATCGAGCACGGCTTCAACCACGAGGGGTTCGTGCAGGCCCTGACGCTCGTGCGGGTCACCGCCGACGCCGAGCCCGTCGAGGTGCGGTTCCCGGACACCACCCCGCATGTGCACGCCTTCGGCACCACCGGGCTGATCGTGCGGGTGGGGCTAAGGACCGTGCCGGCGCGGGAGCGGACCGCCGTGTTCGCCTCCGTGCCGGACCTCGACGCGGGTGCCGCGATGGCCCTCGAGATCCTGCGGCTGGACCCGCCGCCGCAGATCCTCGCGGTGACCGAGCCGGAGCTCGCGGCGCTCTTCCCCGAGGACCCGGGCTTCGTGCCGGGCCGGACGAACCTGCGGGCGGTCGTCGGCGTCGAGCAGGCCGAGGCGGTGCGGGAGATCGTGGAGCGGGGCGGCGGCAGCGTCTCGGGTGTGCGGCCCGAGGCGGTGCGTTTCCTCGCGACCTTCATCAACAACCACACCACCGTGCGGGCCAAGGCCAGGCGCCCCGAGCTGTACCACGTCCTGGTGCGCGGCAACGCGATCCTGGGCAAACGGGTGCTCATCGGCGAGGCCTTCGCGGACGCGACCGTGCAGCTCGAGGGCATCCGCGGCCCCGAGGGCCCGTGCCTGATGGCCCGGATCCTCGCCCCGCACCGCGACGACGCCCTGGTGCACGCGGGCATGGAGCGGCTGCGTGCCGAGGGCCTCGCCGTCGACAGCCCGCACAGCTGGGTGGTGCACGAGGACATGCCGCCGCGCTGGGCCGCCGCGGACCGCTTCGACCCCGCAGGCCTGCTCAACCCCGGCAAGCTCCCGCGGGACTGACCCGGCGCGGGAGCCATGGCCCGGCTCCCGCGCCGCCGTCAGCGCCGCCGTCAGCACCGCCGTCAGCACCGCCGTCAGCGCCGAAATGTGCCGGCGAGGTGCGTCGGCGGGATGCGGTCGGCGCCGAAGAGCTTCTCGCGGAAGGTGCCGGGGGCGTACTCCGTCTTGTAGCGGCCGCGCTCCTGCAGGATCGGGATCACCAGGTCGATGACGTTCTCGAGGGTCTCGTGGGCCACGATCCGGGCCACGTTGAACCCGTCGAGGTCCGTCTCGTCCATCCAGCGGATCAGCTCGTCCGCGATCTGCTCCGGGCTGCCGACGAGCGCCATGTTGGTGCCGCACAAGGCCTTCTCCTCGAGCACCTGGCGCAGCGTCCACCTGTTGCCCCGGGTGAACATCTCGAGGGCGGAGCGGTTGGCGTCGTTCTCCTCGTACTCGATGGGCTGGTCCACCGGGTAGTTCGAGAGGTCGATGCCCATGATCCCGGACATCGTGGCGATGAGGCCCTCGAAGCTCGTGTACCGCAGGTAGTCGTTGTACCGGGCGCGCGCCAGCTCCTCGGTCTCGTCCACGAAGATCGACACCCCGGCGAAGAACTTCGCCGACTCCCGGGAGCGGCCGACGGCCTCCAGCTCCTTGGCCATCGTCGCGATCTTGTCCCGGACGATCTCCGTGGTGGTGCCGTTGAGGTAGATGCCCTCGGCATGGGTGCCCGCGAACCGCCGGCCGCGCTCGGAGCCGCCGGCCTGGAACAGCACGGGGGTGCGCTGCGGGGAGGGCTCCACGGCGTGCACGGCGCGGAACCGGTGGAACTCGCCCTCGAAGACGATCTCCTCGACCTTCGACGGGTCCGCGTAGACGCGGGTCGCCTTGTCCTTGACCAGCGACCCGTCCGCCCAGCTCTGCTCCCACAGCCGGTAGACGGCCTCGCAGAACTCGTCCGCCATGTCGTAGCGCCTGTCGTGCGCGATCAGCCCGTCCAGGCCCATCGCCCGGGCGCCGCTGGCCAGGTAGCTGGTCACGATGTTCCAGCCGAGCCTGCCCTCGAGCAGGTGGTCCAGCGTCGAGATCCGGCGGGCGAACTGGTACGGCTGCTCGTAGGTGCAGCTGCCGGTCATGGTGAAGCAGAGGTTCTCGGTCACCGCGGCCATCGCGGGGAGCAGGACGGCCGGGTCGACGCTGGGGGACTGGCAGCCGTTCCGCAGCGCGCCGTCCTTGGTGCCCTCGTAGACGTCCGGCATGCCGTAGACGTCGGCGATGAAGAGGTTGTCGAACAGGCCGCGCTCGAGCAGCTGCGCGTACTCCGCCCAGTAGCGGATGGACGTGTAGTCCACGGCCTTGTCCCGCGGGTGCGCCCAGAGCCCGAAGGACTGGAAGCTCGGGTTGCCCTGCTCGAGGGCGTTGAAGCGGATCTCCTTCGGTGCGCCTGCCACACCCACTCCTCGTCTCGGCATCCTTGCTCGTACAGTGAGCGTAGCAATCATGCAATGGTAGTGGGAAGCGCTGGACGGCGTCGGCTCCGCCGAGCATGATGCGGCCCCATGACCGGTGACGTGCTGATGGTGGCCAGCCAGTTCGGGCAGAAGCTGGACTTCTTCGACGCGACCACGCTGGAGAAGCTCGACACCGTGCCGGACCTGATCGCGCAGCCGCACGAGATGGCGTGGGACGGCGGGCGCCGGCTCGCCTACCTCGCGCACACCTACCGCGCGGGGGCGTACGGCGAGGGCAAGCCGAAGGCGCACGAGATCAGTGTCGTGGACGCCGACGCCCGCACGGTCGTCGACGTGATCGACGTCAGCCCGTACGAGGCGCCGCACGACGTGGAGTACGACCCGGCGGCCGACCTGATCTACACCGGCGTCGAGGCGGGCGACGGCCGCAACGGGATCGTGGTGATCGACGCGGCCACCCGGCAGGTCGTCGGGAACATCCCGCTCGAGGCGCCCAACGCGCACTGGATGTGCCTGACCCCGGACGGCGCCAAGGCGTATGTGGCCCACAAGGAGGCGCCGGTGCTGTCCGTCGTCGACCTGCGGGTGCGCCGGCAGGTCGGCACGATCCCGGCCCCCGCGGGCGCGGAGGAGATCGACTGCTCGCCGGACGGGCGGTTCGTGTTCGCCGCGACACCGATGATGAGCCTGGTCATCAACGTGGCGCAGGGGCAGCTGAACAAGGCGGTCCCGCCGCCCGGCACACCGGTGCCCGGACTGGTGAAGATCGACACCGGTACGGACGAGGTCGTCGGCCGACTGGAGTTCGAGGAGTACCTGTCCGCGCTGCGGGTCGCGCCCGACGGCCGGGTCCTGGTCACCGAGTTCCGCTTCCCGGAGCCGGGCGCCACGCCGGCCGGGCCGGTCCGCGGGCGGGTGCACGTCGTCGACCCGGACAAGCTGGAGGTGCTGGCCTCGGTCGAGGTCGACGAGCTCCCCTTCACCACCCGCTCCTCGGCCGACGGTCGCACCGCGTTCACGGCGAACCTCAAGACGGGCTCGGTGAGCGTGATCGACCTCGACACCTACGAGGTCACGGCCACCCTGGACAACAACATCGGCCCGGCCTTCGGCGGGTCGCACGGCATGTGCCTGGTCCCGGCCCGGCAGGAGGGCTGACGTGGGCCTCCTCGACCGGACCGACCTCGTCGCCAGCTACTACACGCTCACCGGGGCGCACCTGACCCTGCCGCCCCGGCACCCGCTCGCCGCCCGGGCGGAGGCGGCGGCGGCCGCGGGCTTCACCGGTCTCGCGCTCGCCCCGGCCGAGGCCGCGGCGGGGGTCACCGCCGTCCGGGCGGCTGCGGGCGGCCTCGCGGTGCCCGAGCTGGAGCCGCTCAAGGGGTGGGACTCCGGAGGCCGCGGCGACGAGGAGGCCGTGTTCGCGCTGGCCGACGCGTTCGGGTCGCGCCAGGTGACCACGATCCAGCTGGTCGACGATCTGCCGGCGGACCTGCTGGCCGAGCGGTTCGCGGGGCTGTGCGAGCGTGCCGCGGCGCACGGGTTGGGCGTCGGGTTCGAGCCGCGGGCGAACTCCCCGGTCTCCACGCCGGCACGGGCCGCGGCGCTCGTGCGGGCCTCCGGTGCCGCGAACGCCGGGATCGTGCTCGACGCCTACCACCTCCACCGCGCCGGCGTGACCCTCGCGGACCTCGCGCCGGTGGCCGACCTGGTGGTGTCGCTGCAGCTCAACGACATGCTCGCGGAACCGCGGCCGGACCCGGCGGAGGACGCGCTGGAGTTCCGCCTGGTCCCGGGCGAGGGCGCGATCGACCTGCCGGGGTGGCTGGCCGGGCTCGCCGGCCTGGGGATCGACGTGCCGATCGCCGTCGAGGCCCTGTCCCGGGAACACAACGCCCGGCCGCTCGCGGAGGCCGCCGCCCGGGCCGCCGAGGGCGCCCGGCGCGCGCTGGCCGCGGCGCGGGAGCTCGCGGCCCACCAGCCGGATCGGCCCACCGGTCATTCGGCCCGGTAGCGGGATCAGCCCGGCTCGCGCACCCACGGCGCGATCCGGCGCGCAGCGTCCTCGAGGTCCGGCAGGCACTTCTCCACGATCTCCGGCGACATCCGGGTGGTCGGCCCGGACAGCGTGACGGCGGCGACGACCGCACCACCGGATCGCACGGGGACGGCGACGCCGGTCACACCCGAGATCAACCCGTCCGCCTGGACGGCCCAGCCCCGCTCGGCGGTCTCGCGCAGCCGGGCCAGCAGGTCCACCCGGGAACCGGCGGCGTCGCGGGCGCGGTCGATCAGCGCGGTCTGCTCCGCCGCGGCGAGCTCGGCCATCAGGACGTCCCCGGTGGCGGTGCCCACCAACGGCATCGCGTCGCCCACCGGTACGACCCGGCGCAGCTCGTGGCGGCTGTCGACGGAGGCGATGCACACGCGGGTGTCGTCCCGGCGGACGTTCAACGATGCGGTCTCGCCGGTGCGGTCCCGCAGCTCGGCGAGCACGCGGTGGACGGTGGCCATCGGGTCGCCGCCCGCTCGCGCGTCCCGGACCAGCCGGAACACCCGCGAGCCCAGGACGTAGGAGCCGTCGTCGAGGCGGTCGAGCATCTGCTCCTCGGCCAGCTCGCGCATGATCCGCGAGACCGTGGACAGCGACAGCCCGATCTCGGTGCTGACCCGGGCGGCGGTGGCCGGCCCGCGGGCGGTGGCCACGCCCTCGAGGATCGCGACCACACGTTGCATCGACCGCACCGGGACTCCCTCCTGACGGCGCGAGCCTACTGGCCCGGCGCGGGCTTGACGCGCTCCGGCGGCGTTCCTACGGTTGTGTCATCCAGCAAGAGTAGCTCTCACTGAGTGAGCGTGAGGGCGGACGGGAGACCAGGTGGCGCCTCGCGCACTGGACGGCGTGATCGTCGTCGACCTGACGCAGATCGTGAGCGGGGCTGTCACCAGCATGATGCTGGCCGACTTCGGCGCGGACGTGATCAAGATCGAGCCCGTGGGCGGGGAGACCTACCGCAAGGCGGGCTACGAGCTGCACGGTCCCGGCGGCTCGACCAACCTGAACATCCTGCGGTTCTCCCGCGGCAAGAAGAGCATCGAGCTGGACCTCAAGTCCGAGCGCGGCGCGCAGATCCTCGCCGACCTCGTGGTGCAGGCGGACGTGCTGGTGGAGAACTTCCGCCCGGGCGTGCTGGCCCGCCTCGGGTTCGACTGGGAGCGACTGCACGAGCTGAACCCGCGGCTGGTCTACACGTCGATCAGCGGGTTCGGGCACGACGACGTGCTGCCCAGCCCGTACCGCGACCTGCCGGCCTACGCGATCATCGCCGAGGCGATGGCCGGCCTGACCCACCTGGCGGGGGAGAAGGACCGCCCGCCGGCCTGGATGGGCTTCGCGATGTCGGACATCTTCTCCGGCACCTGCGCCTTCGCCGGCACCCTCGTGGCGCTGCGCGACCGCGACCGCACCGGCGAGGGCACCCGGGTCGACATCGGCATGTTCGACGCGTCGCTGCTGATGAACGACCTGCCGATGGCCTACAAGGAGCACGTCGGCGAGGCGATGGGGCGCGGGCAGTACGCGCTGCAGTCGCCGTGGGGCCCGTTCGAGACGAGCGACGGCTACGTGATCATCGCCGTGCTCAACGGGCGCGAGTGGGCGGCGCTCTGCGAGTGCATCGGGCGGCCCGACCTCGCCGAGCACCCCGAGCTCACCACCGGCCACCAGCGGTCGAAGGCGCACGAGCGGCTCGTCCGGCCGGCGGTGGAGGAGTGGACCCGGGCCCGCACCAGGGCCGAGGCGGTGGCGGCCCTGCAGGGGCACCGGGTCCCCTCCGCACCGGTCAACACCACGGACGACCTGCTCGAGGACCCGCAGGTCGCCGCGCGGCAGATGCGCCAGGAGACCGCGAACCGCGAGCTCGGCACCATTCGCACGGTCGGCAACCCGATCAAGGTGGCGAGCTCGCTCGTCGGGCAGGAGCCCGCGGCGCTGCCCGGCCTGGGCGAGCACACGGACGAGGTGCTGCGCAGCCGCCTCGGACTCGACGACGCGGCCATCGCGGCGCTGCGTGAGGCGAAGGTGGTGGGCTGATGCCGTTCTCCCACACCGCCGACCCGCGGGTCGCCCCGGTCGGGGACCCGGAGCCCGAGGTCGCGGAGATGCTGGCCAAGACCCTCGGCGACGACCGGGGCGTGCCGTTGGCGATCTTCCGGACGATGGCCCGGCACCCGCGGATGATGAAGCGGTTCAACGTGCTCGGCGGGTTCTTCCTGACCCGCGGCGACCTGCCGGCACGCGAGCGCGAGCTCGTGGTCCTGCGCGTGGCCTGGCGCAGCGGCTGCGAGTACGAGTGGGCGCAGCACGTCCTGATCGGACGCCGCGCGGGCCTGACCGACGAGGAGATCGCCCGGGTCGCGCATCCCGGTGCGAAGTGGTCGGCGGCCGACGAGGTCTTGCTGCGTGCCGCCGACGAGGTGCTGGACCGCACCGATCTCTCCGACGCGACCTGGGCGGAGCTCGCCGGGCGCTTCACCGAGACCCAGCTCGTGGAGCTGGTCGTGCTGGTGGGCTTCTACCGGATGGCCGCCGGATTCCTCAACGCGACGGGTGTGCAGAAGGAGGCGGACCTGCCGGGCTGGCCCGCCGGCGTCGCCCCGGAGGGGGACCGATGAGCCTGCGGGCCGCCCCGTAGGCCCGGACCGGCGCCCGGGTCGACCCCTCCCCGGGCGCCGGTACCGGCTGCTCAGAGGCCGGCGGGGGCGCGGTTGCGGTCGACGTTGCCGGGCAGCGGCGGCGTGGGCGCGGCCTCCACGCTCGCCTCCTTGTGGAACTTCCCGTCCTTCATGATGTAGTGCAGCTTCGACTGGTCCTGCAGGACGGTGATGTCGGCGAGCGGGTCGCCGTCGACCAGCAGGAGGTCGGCGAGGTAGCCGGGCTGCACCTTGCCCAGCTCGTCGGGCCGCAGCATGATCTCGCCGCCCCGGGCGGTGGCGGAGATGATCGCCTCCATCGGGGTGAAGCCCAGCAGCTCCACGAAGTGCTGCAGGTCGCGGGCGTAGGTGCCGTGCGGGGTCCAGGCGAAGCCGTAGTCGCCGCCCGGCAGCACCTTGATGCCGCGCCGGTGCATCTCGCGCAGCCCCGCGATCGCCATCTCCAGTTCCTTCTTGTACCCGACGGCCTCGGCGGCCTCCTGCGGGAACCCGAAGGCCTCGGCCTCGTAGAGGGTGGCGACGAGCCAGTTGATCCCGGGCGCCACGAACACCCAGTCCTTGTTGGCCTCGAGCATGTCCATGCCCTCGGCGTCGGTGAAGCTGGCGTGGTAGATGACGTCGACGTGGTGGCGCACGCACATCTTCACGCTCTCGGCGCTGCGGGCGTGGGCGCAGACCCGCTTGCCGCGCCGGTGCGCCTCGGCCACGGCGGCGGCCACCTCCTCGTCGGAGAAGTAGGTGTCCTCGGCGCGCTGGGTGCCGGTGATCTCCTCGCCGGTCATGGACAGCTTGATCTGGTCGACCCCGATGTCGATCAGCTCGCGAACGGCCTTGCGCATGCCCTCCGGCCCGTCGGCGAACTTGGTGATCGACTTGATCAGCGCGCCGCCGGTCACGGCGATCT
Source organism: Pseudonocardia autotrophica (assembly GCF_000717175.1). GTDB lineage: Bacteria > Actinomycetota > Actinomycetes > Mycobacteriales > Pseudonocardiaceae > Pseudonocardia > Pseudonocardia halophobica. The sequence goes on along the minus strand of NZ_JNYD01000030.1, from coordinate 26,305 downwards.
CCGGCCCGTTGGCCAGGTAGCGCGGGCCGGGGATGCGGCCGGCGTTGATCGCGTCCCGGCACACCACGTCCAGCCGGTCCTTCGCCGACGCCGCGCCGAGACACATGGTGTAGCCGGAGTCGATGTAGGTCCGGGCGGACTCGATCGCGAAGAGCAGGTGCTCCTCGACCGGCATGGTGCCCAGGCCGTCGAGGTCGGCGGAGTTGTTCCAGGTGAAGTGGGTGTGGGCGTCGCAGAGCCCGGACATCAGGGTCCGGCCGCGGCCCTCCACCACGCGGGCGCCCTCGGCGCGGGCCGGGTCGACGGTGCCGACCGCGGCGATGCGGTCGCCCTCGACCAGGACGTCCCCGCGGTAGGGGTCGGCGCCGGTGGAGTCGAGGATCGAGACGTCACGGAACAGAACGGATCCAGCGGGCATCGTTGCCACTCCTCGGTCGGGGTCTACAGGAACTTGAGCAGGTGGTCGGTGACGGGGCCGGCGGCCTCGAGCGCGGTCCAGTGGCCGACGCCGGGCAGCACCTCGACGACGGCGGAGCCGTGGGCGTCGGCGAGCTCACGGCTCGCGTCGGGCGGGCCGACCTTGTCGTCGTCGCCCGTGATCAGCAGCAGGGGGAGCGCCGGGTCCACCGGGCCCGGGTCCGTCGCGGCGGCCAACGCCTCGCAGTTGCGCGCGTAGCCCTCGGGGTCCTGGCGCATGACCAGCTCCCGGACGAACGCGGCGACCTCGGGCTTGTCCCGGCGGGTGGTCTCGGACAGGGCGTTGGCCACCACGCCGGGGGCGACGGCGGCGGTGCCCTTGTCGCGCAGCACCGCGGCCCGGTCGCGCTGGGCCTGCCGCCCGGCCTCGGCGGGCTCGCGGACCGCCCCGAGCAGGGCGAGCGCGGTGACCTTCGACGGGTGCCGGGCGGCGAGCGCCCGCACGACGAGGGTGCCCATCGAGTGCCCGACGACCGCGGCCGACTCGATCCCGAGGGCGTCGAGCACCTCGGCCAGGTCGTCGGCGTGCGACTCCACGGTGATCCCGTCGGCGACGGGGGAGCGGCCGGCGCCGGCGGAGTCGACCCGCACCACGCGGTGCGACGCGGCCAGCGCGTCGGCCTGGACCTGGTAGAAGTTCGACGTCCCGCCCAGCCCGTGGACCAGCAGGACCGCCGGGCCCTCGCCCTCGACCTCGACGGCGAGGTCCTTCCCGTTGACGTGCACGGAGATTCCTTCCTCAGACGATCCGGTTGCGCTGGCGGCCGAGCCCGGTCACGGACACCTCGACGACGTCCCCGGGAGCCAGGAAGCGGGGCGGGTCGAAGCCGATCCCCACGCCCGCGGGTGTGCCGGTGGCGATCACGTCGCCGGGCAGCAGGGTCATCCCGGCCGACAGGGTCGCGACAAGCTCGGGGATGTCGAAGATCAGGTCCTTGACCGGCGCGGACTGCCGCGGCTCGCCGTTGACCCGGCTCTCCACCAGCAGCGCGGCGACGTCCGGGATCTCGTCGGCCGACACGGCGTACGGCCCCAACGGGCAGTGCGTGTCGAGCGACTTCCCGATCACCCACTGGCTGTGCCTGCGCTGCAGGTCCCGGGCAGTCACGTCGTCGACCACGGTGTAGCCCCAGACGTGGTCCCAGGCCGCCTCGCGGGTGATCCCGCGCCCGCCGCGGCCGATGATCACGCCCAGCTCGGCCTCGTAGTCCAGCTCCGCGGTGACGCCGCGGTGCGCCTCGACGTCGGCGTGCGGGCCGGTCACCGCGGTCGTCGCCTTGGTGAAGACGACCGGGTGCTCGGGCAGCGCCTCCGACCGGTCCGGCCGGTCGTAGCCGCTGCGGCCGAACTCGGCCACGTGGGCGCGGTAGTTCTTGCCGACGCAGAAGACGTCCCGGGGTGGGGCGAGCGGGGCGCGCAGCTCCACCTCGCCGAGCGGCACGCCGGGCAGCGCGCCCGCGTGCTCCGCCAGGACCGGGCCGAGCTCGGCCCATCGCTCGATCACCTGCCGCACGCCCGCGCCCGCGGGCAGCAGCGGGGTGACGTCCCGGACGAGCTCGGCCCCGTCCGCCCCGTCGACCACACCGACGCGGTTCTCCGACCCCGCCGCGAAGGTCACCAGCCTCATGTGCAACCAATCTGAACCAATTGAACCAATTCGACCAGCGGTGACCGTACGCGGACCGCAGAACCGGTGTCGAGAGGGCGGCTCCATTGGTCTCGATTGGTTTGCTACGGTGTCCGCGTGACGACCGTCGAGCAGTCCCTGCGCACCCTGCTCGCCGAGGGCGCCGAGGCGGGCACCTGGGGGCCGGGGTCGAAGCTGCCCACCGAGCGGGACCTCGTCGAACGGCTCGAGGCCCCGCGCAGCGCGGTCCGCCGCGCACTGGACGCCCTGGAACGCGACGGGGTGGTGGTCCGGCACGTCGGACGGGGAACCTTCCTCACCGAGACCGCCGTGCGGCGGGTCGACGGGGCGCCCGCCGACACCAGTCCCGCGGAGATCATGCAGGTGCGGCTGCTGCTGGAGCCGCAGGTCGCGGCGCTCGCCGCGCGGGTCGCCACGCAGGTCGACCTAGAGCGGATCGGGGAGTGCCTCGCCGGGGGCGGGGCGGCCGCGGGGTTCGAGGCCTTCGAGTCCTGGGACGGGCGGCTGCACCGCGAGATCGCCCGTGCCGCGCACAACGGGCTGCTCATGAACATGTTCGGCGTCCTCGACACCGCCCGCTCACTGCCGGTCTGGGGCACCCTCAAGCGGCGGACGTCCACCCCGGAGCTGCGGCGGTGCTACCACGAGGAGCACACCGCGATCGTCGACGCGCTGCGCGACCGGGACTCCCGGGCCGCCGCCGACGCCATGCGCACCCACCTCGAGCACGTCTCGGACACCCTGCTCGGGCGGCACTGAGCGCCTTTCGTCCGGACCTTCGCGGGCCGCATCGGCGCCGCGTTCTCCCTGGTGGAACGTCAGTTGTGTCCTGTCCGGACAATCGAACGCGGCCTCGGTCACACTCGTCACCCGGAGGATTGACGGGGGCGCCCTCCTGATCCGTACAGTGAGGACGGCCCCACGGGGCCACACCATCCAGAGCGGCCGAGAGACCTGGCTCGACGACGCCGCAGCAACCCCCCGTCCCACGGGTGCGGGTGCTAAAGCCGGGAGCGATGGAGGAGCGATGTTCGTCGGGGTGCAGCGGCGCCACGTGGATCTCCTGCGCACGGCCAGCGCGGGCTGTCGGGCCTGACGAGGTCCCGATCCCCCGTCCCTTCTCCCGCAGGAGAGGTCTGCCCGCATGGCCCCCATCCATCTGGCCGTCGCGCTCGACGGCGCCGGCTGGCACCCCGCCGCCTGGCGCGAGCCCGGCGCCCGCCCCGATCTGCTCTTCACCGCCCGCTACTGGGCGGCCCTGGCCCGCGCCGCCGAGCGCGGCCTGCTCGACCTGGTCACGATCGAGGACGGCCTGGGCCTGCAGTCCGGCGACCACCTCGCGGCTGGGATCGACGGGGCCGACCGCCGCACCGACCAGGTCCGCGGGCGGCTCGACGCCGAGCTGGTCGCCGCGTTCGTCGCGCCGCTGACCCGGCACGTCGGGCTCGTCCCGACCGTCACGACCACGCACACCGAGCCCTTCCACATCGCCTCGGCGATCTCCACGCTGGACCACGACAGCCACGGCCGGGCCGGATGGCGGGTGCAGACCTCGGCCCGCGCCGACGAGGCGGCCCACTTCGGCCGCCGCATGCTGCCGGAGATCCGCCGCGAGACGCTCGACACGCCGGAGACGGTCGCCGCGGTGGCGGACCTGTTCGAGGAGGCGGCCGACGCCGTCGAGGTCGTCCGGCGGCTGTGGGACAGCTGGGAGGACGACGCCGAGATCCGCGACGCCGCCACGAACCGCTTCCTCGACCGCGACAAGATCCACACGATCGACTTCGAGGGGCGTTTCTTCTCGGTCCGCGGGCCGGGGATCGTGCCGCGGTCCCCGCAGGGCCAACCGCTGGTCGTCGCGCTCGCCCACGCCCGGGCCGCGTACGAGCTGGCCGCCCGGGCCGCGGACGTGGTGTTCACCACCCCGCAGGGCGCGGCCGACATCCCGGCGATCCTCGGCGAGATCCGCGCCGCCCAGCACGCGGTCGGCCGCACGCTCCCGCCGCTGCGGGTGCTCGCGGACCTCGTCGTGGTCCTCGACACCGACGCCGACGCGGCCCACGCCCGGCTCCGCCGGCTGGAGGAGCACGGCCCGCTGCGCTCCGACGCCGCGGTGCTGGCGGGTACCCCGACCGCGCTCGCCGACCTCCTGGAGTCCTGGCGGGACGAGGGGGTCGACGGCTCCCGGCTGCGGCCGGCCGTGCTGCCCACCGACCTCGACGCGATCGTCGACCGGCTGGTCCCGCAGCTGCAGGAGCGCGGCCTGTTCCGCACCGCCTACGGGCCGGGGACGCTGCGCGAACGCTTCGGCCTGGAACGCCCGGCGAGCCGGTACGCGGGGGTGGCCGCGTGACCAGGAAGCAGGTGATCCTCGGGGCCTACTTCCCGGGCGTCAACCACGACACCGTGTGGAGCGACCCGGCGTCGGGCAGCCACATCGACTTCGCGTCCTTCGAGCACTGGGCCCGCACGGCCGAGCGCGGCACGTTCGACCTGCTGTTCCTCGCCGAGGGGCTGCGGCTGCGCACCCGCGGCGGGCAGGTCTTCGACCAGGACGTCGTCGGGCGGCCGGACACGTTCACGGTCCTGGCCTCGCTGGCCGCCGTGACCGAGCACATCGGACTCGCCGGCACGATCAACTCGACGTTCAACGAGCCCTACGAGCTGGCCCGCAAGTTCGCGACGCTGGACATCCTGTCCGGCGGGCGGGCCGCGTGGAACGTCGTGACCAGCTCCGACGCGGACACCGGCGAGAACTTCCGGCGCGGCGGCTACCTGGGGCACTCCCAGCGGTACGAGCGCGCGGGGGAGACTCTCGACGCCGTCCGGGCGCTGTGGGACTCCTGGGGCTCCGACGCCGTGGTGGCGGACCCGGCGAGCGGACGGTTCCTGCGCGACGGGCACGTGGGCGACTTCGCCTTCCGCGGCGCCCAGTTCGACATCGCCGGGCGCTTCAGCACCCCGCGCAGCCCGCAGGGCCATCCCGTGGTGCTGCAGGCGGGGGAGTCGCCGGCCGGCCGGGACTTCGCGGCCTCGCGGTCCGACGCGATCTTCTCCCGCTACCAGAAGTTCGACGAGGCCAGGGCCTTCTACGCCGACGTCAAGGCGCGGGTGGCGAAGGTCGGCCGCGACCCCGACCAGGTCAAGATCCTGCCGTCGGCGTCGGTGATCCTGGGTGACACCGAGGCCGAGGCCCGCGACCGCCACCGGGACGTCCGCAGTCGGCAGGTCGACCCGTTCACCGCGATCGTGCTGGCCGAGATGGTGTGGAACCGCGACCTCTCCCAGGTCGACCCGGACGGGCCGGTCCCGGAGCTGGACCCCACGCCCGACGCGCCGAAGTGGATCCGCGGGCGCGCCCCGCTGACCCAGGACGCCCACGGCACGGCCGAGGCCTGGCGCGCGCTCGGCCGCGAGCACGGCTGGTCGCTGCGCGAGGTCGTCACGCACGTGTTCGACCGGGCCGAGTTCGTCGGCACGCCGGCGCAGGTCGCGGCCGAGATCGACCGGTACGTGCAGAACGACGCCGTCGACGGCTTCATCCTCGGCTCGTACGTCAGCCCCGCGGGCCTCGACGAGGTCGTCGAGAAGGTGGTCCCGCAGCTGCGCGACCGCGGCGTCCTGCGCGACCGCTACACCGGCTCCACGCTGCGGGAGCACCTCGGCCTGCGCCCGCCCGCGGGCCTCGGCGAGCCGCCGGCCGCCGCCCGCACCGCCTCCTGACCCCCGTCCCCTCCCGGACCGGCACGCCCGCCGGTCCGGGCGCCCTCCCCGAAGGACGACCCGATGACCGCCAGATCCCGCCGGGCCCTGCTGCTGCCGGCCCTGCTCTCCGCCGCCGCCGTGGCGCTCGCCGCCTGCGGCGGCTCCGGGGGCGCCACGTCCGGCGCCGACGCCGGACCGCCCCGGCCCGGCGGCACCCTGCGCTTCGCCGTGTCCAGCGACCAGGGCTGCGTGGACCCGCAGCAGGTCGGCAGCAACGACACGATCTACTCGCTGCGCCAGATCGTCGACTCGCTCACCGACCAGGACCCGCAGACCGGGGAGCTCGAGCCCTGGCTGGCGACCTCCTGGCAGACCTCGCCCGACGCGAAGAGCTACACCTTCACCCTGCGCGACGGCGTGACCTTCTCCGACGGCACCCCGCTCGACGCGAACGCGGTCAAGGCGAACCTCGACCGGGTCCCGCAGATCGGCGCCCGTGGCACGCTCCCCAAGGGCTACCTCGCCGGCTACCAGGGCACCACCGTCACGAGCCCGACGCAGTTCACCGTGAACTTCAGCCGGCCCAACGTGCAGTTCCTGCAGGGCACCTCGACGCACAGCCTGGGGATCCTGTCCCCGGCGACCGTCGTGAAGTCCGACGACGAGCGCTGCGCCTCGGTGATCGGCTCCGGCCCGTTCACCGTGCAGAACTACGTGAAGAACGCGTCGCTGACGCTCGCCAAGCGGCCCGGCTACAACTGGGGCTCGGCGCTCTTCGCGCACCAGGGCGAGGCCTACCTCGACACCGTCGAGTTCCGGATCGTGCCGGAGTCCGGCGTGCGGACCGGCAGCCTGCAGTCCGGCGAGGTCGACGCGATCGGCAGCATCGGCCAGCAGGACGAGGCACCGCTCTCCGACGCCGGCGCGCAGTTGCTGGCCCGCTCCAACCCGGGCATCACCTTCGGCATCGGCTTCAACTTCACCAAGCCGATCGTGTCGGACCCGGCCGTGCGGCAGGCCCTGTCGCTGGCGATCAACCGGCAGGAGGTCGTCGGGGCGGTCTACACCTCGCAGACCACGCCGGCGACGAGCGTGCTCGCCTCCACCACCCCGTCGTACGCGGACGAGTCGGCCGGCCTCGGGTTCGACCTGGAGAAGGCCAAGGCGACGCTCGACGCGGCCGGCTGGGCCCCGGGCCCCGACGGGATCCGGGTCAAGGACGGGCAGCGGCTGAGCTTCCCGCTGTCCTTCGCCAACAACGCGGGGACCAACAAGCCGAGCCTCGAGCTGATCCAGCAGCAGGCCAAGGCCGCCGGGATCGACCTGCAGGTCCAGGAGTTCCCGATCGCCCAGTTCCCCACGATCCAGTCCTCGGGCGACTTCGTCGCGATCTGGGGCAACCTGACCCGCGCCGACCCGGACATCCTGCGCAGCTCCTTCTCCACCGCCGGCGCGAACTACTACCGGGTGCCGCCGAGCCCGCTGGAGGCGCTGCTGCAGCAGGAGGCCGCCGAGCCGGACCCGGCGAAGCGCACGCAGATCGTCGCGCAGGCCCAGCAGGAGCTCCTCGCGCAGGGCTTCTACGTGCCGGTCGCCGAGCTCACGACGGTGCTCGCGGTCGCGCAGGACGTGCACGGCGTGACCTTCGACGCCTCCTCCCGCATCCAGCTCCACGACGCCTGGAAGAACGACGGAGCGCAGTAGATGAGCGCACCCGGCACCCTGCCCCGCTACCTGCTCCGGCGCCTCGGGACCGCGGTCGCGGTCCTGTGGGCGGCGTACACGGTCAGCTTCGTCGTGCTCTACCTGCTGCCCGGTGACCCCGTCACCACGATGGCCAGCGGCGGGCTCGACGGCGAACCGCTGACTCCGGAGCAGATCGAGGCGCTGAAGGCGCAGTACGGCTTCGACAAGCCGCTGATCGTGCAGTACGGCACGCGGCTGTGGGCGGCGCTGCACGGCGACCTCGGCGCCTCCATCCAGAACGGGCAGGACGTCCGGGGCGCCATCCTCGAGGCGCTGCCGCCGACCGTGCAGATCGCGATCGGCGGGCTGCTGGTCGCGGTCGTGCTCGGCGGCGGCCTCGCGATCGCCGCCACCTACACCTCGCAGCGCTGGCTGCGGCAGCTGCTGATGGCACTGCCGTCGCTCGCGGTGTCGCTGCCGGTGTTCTGGGTGGGCCTGATGCTGGTGCAGGTCTTCGCGTTCGGCCTGCACTGGCTCCCGTCGGTCGGGGCGTCGGGTTTCCCGGCGCTGGTGCTGCCGTCGCTCACCCTCGGGCTGCCGATGGGGGCGCTGCTCGCGCAGGTGCTGGCCAAGAGCCTGACCACGGTGCTCGACGAGCCGTACGTCCAGACCGCGCGGGCCAAGGGCGTCGGGCGGGCGGCGATCCACGTGCGGCACGCGCTGCAGAACGCGGCCATCCCGGCCCTGACGGTGCTCGGCTACGTCGCCGGGAACCTGCTGGCCGGCACCGTGGTCGTCGAGACGGTGTTCACCCGGCCCGGTCTCGGCCGGCTCACCGTGCAGGCCGTCGGCGTGCAGGACATCCCGCTGGTGCAGGGCGTCGTGCTGTTCGCGTCCCTGGTGTTCGTCGGCGTGAACCTGCTGGTCGACCTGATCTACCCGGTCCTCGACCCGAGGATCGCCAAGGGGGTGCCCGCGACATCGTGACCGAGCTGCTGATCCGGGAGGGCCCTCCCGACTCGTCCGGCACCGCGCCCGGGTCGTCCGTCGCGCTGCCCATTCCGCCGACCCGGCGGGAACGCCTGCACCGCGTGCTGCGCTTCCTCGGGCGCCGGCCCGGCCTCGTCGTCGCCTCCCTCGTGGTGCTCCTCGTGCTGGTGGCGGCGTTCGCGCCGGGTGCCCTGGCGCCGGGGGACCCGAACGTCGGCGTCGTGGCCGACAAGCTGCGCCCGCCGAGCGCCGCGCACCTCTTCGGCACGGACTACCTGGGCCGGGACGTCTACACCCGGGTGGTGCACGGGGCATCGCTGTCCCTGCAGGCCACCGTGATCGCGGTGGCGGTGGCGCTCGTCGTCGGCGGGCTGCTGGGGCTGCTCGCCGGGTTCGTCGGCCGCTGGGTCGACGAGGCGCTGATGCGGGTGGTCGACGTGCTGCTGTCGATCCCCGCGATCCTGCTGTCCCTGGCGCTGATCACCGCCCTGGGCTACGGCACGATCAAGGTGGCGATCGCCGTCGGTGTGGCGAGCGTGGCGAGCTTCGCGCGGGTCATGCGGGCGGAGACGATGCGGATCCGCCGGTCGACCTACGTCGAGGCGGCCCGGGCCGTCGGCACCCGCCGGTACGTGACGCTGTGGCGGCACGTGCTGCCCAACGCCGCCGGCCCCGTCCTCGTGCTCGCGGTGCTCGAGTTCGGGCTCGCGATCCTGGCCGTGTCCTCGCTGTCCTTCCTCGGCTACGGCGCCCCGCCGCCGGCCCCCGAATGGGGCTCGCTGATCGCCGAGGGCCGCAACTACCTGGCGACCTCGTGGTGGCTCTGCGCCATGCCGGGCCTGACGATCGCCGCGACCGTGCTGTCGGTGAACCGGATCTCCCGGGCGCTCGACGGGGAATGGAGCCGGGCCCGGTGAACAGCATTCTGGAGGTCTCCGGCCTCGACGTCGGGTACCGGATCGCGGGCGGGCACATCCACGCGGTGCGCGGCGCCTCGCTGACCGTGAGGGAGGGCGAGGTCGTCGCGGTCGTCGGGGAGTCCGGGTCCGGCAAGTCCACGCTGGCCCAGGCCGTGATCGGGCTGCTGCCGGGCAACGGCGCGATCGAGGGCGGGAGCATCCGGCTGGGCGGTTCGGCGGACACCACCGAGCTGACGGCGTTGTCCGAGAAGGCCTTCCGCGCGGTCCGCGGCCGTCGGATCGGGCTGGTCCCGCAGGACCCGACGGTCTCGCTCAACCCCGTGCAGCGCGTCGGCGTGCAGGTCGGCGAGGTGCTGCGGGTCCACGGGCTCGCCGACAAGCGCAGCGCCCGGCTGAAGGCCGTGGAGCTGCTGGCCAGGGCCGGGCTGCCCGACCCCGAGGTGCGGGCGGGGCAGTACCCGCACGAGCTCTCCGGCGGCATGCGGCAGCGCGTGCTGATCGCGATCGCGATCGCCGCCCGGCCCGGACTGATCATCGCCGACGAGCCGACCAGCGCCCTCGACGCCACCGTGCAGCGCCGGATCCTCGACCACCTCGACGCGCTGCGGGCCGAGACCGGGACGGCGATGCTGCTGATCACGCACGACCTCGGGGTGGCGGCGGACCGGGCGGACCGGGTCGTCGTCATGTCCGGCGGGCGGATCGTGGAGGAGGGTCCGGTCGACCGGATCCTCGCCGACCCGGCCGACCCGTACACGCGCACGCTCGTCGCCGCCGCGCCCGGCCTGTCCGCCCCGCCCGCGCCGCGGATCCCGCCGCAGCCGAGCGGCCGCCCGATCGTGCAGGTCAGCGGCCTGACGAAGGACTTCCCGCTGCCCCGCCTGCAGGGGAGGCGCGGCGTGCTGCGCGCGGTCGACGAGGTCTCCTTCGACATCGCCCGCGGCGAGACGCTCGCGCTGGTGGGGGAGTCCGGCTCCGGGAAGTCGACCACGGCCCGGCTCGTGCTGCGGCTGGCCGACCCGACCGCCGGCGAGATCCGGTTCGACGGCGCCGACATCACCCGCGTGAAGGGCCGCAACTGGCGGGAGCTGCGCCGACGTGCCCAGCTCGTCTACCAGAACCCGTACGCCTCGCTCGACCCGCGCTTCTCGGTCGAGGAGGTCGTCACCGAGCCGCTGCGGGCGTTCGGCGTGGGCAGTCCGGCGGAGCGGCGCGCCCGGGCGGCCGAGCTGGTCGGGCGCGTCGCCTTGCCGGCGTCGGTGCTGGCCCGCAGACCGGTGGAGCTCTCCGGCGGCCAACGGCAGCGGATCGCCGTCGCGCGGGCCCTCGCCCTGTCCCCGGACCTCGTGGTGTGCGACGAGCCGGTGTCCGCCCTGGACGTCTCGGTCCAGGCGCAGGTCCTCGCACTGCTCGAGGAGCTGCAGACCGACCAGGGCCTCGCCTACCTGTTCATCTCGCACGACCTCGCCGTGGTCCGCCGGATCGCCCACCGGGTCGGCGTGATGCGCGAGGGCCGGCTCCTGGAGCTGCGGCCCACCGAGGAGCTCTTCACCGACCCCCGCGAGGACTACACCCGCGAGCTGCTCGGGGCGATCGCCGGCCGCCGGCACGCCACCGAGGCCGCCTGACCCGCCGCTCCCGCTGCCGGCGCCCGGCGGAGCGGTCGGCACCCGCTGTCGGTCACCACGCGGCTCGCGTGAACGCCGGGCGGGTGCGGCGCAGCCGCAGCACGCGCCAGGAGCGGTTGCCGATGCGCGGCCGGTGCGGCTGCCACCAGGAGGGCCGGTCGGCCGACGCGACGGCGGCGACGGCGTGCCGGGACCGGCCTCCGCTGCGGGCGAGTGCGAGGACTTCCTCGTCCATCGGGATGACTCCGAATCCGATGTTGGAGTGATTGCGGTCACTCCGAGCGTATCCACGCACTACGCGGAGTGGTCCATGCCGCGGTCCGGAATCGTCGGTGAATGGCGAGACGCCGACGGTGAACGGGATGGGGACATCTCGCGAACGAACGAGGCCGGGAGAGGCGGGACATGATCGGCGAACGCGTGCACCAGCGGCCCACAGCCGAGCGCTGGATGCACGGACACCACGATCATGGTCGACGGTCGACCACGCTGATCAGCGGTTGTGTGCACGGACGGCGCTCCTCGGTGCCGTCGACGCACAGAATCCGCGCTCACCCGCACCGACGGTGACGTGACCGGCGAGCTGACGGCTCCCCGCCGGCCGGGATCCACGTTCGGAGCGCGGAGGCGATCTCCACGCGGTACGGTCCACGCACGGGTGAAGAAGGCCGCCCGGCCCTCGACGAGAGGAGGCGGCCGATGACGCTCGCCCATCCCGCTCCCATGGCCATCGACGTCCCGGAGCCGGGCGCGTACACCATCCGGCTCCGCGGGCACCTCGACCGCCTGACCGGCGCCCGGCTGCTCCGGCTGGTCGACGCGCGGCTCCAGCTCGCCCGGCACGGGCACGCCGCCACGCGGCACGTCCTGATCGACGTCGCGGACGTCGACTCGATCGGCCCGGGCGCGCTCGCGGCGCTCACCCACGCCCAGCACGCCGCCGACCGCAGCGGCGTCACGCTCGACCTCGTCGGGGCGGGGGCGCTCGCCGGGCGGCTGGGCACGGTGGACCGGCAGGCGCTCGCGCGGTTCCGCTCGTTCCCCACGGTCGCCGCGGCGCTCGCGGGCCTGGAGGCCGAGGGCTGCTAGGCCGTGCGGTGGGCGCGGAGGAGCTCCTGCATCTCGGGGAGCCCGAAGAACTCCGCGGTGGCGAGCGCCGACCGGCCGCCCAGGTCGGGGTCGCCGCCGGCCGCGAGCAGGGCCCGCACCGACTCGGCCGACTGCCGGAAGGTCGCGGCGGACAGCGCCGTCTGCCCGCGGTCGTTCGCGCGGTCCGGGTCGGCGCCGCGGTCGAGCAGCGCCCGCACCGTGTCCGGGTGGTCGTGGTAGGCGGCGAGGATCAGCAGGGTGTCGCCCTTGTCGTTGGTCAGGTCCGCCGGCAGGCCCGCGTCGACGTAGGCGGCCAGCTGGGCCGCGTCCCCGTTCCGGGCCAGGTCGAACATGCGGTGGGCGAAGGCGATGGTCTCCCCGTCCGGCTCCGGCATGCCGGTCAGCCTAGGTGCGGCGCGGGGCCGCCGCCGGTCGCGGCGCGGTGCGCCGCGGTGACCAGGGCGGCCGCCACCGCAACCTCGTCGTCGTCGCGCGCCGCCGGGACGAGGACCAGCCCGGCCGCGAGCCGGACGCCCGCGAGCGGGTGGGCGAGGGCCCAGCCCTTCCCGAGGGCGTCGTAGAGCAGCGCCTCGGGGAGGGCGAGGTGCAGGCTGCCGTCCGGGTGCAGGTGCGCGAGCTCGTTCTCCGCCGGGTGGACCAGGGCCGCGGAATCGGCGGGACCGTCCAGGAACAACGCCCGCGTGCCCGCCGGGCCGATCACGGCCGGCGCCGCCCGGCCGAGTCCGCGGATCCGCTCCCACAGCGCCGCCTGCCGCGTGCCGGGCGGCCCGACCGGCAGCTGGGGCAGGCCGGGCGTGGTGTCGGGCGGCTCCCCGGCCCGCTCCGGCAGCCGGCCCAGCCCGGGCCAGGTGGGCTCCTCGCCGTCGGGCAGGGGGTTCTCGCCGTGGGCGCGGAGGAAGTCGAGGCGATCGCCCAGCCAGCTGCCGGCCGCCGCGACGACCGACCCCGCCAGCGTCCCGCCGTCGGGCGTGCGCGCGACCCGGACCGGCGCGCCCGACCACCGCCGCAGCCAGTCCCAGGTCCGGTCCAGCAGCGGCGCGGGGGTGCGCGGGTCGGCGTCGGCGTGGGCGAGGAACACGGGCATGCCGCGCAGCGCCCCGCGGGGCGGCTCGGGGTCGAGCGGGACGGCGCCGTGCAACAGGACCGCGCCGGAGAACCGCTCCGGCGCGCGCAGCATCAGGTGTCCGGCCAGCGCGACGCCACTGCGGAAGGCCAGCAGCAGCACGCAGCGGTCGGGGTGGCCCTCGGTGTCCAGCCAGCGCAGCAGCCAGTCCCCGGCGTCGGCCAGCCCGGTGGGGTCCGGCCGCCCGTCGGTCTCGGCGAACCACGCGAACCCGCGCTCGACGGCCAGCGGCGCCCGGACGGCCACGTACGCGACCGGGCCGTGCGGCAGCCACGGCGAGATCTCGATCATCGAGTGCTCGCTGGTCCCGTTGCCGTGCAGCACCAGCACCAGCGGCGCCGCCGGGTGCGGCGACCCCCACCGCGCGACCATCGGCTCGTCGCCGGGACCGGTGGAGCGCGCGCCGACCGTCATCCGGCGACCGTAGGACGCGGGACGGGGCGGGCCCGTCTCAGTTCGACGCACCGCCCGCGGGGTTCTCGGAGCGTGCCGCGTCACCCTTCGCGCAGGTCGCCGTACGCCACCACGGACAGGAACCGGATCGGCAGGGCGACGAGCTCGCGCGGACCGTGCACACCCTCGCCGTCGAGCTGCAGCGCGTCGCCCGGGCGCAGGGTGTAGCTGGACTCGCCGTGCCCGTAGAGCATCTCGCCCTCGAGCATGTAGAGCAGCTCGGTGCCGGGGTGCTGGAACAGCGGGAACTCCTCGCTGCGCTCGGTGAGCGTGACGAGGTGGGCCTCCATCCGCTTGTGCGGCCCGCGCAGGGCGCCCAGCAGGGTGTAGTCGTGGCCGACACGGGTGCCGCGCGCGACGATCCGGGCGCCGGACCCGGCCGGGGTGAACACCGCCTCGCGCGGGGTGTCGGCGCCGCGGAACAGCGAGGTCACCGGCACGTCGAGGGCGTCGGCCAGCCGGGCGAGCGTGGTCAGGCTGCACGAGGTCTGGGCGTTCTCGATCTTGGAGAGCATCGGCTTCGAGATGCCGGTGCGCACGGCCATGTCCGCCAGCGTCAGCCCGGCGGCCTGGCGCAGCCGCCGCACCTGCACGGCGATCGCCCGCTCGAGCCGGCCCTCCTGCGGCGCGGGCTGGTCGACCTCGCGTGCGGCCGGCCCGTGCTCCGGGACCTGCCGCACCTGCTCGCTCGCACCCTCCACGGCGGCGAGGCTAGTCGGCGGGGTGCGCCCCGCCGCACGCCCGTTCCCTCGACGCACCTCCGGATGGCACGATCGGAACCGTCCTGAACGATCGATCAGGACGGGATGTGCGACGACGGACGGGAGCGGGCGTGATCGACCTGACGGGCCTCAACGCGGTGGTCACCGGTGGCAACGGCGGCATCGGGCTGGGCATGGCGACCGGCATGGCGAAGGCCGGCGCGAACATCGCGATCTGGGCGCGGGACGAGGCGAAGAGCGCGGAGGCGGTCGCCGGGCTGGAGAAGCTGGGCGTGCGCGCCCTGGCCCTGACCTGCGACGTCGCCGACGAGGCCCAGGTGGCCGACGCCATGGAGCGCACCGTGTCCGAGCTCGGGCCGCTGGGCTGCCTGGTCGCGAACTCGGGGACCTCGGGCCGGCACACCGTGGTCGAGAGCTCGCTCGAGGACTGGCGGCGGATCATGAGCGTCAACCTCGACGGCGCGTTCCTGACCTGCCGGGAGGCCGCCCGCCGGTTCGTCGACCAGGGCTCGGGCGGCTCGATCGTCGTCGTCAGCTCGATGATCGCGGCCTTCGGCGGCGTCGGGCAGTCCGCCTACGCCGCCAGCAAGACGGGGCTGCTCGGGCTGAGCCGCACGCTCGCCGTCGAGCTGGCCCGGCACCGAGTGCGGGTGAACGCGCTGATCCCGGGGTGGACGGTGACCGGGCTGAGCTCGGGCGGCTACGCCGACGACCGCTTCCGCACCGCGACCACGCAGCGCACCCCGGTGCGGCGGTGGGCGGACCCGGCGGAGTTCGAGGAGGTCGGCGCCTACCTCGCCGACCCGTCGTTGACCTTCCACACCGGCGACGAGGTCCGGATCGACGGCGGCTACACGATCTTCTGAGCGGGGCGTGCGGAGCGAGCACCGGTACCGACGCTCTGGGACCCTGGACCGGGTGAGCACGACGAGACGGAGCGGCGTCGCCGGGGTCGTGGTCGGCGCGGCGGCGGCCGGGATCGGCTGGGCCGCGCGCGACTACCGGCGGTGGAAGGCCCTGGGCCCGGGCGGGGTGCCGGCGAACCCGGTGGGGTGGCTGGCGGTGAG
The DNA here is from genome assembly GCF_000717175.1 of Pseudonocardia autotrophica. Taxonomy (GTDB): domain Bacteria; phylum Actinomycetota; class Actinomycetes; order Mycobacteriales; family Pseudonocardiaceae; genus Pseudonocardia; species Pseudonocardia halophobica. The sequence continues at coordinate 10,776 of NZ_JNYD01000030.1, read as the reverse complement.
CGGGATGCGGCTGCGTGCCCGCGATCCCTACACGTGGCGGGAGGCGGGCAGCGGGGACGTCGACCGCGGGCTGCTGACCCTGCCCCCGCGGGCGGGGGAGCGGCCCGAGGTCGGCCCGCACCCCGTCCCGCACCGGGTCCTCACCCAGCACGCGGACCAGGCACGGGTCGCCGCCCTGCAGGACGTGGTCGAGGAGCTCGCCGGGCGCGACGACCTGGAGATGCGGACGAGCGGCTGGGAGAAGCACCATCCCGCGCTGTGGCGGACCGGCGGCGCCGAGATCGGGCACGTCCACCCCGCGGACGGGTCGATGCACGTCGTGCTCGCCCCGCTCGACGCCCGCGTGGTCGTCGCCCGCCGGTGGGGCGAGTTCCACCCGCTGGCGGGCCGGATGCTGGGCCTGCCCGAGGGCTACGTGCTGCTCTACCCGCCGCGGACCGACGCCGAGATCGGGTATCTGCGGTCGATCCTCGAGGCCGCCGCCCGCTGACCGGTGCCGAGCGGTGCCGACCCGGTGCCGGGCCGGTCCCGGGCGCGGCGCCCACCCCCCGCGGCGCCGCGCCCGAGGTTCTAGTGCCGACTTCCGGAGGGCCGGCTGCCGCAGACCTGGCGCCCGGACAGGGTGCCGAGGAGGAGCATCGCGCCCCACGGCCCGGCGACCCAGATCGGCCAGAAGGGCAGCGGGTGCCCGGCGCCGAGCGACGTCGCCACCCACACCACGAGGCAGATCGCGTTCACCACGATCCACGGCACCCACGCGGCCACGAGCGGGGCCGGCGGGACACGTCGGGCCCGGACCGGAGCCGGCTGCGCCGCCTGCCGCGTCGGCAGGTCGGCGAAGACCGCGTCGAGCTCCCTGCGGGTCCGGGCCGCGTAGACCCGGTCGACCCGGCGCTCGTACTCGGCGAGGTCGAGCCGCCCCGTCCCCACCTCGGCGGCCAGCCGGGCCGCCCCGCGCTCCCGCTCGTCGTCGCCGATGCGGATCCCCGTCCCGCCCTGCTCGGTCATCGCGAACCACCACCCCCGTCGGACGCCACGAGTGTGCTCCGGTCACGACCGACATGTCAAGTTCGACATGTCAGTTCAGGACGGCGGGACGGCGCACCTCAGCACGACCATCGAGCGGGCCTGGATCCGCATCCGCGCCCCGGCCTTCTGGGTGCGCCGGCGCGTGTTCGCCAGCAGGGGGTCCGCGGTGTCGACGGCCGTCTCCCAGATCCGGCCGTACTCCTCGCCGGGCAACGTGAACTGGACCTGCTGGTGGTGGGTGTTGATCAGCAGCAGGAAGGAGTCGTCCACGATCCGCACGCCGAGGTGGTCGCGGTCCGGGATGCCCTGCCCGTTGAGGTAGATCGCCAGCGACCGGGTCTGCGGGCGCTGCCAGTCCTCGTCGGTCATGTACGCGCCGTCGGGCCGCAGCCAGGCGATGTCGTCCATGCTGGACCCCTGGATGGGCCGGCCCTGGAAGAAGCGCTGCCGGCGGAAGATCGGGTGCTTGGCACGCAGCGCCGTGAGGCACCCGACGAACTCGGTGAGCACCTCGTGCTCCCGGGCGCGCTCCCAGTCGACCCAGGACAGCTCGTTGTCCTGGCAGTAGACGTTGTTGTTGCCCTGCTGGGTGCGGCCCAGCTCGTCGCCGTGCGCGATCATCGGCACGCCCTGCGAGAGCAGCAGCGTGGTGAGGATGTTGCGCTTCTGCCGCTCACGCAGCGCGTGGACCTGCACGTCCTCGGTCGGGCCCTCCGCACCGTGGTTCCAGGAGCGGTTGTGGCTCTCCCCGTCCCGGTTGTCCTCGCCGTTGGCCTCGTTGTGCTTCTCGTTGTACGAGACGAGGTCCTCGAGGGTGAAGCCGTCGTGCGCGGTCACGAAGTTGATCGACGCGATCGGGCGCCGGTTGTCCGCCTCGTAGAGGTCCGAGGAACCGGTGAACCGGGCCGCGAACTCGCCGAGGCTGGCCGGTTCGCCGCGCCAGAAGTCCCGGACCGTGTCGCGGTAGCGCCCGTTCCACTCCGTCCACAGCGGCGGGAACCCGCCGACCTGGTAGCCGCCGTCGCCGACGTCCCACGGCTCGGCGATCAGCTTCACCTGGCTCACCACGGGGTCCTGGTTGACCAGGTCGAAGAACGCGGACAGGCGGTCCACCGCGTGGAACTCGCGGGCGAGCGAGGAGGCGAGGTCGAACCGGAAGCCGTCGACGTGCATCTCGGTGACCCAGTAGCGCAGCGAGTCCATGAGCAGCCGCAGCGACTCGTGGTGGCGGACGTTGAGGCTGTTCCCGGTGCCCGTGGTGTCGAAGTAGTACATCGGGTCGCCGTCGACGAGCCGGTAGTAGGCGTGGTTGTCGATGCCGCGGAAGGACAGCGTCGGGCCCAGGTGGTTGCCCTCGGCCGTGTGGTTGTAGACGACGTCGAGGATCACCTCGACGCCCGCCCGGTGCAGCGCCCGGACCATCGACTTGAACTCCGCCACCTGCTCGCCCCGGGTGCCGAAGCAGGCGTAGCCGTTGTGCGGGGCGAAGAAGCCGATGGTGTTGTAGCCCCAGTAGTTGCGCAGGCCCTTGTCGTCGAGTGTGGAGTCGTGCACGAACTGGTGCACGGGCATGAGCTCGACGGCGGTGACCCCGAGCTCGCGGAAGTGGTCGATCATCACCGGGTGCGCCAGGCCGGCGTAGGTGCCGCGGACGTCCTTCGGGATGTCGGGGTGGCGCATGGTCATGCCGCGCACGTGCGCCTCGTAGACGACCGTCTCGTTGTACGGGATCCGCAGCGGGCGGTCGTCCTGCCAGTCGAAGTACGGGCTGACCACGACGGACGTCATCGCGTACGGGCCCGAGTCCTGGTCGTTGTAGGAGTCGGGGTCGCCGAAGCGGTAGGAGAACAGCGCCTCGTTCCAGCGGTACTCGCCGTCGATCGCCTTCGCGTAGGGGTCGAGCAGCAGCTTCGACGGGTTGCACCGCAGTCCCGCGTGCGGGTCGTACGGGCCGTGCACCCGGTAGCCGTAGCGCTGCCCCGGCCCGACGCGCGGCAGGTAGCCGTGCCAGATCAGGCCGTTGCGCTCGGGCAGCACCACGCGCTCCTCGGTGCCGTCGTCGTGCACGAGGCACAGCTCGATGCGCTCGGCGACCTCGGAGAAGATCGCGAAGTTGGTGCCTCCCCCGTCGAAGGTCGAGCCCAGCGGGTAGGGCGAGCCGGGCCAGATGTGCACGTGTCCTCCGAAGCATGACGAGCGGGAGACAGTTCTAACCCGCCCGGGCGACGTCGGCCACTCCGGGCGATCCGGCGGCGCCGACGTTGGGCCGGGCGGGTGTGGTGCGGGGTGACGGGTGGGGGATCGGGTCGCCCGCGCGGCGATGATGGAATCACCGCGCACCGTCGCCGACCGGAAGGACCGCCGTGGACTTCACACTCCCCGAGACCGCCCTCGCCGTGCAGGAGGGCGTGCGCGCGATCGGCGCCCGCTACGACCACGCCTACTGGTCGAGGCTGGAGGAGGAGCACCGCTTCCCGTGGGAGGTCTGGAGGGACCTGGCCGACGGCGGCTGGATCGGGCTGACCGTGCCGGAGGAGTACGGCGGCGGCGGGCAGGGGATGCTCGAGCTGGCCGTGGCCTGCGAGACCCTGGCCGCCTCGGGCGGCACCGGCGGGATCTTCCTCTACGTCCTCACCCCCGGCTTCGGCGCGACCACGCTCGCCCGGCACGGCACCGAGGAGCAGAAGAAGCGGCTGCTGCCCGGCCTCGCGTCCGGCGACACCCAGTTCTGCATGGCCCTCACCGAGCCCGACGCCGGCAGCGACGCCCTCCGCATCCGCACCCGCGCCGTCCGGGACGGCGGCGACTTCGTGATCAACGGCCAGAAGATCTGGATCTCCGGGCTGGAGAACGCCGACTGGATGATCGCGATCACGCGCACGATCCCCGCCGAGGAGGCGAAACCCCGCACCGGCGGGTTCACCCTGTTCCTGGTCGACGTCAAGGAGGCGGTCGCCGCCGGGACGCTGCAGTACACCCCGATCCCCAAGCTGGGTAGCAACGTCGTCACCTCCAGCCAGGTCTTCTTCGACGACCTGCGGGTGCCCGCCGGGAACGTCCTCGGCGAGGTCGACGGCGGCTTCTCGGTGCTGTGGGACGTCCTCAACCCCGAGCGCATCCTCGCCGCGGCCGGGGGAGTGGGCACCGCCGACGCCGCGCTCGACGTCGCCGTGCGGTACGCGAAGGAACGCGAGGTGTTCGGCCGCCCGATCGGCGCCAACCAGGGCATCCAGTTCCCGCTCGCGCAGATCAAGGCGAAGACCGAGCTGGGCAGGCTGATGACCTACAAGGCCGCGTGGCTCTTCGACCGGGGCCTGCCCTGCCACGCCGAGACGAACATCGCCAAGCTCACCGGGGCGCAGGTGGGGTGGGAGGCGGCCAACCAGGCCTTCCAGACCTTCGGCGGCATGGCGTACTCGAAGGAGTACCCGGTGGAGCGGTTGTTCCGGGACTCCCGCATCGCCCGCAACATCCCCGTGGCCGAGGAGCTGGTCCTCGCCCACGTCGGCACCCAGGTCCTGGGGCTGCCGCGGAGCTACTGACGAGCGGTGTCCCGCTCAGGACAGGACGAGCGGCGGGCCCGAGTCGAGGAGCAACCGCAGCGAGGGCGCGCCGTCCGGGGTGATCGAGAGACCCGGGAGCGTGGGTCCCGGCGGGACCGCCCCGGTCAGCCGGGTCGCGACGATGCCGGTGGCGCCGCCGGGGTGCGGGGGACCGGGCCGGTGGGCGAGGCCGGTGAGCTGGGCGTCGGACAGCTCGGCGACCGCGAGGAACGGCATGTCCGGGTCGCCCTCGTGCACCGCGAGCGTCGGCCCGTTCGGCACGGTGTAGCGGCGGAAACGCCCCTCCGGCAGCGTGCCGCGCAACACGATCCCGAACGGGTACGCGGTCCGGGCGCAGCGCGCCGCGAACCCCAGCCCCGACGCCCGCTCGACCTCCGGCTCGTCGATCCAGAGCAGCTCGACGTAGTGCCGCGCGAAGACGATCCGCCGGTTGCGGGTGCCCTGCCCGACGTGCCGGGTGCCGTCGTCGAGCAGCAGCCCGTCCGGCGGCTCCGGGGGACCGGGGAGGAAGGCGATGAGGTGGTCGAGCTCCAGCACCCGTCCAGCATCCCGCGCCGGGCCGCGGGTACGCAGGTGGGGTGATCGATCGTTTCGACGGCTGGATCGCCGGCCTGGGCACGGGCTCCGGGCTGCGCGTCGTGGTGGGGCACTGGCCGCGCTCCCCGCTGGGCCCCTTCACCGACGTCATGGTCGAGCGGCCGGACGGGCACCGGCTCCTGCTCGCGCCCGACGACCGCGTCGCCGGGTTCGTGTCCGCGACGTACACGTTCGACGAGGTGCGGATCGGTCCCGTCGACCACGAGATCCGCGGGGACCGCCGGCAGGTCCGCGCGGGGCCGCTGGAGTGTGCGTTCCGCGTGGGCGGGCGGACGCCGCTCGGCCTGCTGCTCCGCGCGGTGCCGCGGCCGCTCGCGACCGCACCCCGCTGGATCGGCACGATCGACGCCGTCGCCCGCCGCGTCCTGCCCGGCGTCCGGACCGTCGGCAGCGCGGGCGGGGGTCGCACCGAGTACTACGGCGCGCTCGACCTCCACCGCCTCACCGCCGCCGTCGTCCGCTGGGAGGGGGAGGACCGGGGTCCCCTCACGCCGGTCCGGCCGCCCGTCCGTTTCGGCTTCGGCTCCACCCCCACCGCCCCCTCCCTGGTCCGCATCACCACCCTCGTCACCCGGGAGAGCTGATCACTAGAGGCGCGCGGCGGCGACCGTCGCGCTGAGGCGGGCGGCGACGGCGCGGACGGCCGCGGCGCGGGACTCGCCCGCCGCACCGGCGAAGTCCTCGCTGCGGCCGCCGAGGCTCAGGGTGGCGACGAGGGAACCGTGGTGGCCCAGGATCGGGGCGGCGACGGCGGAGACGCCGGTGAGGTAGTCGTCCCGGCTCCGGGAGACGCCCTCGGCCCGGACGTGCTCGAGGTGCGCGGCGAACTCCGCGGGGTCGACGTGCGTCTCGGACGTGAAGGCGGGCAGGGGTTCCGCCAGCACCCGCGCCCGGATCGTGGGATCGAACGCGACCATGGCCACCGGGGCCGCGGCCGCGTGGTACGGCAGCACGGTCCCGATCCCGACCGCCGCCAGGACCAGCGGCTTCCCGCCCTCGACGCGGTCGATGCACACCGCGCCCGCCTCCGCCGGGACCATCAGGAACGCGGTGTCCCCGAACTCCGCGGCGAGCGCCTCCAGGGCGGGCCGCGCCTCGGCGCGCAGGTCGAACTCGGCGAGCGCCGCGGCGCCGATCGCGAAGAGCGGCATGCGGATCCGGTAGGCGCCGGCCGCGTCCCGGGACACCCAGCCCGCCTCGACGAACGTGGTCATCAGCCGGTGCACGGTCGGCTTGTTCAGCCCGGACAGGGCGGTCAGCTCGGCGAGCGTGATCACCGGGCGGTCCGCGCCGAAGTGACCCAGCAACGCACAGGCCCGCAGCACCGACCCGACGGTCTCCCGACCGCCTGCCTCCTCCGTCACGGTCGCCAGGTTAGTGATCGCCGTGCCGACGGTCTGCCGCGCGGGCTTCGCCGACGCGTGATGCAGGCGTCTTGACACCGCCCACCTCCCTCGCCCATATTTTCGGAACGCGTATCGCATAACGATACACAGAGAGGTGGACAGTGGAACTGCGCGAGAAGATGACCCAGGGGCTCGTCTACGCCCCCGGGGTCTGGGACGGACTGACCGCGCGGCTGGCCGAGCAGGCCGGCTTCGACGCCCTGTGCGCGTCGGGCTTCGCGATCTCCGCCGCGCTCGGGTACCCGGACGCCGAGCTGTACACGATGTCCGAGAACCTGCAGGCCGTCCGCGTGATTCGGGAGTCGAGCACCCTGCCGGTGATCGCGGACATCGACACCGGCTACGGCAACGCCGTCAACGCCGCCCGCACCGCGCGGCGGTTCGCCGACGCCGGGGTCGCGGCGGTCTTCATGGAGGACCAGCGCTCCCCGAAGCGCTGCCCGCTCATCCCGGGCGCCGAGGTGGAGCTCACCGAGCTGCCCGAGGCCGTCGGGAAGGTGCGGGCGGTCAAGGAGAACGCGGGCGACATGATCGTCATCGCGCGGACGGACGCCAAGGGCGACGAGGCGCTGCGCCGCGCCGAGGCCTACGTCGCGGCCGGTGCCGACATGATCATGCCGGTGACCAAGACCTTCTCCACGGTGGAGGAGTGGGCGAAGTGCCACGAGCTCGTCGGGGTGCCGCTCATGGCCACCCTGACGGCGTCGGCGTGGACCGAGCGCGAGTTCACCACCGAGGTCATGGAGCAGATCGGCGTCCGGCTCGCGCTGCTGCCGACCCAGATCCTCATGGCCGTGACGGGCGCCGCGCAGCGCTGCCTGACCCGCCTCGCCGCGGGCGAGCCGCCCGCGGCGGTCAGCGAGGACGGGTTACCGCACCACGACTTCGTCGGGCTGATCGGCATGGACGAGATCGAGCGGCAGCAGCACGCCTATCTCCCGGCGGGAGGCTGACGATGGGCTCCACGATCACCGAGAAGATCCTCGCCCGGGCCGCCGGCACGGACGCCGTGCAGGCCGGCGACAACCTCCCCGCCCGCCCGGACTACATGATCGCGTACGACTTCCCGGGCTACACGGACGTCATGTTCCGGCAGATGCACGACGACTTCGGCATCCGCACCCTGAGCGACCCCGAGCGCTACGTGATCTTCATCGACCACATGCTCACCAAGGGCAACGAGAAGGAGCAGGAGGTCCACCAGGTCACCCGCGACTGGTGCGACTTCTACGGCATCGAGCTCCACGAGGCCCGCGGCATCGGCCACCAGGTCATGGCCGAGCTGGGCTACGCGCTGCCGGGCACCTTCCTCATCCACTTCGACGGCCACATCTCCGGCGCCGGCGCGTTCGGCGCGTTGGGCTGGGGCGTGCGCCGGGACCTCCTCGAGGCCTGGGTCTCCGGGCAGATCTTCCTCGACGTCCCCGCGACCACCCGCTTCGAGCTGGACGGCGAGTTCGCGCCCGGCGTGGACAGCCGGGACCTGGTGCACCGCATCATCGCCGACCACGGCGCCGACGGCTGCGCGCACCAGGTCATGGAGTACGCCGGGCCGGGCGCTCGGGCGATGTCGATCGACCGCCGTCAGGGCCTGTGCGGCATGGCGATGTTCACCGGCGCCGTCTCCGCGGTGTTCGAGCCGGACGAGAAGGCACTCGCCTACGCGAACCGGGTGGCGCGCAAGGAGTTCACGCCCCTGCTGCCGGACGCGGACGCCGAGTACACCGCCGTCCACCACTACGACCTCTCGACGATCACACCGCAGGTCGTGCTCCCGGGGTCCGCGCGCAGCGCCCACACCCGCAGCGCCGCCGAGCTCACCGGCACCCCCGTGACCAAGGCCTTCATCGGGTCCTGCGCCTCCGGCCGGATCGAGGACATCCGCGCCGCGGCGCTGGTGCTCGACGGCCGCACGGTCGCCTCCGGCGTCGAGCTCAACGTGGTCCCCACCTCGGACGCCGTGCACAGGCAGGCGGAGGACGAGGGCCTGCTCGACGTGCTGCGCAAGGCCGGTGCGCAGATCGCGCGGTCCAGCTGCGACTTCTGCTTCGGCTACCAGAAGCCGCTGCAGCCGGACGAGAACTGCATCTCCACCGGCGTGCTCAACATCTCCGGCCGGATGGGCAGCACGGCGGCGAACATCTACATGGGATCGGCCTACACCGTCGCGGCGAGCGCGGTGGCGGGCACGATCACGGCCGCCGAGGAGGTGTCCCGCTCATGAGCGCCGCCCGTGACTACCCGCCGCCGCCCGACCTGATCGAGGGCCGCGTCGCCTGGGTCTTCGGCGACGACTTCGACATCGACCTGGTGATCGGCGTCGAGAACATCAAGTCCTACGACGCGGAGTTCCTGCGCAGCAAGGTGATGCAGGCCTACGACCCGACCTTCGCCGACCGCGTGCGGCCGGGGGACGTGATCGTCGGCGGCCGGAACTTCGGCTACGGCCACCCGCACTACCCGCCGATGGTGGCGCTGCGCGACCTCGGGATCGCCGCGGTGCTGGCCGAGTCCTTCTCGCCCGGCTTCTGGCGCGGCGAGACCTACAACGGCATGCCCCTGCTGACCGTCCCCGGCATCACCGACGCCGTGACCACCGGCGACGACGTGTCCGTCGACTGGCGCAAGGCCGCCGTCACACTCGCGGACGGCGCCCGGCTGCACGGCACCCCACCCAGCGACCGCGTGGTCCGGGTGATCGAGGCGGGCGGCTCGCTCAAGCTGCTGCTCGCCGAACACTCCCGCGTCTGACCCTCCCCGCTCAGCCCGCTCAAGGACGAACGGAACCGCCATGACCACCACGGCCGCGTCGCCGACCTCCACCCTCTCCGCCCGCAGAGCCGCCCTCGCCGGCGGTGTGGGCACGCTGATCGAGTACTACGACTTCAGCGTCTACGCCTTCCTCGCCGTGACCCTCGGCCCGCTGTTCTTCCCCAGTGACCAGCCCGCGGTGTCCGTGCTGCTCACCCTGGCCGTGTTCGGGTCGGCGTACGTGATGCGCCCGCTCGGCGGCTGGTTCTTCGGCCGGCTCGGTGACCGCCGCGGCCGCCGGCACGCGCTCGTCGTCACCGTCGTGACGATGGGACTGTTCTCCGGGATCCTCGGCATCCTGCCCAGCTACGCCACCGCCGGCGTGCTCGCGCCGATCCTGCTGGTGCTGGTCCGGCTCGCCCAGGGCTTCTCCGCCGGTGGCGAGATCGGCGGCGCGGCCACCTACGTCGCCGAGTCCGCCCCGCCCGGCCGGCGCGGGCTGTTCGGCTCGCTGACCCCGGTCGGCTCCACCCTCGGCTTCTCGGTCGCCGCGGCCGTCGTCGGCCTGGTGACGGCGCTGACCACGCCCGAGCAGATGGCCTCCTGGGGCTGGCGGGTGCCGTTCCTGATCGCGCTGCCGCTGGCTGCGATCTGCCTCTGGGTGCGGGTCCGGCTGGAGGACACCGCCGAGTTCGAGGCGATGGCCGAGAAGCACGAGGTCGAGCGCAGCCCGCTGCTGACCGTCATCAAGGAGAAGCCGGGCTCCGTGCTGCGGGTCATCGGCATCGCGATCGCCATGAACGGCACCGGGTACGTCGGCCTGACCTACTTCTCCACCTACCTCATCCAGACCGAAGGCTTCGACAAGCAGTCGGTGTACTGGGCGTCCGCGATCGGCATCGCGCTGGCCTGCGCCACCTACCCGCTCGCCGGGATGCTCACGGACCGCTTCGGCCGCCGTCCGGTCCTGATCTCGGCCTACGTGCTCTACCTGATCCTGGCCTGGCCCGCGTTCGCGCTGCTCGGCGCCACGTCCAGCATCGTGGTCGTCACCCTGGTCTACGTCGTCTACATGGCGGTCAACGGCCTCGCGCAGGTGCCGGCGTTCCCGCAGTTCACCGAGCTGTTCCCGCGCCGGATCCGGTACACGGGCGTGGCGCTGGGCTTCAACATCGGCACCATCCTCGCCGGCGGCACCGCGCCCTACGTCGCGGCGCAGCTGGTGGAGAGCACGGGCAACGCGATGTCCCCCGCCTTCTGGGTGCTGGGGGTGGCGCTGGTCGGCCTGGTCACCGTGTTCACGCTGCGGGAGACCGGCAAGGACCGGCTTCCCGTCTGAGATGTCATGGCCCTACCCCGGGCCGCCTTGAAGGATGAGAATCTGGGCGGGGTCGGCTGTGCTCGTTCGCGCTTGGTGCACGTGAACCCGA
>NZ_JNYD01000029.1 GCF_000717175.1 Pseudonocardia autotrophica | reverse complement strand
ACCTCGTCTGGGCGCTGCTCCGTGACAACCGCCGCTTCACCACCGAGGCACCGGCCCCCGCAGCCAACGCGGCTTGACACGGTCATTGAAACTCCTCGGTTGATGTGCAAGCTCAGACTTGCACTATCCGGAGGTGCAAGTCAAGGGTTGCGGATGCACGATGGGGACATGGACACGCTGATGGAGCGCCTCCGCGCGGTGCAGGTCTCGTCGCTGTGCGACGCCGACAAGGGGCTCGCCGTCGTCGACGCGGCGATCCGCGCGATGGTCCCGGACGTCTCGTTCGCCGGGCCCGCCTTCACGCTGCTCGCGTACGACGACCACCTGCCGGTGCTCGTCGCCCTGCGCGAGGCCGAGCCCGGCTCGGTGCTGGTCGTGGCCACCAACTCGCTGCGCAAGGCGGTGTCTGGGGAACTGTTCGCCACCGAGGCGCGCCGGCGGGGTCTCGCCGCGATCGTGATCGACGGCTACTGCCGCGACGTCCGCGGGCTGCGCCGAATCGGCCTGCCGGTCCACGCGCGCGGCACCAACCCCATGTCCGGCACGACCCGGGACCCGGGCACCTTCGGGCGGGAGGTGCTCCTCGGGCGGGTGCGCGTCTCCCCGGGTGACCTCCTCGTCGGGGACGACGACGGCATCGTGGTCGGCCCGCGGGAGCGCTTCGCCGCCGCGATCGACACGGCCGAGGAGATCGAGCGGGCGGAGAAGGCGCTCGTCGAGGGCATGGCGGCGGGCCGGGACCTGCACGGCATGACCACGGTCGACGAGCACCTCGCCGCCCTGGCGAAGGAGCAGCCCAGCGCCCTGGGCTTCACGGTCTGACCCGAAGCTCCCGACTCGCGGTGCCGGATCTCCCGACTCGCGGGAGGAGGTCCGCGAGTCGGGACCTTCTGCAGCGCGAGTCGCGAGTTCCGGGGGTCAGGAGGAGAAGGTGATCTCCACAGAGCCGTGGGGGCCGAAGTCGGCGCGAACGGCGTCGCCCGCGGAGATCGCCGGGACGGGGGTGGTGGAGCCGGTCGTCACGATCTCGCCCGCCCGGAGGCCCGTCCCGAGGTGCGCGAGCTCCTCGGCGAGCCACACCAGCGCGGTGCGCGGGTCGCCCATCACCTCGGCGCCGGTACCCGCGGCCGCCTTCTCGCCGTTGATCCACAAGGCTGTCCCCGCTGTGGACAACTCGATCGCCTGCCAGTCGGGGATCTCCGGGCCGAGCACGAACTGCCCCGCGCAGGCGACGTCGGCGAGCAGCTGCGAGCTGCCGGCCCGCGGGTAGTCGCGCAGGCGCGAGTCCGGCACCTCGATCGCCAGGTGCAGTGCCGCCACCGCCGCGAGCACGTCCTCGCGGGACGCGCCAGCCGGCACGTCCGACGCCATCCGGAACGCGAACTCCGCCTCGACCACCCGCATGTGCAGGCCGCCGAAGGGCAGCGTGTCGCCGGGCTCGAAGCGGAAGCGGTCGAACAGCCGGCCCGGCAGCGGGGTGCCGATGCCGATCACGGCCTGGCTCGGCGCCGACGTCGCCGCGATCTTCCAGCCGTAGCCCGGGCCCGCCCGCTCGCCGATCCGCTGCTGGATCGCCCAGCCGGCCGCGTGGTCGTAAGGGCGCAGGTCCTCGGGGAGCTCGTCGATCACGTCGCCGGCCGTCCACGCCGCCCAGAGCAGGTCGGCGGCGTGGTCGGCGGTCGTCAGGGCCTCGGCACTGAGGGGCATGGTGTGATCGTCGCCTCACCGGCCCCCGGAACGCAATGCCGCGACGACCTCCTTCACCCGCGGGTCCGCCACCAGCTCCTCGAGCGACACGGGCAGCGGCAGCCGCCAGTTCGGGTACTCGTCGACGGTCCCGGGCAGGTTGGGCTGACGCGTCTCGCCGACGACGTCGTACGGCGAGGCGAGCACGAGCCGGCTGCGGCTGCGGGCCAGCAGCGCGTGCATCGCGACGACGATCCGGTCCTCGGGGGCGTCGGCCGAGTCGAGCACCCCCTCCGACACGAGCAGGCCGACCAGCTCCTCGCGCTCGGCGGCGGCCTTGCGCTCCTCGGCCGCGACGTCGTCGAGCAGGCCGAGGTCGGCCCGGGCCCGGACGTGCTCGCCGGTCAGGAAGCCCGACGCCGTCGGCAGGTCGTGGGTCGAGATGGTCGCGACCGCCTCCTCCGGCCAGTCGCCGGGCGGCATCAGCGCGTCCTCGCGCTCGGGGTCCCGGGCGAACCAGAGCACGGTCGACCCGAGCATGTTGCGGCCGTGCAGGGCCTCGGTGACCTCGGGTTCCACGGTGCCGAGGTCCTCGCCGACCACCGCCGCGCCCGCCCGGGAGGCCTCGAGCGTGAGGACGGCGAGCATCGCCTCGGCGTCGTAGTGCACGTAGGTGCCGCGGTCGGGCGTGCGGCCCGGCGGCACCCACCAGAGCCGGAACAGCCCGGCGACGTGGTCGATCCGCAGCCCGTCCGCGTGGGTGAGCAGTGCACGGAGCATGTCGCGGTAGGCGGCGTACCCGGTCGCGGCCAGCCGGTCGGGGCGCCACGGCGGCAGGCCCCACGCCTGTCCACGCTGGTTGAAGGCGTCCGGCGGGGCGCCGACGGTCACGTCGAGGGCCAGGACGTCCTGCAGCGCCCAGGCGTCGGCGCCCTCCGGGTCGCACCCCACGGCGAGGTCGTGGATGACGCCGAGGGGCATGCCCGCCTCGCGGGCCGCGGTGCGCGCCGCGGCCAGCTGGTCGGCGAGCCGCTGCTGCACCCAGCCGTGGAACGCGACCCGCGGGGCGAGCTCGCGCCGGGCGCGGCCGACGGCCTCGGAGCCGGGGTGGCGCAGCTCCTCCGGCCACAGGGTGAACCGGCCGCCGTAGCGCTCGGCGAGTGCGCAGTAGGTTGCGAAGTCGACGAGATCGGGACCGGGCTCGACGGGGTCGGGGCGCCCGGCCGACCGCCACAGCAGCTCGAGGGCCGACCGCTTCGCCGCCCACACCCGATCGTGCGCGAGGCGGTCGCCGACGGTCTCCGGACGCAGGGCGTCGACCTCGGCGCGCGTGGCCGGGTCGGCCGCGGCGTACTCGGCCAGGTCGGTGATCCGCAGCGCGAGCGGGGTCGCGAACCGCCGGCTCGACGGCGTGTACGGCGACGGCTGCACCGGCGCGAGCGGGGTGATCGCGTGCAGGGGGTTGAGCAGGATCGCCGACGCGCCCTGCTCTCCGGCGTGCGCGGTGAAGCTCCGCAGATCGCCGAGGTCGCCGATCCCCCAGCTGCCCGCCGAGTGCAGCGCGTAGAGCTGGAGCATCCAGCCCCAGGAGCGCGGGGTCGCCGGCAGTGCCGGAGGCGAGACGACGACCGTGACCTGCTGCTCCGCCGTCTCCAGCCGGTACCAGCCGGGCTCCAGGCCGGCCAGCTCGCCCTCGACCTCGCGGCGGCCGCCGTCCTCGCCGACGAGCACGCCGGGCACGGGCAGCGGCCGGGGACGGTCGGCGCGCAGGCCGATCGTGCCGGGGAGCAGGCCGCGCGCGGCGTTCTCGCGGGCCTCGCTGAGCGCCGCGGCCCGCGCGGCGGGGGTGGTCGCGTCGACCTCGAGCAGACCGAGGACCTCGACGACCACCTCCTCGTCGACGGTGACCGGCCTGCGGTCGCCGTCGTTGTAGCCCGTCGCGACGCCGTGCGCCGCGGCCAGTTCCGAGAGGTCCGGATCGATCGCCACGAGGGGGAATCGTCCCGGATCGGGGCCGCCTCCGCCCGCTCGGATCCCCCGGACGCGCCGGGGCCGGTCACCCGCGCCGACTGAATCGCGCTGAGCTGGGCCGATACCCGCCCGGGCGACACGCCGCGAACCGGTCGCCGAACAGGGTGAAGGGGTCTCCCGGTGCTACGGTCCTCCGACGAGTCCGGGCGGGCCCGCACGTCTCGCGCGGCCGCGGCGAGGGCACCGGTCGGGCCTCGACGAGATCGCGCGAGGAGAGCCGAATGAGCACGTGGGCCCTGGTCGTCATGGTCCTGCTCGTGCTGCTGGCCGCCGGGATCGTCCTGGTGGCGATGCGCCGCGGGGACCGGGGCGGGGCGACCGCCGCCGCCGGTCCCCGGCCCGAACCCCGCCCCGCCGGGCGGACCGTGGGCGACCTGGTCCGCGACCGGTCCGTCGGCGCGCCCGCCGACCCCGAGCCCGCCGAGCCTGCCGCTCCGGCCGAGGACCCGACCACGGCCGAGGACGCGCCCGCCGCGCCGGCCGAGGCGCCCGCGGACGAGCGGCCCGAGGAGCCCCCCGCCGAACGCCGGGTCGTGGCCGAGGAGGTCGACGCCGGCCCCGTCGGTCCTCCGTGGACCCGCGGCTTCGTCGACGGCGTCCCGGTCGAGGCACCCCCGCGCACCCGCCCGCAGCGTCGCTCCTCGGTGGACCCGGCGCTGGTCGCGCGGGTCACCTCGGTGGCGCCGCCCACCCCCAGCCGCGACGACCGCCCGATGGCGCGCGGGATCGTCAGCCCGGCCGTCGCCGAGGCGGTGGCGCGCGCCGAGGCGTCGCGCCGCCAGCAGGGACCCGAGCCGTTGTCGGACGACGCGTCGGTGCCCGCTCCGCGGGACGGCGCCGGTCAGCGCCCGGTCCTCGCCGTGGTGCGGGGCGGGGCGGACGACGGGCGCGAGGTCCGCCGACTGCGTGCGGTGCCGCCGGTGGCCGCGCTGGGGGGCGGTGCCGCCGCGGCGTCGCTCGCCGAGCCGGTGCTGGCGGAGCA
This sequence comes from Pseudonocardia autotrophica, assembly GCF_000717175.1. Lineage (GTDB taxonomy): Bacteria > Actinomycetota > Actinomycetes > Mycobacteriales > Pseudonocardiaceae > Pseudonocardia > Pseudonocardia halophobica. The sequence goes on along the minus strand of NZ_JNYD01000029.1, from coordinate 65,304 downwards.
GGTGGTCGAGGAGGTCGAGGAGCACCCGGCCGAGCAGGCCGAGGAGCGTCCGGTGGAGGTCGCGGAGCCGGCGGAGGAGTCGGCCGAGGAGTCGGCCGAGGAGTCGGCCGAGGAGTCGGCCGAGGAGTCGGTCGCGGCGCGGGCCGAGGAACCGGCCGAGGAGTCGATCGACTCGCGAGCCGAGGTCGAGGAGCCGGTCCAGGACCGCGCCGAGGAGCCGGTCGACGAGAAGTCGGACGAGCCGGCCGTCGAGGTGTCGCCGGAGCCGATCTCCGAGGTGTCGCCGGAGCCGGCCGCCGAGGAGCTGGCGGAGCCGGTCGCCGACGCCTTCACGGCGGCCCCGACGCCCATCCCCGCGCCGCCCACCAGCTCCGACGTCGTGATCGACACCCCGGCTGCGGAGGCCGCGCCCGCGCCCGTCACGCTGAGCCCCGTGAGCCCGACGACGAGCGCCCCCGAGCCCGCCCCGCAGCCCGCCGACATCGCCCCCGACGAGGCCCGCGCGGCCGAGCACGCCGCCGTCGACCTGGCCCTGCTGCGCACGCTCGGGTTCGCCGACCCCAACCCGCGCCCCGGCGCCGCCCCCGTCGTCGACCTCGCGGTCGTGCACGAGGAGGAGGAGCCGCTCGCGCCCGGCCAGGCCGTGCCCGTGCGGTTCTCGGTGGTGCAGCGGGACCGGTTCCCGGTCGCCGACGCCGCCGTCACGCTCCTCGACCCGCGCGGCCGCGAGACCGCCTCGGCGAAGGCGGACGTCGAGGGCCGCGGCGAGGTCACCGCGCCCCGGCCGGGCGGGTACGTGCTGGTCGCGGCGGCGGACGGGCACCAGCCCGGGGTCGTCGCGCTGACCGTCCCCGCCACCGAGTACGCGGTGGCGGAGGTCGAGGTGCAGCTCGTGCGCTCGTCGACGGTCGCCGGCGCGATCCGTGACGCCGGGGGCTCCGGCGTCGCCGAGGTCGCGGTCTCCCTGCTGCAGGACGGCGAGCTGGTCGCCACCACGATCACCGCGGTCGACGGCGGCTACCGCTTCGGCGAGCTGGCCGCCGGCGAGTACACGATCGCGGTCGTCGCCGAGGGGCGCGAGCCGCGGGGCCTCCCGGTCCGGGTGGGCGAGGAGGCCGACGCGACGCAGGACGTCGTGCTGGCCGGGCCGGTCGCGCGGTCGACCGGCGCCGCCGACCACTGATGCCGGTCGCGGAGGGGCGCCTGCCGGGCGTCCTCGGCGAGCTGTTCTGGCGGGCCTGGCTCCCGGCGACCGAGGCGACCGGGATCGTGCTGGTCAGCCACGGCCTGGGGGAGCACTCCGGCCGCTACGCCGAGCTCGCCGCCGGCCTCACCGCGGACGGCTGGGCGGTGTACGCCCCCGACCACGCCGGCCACGGGCTGTCCGAGGGCCGGCGGGTCGACGGTGGTCCCGCCAACTGGGTCCCCGACCTCGACCTGGTCCGCCGGCACGCCGCCGCCCGGCACCCCGGGCGGCCGGTGATCCTGGTGGGGCACAGCATGGGCGGGCTGATCGCGCTGCGCTACGCCGCCGCGCACCAGGCGGCGCTCGCCGGCCTGGTCCTCTCCGCCCCGGCCCTGTCGAAGCAGGCCGTTCCCGGCCGGCTCGTGCCGGTGCTGACCGCGCTCGCCCGGGTCGCGCCGACGCTGCGGCCGGCGGGGATCGACGTCGCGGACCTCAGCAAGGACCCCGCCGTGGTCGCGGGGTACCGGGCCGATCCGCTCGTCCACCACGGCCACCCGACGCTGCGGCTCGGCTCCGCGATGTTCGACGCCATGGACGAGGTGCTCGCCACCGCGGCGGAGATCAGGCTCCCGGTGCTGCTGCAGCACGGCGTCGACGACCGGATCACGACCGTCGAGACCTCCCGTGCGCTGGCCGCCGTCCTCGGCTCCGAGGACCTCACGGTGGAGTTCTACGAGGGCCTCTGGCACGAGATCTACAACGAGCCGGAGCGGGAGCGCCCGATCGCCGACCTCCGCGCATGGCTCGCCGCCCACCGCTGAGCGTCGCCGACGACGGCATCCGCGACCAACGCTGACGGTCAGGACGCCCCGTCCAGCAGCGGCCGCAGCGCGTCGGCGAAGGCGACGGGCGCGCCGAGGAACCCGCGATGGTCCCCGGGCATCTCGACGAGCGTGGTGCCGAGCGCCGCCGCGAGGGCCTCGGTGGCGCGGCGCGGGACCTGCCCGGCGGAGTCCCGCCCCGCGGCCACGACGATCCGCGGGCCGAGGGAGCGCAGCGCCTCGACGTCCGGCTGGTAGCGGCTGACGGCGACCACCGTGTACGCGAAGAACCCCGGCAGGTTGGCGACGAAGCGGGCGAGCGTCTCCAGGGCGGCCGGGTCGTCCGTCGGCGCGGGCGGCGCGTCGCCGTCCATGCCGGTGTCGGCGAGGAAGCGGGCCATCGCCGCCGGGGTGCCCTCCCGCCGTTGGAGCTCGGCCAGCCGCCCGCCGTCGTGCCGGGCGGGGTCGGGGAACAAGGCGGTGACGGGCGGCTCGTGCGCGATCAGGCGCGCGACCCGCTCGGGCCGCCGCGTGGCGAGCTCCAGGCCGGTGACCGCGCCGGCGCTGCTGCCGAAGACGGTCGCGGGCCCCGCGCGGACCGCCTCGAGCACGCGGTGGGCGTCGTCGGCGAGCGTCACGACGGACGCCGCCGATTCCGGGTCCGCGGCCGGGCTGCGGGAGGTGCCGCGCGGGTCGTACGTGACGACGGTGTGCTCCGCGGCGAGCAGCGGGGCGATCCCGTCGTAGGAGGCGGTGTCGGCCGCCCCACCCGGAATCAGGAGCACGACCGGGCCGGACCCCCGCACCTCGCAGAGGAGACGGGCCCCGGGGACCTCGAGCGCGTCGACGCGAACCCCTGTCACGGGCTCGATGATCCCCTACAGGGACAGCTCCTCGGCAGCGTCCATGTCGAACGCGAGGCGGTCGACGATCGCGGTGAGCAGCGGTCGACGGGGCAGGCCGAGCGAGCGCAGCTCGTCGGCCATCGGATGACCGGAGCCGAGGACCAGCGCGCCCGCCCCGAGGCCGACCCGGATCCCGCGCAGCCGGGCCCGCACGGGACTGGCGAGCATCACGCCGTCGCGCGGGGCGAAGGCGGTCACCGAGCCGGGGACGGTGCCCGGCAGCGCGAACGGCAGCGTCGAGAGGGCCGCGGTGAGGACGTGCGCGCCCTCGTACGCGAGGTGCCCGGTGGCGTGCGAGCCCCGGATGTCCAGCTCGGCGGTCCCGAGCCACTTCGGCAGGCCCCAGAGCGCCCGCCCGGCCTCCATCGTGAACGTCTCGGTGACCGGCAGCTGCGTGATGTGCACGCCGACCCGGCCGCGGAACCGGACGGGGAGGGCGAGGGCCAGCTCGTCGTAGCTGCCGAGGTCGTTGACCCGGTAGTCGACCAGCCCGACGACGGCGAGCGCCCACCCCGCGACGGCCACCGGCTCCAGCCCGGTGCCCTCCAGCAGCGCCGCCGCGCGGGCCGCCCGCACGGGGTACGCGGCGCAGGCCGCGCCCGCGTCGCCGATGCGCACGGGGAAGGTCAGGTGCTTCCCCTGCACCTCCCAGGTGCCGTCGTCGAGCTTCGTCGCCATGCGGGCATCCTGCCCGGTCGGAGGGGCTCCGGGCGGCCGGAGGACGGGCCGCGTCCGGCCCGCGTGGGCCACGGTTCGCCGCGACCACGGGGACCTGGCAGGCTGGTCCGGCGGGGCGCCGGTCCCGCGGTGTGGAGGAGGGCACGTGACGGATCCGGACGGCCCCGGCGTCCGGCGCCTGCTCGCGACCGCCGACCCGGCGGACTCGCCCCTCGGGGCCCCGGGCGGCTGGCCCGCCGAGCTGACCTCGGCCGTCGCCCTCATGCTCGCCTCGCCGCACCCGCTGGCCCTGTTCTGGGGTCGGGAGCACTGCGTTGTCTACAACGACGCGTTCGCCGGCGTCCTCGGCCACCGGCATCCGTGGGCCTTCGGCCGGCCCGGCGCGCAGGTGTGGCCCGAGGTGTGGGACCGGATCGGCCCCGCGCTGCGGCACGTCGTCGACACCGGCGAGGCGGTGCAGCACACGGACGACCGCCTGGTCCTGGACCGCCCCGGCGGCCCGCGGGAGACGTTCTGGCGCTACGCGTTCAGCCCGGTCCGGGCGGCCGACGGTTCGGTCGCGGGCGTGTTCGACGTGATGTCCGAGAGCACCGCGCAGGTCGTGGCCGCCCGGCGCACCGCGCTGCTCGGCCGGCTGGCGCGGCTGGTGCGCGAGGCCGGCCCGGCCGACCCGGCCGCCGCCCACGTCGCCGCCGCGCTGGTGGACTCGCCGGACGTGCCGTTCGCGCTGCTCGGCGGGGTGGGCGCGCCGGTGGCCGTGGGGGTGGACCCGACGCCGGAGCTGGTCGCGCTGCTGGACCGGGAGGGCCTGGTCACGCTGCCGTCGGGCGGGCAGGCCTGGGCGGCCGGGCTCAGCGGCGGGGTCCGGTTGCTGCTCGGCGCGTCGTCCCTGCAGCCGGCAGACGAGGAGCACCGCGAGTTCCTCGCGCTCGTCGCAGGGCACGTGGACGCCGCGCTCGCGGCCGTCCGTGCCGCCGCCGAGGACCGGGAGCGCACCGGCAAGCTGGAGAGCCGCGACCGCAGCCGGACCGAGTTCTTCACCGGCGTCAGCCACGAGTTCCGCACCCCGCTGGCGCTGATCATGGGTCCGCTCGAGCAGCTCCGCGGGGCGGACGACCCGCAGGTCCGGCACGACGCCGACGTGGCGCACCGCAGCGCGCAGCGGATGCTCAAGCTGGTCAACACCCTGCTGGACGTCTCGCGTCTGGAGGAGGGCCACCCCGACGCCGGCTTCACGCCCGTCGACCTCGGCACGCTCACCGGCGAGCTCGCCGCGCTGTTCCGCGCCCCGACCGAGCGCGCCGGCCTGCGGCTGGACGTCGACTGCCCGCCGTCCGAGCGGCCCGCCTGGGTCGACCAGGACATGTGGGAGAAGATCGTCCTCAACCTGCTGAGCAACGCCCTGAAGTTCACGTTCGAGGGCGGCCTGCGGGTGAGCACCCGGATCGAGGACGACCGGTTCGTGCTGCGGATCGCCGACACCGGCACCGGGGTGCCGGCCGCCGAGCTGCCCCGGCTGTTCGACCGCTTCCACCGGGTCCGTGCCGCCCGCGCCCGCTCGCACGAGGGCAGCGGCATCGGGCTGGCCCTGGTCCGCCAGCTCGTCGAGGTGCACGGCGGCACCGTCGACGCGGCCAGCACCCCCGGCGTCGGCAGCACCTTCACCGTGCGGCTGCCGCTCGGCTTCAGCCACCTGCCGGTCGAGGGCATCACCCTCGGGCGGCCCGCGGTCACGCCGCACCCGCGCCCCGAGACGTTCGAGCCGTTCGTCGCCGAGGCCCTGCGCTGGACGCCCGCGCGGCCCGAGGACCGCGGGACGCCGCGGCTGCCGGAGTCCGTCGACCCGCCGCAGGGCCGCGTGCTCGTGGTCGAGGACGACCCCGACATGCGCGAGCACCTTCATCGGCTGCTGAGCGAGAACTGGTCGGTGCACGCCGTGGCCAGTGGCACCGAGGCGCTCGACGTGGCCCGCTCCGACCCTCCGGACCTGGTCGTCGCGGACGTCATGATGCCCGAGCTCGACGGCATCGGGCTGCTCCGCGCGCTGCGCGCCGACGCCCGCACCGCGGGCCTGCCGGTGGTGCTGCTCTCGGCGCGGGCCGGCGAGGAGGCCGCGGTCGAGGGCCTGGCCGCGGGCGCGGACGACTACCTCGTCAAGCCCTTCTCCGCGCGGGAGCTGCTCGCGCGCGTCGCCAACCACCTGCACCTCGGCCGGGTCCGGCGGGCCGCCGAGCTGCGCTTCCGGGCGATGGCCAACTCCACACCCGCGCTCATCTGGGTCGACGACGCCGGCGGGCACCGCGTGTTCGTCAACCGCGGCTGGCTGGACTTCACCGGGGCGCGGGACGCCGTCGGCGAGCTCGGGCTGGACTGGCGCGAGCGCATCCACCCGGACGACCGCGAGCGCTACCGCTCGGTCGTCGAGGCGGCGACGCGGGCGGGCGCGCCGTTCGAGGTGGAGTACCGCCTGCGGGGCGGCGACGGCCGGTTCCGCTGGGTGCTCGACCGTGGTGCCCCGGTCGGCGCGGCGGGCAGCACGGACGGTGGCCCGGCCGGGCGGCGGGTCGGGTACGTCGGCGGCTGCCTCGACATCGACGCCCGGCACACCGAGCAGCGCCGCCACCAGCTCTACGCCGTCGTCGGCGACGCCCTGGACCGGGAGATCAGCCAGTCCGCGCGGCTGGAGGCGTTCGCCCGGACCGTCGTCGACCAGGGCCTGGGCGACATCGTGCGCGTGTTCACGGACGACGGCGCCGGCCCGGCCCTGCGGATCGTCGCCGCCACCGACCCGGACGTCGAGCGGGAGCTGCGGACCCTGCCCGGCCTGCCGGTGCTGCACCAGCTCGCCGATGTCGACGACCCGGTGCTGCTGCCGCCCGAGGAGCTCGCGGCCGCCTTCGGCGAGACCCCGCCCGAGGACCAGGACGTGTGGCGCCGGTCCCGGGCGCACTCCGCGTTGTTCGTCCCGCTCCGGGCCCGCGGCGGGATGCTCGGCATGTTCGCCGTCGCGCGCACGGGCGCCTCCCCGGTGCTCGACGAGTCCGACGCCGTGCTGTTCACCGAGATCGCGCGGCGCGCGGCGGTCGCGGTGGACAACGCGCGGCTGCTGGAGCAGGAACGCGCCAGCAGCACGCAGCTGGGCCTGCTGCACCGCGCGACCGCCGAGATGTCCGCGGCCGCGACCCCCGCCGAGGTCGCCCGGACCGCGACCAGCCACCTCGTGGCGCTGCTCGGGTCCGCGGTGGCCGGGGTGTGGCAGACCCGCGGCCAGGACCTGCAGCTCCTGGCGTTGCAGGGCTGGCAGGGGGAGCCGCCCGCGGAGCTCAGCACCGTCTCCCTCGACGGCGACCACCCGGCGCGCACCGCGCTGCGCACCCGGCAGGCGCTCTGGTTCGAGGACGCCGAGGGCCTGCGCAGCGAGCATCCCCCGGCCGCGCAGTGGCTGAGCACCTTCGGGATCGAGGCCGCGTTCTGGGTGCCGCTCGTGGCGGGGGACCGGGACCTCGGCATGATCGCCGTCGGATTCGCCGGGCCGCGGGCTCTCACCGACAGCGACCGCGAGGCGACGCTGGCCGTGGCGGAGCTGGCGGCCCAGGCGTTGGACCGCTCGCTGCTGCTGGTCGCCGAGACCGAGGGCCGCCGGCTCGCCGAGCGGCTCGGCGCCGTGGCCACCGCGCTCTCCCGCGCCACCGACCTGGAGTCGGTGGCCGACGTGATCCTCGCCCACGCGCGGTCGGCGATCGGCGCCGAGGCCGTCGTCGTGCTGCTGGTGGACGACGAGGGCCTCCTGCACACCCTGGCCGCCGACGGCTGGGCGGACCAGGACACCGGCCGGATCGTCGAGCACGGTCTGCGGGTGACCTCCGACCATCCGCTGGGCCAGGTGGTGCGCTCGGCCGAGCCGATCTGGGCCGCGGACGGGCAGCCGACGCCGTACCCGGTGCGCACGGCCGTCCCGCTGCTGGTCGCGGGCCGCGCGATCGGCGTGATCGGGCTCGGCTTCGGCCGCGACCCGGCCTTCGGGCCGGACGAGCGCGGACTGGTGCTCACCCTGGCCAGCCAGTGCGCGCAGGCGGTCCAGCGGGCGCGGCTGCACCAGGCCGAGCACGAGGTCGCCGTGACCCTGCAGCGCAGCCTGCTGCCGCAGGAGCTGCCGCAGCTCGAGCGGCTCGCCGTGGCGACCCGGTACAACCCGGGGACCGAGGGCACCGAGGCGGGCGGGGACTGGTTCGACGTGCTCGACCTCGCCGACGGCCGGGTGGCGCTGGTGGTCGGGGACGTGGTCGGGCGCGGGCCGTCGGCCGCCGCCGTCATGGGGCAGCTGCGCAGCGCGCTCGCCGCGAACCTGGTCAACGGCCAGCCGCCGGCCACCGCCCTCGAGCAGCTCGACCTGTTCGCCCGCCGGGTCACCGGCGCCCGGGCCAGCACGGTCGCCTGCGCTGTCGTCGACACGGCGTCGGGGGAGCTGCGCTACGCGTGCGCCGGCCATCCCGCGCCGCTGGTCGCCGGCCCGGACGGGGTCCGGCTGCTCGACGGCGGCCGGGGCACCCCGCTCGGCGTCGCGGGCCGCCCGCCGTTCGCGGAGGCCGACGGCCGGATCGAGCCGGGGGAGACGATCCTGCTCTGCTCGGACGGGCTGTTCGAGCGCCGCACCGAGGTGATCGACGACGGCATGGACCGGCTGGCCACGACCTTCGGCGCGCTGGCCGGGCACCGGCCGTCGGACATGGTCGACGTGCTGCTGGAGCGGATGCTCGACGCGGAGGGCGCCCCGGACGACACCGTCGTGGTGCTGGCCCGGCGGGTGCCCGAGCCCCTGACCCGGTCGATGCCGGCCGACGCCGAGTGCCTGGCCCCGATGCGCCGGGCGATCGCGGAGTGGGCGGCCCGCTGCGGGCTGGGCGAGGACGGCACCACCGACCTGCAGCTCGCCGTGGGGGAGGCGGTGACCAACGCCGTCGAGCACGCCTACACCAACGGCGACCGGCCGCCTGCCGACGCGGTCGAGCTCTCCCTGGAGCTGCAGCCGGAGGGCTCGGTCGCGGTGCGGGTCGTCGACCACGGGCTCTGGCGGCCGCCGCCCGCCGACCCCGGCTACCGGGGGCGCGGCCTCGCGCTGATCCGGGAGCTGGCCGAGGACGTCGAGGTCCTGCCGGCGGACGACGGCACCGAGGTCTGGTTCCGGCTGCCGGCGCTGCCCGTGGAGGTGGTCCCGCGGCTGCCCGGCGGGGCGGCCGACCGGCCCGCCGAGCCCGCGCGGACCGACGGCGGCCCGGCCGTCACCCGGCTGCGGCGCTGGGCGGACCAGCACACGGTGCGCGTGCACGTGGAGGGGGACCTCGATCTCGCGGGCGTCGCCGCGGTGCGGACGGACCTGCTCGCCGAGCTGGACCGCGGCGGGCCGCTCACCCTCACCCTGGCCGCAGACTCGTACGTCTCCAGCTCGGGGATCGCACTGCTGTCCGAGCTGGCGCAGCGCGCGCGGTCCGGCGGCACGGAGTTGAGCGTGGTCACACCCTCGGACAGTCCGGCGCGCCGGATCCTGGTCCTCGCGGGGCTGGACACCCTGATCGGCGCGGTCCCGGACCCCTGAGCGGGCGGAACGGGGCGCTGACCGGACATTCGGGTCCGGGTCCCGGGCGCTGGGAGCGGATTTCCGTCCGGGGCGCCGGGTGTGCTGGAATCACCGACGTGATGCCCGCGTGGAACCTCGGCCCCATCTGGGAGAGCCGCCGCGGGCACGTGTTCGACGAGTGCTGTCGACGCTCGAGCTGACCCAGTCCCCCGCTCGCGTCGTCCCCTACTGGAGTACCTCGTGCTCGCGCACGCCCGCACCGTGTCCCGTGCGGCGGTCCGCACCGCCGCTCCCACCCCGCTCGACCTCTCCGACCTCACCGCGCTGACCCGCCGGTACGCCGAAGAGGTCCGGCTCGGCCGGCATGCGGTGCACGTCGATCCAGTGCACCGCTGGTCCCGCCGCCTGCACAGCGACGACGTCGTGGACGTCTGGCTGATCAGCTGGGCCCAGGAGCAGATCGCTGAGCTGCACGACCACGCCGGCTCGCTCGGCGCGCTCACCGTGGTCTCCGGTGACCTCGTCGAACAGCGCTGGGTCGCCGGCGAGGGGCTGCGGGCCCGTACGCTGCGGGCGGGGCGCGGCGCCGCCTTCCCGCTCGGCCACGTGCACGACGTCGCCAACCACCTCGAGTCGCCCGCGGTCAGCGTGCACGCGTACTCGCCGCCGCTGACCGCGATGAGCTACTACGAGGTGGCGTCCGGCCCGGGCGGGGAGTTCCTGCGCCGCACCCGCACGGAGCTGACTGACGAACCGGAGAAGGTGGGGGCATGACCCGCTCGATCGCCGACGTGCTGGCCGAGGCGCGGGCCCGGCTGGACCGCGTGGGCCCGCAGGAGGCCGCCGCGCTGCTGCGCGAGGGCGCGCGCCTGGTCGACACCCGCCCGCAGTGGCAGCGCGACGAGGAGGGCTCCTTCGCCGCCGCGCTGGTCATCGAGCGCAACCACCTGGAGTGGCGGCTCGACCCGGCCTCCGACGCCCGCATCCCCGAGGCCGTCGACCACGACGTCACCTGGATCGTGGCCTGCTCCGAGGGCTACAGCTCCAGCCTCGCCGCCGCCTCCCTGCAGGACCTGGGCCTGCACAACGCCACCGACCTCGACGGCGGCTTCCGGGCCTGGAAGGCGGCCGGCCTCCCCACCCGCTGAATTCCGTAGGCGTGCGTCGTGGGCGCTCGAATGGTACCGAAGTGGTACCGTATGCGAATGGCCATGAACCTACGGCTGACCGACGAGGAGGCCCGGGCCCTGCGGGCGCAAGCCGAGGCGGAGGACCGCTCGATGCAGGACGTTGCGCGGGCTGCTGTGCGGGAGTACATCGCCCGTCGCGACCACACGAAGCTGGTGTCGAGCGCGCTCGACGAGCTGACACCTCGCTACCGGAATCTGCTCAAGCGTCTCGGCGAGGCGTGATCTCCTACCTGACCCTCGACGACCTTCTCGTCATCGCCGAGTACGCCGTCGAGGGCGAGGTCCTGGTCCGGGACATCGGGTTGCTCGAGTCGGCGCTGGCCCGGCCCCGGGCGAACTTCATGGGCCGCGAGGCGTACCCGGATCTCCCGACGAAGGCTGCCGCTCTGCTGCATTCACTGGCGACGAACCATGCGCTCGTCGACGGGAACAAGCGGCTGGCCTTCCTCGCGTCCGCGGTATTCCTCCGGATCAACGGGCGCGACCTGACGCTCTCCGAGGACGAGATGTTCGATCTCGTCATCGGCGTTGCCGACGGGACCATGCGGGACGTCGAGAAGATCGCCGAACGGATCGCGGCCGGGTTCCGAGAGGTCTGACCTTCAGTCGGCGAGGCCGGCGTAGGTGTCGCGTAGCTCGCGCTTGAGGATCTTGCCGCTGGGGTTCTTGGGCAGCTCGTCGACGACCACCACGTACTTCGGGGCCTTGAACCCGGCGAGGCGTTCCCGGGTGTGGGCGACGATCTCGGCCGGCTCGGCGGTGGCGCCCTCCCGGAGCACGACGGCGGCGGCGACGGCCTCGATCCACTCCGGGTGCTTCACCCCGAACACCGCGACCTCGCTGACCGCGGGGTGTTCGTAGATCGCGTCCTCGACCTCGCGGCTCGCGACGTTCTCGCCGCCGGTGATGATGATGTCCTTCTTGCGGTCGACGATCGTGAGGTAGCCGTCGGCGTCCATCACCCCGAGGTCGCCGCTGTGGAACCAGCCGTTCCGGAAGGCCTCGGCGGTCGCCTCCGGCTTGCCCCAGTACCCGCGCATGGCGTGCGGGGTGCGGTGCACGATCTCGCCGACCTGGCCGACGGGCACCGGGTTGTCCTCGTCGTCGTGCAGCCGGGTCTCGACGTTCAGGCTCGCCCGCCCCGCCGTGCCCGCCTTGGCGATCTGCTCCTCCGGGAACAGCACCGTGGCATTGGGTGCCAGCTCGGTCTGGCCGTAGTAGTTGAACAGCCGGATCGCGGGCAGCCGCTCGCCGAGCTCCTTCAGCACGGCGACGGGCATGATCGCCGCGCCGTAGTAGCCCTTGCGCAGCGAGCCCAGGTCGTAGTGGTCGAAGTCGGGGGAGCGCAGCAGCCGGATCCACACCGTCGGCGGGCAGAACATCTTGGTGATCTTCTCGGCCTCGACCGTGCGCAGGATCGTCCCCGGGTCCGGCGAGTCGACGATCACGCTGGTTGCGCCGAGGTAGACGTCCGGCGTGAGGAAGTCGTGCAGCGCCGCGCAGTGGTAGAGCGGCAGGGCGTGCAGCTCGACGTCGTCGCGGTGGTATTCGCCGTCGACAATGTCCGAGACGTACTGGGCGATCAGGTTCCGGCTCGTCATGATCGCGCCCTTGGGGGCCGACGTGGTGCCGCTGGTGTAGAGCAGCTGGACCGGGTCGTCGTCGCCGATCTCGACGTCGGGCTCGACGGCGTCGGCATGCGCGAGCAGCTCGTCGAAGCCCACCCAGCCGTCCCGCGCGCCCACCACGACCTGCAGCTCGACCGGGACACCGGCCTCCTCGAACGTCGGCGCGAGCCGTTCGGACACGATCGCCGCGCGGGCCCCGCTGTCCTCCAGCGCGTAGCGCACCTCGCCCGCGGTGAAGTTGAAGTTGACCGGCACGGAGATCGCGCCGATCCGGGCCAGCGCGAAGTAGGCGACGACGAAGGCGTACGAGTTGTGCGACAGGATCGCCACCCGCCGGTTCCGCCGCACACCCCGCGCGACCAGGGCGTTCGCCATCCGGTTGGCGTCGGCGTCGAGCTCGGCGAAGGTCCGCCGGGTGTCGCGGTGGACCACCGCGAGCTTGTCCGGGTACTTCTTCGCCGTGCGGGCCAGCAGCGAGCCGATGCTCTGCCGCCGCGCCCGCGCGAGCTCCGCGGTGTACGGCGGGAGGTAGCGGTCGAGGTCGTCGGCGCTGTCGTCGTCGGTCATGCGCGGGGCCTCCTCGTCGAGCTGTCCGGTGATCAGTAGACCCCGCCCGCTCGTCTCGGGTCGACACCCCTCGTGAGTGGCGATCGCTGCTATGGCGACCATCGCCACTCAGGGGGTCAGGAGAACGCGCCGATGCCCGTGATCTCCTTGCCGACGATCAGGGTCTGGATGGTCTCGGTGCCCTCGAAGGTGTGGATCGCCTCGATGTCCGCCCAGTGCCGGGCGACATGGTGCTCGAGCAGGATCCCGTTGCCGCCGAGCAGGTCCCGCGCGGTGCCGAGGATCCGGCGGGCGGTGCGGGTGTTGTTCATCTTGGCCAGGCCGGCGATGGTCGGGGAGAGTCGCCCGGCCTCGGCGAGCCGGCCGATCTGCATGCAGTACAGCTGCATGCCGATGAGGTCGGCGAGCATCTGCACCAGCCTCTCCTGCACGATCTGGAACGCGGCCAGCGGTTTGCCGAACTGGGTGCGCTCCTTGGCGTAGCGGAGCGCGGCGTCGTAGCCCGCGGTCGCGTGGCCGAGGGCCATCCAGGCGCAGAGCCCGCGGGTCGACGCGAGGACGGCGGCGCAGTCGGCGAAGGTGCGGGCCCCGGTCAGCCGGTTCTCGTCGGGCACCCGGACACCGGTGAGCGTGATGTCGGCCTGCCAGACCGCGCGCACCGACACCTTGCCGCCGATCACGGTGGCCGCGTAGCCCTCGGCCGGGGTCTCCACGACGAAGCCCTTGACCTCGCCGTCGGCCACGTCCCGGGCCCACACGACGACGAGGTCGGCGATGGTGCCGTTGCCGATCCAGCGCTTGCGGCCGTCGAGCACCCAGTGGTCGCCGTCCCGGCGGGCGGTGGTCTCCAGGGCGACCGAGTCCGACCCGTGCTCCGGCTCGGTGAGCGCGAACGCGCCCAGCCGCTGCATCGTGGACATCGACGGCAGCCAGCGCTGCTTCTGCTCCTCGCTGCCGCACATCGCGATCGACTGCATCGCCAGCCCGGCGTGCACGCCGAGGAAGGTGCCCAGCGAGCCGTCGCCGCGGTGCAGCTCCATGTGGACGAGCCCGCAGGCCAGCGGGCTCATCGCGGCCGCGCCGTAGCCGGTGATCGTCTCGCCGACGATGCCCAGCTCGGGCAGCCTGCGGAAGAGGTGCCACGGCAGCTCGCCGCGCTCCCAGTACCCGCCGATCTCCGGCAGCACCTCGGCGTCGACGAACTTCCGGACGGCGGCGAACCGCTCCCACTGCTCGTCCGTGAACTGCTCGCGGACCGAGAAGAAGTCCGTACCCAGCGCCTCGCCGAGGTGGGCGTACTGCGGCTCCATGCGATCACCTTGCCCTGTCCGCGGCCGCCCGGCACCTCGAACCGTCAGAGCTCGTCGAGCGCCTTCTGGATCCGCTTGATCGAGACGGGGTACCGGGTCTTCATGGGGTGGGCGTAGAGGCTCACCCGCAGCTCCTCGATCATCCAGCGCACCTCGACCAGGCCCGCGGGGGGATCGACGCCCGCGGGCAGGCCGGCGATCTCGTCCGCGTACTCGTCGGCGACGACGTGGACCTGCGCGGTCCACTCGGCGTCGCGGGCCGGGTCGGTGCGGAGCTTGTCGATCCGGATCCCGACGGCCTGCAGGTACCGGGCGACGTCGGCGAGCCGGTTCGCCCCGGCCGCGGTCGCGAAGCCCGGGCCGACGAGGCCGTCGAGCTGCGCGCGGATGTCCGCCACGCCCTCGCGCGTGGTGGGCGAGCGCAGCTCGGCGAGCGCCGCCTGCACCGGGTGCCAGCGGTCCAGCACGGCACGGACGGCCTGCAGCACCTGCATCGTGGTGCCACCGAGGTGCTGGGCGAAGACGCCCCGGAGCCGCTCGAACCCGGCGGTGTCCCAGCACGGGCCGCCGGCGCGGGCGATCAGGTGGTCGGCCGCGCAGGTCAGGCAGTCCTCGAGCAGGGCGTCGACGCTGCCGTGCGGGTTGCGCGACAGCGTCAGCTTGGCCTTGTTGTCCAGCCCGCGCTGCACCTGCTTGGCCGGCGAGGGTGTGGCGAGCAGCAGCAGCCGCCGGACGCCGCGGCGATGCGCGGCGTCACGCTCGGCGGCGGTGGCGAACACCCGGACATCGACGGAACTGCCGCGGTCGACCAGCCCAGGGAAGCCGGTCACGACGTGCGTGCCGCGGCGGATCGGGAGCTCGTGCGGGAGGTCGCCCAGGTCCCACGTCGTCAGCCCGCTCCGCTCGACGTCCCGGCCCGCGGCGGCGATCTCCTGCCGGACCTGCGGGGCGAGCTGTTCGCGCAGGGCCTCGAGGTCGGTGCCCCGGGTCAGCTCGCGGCCCTTCTCGTCGACCACCCGGAACGTGACGACGAGGTGCTCGGGCAGCCGGTCCAGCTCCCAGTCGTCCCGCCCGATGCGCACGTTGCGCATCCGGCCGAGCTCGCGCTCCAGCGCGTCGAGGAGCGGCTCGTCCCCGGCGCGCACCCGGGCGAGGACGGCCCTGGCGTGGTCGGGGGCCGGGGAGAAGTTGCGGCGCAACGTCTTCGGCAGCGTCTTGATCAGCGCCGTGACGAGCTCCTCGCGCAGCCCGGGGACCTGCCAGGTGAACGGCGTCGGGTCGACCTGGTGCAGCGCGGCCACCGGGACGTCGACGGTCACGCCGTCCGTGTGGTGCCCGGGCTCGAACGCGTACGACAGCGGCAGGGTGAGCCCGCCGGCGGCGACGTGGTCGGGATAGGCGGAGCGGTCGACACCCCGCGCGGCCTCGGTCTCCAGCATCTCGACGGTGAAGTCGAGCAGGTCCGGGTTCCGCTTCGACTCCTTCTTCCACCAGGAGTCGAAGTGCCGGCCCGACACCACGGACGCCGGCACCCGCCGGTCGTAGAAGTCGAACAGCGTGTCCTCGTCGACCACGAGGTCCCGACGGCGGGCGCGGTGCTCGAGCTCCTCGGCGTCGTCGAGCAGCTCGCGGTTGGCGTGGAAGAAGCGGTGCCGTGTCTCCCAGTCGCCCTCGACGAGCGCGTGCCGCAGGAACAGGTCGCGCGACACCTCGGGGTCGATGCGGCCGAACTCCACGGTCCGGTCGGCGATCACCGGGATGCCGTGCAGCGTCACGCGCTCGGTCGCGACGGCGCTCGCACGCTTGCGCGACCAGTGCGGTTCCGAATACGTCCTCTTGACGAGATGCCCGGCGAGCGGCTCGATCCACTCCGGCTTGATCCGCGCGACGGTCCGCGCCCACAGCCGGGAGGTCTCGACGAGCTCGGCCGCCATCACCCAGCGCGGCGGCTTCTTGGCCAGTGCCGAGCCGGGCCAGATCGCGAACCGCGCGTTGCGGGCGCCGAGGTAGTCCCGTGCGCCGGGTCGATCCCTCCTGGTCCGCTCCTTCGGGTCCTTGCGCTTGTCCGTCTCCTCCAGCAGCCCCACCTGCGACAGCAGCCCGGACAGCAACGCCTGGTGGATCCGGTCGGCGTCGGCGGGCGAGTCGTTGGCGGTCATCCCGGCCGAGCGCGCGGCCTGCCGGAGCTGGCCGTGCAGGTCCCACCACTCGCGGATGCGCAGGTAGTGCAGGAACTCCTCGCGCAGCGTGCGGCGGAACCGGTTGCCGGACAGCGCCTCCCGCTGCTCCGCGAGGTACTGCCAGAGCGAGACGAACGCGAGGAAGTCCGAGCCCTCCACGCGGAAGCGGTTGTGCTGCTCGTCGGCGGCCTGGCGCTGCTCGGTCGGCCGCTCGCGCGGGTCCTGCACCGACAGCGCCGCGGCGATCACCAGCACCTCGGTGAGGCAGCCGGTCCGGTTGGCCTCCACCAGCATCCGGCCGAGGCGCGGGTCGACGGGCAGCCGGGCGAGGGCCTGGCCCACCGCGGTCAGGGCGCCGTGGTCGACCGCGCCCAGCTCGTGCAGCAGGGCGAGGCCGTCGGCGACGTCGCGCTTGTCCGGCGGCTCCACGAACGGGAACTCGGAGATCTCCCCGAGGTCCAGCGCGATCATCTGCAGCACGACCGACGCCAGGTTGGTCCGCAGGATCTCCGGGTCGGTGAACTCGGGACGCGCGTCGAAGTCGTCCTCGGCGTAGAGCCGGATGCAGATGCCGTCGCTCGTGCGGCCGCAGCGTCCCGCGCGCTGGTTCGCGCTGGCCTGCGAGACCTTCTCGATCGGCAGCCGCTGCACCTTGAGCCGCCGCGAGTAGCGCGAGATGCGCGCCGTGCCGGTGTCGATCACGTACTTGATGCCGGGGACCGTCAGCGAGGTCTCGGCGACGTTCGTGGCCAGCACGATCCGGTTGCCGGGGTGCGGGGCGAAGACGCGCTGCTGCTCGGCGGTGGTCAGCCGGGCGTAGAGCGGCAGGATCTCGGTGTTGCGGTAGCTCCGGCGCGTCAACGCGTCCGCGGTGTCGCGGATCTCCCGCTCGCCGGGCAGGAACACGAGGATGTCGCCGGGGCCCTCGCGCTGCAGCTCGGTGACGGCGTCGCCGATCGCGTCGATCTCCTCGCGGTCCGGGTCGGCGTCGGGGTCGTCCGGGTCGACGACGGGCCGGTACCGGACCTCCACGGGGTAGGAGCGGCCGGAGACCTCGACGATCGGGGCCGGGTTGCCGGCCGCGCCGAAGTGCCGGGAGAAGCGCTCCGGGTCGATGGTGGCCGAGGTGATGATCACCTTGAGGTCGGGACGCCGGGGCAGCAGCCGGGTGAGGTAGCCCAGGATGAAGTCGATGTTGAGGCTGCGCTCGTGCGCCTCGTCGATGATCAGCGTGTCGTACTGCAGCAGGTCCCGGTCGCCGGCGAGCTCGGCGAGCAGGATGCCGTCCGTCATCAGCTTGACCATCGTGCGGTCGCCCACCTGGTCGGTGAACCGCACTTTCCAGCCGACGACGTCGCCCAGCTCGGTGCCGAGCTCCTCGGCGATGCGGGCGGCGACCGTGCGCGCGGCGAGCCGCCGCGGCTGGGTGTGGCCGATCGTGCCGGTGACCCCGCGGCCCAGCTCGAGGCAGATCTTGGGCAGCTGCGTGGTCTTCCCGGAGCCCGTCTCACCGGCGATGATCACGACCTGGTGGTCGCGGATCGCGGCGGCGATGTCCTCGCGGCGCGCGCTGACGGGCAGGGCGGGCGGGTAGGCGATCCGGGGCACGGCGGCGCGGCGGCGCTCGAGGCGGTGCTCGGCCGCGGCGACGGCGTCGGCCACGGCCTGCTGGGCGGTGCCGTCGCCGGAGCGGCGGGCGCCGCGGAACCGGCGCGTCAGGCGGGCCGCGTCGTGCGGCCCCAGCTCGCCGATCCGGCGTTCGACGTCGGCGAGGACCTCCGTGGGCAGCGACGGTGCGGCGGCTTCGGTCCGTTCCGGGCGCGGGCCGCGGCGGCGACCGTTCCCGGAGTCACGACCGGAGTCGCGACCGGGGTCGCGGCCCGAGTCGGGGCCGCCGTCACGGCGCTCGTCGACGGGGCGGCCGTCGGAGCGGCCGTCCGGAGAGGCGCTGGCGGGGCCGGGCGCGTTCCCCCGCCTCTCGGCGGGTGCGCTCCGGCCCCGGGACCCGCGCCGGCGGGGTGGACGGCGGCGGGTCCGGTCGCCGCTCTCCGGGGCCGCAGCGCTGCCGTTCTGGGGCGCTGCCGCGGCCTGCGGGGCGGCGGGTCCGGTCGCTGTGGTGGGAGGCGGACCGGACGGGAGGGGAACGCCGGTGCGTGCGGAGGGATCGCCCGCGCGCGCAGCCGTGTTCCCGGTGGCTCGGATGGAGGTCATCGTTGTGCAAGTCTGCCTGTCGGGGGCGAGGACCGCGCCCGGCGGGCACGTGGTCCAACGGGCCGGCCGGAGGATCTGTTCCGGCGGGCGGTGTGGATCACACCCGCGTCCGGCCCAGTGTGGCGGACGCGGCGGGATCGGCGCGAGGGGATTGCGGGCGTGCCCCTCAGGCCGAGCGCAGGGTCGGGGTGATCTCCTCGGCCACCGGCTCGTCCGCGGCCGGGTGCTCGACGAGCGCGATCACGCGGCCGGAGAGGAAGCGCGCGGTGCGCACGGCCGTGCCCCCGCGGGTGACCTCGCTGACCTCGACGGTCCCGCGGGTCTGCGCGATGTCGACGCGACGCCCGGCGCGGGTCGCCTCGACCTCGTAGGTCTTGGTGGTGCCGCTGCCGGCGTCGACCACGATCTCGACGCGGTCGCCCTTCATGGCGTGCTCCTCGAGCGAAGTAGGGGTGGGGGGAAGGCCCGGACCGGACGGCCGGTCGCCTCTCGGCGCGTGGCCGCTCGCAGCGGCGGATGGTTGAGACCCGGGGACACGGTGTCCGCCCGATCCGGACGCTTCTTCCAACCCACGCCGGCAGGGAGGTATTCCCTGGTCGACGATGGGGTCCGAGCCGGACGCAGGTCGCCTCGCGGCGAGTGGCGCACCGCGGCTCCAGCCGTACGGTATTCCGCGGCGGCGTTTATCTGTTGCGGCCCGGGGACACTGCTCGCCCGGCTCGGACATGGGGTCCAACGGGCGGGCCCCACGGATGATTCCCGGATCCGGGGGGTGTCGTGGGTCACGTTCCGGATCCGGCCGCCTACGGCCTGCTCACAGGGCGTCGACGATCCCGTCGTTGTACGGCGTCCACGCCTCGACGGCCCACTCGCCGAACTTCCGGTCGGTGAGGACCACGCACGCCGCGCCGGCGTCGGGGTCGACCCACAGGAAGGTGCCGGACTGGCCGAAGTGCCCGAAGGTGCGCGGCGAGTTGCGGGTGCCGGTCCAGTGCGGGCTCTTGCCGTCCCGGATCTCGAAGCCGGCTCCCCAGTCGTTGGGACGCTGCGAGCCGTACCCGGGCAGCACGCCGTTGAGACCGGGGAAGACGACCTGGCTGGCCTCGGCGAAGGTCGCGGGCGCGACCAGCGTGGGCGCCTGCAGCTCGGCGGCGAAGCGCGCCATGTCCGAGGCGGTGGAGAACGCGCCGGAGCCGGCCGGGCCGCGCAGCTCGGTCGCGTCGAGCCCGAGCGGGGCGAGGACGGCCTCGCGCAGGTACTCCGGGAACTCGATGCCGCTGGCCTTGGCGATCGCGTCGCCGAGCACCGTGAACCCGGCGTTGGAGTAGATCCGCCGGGTGCCCGGCTTCGCCTGGACGTCGTCGGAGTCGAAGGCGAGGCCGGAGGTGTGGGCGGCGAGGTGCCGGATCGTGGAGCCCTCGGGCCCGGCCGGGTCGTCCCACTCGATCGCCCCCTCCTCGACCGCGATGAGCACGGCGTAGGCGGAGAGCAGCTTGGTCACCGAGGCGAGCCGGAACTGCCGGTCGAGGTCGCCCGCCGTCGCCCGGACCTCCCCGTCGGCGCCCACCACCGCGGCGGCGACGTGGTCGACGGGCCAGTCCAGGACGGCGCGCGTGGCGCGGGCGAGATCCACGGGTCGAGCCTAGTTGGCGCTACTCGAAATAGTGGGGCACGTCGACCGCCCCGCCCTGCGCCTCGAACTCGGCGTGCACCGCCTCGCGCAGCGCGGGGTCGGCGAGGTAGTCCAGGGCGGTCAGGGCGAGCCCGAGGGCCCCGTCACGGACCCCGGCGTCGCCGCCCGGGCCGCCCGCCGCCTCGGCGAACTCGACGGTGTGCAGCGAGTCCGTGGGTCCGGAGATCGCGAGCATCGGGTGGATGGCGGGCATCCGGTAGCTCAGGTTCCCCAGGTCGGTCGATCCGGTGAGGAACTCCGGCACCACGCCCGGCGCGAGCGGCGACCGGCCGCAGTCCCGCTGATTGACCGCCCATCGCCCGGCGAGGGTGCGGTTGTGCCGGATCGGCAGGTAGGCGGGCTTCTCGTCCCAGGTCAGCTCGACGCCGCAGCCGTGCATCAGGGCGGCGCCGTCGGCGATCGCGGTGAGCCGCGCCGCCAGGTCCCGCAACGTGTCCGGCTCCGTCGAGCGCACGTAGAACATCAGCGCCGCCCGGTCCGGGACGACGTTGGGGCGCGCCCCGCCGTCCGTGAACACCCCGTGCAGCCGGTCGCCGGGCGGCAGGTGCTGGCGCAGCGCCGCGACCCCGGTGTAGGCGGCGACGGCGGCGTCGAGGGCGTTGCGACCCATGAACGGCTGGGCCGCCGCGTGCGCCGCCACCCCGTGGAACACCATCTCGACCTGGCGGCGGCCGAGGAACGGGTGCATGGCGATGTCGTGCGAGAAGGGGTGCAGCATCACGACGGCGTCGACGTCGTCGAACAGTCCCGCCCGCGCCATGGTCTCCTTGCCGCCCCCGCCCTCCTCGGCGGGCGTGCCGAACAGCGTGACCCGGCCCGGCGCCCGGCCGGCCAGCGCGAGGTAGGCGCCGACCGCCGTCGTGCAGATGACGTTGTGGCCGCAGCCGTGCCCGATCCCCGGCAGCGCGTCGTACTCGGCGAGGATGCCGACGTGCGGGCCGTCGTTCCCGACGCCGACCCGCAGCGCCGTCTCCAGTCCGCCGACGCCGAGCTCGGGCTCGTGCCCGTGCCGCTTCAGCAGGTCGGCGACGGCGGCGACGGAGCGGTGCTCGTCGAACGAGGTCTCGGGGTGGGCGTGCAGGTCGCGGCTGAGCGCCACCAGCTCGTCGCCGAGCTCGACGACGGCGTCGGCCACCGGCTCGCGGAGCCCGTCGGGGGCGCCGGCGTGGTCCGAGTCCAGCGGTTCGGCGTCGGCGACCGCCCGCTCCGTCGCGGCCACCAGGGCGCGGAGGTAGCCGTCGTCGGGCCGGACGGGTTCGCTGCGCACCTGCCGCACCCTAGGCCAGGATGACCACGTGGCGGAGGTGCGCACCGGGACGTCGGGCTGGCGGTACCCGCCGTGGCGCGGCGTGTTCTACCCGAAGGGCCTCGCCCAGCGCCGCGAGCTGGAGTACCTGTCCCGCGCGGTGTCGTCGATCGAGATCAACGGCTCCTTCTACTCGCTGCAGCGGCCGGAGAGCTGGGTGAGCTGGCGCGAGGAGACGCCGCCGGACTTCCTGTTCGCGGTCAAGGGACCGCGGTTCGTCACCCATCTGAAGCAGCTCCGCGAGGTCCGCACCCCGGTGGCCAACTTCTTCGCCTCCGGCGTGCTGGCGCTGGGGCCCAAACTCGGGCCGGTGCTGTGGCAGCTGCCGCCGCGGATGCGCTTCGACGCCGACCGGATGCGGGCCTTCCTGGAGCTGCTTCCGCACTCGACCGGCGCCGCGGCCGACCTCGCCAAGGAGCACGACGAGCGCCTCGAGGGCCGCAACCTGCTGGAGACGGACGCGGACCGCCCGCTGCGGCACGCCGTGGAGGTCCGGCACGAGAGCTTCCGCGACCCGGCCTTCCTCGCCCTGCTGCGGGAGCACGACGTTGCGCTCGTCGTCGCGGACACCGCGGGGAAGTGGCCCTTCCTCACCGACGTGACCGCCGACCACGTCTACGTCCGGCTGCACGGCGACCAGGAGCTCTACGTCAGCGGCTACACCCCGGAGGCCCTGGACGTGTGGGCCGAGCGGATCCGCGGGTGGCGCGCCGCGGGCCTCGACGTGGTCGTCTACTTCGACAACGACGTCAAGGTCCACGCCCCCTTCGACGCGATCTCCCTGGCCGGCCGACTCCGTGAGTGACGACTGCCCCTAGAGGGGCAGTCGGCACTCACGACCACGGCTGACCTGCGGGTTCACGCCCATCGCTTGTCGTCGATCCCGAGCGCCCGCACCGAGCGGTCGAGCGTGGAGCGGGTGATCCGAGCCGTTCGGCGGCGGCGAGCTTGGGGCCGTTCGTCCCCGGGCGGTCGCTGCCCTCGCTGAAGCGGACCGAGCGGGCTCCGAGGGTTTGCGCCTTACCCGCTGACCCGTGAGTGCCGAGTGCCGCCAGAGGGGCGCTCGGCACTCACGACCCCTGCTGACCTGCGCGTATGCGCCAGTAGCATCCGGCGACCCAGCAGGACCCCGACGCCGGCGACCACCATCGCCGCGGCGGCCACGATCCAGGCCGTGGTGAAGGAGGCGTGCGCGGCCAGGAACCCGAACCCGACGGGCCCGAGGAACCCGCCGGCGTACACGCCCACCTGCACGATCGCCGTCGCCGCCGCGGGCGCCGACGGGTTCAGCCGCACCACGGCGAACTGCAGCAGGCCCGGCCACGACCAGCCGAGCCCGAAGCCGAGAACCGTCCCGACGATCAGCGGCACCGGCCCCGGCACGGCGAGCAGCAGCAGCCCGGCCGCACCCAGCAGCAGGCAGCCGGCGACCACGGCGACGTGCCCCCCGGTGCGCCGGTCGGCGAGCCAGCCGTGCAGCATCCGCATCAGCAGCCCGACGACGCTGCCGAGCGTCAGGACCAGGCCGGCCGGCCCGGGGTCCACGCCCCGGTCCACCGCCGACGCCACGAGGAAGATGCCCAGCCCGGTCGCCGACGCCGCGCCCAGGCCGGCGGCCGCGCCGATGACCGACAGCGCCGCCGTCGCCCGGTCCTCGGGGACCGTCCGGTCCTTCGCACCCGGGCCGGACCCCCGCGGGGCGGCGGCGAGGGAGGTCAGCGCCAGCGCCGCGCCGATCACGAAGGCCCAGCGCCACCCGACGGTCAGCGCGACGGCCGGGACGGCGACGCCCGCGAGCAGCGTGGCGAGCGGCACCGAGGCCTGCTTGACCCCGAAGGACAGGCCCATCCGCGCGGCCGGCATCGAGCGGGCGAGGGTGAGGTTCGAGGAGAGCTGGCCCATGACGTTGCACCACGCGCCGCAGAGCAGGATCGCGACCAGCGAGGCGTAGTTCCGCGCCAGACCGGCCGTGAGCAGCATGAACGTGGCGGCGCCGAGCACGGCGATCCGGCTCGTCCGGCCCGAGCCCAGGCGTTCGACGATCTTGCCGACGGGCAGCGACACCAGTGCCGAGACGCCGAAGTACAGCGCCACGACCAGGCCGAGCCCCGCCGGGTCGAAGCCCAGCTCGGCGGAGATCTGCACCGCGAGCGCGCCGGTCAGGAAGATCGGCAGCACGGTCGAGGTGGTGATCGCGACCGCGCCGGCCCCCACGCGGAAGGCGGTCTGTTCGCGGCTCACGATGAGCAACGCTAACGGACCTCCGACCCGAATCTCGCGCGCACGTGACGAATCCCAGGTCGCCGGGGGTCGTGAGTGCCTACTGCCCCTCTAGGGACAGTAGGCACTCACGGGGTGGGGCGGGCGCGGAGCTCGAACTTCTGGATCTTGCCGGTGGAGGTCTTGGGCAGCTCGTCGACGATCTCGACGTCCCGCGGGGCCTTGTAGCGGGCGATCTTCGACTTCACGTGCGCGATCAGCTCCTCCGGCGTGGCCTCGCCGCCGGGCGCGAGCACGACGAACGCCTTGGGCCGCTCACCCCACTGCTCGTCGGGCACGCCGATCACCGCGGCCTCCAGGACCGCCGGGTGCGACACCACGGCCTGCTCGACCTCGACCGTCGAGATGTTCTCGCCGCCGGAGATGACGATGTCCTTGGCCCGGTCGCGCAGCTCGATGTAGCCGTCGGGGTGCATCACCCCCAGGTCGCCGGAGTGGAACCACCCGCCCTCGAACGCCTTCTCGGTGCCCGCCGGGTCTTCGTAGTAGCCGGTCATCACGTTGTTGCCGCGCATGACGATCTCGCCCATCGTCTGCCCGTCCCGCGGCACGTCGCGCATGTTCTTGTCGACGACGCGCACCCGGTCGGTCTGCAGCATCCCGACGCCCTGCCGGGCCTGCAGCCGCGCGCGCTCCTCCGGCTCGAGGTCGTCCCAGGCGCGCTGGTACTGGTTCACCGAGTAGGGCCCGTAGGTCTCGGTGAGCCCGTAGACGTGCACGATCCGGAAGCCCATCCGCTCCATCTGCAGGATCGTGGTCGGGCTCGGCGGCGCGCCGGCGGTGGTGACGACGAGCTGGTAGTCCAGCTTCGTCGCCTGCTCCGCCCGCATGATCGTGGTGACGACGGTGGGGGCGCCGTTGAGGTGCGTGACCCCGTGCTGCTGGATGAGCTGCCAGATCCGGTCGCCGCGGACCTCACGCAGACAGACGTGGGTGCCACCGATGCCGGTGAGCGCCCAGGGCGTGCACCAGCCGTTGCAGTGGAACATCGGCAGCGTCCAGAGGTAGACGCTGTCCGGCGTGTGCGCGGAGTGCACGATCTCGCCGAAGGAGTTCAGGTACGCCCCGCGGTGCGAGTACTGCACACCCTTGGGCTTGCCGGTGGTGCCCGAGGTGTAGTTGATCGAGATCGTCGAGTCCTCGTCGGCGACCTCCCAGGGCAGCGGGTCGTCAGCGCCGCGGGCGAGCAGGTCGTCGTAGCGGACGCCGGAGCCGATGCCGTCCCCCGGGGTCGCCGGGTCGACCACCGTGACGATCTCCTCGACGGTCTTCAGCTCCCGCGCGACCGGCTCGACCTGCGGGTACAGCGCGGCGTCGACGACGAGCACCTTCGAGCCCGAGTGGTCGAGGATGTAGCGGATCTCCTCCGTCGACAGCCGCGTGTTGATCGCCACCAGGACCGCCCCGGCCAGCGGCACGGCGAAGTGCGCGACCAGCATCTCGGGCACGTTGGGCAGCAGGTACGCCACCCGGTCCCCGCGCTCGACGCCGGAGCCGCGCAGGCCGTGCGCCACGCGGGTCGCCTCCGCGGCGAACTCCGCGTAGGTCCAGGTGCGGTCGTCGTGGACGATCGCGGTCTTGTCCGGGTACACCTCGGCCGAGCGGCCCAGGAAGCTCAGCGGCGTCAGCGGCGTGGTCCAGACCGAATCCATCCGCCGATCCTCGCCGCTGGGTCCCGGGCCGGGCAACAGGTCGCGACTAGCCCTCGAGGGTGATGGCGGCCTTCGGGCAGGCCCGGACCGCCTCCTCGACCTTGCCGCGCAGTTCCTCCGGCGGGTTCTCGTCGAGGATGTAGAGGAAGTCGTCCTCCCGTACCTCGAACACCTCCGGCGCGGCGGCCATGCACAGCGCGTTGCTCTCGCAGAGGTCGAAGTCCACGTGAACCTTCATGGCGTCAATGGTGGACCTCCCGGGTCGGTGCCGGGTGACTCAGGACACCCTTGCCTGGAGCCGGTGCCCGGCAGGCGGGGTGCGGCCGCGCGGGTGCTCGGGCAGGGAGTCCGGTCGCCCTCCGCGCGGGCCGCCGCCGCGGCCCGGACGGCGCCGGCGAGGGCCAGCGGCGCGGGGGCCTGCGGGGTCGTGACGGGCGTGCGGGGCACGTGCGCGGACTGGTGCAGGGCGGTGGGCTCGACGGATCCGACGGGAGCGACGGGCGGGGTGACGCGGAGCTCGGCGGCCAGCACGGAGCCCGGCGGCCCGGTGTCGACGACGAGCGCGGCGCCGGTCAGGCCGCCGACGGCGACCACGGCCAGGCTCGCCGCCAGCACCGCGGGGAGCCGCGGGCGGAGCGGGTGACGCATCGGAGGCGGGGTCCTCTCCGGTGGGGTGCGACGGCCGGTGGGGGAGCGTGCCGTCGCTCCCTCATCGCAGGTCCCGGACCCGGGCGTTACACGTTCGGGTGGACGGTCGAGCGCCACCGCCGAACGGGGGCGTGCATGATCCGCGTCCCGGCAGCGGGACGTTCGATTGCCGAACGTCCCGCTGCCCGACGGCGGATCACCGACCGGTCAGACCGTGCCCGTGAGGCGGGCGTAGACGACGACGTTGTCCGCGTAGGAGCGGGCGGTGTCGTCGAAGGCGCCGCCGCAGGTGATGAGCCGCAGCTCCGCACCCGGGGTGTCGCCGTAGACCTCCTCGGTCGGGAAGGCCGACTTCGGGTACTGCGCCACGCGGTAGGCGGTGAACAGCGCGGTGCTGCCGTCGGCGCGGGCCACCCGGATCTCGTCGCCCACGGCCATCGCTGACAGGCGGGTGAACGTGCCGGGCACGCCGCTGTAGTCGACGTGCGCCGCCAGCACGGCCGGCCCGGACGCACCGGGCGTCGGGCCGAGGCCGAACCAGCCGACCGTCGTCGCGTCGGCCGGGACCTCGAGGGCGCCGTCCGCGGTGAGGCCCAGCTCGAGCAGCGGGCCGGACGCGACGCCGATCGACGGGACCTCGAGCCGCTCGGGAGCCGACGCGGCCAGGGGCGCCGTGGCGGCGGCCGGAGCGGCGGCCGCCGGGACCTGCGCGGCCGGCTGGGACGTCTGCGTCGGCTGGGTCGCCTCCGGGGCACTGCACCCGACGAGGACGACGAGCGCGGTGCCGGCGAGCAGGCCGGCCGCGAGCCGGCGGAACCGGCGTGCGGGCGACGGGATCCGGGTGCGGCTCATCGGAGGCCGGCCCCGCCCGTCGCCACACCGCCGACCGGGTAGACCGCGACCTGACGGCCCTCGGTGCCGAAGTGGTCCTCGCAGGCGATGCCGTCCGAGTCGGCGTCGAGCCGCTCCGGGTCGGACAGGTCGGCCAGCAGCACGGCCTGGGCCTGCGCCTGGGTGGCGAAGTCGGCGCAGTCGCGGTCGCCGGTCACCACGACGACGGCTGCGTCGACGGTGGTCGAGTCGTCCTCGTCCTCGGTGGGGGTGGCGTCGTCGTGGGTGGCGTCGCCGTTGTCGCCGTGGTCGTCGCGGTCCTTCCACCCGTCGTCGTGGTGGTCGTCCCGGCCGCCGTGGTCGTCCTCGTTGTTGTTGTGGCCGTCGTTCTTGCCGCCGTGGTCGTCGCGGCCGCCGTTGCCGTGGTCGTCGTGCGACGGCGGCGTGGTGGGCGAGGGCTTCGGGGGCGTGGTCGGGGTCGTCGGCGTGGGCTTGGGGGTGGTCGTGGGCGTGGTCGAACCCGGAGCGCCCTGGAGCGTCTCGCAGGCGATCCCGTCGCCGTCCTCGTCGAGGTTGTGCGGGTCGCCGGAGCCGGCGCTCACGTAGAAGTCCTGCGCCTCGCGCCAGGTGTCGAAGTCGGAGCAGTTCTTGTCCCCGACCGTCGGCTGGGCCAGCGCGGGTGCGGTGGCGCCGAACAGCAGGGCGGCGGAGACGGTGGCGACCAGCGCCGCGGCGCGGATCACGTGGCGTGCGGGGGCACGAGTGGGCATCGGTGTCCTCTCGAAGGGGGGCCCGGCCGCCGGTTCTTCTCGACGGCCGACCCGCCTATCGCGAGGATTACCTCCGTATTACCGCGTCTCATCCATCTTTGGTATGCGCGGCTGCTAGTCCTTCCGGAGCACGGGCCGCAGGGCCTCCAGGACGTCGACGCTCTCGATGGTCGAGGGCACCGGCTCGTCGGCGCCGTCGGCGATGCCGCGCATGGTCTTGCGCAGGATCTTCCCGGAGCGTGTCTTGGGCAGCGCCGGGACGACCGCGACCTCCTTGAGCGAGGCGACGGCGCCGACCTGGTCGCGCACCATCTGGACCAGCTCGGCGCGCAGCTTGTCCTCATACCCCTCGGCGGAGGCGTCGACGCCGGCCTTGAGGACCACGAACCCGCGCGGGATTTGGCCCTTCATCTGGTCGGCCACGCCGATGACCGCGCACTCGGCCACGTCCGGGTGGCTGGCCAGGACCTCCTCCATGCCGCCGGTGGAGAGCCGGTGCCCGGCGACGTTGATGACGTCGTCGGTGCGGCCCATGACGAACACGTAGCCGTCGGAGTCGATCCGGCCGCCGTCGCCGGTGAGGTAGTAGCCCTCGAACGCCGACATGTAGGACTGCACGAACCGCTCGTCGTCGTTCCACAGGGTGGGGAACGCGCCCGGCGGCAACGGGAGCTTGGCGACGATCGCGCCGTCCTCGCCGGCCGGCACCGGGCGGCCGTCGGTGTCGAGGATCTGGATGTCCCAGCCCGGCAGCGGGCGGGTCGGCGAGCCGGGCTTGATCTCCAGCAGCTCGATGCCCGCGGGGTTCGCCACGATCGGCCAGCCGGTCTCGGTCTGCCACCAGTGGTCGATCACCGGGATGTCCAGCAGCTCGGAGGCCCAGCGGTAGGTCTCCGGGTCCAGCCGCTCCCCGGCCAGGAACAGGTACTTCAGCCCGGACAGGTCGTACTTGCGGGCGTACTCGCCATTCGGGTCCTCCTTCTTCAGCGCCCGGAACGCGGTCGGCGCGGTGAACATGGAGCGCACCCCGTACTCGGACATGACCCGCCAGAACTGCCCGGCGTCCGGGGTGCCGACCGGCTTGCCCTCGTAGAGCACCGTCGTGGCGCCCGCGAGCAGCGGCGCGTAGACGATGTAGGAGTGCCCGACGACCCAGCCGACGTCGGACGCGGTGAAGATCGTCTGCCCGGCCGAGACGTCGTAGACGTTGGGCATCGACCAGGCCAGCGCCGTGGCGTAGCCGCCGCCGTCGCGGACCACGCCCTTGGGCTTGCCGGTGGTCCCGGAGGTGTAGAGCACGTACAGCGGGTCGGTCGACTTCACCGGCACCGGATCGGCCGGCGACGCCTTCCCGACGGCGTCGGCCCAGTCGACGTCGTTGTCGCCCATCGCCGCCTCGGCCTGCGGGCGCTGCAGGATGACCTGCTTGTCCGGCTTGTGCGCGGAGAGCTCGAGCGCCTTGTCCAGCAGCGGCTTGTACTCGATGACCCGCTTGCCCTCGATCCCGCACGAGGCCGACACCACGACCTTCGGCGCGGCGTCGTCGATGCGGACCGCGAGCTCCTTGGCGGCGAACCCGCCGAACACCACCGAGTGCACCGCGCCCAGCCGCGCACAGGCCAGCATCGCGATCGCGGCCTCGGGCACCATCGGCATGTAGATCACCACGCGGTCCCCGGGCCCGACGCCCAGCTCGCGCAGCACCCCGGCGAAGGTGGCGACCTCGTCACGCAGCTGCGCGTAGGTGTAGGTCCGCTTGGTGTCGGTGACCGGTGAGTCGTAGATCAACGCGGCCTGCTCGCCCCGACCCGCCTCGACGTGGCGGTCCAGCGCGTTGTGCGCCACGTTGATCTCCCCGTCGGGGAACCAGCGGTAGAAGGGCGGGTTCGAGTCGTCGAGGGCCCTCGTCGGCGCCTTGTGCCAGTCGAGCGCCTCCGCCGCCCGCAACCAGAACCCCTCCCGGTCCTCCACGCTGGCCCGGAAAACGTCCTCGTACGCGCCCACACCGGCCTCCTGACCTCGAACGTCCTCGCGCTTCCGGCCCCTGACCCTAGGCCGAACCGGGCCTCCGCGGGCGCCGAACTGCCCCTTCGGTGAGGCGACGGACCGTCATGAGTGGTCGACGTAACGTCACCACTCGGATGGCCGATAGGCCGAGCGGCGAGCGAAATCGTTCGTTCGGGTGAGGAACCTACCCCGCCGGCACACCCCGGTCGGGTGATCCATGGTCGGCGAAGGGGTGTGGGTGGACGCTCTGCACCGGGTGCGAGGTGGCCGGGGAGTCGTGGCAGGCCTGGTGGCGGCCGCGGCCGTGCTCGGCCTGGCCGTCGCGCTGCTGCCGTTCGGGTCGACGGGCGCGTCCGGCGCCGAGGACGGCTCCTCCCCCGCGCCGTGCGGTCCCGCCTGGGTCGCGGCCTGGCGGACCAGCCCGCAGGCGGGACAGCCCTTCGACCTGGGCGGTCGGACGTTGCGGATGCTGGTGCGCCCCCAGGCCACCGGTTCCGAGCTGCGCATCCGCGTCTCCAACCGGTTCGGCACGCGGCCCCTGCGGATCGACTCCGCGTCGGCGGCCGAGGCCGGGTCGGGTGCCGCGCTCGTGCCCGGCACCGCCCGCCCGGTCTTGTTCTCCGGCGCGCCGACGGTGGTCGTGCCGCCCGGGGAGGAGCTGGCCAGCGACCCACTGGTGTTCGTCGCCCAGCGCGGCACCCCGCTCGCGATCAGCCTGTACCTGCCGGAGGAGCCGGACCGGGTCGCCGTGCACCCCGTCGCGCTGCAGACCTCGTACGTCTCCGCGCCGGGCGACGTGGCCGACTCGGCCGACCCCGGCCCGTTCGGCCGGACGGTCTCGTCCTGGTTCGTGCTCACCGGCGTCGACGTCCTGGCGCCGCGCGCCGAGAACGCCGTCGTCCTGGTCGGGGACTCGCTCACGGACGGGGTCGGCAGCGACCCCGACCGGGACGACCGCTGGTCCGACGCGCTGGCCGGGCGGCTCACCGGCGGACTCGTCATGCCGGTGCTCAACGCCGGGATCTCGGCGAACCAGCTGCTCGGCGGCGGGACCGGCGAGGCCCCGGCGGCCCGCTACACCGCCGACGTCGCCTCGGTGCCGGGCGCCGCGGACGTCGTCCTGCACATCGGGACCAACGACCTCGCCGCCGGCCGGGACGCCGGGGAGATCGTCTCCGGGCTGGTCGACTACGCCGACCGGGTCCGCGCGGACGGGCGGCGGGTCTTCCTCACCACGATCACGCCCTCGACCGCGGGGGCGCACGGCGCCCCCTTCGCCGTGGTGCAGCGCGAGGCGGTCAACCGGTGGATCCGCACGGAGGGCCCGGCACACGCCGACGGGGTGTTCGACTTCGCCGCCGCGGTGGCCGACCCGGCCGACCCGGCCCGGCTCGCGCCGGCCTTCGACGCCGGCGACGGGCTGCACCTCTCGGCGGCGGGCTACCGGGCGCTGGCCGCGGCCGTCGACCCGGCGCGGCTCACCGGCAGCCCGTGCCTGGCCGGGGGCGACGCGGCGAGGGTGCTGGTCTCGGCGCCGCGATGAGGAAATGCTGGTCGCTTCGCGCGGTGGCTGCGCTGAGCGCCTACCGCCGGCGGCGGAGCCGCAGCTGGGCCCGCCGGCCCGCCTCGGCGGCGGTGACGGGCATCGGCCCGGTCGGGGCGTCCTCCTGCTCGAGCCGCTCGAGCACCCACTCCGTGGCCAGCGCGCCGGGAGAGGTCCCGCGCTCGTCGGCCACGCGACGGAGCTGCTCGATCCGCAGCGCCGGCAGCCGCAGCTGGAAGACCTGGGCGGTCCCGAACCGGCCGGTCGTCTCCGTGGCGCCCGGCTCGGCGTCCGGGGCGAGGGCGGCCAGGTAGGAGTCGAGCTCGGGGTCGTGCTGCTCCAGCTCGGGCCCGGCGGCCCTGCGGGCGGGCGCGCCGTGGCGCGACGGGCGTCGTTCCCGGAAGCCGGCCATGCGGGGAGCGTAGCGGCGTCACGTCACCCGGACGCACGAACGGCACCCCCGACCGGGGGTGCCGCCCGGTGGAGCCGGGGTCAGGCCAGTGAGTAGCCGGCCTCGACGACCGCGGCCTCGATCTCCGCCCGGCCGATCTCGCGGTCGGCGGTGACGGTGACGGCGCCGCTGGCCAAGTCGACCTCGACCGAGCGGACGCCGGCGACCTCGCCGACCTCCTCCTGCACCGAGCTGGTGCAGTGCCCGCAGGTCATGCCGACGACCGTGACGGTGGTGCGGAACGGGGTCTCGACGCTCATGGGTGGGGAGCCTCTCGTGCGGATCGGACAGCGGGTGGTCAGGACTTGACGAGCCGGGCGATGGCGTCGGCGGCTTCCTTCACCTTCGCCGCGCCCTCCTCGGGATCGTTGCGGGCCGCGTCGACGACGCACCCCGCCATGTGCTCCGAGAGCAGCTCGAGAGCGAAGGACTGCAGCGCCCGGGTCGCCGCGGAGACCTGGGTGAGCACGTCGATGCAGTACACGTCGTCGTCCACCATGCGCTGCAGGCCGCGGATCTGGCCCTCGATGCGGCGCAGCCGCCGGAGATGGGCCTCGCGGGCGTCGGAGTAACCGGGCATCGCGTTCCTCCCTGGGTCGCCCGTGTGTCGCTCTCGGGACAAGCATACCCCGAGGGGGTAAGTGGGTCCGGCTACACCGTTGTTCGCACCGTGGCGATCGTGTGACGCACCGTCGCGGTGCTCACCCGGGAAGGGGCATGCGATGCGGGTCTCGGATGGGTAACGTTCCGGCCACGGCCACGGGGGTGGCCGCAGGGTGTACGCCGGTCACGGGGCGCGGCGTCGGTCGGGGGATCGGCGGTCGTGCGTTCCGCCGTGCCCGTCTCCGCCCGCGGGTCACCCCGGGGCGCCAGGGGTCACGACCGAAGGGGAGACGTCGTTGAGCGGGATCGACAGTGTGCGGGGCAGTTCTGTCAACGGGCTCTCGAACGGGGTCGCCGGCGGGGAGGACCGGACCTCGGGGTCGATCCCCGGTCCGCGCACCGCGGCCGACGCCTACCGGGTCTCCGACGACGAGGTGCACCGCGCCCGGCTCGTGGTCGCGGAGAACTCGCAGGACCCGGACGATCTCCGGCTGCTGCTGGACATGCTCGGCCTGGTGTCCGGCAACCCCGACCTGCCGCCACCGGTCTGCCGCTGAAGGTGTACCGCAGGTCACAAACGCCGCCGACCGGGCCGAACGGGCGCGATCGACGCCCTCGCACGCGGTGTGACCTGCGGAAACACAGTAATAGGGGGGCGATTTTGGGCGGCGTGGGGGCGTGTCATATAGTTTCCTCGCTCCCAACGGACAGCCGTTGGAGGTCGAGGAACACCAGCGGTGATCCGAGCCCCCATCGTCTAGCGGCCTAGGACTCCGCCCTTTCAAGGCGGCAGCGCGGGTTCGAATCCCGTTGGGGGTACGGTAGGTCCATACAGCAAGGCCCAGTGGCGCAGTTGGTTAGCGCGTCGCCCTGTCACGGCGAAGGTCGCGGGTTCGAGTCCCGTCTGGGTCGCTTCACCATCCGGTTCCCCTCGGAGCCAGGGCCAGGTAGCTCAGTTGGTACGAGCGTCCGCCTGAAAAGCGGAAGGTCGGCGGTTCGACCCCGCCCCTGGCCACACCTTCTCCCACGGCCCGCGTCCTGCGCGGGCCGTTCGTGTCTGGCCGGCCGCGTGATCTCCTGCAGAACGCGGTCCACGGCCGTCGGCAGTGCGGAGTTGAGCTCCCACAGCACACCACTCCCGCGCGGATCCGTGAGCAACAGGTCCGCCACTTCGGTCGGCGGAGCGCGTCAGTGCGGCATGCAGCTCGGTCTCGTCCGGGGCGGTCGGGGTCTCGATCCCGCGGTGGATGAGCAGGGCGTGTTCGAGGTTGTCCAGTCCACCAGGTGCGGGCCGAGCCGCAGGATCTGCCCGACGATGATCCACGTCGCGACGAGGGCTCCGAGGCTCCACCACGTCAGCCCGACGAACGACACGAACAGCACCGCCAGCGTCACCCCGGAGACCGCGCTCAGCACCCGCTGCACTCCGTTGACCAGCGTGCTCGCCGGCGTCGCCTGCATGACGAGCAGCGCGGTGAGCGCCGCGATCAGCGGGGGCGGGTAGTGCAGCCCGAGCAGCTGGGCCACGAGGAATGCGGCGACCGCCGCCCCGTGAGCCGCCCGGCCCGGACCAGTGCCGACCGGTCGCGCTCGCGAACGCGGCGCAGCAGGTCGCCGCCGAGTCGCCGCAGCGCCCGCGCCGCGTTCTCCGTCATCTGCCACCGCCCGTCCCGGCAGAGCCTGCGGCCGCGGGGGCCACCGGACAAGGCCGTCCGCCCGACCGCCTGAGCCTTGACTGTTTCTGAAACCGGTTTCATCATGGGCGAGCCGGTCGTCGGGAGGGGAGAGGAACGCGTGTCGATCCGTGAGGTCGCGACCCGGGCCGGGGTGTCGCCCGCGACCGTGTCCCGCGTCTTCACCCGGCCGGACGCGGTCGCCCCGGACACTCGGGACCGGGTCCTCGCCGTCGCGCAGGAGCTGCGCTACACCCCGCATCCCGTCGCCCGCTCGCTCGCCCGGCGCCGCACCGGGAACCTCGGGATCGTCGTGCCGGACATCGCGAACTCGTTCTCCGCCGTCGTCACCAAGGCCGTGCAGCAGGAGGCCGCCCGCGACGGTTACGCCCTGTTCGTCTCCGGCTCCGACGAGCGTGCCCAGGACGAGGAGCAGTGGGCGCGGGCGATGGCCCCGCAAGTGGACGGGTTGATGCTCGTCTCCCCGCTGATGTCGGACGAGGCGCTGCGTGAACTCGCGGACATCCCGCTCGTCCTGTCGAACCGGCTGCTCGATGCGCTGCCCGCCGTCGTCACGGACGCCTCGGATGCCGTGGGGCATGCCGTCGAGCACCTCCATGCGCTCGGTCACCGCGAGATCGTCTACCTCGCCGGACCGGACGGCTTCGCGAACACCATGCGCCTGCGCGGCTACCACGGCGCCTGCCGGCGGTTGGGGGTGCGGCCCCGCGAGCTCGGGCCGTTCAACGCCCGCTTCGCCGACGGCGTCCGGGCCGCGGACCTGGTCCTCGCCACCTCCGCGACCGCCGTCGTCGCCTACAACGACGAGGTGGCCGTCGGCGTGCTCAACCGGCTGGCGGACCGCGGCCTGCGGGTGCCGGACGACCTGAGCGTCGTCGGTGTCGACGACACCTCGCTCGCCGAGATGGTCACTCCCCGGCTGACCACGGTGCGGCTGCCGGCCGCCGAGTCCGGGCGGGTCGGCGTGCGGATCCTGCTCGACCTGATCGACCGACGGCCCGCTCCGGCGGAGCCCGTGCGCCTCGCGGCGGAGCTGATCGTCCGGTCGAGCACCGGGCCGGTGCGGCACGGTGAGTGACCCGGGAGCCCGCCAGGAGGGCGTCGAGCGGCGGTCCTGGATCCTCACCAGGCTGCGCTCCCTGGGCTTCCTCTCGGTCGCCGACCTGGCGCGCGAGCTCGGCGTCACGCCGATGACCGTGCGTCGTGACCTGCACGCACTCGAGTCCGCCGGGCAGGTGCGGATGGTGCACGGCGGCGCGGCACTCACGCCGGGGGAGCTGCACACCCCTGCCTTCCCGGAGGACGGCCACAGCGCCGGTCGCTTGCGCGTCGCGGAGCGCGCCGCGACGTCGGTCGACGACGGGGATACGATCGCCGTCGACGCGGGGCCGACCGCCCTCGCGCTCGCCGGGGCGCTCCGACCGAGCTTCTGTGGATCGCTCATCACGCACTCGATGCCCGTGCTGGCCCTGATGGCCGCGCGGCGGTACACCTCGCGCACGGTCGCCCTCGGCGGGGAACTGCTCGGGGATCGGCACGCCTTCGTCGGCCCGGCCACCGAGGCGGCCCTCGACCGGCTCCGGGCGCGCACGTTCTTCTTCGCGCCCTCCGCCGTCGACGCCCGTGGAACGTACGCGCACTCGCCCGCCGAGGCGAGCGTGCAGCGCAAGCTGGCGGGCATCGCGGACGAGGTCGTCCTCGTGGCGACGACGGACGTGTTCGTGGCCTCCGCACCGGCCCGCGTGACGGACCTGGCGCCTCTCCATCGGGTGGTGACCGACCGGCCCCCGCCGCCGCCGGTCGCGGCCGCATTGCGAGCGGCAAAGGTGCCGCTCGACGTGGTCGGATGCAGTTGACCATCCATTCCCGACACATTCTCCCGGCGTGTTCGCAAAGCGACAAGAATTGTTCGAACCAGAACGTGGCCTCGTGTTGCGCGGGTCACATTCGCTACTTAGCCTCCTGGTCACGCCGCCGTCGAGATGATCTCGGCGGGCGTGTCAGATGTTCTGAAGAATGTCGTGAGTCGAGGGGAAGAGACGCCAATGACGGCGAGTCGGTCGGCCACATCGTCGGGGTCGCACAATAGGTTCCTGATCAAGCTGACGGTAATCTCCACACTCGGCGGCCTGCTCTTCGGCTACGACACCGGCGTGATCTCCGGTGCCCTGCTCTACATGAAGACGGACCTGCAGCTGACGTCCTTCACCGAGGCACTGGTCGTCAGCTCGCTGCTGTTCCCGGGCGCCGCCTTCGGTGCGCTGCTGGGAGGGCGGCTGTCGGACAAGCTCGGGCGCAAGGGCAGCCTGCTCGTCTGCGCCGGCCTGTTCCTGGTCGGTGCGCTCGTCTGTGCGCTGGCCCCGAACGTCGCGGTCATGACGGTCGGCCGCATCCTGCTCGGCTTCGGGGTCGGCGCGGCGGCCGCCACCTGCCCGCTCTACCTGGCCGAGATGGCGCCCGCGGACCGCCGCGGCCGGATGGTCACGATCAACGAGCTGATGATCGTCACGGGGCAGTTCCTGGCCTTCGCGATGAACGCGCTGCTCGACCACCTGATCAAGGACCCGCACGTGTGGCGCTGGATGCTCGCCGTCGCGGTCGTCCCGGCCGTCGCCCTGTTCGTGGGCATGTTCTTCCTGCCGGACTCCCCGCGGTGGTACGCGGTGCGCGGCCGGCTCGAGGAGACGAAGCGTGTCCTCGCGTTGAGCCGGGACGAGGCCGAGGCCGCCGAGGAGTACAACGTCATCGCGGAGCACGCGAAGCGGGACCTCGCCGAGGACAAGGGCGCGGCGATGCGCGACCTGCGGGCGTTCCCCTGGATGCGGCGGATCCTCTGGATCGGCTGCGGGCTCGCCACCGTGCAGCAGGCGACCGGCATCAACACGGTGAACTACTACGCACCCACGATCCTCGAGTCGACGGGCCTGGGCGCCAGCGCGTCGCTGGTCCTGACGATCACGGTGGGCGTGGTGGCGATCATCGGTACGGTCCTCGGGATCATCCTGCTCGGCTACATCAACCGCAGGCCACTGCTGCTCACCGGGTTCAGCGGCGTCGCCATTGGGCACGCGGTGCTGGGACTGTCGTTCCTGCTGCCCGAGTCCACCGGGCGCAGCTACCTGATCCTCGCCGCGATGCTGATCGTCGTGTTCTTCGTCCAGACCTTCATCGGCACGCTCGTCTGGCTCCTGCTGTCGGAGATCTTCCCGATGACGATCCGCGGCTTCGCCATGGGGATCGCGGTGTTCGTGCTGTGGACGGTCAACGCGGCGATCTCCTTCGCCTTCCCGCCGCTGGTCGCGGCCCTCGGGGCGAGCGCCACGTTCGGGCTCTTCGCGGTCATCAACGTCGGCTCCATCCTGTTCGTGCAGCGGTACGCGCCGGAGACCCGCGGCCGGAGCCTGGAGGAGCTGGAGGACCAGCTCCGGCGGAACGACTGGAAGCAGGCGGCGCGGTCCGCGCCGGTCGACGCCCACGGATCCTGACTCCCCGGCGGACTCGCCCGGCCGCCGTTGGGGCGGCCGGGTGATGTCCGCCCCGGGCGGGTGTTCCCGCGGTACCGGGCGATCCCGTCGAGCTCGCCGGGGCGGACGCCCGTGCTGCCGGCCCACCCTCGACGGTCAGCTGGTGGCCCTACCGCGGCGGGAGTACGGCGCCCCGTCGATCCGCGACCGGTGCGGTAGCGCGCGTGCCCGCCCTGGCCCGATTCGCCCGCGCCCCTGCGCTGCCACCCTCGGGACACCGCACCGAGGAGGGGACATGACGACCGTGACCGCCCGCCCGCGCGCCGGGCGCGACCCGATGCGCCTGCCCGTGCCGCGCCGGGTTCGCCTGGGCCTGCTCGTGGTGCACATCGTCGCGACGGCGGCGTGGATCGGGCTCGACGTCGCCCTCGCGGTCCTGGTCTTCGTGCCGATGCTCGACGCGTCGTGGACCGCGGTCTGCCACCAGGTGCTGCCGCTGCTGTTCTGGCCCCTGCTCACGACGGCGCTGCTGAGCCTGGTCAGCGGGACCGCTCTGGGGCTCGTCACGCGCTGGGGGCTGGTCCGGCACTGGTGGGTGGCGGTCAAGCTGGTGATGAACCTGCTGCTCGTGACGCTGATCGTGGTGCTGCTGGGGCCCGGGCTGGCGGACGCCGGGAGGCACGGCCGGGCCCTCGCCGCGGGCCTGCCCGACGTCGGCGAGGTCCCGCGGCTGTTCATGCCCCCGAGCGTGTCGATCACCCTGCTGGTCCTGGCCACGGTGCTGTCCGTGTGGAAGCCGCGCGGCCGGGTCCGGAAGACCTGATCAGCCGACGTGCCGGATCCGCGGCCACAGCGCGGACCAGTTCGCCACCGGGTCCCGGCACACCCACACCGTCCGGCCCTGCTCCTGGTTGTCGAGGCCCACGCCGTTGTCGATCACCGCGGCCGGCTCCACCGAGGCGAACCACTGCCGCAGGACCGCGGGCCCGTAGCCGACGGCCACGGCGGTGGTGGCGTCGTCGGGCGGCGGCCCCCAGTCCGCGTAGGAGTTGTGCCCGCTGACCACCGGGATCCCCGGCGCGTACCGCTGCACCGCCCCGGCCTCGCCGTAGTTGCCGGTCAGCACCACGGTCCCGGGTGGTTGCGCGGCGATCACCCCGGAGACCGTCGAGGTGAGCTCCGGCCATCCCACCGTCTCGCCGACGTCGGCCACCATCGCCGTGACCGGGGTGTCCTTCAGCTCGGCGACCGGGACGACGGGCAGCATCAGCACGACGTTGGTCAGCGCACTCAGCACGAGGGCACCGCCGAGCAGGCCGGCCCGCGCGCGCCCGGCCCGCGCCCAGCGCAGGACCGGCGCCGCGCCCGCGGCCAGCAGCACGGGGTAGAGCCCGCAGAGGTAGTACGGCTTGCCGCCGGTGGCCATGACGAGCACCACCAGCACCGCGTAGGCGACGGGGAAGAGCCGGTACCGCCGGCTGCGCCAGAGCGCCACGAGCCCGGCGACCCAGACCGGCACGAGCAGCGGCGAGACCAGCACCACCTGGAAGGGGACGACGAGCCACCACGGCTCGCTCGAGGTCGACCCACCGGCCGCGATCGACCTCGACAGTGCCAGCTGCGGCCACCCGTGCAGCGCCTGCCACACGAGGTACGGGGTCCACAGCGCGACGGCGAGCAGGCCCGCGCCCCAGAACCACGGATCACGCAGCGGCCGCCGCGGGC
The DNA here is from genome assembly GCF_000717175.1 of Pseudonocardia autotrophica. Classification (GTDB taxonomy): domain Bacteria; phylum Actinomycetota; class Actinomycetes; order Mycobacteriales; family Pseudonocardiaceae; genus Pseudonocardia; species Pseudonocardia halophobica. The sequence goes on along the minus strand of NZ_JNYD01000029.1, from coordinate 26,386 downwards.
CCGCGACCACCAGACCGACGAGGAGGCCGAACAGCAGGAGGGCCACGAGCACCTTGTTCTGCAGCCCGATGCCCGCGGCGAGCCCGACGAGGAGCCACCGCGGCCCGCCCGTGGGCAACGCCCGCACCGCGAGCCAGGCGACCACCGCCCAGGCCAGCAGGTCGAACGTGGTGGTCGAGAGCAGGTGGCCGGTCTGCAGCACGATCGCCGAGACCGCGACGCAACCGGCCGCCAGGACCTGGGCGCCCCGGTGGCCGCCGAACTCGCGGGCCAGCAGGGCGGTGACCACCACGAGCAGGCCCATGAACAGGGCAGGTAGTACCCGCAGCCCCACGAGCGAGTCCCCGGCCACCGCCGTGGCCAGCCGCGCGAACAACGGCGTGAGCGGGCCCTGGTCCACGTAGCCCCAGGCGGGGTGCCGGGCGGCGGCGAGGAAGTAGAGCTCGTCCCGGTGGTAGCCGTAGCCCCCGGCCGCGACCAGCAGGACCACCACGAGCAGCGCGGCGATCGCCCGTACGGCGCCTCGGGCGAAGGGCGGGCGCCCGGCTGTGTCCTCGGTCGCACTCGGTGACTGCATCTCGTTCGCCGGAGGCACCTCCGCCCGGCCGAAGCGCGGCGTTTCGGATTCGGAAGCCGTGCCCGATCGGGGTGCACTCATCCCCGTGTCGGGAAGCGCTTGTCACGAAGCGTGACACGGCCAAAGGATATGCGGCCAAACGGGTCATGATTCACTGCAAAGAGTGACAGCCTTCGGAGGGATGAGGTTGACATTCGCGCCGGAGCATGCCCGAAGAGAGCAATATCCTTACCGAAAGTAATGCCATACACACGATGGTGGTAAATGGCTCGGTAGTTCGGTCGGGGGCCGGATAGCTTTTCCGTCATCAGCGGGGCTCCCCAAGTCACACGCTGAAACACGATGGGTCCATCAACCGGATCCCCGTACGTAACAGGAGAAGCACTGTGCTGAAGAAGGCTGGGATCGTCACCGTCGGCGTCGCTGCGAGCCTCGTTGCGGTGTCCCCGCTCGCGTTCGCCGGTGAGAAGGGCCACGGCCACCACGAGGCCGACAAGGACATCAAGAACGTCGGTGTGATCAGCGACGGCGGCTCGTCCGCCAACGGCCTCATCGCCGTGAACGCGCTGAACGACGCCGAGGTCCTCAAGAACGTCAACGTCTGCGGCGTGGACGTCGACGCGGCCCTCAGCGTGCTGGGCATCCTGGGCGGCCAGGCCGTCAACGACGCCGCCCCGAACAGCACCTCGTGCGACGCCGGCGACGCCACGGTCCTCAACCAGGACTGATTGCGAGACGCTCAGCGTCCAACCGGGGATGACGCACCGGACCCGCTTTCCGGGTCCGGTGCGTCCCTGCGTTCTCGGCCCCTTTCCCGCCGCGCCCCGAGATTTCTCGTCGGCGCCGCGGAAACGGCTCAGGAACCGGGCGGCAGCTCCATCGGCAGCCCGAAGAACTCGAAGAGCTTGGCGTCGAGGAACGTGCTGATCCCGGCGATCCGGTCGCCCTCGATCCGCAACACCTGCAGGCCCCACGGCCGGTGCACGCCGTCCGGGTGCAGCCGGTACTGCCCGAACGCCGGAGCGCCGTTGGCGAAGGTGGGCAGCATCCGCGAACCGCGGCACGCCGCTCCCGGGCCCAGCATCCAGGCGAGGATGTCGTCCCGGCCCTTGAGCCAGAGCTCGAGCGGGGGCATGTTCTGCTCGGCGTCCTCGTGCAGCAGTGCCACCAGCGCCTGCATGTCGTAGCTCTCGAACGCCGCCACGTACTTGGCGAGCAGCTCCACGTGCTCCTCGGGCGGCGGGGACGACGCCGCCTCGTCCGCCTCGCCGATCCCGCGGTCGTCGAGCGTGGCCCGTGCCCGCTGCAGGGCGCTGTTGACCGACGCCACCGACGTGCCGAGCAGCTCGGCCACCTCGGCCGCCTTCCAGCACAGCACCTCGCGCAGGATCAGCACGACCCGCTGCTTCGGCGGCAGGTGCTGCAGCGCGGCCACGAACGCCAGCCGGATCGACTCCCGGGCCACGGCGGTGTCCGCCGGGTCCGACCCGGACGGGGTGACCCGCGCGTCGGGCATCGGCTCGAGCCACGTGTCGTCCGGCAGCGGCTCGCGCAGGTTCTCCGCCCTCGGTTCGGACGGCCCCCCGAAGTCCATCGGCACCGCCCGGCGCTTGCGCCCGTTCAGCGCGTCGATGCAGACGTTCGTGGCGATGCGGTACACCCACGAGCGCAGCGAGGAGCGCCCGTCGAACTTGTCCAGGGCCCGCCAGGCCCTGATCATCGTCTCCTGCACCGCGTCCTCGGCCTCGAACGAGGAGCCGAGCATGCGGTAGCTGTAGCCGGTCAGCTCGGCGCGGAAGCGCTCGAGCTGCGCCTCCAGCTCCGTGCGGTCCGGCGGCGTCGACACCGCGGCCGACGTGGTCGTCGTCGCGCTCATGACCCGGGTCCCCCCTCGGCTCGGCGGGCCGGAGTGGGAGTGTCCGGCCTCACCCACGTGAGTGTGCCCGCTCCCCCCGACAAAATCAGGTGCGTATCGGCGACCCGTCCGTTTCCGACCGCCCGGCGGCCGGACGGACCCCGACGGGGCACGGTCGTCGACGCTCCCCGTGATCTCGCGAGGACCCCGGGTGACGACGTGGAAGCGAAACCACGGGTGGGGGCACGAGCGCCGGCTGCTCAGCGGCGTGCCCCGACCCGGGGCCGCACCTTCTCCTACTCGATGCGGGGGGACCTCACTTGACCGTGTAGCCGGCGTCGACCGGCAGCGTCACCCCCGTGATGTAGCGGGCCTCGTCCGAGGCGAGGAAGAGGATCGCGTTGGAGATGTCGATCGGCTCGACCCACGGCACCGGCAGCGCGTTCGTCGACTCGAAGATCGGGGCGGCGGACTCCCGGGTCGGGTTCGGGTTCTCCGGGTCGAACAGGCCCCAGGTCTTCTCGTTCTGGATCATGACCGTGTCCACGCCCGTCGGGTGCACCGTGTTGCAGCGGATGGAGTGCGCGGCGAACTCGTTCGCGATCGTCCGCATGATCCCGACGACGCCGTGCTTGGCCGCCGTGTAGTGCACCGTGTTCGGCGTGCCCTTGAGTCCCGCGGTGGAGCTGGTGATCACGATCGAGCCGCCGCGGCCGCCGTCGACCAGGTGGGGCAGCGCGGCCCGGCAGGTGTTCCAGACGCCGGTCAGGTTGATGTCGATCATCTCGCGCCAGGCCGCGTCGGTGAGCTCGAGCGCCGGCTGGATCTCGAAGACGCCGGCGTTGGCGCACACGATGTCCAGCCGCCCGAGCTCGGCGACCCCGGCGTCGACCGCCGCCTGCAGCGCGTCCGGGTCCCGGACGTCGGCCTTGGTGGTGAGCACCCGCCGGTCGAGCTCCTCGATCAGCCGCGCGGTCTCCGCCAGGTCCTCCTCGGTGGCCGGCGGGTACATCTCGATGCTCTTCACCGGCTCGCAGATGTCGACGGCGATGATGTCCGCGCCCTCCTGCGCGAGCCGGAGCGCGTGGCTGCGGCCCTGGTTGCGGGCGGCGCCGGTGACGAACGCGACCTTCCCCTCGACGCGCCCGGTCATCGGACGACGAACCCGGCGTCGACGGGCAGGGTCGTGCCGGTGACGTAGCGGCCCTCGTCGGACACCAGCCAGGCGATGGCGTTGCTGACGTCCCGCGCCTCGATCACCGGGACGTCCATGAGGTTCGCGAGGGCGTCGCCGACGTCCGCGGACTCCTCCAGGAACTTCTCGACGACCGGGTTCACGATCATCGGCGTGTTGACGCCGGTCGGGTGCACGGAGTTGACCCGGATGTTGTGCGGCGCCAGCCAGTGCGAGAACGTCCGCATGAGCCCGACGACGCCGTGCTTGGCCGCGCAGTACCCGTCCATCGCGCCGCTGCCGTCGCCACCCCGGCCGGTGAGGCCCTGGGTGGAGCTGGTCAGCACGATCGCGCCGCCCCGGCCCTGCTCGATCATGGTGGGCGCGGCCGCGTGCACGGTGTTCCAGACGCCGGTCAGGTTGATGTCGATCAGGGTGCGGAAGACGGCGGCCTCGTTCCCGTCCTCGGCCGTCCCGATCGACGCGATGCCGGCGTTCGCCAGCACGATGTCGACGCCGCCCAGTGCCGCGACGCCGTCCGCCACCGCCGCGTTCAGCGCCTTCTCGTCGCGGACGTCGGCCACGTGGGCCACGATCCGGCGATCGAGCTTCTCGACCTCCGCGACCGTCTCGTCCAGGTCCGCCCTGGACGACATGGGGTAGGCGACCGTCTCCACCTGCGCACAGATGTCGACGGCGATGATGTCCGCGCCCTCCTCGGCGAGCCGCAGTGCATGGCTGCGTCCCTGCCCGCGCGCGGCTCCGGTCACCAGGGCGACCTTGCCCTCCAACTTGCCCACGTGTTGCTCCTCCCGGCTTCGTCGCCGTCGGCTGTCGACCGGTTGGTAGACGACCGGCCGCACTGCACCGGGCAGGTAACGCCGTGCCCGGTCGTACGATGACCTCGACGACGGGTGCCGCGTGAGCCCGGTCTCACCGACGTTAGCCCGGCATCCCCGGGCGGAGGAAGGGTCGATGTCCGCTGTTGCTGAAGATCCCGGGGCGGGCACGCGTCGCGCCGGGCGCCGACCGGTGACGAGTCGCTCGGAGATCGAGCACATCGCCCTGGACCTGTTCAGCGAGCGCGGCTTCGACACCACGACGGTCGACGACGTCGCGCACGCCGCCGGGATCGGCCGGCGCACCTTCTTCCGTTACTACGCGTCGAAGAACGACGTGCCGTGGGGCGCGTTCGACGAGATGCTCGACCGCATGCGGGAGCGCTTCGCCGCGCTGCCCGCGGAGGTGCCGGTCATGGAGGGCATCCGCGCCACGGTCCTCGACTTCAACGACGTCCCGGCGGACGAGCAGCCGTGGCACCGGCAGCGGCTGCGGCTGATCCTCGAGACGCCGACGCTGCAGGCCCACTCCACGCTGCGGTACGCCGAGTGGCGGCGGGTGGTCGCGGACTACGCGGGGGAGCGGCTGGGGCAACCCGCCACCGCCCTGCTCCCGCGCACCCTCGGCCACGTCTGCCTCGGCGCCGCCCTCTCCGCCTACGAGCAGTGGCTCCGCTCCGAGAACGTCGAGCTCAGGGACCTGCTCGACGAGGTCATGCACGCCCTGGAGAACGGCTTCGCCGACACCCGCGTGAACTGACCGCGAGTCGGGAGAAGTGGCGCCGCGGGTCGGGAGAAGTGGCACCGCGGGTCGGGAGAAGTGGCGCCGCGGGTCGGGAGAAGTGGCACCGCGGGTCGGGAGAAGTGGCGCCGCGGGTCGGGAGAAGTGGCGCCGCGGGTCGGGAGAAGTGGCGCCGCGAGTCGCGCTGTGTGAGTCGAGCAGTCGCCTCCCGCGAGTCGCGCGGGCTGGCGCCAGGGCGGGTCGCCTTCGTGATCATTGCGAGTGGGACGTGGATGCGGCTCGGGCGACCAGAACGTCACCCTCGCGGTGATCAGCAGGCGAGAGATCGTCGCGAGTGGTGACTGAGGGCTGTCCAGGGGACCGTGGCGTCACTCTCGTGACGATCACGAGGAAGATCGCTGGTTGTGGTACATATCGGCCGCAGGTAGCCCGGATCCACCGCGAGCGGTGATCATGTGCGCCTCGCGGCGTGTTCCGGCGGGCGGTGGCTACGGCACGAAGCCGTGGGCCAAGGCCTGCGAGTGCTCGGCTTGCCTCGAGCCGGGCGCCACGGCCGTCATGACGGTGGCGAGTGGTGCGTGATGGCTGCTCGTCCGACCGTGGTGTCACTCTCGAAGTGATCCTGAGGCTGATCGTCGGTTGCGGTGCACGGCGGCCACAGGCGGCTGGGATCTACCGCAAACGGTGATCATGGTGGGACTCGCGACCATTTCGGCTGGTGTGGTTGCGGCACACAGGCAAGTCGGCGGTCGAGGCCTGCGAGCGGCCCTGGCGTGCCGCGAGCAGAGCGCCTCGGCACTCATGATCGTTGCAAGCGGGGTGTGAGGGCTGGTCGGGCGACCGTCACTGCACTCTCGTGGCGATCACCCAACCCGTCGGCGCCACTTCAGGGGGGCGGGCGTGACGCGGCCCGGTCGCCGAGGAGCCGGGCGACCGGGCCACGAGGTGTGCGGGGTCCGGTCAGCCGACCGGGGCCGTGGGGGCGGTGTCGCCCGGGGCCGCGGGTGCCGGGGCGGGCACGGCGGCCGCGGGGTCCGGGGCCGGCGGGAGGGCCGGGTCGGGAACCGCGGGGAGGGCCGGGTCGGCGGGCAGTGCCGGGACGGCCGGGGCGTCGACCGGCAGCGCGGGGTCGACCGGCAGCGCGGCGCCGGGGTCGGGGATCGGCGGGAGGGCCGGGTCGGGGACCGCGGGCGCGGGGTCGGCCGGGAGCGGGGGGACCGCGGGGGCGTCGACCGGGAGGGCCGGGTCGACGGGCAGAGCCGGGTCCGCGGGCAGGGCCGGGTTCGCGGGCAGGGCCGGGTTCGCGGGCAGGGCCGGGTTCGCGGGCAGGGCCGGGTCCGCGGGCAGGGCCGGGTCGACGGGGAGAGCGGCTCCCGGGTCAGGCACGGCCGGCGGGGCCGGCAGCGGCGGGAGCTGCGCCGGGTCGGCGGCGGTGACCTCCTGCTGGGCGACCGGGGCAGCGGCCGCTGGGTCGCCCACCGTCGGCACGGCACCCGCCGGATCACCCACCGCCGCAGCCGCCGCGGCCGGGTCGCCCACCGCCGGGACAGCGGCAGCCGGGTCGCCCACCGCCGGGACAGCGGCAGCCGGGTCGCCCACCGCCGGGTCAGCCGCGGCCGGGTCGCCCACCGCCGGGACAGCGGCAGCCGGGTCGCCCACCGCCGGGACAGCGGCAGCCGTGTCGGCCGCCGCCGAGAGAGCAGCCGGGTCGGCCGCCGCCGGGAGGGCAGCCGGGTCGGCGGCGACGGGCAGGGTCGCTGCGTCGGACGGGACGGCCACCGGCACGGGGACGACGGCCGTCGGGTCCGGCGGGACCACGCCACCGAGCAGGCCGGGCAGGAGACCCTGCAGGCCCTGCAGGACGTCGTTGAGCAGGCCGCCCACCGGCGTCTCCGGCACGGCCGGCACGACGGGTACCGCCGGTACCGCCGGTAACGCGGGTACGGCCGGCGCGGCGACCGGGGGCAGCTGGTCGGCGACGGGTGCGGCGGACGCCGTCCCCGCTCCGAGGACGGCGACGCTGCCGCCGGTCGCCACCGCGACGAGCGAGAGCGCGATCTTCTTCCGCACGGCAAGCCTCCTGATGATCACCCGGCGGGACGGGCGAATCATGCGAAGGGGCCGTGCGGGCTGACCAGAGCCCCACCTCGGGAGCACCATTACCGCACTCACTCTGCGTGAGAGCAGCCGAGTCTGACCACTCGAACCGGCGACCCCGGGCCGGGTGACGCACCCGGCCGTCGTCGCACGGGCGGGCGACGAGGCGCCCGGGCGCGCACGACCCGACGTCACCCGAGGGCGTACGACTGCGATCACCCTCACCCGGTCGGGCGCGGTGTCACCGAACGTGGAGCGGTCTGCCCCGGTCGATCACACCGCGTGCTCGACGGCGGTGCCCCGCGAGAGCCGGTCGAGGCGCCGGGTGGTCGGCCAGCGGACGGAGTGTGCCCACCCGAACACCTCGAAGATGCGGATCAGCCGGGCGGAGATGTCGACCTGCCCGCGCTTGGCGCCGTGCCGGGCGCAGGTGGGGTCGGCGTGGTGGAGGTTGTGCCACGACTCGCCGAAGGAGAGCAGGGCCAGCCACCAGACGTTGGCCGACCGGTCGCGCGCGGCGAAGGGGCGGTCGCCCCAGATGTGGCACACCGAGTTGATCGACCAGGTGACGTGGTGCAGCAGCGCCACCCGCACGAGACCGGCCCACAGCAGCGCTGTCAGCGCGCCGCCGACCGACCAGGTGAGCAGTCCGCCGAGCAGCCCCGGCAACAGCAGGCTGGTGAGGGCGAACCAAAGGAAGTTGTCGCCGACGCGCCGGATGGCGGGGTCGGCGAGCAGGTCCGGCGCGAAGCGGCGGGCGTTGGTCTTGTCGCGCTCGAGCAGCCAGCCCATGTGCGAGTGCCAGAACCCCTTGACCAGCGCGCGCGGCCCGGTGCCGTACAGCCAGGGCGAGTGCGGGTCGCCCTCCTTGTCGGAGTAGGCGTGGTGCCGGCGGTGGTCGGCGACCCAGGACACGACACTGCCCTGCAGGGCCAACGAGCCCGCGACGGCCAGCGCGACCCGCAGCCCGCGGCGCGCCTTGAACGAGCCGTGGGTGAAGTGCCGGTGGTAACCGACCGTCACGCCCAGTCCGCTGACCATGTAGAAGACGACGAAGAGGGCCACGTCGACCCAGCCGAGTCCCCATCCCCAGGCGACGGGGACCGCGGCGGCGACGGCCAGCAGCGGGACGATCATGAACGCGATGACGAGCACGTGTTCGAGGGTCGAGCGACGGCCCTCGGTGGCCGGCTCGGCGGCACGACTCTGCGGGCGGTCGGGGGCGAGGCTGGTCATACGGGCGCCTTCAACGTCGAGGGGTCGGTCGGGGGAGGACCGGCTCCGGCCTCGTCGCGGCGGCGGAGGTCCGCCACGCGACGTGCTGTCGTGTCTTCCCTGCCGGCCCGTCGCGATCGCGGCCGTAGGTCACGGTAGCGCAACGAACCGGACAAGGCCGTGTTGCGGAGATGTCCGTCGGGCGAACGGGAGATCTGCGTCCGGCGTCACGTCCGACCGTGGTAGCGTTCGACCCGGTTGCAGTCGTGTCTTCCTCGATCGTTGAGACAGCGTGCGTGGAACGTGTGACAGCGAGCTCCGCACGTGTGGTCGGGGGACCTGTCCTCTCCCACCGTCGGTCTCCGCGCAACCTCCGGCCGTCGACATGTCGGCCGGATCCGTTCAGTGTGTGGGAGAAAAAAGCTATGCCGCAGGGCACCGTCAAGTGGTTCAACGCCGAGAAGGGCTTCGGCTTCATCGCCACCGACGACAACGGGCCGGACGTCTTCGTCCACTACTCGGCCATCCAGAGCAACGGCTTCCGGACCCTCGAGGAGAACCAGCGCGTCTCCTTCGAGGCCAGCCAGGGCGCCAAGGGCCCGCAGGCCGACTCGGTCACCCCGCTCTGAGCGGCATCTGAGTCTTCTGCTGCCGGCGATCCTCTCGGGGTCGCCGGCAGCGGCGTTCTCAGGCCACGGTGTCCCCGGGCCGCGGTGCCGTCAGTCCTCGAGGCCCCGCAGCCACGCGCAGGTCAGCGCCAGGCCCTCGTCGATCCCGCGCGGCGCGAAGCCCAGCGCGCGGGCGCCCGCGTCGTCGACGTGGACCGGCGGGAACCTGCCGTAGACCTCCGAACGGCGGGCGAAGGTCGACGCGTCGGGCCCGAGCTCGGAGCCCGGCGGGAGCGTCCGGACCCGGTGCGGGGTCCCGAGCATCTCGGCGGCACCGTTCAGCACCCGACCGAACGGCGCGACCTCGCCGCACACCACGTACCGCCGCCCCGGCTCGCCCCGGTCCAGGGCGAGCAGCACGCCCTCCGCGGCGTCCTCCGCCAGCACCCAGCCGATCGGGGCGTCGACGACCTCGGTGATCTCCCCACGCGCCAGGAACCGCAACAGCCCGTTGTAGCTCTGCGGCCCGGCCGGGCTGGGCCCGTAGATGCTGACCGGCACCACGATCGACGCGTCGATCCCCTCCGCGCCGAGCACGAGCGCGTCGGCCTCGGCCTTGGTCCGCGAGTAGGGGTCGGTGAGGACCGGCGGGCCCGACGGCCGCTCGCCCACCAGCCCCGACGCGTCCATCACGGCCGCGCTGCTGCTCACGTGCACGAGCCGGCGCACCCCGGCCCGGCGCATCGCCTCCAGCACGGCCCGGGTCCCGTCGACGTTCACGGCCCGGATCTCCTCGGCCGTGCCGCCGACGACCCCGGCGAGGTGCAGGACCGCGTCGACGCCCTTCAGCGCGGCGTCGAGCGAGCCGGGGTCGCCGAGCCGCCCGACGGCCGTCGGGACGCCCTCGGGCAGCAGGGTGGCGGCCCGGGCGGGGTCGCGCACGAGCGCCCGGACCGGCCGGCCGCGCCGGGCCAGCAGGGCGACGAGCGTGCTTCCGAGGAATCCGGTGGCACCGGTGACGAGCAGCATGGCCCCATCATCGCCGTAGGGCCGTTCGCCGTGTGCCCGTGCGCCGATCGGTCGCAACCTCGAACGGAGTAGCCGCCGATCCCCGGCCGGCGACCGGTGGGCCGCCGACCACCGGTGGGTGACGGACCGGTCGTCGGTGGCGTCCGCCACTCACCTCTGCGTCACGTGCGGTCACCGCGAGCGACCGGCTAACACGAACCCGGTGCCCGCCGATGGTGTTGCATGTGATGTGAGCGACGCCCGGAAGGGCGCGCCGGGTCACGGGTGATCGGTACGGAAGAGGAGATGAGCCGGATGTCGTGGTGGGACAGCTACCGGGCCGTCTACGGCGCGGAGCTGCGGGCGGCCGCCGTCGAGTACGTCGAGCACGGGTGGCCGCTGGTGCCGGGCCCGGGCGCGGACGTCCTGCTCGACACGGGCACGGTGCTCGACGTGATCGAGGTGCCCGCCGAGCTCGGCCGGCAGGTGTGCGCCACGCTGCGTGACCGCGGGATGGTCGTCCCGGTCGCCGCGACGCCGCACGACACGTGGTGGTTCCCGATGACCCCGAACCACCAGCTGCCCGCGGAGCTGTCCCTGCACACGGACGTCGTGCTCCACACGGACGGCATCGGGGTGCTCGCCCCGCCCACCGAACGGCCCGACGGCTGGGTCCAGTGGCGGGTGCGCCCCTCCTTCACCGGCTACGAGGTGCCCGACGCCGCCGTGATCGTCGACGCCGTCCAGGCCGCCGTGCGGCTGCGGTCGGCCGTGGTGCGGCAGCCGGAGACCGTCGGCCGCGCGAGCTAGCCGCTCCCCAGGACCCGGCCGGGTCCGACGGACCACCGTCGGGCCCGGCCGTCGCCATCTCGGGCTGCCATTTCTCAGGTTCGGGCCCGCGCGCCGTTCCGCCGACGGGCACTATGAACCCGTGAGTTCCGACCGTGCCCTCGCCACCGCGCCGTCGCGGCCCGCTGGCGGCAGCAGCATCCCGGCCGGGCTGGGCCTCGGCCCGGAGGCCGAGGAGCAGAAGCGCCGCGACCTGCGGAAGATGAAGCTCGTCGCCACCGGCTTCCTGCTCGGCGCCACGGTGGTGTTCTTCGTGATGCGCTACCTGGAGCTGCACCAGGCGCAGGCCTGGGCCGGGTACGTCCGGGCCGCCGCCGAGGCGGGCATGGTCGGCGCGCTGGCGGACTGGTTCGCGGTCACGGCCCTGTTCAAGCGGCCGCTCGGGCTGCCGATCCCGCACACCGCGATCATCCCGCGCAAGAAGGACACGATCGGCGACAGCCTCGGCGACTTCGTCGGCGAGAACTTCCTGTCCGAGGACGTGGTGCGGGAGAAGCTCGGCCGCGTCGAGGTGTCGTACCGGGTCGGCAGCTGGATCGGGCAGCGGCAGCACGCCGAGCGGATCACCGCCGAGCTGGCCACCGCGGCCCGCGGCCTGGTCACCGTGCTGCGCGACGACGTCGTCCAGGACCTCATCGAGCAGGTCCTGGTCCGCAAGCTGCTGGAGAAGGAGGTCGGGCCGCCGCTCGGCAAGATCCTCGAGGGGATCCTCGTCGACGGCGCCCACCGTCACCTGGTCGACCTCGTGTGCGACCGCGCCTACGACTGGGTCACCGCCAACCAGGAGATGGTGCTGCGGGTCGTGCACGACCGCGCCCCCATGTGGACGCCGCGGTTCGTCGACGACCTCGTCGCGGACAAGCTGTTCAACGAGGTCCAGGGCTACGCGTGGGCGGTCAAGACCGACCCGGAGCACCCGCTGCGGCACGCCATCGACCGCTTCCTCGCCGAGTTCGCCCGGGACCTGCAGAGCGACCCGAAGACGATCGCGCGGGCGGAGCAGGTCAAGCAGCAGATCGTCGACCACCCGGACGTCCAGAAGTTCATCGGGCAGGCCTGGGGCGTGGTCAAGGGCATGATCCTCGACGCCGCGGAGGACCCGTCGAGCGAGCTGCGGGCCCGGGTGCGCGACGGGCTGGTCTCGCTCGGCGCCCGGCTGTCCGGCGACGCCGAGCTGCGGGCCCGCCTCGACGGTTGGCTCGCCGACGCCGCGGGCTACGTGGTGCGGCACTACCGGCGCGAGATCACCACGCTGATCACCGACACGGTCGCGCGCTGGGACGCGGAGGAGACCTCCCGCAAGATCGAGCTGCAGGTCGGCCGCGACCTGCAGTTCATCCGGATCAACGGCACGGTCGTCGGTGCCCTGGCCGGCCTGGTGATCTACACCGTGTCCCAGCTGGTCTTCTGAGGTCGTGAGTGGCGATGGTCGCTATGGCGACCATCGCCACTCACAGGGTGGTGCCCACGGCCAGGCCCAGACCCGCGGCGCCGAGCCCGGCCATGACGGAGCCGACGGCGTTGAGCACGGCGAGCAGGCGCCGGCCCTCCCGGGCGAGGCCGACGGTCTCCCAGCCGAAGGTCGAGTAGGTGGTCAGCGCCCCGCAGAACCCCGTGCCGACCAGCGCGGTCACCGCCGGCGACGTGGCGGCCCCCGCCACCGTCCCGAGCACGAACGAGCCCACGACGTTGATCGTGAAGGTGCCCCACGGGAAGCCCGTCGCGTGCCGCGACTGCACGAGCCGGTCGGTGAGGTAGCGGGCCGGGGCGCCGACGGCCGCGCCGAGCACCACGAGCAGCGGGGTCACCGGCCGAACCTCCGCGCCGCCGCGGCGCCGAGCCAGGTCGCCGCCACGGCCGCGACGAGCGTTCCGGCCAGGTAGGCGACGGCGAGGCCGACGTGCCCGCCCAGCAGGAGGTGCTGGGCGTCGACCGAGAAGGTCGAGAAGGTGGTGAAGCCGCCGAGGACCCCGGTCGCGAGGAACGGCCGCACCAGCGGGTGGGCCGTGCGGAGCTCGGTGACGACCACGAGCAGGACGCCGATCGCGAGGCAGCCGGACACGTTGATGAGGAAGGTCCCCCACGGGAAGGCGCCGGGCGTGGTCGGCAGCCCGAGGCCCACGCCCCAGCGGGCCAGGGCCCCGAGCGCGCCCCCGACCGCGACGGCCACGGTGGCCCGGCCCTGCCCGCGCAGCGGTGCGACGACCGGTGGGCGGGCCGCGGCGTCCGGCGGCGGGGTGCCGTGCACGTCGACACCCTAGAGGGCGGCCGGCGGCCCTGATCCACGCCCGACCGAGCTGATCGATCCAGATCGTGACGAGGGCCACGCCACCTGCGCAAGCATCCCGCTTGCAGCAGCTAGCACGGCCGCGTACGGTCGATCGTGTCCGGGGGAGGTGAGCGTATGTCGGACGACAAGCCGTTGATCGACCAGGCCGTGGGTCAGGTGGGTCACGTCGTCGAGAAGACCGTGGACGACATCGGCTCCTACATCCGCTCCCAACGCGAGGCCGCCCAGGTCTCGTTGCGGCAGCTCGCCCGGACGGCCGGCGTCAGCAACCCGTACCTCAGCCAGATCGAGCGCGGACTGCGCAGACCGTCGGCCGAGATCCTGCAGCAGATCGCGAAGGGGCTGCGGATCTCCGCCGAGGCGCTCTACGTCAAGGCGGGGATCCTCGAGGAGCGGCCTGCCAGCGTCGTCACCGACGCGGTCCTGTCCGACGCCTCCCTCACGGAGCGCCAGAAGCAGGTTCTTCTCGACATCTACCAGTCCTTCCGGCGGGAGAACGACCTACAGGTCGATCCCGACGTCCCGACCGAACAGAGGAAGTGATCACCATGGCCGTGTCGCTGCCGACCGCCGCGGACGTCCGCAAGGTCCGCGAGCAGGCTGCCAAGTCCGCCGCCGAGCAGGCGGAGACCGTCAAGACGCCGCTGCTGGCGGTGCTGGGTGCCGGCGAGTACGCGTACTCGAGCATCCTCGGCGCCTACAGCAACGCCAGGACCGCCGCGACCGCCCAGGCCGAGGCCGCCCAGAAGTTCGCCTCCGAGCTGCCCGGCGAGATCGAGGGCCTGCGCGGCAAGCTGACCACCGAGGAGCTGCGCAAGGTCGTCGAGCTGTGGCGCGCCCGTGCGGAGAAGGCCTACGCCGACCTCGCCCGCCACGGTGCGGGTACCTGGTCCGAGATCCGCGAGCAGCCGCAGGTCAAGCAGGCCTTCACCCAGGTCGAGGAGCTGACCGGCAAGTTCGACGCCCGGGTCGACGCCCTCGTCGACGACGCGCACGACGCCGCCGAGAAGGCCCTCTCGACCCTGACCCGCCAGACCCGTTCGGTCGGCGAGAAGGTGGCCGTCCGCACGCAGAAGGCCGCCGACGAGGTCGCCGAGACCATCACCGAGGTCTCCGCGGACGCGTCGAAGGTCGTCGCCGAGGCGGGCCAGGACGCCGCGAAGGCCGTCGACGAGGCCGGTGACGAGGCCGCCGCCACCACGCGCAGCACCACGCGCCGCGCGGCGAGCCGCACCGCCCCGGTGACCGAGCCGGCTCCGCAGACCGAGACCGCGCCGCGGAGCGAGACCCCGGCCGCGAAGGCCGCGACCCCGGCGAAGACCGCGCCGAAGGCCGCGACCCGCAAGCCGGCCACCCGGCGCCCGGGCCCGGCCAAGTCCGACAGCTGACGCGTCCCGCGTCCCGACGGCCCCGGAGCAGCCCGCTCCGGGGCCGTCGGTCTCTGCGGGGACACCGCTCACGGTGTGCGGGTATGTCCTGATCCCGCCGCCGCACGTAGTCTGGACCGGTGAACGTGTTCACCATGCTCGACCGCCTGGTGCTGTGCGTGATCGGCATCGTGGTCGCGGTGTGCTCGGGTTACGCCTTCGTGCACGCCGTCCGCCAGCGTGCCGACGCCTTCCAGGCGGCCAGCAAGCTGACCAAGAACGCCTGGCTGGGCATCACCGGCGCGGCCGCGCTGTTCCTGCTGGTCATCCCCATCTTCGGGGTGATCTCGTCGCCCAGCCTGCTCGGCGTCGTCGCCTCCTTCCAGGGGCTGCGCAGCGAGCTCACGCTGTTCTGGCTGGCCGGCACCGTCGCGATGCTGGTCTACCTGGTCGACGTCAAGCCGGCCGTCGTCGCCGCCTCGCGGGGTGGCAACAGCTGGTGAGCGTGCTCGGCAGCCTGACCCCGCTCCCCGCCGCCGACCACCCCGAACTGCTCGCCGAACCCGTCGTCAAGGCGCTGTCGCGGCTGCCCGACGCGAGCGGTGTGCTGGTCGCGGAGATCGACCCCGACCTGGCCGACACCGCCGCCTTCTGCGAGGCCTACTCCTCCCCGCCCGAGTTCTCGGCGAACTGCGTGGTCGTGTCGGGCAAGCGGTCCGGCGAGGTCCGGTACGCCGCCTGCCTGGTCCTCGCGACCACGCGCGCGGACGTGAACGGCGTGGTCAAGCGCAGGCTGGACGTCCGCAAGGCCTCCTTCGCCCCGATGGACGAGGCCGTCGAGCTCACCGGCATGGAGTACGGCGGCATCACCCCGCTCGGCCTGCCCGAGGGCTGGCCGCTCCTGATCGCGCCCGAGGTCGCCGCCGCCGAGGCCGTGGTCGTGGGCAGCGGGATCCGGGGCTCCAAGCTCGCCGTCCCGGGTGCCGTGCTCACCGCACTCCCCGGTGCCGAGGTCGTGGAGGACCTGGCCCGACCGGCCTGAGTCGCCCTCGCTCAAGGTTCCTGCGTTCACCCACAGCGGACTTACTTGAACGCTGGAATGAGGCTTGCGGTGTAAGCGTTGACCGGGGCATGACACAGACGCTGAAGCTGCCGGTGCTTCCGCTGACCGACTCGGTGGTGCTGCCCGGCATGGTGGTGCCCGTCCGGCTCGACGCTCCGGAGGTTCAGGCCGCGGTCGACGCCGCGGAGGGCAAGAAGGTCCTCGTCGTCCCCCGCCTCGACGGGAAGTACGCCGCGATCGGTGTGGTCGCGGTCCTGGAACAGATCGGCAGGCTCCCGAACGGGGACCGGGCCGCCGTGGTCCGCGGTGAGACGCGAGCCCGCATCGGGTCGGGGGTGACCGGCCCGGGCTCGGCCCTGTGGGTGGAGGCCGAGACGGTCGACGACTCGCCCGTGACAGGCCGGACCCACGAGCTGGCCAAGGAGTACAAGGCCCTGGTCGTCGGGATCCTGCAGCAGCGCAACGCGTGGCAGGTGATCGACTCCGTCCAGCAGACGACGGACCCGGGGCAGCTGGCCGACCTGGCCGGCTGGGCGAGCTGGCTCGACAACTCCCACAAGCTGGAGCTGCTCGCCGAGACCGACGTGACCCGCCGGCTGGAGAAGCTCCTCGAGTGGACGAAGGAGCACGTCGCCGAGCAGGAGGTCACCGAGAAGATCTCGAACGACGTCCGCGAGGGCATGGAGAAGCAGCAGCGCGAGTTCCTGCTGCGCCAGCAGCTCGCCGCGATCCGCAAGGAGCTCGGTGAGGGCGACCCCGAGGGCGAGGACGACTACCGTGCCCGCGTCGAGGCCGCCGACCTGCCCGAGCACGTCCGCAAGGCCGCGCTGACCGAGGTCGGCAAGCTGGAGCGGGCGTCGGACCAGAGCCCGGAGTCGGGCTGGATCCGGACCTGGCTGGACACGATCCTCGACATGCCGTGGCACGAGACCACCGTCGACACCGACGACCTGGTCGAGGCCCGGCGGATCCTGGACGCCGACCACGCCGGCCTCGACGACGTCAAGGAGCGGCTGGTCGAGTTCCTCGCCGTCCGCTCGCGGCGCAACCGCAAGGGCCTGGACACCGTCGGCGGCCGCGGCTCGGGTGCCGTGCTGGCGCTCGTCGGGCCGCCCGGCGTCGGCAAGACGTCGCTGGGTGAGTCCGTGGCCCGCGCGCTCGGCCGCAAGTTCGTCCGCGTCGCCCTGGGCGGCGTGCGCGACGAGGCGGAGATCCGCGGCCACCGGCGCACCTACGTCGGCGCGCTGCCCGGCCGCATCGTCCGCGCGGTCCGCGAGGCCGGCACGATGAACCCCGTCGTGCTGCTCGACGAGATCGACAAGGTCGGCAGCGACTACCGCGGCGACCCGTCCGCGGCCCTGCTCGAGGTGCTCGACCCGGCGCAGAACCACACGTTCCGCGACCACTACCTCGAGGTGGACCTGGACCTGTCGAACGTGCTGTTCCTCGCGACCGCGAACGTCGGCGAGGCCATCCCGGGCCCGCTGGCGGACCGCATGGAGGTCGTGACGCTCGACGGCTACACCGAGCAGGAGAAGATCGCGATCGCCCGCGACCACCTGCTGCCGCGGCAGGTCGAGAAGGCCGGCCTGGAGCCGACGGACGTCGAGTTCTCCGAGGTCGCGCTGGGCATGATCGCCGCCGAGTACACCCGCGAGGCGGGCGTGCGGCAGCTGGAGCGGGGCCTGGCCAAGGTCCTGCGGAAGGCCGCCGTCGGGCTCGACTCGGGGCAGGAGGCGCCGATCCACGTCGACGCCGACACCCTGGTCAAGTACCTGGGCCGGCCGAAGTTCACCCCGGAGTCGGCGGAGCGCACCTCCGTCCCGGGCGTGGCGACCGGCCTGGCGGTGACCGGCGCGGGCGGCGACGTCCTGTTCATCGAGGCCACCAAGATGGACGGCGACCCCGGCCTGACGATCACCGGCCAGCTCGGTGAGGTCATGACCGAGTCGGTGTCGATCGCCCTGTCCTACCTGCGCTCGCGCGGGCTGGCCGGGGACCTGGCGTCGAAGAAGCTGCACGTGCACGTCCCCGCGGGTGCGGTCCCGAAGGACGGCCCGTCGGCCGGCGTCACGATGACGACGGCGCTGGCGTCGCTCGCCTCCGGACGTCCGGTGCGGTCGTCGGTCGGCATGACCGGCGAGGTCACGCTGCAGGGCAAGGTGCTCCCGATCGGCGGGGTCAAGCAGAAGCTGCTGGCCGCGCACCGGGCGGGCCTGACCGACGTGATCATCCCGAAGCGCAACGAGCCCGACCTCGACGACCTGCCGGAGTCGGTCCGCGGTGAGCTCCGGGTGCACCCGGTCGCCGACGTGAGCGAGGTCCTCGAGATCGCGCTCGAGCCGGTGGAGCAGCGTACCGCCGCCTGACCTGCACGAATCCGGACGGCGCCCCTCGACGAGGGGCGCCATCCGGCGTTCTCGGTATCCGTGATCGTCCTCACACGCTCTTCCTCGGGCGGAGTTCCGACACCGAGGAGGGCGAATGACGAGCACGGCACGGTACGACGTCGAGGCGCTGCGGGCCCGGATGGGCGGGGCCGTCCTGCTGCCCGGGGACGACGGGTACGACGAGGCCCGGTCGGTGTGGAACGGTGAGATCGACAAGCGGCCCGCGGTGATCGCGCGCTGCACCGGCCCCGACGACGTCGCCGCGGCGCTCCGGTACGCCCGCGAGGAGGGCCTCGAGGTGGCCGTGCGCGGGGGCGGGCACGGGTACTGGGGCGCGGCCGTGCCCGAGCGCGGGCTGATGATCGACCTCAGCCCGCTCGACTCCGTGGTCGTCGATCCGCAGGCCCGGCGGGCCCGCTGCGGCGGGGGCGCGAAGCTGGCGCAGCTCGACGCCGCCACCCAGGCCCACGGCCTCGCGACGCCCGCCGGGACGGTGAGCCACACCGGCGTCGGCGGGCTCACGCTCGGCGGCGGATTCGGGTGGCTGTCCCGGCTGCACGGCCTCTCGATCGACAACCTCGAGTCGGCCGAGATCGTCCTGGCCGACGGACAGTGCGTGCGGGCGAGCGCGACCGAGCACCCGGACCTGTTCTGGGCGATCCGCGGGGGCGGCGGCAACTTCGGCGTGGTGACCGAGTTCGAGTTCCGGCTGCACCCGGTCGGGCCGATGGTCCACCTGGGCCTGCTGTTCGTGGAGCAGGAGCGGGCGGCGCACGCCCTGCGCGCGGCACGGGACTGGTTCGACGGGGTGCCGGAGGGGATCAGCCCGGCGGTCGCGTGCATCGCGGCCCCGCCGACGCCGATCGTCCCGCAGGAGCACCACTTCCGGCGCGGCGTCGGCGTGATCGTCGTCGGCTTCGGCGGCGCGGAGGAACACGCGGCCGCGGTCGTACCGCTGCGGGAGGCGCTCGACCCGCTGTTCGAGGTGCTGACGCCCATCCCGTACGTCGGGCTGCAGCAGATGCTCGACGAGGCCCAGCCCTGGGGGATCCGCGCGTACACGAAGGGCCTCTACCTCGACGCGATGCCGGACGAGGTCGTCGACACCCTGGCCGAGCGGCTGCCCGGCATGACGTCGCCGCTGTCCGAGGTGCTGATCTTCCCGTTCGGCGGTGGGTACGCCGAGGTCGGCGACGACGACACGGCGTTCGGCGGCAGCCGAAGCCTCCGGTACGTCGTCGCGATCGATGCGATCGCGCCGGACCCCGAGACCATGGCGATCGAGCGCGCCTGGGTGCGCGACACCTGGGACGCCCTGCGTCCCGCCGCCGTCGGCTCGGGCTCCTACGTGAACCTCATGGCGGAGACCCCGGAGGACGCCCTCCGCTCGGCCTACGGCGCGCGGAAGTTCGAGCGGCTCGCGCAGATCAAGGCGAAGTACGACCCGGGCAACGTCTTCCACGTCAACGCGAACATCAAGCCTGCCTGACCCGCGCGGACGGCGCCCTTCTCCGAGGGGCGCCGTCCCCGGGGCAGGAAGTACGTACAGCCCGAGCGGTGACCGGCATCGCACACTCGACCGTCGGCTTCGAGGAGGGTGAGATGACCAGCACGGCCAGGTTCGACGTGGATGCCCTGCGAGCCCGGATCGCGGGCGCAGCCCTGCTACCGGGCGAGGCCGGGTACGACGACGCCAGATCGCTCTGGAACGGCGAGATCGACCGTCGGCCCGCAGTGATCGTGCAGTGCCGCACCGCGGCCGACGTCGCGGCCGCCGTCGAGCTGGCTCGGGAGGAGGGCCTGGAGCTCGCCGTCCGCGGCGGGGCGCACGGCGTCGCGGGCCGGGCGATCTGCGACGACGGCCTGATGATCGATCTGTCGACGATGAAGTCGATCTCCGTGGACTCCGCGCGGCGCCGCGCGGTCGTTCAGCCCGGGGTGTCGCTCGCCGAGCTCGATGCCGCGACACAGGAACACGGCCTGGCCGTGCCCGCCGGGACCGTCAGTCACACGGGCATCGCCGGCCTGACCCTCGGCGGCGGCATGGGCTATCTGACCGGGCTGTACGGGCTGACGATCGACAACCTGCTCCGCGCCGAGGTGGTGCTGGCCGACGGCAGCATCGTCACCGCCTCCGCCGACGAGCACCCGGACCTGTTCTGGGCGCTGCGGGGCGGTGGCGGGAACTTCGGCGTGGTCACCTCGTTCGAGTTCCGGTTGCATCCGGTGGGCCCGGAGGTGCAGTTCGCGCTGCTGTTCTGGCACCACGACGCCGGCATCGCACCGGTGCGGGCCTGCCGGGACGTCGTGTCCGAGCTCCCGGACCAGGCCGGATGCCTCTTCGCGATCGGGCTGAACGCACCGCCCGCGCCGTTCGTACCGGAGGAGCACCACTTCGCGCTCGGCAGCGCGCTGATCCTGGTGAGCTTCGGCTCCGCGGAGGAGCAGGCACGGATCCTCGAGCCCCTGCACCGGGACTTCCCGCCGTTGTTCGAGCTCGTGACGCCGATGCCGTACACGGGCGCCCAGCAGGCGATCGACGACTCGGCTCCCTGGGGAGGGCTCTACTACGAGAAGTCCCTCTATCTCGACGAACTGGGTGACGACGCGCTCGAGGTGCTCTTCTCCCGGGCGCGCGCCAAGACCTCGCCGATGAGCTTCTCCTTCGCCTTCCCACTGATCGGCGAGTACGCCCGTGTGGCGGACGACGCCACGGCCTACGGCGGACGTCGGAGCGTGCAGTTCGTCGTCGATGTCGTCGCGGCCAGTACCGATGCGGAGACGCTGGCGGCCGAGCGGCAGTGGGTGCGCGACACCGCCGATCTCCTCCGCCCCCTCGCCGGAACGGCAGGGGCCTACGTGAACTACTTCGACAGCGACGACGACGACCGCGTCCGTGCCACCTACGGCGCCGCGAAGTACGACCGCCTCGCCGAGATCAAGGGCCGCTACGACCCGGCCAACCTGTTCCGCGGCAACGTCAACATCAAGCCCGCCTGACCCGGACAGGAACGAACGGCGCTCTCGCTCACATGGCGTGAGCGAGAGCGCCGTTCCGCAGCTACCGGAAGACGACGGTCTTGTTGCCGTGCACCAGGACGCGGTCCTCGAGGTGCCAGCGGAAGCCCCGGGCGAGAACCAGGCGCTCGGCGTCCCGACCCCGGCGGACCATGTCGGAGACGGTGTCGCCGTGGTCGACCCGGATCACGTCCTGCTCGATGATCGGGCCGGCGTCGAGGTCGGCCGTGGCGTAGTGGCAGGTGGCGCCGATCAGCTTCACGCCCCGCGCGTGCGCCTGGTGGTACGGGCGCGCGCCGGCGAAGGACGGCAGGAAGCTGTGGTGGATGTTGATCGCGCGGCCCGCCCATTCCTCGCACAGGTGCGCGGGCAGGATCTGCATGAACCGGGCGAGCACGATGGCGTCGGGCTCGTGGGCGTCGACGATCTGGCGGACCTTCTCGAACGACTCCACCTTGCCCTGCTCGCGCTTCGGGTCGCGCGGCCCGGGAAAGGGCACGTGGTGGAACGGGATGCCGTGCGCCTTGACCAGCGGCGCGAGGTCCTCGTGGTTGCCGATCACGGCGTCGAGCGTCACCGGCAGCTCGTGGGCGGCGACGCGGCCGAGCAGGTCGTGCAGGCAGTGCGCCTCGCGCGTGACGAGCAGGACGGCGTGCTTGGGCACGCCGCTGTCCGTGACCCGCCACGTGGCCTCGGGCCCGAACTCCTCGGCGATCGCCGCGAACCGGGCACGCAGCTCGTCGACGTCGAACGGCACGGACGCCGCCCGGACGGCCTGGCGCGTGAAGAACCAGCCCTCCTCCGCGTCGGCGTGGTAGGCGGCCTCGACGATCCAGGCGCCCGTCTCGGCGAGGAAGCCGGCGATCCGCGCGACGATGCCCGTGCGGTCGGGGCAGCTGAAGGTGATGACGTAGCGGCGGTCGGCTTCCGGTTGCACGACGACAAGGGTGCCATCGCGAACGACACGTCCCACGTGGGGTGCGCCACGACGAGCCCCGACGCAGGATCGCCCTCGTGCCGACACCCACCGCGCCCGCACCCGTGCCGTCGGCGCGGTGAGGCCGTGGCCGTCCGCGAGAAGCGGCGCCTCGCGGTCGGCGTCCGGGAGCCGGCCCGAGCGTCTACCGCTCCGGGACGTACTCGAGGATCCGGCCGAGGTCCCGGAACCCGAGCGTCGCGTACAGGCGCTCGGCCATCGGCGTGGCCTGCAGGCTGGCGGTGCGGCGGCCGCGGTCGCGCGCCTCGTGCAGGAGCAGGGCCGTGACCGCGGTGCCCAGGCCGCGGCGGCGGGCGTGCGACAGCGTCCCGACGTTGTAGATCCCGCAGTCGTCGCGGTGGTCGTACGCCATCGCGGCCGCGACCGACTCGGTCCCGAGCCGGGCGACGACGACGTGGAACGCGGCGTGGTCGGCATCGGCCAGCAGGTCCACCGGCACCTCGATCACGCGCAGGTACTCCGCCCAGTCCGGCGCGGCCACGTCCAGCGCCGGACGTGGGACCCGGAGCTCGTCGAGGGTCAGGCCCATTGCCCGGGTGGTCTCGTCGAGCGTGTAGCCGCGGTGCTCGAGGTCGGCGCGCATCGCGACGTCGTCCTCGTGCACCCAGGCCGCGAACCGGGTGATCCCGGCGGCCGCGTAGGCCTCCTCCATGGCGTCGAGCGCCGCCGCGCGCTCCGGCCGGAGGAGGCCGCCGACCAGCACCGCGTTGTTGTAGACCCCGCGCTCGGGCCCGTGCGGGAAGACCGCCGCGGCGACGCCCGGGAGGCGCTGCACCGCGGCGTCCCGGGCCCCGCGGGCGTACTCCTCCCACGCCGCGAGCAGGGTCGCCGTGCCGCGGGCGTACAGGTCGGCGTCGGTCTCCCCGCCGTGCGTCCGTTCCCGCAGCACCATGTCGGCAGGCTCACCCGCCGCGCACCCGCCGCGCAACGGAGTTAGCGGCGCCCCACCAGGTCGACCCGCCCGCGCACCGCGGCGGCCTCGACGAACCGGGCGACCACGTCGTGCACGAGGTCGCGGTCGTGCTCGTTGAGACGTCGTGCAGGTCACCGGGGACGGTGGCGTCCGGCAGCCGGGCGGCGATCCCGTGCGTGTCCTGCACCGGCATCACGGATCCGCCTCACCGTGCACCATGAGCACGACGGCCGTCGACGGTAGCCATGACGGCAGCGTGCGCGGCGGGCCTGTCGGCCGGGTCGCATCGACCTGGCACCCGGCGGTCAGATCCGGGAGAGCGTGTACTCCGTCTCCATCTCCAGCAGGTGGTGGATCTGCTGGGCGACCGACTCCTCGATCTTCCCGCCGATGATCGGGACCTTGACCGTGACGTCGACCTTCACGACCAGCTCGGAGCCCTCGCCCTTCGGGGTGAGCCGCATGGTGCCCTGCGCGCCCGCCGGCATGCCGGGCAGCTCGACCCCGACGGTGCCGTCGTAGCCGTCGCCGGAGCGGGTCCAGCTCTCGTCCCGCTCGATGGTGATGCCGCGCGACCCGACGAAGGACTTCACCACGCCGGGCAGGTCCTTCTCGTCGATGCCGTGCCGGATCCGGTACTTGCACCCGTTCTCGTCGCCGGTGTACTCGAGGATCGCCGCACCCGGGCCGCCCATCGTGGCGAGCCGGTCGCTGAGGATCTCGCGGTCGACCATGGTGGCGTACACCCGGTCGACCGGGTGGGGGCTCGTGGCACGGAACTCCGTCGGGCGGGACACGGCCGGAGGCTACCCCGCCCGCTACCGTGGCGCCCTGTGCAGACCTCCCCCGCGCAGGACGAGCAGACCGGCCCGGTCCACGTCGGCGCGCCGCTCGCGCCGCTGACGACCCTGCGCCTCGGCGGTCCCGCCGCGCGGCTGATCGAGGCGCCGGACGCCGGGACCGCGGTCGACGCCGTCCGCGCGACCGACGAGTCCGGCGAGCCGTTGCTGCTGCTCGGCGGCGGGTCCAACGTCGTGGTGGCGGACGAGGGGTTCACGGGCACCGTCGTGCGGATGACGGGCGGCGGGACCGCGCTCGAGCGGCGCCCGGACGGGTCGGTGCTGCTCACGGCGGAGGCGGGGGAGGACTGGGACGCGGTCGTGGCCGCGACCGTCGCCGAGGGCCTGGGCGGACTGGAGTGCCTGTCCGGCATCCCGGGCCTGACCGGCGCCACCCCGGTGCAGAACGTCGGGGCGTACGGCGTGGAGGTCTCCGCGCTGCTCGTCGACGTCGACCTCTACGACCGGCGGACGGGTGCGGTCCGGACCCACGTCCCGGCGGCCGAGCTGGGCCTCGGCTACCGCACCAGCGTCCTCAAGAACACCGACGCCGCAGTCGTGCTGCGGGTGCGGTTCGCGCTGCCCGGCGGCGGGGCCAGCATGCCGATCGCCTACGCCGAGCTCGCCCGCACGCTCGGGGTGGACCCCGGCTCCACCGTGCCCGCCGAGGTGGCGCGCGAGGCCGTCCTGGAGCTGCGGCGCGGCAAGGGCATGGTGCTCGACGCCGCGGACCACGACACCTGGAGCGCCGGCTCCTTCTTCACCAACCCGATCGTCGACGACGCCGCGGTGCCGGACCCGGCGATGCCGCGCTGGCCGGCGGGGGAGGGCCGCACGAAGCTGCCCGCCGCGTGGCTGATCCAGCAGGCCGGCTTCGCCCCCGGCCACGAGGGGCCGGGCGGCCGCGTCGGGCTGTCAACGCGGCACGTCCTCGCCCTGACCAACCGCGGCGCGGGCAGCACCGGGGACCTGCTGGCGCTCGCCCGCGAGGTGCGGACCGGGGTGCTCGACAGGTTCGGGATCGCGCTGCACCCGGAGCCGGTCCTCGTGGGCTGCGCCCTGTGACCGACCGTGACGTTTCACCGGGCGGGACGGCGTGCAACCCCGCCCGCGTCGGCGGTCGTCGCTGTCGGTGGTGACGCGTAACCTCGTCGACCGGACACTGCTCACGAGCAACGTCCGCCGCCCCGTCGCGTCCTGGTACGGGGTGGAGAACTCGTACGGGGGAGGACGATGAGGCGGATCCTGCTGGTCCTGGCCGTGATCGCGGTCGGGACCGTCGGTGTGGTCACGGCGGCGACGGCCGCCGGGCGCGGCGGTGACACGCCACCGGCGCTGCTCGCGCGCGCGGCGACGCTGGCCTACCAGCCGGCCGCGCAGGCCACCGGGATCAACCCCACGTCACCCGTCTCGGTGAGCGTGACGGACGGCACGCTCGAGCAGGTCGCGCTGACCAACCCGCAGGGGAAGCCGGTGGCCGGCGCACTCAACGCCGACCACACCGTCTGGACCAGCAGTGAGCCCCTGGGCTACGACACCGAGTACGCCTGGTCCGGCACCGCGAAGGGGGCGGACGGGGTCGGCGTGCCGCTGGCGGGCGGCTTCCACACCGTCGTCCCCACGAAGCAGGTCCGCGGCGTGATCAACATCGGCGACGGCCGGACCGTCGGCATCGCCGCTCCGATCGAGATCCAGTTCAACGGCCACGTCGAGGACCGCGCGGCCGTCGAACGGGCGCTGAGCGTGCAGACGTCGGTGCCGGTCGAGGGCGCCTGGGGCTGGCTGCCGGACGAGGC
This sequence comes from Pseudonocardia autotrophica, assembly GCF_000717175.1. Taxonomy (GTDB): domain Bacteria; phylum Actinomycetota; class Actinomycetes; order Mycobacteriales; family Pseudonocardiaceae; genus Pseudonocardia; species Pseudonocardia halophobica. Next base: position 749 of record NZ_JNYD01000029.1, on the reverse strand, counting down.
CGGCGGCTCCCGGGTGCACTGGCGGCCGAAGGAGTACTGGCCGGCCAACACCAAGGTCTCGGTGGCCGCCAAGCTCTACGGCGTCGACTACGGCGGCGGGCAGTTCGGCGCCGCGGACGTGACCAGTGACTTCTCGATCGGCCGCGCCCAGGTCGTGAAGGCGGACGCGCAGTCGTTCCGCATGGTCGTGATCCGGGACGGCAAGCAGGTCGCGAACTACCCCGCGAGCTACGGCCTGGCCGCCGACCCGGACCGCAACACCCGCTCCGGCGTCCACGTGGTCACCGAGAAGTTCACCGACAAGCGGATGATCAGCCAGCAGTACGGCTACGACGTCGTGGAGAAGTGGGCCGTCCGGATGAGCAACAACGGCGAGTTCATCCACGCCAACCCGGCCTCGGCGAACGCGCAGGGCTCGTCGAACGTCACCCACGGGTGCGTCAACCTGTCGCTGGAGAACGCCAAGGCCTACTACGACACGGCGCTCTACGGCGACCCGGTCGAGGTCACCGGCACCCCGGTGCAGCTCTCGGCCCGGGACGGGGACGTCTGGGACTGGACCCTGTCCTGGGACGAGTGGCAGCGCCTCTCCGCCCTCTGAGATGTCATGGCCCTATCCCGGGCCGCCTCGAGGGATGAGAATCGGGGTGGGGGTCGGCTGTGCTCGTTCGTGCTTGGTGCGTGCGAACCCGTCTCTGAGACTGACGCCTGGGGCCTTCCCGGCACCTCAACTGTTGATCTCGTACACG
>NZ_JNYD01000028.1 GCF_000717175.1 Pseudonocardia autotrophica | reverse complement strand
GGAATGCTCTCCCCGGTCGACTTCGAAGCAGCCCACACCCCACCACACCCAGATCACTGACCCCACACCGTCAGTGTCCGGCGCTGGGGGCCAAGCTCAGGTCGCCTTCGGCGAATCCGACGACAGACTTCCCCCGGGCAGCGACGAAGCCGGCCGTTTCGTGGCCCAGTGTCAATGGAAACGAGAACGCCGGGGACTCGCGATACCGGACACGGACATCGGAGTGGCACAGCCCCGCGCCCGCAACCTTGACCAGGACCTCGTCATGACCGATCTCGGGAACCGGGACGTCTCGGACCTCGAGAACGCCTGGAGCTGTCAATTGCAGAGCGCGCACGTTTCTACCGCCGTTTCTGGTCGGGGGTTGAGTCAGGGGATGGGGCGAGCACTCCGCGTGTGGCGGAACCTGCGGTCCACCCACCGTCCACCACGATCTGGGTCCCGGTGATGTAGGAGCTCTCGTCCGAGGCGAGGAACGCTAACGTACTGGCGATGTCGCCTGGCTCGCCGACGCGCCCCAGGGGAACATTCTGGGCTCCCTGTCGAAATGGTGCCAGTTGACGCTTCAACTCGTCGGGATCCTCACTCGGAGCGTCAACGAGGATGGGGGTGGCCACGATGCCCGGCAGTACCGAGTTGCATCGTATTCCGAATGGCGCTAGTTCCATTGCGGCGGAGCGCATCAGTTGAAGGGCTGCCGCCTTGGACGGCCCGTAGGCCGTCTGCATCGGCAGGCCGAACCCCGCGGCGATCGAGCTCACCGTGATGATCGACCCGCCCGTGCCCTGCGCAAGCATCTGCTCGGAGGCGTACTTCGTGTAGAGCCACGGCCCTTTGACATTCACTGCAAGGACGCGGTCAAAGGTGTCCTCGGGCAGCTCGCGGAGAGAGAACCGCGCACCGATCCCTGCCACGTTACAGACCACATCCAGTCGGCCGAATGCCTCAACGGCGCGTTGCACAGTGAGTCGCCCGTGCTCCGACGACGTCACGTCACCGACGAGCGTCAACAGCTGTCCGGACGGCAGCGAGTCGGCGACCATCTCGAGCTTCCTCGCGTCCCTGTCCGTTGCGACGACGCACGCGCCACGCTCGATGAAGAGGCGCGTAGCGGCCTCCCCTATTCCGGATGCCGCGCCCGTGACAAGAACGACTTTGTCAAGCTGAGCCATGCGGCTCTCCCCCTTTGCGCGCGACTCGCACAGCGCTCTCCTTTGAGGGTGGAGCAGCGAGCACAGGCTCCTGGGCAGTAGCCGCAACCCGTGTCGACAGGCTGGAGTCGGCGTTCATGAGCGCGAGGCTCCAACGAGCACGTAGAGCATCAGCGACGGTTTGTCGCTTCGGTTGTGCCAAGCGTGCCGCGTGCCACGCTGGACGAGACAGGTTCCCGGGGTCAGGTGCACCTCCTGGCCGTCATCGAGCTCCATCCACATCTCACCCTCGACGCAGAACGCGTAGTCGATCGAGTCGGTGGTGTGCATCTTGGGATTGCCGGCTTCAAAGGGCTCGAACATCCCATCGAGCTTCTCGGCCACCTCCGCTGCGACCTCATCGGGATCACCGATGTTCTCCGGTACCGAGGAGTCCGGTGCGTAGCGCAGCAACACGAACCGCGTGCCCCCGAGACGGGGAAAGAACGGGGTCGTTGTCGGCCCTTCAGCCGACATCCCCACGCGTGCCTCAGGGCCTTCAGTTCCCCACACCATGTAGAACTCGGAGCCGTAGATCGCAGCGACTTGCACCGGCTCCATCACATGGTCTGAGACGAGTATCGACTTCCCATTCTCGTCGTGGCCAGTAATGATCTGGCGAATTTGCGTGATCATGCTTCCTGCTCCCCTCTGTTTGACATGCTTGGTCGCGACAAGACGGTCGTCACTCCCCCGCTCTGTCTTACGCGTGCTGAGCGTTGGCGCCGCTGCCTGCAGACCTGCCGGCCGAGCGCCTTCCGCTCCCTTTCGCGCTCCGGCCATCAGTACGAGGCAGGTACTACTCTGAAGGCCGCGCGTGCCGGCCGGCTGGGCCCGCGTACTCTGCGCCCGCGAACCACGCCTCGAGCCTGTCCCGAGCCGATGCATCGACCAGCTCGATGAGGGAGCCGTCGGGCAGCCTGTGGTATGCGAGGTATGTCGCGCGCTCGGGATCCGCCGCCAGGGTCGCGAGGAGTGGATTGCCCGCGGCGCTGAGCTTCGCCGACTCGCCGGGAACGTCGTCGCACCAGATGCCCAGGTGGTGTGCTGTCGGAGCACCCTCGCGGACGTCCCACAGTGTGCCCGGAACCGCCTCGATCAACTCGACTCGATGCGGGCCCTGCCGCGAGTAGGCGATTGTGAGATCGACGTGGTACTCCGCGGCGTCGTCACGCAAATCCAAACAACGGAGTTGGGGCGGCGTGAACTCTGTCCCCATCAATGCCCCATAAGTCTCGATGGACGAACGGAGATCCTTCACGACAAGACCAGTGTGGTACAGGTCAGCCATGTGCATATACTTCCTCCGGATCTATTAGGTCGACTTGGGTGTCGTCAGCGCAGAAAAGAGGGAGTCGTCTCGATACACCCAGGTGGGACAACGCTTTTCGGCGAAGGCGCGTATGCCTTCCTGGCCTTCGGTGCTTGCGAAGAAGTCGGCGGACAGGGCGTTCATCTGTGCGAAGTCGTCGGACATTGAACTCGGGCGTTCGCGGCGCAGCAGGTCCTTGACCCCGGCGAGGGCGCCGGGTGCGCCGCGCCGGAGCATGTCGAGGTAGCGGCTGATCTCGGCGTCGACCTCGTCGGTGGGGACGGCGCGGTTGATCAGGCCGATGGTGGCAGCGCGGGCGGCGTCGAAGGTTTCGCCGGTGAGGAAGAGCTCGTGCGCGGCACGCGGCAGCAGCCGGGGTAGCACCGTCACTGAGATGACGGCGGGCACCAGCCCCAGCCACACCTCGGTGAAGGCGAAGGTGGCGGTGTTGGCGGCGACGGCGAAGTCGCAGGCGGCGACGAGGCCGAGGCCGCCGGCGCGGGCCGGGCCGGTGAGCCGCGCGAGGATGGGCTTGGGCGAGGTCCAGATCGTCTCGAGGATGCGCGGAACCTCGGTGACCCCCTGCTGCCCGGCGCTCTGCCCCTTTGATTCCTTGAGGTCCATACCGGCGCAGAAGACGGTGCCGGTGTGGGTCAGCACGATCATCCGCACGGCGTCGTCGGCGAGCGCGGTGTCGAGGTGGTCGATCAGCTCGCGGCGTAGCTGCGCCGACAGCGCGTTGCGGTTGGCGGGGGAGTCGAGGGTGATCGTCGCGACGCCGTCGGTGGTGTCGCGGTGGACGAGCTCGCTCACGCCGCTACCCCAATCTGCAGGGGTGCGTCGGTGGCGGCGCGGACCTCGCCGACGGTGACGCCCGGCGCGGTCTCGACCAGGACGAGCCCGTCGTCGGTGACGTCGAGGACGGCGAGGTCGGTGATGATCCGGTTCACCACGCGCAGCCCGGTGTAGGGCAGGGTGTTCTCGCGAAGGATCTTCGGTGACCCGTCCTTGACGGTGTGCTCCATCAGCACGATCACGCGGCGGGCGCCGTGGACGAGGTCCATGGCCCCGCCCATGCCCTTGACCATCTTCCCCGGGACGGCCCAGTTCGACAGGTCGCCGTGCTCAGAGACCTGCATGGCGCCGAGGAGGGCGACGTCGAGGTGGCCGCCGCGGATGATCCCGAAGGACAGAGCCGAGTCGAAGTAGGAGGCGCCGGGGCGGATGGTGACGGTCTCCTTGCCGGCGTTGATCAGGTCGGGGTCGACGGCGTCGGGGGTGGGGTAGGGGCCGGTGCCGAGCAGGCCGTTCTCGCTGTGCAGCACCACGTGCACACCCTCGGGCAGGAAGCCTGGGATGAGGGTGGGCAGGCCGATGCCGAGGTTGACGTACTGGCCGTCGCGCAGCTCGGCTGCGGCACGGGCGGCCATCTGGGTGCGGGTCAGGCTCATCGGGTCGCCTTCGGGGCAGTGTCGGTGACGGTGGTCTTCTCGATGCGCTTCTCGACGTCCGGGCCGTGCACGACGTGTTGGACGAAGATTCCTGGAAGGTGGATCTGGGCGGGGTCGAACTCGCCGGGTTCGACCAGCTCCTGGACTTCGGCGATGGTGACCCGGCCGGCCATGGCGCACAGCGGGTTGAAGTTCTGCGCGGTCTTGTCGAACACGAGGTTGCCGTGCCGGTCGCCGCGGGCGGCGGCGACGAGGGCGTAGTCGGTGACGATGGCTTCCTCGAGCACGTGCGCGACGCCGCCGAACTCGCGGACCTCCTTGGCCGGGGAGGCGACGGCGACGGTGCCGTCGAGGTGGTAGCGCCAGGGCAGCCCGCCGTCGGCGATCTGGGTGCCGACCCCGGCGGGGGTGAAGAAGGCGGGGATGCCGCAGCCGCCAGCGCGCAGCCGTTCGGCGAGGGTTCCCTGCGGACAGAGTTCGACCTCAAGCTCGCCGGACAGGTACTGGCGGGCGAACTCCTTGTTCTCCCCGACATAGGAGCCGGTGACCCGGCTGATCCGGCGGTCGGCGAGCAGGATCCCCAACCCCCAGTCGTCCACGCCGCAGTTGTTCGACACGACTCGCAGGTCGCTCACCCCGGCCCGGTGCAGGGCGGCGATGAGGGTGGATGGGATGCCGCAGAGCCCGAACCCACCGACCGCCAGTGTCGCGCCATCGCCGATACCGGCCAGTGCCTGCTCCGCAGTGAGCACCTTGTCCATGCGTTCCTCCTGGGGCGAGATAGACGGTGGGGTGTCAGCCGGCGAGGGCCGTGACGGTGCGCGACGGGCTCGGGCGGCCGAGCTCTTTGGCCAACCACGTGCTGGTGTCGACCATCTTCTGCAAGTCGATGCCGGTGTCGATGCCCAGCCCGTGCAGCTGCCACAGCAGGTCCTCGGTGGCGAGGTTGCCGGTCGCGCTGCCGGCGTACGGGCATCCCCCCAGGCCTCCTGCGGAGGCGTCGAAGGTGGTCACGCCGCGGCGCAAAGCAGTCAGGGCGTTGGCCAGCGCCTGGCCGTAGGTGTCGTGGAAGTGCACGGCGATCGAGTCGACGCCGATGCCAGAGGCGATCAGGGCGTCGAGAACGGCAATGACTCGGCCGGGCGTCGCGACGCCGATGGTGTCACCGAGGCTGAGCTCGGTGCAGCCCAAGGCCATCATCCGGGTCGCGGCGTCGAGCACCTGGCGTGGCGAGACCTCGCCTTCCCAGGGGTCGCCGAAGCACATCGACAGGTAGCCGCGGACTCGCAGCCCCGCCTCGCGGGCCCGGGCCACCACCGGGGCGAACATCTTCAACGACTGGTCAACGGTGCGGTTGAGGTTGCGGCGGGCGAAGGTCTCGGTCACGCTGCCGAACACCGCGACGTCCTGGACACCGAGGTCGAGGGCACGGTCCAGACCACGCGGGTTGGGCACCAGCACCGGGTAGCGCACTCCGGGCACTGGGGTGAGCGCACGCAGGAGGTTCTCGGCATCGGCCAGCTGAGGTACCCACCTCGGATGCACGAAGCTCGTCGTCTCGACCACGGTGTGCCCGGCATCGACCAGGCGCTCCACGAACTCCGCCTTCACCTCGACCGGCAACACGGTGGACTCGTTCTGCAGCCCATCCCGCGGCCCGACCTCGCAGATCGTGACCCGCGGAGGCAGCGGCAGACCATCGAGCGATGTGACTCCGAAATCCATGTCAGGCATTCCGGAAGGTGAGGACGCCGCCGAGTCGGCGGGCCTGCAGGGACGTGCCGCGCATCTCTACCTCGTTGAGCTCGCTTGTGTGGGCCTTCCTGAGCTCCTCGCCGAGCTCTATACCGACAGACGGGTCACGCGGGTGCCACCAGGGGGTCATAGGAGCTCCTCGTACGATCGATGCCGCCCGCGGCCGTCATGCCGTGAGACGGTCTTCTTGAGATCTGCGGCTGAGCGGGTCAGGCCGGTGGTGAGGGTGAGCCCCTCATAACCGTCGGCGGGTGTGTTCGGGTATGACCTTTGTTGAGGGGCCAAATCAGCTCGCGCTCGTGCTGAATCGAAGTCACGTTCGCACTAGCTGGCGGGCTGGCGACGTCCTGGGGTGACTCGCTCGCGAGCTCACTCTCCCGTTGTTCGGGCACAAACCAGACCGACCGCTGCTCTCGCCACCGGTGAGGTCAGCCCCTCGTCGGTTCAGGAGATGCGACTTCGTCACACCGTGGGGGGAGGTCTAGGCCGAGCCTCTGCCGTCGCTCTCCGTGAGCGTCAGTGAGTGAGTCACGACAGTCGTTCCGCCAACCGACCCGTTGCTTGTGCCAGAGCTTCCGGCGCATGGTCCAGCGTTGGCGGCATTCGGACGGTCGGGCCGGCCACAGCGATGACACCGACGACCTCGTCGCGGACGAGGATCGGCCGTGCAACGGCGGAGACGTCCGGCAAGGTCTCTCCCCGGTTGTAGGAGACTCCTTCGCGTCGGACCTGCTCCAACTCCGCCTCGGCGTCTAGCAGTGTGCGCTCGTCGTCGATCAACGAACGCAGGTAGGTGCGGCGACGGCGGCGCGTGGACCAGGCGAGGAAGACCTTGCCGGTGCTCGTCGGGTAGAGAGGCCTGCGCACACGGAGAGGGGCGGAGTAGCGGATCGGCTGACGCGACTCCGCGGAGGCGATGTAGATCAACGAGTCCCCGACTCGCGTCGCCAGCATCACGGTCTCGTCGAACAGGTCGCGCAGCTCCACGAGCGTGGCCTGGGCAATGTCTGCCAGGGTCGGCCCTTCGGACCTGAGGAGGTTCGCCACGGCCGGCCCGAGCGAGTAGCCGAGCTCGTCCTCGACGAGGTAACCCTCCGAGACCAGGCCCTTCACCAGAGCGAAGACCGAGGACTTCGGGGCGTCGAGGATCGTCGTCAGCCTGCTCAGCGGGACACGCGGCTGTTGTGCCACGTGTTCCAGGATCGAGGTGACCCTAGAGACCGTGCGGTGCGCCTTGAGCGCCGGCTCCGTCACGTTCTCGTCCTCCCCGCCTACCGGCCGACCATCCGGCGGGTGCGACACCACCGTCGTACGGCCCATTCTATCGACGTCGATGTCGACCGTCGTCGTCCGCATGCTCCCCCACCTCTCAGCCTCTCCTGCGCCCGCCCGCCCGGCGGGCGGGTCACGGGATCCGGGCAGATGTGTCTTCGGCCGAGGACGGCTTCAGCACCTGGTGCACGATCCACGGGAGATCCGGGACCGCGCCCTCGTTCAGCGTCCGGTAGAGCACCTCGCGCTCGCGGACGAAGGTCTGTTCGAAGGCGTCCTGTAGTTCGCCGGTCTCCCCGACCGTGCCCATGACCTGCGACCAATTCGCCATGACGGTCTCGGGCGTGAGCTTCGGACCGAAGTAGCCGCGGGTCGCCGCGAAGAAGACCCGGGCGACGCGGCCACCCGCTGAGGAGATGGTCTCGCCGGTCGTCGGGCAGTCCTCGTGCAGCAGCGGCAGCACACCGGCGACGGCAAGGTCCGCGCGGAGGTTGGCCTCCATCCAGCGCCCCATCTCGGAGGTGCCGTAGTTGGTGCGCACCATGGTCGTGTAGGCCCACGGCATGAGCGCGTTGACCTTGATGCCATGGGCGATCCCCGCGCCCGCCGTCTGCCGGGCGAGCGCGAATATCGCACCCTTTGCCGTGGCGTAGTCGATCTCGTAGCCGGCCGCTCCGGGCATCCAGCCGGTGCCGTTGGGAGACGAGGTCAGCAGGATCCGCCCGTAGCGTTGGTCCACGAAGTGCGGCCAGGCCGCACGGTTGATCTGCATGGGCCCGCGCAGGTGCACGTCGTACTGTGCCTCGAGGGTCTCCGTCGGCGCGTACTCCGCGGTCATCCCGACCGTTCCGGGGGTCCCGGCGTTGTTGACGACGATGTCGATCCGGCCGAAATGATCGAGGGCCGCGACGACCAGCTCCTCGGCGTGGGCGGCATCCCCGACCCGCCCGAGAACCGGCACGGCCTGGCCGCCTTGTGCAGCGATGCCTGCACACACCTCGAGGGCGCGCTGCTCGGACGCCGGCAGCTCGCTGACGACGACGCGGGCACCCCGCGACGCGAGCAGCTCCGCGTGGGCGCGACCGAGCCCGCTTCCCGCACCGGTCACGACTGCGACCCGGCCGTCGAACCGCAGTTCAGCCCCGTTCTCGGACATGGCGAACTCTCCCGTCGATCTCTCAATGGGATCGGTCGGTGCCGACCCCGCCTGGTGTGGGTGCAGCGGTCAGCGACCCCGGTCGCCCGCGGGCCCCTTCAGGGCAGGGAACTGGTCGTCCCTCCACTCCCGCTGCGGGCGTTTCCCCGAGCTCTCCCGCTCACGCAGCTCGGCGCGCCGGATCTTTCCGGAGATGGTCTTCGGAAGCGCAGCGAACTCGATCCGACGAACACGCTGATAGGGCGCCAACCGCTGGCGAGCGAAGCGCAGGATCTCGAAGGCGGTGTCGTCGTCCGGGGACCAGCCGGCCGCGAGGGTCACGTACGCCTTGGGGACTGCCAGTCTGGTCGGGTCCGGCGCCGGCACGACGGCGGCCTCGGCGATTGCCGGATGCTCCAGCAGGACGCTCTCGAGCTCGAACGGCGAGACCTTGTAATCGGAGGCCTTGAAGACGTCGTCCGTGCGGCCGATGTAGGTGAGATAGCCGTCGGCGTCCCGGGATGCAACGTCACCGGTGTGGTAGAGCCCCGCTGCCATGACCTCCGCGGTGTTCTCAGGGTCGTCGACGTAGCCGACCATGAGGTTGACCGGCCGCTGCGTCAGGTCGAGGCAGATCTCACCCTCGTCCACGGGCGAGCCGGTGACCGGGTCCACGACGGTCACGGGCACGCCCGGCAGGGGCTTGCCCATCGACCCGACCTTGAGCGGGGCGCCGGGCGGGTTCCCCACCAGCGCGGTGGTTTCCGTCTGGCCGAAGCCGTCCCGGATCGTGAGCCCCCAGTGCATGCGAATATGAGCGATGACCTCGGCATTCAGTGGCTCACCCGCGCTGAGGAGCTCCCGGAGCTGCCCGCTGCCGCCGGAGATGTCGGCCTGAATCAGCATCCGCCACACCGTGGGCGGCGCGCACAGGCTGGTGACCCCGCAGCGTCGGATCTCGGCGAGCAGCGCGGCGGCGTCGAAGCGCGAGTAGTTGTAAACAAAGACTGTTGCCTCGGCGAGCCATGGCGCGAAGAAGCAGCTCCAGGAGTGCTTTGCCCACCCCGGCGAGCTGATGTTGAGGTGGACGTCGCCCGGTCGTAGACCGAGGAAGTACATGGTGGTCAGGTGCCCCAGGCCGTAGGAGGCCTGAGTGTGCTCGACGAGCTTGGGCTTACTCGTCGTCCCAGAGGTGAAGTACATCAGCATGCGGTCTTCCGGCACCGTGGTGGACGCGAACGGGGCGGGCGACTCGATCGCCCGGCACGTCTGGTACTCCGTCCATCCGGATGCCTGCCCGACCACGAGCCGAAGGTGGTCCCCTCCGATCCCGTCGAACTTCGGCGTGTCCGCGGCGTTTGCGACGACGGCACGGGCACCACTTCGCCGGACCCGATCAGCGAGGTCCGACGGGCCCAGCGCGGTCGTCGTGGGCACCAGGACGGCGCCGATCTTCATCACCGCCAGCATCGACTCCCACAGCTCGACCTGGTTGCCCAGCATCAGAATCACCGGATCTCCGCGCCCGACGCCGAGCTGCTCCAGCCGGCGGGCAACCTGGTCAGACCGGTGCCGCAGCTCCTCAAAGCTGTAGGTGGAGTCCGCGCCTCCCTCCTCGACGATCCGCAGGGCCGGCGCGTCGTTCGCGCGGGCGATCCGGTCGAACCAGTCCACGGCCCAGTTGAAGGATGCACCGAGATCCGGCCACGCGAAGCCGTCCGCGATCTCGTCCCGGCGGCCCGGGCTGTCGAGGAGCAGATCCCGGGCCCGGCGCAGCACGTCGTGGGCGTCGCGGGGGTGCGTGGAGTGAAACTCAATCGCTCCGACGTTCATGATCCTCATCCTTCTCTCGGTGCGGCGGCGTCCCTCTCGTGGATCCGCCGAGGGACTGTCCCGGGAACGCCCGGCGGGACTACAGCGGATGGTCGACCTCCGCGCGTGGCACCTGCGCGACGCCGGCGTTCACGAGCGCATCGACCCGCTCGGTGCTGTAGCCGAGTCCGGCGAGGACGCGGCGGGTGTCGGCGCCGCGGTCGCGCGGTGCCGCCCGAATACTGCCGGGCGAGCGGCTCAGCTTGATGGGGATCCCGACCACCGGCTCCCCGTTCTCCTCGGCGACCATCCGCCGGTGCAGCACGTGGGGATCACTCAGCGCCTCGGCGACATTGTTCACCGCCGAGGCCGGAACGCCCTGCGCGAGGAGCTCCTTGGCGAGACTGTGCCGGTCGTATCGACAGACGCACTCGTCGAGCAGCGGACGCAGCTCGCCGAGATTGGCCAGCCGGTCCGCGTTCGTGGAGAAGCGGGGGTCCTCGGCCAGGTGATCGGCGCCGAGGACGGCGAGGAACCGGCGGAACTGCTGGTCATTGCCCACTCCGATGAAGATCGGCCCGTCCGCTGCCGGGAAGGTGTCGTACGGAGCGATCGTGGGGTGCGCCGAGCCGGTGCGCGCTGGGATCCGCCCGTCGGCGAGGTGCGCGCTGGAGTGCGGATGCAGCAGCGAGACCGCGGTGTCGATCAAGGTGCTGTCCACCAGCTGCCCCAGGCCCGTGCGTGCGCGATCGAGCAGCGCCAGCAGGATCCCCGTCGCGGCGTAGGCGCCGGTGACCATGTCGACGACGGGTACCCCGATCCGCAGTGGCGGGCCCTCCTCCTCACCGTTGATGCTCATCAGTCCGGAGTAGGCCTGGACGACGGCGTCGTAACCGGGCATGGCTCCCATCGGGCCGTCTACACCGAATCCCGTGATCCTGCAGTGCACGAGTCGGGGATACCGCTCGCGCAGCGTCTCCTCGGCGAAACCCCACCGGCCCAACGTCCCGCTCTTGAAGTTCTCGACGAGGACATCAGCATCGCGGAGCAGGTCGGCGAGGACCGCCTGGCCCTCGGCGACACTGAGATCCAGACAGAGATTCGCCTTGTTCCGGTTGAGCGCAGAGAAGTAGGCGCTCATGTTCTCTCCGACGAACGGAGGCCCCCATGCCCGGGTGTCATCCCCGGCCGGGGGCTCTACCTTCACCACCTGTGCGCCGTGGTCGGCGAGCATCTGCGAACACAGCGGTCCCGCCAGCACACGCGACAGGTCGACGACGCGAACACCTGTGAGACTTCCGCGGGGATCGGAGTGACTTACCTGCACGATGATTCCTTGCTGTCCGCTGTGCTGTCGCTGACCGAGACCTAGTACGACTTGGGAAGCCCGAGGACGTGCTGGGAGACGTAGTTCATCACCATCTCCTGGCTGACCGGGGCGAGCCGCAGGATGCGGGACTCGCGGAAGTACCGCTCCACGTGGTACTCGCGGGCATAACCCATCCCACCGTGCGTCTGGATCGCCTGATCCGCCGCCCGGAAACCGGCGTCGGCGCACAACCACTTCGCCATATTGGCCTCCCGCCCGCAGGACAACCCGCGGTCGTAGCGCCACGCCGCCTTGCGCGCCATCAGTTCGGCCGCGTCGAGCCGGGTCGCCGCCTCGGCCAACGGGAACGCCACGCCCTGGTTCTGGCCGATCGGCCGCCCGAACACGACCCGCTCCTGCGCATACCGCACGGCCCGCTCGAGCGCGGCGCGCCCGATGCCCAACGCCTCGTGAGCGAGCAGGATGCGCTCCGGGTTCAACCCGTCGAGCAGGTAGGTGAACCCCCTACCCTCCTCGCCGATGCGGGCACTGTCCGGGACGAAGTAGTCGTCGATGAATACCTCGTACGACGACACGGCATTGCGCCCCATCTTGGGGATCGGCCGCAGGGCGACGTGCTCAGGGTCGACGTCGATCAAGAACAGTGACATGCCCTCGGTCGGCTTCGACACCTCGTCGAGACGGGTGGTCCGCGCGATGAGCACCATCTTCTGCGACTGCCCGGCCTTGGTGATCCACACCTTGCGCCCGTTGAGCACGTACCCGCCGGGCACCCGCTTGGCGAAGGTGGAGATCCGCGTGGTGTCGGTGCCGGCGTCAGGCTCGGTCACCCCGAAGCAGACGTGCAGGGACCCGTCGGCGGCAGCGGGCAGGATGCTCTCGGCGAGTTCCCTGCTGCCGTGTTTGACGATCGTGTTCAGGCCGAAGATCGTCAGGTGCATGGTGCTGCACCCGTTCATCCCCGCACCGGAGGCAGCGACCTCTTCCAGTAGGAGCGAGGCCTCGAGAATGCCGAGGCCACCGCCCCCGTACTCGGTGGGAATGGCGATGCCCAGCCAACCCCCCTTCGCGAACGCCTCGTAGAACTCCCACGGGAACTCACACTTCTCGTCCCGCTCGGCCCAGTATTCGTCCGAGAAACTGCGGGCGAGCTCGCGCGCCGCTCGCCGCAGATCCTCCTGGTCTGTGCTCAGCTCAAAGTGCATGACTTCCTCTCGGCTACACCGTCACGATCTGACAGGCGATCAGCAGGTACGTGGTGGGTCAGCGGCGCGAGCCGGAGCTCGCGGCGTTCCGACACCGTGACGAGGCGGCGACCAGACCAGTCGAGGATCACGGCTTCGCGTCCGCGCTTTTCCCGCTGGGCTCACCTGCATCGTTCGGTGGAGAACGGAGCCGTCCGGCTCACGGCCAGTGGGTTTCGAGCATCGGCTCGAGGAGCTCCCGGGCCCGCTCCAGTGTGATCACGTCCTCGGGCTCCACCTTGATGATCGTCCGCTCGGACGTGTCCTCGTAGAGTTGCTCCCCGGCCAGTCGCCCGTCACTGGCGTAGGGCCAGACGTAGGCGAACTTGCGCCGCACCAGGTAGACGGCGTCGTGGTCGTACTGCTCCGAGCCCTCCGTGGCGGTCCTCGCCGCCGGCGCGGCGTCGGACTCTGCGGCGGCCGCCGCCTCCGCCATGTCGGCGAAGCCGCCCTCGCGCAGCAGCGAGCCGGGCACGAACTGGTTGAACTGGATCTCGCCTGCGAAGCCCCAGTCCGCTACGGCGATCTTCGACTTCCCGGTCCACTGCACCATCGAGGACGTGGACTTGAGCGCGTCGTAGAACCCGCGGACGGCCTCCATGCCGTCGAGGATCATCGCTTCGCCGCCCTCGAAGAACTTGTAGACCGGGTGCTCGACGATCATGTCTGGAGCGATGCACTCGTCCAGCCGCCCGGAGATCTCCAGCAGGCTGTGGCGCCGATAGTTCTTGAGGATCTTCCGGTGTAGCGGGTTGGTGGTGACCTCGAGCAGGGCGTGGAGGTCGTCCTTCTGCGCGAGGAACTCTTCCTCGTACTTACTCGTCATCCTGAAGATCCCTTGCTTCGCACAGGTGTTGACCGGTGACCAGAGCGATGCCGGTTGACTCCCCCGGTTACCAGGCGCGCGGGTTTGTCGTCATCCGCTCTTCGTTCTTGTGTGCAGAGACGGCCGGATCAGGGCCAATGTGTCTCGAGCTGCGGGGCCAGCAGCTCCCGCGCACGCTCGGGCGTGATCACGTCCTCGGGGTCGACCTTCTCCACGGACCGCCACGAGGAGTCCTCGTAGACCTGCTCCCCCTGCAGCCGCCCGTCCGGCGCGTACGGCCACACGTAGGCGATCGGACGGCGCACGAGGTAGATCGCGTCGGCGTCGTACTCCTCCGCGCTGCGCTCGGCGCCGTCCGTGGAAGCGGCGTCTGCGATCCCGGCGAAGACACCCTCCCGAAGCACGGACCCCTTGACGAACTGGTTGAACTGCACCTCACCCGCGAAGCCCCAATCCGCGACGGCGAGCTTCGCGTTGCTCGTCCACATCACGAGCGAGTCGGTCGACGCGAGCGCGTCGTAGAACCCGCGGACCTCCTCCATCCCGTCGAAGACCATCGCCTTGCCGCCTTCGAAGATCTTGTACACCGGGTGCTCGACGGTCATCTCCGGCGAGAGGATGTCGTCGCTGCGCCCCGAGATCTCCAGCAGGCTGTGACGGCGGTAGTTCTTGAGGATCTTCCGGTGGAGAGGGTTCGTCGTCACCGCGAGGAGATCCATCAGGTCGTCCTTCTGGGCGAGGAACTCGGCCTCGTACTTGCTCAACTGTCGGTCCTTTCTTCTCAACAGATCTAGGAAACTGCGAGCTACCGCCAGAGTTCGGTGAACCTGGTCTTGTAGTCGATGTCCGGCTCGGCCGAGCCGGACTTGAACTGCACGGCGTTGTCCGGGGTGGCGAGCACCGACGGCAGCTTCGTGACGTCGTAAAGTGGCTGGCCTGCGCGGACCCTGGCGATCAGGTCGACCGATGCCCACGCCTCGTACTGCTCCGGGACCGCCGTCGAGCCGATGTAGGGCAGGCTCTTCGTTGCCAGTAGGTCGAGCTGCTGGACATCGGAGTTCCCGGTGTCCATGATCTTGATGTCGCTTCGACCGCGGCTCTGCTGCGTGGTGGCGAATAGCCGTGAGGCGACCGCGAAGGGCGCTACGGCCAGATCCACCGTGCCCGGTGGGTTGGTGGAGAGGGCCGAGGCCCAGACAGGCGGTCCGGGCTGGGCCAGGCTGGCCGCGGTGAACTGCGTCGGCTTCACCGTGCAGGCCGGGCAGTTCTGGGCGATGTATTCGTCGAACGCCTCGAACCGCTGGGTGATGGTGCTGTACTCGGGATCGGGGTAGGTGAGGATGGTCCCCTTACCCTGCAGCGTGGTGATCGCGTGCGCCGCGAGCCGCCTGCCGATCTCGGCGTTGTCCGTCGTCGGCGTGATGAAGGAGTCACCGAGCTGCTGCGGGGCACAGTCCGGGCACGCGATGGTCAGCCCCGCGGCGAGCGCCTCCTGCACCGGCCCACGGAGCGCGTCGACCTGCATGGACGGGTAATAGATAGCGTTGTAACCCTCTTGCACGGCCTGACGGATGAAGCCGGCGCCTTTCGTGGCCGAGGATGCGGCGTCGTACGCCGGCGAGAGCTCCCAGCCCATCACCCCCGCGGCCTCCTGGAAGGACTGGACCATCAGGGTGGAGTACGGGTTCGAGGCATTGGGCGACACCACGAACACCCTGAGCTTCTGCCGCGCAACGGGCTCGCTCGGCAGTGGGAGGTCAGTGGCCGACAGCACTGTCGCCTCGGCTACCAGCGCCTGCGCCGCCTTGAGCCCGGCATCGGAGACGTCTCCGGTCGCGACCTCGGCACCGGCGCTGCAGCCGGCCAGGCCGCAGGTGAGGGCCACCGCCGCGGCGATCCGCGGCAGGCTCCGCCGCCTGGAAGAGGAGTGTCTTGTCAACGAAGCTCCTTGACTGGATGTGGACGGGCGAGCGGTCAGTGACCGGTGGAGGACGATGAGCGCGTCATAAGCGAGGAGATGGAGACCGCGAGGACCAGCACAAAGCCGTTCACCACGTCGTTCCACGTGAAAGCGAGCCCGCCGTTGACAAGTCCCTGACTGACCCACTGCAGGAACACCCCGCCGACGACCGCACCCCACACGTTGAAGTGCCCGCGCGAGAACAGCACGGTCGAGAGGAAGGCTGCCGCGAAGGCCGGCAGCAGCAGCGGCACGCCCAGGGCCGGCTGTGCCGCTCCAAGGCTCGCGGCGGCGACGACGCCGGCCATGGCCGAGAGCAGACCGGTCAACGCGTAGGCGACAACCGTGGTACGAGCGGTGTGCACGCCGGCGAGCTTCGCCGCCTCGGGGTTCGCTCCCGTGGCGCGCAACTCGCGCCCGAAGACAGTCTTATCGACCACAACCCACAATGCGGTCGCTACCAAAAGTAGGGCGGTCGTCGCCCAGGACAGGTCGCTCAGCCAGGGCGTGAAGACGAGCACACCGAGCAGACCGAGCAAGATGACACCACCGAGACTCAGCGCGAGCGGCCTCCAAGCCCGCGCGGAGAAGCGGGCGGGACGCGCCCGGAGGACCGCAACCGCCGCGAGCACACCGCCGACCAGGACCACGACGACTACGAGGGCCGTCGGGGGCTTTCCAGTGAAGGACCCGAAGTTGCTGAACCACGTGGGCAACGGAGTGTCGGTAGAGTCCGGCGCCACCTGCGTACCGCCGGAGTACACCGCCGAGGCCCCGAGGAACAGACCACTCGTGCCCAAGGTCGCGATGAAGGTGTTGATCCCGAGTCCGACGACGAGCAGCGCGTTCAGCAGCCCGCCCAGGATCCCGACGACCAGCACGATTACCAGGACCATCCCCATCGGTAGTCCCTGTTTGCTGGCGAGCCCGATCGTCAGGAACGCCGAGAGGGTCGCCATCCCGCTGATCGAGAGATCAAACTTCCCGGCAAGCAGCGTGGCCACCGCGGCGAGTGCCAGCAGCAGGATCGGCACGATGGAGTGGATGTCGAACATCCGGTTCTGCACGACGAGGAACTTCTCGCCCAGCCAAAGTGAGTAGCCGACGAAGATGACCACGAAGGCGAGAAGCGTCCAGCTCCCGGCCAACCTCGTCCGGAGTCGGGGATCCCGACGCCCGGTCTCCCCCGCGCGAGCGTCCGGATCGCGGTCGCTGTCCTGCTTCCTCGCAGGCGCGATCGATGGTGTCACAGGTACTCCTCGAATTGGTCAAGCGAGACTTCATCCTTCGGGCGCGGGTCACTCGTTCCCTCCGCTGTGACCACACCTACCCGATCACACATCGCTGCCAGGTCCTCGTAGTCCGAGCTCACCACGAGAACAGCTGCCCCTGCCGCCTTCGCCTTCGCGACAGTTCGGTAGATCTCTGCCCTGGTCCGGATGTCCACCCCGCGGGTCGGCTCGCACAGGACGAGGAGATCGGGATCAGTGAGGAGCGCCCGCCCGAGGATGACCTTCTGTTTGTTTCCACCGGAAAGAACGCCGAACTCGGTGGTGACGGATCGCGGGACGACCGACAGCTCATCCGCCATCTGCTCGACGTCCGCACGCTCCCGCGCCCCCGACACCAGCCCGGCGAGGATGCGGCGCCGACGCAGACTGGAGATCGCCATGTTCTGCGCCACGGCGAGGGCCGGGAAGCCGCCCTGTGTCTCCCGTTGGGGCGGAACGAGTGCAATGCGCACCGCCCGATCGACCTCCACAGCCCCGGCAGTGAGCGGCGCGTGACCGGCCGCGAGGAGCGCGACCTCGTGCAGCCCCGAACCGGCCGTGCCGGTGAGCCCAACCGCTTCACCGCGCCGCACCACAAGGTTGACCGCACCGATCTTGCAGGTCCGGGCGTTGACAAATCGAATGACCTCTGGGCCCACCTCGCTCGTGGACTCCGTCGCGAGCGCCAACCCGGCCTCGGTCTCGTGAGCGAGAAGCTTGCTCACCAGGGCAGCCCGGTCGAGGTCACGCATCAGATCGTCCGCGACCAGCTCGCCGTCGACGAGGACGACCGCTCGGTGCGCACACTCGAAGACCTCGGACAACTTGTGGGTCACGATCACGATCAGGGCACCGTCGAGGGCCAGCTCCTTCAACACCGCCAAGACGCTAAACGAGTCCGCCTTCGTCAGATTCGACGTGGCCTCGTCAACGAAAAGCTTGGTCGCCCCGAGCGCGAGCGCCCGGGCGATCGCCACCAAGGTCCGCTCACCTGGGGGTAGATCCCTGATCAGCACCGCGGGATCCACCTCGAGCCGCACCGCCCGCAGCGCCGCGACAGCCATGTCCCGCTCGCGGTCGCGATCAATCATCGGACCGAACCGAGACGCCCACGGCTGACCCAGGCGCAGGTTATCCGTGACGCTGAGATCCTCGACCAGGCCGAGGTCCTGATGGATGAAGGCGACGTCGCTACGACCGGCGAGGGAGGGCACTTGCACCCCGTCGACCTCGATCCGGCCGCTGTCCATGCGGTGAAAACCGTCGAGCACCTTCAGCAGCGTTGACTTGCCCGCCCCGTTCGGCCCCATCAGACCGACGATCTCACCGCCGCGAAGGTTCAGCGAGATCCCACGAAGGACAGCGTTCCCGCTGAACGACTTGCGGACATCGGTAAGGCGCAAAGACGGCAACGCACCTGGGGGTCCTGCGGGCCGAGCCTCGACCGGAGCGGCATCCATGACGTCTCCATGCTTATATAGGAACGAGCCTTCATACTGCTGCACGACTATGAAGTCCCTCCGCCAACTTGTCAACGGCTTCGGAGCCGCCGGACAAGGCCGGCCGAGCGGCCGGCAGAAGCCACACGAGGCCGCCCGCGAGACTGCCCGGCCTCCCTCGACGAGCCAGACTTACGAGCCAAACTTCGCCGGTGCTCCGTTCCTGACGAGGGACTGTCGCTAGCTCCTCGGTCAAGCGGCGAGTCGGGCGGGACTGACCTGGGCGTCTGCCTGTAACGCTCGGTAGACGACGTCGGAGAGTCGACGCTTGAGAATCCGGAGGGCTTCCATCCCACCGCCAGCGGCCTTGCGGCGGGCGAGCATGGCTCGGGCGTCGGGGTGGCAGCGTGCGTGTCAAGTGGATCTTGCGGCGGGGTTGTAGTGGCGGGGCGGGGGGCCCGGGAAGTGATGTCCGAAGAGCTGGCGTTCGACGTAGGAGCAGGCCGCGCCGGACTATGCAGCCGCCCTCGTGTGTCCCCCTGGTCCGCCCCGGAACGTTGGCTGTCGGCTTGGAGCTGGCGGTAGACGACGTCGGACAGTCGGCGTTCAGGCAGCGCTGAGCTTGGCCCCGGACACCGGACACCTCTCCTGAGGCGGACCCCGTCCGCCGGGAAGGATGTCGTTCGTGCCCGCTCCTCACCCGCCCGAGTTCCGGCAGCGCGCAGTGGACCTCGCTCGCGCGAAGGTCAAGACCATCGCCGAGATCGCCAAGGAGCTTTCAATCTCGGAGTCCTGCCTGCGGCACTGGCTCGCTCAGGCCGACGCAGACGAGAGCGGCTCGAGTCCCTCGCGTCTGTCCAGCGACGAGAAATGCGAACTCGCCGAGCTGCGCAAGAAAGCCCGCTGGCTTGAAATGAAGAACGAGATCCTCAAGCGCGCCGCCGCTTATTTCGCCCGGAAGAACGTCCTCTCACTGTAGCTCTTCCACTGGTCCGCCAACTCGCCGACGACGGATTCTCCGTCGCGATGATCTGCCGGGTCCTTGGCCTGCGCCGCCAGGCCTACCACGAATGGCGCTCCAGGGTGAAATCACAGCGGGCCCTGGAGAAGGACTTCTTGCGAAGCACATCGAGCGGATCCACGGCAAGTCTCGCGGCACCTACGGCTAGCCGCGGGTGCACGCCGAACTCACCCTCGGATTGGGCCTGGCGGTCAACCACAAGCGGGTGGCTCAACTCATGCGTGAAGTCGGGATTAGCTCTATCGGCGCCGAAGTCGCGGCTGCACCGGGCGCGACCAGCACACCGACCCCTACGACGACCTGGTCGACTCGTGCTGTCGATGGGGTCGATAGGCGACTGCTACGACAATTCGCTGGTCGAGTCGTTTTGGGGCACCATGCAACTCGAGCTTCTCGACTCGAAGAAGTGGGAAACCCGTGCCGATCTTGCTACCGCGA
Source organism: Pseudonocardia autotrophica (assembly GCF_000717175.1). Taxonomy (GTDB): domain Bacteria; phylum Actinomycetota; class Actinomycetes; order Mycobacteriales; family Pseudonocardiaceae; genus Pseudonocardia; species Pseudonocardia halophobica. The sequence goes on along the minus strand of NZ_JNYD01000028.1, from coordinate 53,931 downwards.
TCTTCGAATGAATAGACTGCTGGTACAACCCGCTACGGCGACATTCCAGCATCGGAATGCTCTCCCCGGCTGACTCGAAGCAGCCCGCACACCGCCACACCAAGATTGCTGACCCCACACCGCCAGTGTCCGGCGCTGGAGGCCAAGCTCAGCGGGGGTAAGCGACCCACACGAACGAATTCAGCATTCTTGCCCTTGCTCTGCGCGCGGAGCTAATGTTCCCCCACGGGCTTCAGCGTGTCGTCGAGAGGCGGACTGCGAGCTCAAGCACGACCTTGTCGTGTAGAGCAGGCGGAACACCGCCGGAAAGACGGCTCGTCATGAGCCCGGCGACGGCGTGGGCGAGATCGTTGGCGTTGGACCGCAAAGCGGTGATCGGCACTCGGGCGTGGGCGCCGAGTGGGCCGTCCATCGTCGCGGCGACCAGTAGGTCGTCCGGCACCGCGAGCCCCCGCCCATTTGCCTCCTCCAGCGCCGCGACCGCGAACACCCCTGAGGTTGCCAGTATCGCGTCGGGCGGGGTGGCCGACGCGAGCAGGTCTCCGGCGGCCCGACGCCCGGCCAGCCCGCCGCGAGCGGGGTCTGCACGACGCAGCATCGGACTATGGCCGACGTGGCGTACCTCCGCGAGGTACCCGCTGATGACCTTGCGCTGGTAGGCGTTGTCCGTCAGCCCAGCTACCAACGCCACACGCCGGGCCCCGGCCGCGTGCAGGTGCCGCACCACCTTCGCGCTGGACTCCACGAAGTCGTTGCCGACCCACCAGTCGAAGTCCGCCACCCCAACGGGCTCCTCGTAGGTGACCGTCGGGATGTCCCGGGCGCGCAGCACCTCGAGCACCGGATCGCAGCGGTTCGGGGCCAGCAGCACGAACCCGTCGAGCCAGCCCAGCTGCTCGCCGACGTCCTCCAGCCCGTTCATCGCGGTGACCGAGAAGCCCTCCCCCAGCAGGGCCAGCACGGTCGCGCCGGTCTCCGCGGCCAGCGACGTGGTGCCGAAGGCCAGCCCGGGGATCGCCTCCGGCGGCCGAATGAGCAGGCCCACAGTCAAGCGGTGGGCGGCCTCCGCGCCCGTGTAGCCGAGCTCGAAGGCCGCCTGCAGCACCGCCTTGCGGGTGGCCGGGGAGACGGGCCTGTGCCCGCTGAACGCGTGGGACGCCGTCGTGGGGGACACCCCCGCGGCCCGCGCCACGTCGGACAGCCGCACCCGCCTGCCACCGGCCATCCCGCCAGCCTAGGCGGGCTGCGCGTGGCCGACGGTCGCGCTGCGCCCGGCGACGCCCTCGTTCACCTGCTCGGTGGTGGCCTTGGCCGTCTCGCGCAGGCCCAGCACGCAGAGCGCCAGGATCAGCATCGCGAACCCGCCGTAGAGCGACACGACCACCGCGTTACCCCCGGAGGCCAGCAGCAGCGCTGCGGCGACGAAGGCACCGGTGCCACCGCCCAGCGCGGCCCCGATCTGGTAGACGGTCGAGATGCCGGTGTAGCGGATCTTCGCCGGGAACTGCTCGCCGAGGAAGGCCGGCAGCGGGCCCTGGGTCAGCCCCATCGTGATCCCGTTGAACACGAAGGCGAAGACCGCGAACACCGCGCTGCCCAGCCCGATCACCGGGAAGAAGACGAACAGGAACACCGTGTAGGCGATTGCGCCCGCGACCATGACCTTCTTGCGGCCGGCCCGGTCGGACAGCATCGCCCAGAACGGGGCCGCCGTCATCAGGACGCCGTTGTGCACCAGCTGCATGATCAGCGAGAACGTCGACCCGTAGCCGTGCTGGGTGAGGTAGGACAGGAAGAACGTGGAGCCGACGTAGGCGATGGTGTTGTACCCGTAGGCGACGCCGATGCCGAGCAGGATCGTCTTGGGCGCGTGCTTGAAGGCCCGCACGATCGGCAGCCCCGCCTCCTTGTCGACCTCGATCGCCTCCTCCTGCGGCATGGCGAGGCGGGCCATCAGGCCGGCGAGCACGAGCACGCCGCCGATCCAGAACGGCAGCCGCCACGCCCAGTCGGTCAGGCTGTCGGCGAACACCGCGCTCACGATCGCGAACACCGCGGCACCGAGCATGCCGCCGAGCCCCACACCCATGCTGGTGAAGCTGCCCCACAGCCCGCGCTTGCCGCGTGGGGCGGCCTCGATCCCGAACAGCGCCGCACCACCCCACTCACCGCCGGCGGCGAAGCCCTGCACCAGCCGCAGCAGCACCAGCAGCGCCGGTGCCAGCCAGCCGAGCGTCGCGTAGCCGGGCAGGCAGCCGATGAGGAAGGTGGTGAGCCCCATCACGGTGAGGGTGAGGATGAGCATCTTGCGGCGGCCTACGCGGTCACCGAAGTGGCCGATGACCATCCCGCCGATCGGGCGGGCGACGAACCCGGTGCCGAAGGCGGCGAAGGCGTAGAGCGTACCGAGCAGCGGATCGTCGCCGGGGAAGAACTGTGTGTTGAACACGACGGCCGCGGCCAGGCCGTAGATGGCGAAGTCGTAGTACTCCAGGGCCGTGCCGACCCCGGAGACCAGGAAGGTCCGGATCGGTGACTGGCGCGGGGCCGCTCCGTCGGGAGCCTCGGGGCGGGTGACGTCGTCGGTGGTCATGGCGGGTCTCTCCTAGGGGGCGAAGCAAAGGGCGTCGACGGCGGAGCGGGTCCCGCCTGCGTGCCGGACCGCGCCATTGGCCCGGGCGAAGTCCGTGGTGAAGGGCGCGTTGGTGCCGCGGACGGCGACCGCGGCAAGATCGGCGAGCTCCGGGGCGTGCGTGCCGAGCGAGCCCTGCAGCAACAGCTCGGGCCCGCTCGCGTCGACCCGCGGGGCCGCCAGGGCATCCGTGAGCGACGTTCGCCGGTCCAGCAGGTTGATCACCAGCTGGACCATCGTGCTGATGATCCGGCGGCCACCCGACGCGCCGAGCGCCGCGACCGGGCGGCCCTCGTGGGTGATCACCGTGGGGCCCATGTTGGCCAGCGGCCGGGCCCCGGGGCGGATGCTGTTCGCTGCGCCCGGCGCGGCGTTGAACCACGCCATCGCCGAGTCGAGCAGCAGGCCGGTCCGCGAGCAGACGATCGCGGAGCCGAAGGGGTGGGCGGCGGTGTGGGTGACCGACACCGCCCGGCCCTCGGCGTCGACCACGGAGACGTGGGTGGTCCCGGCGGTCGGGGTTGAGGCCAGCTCGGGCTCCCAGGCCGGGACGTGGCTCGTGGCGAACGCCCACGGGTCGTGCTCGGCCCGGCCCGCGTAGAAGCTCCACGGCGGAGCGCCCTCTGTGGTCGGAACGGCCCTGGCGCGCACTTGCTCGGCGAGCAGCCGGATGTAGCCCGGCGCCAGCAGGGCCGACGCCGGCGGCACCGGCACCACGTCCGGGTCGCCGAGCCAGTGGTAGCGGTCGGCGAAGGCGTGCAGCAGTACCGCGGCCAGCTGCCGGGTGCGCTCGGCGGTGTCCTCGATCGGCCCGCCCTCGGGGTGCAGGGCCTGCCAGGTTGCCAGCGCCTGCAGCTGGGTGAGCCCGCCGCTCGGCGCGGCCGGCACGAGGATCTCGTGCCCGCGGAAGACCGTGCTCAGCGGCCGGACGATGTCCGGTGCGGACGCGGCGAGGTCCGCCGCGGTGAGGATCCCACCCAGCTCCCCGGAGGTGGCGACGATCCGCTCGGCCACCGCGCCGGTGCGCAGCAGGTCGAGGTCCGGAGCGTCGGCCACCTCGGCCAACGTCGCCGCGAGCACCGGCTGCGGGAGCCGGGACGGGGGCGCGTAGCTGGTTCCGGCGTGGCTGCCGGAGGTCCGACCCAGCGGCAGGCCCTCCGCGTCGAGGAAGGTGGCGCGGGCACCGGCGTCGCGGCCCAGCCTTCCCAGGTCGCCCAGCGCCGAGACCAGGAAGAACGGATCGATCGCGAAACCGTCGGCGGCCGCGGCGATCGCAGGTGCCAGGACCATCCGGCGGGGCAGCCTGCCGAACCGCTCCTGGGCGGTAAGCAGGCCCAGCAGGGTGCGGGGCACTCCCGTGGCCAGCGGACCGTCGCTGTTCGCCTTGCCCACGACGGCGGCGACCCCGTTGACCGGGTAGTCCTGCGAGTCGAGGTCGAGGGCGTACATCGTGGAGTGCGCCGTGCGGGGGGCGCGCGGCCCGAACTCGACCGACCACGCGCCGTCGGCCGGGTCGGCCAGCACCAGGAAGCCGCTGCCGGCCAGGGTGGTCTCGGCGGGCTCGACGACACCGGCCACGAGCGCGGCGGCCACCGCCGCGTCCACGGCCGTGCCGCCGCGCTCCAGCATCTCCAGGCCGGCCCGCACCGAGACCTCGTGCGGGGCGGCCACGGTGCCGTCCACGTCCTCCCGGAGGGCCGGGCTGGTGGAAGTCCTGTGCGACGCCATGTCCTCACTTCTCGGGCCGGTGAGCCCTTCGGTCGGGCTCGGTGGGGAGGAAGGTAGGGAGCCCGCCGGGGTGGCCTCAATCGCCTTTGCGTTGTTTGCGTCCACCCTGCGTGAAGGTTGTATTTCCTGCTCAGCGGGTGTGAAACCGGCTCCGGGCACGCCGAGGGGCCCCCGCCCGGGAGGGTTGGGCGGGGGCCGGTTCTCGGGCGCGGATCAGCCGCGCTTGGGCAGGACCACCAGCTTCTGCTCCAGGAACTCGGCGATGCCGTGCCGGCCGCCCTCGCGGCCCAGCCCGGACTGCTTCACACCGCCGAAGGGCAGCGCAGGATTGGACACCACGCCCACGTTGAGCCCCACCATGCCGACCTCGAGGGCCTCGGAGACCGCCAGCGCCCGGTCGACGTCGCGGGTGAACACATAGCCCACTAGCCCCCACTCGGTGGCGTTGGCCCGCGCGATCGCGTCGTCGACGTCGTCGAACACCTGAATGGCGGCGACCGGGCCGAAGATTTCGGTGGCGCACAGCGCGCTGTCCGGGGCGACGTCGGTGAGCACGGTCGGCGGGTAGAAGTAGCCGGGGCCTTCGGCGGGCGCGCCGCCGACCAGCACCTGCGCGCCGCGGGAAACCGCGTCGTCGACCAGCGAGCCCACCTTGGCCAGGCTCGGTGCGTCGATCAGTGGACCGACCTCGGTGCCCTCGTCGAGCCCGTTGCCCACGCGCAGCGCGCCCATCCGCTCGGCGAGCCTGCGGCCGAACTCTGCGGCGAGCGAGCGGTGCACGAACATCCGGTTGGCCGCGGTGCAGGCCTCCCCCATGTTGCGCATCTTGGCGGCCATCGCGCCGTCGACGGCCTCGTCGAGGTCGGCGTCGGCGAGGACCACGAAGGGTGCGTTGCCGCCCAGCTCCAGCGAGGTCCGCACGATCGCCGTGGACGCCTGCTCCAGCAGGATCCGGCCGACCGCCGTCGAGCCGGTGAAGGAGAGCTTGCGGATGTCTCCGCCGCGCAGCAGCGGCTCGACGACCTCGGCGGCGCGGCTGCCGGGCAGCACGCTGACCACGCCCTCGGGGACGCCCGACGCGGCCAGCACGTCGGCCAGCGCGAGGCTGGACAACGGCGTCTGCGGCGCCGGCTTGAGCACGACCGTGCAGCCCGCCGCGAGCGCGGGCCCGATCTTGCGGGTGCCCATGGCCAGCGGAAAGTTCCATGGCGTGATCAGCAGGCAGGGGCCGACCGGCTGGCTCGCCACGATCGCCCGGGACGCGCCGTCCGGCGTGTGGCCGTACCAGCCCTCGAGCCGCACAGCCTCCTCGGCGAACCAGCGGAAGAACTCGGCGGCGTAGCGGACCTCGCCTCGGGCCTCGGTGAGGGACTTGCCCATCTCCAGAGTCATGATCGTGGCGAGCCGCTCGGTGTCGGCGAGCAGCGCCTCGTGGGCGCGGCGCAGGATCTCGCCGCGCTTGCGGGCCGGGACGGCGGCCCAGCCGGCCTGGGCCGCGACGGCCGCGACCACCGCCGCCCGACCGTCCTGCGGGGTGGCGTCGGCGACCGCGGCGAGGACCTCGCCGGTGGCCGGGTCGAGCACGTCGAACCGGGCGCCGTCGCTCGCCTCGGTGCGCCTACCGCCGATCACCAACCGGGTGTCGACGGTGCCGATCACGTCGGCGGGCGAGCTGAGGGTGGTGGTCAACGGGGTTCCTCCAGGTGGTCGGCGATCAGCTCGGCGAGGTGGCGGGGGCGGGTCGGCGAGCCGAGGTGGTCGATCTGGGTGCGGCAGCTGAAGCCGTCGGCGAGCACCGCGGTGTCCCGTGCGGCCGCGCGCAGGGCAGGGGCCAGGGACAGCTCGGCGACGGCGGTCGAGACCTCGTGGTGGCCGCGCTCCACCCCGAAGTTCCCGGCCAGCCCGCAGCAGCCCGTGGCCTCGGCGACGCCGGTGATCCCCAGCCGGGCGAGCAGCCGGGACTGGCCTGCGCCGAACACGGCGCGCTCGTGGCAATGCGTCTGCAGTACGGCGGGCCCGGGCAGCGGCGGGGGCGTCCAGCCCGCGTCGAGCCGGTGCTCCAGCTCCTCGGCGAACGTCCGCACCCGCGCGGCCACGGCGGCCGCCTCGGGGGTGCAGAGCAGCCGCGGGGCGTCGTGCTTCAGGGCGGCGGCGCAGCTGGGCTCCAGGACGACGATCGGGTCCGTGCCCCAGGAGAGCCGCGCGACCGTGCGACGCAGCACCCGCCGGGCCACGCCCAGCTGCCCGGTGCTGATCCAGGTCAGCCCGCAGCACACGCCGTCGATCGGCTGCGGAGCGCCGCCCGCGCTGCCGAGCACGCGTTGCGCCGCACCGAGCACCTCGGGGCGGAAGGCCCGGGTGAAGGAGTCCACGAACAGCCGGCCGCCGCCGGTCGCGGGCAGGGCGCGGGCCCGCCGGTACGCCCCGCGCCGGGCGAAGCGCGGCATCGCCCGTTCCGGTGCGATGCCGGCGAGCCACGCGGTTCCCGGTGCCCGCAGCACCGCGTTCGCGAGCGCGGGGACCCGGCGGGCGAGCGCGGCGGCCGCCGGCAGCCAGCCCAGCGAGTAGTGGGTGCGCGGGCGGATCCGGCCCTTGTGGTGGAGGTGCAGGAACTCGGCCTTGTAGGTGGCCATGTCCACCCCGGCCGGGCAGTCGCTCGCGCAGGCTCGGCAGGACAGGCAGAGGTCCAGGGCGTCCCGCACCTCGGTGGAGCGCCAGCCGTCGGCGACCGGGCCCTGCCGGATCATCTCCTGCAGCATCCGGGCGCGGCCGCGGGTGGAGTCGCGCTCCTCGCGGGTGGCCTGGTAGCTGGGGCACATCGCCCCGCCGTCGGCGCGGCAGCGGCCCACGCCGATGCACCGGCCGGCTGCGCCCGCGAACCCGGCGGGGTCCTCGGGGTAGGCGAACGCGGTGGACCCCACGGGGAGTGGGAGGGGCACGAAGGGGGCCAGGTCGACGTCGAGCGGGGCCGGGTCCACGATTATCCCCGGGTTGAGCAGGTCCCCGGGATCGAACAGCCGCTTGAACTGCGCGAACGCCGCGATCAGCTCCGGGCCGTACAGCCGCTCCAGCAGCGCGCTGCGGGCCCGTCCGTCGCCGTGCTCCCCGGAGACGCTGCCGCCGTGCCCGCGCACCAGGTCCGCGGCGTCGGCGGCGAAGGCGGCCATCGCGGCCACGCCCTGCTCGGTCTCCAGATCGAAGTCGATCCGGATGTGCACGCAGCCGGCGCCGAGGTGGCCGTAGAACACGCCGTCGAGGCCGTGCGCGATGAGCAGTGCCCGCAGGTCGGCGAGGTAGTCGGCCAGGTTCGCCGGGTCGACGGCGGAGTCCTCCCAGCCGGCCCAGGTGGACCGTCCGTCGGGTCGGCGGGCGACGAGCCCGGCGCCGTCCTCGCGGACCCGCCACAGCGCGGCGCGCTCCCCGGGGTCGGTGACGATCCGCCCGGCGGTCAGCCCGCCCAGCCCCTCCAGCCGCGTCACGAGCTGCTTGCCCTCCAGGGCGAGCGCCTCCGGATTGGGGCCCTCCAGCTCCACGAACAGCCACGCGCGGCCTTCGGGCAGCCCGGCGACGCTGGCCGGGCCGCGCCGGGCGCGCAGGGCGTCGACGATCGTCTCCTCGATCCCCTCGACGGCCGCTGGCGCGGACTCCAGCAGGGCCGGCACGTCCCGCGCGCCGGTCACGATGTCCGGATAGCCCAGCACCACGAGCTGCACGGCCTCGGGCCGGGGCACCAGGGACACCGTGATCCCGACGACCACCGCACAGGTGCCCTCACTGCCCACCAGCGCCCGGGCCACGTCGAACCCGTTCTCCGGCAGCAGATGCTGGAGCTGGTAGCCCGAGACCTGGCGCGGGACCCGGCCGAGGTCGAGTCGGATCCGGCCGAGGTGCTCCCCCATGATCCCGCGCAGGCCCTCCGCCAGCTCCGCGGCGCGGGCCACGGCGGCGGCGTCCGTGGGGTCGGCGGCACGCAGGCCGCCGCGCTCGGCGACCAGGTGCGTCCCGTCGGCCAGCAGCAGCTCCAGGGCCACGACGTGCCCGGACGTGCGGCCGTAGCGCACCGAGTGGTTGCCGCACGCGTCGTTGCCGATCATCCCCCCGACCGTCGCTCGACTGTGCGAGGACGGGTCCGGGGCGAACATCAGCCCGTACGGGGCAAGCTCGGCCTGCAGCGCGTCGAGCACCACGCCAGGCTCGACGGTCGCGGTGCGGGCGACCGGGTCGATCGCGCGGACCCGGTTCATGTGCCGCGAGAAGTCCAGCACCACCCCTGCGCCGACGGCGTTGCCCGCCATTGAGGTCCCGGCACCGCGGCAGGTGACCGGGACCCCGTTGCCCAGGCACTCGGCGAGGATCCGCTGCACCTCGGCGATGTCGCCGGGGAAGGCGACTCCGGCCGGGAGGACCCGGTAGCTCGATGCGTCGTAGGCGTAGAGCGAACGGGTGCCGGCCGATCGGTCGATGCCGGCGCGGTCGACAGGCGTCTCAGACACCGCTGCGGGTGAAGATCTTGACGACCTTGCGCAGCGCGGGCTGCCGGGCCACGCGGTAGCCGAGCTCGCGGCCCCACTTCGTGCCCATCACAGCTGACATGAACCGGTCCGTGACCGGCGTCCGGCCTGTGACGGCGGGCCTCGCCTGCGCCGCCGCCGGGGTCCGACCGGCCGGGTGGTGCATGTCGTCGAGGACGACCTTGGCCGCGTTGTGCCCGTTGGCGCCCATGACCCCGCCGCCCGGGTGCGTGCCCGAGCCGCAGAGGTAGTAGCCCGTGACGGGGGTGCGGTAGTCCGCCAGCTCCGGCGCGGGCCGGCTGCCGAACAGCTGGTCCAGGAACATCGCCCCGTGGAAGATATTCCCGCCGGTGAGCCCGTAGTCACGCTCCAGGTCCAGCGGCGTGATCACCACGCGGTCGAGGATGTGGTCGCGCAGGTTCGGCGCGTAGCGGAACAGCACCTGCAGCACGGCGTCGGCGAACTTGTCCCGCATCTCGTCCCAGGTGGTGCCCTTGAGCTCGAAGGGCAGCTGCTGTACGCCGAGGGTCAGCGTGTGCTTGCCCTCCGGCGCCAGGCCCGGGTCGGTGACCGACTGGATCATCGCCTCGATCACGAAGTCCTCGGGCAGCTCGCCACGGCGCTGGGCCTCCCAGGCGCGCTCGAAGTTCTCCACCGATGCGCCCATGATCGCCTGGGCCTCGTGTTGTGGGCCCTGGCCGGCGGGAAAGCCGATGTACTCGGGCAGCTCGTCGACCAGCAGGTGGATCCGGGCCATCGAGCCGCGGTTGTCGTACTGCTGCACCGCCTTCTCGATCGACGGCTTGACCGTGCCCTTGGGCAGCAGCTGCAGGATTGAGCGGGCCGGGTCGGCGTTGGACAGCACCACCGGCGCGAGGATCTCCTCGCCGGACTTCAACCGGACGCCCGTGACCTTCGTGCCGGAGACCAGCACCTGTTGCACCGGCGCCCCGGTCCGGACGACTGCGCCGTGCGCCTCCGCGGCCCGGGTCATAGCCAGCGTGATGCCGCCCATGCCGCCCTTGACCAGGCCCCACTGCCCGAGGTGACCCTCGAACTCGCCGACCGAGTGGTGGCCGTAGACGTACCCGGTGCCAGGGGTCGACGGTCCGCCCCACACCGAGATCATTCCGAAGAAGGTGAACAGGCCCTTGATGTGCTCGGAATGGAAGTAGCGGTCCAGCAGGTCCTTCGTGGACGAGAGCACGAACTCGTCGAACAGGTCCTCGGCGCCCTCGGCCTCGAACGCCGCCAGCACCTCGGAGCGGCTGGTCGGCGGCTTCATCAGGAAGGGCGTGATGATCTGGGCAAACTTCTTGATGCGCACGCCGAAGTCGAGGTAGGCCTTGGCGTCGGTCTTGGAGAACTTCTCCAGCTCCTTGAGCGTGCGGTCCATGTCCTTCCACATGAACATGTGGCTGGCGTCGTCGAAGATGACGACCTCCATGGCCTCGGTCTGGTACATCTCCAGGCCGTACTTCGCCAGCTCCAGCTCGGTGATGATCTCCGGGCGGAGCAGGCCCTGGATGAAGGCGCAGGAGGACCACTTCGCGCCGGGGATCAGCTCCTCGGTGGTACAGGCGCCTCCCACCACATCCCGCGCCTCGAGTACCACCACCTTCTTGCCGGCGCGGGCGAGGTAGTTGGCGGAGATCAGGCCGTTGTGACCCGCCCCGATGACGATGGCGTCGTAGCTGGTGCTCATGGCGTGCTGCCTCTCGGGATCGGGGTGACGAAGTTGGAGCGGACGGAGCCGGGCTCGACGAGCTCGTCGAACCCGGACATCACCGGCCGCAAAGACGGGTCGTTGTCCCGTACCCGGACCCAGGTGTCCCAGTCGGTGACCTCCAGGACCTCGACGATGTCGGCATCGAGGGCCTCGGCCGTGGTCCCGCCGACGACGTAGGCGTCGAAGCGGGTCACCACCTCGGCGTGGGCAGTCACCAGGGGCTGGTCCACGGCGGCGGAGAACTCGGCGAACTTCGCCGGGTCGACACCGGGACGCATCCGAAACATGTTGACGACCAGGGTGCGTCCGTCGGGGGCGTCGTGGCTCATCGGCCGGCTCCTTACTCGTGTGGGGGACTCAGCCCTCGACCAGGTTGATCATGACGTGCTTGATCTCGGTGTACTCCTCGAGCGAGTACATCGACATGTCGTTGCCGTGCCCGGACTGCTTGAAGCCGCCGTGCGGCATCTCCGAGACGATCGGCAGGTGCTCGTTGATCCAGACGGTGCCGAACTGGAGCCGGCGGGCCGCCCGCAGTGCGCGGGACACGCTGGAGGTGAACACCGAGGCGGCGAGGCCGTATTCGACGTCGTTGGCGAAGGCGAAGGCCTGCGTCTCGTCCGCTACCGGGGTGGTGGTGACGACGGGGCCGAAGACCTCCTTCTGCACGATCTCGGCCTGCTGCGGGACGCCGACCAGCAGCGACGGCTTGTACCAGAAGCCGGGCCCGGAGGCGGGGCCACCGACCACGAGCTCGCCCTCCCCCGTCGTCGTGGCGCGGTCCACGAAGCCGGTCACCCGGTCCAGGTGGGCCTGCGAGATGACCGGGCCCATCTCCGTCGTGTCCAGGCGGGGATCGCCCATCGCGACGTTCCCGACCGCCTTGGCCAGCGCCGCGGCGAACTCGTCGTGGATCGGGGCCTCGACATAGACCCGCGAGGCGGCCATGCAGTCCTGTCCGGAGTTGCCGTAGCCGCCCTCGACGATCTTGCGGACGGCCAGGTCGAGATCGGCGTCGGCGAAGACCAGGACCGGGGCCTTGCCGCCCAGCTCCAGGTGCAGCCGCTTCAGGTTGCCGCTGGCGGCCACCGCGACCCGCTTGCCGGTGGCGGTGTCACCGGTCAGCGAGGTCATCCGGACCTTCGGGTGGGTGGTGATCGCCTCACCGACGGTCCCGCCGTGCCCGGTGACGACGTTGAGCACGCCTGCCGGGAACAGGTCCGCGGCCAGCTCGGCGAGCTTGAGCGCGGTGAGCGGGGTCTGCTCGCTGGGTTTGAGCACCAGCGTGTTGCCGGTCATCAACGCCGGGCCGATCTTCCACGCCGCCATGACCAGCGGGAAGTTCCACGGCGCCACGCTGCCGACGACGCCGAGCGGGTCCCGGCGGATGAAGCTGGTGTGGGTGGCCGAGTACTCGCCGCCCGCCCTACCCTCCAGCACCCGCGCGGCGCCGGCGAAGAACCGGAAGTTGTCGACGGCGAAGTCGACCTCCTCGCGGGCGATGTGCAGCGGCTTGCCGACGTTGTCCGACTCGAGCACCGCCACCTCCTCGCGGGCGCCCTCCAGCCGGTCGGCCAGCTTGAGCAGCGCCGCGGACCGCTCCGCGGGCGGGGTCTCGGCCCACGGCCAGAACGCGGCGTCGGCGGCGGCGACAGCCTTCTCGACGTCCTCGGCGCCGCCCGCGGGGACCCGGGCGATGACCTCGCCCGTGGCCGGGTTGAGAACGTCGTCCAGCGCGCCGGAGGCGGCGGGGACAGCCTCGCCCGCGAGGTACTGGAACAGCTCGGTCGGCATCAGGGGTCCTTACTTGTCGAGGGTGAGTTCGGGCAGGGACAGGACATCGTCGAGCACCTCGACGTAGGTGTCGACGTGCTCGCGCCGGAAGGTCATGGGGGGCTTGATCTTCAGGACGTTGTCGTGCACGCCGTTTGGGAACACGACCACGCCGCGCTCCTTGGTCAGCTCGGTCACCGCGAAGGCCTCACGGGTGGCCGGCTCCTTCGTCACCCGGTCGCGGACCAGCTCGACGCCGAGGTAGAGGCCCTCGGCGCGGACGTCACCGATGATCGGCTGCCGCTCGGCCAGCGCCCGGAGCTGCTCGGCGAAGTACCCGCCGACCTTCACAGCGTTGTCCCGCAGCCCGTCGCGCTCCACGATGTCGAGCACGGTCTCGCCGATGGCGCACGACACCGGGTTGCCGCCGAAGGTGTTGAAGTACTTCATGCCGGTGTCGAAGGCGTTGGCGATCGCCCGGGTGGTGACAACGGCGGCGAGCGGGTGTCCGTTGCCCAGCGGCTTGCCCATCGTCACGATGTCCGGCACCACGCCCTGCAGCTCGAAGCCCCACCAGGAGCCCAGCCGGCCCACGCCCACCTGCACCTCGTCAGAAATGCAGAGTGCGCCCGCCTTTCGGGCCGCGGCGAACGCACCCTGCAGGTAGCCCTGCGGGAACACGATGTTGCCGCCGCTGCCCATCAGCGACTCCGCGATGAACGCCGCCGGGCGCCGGCCGTCGGCGTCGATCCGAGCGATGACCTCGGCGGCGTCGTGGGCGTAGCGGGCGCCGGCGCCGGGGTCGTCGTAGCCGTAGGGGCCGCGGTAGCGGTCCGGCATCCGCACCTCGTGCGTGGTCGGCGGGGCGCCCTGCCCCCCCGGGCCCTTGTAGCGGTTCGGGCTGATCCCGGTGACGACGCCGGTGTTGCCGTGGTAGGCGCCGTCGATGTTGACCAGATCCACCCGGCCGGTGACCTGGCGGGCGATTCGCAGCGCCAGGTCGTTGGCCTCGCTGCCGGTGCACACCAGGAACACCACCTCGAGGGGCTCGGGCAGGGTGGCCACGAGCTTCTCGGCGTACCGGGCGATCTGCGGGTACACGAAGCGGCTGTTGGTGTTGAGGGTTCGCATCTGGCGGTGGCTCGCCGCGGCGACCCGGGGCTCGGCGTGGCCCACATGGGTCACGTTGTTGAGCGAGTCGAGGTAGGCCAGGCCGTCCTCGTCGTAGAACCAGACGTCGCGGCCGCGAACCAGGTTCATCGGCCGGGCGTAGTAGTTGCGCTGCGATCGGGCGATCCGCCTACCGCGCACCGCCACGACCTCGTCGACGGTGAGCTCCTCGGGCAGCCGGCCGAGCTCCGGCGTGGGGTCAGTGGTGAGCAGCCGCCAAGTGCGTCGGCACGAGGGGCTCACCCGCCGTGGTGGCGGCCAGGCGGCCACGTCCGCCGAGCGCACCAGCTGCACCTGCACGCCGGGGCCGAAACCGGGCTCGGCGTCGCCCTCGGCCACAGTGCCCAGCACCTGGCCCGCGGTCACCGGGTCGCCCGGCTCGACGGCGGCGTCCAGGGACCACCAGCAGCTGAAGACCTCGCCGTGCCGGACAACCAGGGGACTCCCGGCGCGGACGACCAGGCCGTTCGCAGGCGCGGCGACCTCTGTCCCGGCGGGCAGCAGCACGGTGCTGCCGACCCGCACGGTGGCGGGCTCGGCCGAGCCTGGGCGGCGGCGTGCCGACCAGGCAAGCGAGGCCTCGAGGTGTCCCAGCACGCCGGGGCGGCCCGCCAGCTTGGTGGTGACGGCGGCCCGTAGGGCGGCCGCGTCGGTCCAGTCGACGTCGTCGTAGAGCTCGCTCGCGGGACGCGCGTCGAGGGCGACGATGTTCCCGGCCCCGGCGAACCCGCGCTCGACGGCCGCGGCGAGCTCCTCGGCGGGCGCGGTCGGGCGGTGGTCGGGCAGCCCGCAGGCCACCCGGAAGACCGCCTCGGCGGCGTCCGGCGGAACCTGCGCGAGCATCCGGATGGTGGGCCAGGTGTGCCTGGAGCGGGTGCGCCCGTACTCCGAGCCGGACTCGGCGACCCGCCGATTCCAGGTCACCGCGTTCATGCAGAGTCGGGCCGCGGCGAGCGGGTAGATCGCGGCGATCTCCTCGGCGGTCAGCGGCACCACCGAGTGGAAGCCGGCCACGACGTGCGCGGCGGCGGCCAGCGGATCGGCCTTGCGCACCATGGCGTAGCCGGCGGCGATGGCCACCTCGGCGACCCGGATGCTGTAAAGGGCGTCGCCGACGTCGACGACTCCGGAGATCTCGCCGTCCAGGGCGAGCACGTTGGCGTCATTGAGGTCCTGGTGCACGACGCCGTGGGGTAGTTCGGCCAGCACGGGGTGGATCCGGGCGTACCAGGCCATGATCCGCCGGACGTCCGCGAGGTCCGACGGGTCGGTCACGATGTCGCCGGGCTCCCCCACCACCTCCGCCGCGCGCCGCATGTCCCAGTCGTGCGGAGGGAGTCCGCCCTCGGGGCGGGCCATGCCAGAGAGGCCAAGGTTCAGCTGCCCGGCTATCCGACCCAACGCAGTGAGCAGGGCGGGCGGGTGCTCCGCAGTGTCGGCCAGGGTGCGGCCAGGGACCCAGGACAGCACGCGGACTGTGAAGGCGGCACCGTCGTGCACCAGGTCGACGCCGTCGGCGCCGGTCAGGGTCGGGACCAGCCGGGGCACCGGCAGCTCGGGGACCGTGGCCTCGAGGTGCCGCAGCAACGCGTTCTGCCAGGCGATGTCGGCCGATCCGGGCTCCGCGCGACTGGCTCGGACGAAGTGCGGTCTGCCCTGCTCGTCGTCCACCCGCAGGTTCAGGTCCACCTCGCCGCCGAGCGGGGTCTGCGCGGCGGCGGCGATCCCGAAGTCACGGCGCAGCACCTCCGCTAGGAGCTCCGCCGGCAGGACGGGGCGGCGTGCACCCGTGACCGGGCGCGAGTCCGAAGTGGTCGCGAAGGTCATTTCGGGAGGTCTCACTTTCTCGGGTCACCGGGGTACGTCTCGATACAACGCCAACGGGGTGCCAGGACCAATGGGCCAGCGGCGCGATCTCGGCCGCCCCTGCTGTGCCCCACGCACAACACCCTCGTCACCGAACGAAGTATCCTCTGCGAAACAGCATGTGAGATCCTTTAAGCTGATGTACGCGCATCGACACCGGCTGAGTTAGTGTGCTTCATGCACATCACTGCGGCATCGTCGTTCCATGGCTGAGGCGACCGCCCCGCACGCCGAGGCGGTGCGGTCGATCGCCCGGATGCTGCTCACCGAGCAGCTCGACGCGCTGGCCCGGCACGCCCAGGAGCGGTTGGACGCCGAGGAACCCGCCTACGCGCGGATGGAGGCCGCACCCGGAGTGAAGCTCGCCGGCATGCGGCGCACGCTCGAGCTGGCGCTCACCCGGCTCTCCGGCGAGCCGGTGCCCCCGCACGTGGCCCGAGCCACCGCGGACGTCGGTCGGCAGCGGGCCGAGCAGGGATTCCCGTTGCCCGCCCTCATCCACTCCTTCCAGCTGGACCTGCGCACGCTCTGGGAGGCGATCGTCAGCGAGGGAAGGCGGCGCAGGCTCACCGAGGATCCCGGGTTCCTCGACGGCCTTCTGCTGGTCTGGGAGGCCACCGAGGCGAACAGTGTCGAGGTGGTCGACGCATACCGGCGCACCGAGCGAGACCTGGCCAGCCACCGCGGGGAGATCCGCGCGCGGGCCTTCGAGCGCCTGGTGCTCGAGGGCGAGCGCGACCCGAGCGTGGTCACGGACGTGTCCTCGCTGCTTGGGATCCCGGCCGACGCACCCCTGGTCGTGGTTGTCGCGGAGGGCGTGCCCACCCAGGACCGCAGGCTTGAGTCCTGCCGGACCGCGCTGCAGCGCGCGTCGTTGCCCTGCTACCTCGGCTACCTCGGGGACGAGCTGCTCGGCGTGGTCAACCGGGGCAAGCGGGACAGCGCCGCCGTGCACGCCCTGCTCGAGCCACTCGGCGGCTGGCGGTGCGGCACCGCGGACGTGGCCGGGCTGGCTGAGGTCCCCCGCGGCGTCCGGTTCGCCCGCGCCGCGAGCCGCAGCGATGCGGCGCCAGGGCTGCGCCCGATCCGGGAGCACTGGATCGGCGCCATCATGTCCGGGCAGGACGAGCTGACCGGACCCATGGCCCGTGAGGTGCTCGCCCCGTTGCTGGCGCTGCGGGACTCGGAGGGTCTGCTGGGGACGCTGCGCAGCTTTCTCGAATTCGGCTCGATCGCCGAGGTCGCCGAGCGAACCTACCGGCACCGCAACACCATCCGGAACCGGCTGCAGACCGTCGAGACCGCCACCGGTCTCGACCTGTCGGTCCCGCAACACACGGCCCGCCTGACGATGGCCCTGGAGTGGCTGCGCTCCCGTCCGGGGCGGACGGCGGCCGAGGCGCAGCCCGACCGTTGACCGTCCGCCCGGCCGCCTCACGCCCGGTCGCCCACCCCGGTGAGCAGCCCGTCGTAGACGGCGGGCCGGGCCCGCTTGAGCCACAGCCCCCACACCGTCGCGCCCAACAGGGAGAGGAAGACGAGCCCAACGAGCAGGGCGGCCAGCCAGCCGCCGGTGCCCAGCAGGACATCAATTTCGGTGAGGGCGAACCACAGAAACGGAGCGAGGCCCGCGATGCCAAGCAGCGGGGCGATCACGGTGTTCCACACCCGCTTGTCGTGGTTCGTGCGGCGGAACCACACGAAGACCGCGATGCTCGCCACGAACTGCAGCAGGATGATCCCGACGGCGCCGATACCGGTCATCCAGGTGAACAGGGCAGCGTAGGGGTCGAGCCCGGCGATCGCGAAGACCACGATGACCAGCCCGACCATGACCGTCTGCACCACGCAGGCCGTGACCGGGGACTGCTTGCGAGCGTGCGTTCGGCCGAGCGCCGCGGGCAGCGCACCCTGCCGGCCCAGCGAGAACAGGTACCGCGCTACGTTGTTGTGGAAGGTAACGATCGCGGCGAACATGCTCGTGATGATCAGGACGCGGAAAGCGCCGGTCATCCAGCCGCCCAGCACCGAGTCGCTGACCACGAACACGAGGTCACCGCCGGAGTCCTGAGCCACTCCCACCGCGTTGCCCACACCCAACGAGTTCACGATCAGGAAGGCAGTGATCGCGTAGAACACGCCCATGAACACCACGGCGATGTATGTGGCGCGGGGCACCGTACGGCGCGGGTCGCGGGCCTCCTCGCTGTAGATCGCGCTGCCCTCGAAGCCGATGAACGACGCGTGCGCGAACATCAGGGCCACCCCGATCGCCCCGGCGAACACCGTGGTCGGCGAGATCGGGTCGAACGACCACTGGGACGCCGGCGTCGGCGAGTTCACCAGGATTGCCACGTCCAGCACGACGATCACGACCGTCTCCAGGAACAGCAGGACGCCCAACACCCGAGCGCCCGAGTGGATGTGATTGGCGCCCAGCGCGAGGCAGGCCGCGAGGGCGACCAGCGAGTAGAGCCACCACGGCAGGTCCACTCCGATCCAGCCGGTGACGAGCTCGTGAGCGTAGTAGCCGATGCCGCCGTAGAGCCCCAGCTGGATCGCGTTGTAGCCGAAGATCGCCAGCCCGGCCGCGCCGAGACCGAGGGGACGGCCGAGACCGAGGCTGACGTAGGAGTAGAACGCTCCGGCGTTGCGCACGTGCCTGCTCATCGCGACGTAGCCGACCGCGAAGACCAGCAGCACCGCGGCGACCAGGAGGAACGCTCCGGCCGTCCCGACCCCGTTGCCGGAACCCATGATCACCGGGAACAGCGCGATGACCACGGTGAGCGGGGCGGCCGCCGCGATGATGAAGAAGACGATTCCCGCGACCCCGATGCTGTCGCGGCTCAGACCGTCCGGGGCGGCGGACCGCGCGGGGTCCGCCGAGGGCACGACTGGCGTCGCCGTCATGTGATCACCGTCTCTCATGTGGGGGTTGAGTCAGTGAAGCAGCGGCGAACGGCCGGGTCACTGGCCCTGAGAGCGATACTTGCCGGGCAGACGCTGTGCACGGTGCACAGAGATGAGGATGACGTTGCGAGAGGTTGCTGCCGAGTATCGCAGACGGCCGCCCAGGTAACAGCGGCGTTCCGCTCGGCCGCCCATGATCGCCAGCTGAGGTCCAGGTCCGGCCCGCTCTCCGGGCAGCGTGAGGCTCGGGACGAGGCTGAGCACCGCGAGGCGATGAGCAGCATGGTGAGCAACCAAGTGTCGGCGACGGTGAACCGTGGCGCGGCGACGAGGGGCGTGGGCCGCCCGGCGTGCTGCTCACAGGGTCGGGCCTTCGAGTCCGGCGTCAGTGGTCTCGAGCTCCGGGCGTGGCCGCTGGGAAGGACCAGCGATGACCGACACGATCGAGCCCAGGCTGTGGGCTCGGATTGATCACCAGCAGTTCGCTCAACAGCTGGTGGAGGCCGCGACGGCCGACGGGGTCGCGCTCGTCGGTCGCCGGACGCACCCGGCACCAAGGTCACCTTGCTCGGCCGACCGGTCCCCGGCCTGCTGGCCGACTTCTGCCTAGCCACAGGAATCCTTCGGCCTCCCCGACATTCCGGACACGCCGGCGCGGTTCAGTCGACGAGTGGGTCGTAGAGTTGGACGCGCTGGTAGGGCTCATGTCGAGCCAGCCAGCCAGGTCAGAGCCGCGGCGGCGGGCCGGCGAGTATGCCGGGGGGCTGCTTGCCGGTCTGGGCAAGGATGACGCCCCATGGGGTGGTGTAGATCGTGCGCGGCGGTCAGCTTGTCGCTGATGATGCCGCGACGAGCTCGCCGGGCGCTACTGGTTCGTCTTCAGCCTTGGCGCGGAGAGCGGCCATGGAGCCTTCGGAGAGGTAGCGGCGATCCGCGACCTGCCACTCGTCGTGCGCCTCGACGAGCACCGCGCCGGCCAGGCGCAGCAGCGCCGCCGGGTTGGGGAACACCCCGACCACGTCGGTGCGGCGTTTGATCTCCTTGTTCAGCCGTTCCAGCGGATTCGTGGACCAGATCTTTTTCCAATGGCTGACCGGGAACGCGGCGAAGGCCAGCAGCTCCGGCTCGGCCTCGCGCAGCATCGCCTCCACGACCGGGAACTGAGCGCCGAGCATGGTGGCCACGACCTCGAAGTGCTCGTGGACGTGCTCGGCGTCGGGCTGGGCGAAGATCGTGCGCACCGCCGCGGCGACCATCTCCGCCGACCCTTTCGGCACCCGGGCCAGCACGTTGCGCAGGAAATGCACCCGACACCGCTGCACCGAGGCCCCAGCGAACACCGCCTGCACGGCGTGGCGCAGCCCGAGGTGGGCATCGGCGATGACCAGCTGCACCCCACCGAGCCCACGGGCCTTGAGCGAGCGCAGGAACTGCGTCCAGAACGCCCCGTCCTCGGAGTCGCCCACGGCGAACCCGAGCACCTCGCGGCGCCCGTCGGCGGCCACCCCGGTGCCGACCACCACCGCCTGGGAGACCACCCAGCGGTTGACCCGGGCCTTGCAGTAGGTCGCGTCCAGGAACACATACGGGAACGCCTGGTCGGCCAACGGCCGGTCGCGGAACGCGTCGACTTCGTCGTCGAGGTCGGCGCAGATCCGCGACACCTCGGATTTGGAGATCCCGGTGTCCGCGCCGAGGGCGCGGACCAGGTCGTCGACCTTGCGGGTGGAGACCCCGTGCAGGTAGGCCTCCATGACCACCGCGAACAGGGCTTGGTCGATGCGGCGGCGCCGCTCGAGCAGCGACGGGAAGAACGAGCCGGTGCGCAGCTTTGGGATGCGCAGCTCCAGGTCCCCGACCGTTGTGGTCAGGGTGCGCGGGCGGTGGCCGTTTGCGCTGCGCAGTGCGGGACTCAGTGCGCTCATGCGGGCCAGCACCGATCACCGAGCTGAGCTCGGCCTCGATCAGCGCCTGATAGATCGTCTCCGCTGCGGAGCGCACTCGGTCTTCGACATGTGCAGCCTTGAGTGTCTCCAGCACCTCGAGCAGGGCAGACTGGTCCAGGGTCATCGTGCGTCGTGTCCTTTCGCGAGCACCTTTGAGCCGGTCTCGCTGACCGTCGCACGATGGCCCCCTACACGCGCTCACCCACGCCGTCAGGGCCTGGACCTACACCACGCCACGGGACGCAACTCTGGGCAAGCCACCAAGTCGGTCGTCGCCAGCCCGAGCACGTGTCTTCCCGCCGCGGAAACCGCAGAAACCGCAGAATTCGTCAGCTGGGCTTGCAGGAGCCGACGAACCCGCAGGGCCCGGCCCGAGCTCCCTGGAGGCGTCCGATCTGGGTACCGAGGCCTGCTCGGCCCCTGCAGCGCGCATTGATCCTGCCGAGAAGCCGCAGGTCATGGCCTTGCGAAAAGTTCGTGGGGTACCGGCCGCGGACGCGTTATGAGTTTGACGAGGCTGGGCGCGCAAGAACCCGGCTTCTACTTCGCTGGCTCAGTACGTGGGCGACTTCCCGTGCCTGCTCTGCGATTCTGGCTCGCGGTGCGGTGGCGGGATCAGGGCTTCGTCCGCAAGCACCGGTACCGGTCCATGCGCCAGGGCGCCAGGATCCGGCCGCCTAGCTGCCGGATTGTCCTAATCTGGATTATCGGCTTGTTGCCGTGGTAAGGCGGGCGCAGGTGGTCCGCCCCTGATGCGTGGACCGTACCGGCGCTTGCGAACGAAGCACTGATCCTGCCGCCGTACCGCGAGCCAGCCGGACGGCAACCGAATGAGTCTACGCCATCCGCAAGGGAATGCCGAGTTCATCTATATCGCTCTTCTGCCATTGCGCGGCAGTAACTCAACCTCGCTATTCACCATTCGCAAGCGTCAGTCATTACCTGGCATAACAAACGGAATCCCGGGTAATACCCGCTAGGGTCGCCCGTGTGCCCGACCCCGTGCAGCTATTACGACCTTAGAAGTCCTCACGCAAGAACAGATCATGCACGCATCGCCGGAAAGCACCGTCTAAGCAAGCACGTAGCTCCGCCTCCCGGGCTTGGGCGGCGGAACCTTGGAGCTCGACATTGTTTTGTGAGCTCGGGTTCGGCCCTCTGCTTATGGCGAGACCGTCACAAAGCTCACTGACTTTGCGAGCAGAAGGCCTCGCCCGCTTCGCCGCCCACGGCGACGTTTCATGTCGCGGCTGCTCAATCCGGTGATGCCCCTGCGAACCCCATCTCGCCGATTACATCGGACCGTTGGGTCGCTGCCAACTGAGCCACCACTGCCCCTCAAAGCTCGAACAGCCCGGCAGCGCCCATGCCGCCGCCGATGCACATGGTCACAACGACGTACCTACCGCCACGGCGCCTGCCCTCAAGCAATGCGTGCCCCACCATTCGGGCGCCACTCATCCCGTGCGGGTAACCGATGGCGATCGCCCCACCATTGACGTTGTAGCGGGCGGGGTCGATGCCGAGGCGGTCTCGGCAGTAGACGGCCTGGGAGGCGAAGGCCTCGTTTAGCTCCCAGAGATCGATATCGTCCACCGTGAGTCCGTGGCGTTCAAGCAGACGGGGGACGGCGACGATCGGGCCGATACCCATCTCGTCCGGCTCGCAGCCCGCAACGGCGATCCCGCGATCGGTGCCGAGGGGCTCAAGACCACGGCGAGCGGCCTCGCCGACCTCCACGAGCATCAGAGCAGCGGCACCGTCCGAGAGCTGAGAAGCATTGCCCGCGGTCACCGTCGAGTCGGGTCCGGGATGCACCGGCTTCAGCGAGGCCAGCCCGTCGAGCGTGGTCGACGGGCGGTTGCCTTCGTCGAGATCGAGCTCGAGGGGCGCGATCTCGTCCTCGAAGACTCCGGCGGCCTGCGCCGCGGCCGTCCGCTGCTGTGAGGCGACTGCGTACTCGTCCTGCGCCTCGCGGGTCACGCCGTAGCGTTGGGCGACAGTCTCGGCGGTGTCCAGCATGGAGACGTAGATGTTGTGCCCGTGCTCGACCAGCCAAGGGTCCTGGGCGCGGTGAGTGTTGCGGTGCTCGTTCTGTACTAGGGAGATCGACTCAACGCCGCCGCCGATCGCGATCCGCATGCCGTCGGCGACGATCTGCTTGGCCGCAGTCGCGACGGCCATGAGGCCCGAACCGCACTGCCGGTCGACTGTCATGCGACGGACGTCGGCAGACCTGCTCGCAGCGCGGCCTGTCTCGTGTTGTATCCGCTGGCGGCCCTCAGGCATAGCGCAGCCGAGCACGACGTCCTCGACCTCCCCGCCCTCGACACCGGCGCGGTCGACTGCGGCGGTGAGGGCGCGAGCGGCGAGCTGCTGGGCCGGAGTGTCTCGGAAGGCGCCACGGTAGGCCTTGCCGATCGGGGTGCGCGCTGTCGAGACGATGACGGCCTCGCGCATCATTGTCCTCCTTAAGGGATCAGATGGAGAGGCCGCCGTCGATGGGCAGCACAGCACCAGTAATGTAGGCGCCGCCATCAGAAGCCAGGAAGGCAACCGCAGCAGCCATCTCGGCGGGGTCGCCGAAGCGGCCGAGCGGAATGGTCGCCTCGATTTCGCGGCGCCGCTCCGGGGAAATCGATGCGATCATGCGGGTGTCCGCGTTGGGTGAGATGGCGTTGACGGTGATACCGAAGCGGCCGAGCTCCTTGGCCGCGGTCCGGGTGAACCCGATGATTCCGGCCTTGGCGGTGGCGTAATTGGCCTGGCCGACGTTGCCGTGCAGCCCGCTGTAGGAGGTGACGTTGACGATCCGGCCGCCGCCCTGGCGGCGCAGGTGCGGCACGGCGGCTCGGGTCGTCCGGAAGGTTCCGCCGCGTGGACCGCCAGGACGGCGTCCCATTCGGCGTCGCTGAGTTTCCAGAGCATCCCGTCGCGCAGTATCCCGGCGTTGTTTACGACGACGTCGACCCGGCCGGTGTCGGCGACGACCTGCTCGAACAGCGCCTCAATCGCCGCGGTGTCCGAGACGTCCGCTGCGACGGCGACGGCGCCGATCTCCTCTGCGGTGGCGGCGAGGGCGGCGGCGTCGGCGTCCACACAGACAACCGTCGCACCCGAGGTGTGGAACAGGTCGGCGATCGCCCTTCCGACGCCGCGGGCTGCTCCCGTGACGACGACCGTGCGGCCGGTGAAATCAAAGGTCAGGGTGCTCAAGCCGTCGCCCGCCCACCGTTTGCGATGATGATCTCGCCCGCGATGTTTACAGCGGCGTCGGACGTGAGGAACCCGATCACAGCGGCGATGTCCTCCGGCTCGGCGTGGGTGCGGTGCGGGTGTCCGCCGGGCCGCCCCTTGAGCCCGGACGGCGACCGAGTAAGCATCGGCGTCTTGACCAGGCCCGGGGCCACGCCGTTGACGCGGATGCCGTGCCCGATCATCTCCTTGCCTACGCTGTGGGTCAGCGCGACGACGCCGGCTTTGGACACGGCATAGTTCGGGTAGCCGGGAATTGTCTCGTATGCCGCCCCGGAGGCGACCGTGACAATTGCCCCCCGGCCCGCGGGCAGCATCGCTCGCACCGCGGCCCGGACGACGAAGAACGTGCCGTCGAGGTTGACCGCCATGAGCCGGCGCCAGGCCGTGTCGGTGAGGTCGGGGGTGCGTAGGATCGGGCCCCCGGCGCGCATTTGCTCGGCGAGGACGGCCTTCGTCTCGGGGTCGTCGGTCCCGGCAGCGGTGACGACGACGTCGAGGCGGCCGAAATCGCGCAGCACGGCCTCCACCATGGCGTTGACCTGGCCGGAGTCGCTCACGTCAGCGGTGTGGGCGACGCCGTCGACCGAGTCGGCGACGGTCTTGGTCCGGTGCGGGTCCGTCCCCCCGACGACCACGCGGTGGCCTTGGGCGGCGAGCAGTCGGCAGGTGGCCTCTCCGATCCCGGAGGAACCACCGGTGACCAGGGCAACCGGTCGGTCAGAGTGCGGCACGGGAACTCCATTCGTGAGCGAGCGCAGGAAGCACGTCTGCGCCGAGCGCGGCGATCTGCTCGAGTACGGCGCCCTGGCCAAGGCCTGGGAGCTGCACTCTCAGGTTGAGGGCCGTGTTGGGGCCCAGGGCCCGGGTCTCGGCGAGCAGCCGATCGACGATCTCCGCGGGCCCGCCGGTAATCACGTCGTTCAGCGCACCGCCTCGGGACCGATCGTGGCCGACGAATGCCCGCTCCAGCTCGTCGAGCACGCGTTGCGGGACGTCTCCGAGGTGGACCCGCCGGATCCAGACCCGTGGGCCGAACCCGCCCGCCGCGGCGTAGGCCGCGGTGAGGCGTCCGGCACGGCTGGCGTCGTCCGAGCCGATGAGCAGGATGCCGGTGCCGTGCTCCGCCGCCTTCGCTGCGGCGGAGGCGCTGTGGGCGGCGTGCAGCAGCGGTATGGAGCCGGTGGCGAGCGCGGCGATCGCGGGATCGGCGGCGAGCGGACCCTCGCCCGCGAGCGTCCGCCGCAGTGTGGCGACTCCGTCCGCGAAACGCTGCGCAAGGCCCTCCTGGCTCAGCCCGAGCGTGGTGAAGTCGGCCGGCGTGTAGCCCGCCGCAACGGCCACACCGAGCCTGCCTGGATAGCGGGCCGCGGTCCAGGCGATCTCCTCTGCGAGCAGCGCGGGGTTGCGCACCGTGATCAACGTCGGGGTCGGGCCGGACCACAGACGGGTGGTTTCGGCGAGAATCCAGCTGCTGACCAGTAGCGGGGCAGGAAGGTAGCCGGGGAAGCCCGCGTGGTGCTCGCTGAGCGTGGCGCCGGCGAAGCCAGCCGACTCCGCGGCCACCGCTTGTCGAAGCACGGCCTCGACCTGGTCGTGCGCGCCCGCGTTTGGAGGGTGCAGTCCCAGGGCGACGCTCCCTGCCGCGTAGGGCTGCATCAGCGGGCCCGCAGGAGAACGGTGGCCTTGTGGTCGATCCGCAGCTGTTCGGGGTACCGCGCCGGGTCGCCCTCGACGACGACGCCGTAGTCCCGCCGCGCACCCTCGATCGACACGTACTCGTCCCGAACGTCGCGCAGCACGCGCTCGGGATCGCGGCTCCATGGATCTCCCCAGCCTCCGCCACCCGCCGTCTGATAGCGAAAGATGGTGCGTGGTGTGGTCCGCCAGAGCGGGCTCGAGGCGAAGTAGTGGTACTCGCCCTCGGGGTCCAGGCACTTCGTGTCCGGGTGCAGCACGCCGCCGATCGGCTGGGAGCCTGCGTAGACCTCCGGCCCGGTACCCAGTAGGTCCTGCGCTGCGGCGACGTCGAAGGACTCCGGAGGGAACATCCAGCAGGCCTGTGCGACGCCGTCGGCGCCGCCGTGCACCCCGGTCCCGCTGGGTGAGCGGGTGTGAAGGGGGCTGGACCAGTGCTCACCTGCGAGCAGGAACAGGGTGTCCCGCCGGACGGCCGCGCCCCCGCGGTGCGCTCCTGCGCCCGCGGTGTCCACTGCGTACTCCTTGCGCAGCAGCACCACCGGCGCGGACGCCTCGGTCGCCTCGGTGGCCGGGTCGATGCAGTTGACGAGCTGGCTGACCGAGTAGCTGTCCCCGTCGCCCGCGCGGCTCGCGCCCCACGGGCCGTGCTCGCCGCCGCAGTCCCCGACCGCGGCCCAGGGCGTGCCGTCGTCACGGACCCCACTCGCGTTGTGCATCATCATTGATCCGAAGTCCCCGCCGACGGCGTTCTCCCCCAGTACCTGGGACAGCGCCCGGTAGACGGCATTGAGGACGAGCATCGAGACCTCGCCGTACATGAACACGCAGCCATCCGGCGGAGTGGCGCTGCAGAACGTGCCGGGCGGTACCACCAGGTCGACCGCGCGGAACGATCCTGAGTTGAAGGGCGAGGCTTGGTCGAGCAGCATCTTCAGCCCGACAACGACCGCAGTCTTGGCGTCGAGCGCGGACGCGTTGATGGACGTTCGGGCCTGCTCGGAGGTTCCAGACAGGTCGACCTCGACACGGTCGGCGTGCTTCGCGATCCGCATGCGAAGCCTGTAGGTGAGGGTGTCGTCGACACCGTCCGCGTCCATGCCCTCCTCGGCCTCGTAGATCCCGTCCGGCAGCGACTCGCGCAACGCAGTGCTCATTGCCTCGGCGGAGGCGTCGCAGGTGTAAGAGATCGCCCCGAGGTAGGCGTCCACGCCGTAGCGCTCAACGCTCTCCAGGATCAGCCGCTCCGCGAGGAGGAGGGCCTGGTAGATGCTCTTCATGTCCGGATGCAGCAGGGCCGCCATGCGGGCGTTGTCGAAGATCAGGTGGAAGGTCGAGCGGACCGGCTTGTCCTGCGCGTAGAGCCGCATCGGGCTGATGACCAGCCCGTTCTCGTATGAGTTCCGCTTCGTCGCGCTGAAACCTGCGGGGACGACACCGCCCATGTCGAGCTGGTGTGCGCGGATTGTCACGAAGGAGACCAGCCTGCCCTGGTGGAAGACGGGGCGGATGAAGCACAGGTCGTTGACGTGGTTGCCAATCCGGTAGGGGTCGTTGGCGATGATCACGTCGCCCTCGGCCACCTCGTCCGGCCCGTACTCAACGATTGTGGTCCGCACGGCGTCGCCCATAGTACCCAGGAAAACAGCGAGGGAATTGCTCACCGCGCTCACCGGGTAGCCCTGCTCGGGCGGGCCGGAGATGGTGGCGCCGAAGTCGTACCAGTCCCGCAGGATTGGGGAGAACGCCGTATTCAGCAGGCCGGCGCACATGTGGTCGACAATGTAGCGCATCCGGTTGCCGAGGACGCCAGCAGTGAACCGGTCTCCGCCGTAGCGGGCCTCGAACTCGCCGGCGGGCAGGTCGCGAAGGGCGGTCACTGTGCCTCCTCGAGTCGGATGTGGAGCTCGCCGTACTCGCCAACGGTGAGCCGGTGGTCCGGCGGCACAAACGTGGTGGACAACGGCTCTCGAACGACCGCGGGTCCGACCAAGGTATCGCCGGCCCGCAGATCGGCGCGCTGGTACTCCCCTGCAGGCAGCGGCTCCGGTCCGAGGTAGCGGAGCTGCAGCTCCCCGCTCGGCGTCGGCCCACCGGTCTCCCGGCGGGGGACTCGCGGGTACTCCACCTTGTCCACACCGAATACCGCCTCGACCCGGTAGGTCACGCCCTGCACGGGCAGCGCCTCGAACCGGTTGCCGGTGCGCTGCTCGTAGACGTCGTGGAAGTTCGCGATCATGCACTGTACGGTCTCCGGCGTGATCGGGCCATCTGGGATCCCGACGAACGGGGTCTCCCAGGTCTGCCCCACCAGGAGCGCGTCGAACGTTCGCACAAACCGAACCTTCTCGCCGCGGTCGCCGAAGCGCTGGGCGAGCCGCTCCTCCATCTGCGTGTACACCTTCTCGATGGACTCCGCGGCGCCCGGCTCCAGAATCGTGTAGGAGCTGCGGCTGTCCCCGTAGACCTGGTCGGAGCTGACCAGGCCGAGTGCGGAGAACAGGCCCGGGTGCGGTGGGATCACGACCTCCCTTGCGTGGATCAAGTCCAGCGCCGCGGGAAGCAGCATCGGACCGGCGGCGCCAAAAGCCAATAGGCTGTAGTCGCGGGGATCGATGCCGTGCTTGACGGCAACGTTGAACAGCCCTTCGGCCACGTTCGCCACAGCCGTGCGGAACGCGTAGTCCACGCGTTGGTCGAAGGTCAGCGGGGTATCGAGCGCCTCGAACGCTTGCCGGGACAGATCGGGGTCCAGCCGCATGCGCCCCCCGGCGAACCCGTCGGGATCGAGGATCCCCATGAGCAGCATGGTGTCCGTGGTCGCGGGCTCAACCCCGCCCCGCCCGTAACAGGCGGGTCCCGGCACGGAGCCAGCCGAGCCCGGGCCGACCTGCAGCTCTCCCGCCGGGCTGATGGTCACCAAGCTCCCGCCGCCGGCGCCGATGCTGACGACCTCAGTGGAGAGCGCGTTGACGACCAAGTCGTGTTCGAGCTGGAAGGTGGTGTCGACACTGGGCTCACCCGCTGTCACCAGGCTGATGTCGCACGAGGTCCCGCCAATATCCGCGCACAGTAGGTTCGGAGCGTCGATCAGTGAACCGAAGTGGGCGCCCGCCACGGTCCCGGCGGCGGGCCCCGCGAAGACGATCTGATACGGGTGCTCGACCGCGACGTCCGCCGCCACGAGCTGGGCGGCGCAGTTGGCGTAGTTCAGCTCGCCCCGGAATCCGGCCTCGCGCAGACCGGCGTCCAGCCTCGACGTGTAGCCGTCATAGATGATCCGCATGAACACGTCCACGACGGTGGTGGAGGACCGGGCGAACTCCTTGGCCAGTGGCGAGACCTCGCTGGAGATCGAGCAGGGCACGTCGCCGAGCACTTCGGCCACCAGCTCCCGCAGCCGCTCCTCGTGGTGCGCGCTCACATAGGCGTTGAGCAAGCAAATCGCTACACCCTCCACCGCGCAGTCCCTCAGCACCTCCAGCTCGGCGCGGGCATGCTCCTCGTCGAGCGGGATGAGGATCCCGCCGTCCGCGGTGATCCGCTCCCGGATGCCACGGCGCAGGTAACGCGGTACGAGCGGACGGGAGGCGTCGCCGAAGGAGCGCCGCCAGTGCGCATCGGTCAGTGCTTCGGCCGGACGCCAGGTGCGGCCGGCGTCCAGGATGTCCCGGTGCCCCATGGTCGTCAGAAACGCGACCTTAGGCAGCCTGCGGGTGATCACCGCGTTCAGCCCGTGCGTGCTGGCGTGGTTGAAGGTCGTAGCGTGCTCGACGCCGGCCTCCCGCGCCCCTGCGAGAACCCCCTCCTCGGTGCGCGCCGCAGTCGCGACCTTAATCGTCCGGATCTCGCCGCCGTCGACAGCCACGACGTCGGTGAAGGTGCCGCCGACGTCCACCCCGATCATCACGAGAGGTCCAGCCCGTGAGAGGTGAGCCGGATCGGCCCGAACAGGTCCCAGGGTTCTCGGCTCACTGAACGCAGAGTGGGCTGGTGCTTGACCACCAGGAACCACCCGCCCTCACTAAGCACCGGGTAGCGCCGGAAGTCCGCCGCTGTGGAGCCGGGGAAGTCTCGTGCGAGGTCGACGCAGAGGGCCGCCAGATCGTCGGCCGTCACCGCCTCCCGCTCGACGACGCGCGGGGGTGCGATCGTCGGGTTCTGTGTCGTCATGCCACGCCGCTCCTTCGGGGGTGGTGGGCCGGTCATCCGCGGATTCGGGTGGTCTCGCCGGACCACTCCCGTTCCCGCAGCTCGTACTTCTGGACCTTGCCGGTCGAGGTCTTGGGAAGCTCGTCGACTATCTCGACCTCGCGGGGCGCCTTGTAGTGCGCAAGGTGCTCCCGCACGTGCGCGATGAGCTCGCCTTCGGTGGGAAGTCGGCCCGGCCGCGGGACGACGAAGGCCTTCGGCCGCTCGCCCCAGCGCTCGTCGGGGACACCGAGCACGGCGACCTCGAGCACGTCCGGGTGCGCCGCGACGGCATGCTCCACCTCGATGGTCGAGATATTCTCGCCACCGGAGATGATGACGTCCTTAGCCCGGTCGCGCAGCTCGACGTACCCGTCAGGGTGCAGCACGCCGAGGTCCCCGGAGTGGAACCAGCCGCCCGCGAACGCCTCCGCGGTCGCCTCAGGGTCCCGGAAGTACTCCTTCATCACGGTGTTGCCGCGCATCACAACTTCGCCCATCGTCACGCCGTCGGCGGGCACGTCCTTGAGCTCGCGGTCGACCACCCGGACCCGGTCGACCTGCACCATCCCGACGCCCTGCCGTGCCGTCAGAACGGCGCGCCGCTCCGGGGGCAAGCTCTCCCAGGAACGTTGATGCTCATTGATCGTGTAGGGCCCGTAGGTCTCGGTGAGCCCGTAGACGTGCACGATCCGGAAGCCCATGTCCTCCATACCGAGGATGACGGTCGGGCTGGGCGGCGCGCCCGCCGTCGTGACCACGAGCTCGCGGCCGAGCGCGTGCCCCGCTGCGGACTGCAGGATCGTCGTGAGCACCGTGGGTGCGCCGTTGAGATGGGTCACCCCGTGGCGTTTGATGAGGCCCCAGACGGCGTCCCCTCGCACCTCGCGCAGGCACACCTGGGTGCCGCCGGCCGCGACGAGTGCCCAGGGTGTGCACCAGCCGTTGCAGTGGAACATCGGCAGTGTCCACAGGTAGACACTGCCCGCGTCATGGTCGCTGTGGTGCATCCCGCCGAGCGCGTTCAGGTACGCACCCCGGTGGGTATAGACCACACCCTTGGGACGACCGGTCGTCCCGGAGGTGTAGTTGATCGAAATTGCGGTGTGCTCGTCCTCGACGGACCAGACGAGCTCACCGGTCCCGTTCACGGGCAGGTCGGCAAAGGCGACGGCTCCGGGGACGCCGTCTGTGGTCGGCGGCCCCAGCGGGTCCGCCACCTCCACGATCGTCCGCACCGTCGCTAGCGATCCGACCAGCGGGGCCACCGTGCTCGAGAAAGCGGCGTCGACTACGAGCAGGGTCGCGCCGGAATGGTCGAGGATGGCGCGCGCCTCCGCCGCCGCAAGCCGGGTGTTGACCGCCACCAGCACCGCGCCCGCGAGAGGCACGGCGTAGTGCGCCACCAGCATCTCCGGGACGTTGGGCATGAGGTAGGCGACCCGGTCTCCGGGGCGGACACCAGCCCCACGCAGCGCCCGCGCTCGGCGGGCCACCTCGTCGGCAAACTCTCGGTAGGTCCAGGTCCGCTCGCCGTACACGACCGCCGGTGATTCGGCGTAAACGATTGCGGAGCGCTCCAGGAAGGACAGCGGCGTAAGCGCGCTGATCAGCCCTCCGGTCACGGCCGCACCACCACCTTTCCTACGAAACCCTGCTCCACGTGCTCCTGCGCCGCCGCGACCCGCTCCAGCGGGTAGGCCGCGATCGGCAGCGCCGAGAGCGCCCCGGCCGCCAGCGCGTCTGCCGTCCACCCCACCGCCGCGGCGAGCTCGTGTGCGGACACGCCGTAGAGCAGCACGAACTCCAGCCGCACATTCCCGCTCATGAGCGGGCCGCCCGCAAGCACCAGCTCCGGCTCGGCGGCGTAGGTGGAGATCGTGCCGCCCTGGTTCAGGACCGCCAGGTCCAGCTCCATGTTCGCGCCGGGTGCCACCTCGACGACGCGGTCGACCCCGCCAACCAGGTCACCGATCCGCTGAGCCACATCCGGTTCGTCGTAGCGCAGCACATGATCCGCACCTGCTGCCCGTGCCAGCTCCGCCTTCTCCTCGGAGCTGACGGTGGTCACGACCGCTGCGCCCGCGAACGTGGCGAGCTCGATCGCGAAGTGGCCCACCGCGCCCGCGCCGCCGGCCACGAGTACGGTCCGCCCCTCCAGCGACTTGAAGCTCCCGCCGAGACAGTGCGCGGCGGTCAGCGCAGGTACACCCAGGCATGCCCCCAGCTCATCGGAGGCCTCGTCCGGCAGCGGAACCACCCGCGAGGCGGGCAGCACGGCGTACTCGGCCGCGGTGCCCCAACGGTTGTGGTAGGCCGCGAGGTAGGTCCAGACTCGTTGGCCCACAGCCAGTCCGATAACGCCGGGGCCGACCGCGTCGACCACTCCGGCGCCGTCATGGTGGGGTATCTGGAACCCGTCGGGTCGTCGCCGGTTCGTTCCGGCGCGCGTCTTCCAGTCCGTCGGGTTGATGCCCGAGACGGTGATCCGCACCCGCACCTCTTCTGGGCCGGGCTCGGGAGTCTCCAGGTCCAGGACCTCTAGCACCTCGTTCGCCGGGCCGGGACGTCTGTACAGCGCCGCCCTCATAGAGCGACCCGATCGCGGTAGTCCCGCAGCGCGCGCTCCAGATCGTAGCGGGGCTGCCACCCGAATTCCGTCGCCATACGGCTCCCGTCGAGTCTCGTGTAGTAGGGGGCGCCCATGCCCATGGGGTCCAGCCCGGGGCCGACCCGCAGGTCCGCTCCGGGAATCAGACGCCGGATCGCGGCGGCGTACGCCGCGGTCGATACGGGCTCCCCGCCGGTGACGTTGTACGCGTTGTGCTGCAAAGGCTCCGGGGCCAGGGCGACCGTCGCGATCGCGTCCGCCACGTCGAGAACGTAGACGAGGTCGTTGCGCTCGTCGGCGCCACGCTCTACGGCGAACGGCCGCCCGGCGGCGGGCAGCTCCAGCATCGAGCTGTAAAGCGAGATCTGCCGCCCGAAGCCCTCCCCGCCGTGCCGGGCTAGCTTGCCGGGTCCGTAGATCGTGGCGAACCGCATGGCGGCGACCTCGAGCTCGGTCGTGCGGCCGTACCACCACAGGACGTCCTCGGCTGCGGCCTTCGTGATCGGGTAGATGTCGCGCGACACCCGCTTTCCGTGCTCGGGGATCGGCGCGTAGGTGGGATGGCCGCGGTCGCCCACACTGGGCCCGTACACCCCCTTCGTGCTGGTATAGACGACTCGGCGCACGCGCGCGGCGACGGCCGCCGCGCAGACGTTCGCTGTACCGCCGACGTTCACCGCGATCGCCAGCTGCGGGTCCCGATCGCAATCGACGAACGCGGCCAGGTGCACCACCGCCTCCGGGGCCAGCTTCGCCGTCGCCTCGACCACCTGTCCGGCGTCCCGGACGTCGGCGACGACGAGTTCGACCCGGTCCTTGACGTCGTCGATCAGCGACGTGTCGTCCCGGGCCTCCAAGATGCCGACCTCGTGGCCGCGGTCGAGCAGCTCGCGCACCACCCAGGCCCCATTTACCCCGAGGCCACCGGTCACCATCACACGCATCTCGCCTACTCCTCCCCGCCGGCCAACCGGCGGAACGACGGGACCATGGGCGCGTACGCCGACATGCCCCCGTCCACGAC
Organism: Pseudonocardia autotrophica; assembly: GCF_000717175.1. Classification (GTDB taxonomy): domain Bacteria; phylum Actinomycetota; class Actinomycetes; order Mycobacteriales; family Pseudonocardiaceae; genus Pseudonocardia; species Pseudonocardia halophobica. The sequence continues at coordinate 20,884 of NZ_JNYD01000028.1, read as the reverse complement.
TAGCACCTGCCCGTTGACGAAGGTTGACTCTGGCGATGCGAGGAACAAGGCCGCCAGCGCGACGTCGTCAGGCCTACCCAGGCGCGGCGCCGCGACGTGCTCGAGCATTACCGCCGTCTGCTCCTCGGAGTACATCTCCTCGGTGCCCGGCGAGACAATCGGGCCCGGAGCCACGACGTTGCACCGGATGCCCTGCCTGCCGTACTCCACGGCGATGGATTTGGACAGCCCGATCACCCCGGCCTTCGCCGTGGCGTACGCCGGCCGGGCCTCCAGAGCGAGCCACGCGACCAGCGAGGACGCGTTCGTGATGCTCCCCGAGCCCGCCCGCAGCATATGCGGGAGGACGTGCTTCGCGGTGAGCATGCAGCCCAACAGGTCCACGGATAGCTGCTGGAGCCAGACCTCCGGATCGGCGGCGGCAAGCAGGACGTCCTGCGCGACCACTCCCCGGTTTGAGGCGTAGTTCTGCAGCACGTCCACGCTACCGAAGGTGTCCACGGTGAACGCGACGAGTCCGGCGACCTCAGAGGAGTCCGAGACGTCCACCGCGTAGGGTTCCGCTGCTCCGCCCTCGTCGCGGATCCGCTCCACGGTCGCCGCGGCTGTCGCCTTATCGAGATCAGCTACGACGACCTTCGCGCCCTCCCGGGCGAACAGCTCGGCCGTGGCCGCGCCGATCCCCGAGCCCGCACCCGTGACTACTGCCGTCCGCCCCGTCAGCCGACCCACGCTCACGTCGTCCGCCGCATCGCGGTCGCCACGACGACCATAGTGACGGCGGCCGCGGCGATCACGTACCAGGCCGGTGCCAGCACGGTGCCCGAGGAGTCGACCAATAGGGTGGCGACAAAGGGGGTTGTGCCCGCGAAGCCCGCGACTCCGAAGCCGTAGGCGATGCCGAAGCCGGATGCCCTGACCTGCGCCGGGAAGAGGTCCGCGAAGACGGCGGAAACCACCCCGCCGAAGATGGCGAGTGGAATCCAGAACACGATCTGCCCGATCAGCACAGGCCCGAAGCCGCCGAGGCTGATGATCAGCATGCACGGGAGGGGCAGGACGAGTGCCAGCCCACACGCCATGAGCAGCAACGTCCGGCGCTCGATCCGGTCCGCCACGGTCCCGACGACCAGCACCATCCCAAGGCCCAACAGCGCGGCGATCAGCACCGTGGTCAGCGCAGGCACAGCTGGCATCCCCACGACGGTGCGGATGTGGGTGAGCAGGAAGCCTTGGATGGTGGCTGAGAGGATTTGGTAGCCGACGCTGATTCCCAGCACCGTCAGGAAGGCCCGCCAGTGCTCGCGGAAAAGTGTGCGCAGCGGATTTTGCGCTCGTGTGCCCTCGGCTTTGAGCTCCTCGAACTCTGGGGACTCGGCCAGGCGGAACCTCAGGTACATGCCGATGGCGAGGAGTGGAAAGCCGAGGAGGAACGGCAGCCGCCAGCCCCATCCGCTAAGCGTCTCCTGGGTCATGGAGATGGTCAGCATCAGCACGACGAAGATGCCAAGCACGCTGCCGCTCGCGGAGGAGAACACAGCGAAGGATCCGTAGAGCCCGCGCTTGTGCCGGGGCGAGTGCTCGATGAGGTAGGTGGCGGCGGTCCCGAACTCGCCGCCGACCGAGATGCCCTGCAGGACCCGTGCGAGGCAGAGCAGTGCGGGCGCTAGGATGCCGACCTGGGCGTACGTCGGCATGACGCCGACGAGCACCGTCGTCACGCCCATGAGGGTTAGGGCGAGGAAGAGGGTGAACTTGCGTCCGCGGCGGTCGGCGAGCTGGCCCAGCAGGATGGCCCCCACCGGGCGCACCACGAAGCCGACGGCATAGAGCGCCAGCGTAGAAAGGATCGCGGCGACCGGGTTTCCTGCGGGGAAGAACAGCGTCGAGATCACCGGGGTTAACGAGGCGAACACGGCGAAGTCGTAGAACTCGAGCGCGTTCCCGGTGCCGGCCGCCACCACGGAGCGACGCGAGAGTGCTGCGTTCTCCGTGGGTGGTGCCGCGACGTTGTCTGGCAGGGATGATTGAGACGTCATTGTGCTCCGATCATCGAGGTGGGGTCAGACTGTGGCGGCGTCGGTCAAGCGGTTCACCGCGGGGACGACCTGGTCGGCGAAGAGCTCCAGGCCGCGGACAGCCTCGTCATGCTCCATGTGGCCCGCCTGGCCCATGAGCAGCAGGTTCCCGAAGCCGCCGACCTCGGAGTAGAACTTCTCAATCTGGTTCGAGACGGTCTGAGGGCTGCCCGCGAAGACGATCCCACGGTCGATGAGCTCCTCAAGGGACATCAAGGCGAGGTCCTTCTTCGCGTGGCCGCCCTGATCGGCCAGCAGCGCCGGGTCGTGGACCGCGCTGTGCGCGCGCAGGCCAGCGGCGCGCACCGGGTAGGGCGTGTAGCCCGGCGGGTAAAGGAACTCCGTGGCCACCTTGTTCGAAGTTAGGTACCAGAGCAGTTTTCGGGCGCCGTCGAGGCCCTCGGCGTCCGTCTTTCCGGTGTAGACGAGTGCGGCGTAGCCGAACTTGTCGTCCGCAGGGACTGGTTTGCCCGCCTCGGCCTGCCGGTCCCGATAAGCCTGAAAGACGGTACGGGCGCCTTCGTACCCGGTGAGGAAAGTGGCGATCCGGTAGTCTTGGTCGGCGATCCGAGTGGCGCTGCTCGGGCTGACCGCGGTGACCCAGACCGGCGGGGTCGGCTGCTGGTAGGGCCGCGGCCAGATGTTGACCTGGCGGTGGTGGAAGAACTCGCCCTCCCAGTTGAACGGCCCGTCGTGGGTCGCCCAGGCACGGGTGATGAGCTCGATGGCCTCCCACATGCGCTCGGTCATGCCGATCGGCTTGGTGTTCGTCGCGCTGATCTCGTACGGCACGCCGCGCACGAATCCGACGTCGAGCCGGCCGTGGCTCAGGACGTCGACCAGTGCCATCTCCTCGGCGATCCGGACGGGGTCCGGCCGGTTCGCGACAGGGTTGCCCAGCAGCAGGATGCGGGCGTTCGAGGTGACGCGCGCCAGCACCGCGGTGATCAGGGGCGCGACTGACGTCATGCACGTCGCCGTGGAGTGGTGTTCATTCACCATCACGTTGAGGCCGCACTCGTCGGCGACCTGCCACTCCCGGATGTAGCGGTCCCACAGGCTCGCGGCCCGCTCGGGGTCAATGACGCCGTTGGGCAGGGTCACCCGGATCGACGGGTACGTCTCGGGCTCGGGCAGGTCGGGGTAGGCGGCCTCGGTGAAGCTCCAGTACTGCATAGGTCCTCCTGGTCAGACGGCGAACTTGGCGATCAGCCGCGCCACGTCGTGAGGGCGTTCGACTTGCGGCCGGTGGCCCGCACGGTCGATTAGGTCGAATGAGGCGCCGGGGATCCGGGCGGCCAGGCCGCGGCCGTAGTCCGGGACGACGACGCCGTCACTGTCACCCCACACAACGGTCGTCGGTACGGTGATCCGCCAGAGCCAGTTCAGCAGCCGCGGATTGTGCAGGTAGGGCTGCCAGCCGTAGGTCACCAGCGCCTCCTCGTTGCGGGCCAGCTCGAGCACGTCGTCCACGGGTGCCAGGGCCAGGTCTCCCAGCGCATGGGCCCGGTCGGCGTAGATGATCTTGTCCAGCTCGGCGTGCGGGGTCGCGAACAGGTCCACCACCTCCCGGTCCAGCGGCCCGCCGAGCTTCACCCCGACGGAGTCCACGAGCACGAGCCGCGAGATGCGGGCGCAACTGCGCACCGCCATTTCCAGCGCCACCCAGCCGCCGAACTGCAGCCCGACGAGCGTGACGTCCGTCAGTTCGGAACGGTCCAGCCAGTCCAGGTAGAGATAGGCCAAGTCGTCGACCGAGGAGCACCAGTCCGGGCGGGGCGAGCGGCTAAAGCCGGGATGGCTCGGGGTGACGACAGCGAAGTCCTCGGCCAGGGCCTCCAGGAATCGGCCGTCCTCGACCGCGCGCTCGGCGCCCGGAAGCACCAGTGCCGTCCGCTCCCCGGTCCCGTCGCGACGGACGTCGAGGCGGACCCCATTGCCGAACTCGACGCCGCTGTGGGCGTCCACCAGATCCAGCGTCTGCACTGTGCCTCCTCGCAAGTTGATGGAGGAAGTCTCGCCGTCCCGGCGAGCCGTGACTGTGACTTGGATCCGCCGACTTGCGCGTGACTTCGGTCATGGACCCGCGGGGGCTCATGCCGTACCCCTGGCATCGACGGAAGGAGTGAGCGATGGAGCTCGATGAGGTGGTCGGACTCGCGTCCGGCGCGTACCCCGCGGCGGCGCTCGAAGCGGCCACAGTGATCCTGGTGCACGACCTGGCCGTGGCAGCGAGTGCCCGCGGGCTGGTGGGACACCTGTTCGAGGACCCGTTGACCTGGGACGGGGCTTACGCCGATCTGCTAACGGGGAGGCGGGTCGACCAGCCGTCGGCGATTACCCGCAACGCCCAGCTGATCCACGCCCTGGGCCAGGACGACACCCACTTCGGCGCGATGACGCACGTCGGCACGACGGCGCTGCCCCTGCTACTCGCCCTGGGCGCGGAGGCGACTACTGAGGAGCTGCTCGCGGGCTTCGCGGCGGCGATGGCCGCGGCGGAGCTTATCGGCGACGGGGTCTCCCCCGCGGTGTCCGCGCACGGGGTCCGTCCCACCTCGGTGATTGGGCCGATCGCCGCGGTCGTCGGGGCAGGCCGGATGCTCGGGTGGGAGCCCGCCCGGGTCCGACGCGCGGTTGCGCGGGCCGCCGCCTGCGCCTACGGCACCCAGCAGACCTGGGTCGAGGGCACGCAGGACTGGCTCCACCAGGTCGCGAGCGCCGGTCTGCTCGCCTGGCAGGCCGCAAGGTCGTCGGAGGCGGAGTGGGTGGCGGCGGAGGAGCCGCTCTGGGGCCGGGCGGGGCTCTTCCCGTCGTTGGGGGTGACCGAACGTACGCGGGGCTCCGCCGACCCGCGGACGGCTGCGACGCGGTTGGGTGTGAAGCGGTTCCCGGTTTGTGCGATCAACCAGGTGCCGCTCACGCTCTTGGCCGAGGCAGCCCTCGACGACGTCCGGTCCGTCGAGCTCCGGATGGCGCCCGCGTTCGCCACGACGTCGGGCATCGACCGGTCCGAGGGCCTCGACACCCCGACGCGGCGGCTGATGAGCACCCCGTACTGCGTCGCGGTCCTTGTGGCGACCGGGGACTTCGTGGTGGAGGACCTCGCCCGCAGGCCGGCGGCGGTCACGGACGAACTGGTCCGCGCGATGACCGTGGTCCCGGACGAGGCCGTGCCGCTGGGCTCCTACCTGCTGCGGGTGCGGCTTGCCGAGGGGCGGACGGTCGAGCTGCGTGGCGACAGCACCCAGGTCGGTGCGCCGGAGCGCGCCGAGCTCGACCGCACCGCCCGCCGGGTGGCCGGGTCAGACCTGGTCGACACCGCGCTGACGCACCTGGACAAGCGCGAAACCGCGGTGGCCGACCTGCTCGCGGCGGTGACCGCTACCGGATGACGACCGCGTTGGCGGGCGAGCCGACGCCGCCCGGCAGGTTCAGCGGCACGGCGGCAAAGAACGCCGTGTACCGCCGGTCCGCCGCGGCGGCGTCGGCGAATGCGCCGAGGTCGAGGAACTCGCCGAATGTCATGCCCAGCATGGGGATCAGCTGGGCGTGCAGGATCGGCCCGTCGTGCTGGGGCGGGAGCACCTCGATGCCGGGGCTGTCCGCCGCGACGGCGGCGATGCGGTGGTCCCACAGGAACTCCGCGGTCTCCTGGCTCGCCTCTAGGCCCGGCACGGTCTGCTCCTGCTGCATCGCCACCCTGGTGTCCTGGTCCGCGGCGAGATAGGCCGTGACGTACCCGGTGTGCAGCAGCAGGATGTCGCCCTCGCGCAGGCTCACCACCTGCGCGTCGAGGATTCGTTCGAGGTCGGCCACGGTAATCACCCGGGTCCGAGTAGGCGAGTAGTCGTCGAACCCGCCATTGCGGGCGACGTCGACCAGCACGGCTCGCACGACGATCCCACCCCGCGCGTGGGCGCCGATCCCGAGCCGTTCCGACGAATGCCCGTTGTAGAAGCCCAGCCGGGGATCACTGATGTGCCGCAGGGCGTCCCACTGGCTGGAGGCCTGCGGGTAGAAGCCGTCCAGCCGGTCGTCGAGGAAGTTCCCGGGCAGCTCGAAGACGGTGTGTTGCAACGGCTCGCGATCGTAGAAGGGTGGGTCAGGCAGGTCGAGCGGGAGGGTCACGCCGAACCGCTCCCCGGTCCGGATCTCCGTAGCGGCGGCGGCCACCCGTTTCGGTGTGAGGAAGTTGACGGTGCCGAGGTCGTCCTCGGGGCCGAAGACTCCCCAGGCCGACCGGAGCCCGTTGGATGCCACGGGCAGTTCGCTGAACTTCGGAGTCATACTCGTTCCTCCTGCGCTACGGCGAAGACCATCGCGGTGATCGCCTCGTCGGCTTCCAGCACGGCATGGGTGATGCGGCGCGGGGACAAGGCGTCCCCGATGGTGCGGGTGCGCATGTCCCGGGCGCGCAGCTCGGCGGCGAGGGAGTCCTGCGACACGGGCGCGGTTGCCACGACGACGTGGTCGGCGGGCAACCGGTCGAGCGTCCCGGTTGTGACGTCCCGCAGCTCCACCTCGCCGGGCAGGACTCGCTCCAGCACGGTGAAGGGCCGGTAGCGGGTGCCCGCGCCCCGCAGTCGGGCGTGCAGGCTCGCCTGGCTCTCGGCGGGGATCGCGGCGCCGACCATCGCCGCGGGAGTGGCCACGGTGACCTGGACCCCGGCCTCGACCAGCAGCTCCGCTGCGCTTAGGGCGGGCCAGAACCCGGTGCCGTCGTCCTGGACGAGGGCGCGGCCGGATCGCGGCGGCTCACCGCCGAGCAGCTCCCAGACGCTCGTCGCGTTCTCGGCGGAGTCGTGTCTCGCCCCGGTAGCCACGACGGCGAGATCCGGGCCCAGCTCCAGGACTTCCTCGGCCGTCGCTGGCCTGCCGAGTAGCACCTCCACACCCAGGCGGGCCAGCTCGGACTCCAGGTAGTCCACGAAGGACAGCAGCTCGCGCCGGTGCGGCGCACGTGCCGCTCGGCGGAGCTGGCCTCCCAGCTGCGGCTCCGCCTCTAGCACTGTCACCCGGCAGCCGCGCTCGGCCGCCACCCGCGCGGCCTCGAGCCCACCCGGGCCCCCACCTATGACGACGACGCGGTCGGCGGAGCGTGGCCGCAGCACCCGGGTGCCGTACCGGGCCTCACGTCCGGCTGCGGCGTTGACGGCGCACGACGCCCCGTCCATCGCGGTCCGGCAGTCCTGCACGAACCCGACGCACGGCCGGATCGCCCCGGCCACCACACCCTGCGCCTTCGCGACCCACTCCGGGTCGGCGATCATGCCCCTGCCGATGCCGATCAGATCCGCAGCACCCTCCGCGAGCACGGCTGCTGCCTGCTCGGGGCGCACGATCCTGCCGGTGACCAGAACCGGGACGTCGGTGACGGTCTTGACCGCGCGCGCCTCGGCCACGGCGACGGCGAAGGGCCAGGTGTGGTCCTTGACGTAGGAGTTGCGCGAGCCTCGGGTGACGGAGACGTAGTCGATCAGCCGTTCCTCGGTGAGCGCCCGCACCATGGCAACGGTCTCGTCGAGCTCGATACCGCCCGGGACGTCCTCGCGGGCGCTCAGCCGCACGCCGACCGGCGCACCCTCGGCCCGGACCCGCCGCAGCACGAGCCGCAGGAACGCCAGCCGCTCGACGGGGGTTGCGCCACCGAACTCGTCCGTCCGCGCGTTCGCGGCAGCGTTCAGGAACTGCGCGACCAGGTAACCGTGCCCGGCGTGGATCTCAATCCCGTCGTAACCCGCCGCGAGATGGACGCGCGCCGACTCGACGAACGAGTCCGCGATGGTGTGGACCTCGTCCGTGGTCAAGGCATGGGGGACGTAGGGATCACGGGGCGAACGGATCGCGCTCGGTGCTACCTGGGCGAGCTCGGGTTGGCCGCCGAGGGTTTCGCGGCCTGCGTGCACGAGCTGGGCGAACACCTTCGCGCCTCCGGCGTGGATCGCTTCCGCCCGCTCGCGCAGCAGCCCCTCGGACCTCCACCCGTTGACCGCGACGCCGCCGCGGTACACCGACGTCGGGTGCACGAGGGTCCCGCCCGTGATCACCAGCCCCGCGCCCCCGTGCGCGCGCTCGGCGTGCCACTCGAGGTCCGCGGGCGACACCAGGCCCCCGGGCGTGTGCCTGCTCCCCATGGGCGGCAGCGCGATCCGGTTGCGCAGCCGGACCCCTCCGATGTCGAGTGGCGCGAACAAGCCGGTCATGCGGTGTTCCGTCCGCCGTTGGCGATGACCACCTCACCGGCGATGTTCGCCGCCTCATCGGAGGCCAGGAACGCGATGACCGACGCGATCTCGCCGGGCTGTGCGACGACCTTGTGCGGATGTCCGCTCGCGACCCGCACGCCGCCGGGAGCGCGTCCTAGCATCGGGGTGTCCACCAGGCCCGGCGCCACGCCGTTGACCCGGATGCCGTGTCCGATCAGCTCCTTGCCGACGCTGTGAGTCAGGGAGATCACCCCGGCCTTCGCCGCGACGTAGTGCGGATAGCCAGGGGTGGCCTCGTACGCCGCTCCCGACGCGATGGTGACGATCGCGCCGCGACGGGCGGGGAGCATGGCGCGTGCCGCGGCCCGGAGCGTGAAGAAGGTACCGTCGAGGTTCACCGCGAGCAGCCTCCGCCAGGCCGCGTCGCCGATCTCCGGGGTGCGCAGGATCGGCCCGCCGGCGTCGATCTGCGCCGACAACGCCACCTTCGTCTCGGGGTCGTCGACGCCCGCGGCGGTCACCACCACATCCAGCCCGCCGTGCGTGCTGACGACATCGTCGACGAGTTCGTCGACGGCCGCGGAGTCCGTCACGTCCACGGCGTACCCCGACGCACCGTCCAGGGTGGCGGCGACCTCCTTCGCCCGCGCGCCGTCTAGATCCGCGACGATCACCTGGTCCCCACGCTCGGCGAAGAGCCTGCAGACGGCCTCGCCCATCCCGGACGCGCCGCCCGTGACGAACGCGATCACTGCCCAGGCCTGACGGCCGCACCGACGGCGCTGCGACCGCCGTCGACGACATACTGGGCCCCGGTGGTGTTCGAGGCCAGGTCCGAGCAGAGGAACACAACAACGTTCGCGACCTCCTCGGGCGTCGAGTAGCGGCCGGTCGGCATGCCCGCGCGGGCGCGCTGGGTGGCGGCGTCGGTGTCGTCCGGCGCGATCTGCTCCTCCAGCCACCGCATGGCCCTGGTGTCGACCGGGCCGGGGCACACGGCGTTGACCCGCACACCCTGACGGGCGACCTCGCCGGCCGCGGTCTTCGTCAGCCCGATCACGGCGAGCTTGGAGGAGGCGTAGGCGGACATGCCGGGGGTGGGCAGCTGCGCCGCCACCGAGCCGGTGTTGACGATCGCGCCGCTGCCCTGCTCGATCATGACGGGCAGCACGTGTCGCAGACCGAGGAAGACCCCCTTCACGTTCACGTTGAACACCGCGTCGAAATCCGCCTCGTTGTACTCGGCGAGCGGAGCAACGGTGCCGCCGACGCCGGCGTTGTTGAAGAAGCAGTCGATGCGGCCGTAGCCGTCCAGCGAGGCCCGGACGTAGCCCTGCACGTCCGCTGCGCTCGTGACGTCCGCGCCCACGAGCAGCGCCTCACCACCCGCCTCGTGGATCGCCTCGACCGTCGCCTTCGCGGTTTCGGTGTCGAAGTCGACCACCACGACGCGCGCCCCCCGCTCGCCGAACGCGAGACATGCTGCCCGCCCGATGCCGTTCCCGCCGCCCGTGACAAGGGCGACTTTGCCCGTGAAGTCCATCGTTGGCTTCTCCTTCATTAGTGGAAATCGCCGCGGTTCCCACCGGCGACGCCTACGGCGTTCCTGGTGACCGCCGCAGCCCTTTGGTGAGCAGAGGAAGACGACGACGTCCGCGACGTCGTCGGCCCGGATCGTCCGCCGCAGGCTGGTGGTGGCCCCGAGCCCGGCGCGCAGCCGCTCGTCGGGGAGTCCGCTCGGTCACGGCGGCCCGGGGTGCACGACCGTGCCGCCGACACCGCGCGGCCCGAGCTCGTCGGCGTGTTTCGCGGTGAGAGCGGCGGCGGTCCGCTGCGGATCGTGCCGGCGAGCGACCCGGTGCGGCGGGCGTTGAACCCCGAGACGTTGATGATCCGTCCGGCGCCCTCGGCGGTCATGTGCGTCGCGACGGCGCGGGCGCAGCGCAGGTAGCAGAGGATATTGGTATCGAGATCAGCACTGATCGCGTTGTCGCCCGTCATCGCGATCGCGGGCTCGGCGGCGTTGACCAGCGCGTCCACCCCACCCCAGCCGGCCACGATGCGCTCGACCATCGCACCGACCGCCGCCGTGTTGGTGGTGTCGGTAGGCAGGGCGAGCGCGGCGGCGGGGCGGAGATCGGCCGTGGTGTCCGCGAGCCGTCCCGGGTGGCGGGCGACCAGCCTCGCCCGGGCCCCCTCGGCGGTGAGCTCCTGGGCGACGGCGAATCCGATCCCGCGCGAGCCGCCCGTCACGATGGCCCGGGCGCCGCGGAGGTTCAGGTCCACTGCCCAGCCTTCGACATCCTCCTCGCAGCGCACCGGATCGCCGTGACGGTCGCGGCGACCGTCGCGGCCCGCGCCTCCCGCAGGCCAGCCACCAGTGCCTCGATCGTTTCCGTCGGGTCCTCGACGCACCGCTCGACCAGACCGTGCGCGAGCGCCTCGGCTCCCGACCACCGCTCGCCGCCGAGCAGCAGCAGCCCCGCCGCGCCCTCGCCCACGAGCTCGACCAACCGCCGGACGTAGACGTCCTCGTAGACCAGCCCGTTGCGCAGCGCGGGGATGCCGAACCGCGCGGAGGGAGCGCAGACCCGGATGTCACAGGCGAGCGCCAGGCTGCAGCCCGCCCCGAGACACGAGCCCTCGATAAGTGCGAACGTCGGTACAGGCAGGTCCCGCACTCGCAGAATCGTCCGTTCCGCGAGGTGTCGGAGGCCCGCGGCGTGGGAACCGCGGAGCTCGTCGAGGTCCGCACCTGCTGAGAAGGCCCCGCCCGCTCCGCCCAGCACCACCGCGGCCACGGCGCCGTTCTCCACTGCGTCGAGATGCTCGGCGAGCTCGGCCCACATCGAGGCGGTTAGCGCGTTGCGCCTGGCCTGGCGGTCGAGGGTCAGCCACGCCACCCGGTCCTGGACGTCCGACCGGACGGTCATCCGGCCACCACGTGGTCGCGCCGCAGACGCTCGATCTCCGCCGCGTCGAGACCGATCTCCGCGAGCAGCGCAGCGGTGTCCTCCCCGACTGCCGGGGCGCGCCGCTGGGCCCGCGGTGCCCCGTCCGAAATCAGCGGAGTGTTGACCATGCGTCGGTGCCCGAACCGCTCGCGGTCGCCGGGGAACATCTCGCGCACGGCGTACTGGGCGTCGTCAAGCATCTGCGGGACGTCGTTGACCGGCCCGCACGGCACCCCGGCCGCCCGGAGCCGATCGATCCAGCTGTCGCGGGGGGCCCCAACGAACCGGGCCCCGAGCAGCGACGCCAGCTCCTCGCGGTGGACGAACCGCGCGTACTCGCCCTGGAACCGGACGTCGCCCGAGAGGTCGATTTCCAGCACCGCGCATAGGTCCGGCCACGACCGCTCGGTCGCTCCGATCACCAGGGTCGCACCGTCACCGCAGGTGAACGCCTCGTACGGGGCGGTGAGCCGGTGAGCGGTGCCCAGCGGTCCCGGCGCCTCGCCGGAGCCGAGGAATTCGGCGACCTCCCACAGCGACCAGCCGGCGATCGTGTCCGCGAGCGACACGTCGATATGCGCGCCCCCGAGCCCTGCGCGGGCTCGGGTGAGCGCAGCCAGGACCCCGATCGCGCCCCACATCCCAGTCCCGAGGTCGCCGATCGGGTAGCCGGCCTTCGCGAGCTCCCCCTGCGGCGTTCCCGTAACGCTCAGCAGCCCGCCGTAGGCCTGGGCGACCAGGTCGATCCCCTTGGCGTCCCGCATCGGTCCGAACTGCCCGAAACCGGAGATCGAGCAGTAAACGAGATCGGGGCAGTCCCCCTTGAGATCGTCGTAGCCCAGTCCCTGCCGGGCAAGGGCGCCGACCCGGAAGTTCTCGACCAGGACGTCGGCGCGCTTCGCGAGCTCCCGGACGACGTCCCGGCCCCGGTCGGACTTGATGTCCACGGCGATGCTGCGCTTGTTGCGGTGGATTAGGTCGAACGGCAGCGGCACCTGCTCGTCGCCGACCAGTCTGCGTCGCAGCGAGTCGCCCTCGACCGGCTCGACCTTGATCACCTCTGCTCCCAGGTCGGACAGGATGGTGGTGCAGTAGGGCCCGGCCAGCGCACCGGTGACGTCCAGCACCCGGACGCCACTCAGGAACTCGGACATCTAGAGAACACTCCTCAGCACAGCGATCTCCTCGGACAGTTGACGTTCGCTCACCGCGGCCCCCCGAACCGCCAAGGACCCGTGGAAGGTGCCGGGGAACAGATGCAGCTCCACGCCGATGCCCGCATCGAGCAGCGATCGCGCGAAGTCGATGGCCTCGTCCCGCAGCGGATCGAACTCGGCGACCGAGACATAGGTCGGCGGGACCCTGGCCAGATCCCTAGATCGCCCCGGTGCGGCTCCCTCCGGCGTCCGGTCGACGTCCCCGAGGTAGGCCGACCAGCAGATCTCCAGGTCCCGACGGGTGAGAACGGGAGTGTCGGTGAACCGCAGGCTGCTGGCGGTCTCGAGCCGGTCGTCAAGCACCGGTGAGACCAGGAACAGCAGCCGGACCGGCTGCGTGGTCGACAGCGCCACCGAGGCCGCCAACGCCCCGCCCGCGCTCACCCCGTGCAGGACCACCCGAGCCGGGTCCACGCCAGCCTGCGCGTGCACCCACTCGAGTCCGGTATGGACGTCCTCGACGGGTGCCGGGAAGGGGCATTCCGGCGCGAGCCGGTAGCCCACCGAGACGACCAGCGCGCCGGTTTCCCGGGCGATCTCGACGTCCCGGGCGTGGGTCGCATCGAGGTCGCTCAGGATGAAGCCCCCGCCGTGCGCGTGGACCACGGCGCCGCCTGTCCACCGGTTCGGGCGGAAAACCCGCAACGGGACGGCACCGGCGACGTGCTTCTCGACCGTCACGTCCTCCGGGGCCGGGCCGAGCACGACCCGGCTCGCCGCGACCTTTCGCGCCGCGACGACGTCCGTGCGGTACACCTGCGGCAGCGCGGCCGCGGCGGCGCGCAGCTCGGGGTCGAGGCGGTAGATCACCGCTCCCCCGTCCCGTTCCAGCCGCCGAGCGGCGTCGACGCGAGCGAGCGCAGCAGCGCCGGGTCCTCGATCCAGATCTGCCGGCGGGAGCGGCGGATCGCGCCGGTTTCGCTGAGCTTCTTCAGCGCCCGGGCGACGACCTCCCGCACCGACCCGATCGCGCTCGCCAGCTCAGCCTGGTCCGTCTGCACCAGAAGGCCCTTGACCGTGAGTGTGGCCATCTCCAGCAGGTGCCTGCTCACCCGTTGCTGCACGGACCCGAAGAGGTTGTCCTCGAAGTAGGCCACCGTCTCGTACGTGGACTCGGCCAGGTACACGGCCACCTGGTAGGCTAGAGCGGCGTGCGTCCGCATCAGACGCCGGAAGGTGTTTGGGTTCAGCAGCGAGACCTCGCACGTCGTCACCGCGTGCAGGGAGGCGGGCGCACCGTGGGTCATCATGGCCGGGACCGCCGTCACCTGCCCGACGCTCATGTATCGCGTGGTGACCTCACGGCCGTCCCAAGAGGTGATCTGCGCCCGGATTCGGCCGCTGTGGATCAGCGCGACCCGGTACTCCTCGTCCGCCCGGCAGATGCACACTCCGGCCGAGTAGGTCACAACCAGGCTGTCTTCCAACAGCGCGTCGCGGATCGCCGGGTCCTGCCCGGCGAGGAAGCTCTTCGACCACGCGTCCGTCGCCGCGCTCATCCGCCGCCTCGTCTCGTCCCCGAACCTCGTCTCCTGGAGCATCACGACGCTACCCGGCAACGGACTCGGTCCGGCCGAGGTCGAACTGCAAGGCGGCCTTGGTCCTAGGGTCCCTGACCGGCCACGTGCCCGCCTCCACCGCCCGAACGAAACCGCGCACCCGCTCGCCGAACCCCTCGGGGTCCTCCAGGTTGAGCACGTGCCCGCTGTTCGGCACCACGGTGAGGCCGCAGGCCGGGGCCGTGCGCTTCAGCAGCAGCCCGGTCGACAGGCAGGCCTCGTCCTCGTCCCCCACCACGACGTGGAGAGGCACGGTCAGGGCGGCGAGGTCGAGATCGTGCAGCGAGGGACGCCGGCCCTGAATCTCGACGATGGTGTGCGCCAGCCCCTCGACGGAGTGCTCGGCGAACTGGTCGACCATCTCCTGCCACGCCGCCTCGTCGCGAGCCTTCAGCTGCAGCCGGCTGGGCCCGTTCGCCATCCCGTACCCCACGACGGACGTCCCATGCTCGCGGAGCTGCGCGGCTACAGCGGCGGTCTCGGCGAGGTACGCGGCGCGGACGGCCGGGTCCGACCCGGAACCGACGCTGGCCGCCAGAATCGACCGCGCGCGGTCAGGGTGGTGCAGCCCCACCTGCAGAGCCGTGTACCCGCCCATCGACAGTCCGACCAGATGCGCGCTCTCGAGGTCGAGATCGTCCAGCACCGCGACCGCGTCCGCCACCGCCCGCTCCCATGAGTAGCCCGAGCTGGGCACGTCCGACGGGAGGTAGCCGCGAGCCGCATAGGTGATGCAGCGGTGGTCGGCGCGGAGGCCGCAGACTTGGCGGGCCCAGCTGCGGTGGTCGCCCGCGTACTCGTGAAGGAAGAGGATCGGGACACCGCTGCCTGTGTCCCTCACGTACAGCTGGACCCCGTCCGAGGTCCGGACCCTGAGTTCTCTCGCATCCACGCCGATGCCTCCTGTCCGTCCCGGCCATTCTCCGGCCGAGCGCCGGTCCAAGTCTGTGACCCAGGTGCGTCGCTCAGAGAGCCGCCCGGCTCGCGAGTGATTCGCTCGCTGAAGACTCGCAATCCTTCCGGCGCCCCGGGCAGCCGGGTGTGTGCGTGCGCGACCCCCCAGCCCTGCGAGCCGTTCCAGCTCCTTGAGGATCTCCTCGACGGGCTCGCCACCGGGGCCGGGTTCCATCGCAGAGAAGTCGGTTTTTCGATCTCCTCGTAGTCCCGTCCGGCGTTGGCGCAGTGCTCGCGCAGGACGTCCAGCTTGCGTTCAAGGTCGACCGTCACGCCTACACCTCCGCGAGCAGCTTCCGGAACCGGCTACCGTGGAAGACCAGCGGCGGCACGTCCGGTGAGTCCTTCATCCCGTGGATCTCCAGCAGCACAATGCCGTGGTCCCCCGCGGGCACCTCCGCGTGCACACTGCAGTCGAGCCACGCCGTCGAGCCGTGCACGACGACCGCACCGTGCCCGGTCTGCTCCCAGTCCACCCCGGCGAAGCGGTCACCGTGCTTGCGGGACAGGCTCCGGCAGGTCTCGTCGTGTCCCTCGGCCAGCACGCTCACCCCGAGCCTCGGTCGGTCGCGGAGCCGGGGCCAGGTCTCCGACGTGTCCTGCACGCACACCGACACCAACGGCGGGTCCACCGACACCGAGGTGAAGGAGCTCGCCGCCATGCCCACCGGGACGCCGTCGATGAGGGCGCTCACCGCGACCACGCCCGACGGAAAGCAGGCGAAGGTCCTCCGCAACGCGCCGGGATCACGGCCGACGGGTTCGAGACTGATCATTGTGCCTCCTTAGACCGGTCCGTGGACGACGAGGGCGTTGTCCAACGGGTCCGTGACGACGGCCCGGACCTCGTGCGGACCCTGCTCGGGCGCGGCCACCACCGTCGCGCCATGCTCCACGGCGGACGGCCGCTGCCACGTCCGGCACCTTGACCGACGCGGCGGCGCGTCCCATCGCCACCTCCTCCTCGGCACCGGCGAGGGCGAAGGTGATGCCGCCCGCGTCGAGGGCCGCGTAGCGGTCCCCGTCGGCGAACTTGGCGCCGAAGCCGAACACTCACTCCTCGGTAGAACCGGACCGCCGCCTCGACGTCCCGCACGGGGTACATCACGTTGCCGACTTGACCGGGGGGTTCCCTGCGCTCATGCCGTCCGCTCCCGCGTCCCGTCGCTTGCATTTCGTCCTCTCGCCCGCCATCCGAGGCCGGGGAACCATCCGCGTCCGCCACCGGCCGCACGGGGGAGCTCGACCCCGAGATCGCGCAGGATGACCGCCGCGACGGCGTCGGTGCGGGCCCGGTCGTCCGCGGCGGCGAAGAGCCGCAGGCGCGAATGCCGCGCGCCGGCCGGACGTGCACGAGCACACCGCGACCCAGCGCGCTTATCTCGGCCATCCCCGCTCGCAACTCCGCACCACACGCGCAGGCGGTCGAGCCCAGGACGTCACCGGCCAGGCACTCCACGTGGACGTGCACCGGGGGCTCGCCCGGACCGCGTGGATCCCTCACGCTATGAGCGCAACGTGCTCGGCACCGTCGGCCAGTCCCCGGTAGCCAATCACCTGGAACGTGCCGCCCTCGGTGGGCAGCCTGGTCGAGGCGTCCCGCCTGACTGTGAAGGTGGCGCTACCGGCCCGGTGATGGTGGGTTGGTGGTCGACAGCGGCGGGTGTGGCTCTCCGTCACCCGTCGGACCGCCTCACGTCCGCACAGCTCCGGTGACCGGATCCGTCGCATGTGCGTTCCCGTCCCTTCCAAGCCACTGGGCGCCCGGGCGTCGGCGCGCCGTCGGTCGACTTCTCACTGCGCCGGCCGCGACCGGCCGGGCCCTCCCAGGACGTCGAGTGTGCTCACCCACTTCGCGAGCAACGCGGACGCTCGGTGGCGCGCCGCCGTAACTCAAGCCAGCAGTTCGACGCGGGATGTGCAGGCTGCGAGGTACCCGAGCCTCGTGTAGGCCTCGAGCATCGTCGCCTCCGGGCCGCCGTTCTCCGGGATCTGCCAGAGGTGGTCGGCCACCGCGACCCGCGCGATCCCCTTCCTCGGCGTCCACCTCCACCCGCCGCAGGACCGCGGCGAGGGTGGGCGCCCGCCTGGCCAGGAGAATCCGGGAGCTGCGGACCAATCTTCATGGGCGACGATGCCTTCGAGACCTCGAAGTCCGGACGGCTCGAGTTTCTCCCCGATTGCCGCTGTTGACTGTGACCTGGGTCTTCTGGACATCGGCATAGAGGTCACCTCGCTGGTGATCCGGTGCCGACCTCGTCGCAGCAGACGCCTTCCGAGAGCTGATCCTGTTCGGCGGCGCCGGGCGGCCCTACTATCTGCTCGGCACGGGGAGTGCTGCGAGGATGTCCTGGACCCGTTCCTTGGCGTCGCCGAAGAGCATCTGGCTGTTCTCCCGGAGGAACAGCGGGTTCTGCACGCCGGCGTAGCCGGTGGCCATGGACCGCTTGAACACTCACACGTCGCCGGCTTCCCAGACGCGCAGCACGGGCATGCCCGCGATGAACGAGCCTTGGGGTCCTCGGCGGCGGCCGGGTTGACGGTGTCGTTGGCGCCGATGACGAGCACGACGTCCGTCTCGGCGAGATCGTCGTTGATCTCGTCCATCTCCAGGACGATGTCGTAGGGGACCTGGGCCTCGGCCAGCAGCACGTTCATGTGCCCGGGCAGCCGGCCGGCGACCGGGTGCACCCCGAACCGCACCTCGACGCCCTGCTCGCGCAGCTTCCGGGTCAGGTCCGCGACCGGGTACTGGGCCTGCGCGACGCCATGCCGTAGCCGGGGGTGATGACCACCGAGCGGGCGTCGGCAAGCAGCTCGGCGACCCCGGCGGCGTCGATCTCCCGGTGCTCGCCCTCGACCGTCGCGGCCGACGAGGCCGTGGCGCCGAACCCGCCGGCGATGACCGAGAGGAAGGAGCGGTTCATCGCCTTGCACATGATGTAGGACAGGTAGGCACCCGAGGACCCGATGAGCGCCCCGGTGATGATCAGCAGGTCGTTGCCCAGCAGGAAGCCCGACGCGGCCGCGGCCCAGCCGGAGTAGGAGTTGAGCATCGACACGACCACGGGCATGTCCCCGCCCCCGATGGACGCGACCAGGTGCAGGCCGAGCAGCAGCGCCAGCGCGGTGACCACGACCAGCAGCCAGACGTTCGGGCTGATGTGCGCGTGGTTCTGCCGGTCGTCGGTCGGCCCATCATTCCTGGCGGTTTGGGCGGGCACCGTGGCACCCCACGGACGAGTACTCCGCAGCTGCCACGCAGAGCAGAGAACAGTCGCAGTCAGGACCCGCCGAAGACGATTCTTGTTCCCGGCGGAGCCGGAGTGTCGAGGTCGTCGACGACCACGCCGTCGAGCTTGATCACCTTCCGCTCGAGGTGAGAGGCGATCCGCTCCTCCGACAGCATCGCCTGAAGACGGGTTCGGATGGTCGGCGTCTCCTCTGTGTGCTCCGCATCGCTCACGTCCGGATCAACTTCCTCGAGGAGCCAGCGGATGTCGTCGCCCGGCTCACTTCTTCAGGGCTTGCTTCTAGCGGCGGTACGAACCGCCGTTGTAGCGGCGCGGCTTCAACGCCTCGGCCGGGACGAGCTGGTCCACCAGCGTCAGGCCTAACGAGGGGTTCCGCGACGCCCACATGACGGGGAACGAGACAAGCCCGTACCAGCGCGCTTCGAGCCCGCGGAACCACGAATGGAGCTCGCCGTTCGCGACGCCGGCGACGTCAAGCACCCCGGGCTTGCTGATGTCGATGTTTCGTCGCTCCTGCGGCCCGTAGATGCACCGCAAGTCGACGTAGACGGGCTTCGCCATCCTGCGCATGGACACCGCCTCCGAGTCGAACGCATGTTCGGATGGTACGGCCCCGCGGCACCGCTGTCGTCTCCAGCTGCGGCACATCACTCCACAACGCTCAAGATTGGGCTGCTTCAGGAGGGGCTGCTCGGCGCGACGAAGTTGCGTATGCGCTCCTTCAGCTCGGGATCGGCGACCTCCATGGTGAAGTCACCGAGGTCGCTGGGGTCGCAGCCGTCTCGGCGGACGGCATCGACGAGGAGTTGGCGCAGCTGGGAGGGGCTGCTCGGGTCGGCCTCCGCGGAGAAGTCGGCGATGACGTAGCCGCGGCGCCGGACGACGAAGTCGAGGAGCCGGATCGAGGCAGGAGCGGGTGGGGCAGGCTGCGCCGGCTCGACTTCGGTGATCTCCGGCTCGGGCTCCTGCGCCACGAGCATTGCCTCGGACGTGGACGACGTCGCAGAGTCGTCAAGGTCAACGGTCTCGAGGACGACTGGCCGACCGCCGCTCTTGAGTAGGACCAGGCCCCACTCCTCGAGGAGCTGCAGCGCCTTGTACACGGTGCCGACGCCGACCTCGTGCCGCTTGGCCAGGGCGTTGACTGCGAGCAGCTGATCGCCGGGCGCGAGCTCGCCGGACAGAATCTGTTGACGGATAACCGACGCGACCTTCTCGAACGGCAGTCGGGGCGCTGTCTTTGCCCGCTCGCTCGCGGACGCAGCCGCCTTGGGTCGCTCCGGTAGCCGTGCGGCGATGCCGGCTGCGGCGCGCTGGTCGGCCTCGGCCAACCAGGCGCTGTAGACGCGCAGCGTGGTAATGCCGCCTCCGCTGTGCCCCAGCCGTCCGGCGACGGTCCGGATGTCCATGCCGGCTGCGATCAGTTCGGTCGCCGAGTAATGCCGCAGCGCGTGGAAGTGCGTCTCGATACCGAGCCGCTTGGCCATCCGCGTGTAGCGCTGCCCGACCGAGGACGGCACCAGCGGTTCGTTGCTGTCCGGCGCCTGCGAGAAGACGTACGCCTGCCCGGTCAGCAGCTTGCCGACCTGCGCCGCGGCTTCCTCCGCCCGCGCCCGGTGCTCGGTCAGGACCGCCTGCGTCTCGTCGTCGATCGTGACGCGGCGCTGCTGGTGGGTCTTCGTGTCCTTCTCCACCAGCTTGCTCCGGCCGTCGGTCGCCAGGGCTCGACGGATCTCGACCAGGCCCTGCTCGAGGTCCACGTTGCGCCACCGCAGGGCACAGACCTCACCCCGGCGCGCACCCGTCGTCATGGTGAACCAGACCAGGGCGCCCCAGTCCGGATCCAGCGACGCCTCCTCGATCAGCTTCGCCGCCTCCGCCGGCGTCGGTGGCCGCGGGTCCGGCGGCTTCGGCGGCGGTGCCTCCGCCTGGGTCACCGGGCTGGTCGCGATCCAGCGCCAGCGGACGGCCTTCTTGAAGGCGGCGTTCAGGAAGTGGTGGACGTGCCTGATCGTCGTGTTCGACAGCGGCTTGCACGCGTGGGGCCCGCAGCGGTCGTCGCACTCGTGCGGTCGCGGGGTGCGATGGTCGATCTGCCGGCTGCGCGGCCGGCAGTGGATGCGACAGCGGCGCAGCTCGGCGTAGAGCGAGTCGAGCACGTCGGGGTCGACCGCGCCGGCTTTGAGTCCGCCGATGAAGGGGCGGACGTGGTTCTCCAGGTACCGCGTGTACATGAGGTGCGTGCTCGCGCTGACGTCGATCATCTCGAGGTAGCGGTCGAGCAGCTGGTCGACCGTGGCCGACGTCCGCGGGCTGCGGCGCTCGTCGACCTCGTTGAGCATCCGGGTGCGTGCCGCCTCGGCTTGAGCCCGGGCTCGAGGGCCGGGCTTGATGATCTCCGTCAGATGTGGCGGCGACGGGTGACGGTGTCCCAGCCCGCGTAGACGCGCACGCGAAGACCGCCGCTGGGCAGCTCGTCGATGCTCCCGCGGGTCCGCGTCCGACCGGCCTTCTTGCTCGCCATGAGACCGACGCTAAGAGCGTTGATGTCACGTTTGATGTCACGACACGCGACCGCTGAGCGTGTCACGCGGGCTCCTGACCTGGTCAGGGAGGGTGGGCGCGGCAGGGATCGAACCTGCGACCGCTCGGGTGTAAA
>NZ_JNYD01000027.1 GCF_000717175.1 Pseudonocardia autotrophica | reverse complement strand
GTCAGTCTCAGTACCGGGTTCGCACGCACCAAGCGCGAACGAGCACAGCCGACCCCCACCCCGATTCTCATCCCTCGAGGCGGCCCGGGGTAGGGCCATGACATCTCAGTTGGGTCTGAGCGGGAGCGCCGTTCGTGTGTTCCGGGGCCGGGTGTCAGGACACGATGACGTAGAGCCCGTAGCCGACGATCAGGGCGCTCGCGGCCAGGCACAGTCCCGCGACCGCGGTGCCGGCGGCCGGGCTCAGCCCGCGCCGCCCGGCGGTGGCCGGCTGGCTGCGGGCCGACAGCCCGACCAGGGCGAACGCGAGCAGCGCGATCACGGCGACCCCGACGACCAGCGACACGACGACGACGGTGCCGAGCGCTCCCCAGGCGATGTTCACGGGTTCCTCCCTCGGATCCGTACGGTCTCAGGCCGCCAGCCGCACCGGCGGCTCGGCCGGCTGCGGGGCGGGGACGTCGTTGACGTTCTCGGCGGTGACCGGCTTGCGCCGGGACGCCGCGTAGATCCCGGCGGCCACGGCGACGCCGACGACCGCGACCACGATCGTTCCGAGGGTGCCGCTCGATGCGACCCATGCCGCCGCCGCGCCGACGATCCCGGCCGCGGGCAGGGTGAGGACCCAGGCGATCGCCATCTGCCCGGCGACGCCCCAGCGCACCCCGGCGAGCCGGCGGCCGGCGCCCGCGCCGAAGATCGCGCCGGTGGCGACCTGGGTGGTGGACAGGGCGAAGCCCAGGTGCGAGGAGGTCAGGATGACGGCCGTCGAGGCGGTCTCGGCGGCGAAGCCCTGCGGCGACTCGATGTCGCTGACCCGCTTGCCGAGCGTCCGGATGATCCGCCAGCCGCCGAGGTACGTGCCGAGCGCGATCGCCAGGCCGGCCGAGGCGATCACCCAGAACGGCGGGCCCGAGTTCGGGGCCAGCACGCCCGCGGTGATCAGCGTCAGCGTGATCACGCCCATGGTCTTCTGCGCGTCGTTGGTGCCGTGCGCGAGCGCGACCATCGACGCGGACACGATCTGCCCGGTGCGGAAGCCCTTCGAGACCGTGTCACGCTCGGCGCGTGCGGTGACGCGGTAGCTGATGTAGGTCCCGATCAGGGCGACCAGCCCGGCCAGCACGGGGGAGATCAGCGCCGGGACGACGACCTTCGTGACGACCGTGCCGAAGTTGACGGCGCCGACACCGGCCGCGACCAGCGACGCGCCGATCAGCCCGCCGAACAGCGCGTGCGAGGAGCTCGACGGCATCCCCACCAGCCAGGTCACCAGGTTCCACACGATCGCGCCGACGAGGCCGGCGAAGATCACCACCGGAGTGATCTTGGATTCGTCGACCATCCCGCTGGAGATCGTCTTGGCGACCTCCACGGACAGGAACGCGCCGACCAGGTTGAGCACACCCGCCACGGCGACGGCGACCTTGGGCTTCAGGGCCCCGGTGGCGATGGACGTCGCCATCGCGTTCGCCGTGTCGTGGAAACCGTTGGTGAAGTCGAAGATCAACGCGGTGACCACGACCACGATGACGATGAGGGACAGATCCATGTCGCCGCCCGCTTCTGCAGAGGTATTGCCGGGCGAAACGGTAGGTTCACCGGGTGAACGGAGGGTGAACACAGGGCGAAGGTGAGATGCGGAGCGTGCGCGCTGTGTCACGCGCGACGACGAAACGACGTCACACCGTGCGGTTCCCGGGACTACTCCGTTCGGCCCTGTCGGGAACTACGTACAGACGCGGCGGAGGCGCGGGGGTGCAGTGGATCACCCACCACGGGTGGGCCGACCGACGTGCGGAGGACCCGATGGCCAGGATGATGATCGACTGTCGCACGATGCCGAGCGAGTCGGGCTGCAGCCTGACGATCGCGGGGGAGCCCGAGGAGGTGCTGCGCGCGGCCGTCATGCACGCGGTCGACGTGCACGGTCACACGGACGACGAGGAGCTCCGCGACGGGATCAGCGCCGGCATGGTCCCGGCCCCCGCGGACGTCGGCGCCGAGAGCTTCGTCCAGGTCGTCGACTTCACCAGCGACGACGTCGAGCGCTTCGAGGAGCTCGAGGCCGAGTGGCTCGAGGGGATCGGCGACGGCCGCACGGCCACCTGGTCGGTGATGGCCACCGACCGCGACGAGCCGGGCCGCTACTACCTGCTGGTCGGCTTCCCCGACTACGAGGCCGCGATGCGGAACTCCAAGCACCCGGCGACCCAGCAGATCGCCGAGAAGATGACCGCGATGGCGTCGAACGAGCCCACCTTCCGCAACCTCGACGCGAAGCGGGTCAAGAACTTCTGAGCCCGGACGCCCGGCCGGGACCCGTTCCGGGGCGACGGATCCCGGCCGGAGGAGCACCCTGGGGGCATGGTTGCCTCCATGCGTACCGCGGTGCTGCGGCGGGTCGGGGAGATCGTGCTGGAGGAGCGGCCGGTGCCGGAGCCCGGCCCGGGCGAGGTGCTGGTCCGGGTGGCGGCGGTGGGTGTGTGCGGCTCCGACGTCCACTACTACGAGCACGGCCGGATCGGCGACTTCGTGGTCGAGGCGCCGCTGGTGCTCGGGCACGAGCCGTCCGGCGAGGTCGTCGCGCTGGGGGAGGGGGTGACGCGGGTCGGGCGGGGCACGCGGGTGTCGATCGAGCCGGGCCGCCCGGACTTCACCTGCGCGCAGTGCCTCGCGGGCCGCTACAACCTGTGCCCGCGGATGGAGTTCTTCGCGACGCCGCCGGTCGACGGCGCCCTCGCCGAGTACGTCGTGGTCCACGAGGCCTTCGCCCATCCCGTCCCGGACTCGCTCGACGACGACCGGGCCGCGCTCCTCGAGCCCCTCTCGGTCGGCGTCTGGGCGGCGCGCAAGGGCGGAGTCGGGCCGGGGAGCCGGGTGCTGGTCAACGGCGCCGGCCCGATCGGGCTGGTCGCGGTCCAGGTCGCGGTGGCCGCCGGCGCGGCGAAGGTCGTGGTCGCCGACGTGAACGCGCACCGTCTCGAGGTGGCCGCCCGGCTGGGCGCGACGGCCACCGTCGACGTGTCGCAGTCGAAGCTCGACGGGCTCGAGCCCGAGGTGCTGCTGGAGTGCTCCGGCCATCCCGCCGCCACGCGCGCCGCGCTCGAGGTGCTGGCCCCGGCCGGCCGGGCGGTGCTGGTCGGCAGCGGCTCGGCGGACCTCGCGCTCCCGCTGGGTTCGTTGCAGCGCAGGGAGATCGAGCTGACCGCGACCTTCCGCTACGCCAACACCTGGCCGACCGCGATCGCGCTGGCCGCCTCCGGACGCGTCGATCTCGACGCCCTCGTGACGGGTCACTACGGGCTGGCGGACACGGAGGCGGCGCTCACGGCTCCGGGCCGTGACCGTACCGCGATCAAGTCGGTGATCCGTCCGGGCGACTGAGCTGCGAGAATGCCGGGCGTGGACGTGCGCACGCAGATCCTCGACGCCGCGGTCGAGTGCCTCGCCGCCACCGGGTTCGACGGCACGTCGCTCAGCGCCGTGGCCGGCCGGGCCGGCGTGTCGCGGCCCACGGTGTACCGGCACTTCGGCTCCCGCGAGCAGCTGGTGGAGGCGGCCCTGCTGCGGCTCTCGGAGCAGATCGTGGAGCGGATCTGGGAGAGCGCGCAGGGGGCGGGCTCGGCGGCCGAGCTGGTCGTCGAGACCACCCTGCGCGCCCGCTACGAGTTCCGGACCCAGCCGGCGCTGGCCCCGGTCGCCTTCCCGGACCGCTCGACGTTCGTCCTGGCCAGGGCCAGTCTCTCGGCCGAGGCGCTGGCCATGACCAAGCGGTTCCTCACCCCGGTGCTGCGGTTCCAGCCCGAGCTGGAGGCCGAGCTCGACGAGATCGCCGAGACCGTCATCCGGTTCCTGCTGTCCCTGGTGTGGTTCGACGGCGACGCCGCCGACGAGGACGCGCTGCGCGGCTACCTCCATCGCCGGCTGGTCCCGGCGCTCGGGATCCGGCCGGCCGACGACCCCGTCGCCGCCCGCGCGGGTCAGACCCGGCCGATGACCTCCGCCCCGTAGGCCTCGATCGTCGCCTCGCGGTCGTCGTGCATGGCGTAGATCGCGAACTGGTCGACGCCGAGCGAGGCCAGCTCGGCGAGCCGTTCGCGCTGCGCCGCGGGCGGCCCGAGCAGGCAGAACCGGTCGACGACCTCGTCGGGCACGAAGTCGGTGGACCGGTTCCCGGCCCGGCCGTGGTGGCTGTAGTCGTAGCCGGCGCGGCCCTTGATGTAGCCGGTGAGCTCGGCCGGCACCGCCGCGGAGGTCTCGCCGTAGCGGGTCACCAGGTCGGCGACGTGGTTGCCGACCATGCCGCCGAACCAGCGCGTCTGGTCCCGGGCGTGCGCAGTGGAATCGGCACTGCCGTCGGTCACGTACGCGGGCGCGGCCACGCACATGGTGATCGCGTCGGGATCGCGGCCCGCGTCGGCGGCGGCCGCCCGCACGGTCTTGATCGTCCACTCCACCAGGTACGGGTCGGCGAGCTGGAGCACGAACCCGTCGGCGCAGCGCCCGGCCAGCGCGAGCGCCTTGGGCCCGTACCCGGCGACCCAGACCGGCACGGCCGGCGCGCCCTCGCGGACCCACGGGATCCGCACCTCGGTGCCGCCGAGGTCGACGGCCCGCCCGGCGGTGAGCCCGCGGATGACCTCGATCGACGCCTCGAGCCGGGCCAGTGTGGTCGGCGGCCGGCCCTGCACGCGCATCGCCGAGTCGCCGCGCCCGATCCCGCAGACCGTGCGCGGGCCGAACATGTCGTCGAGCGTGGCGAACAGCGAGGCCAGCACCGTCCAGTCCCGGGTGCCCGGGTTGGTGACCATCGGCCCGACGACCAGCCGCGAGGTCCGCTCCAGGATCCGGCTGTAGATCACGAACGGCTCCTGCCAGAGCACGTGCGAGTCGAAGGTCCAGCCGTGGCCGAACCCGAGCCCCTCCGCCCGCGCCATGAGGTCGACGACCGTCGACGCGGGCGGGTCCGTCTGCAGCACCAGTCCGATGTCCACCGCACTCACTCCGATCAGCGCAGGTACTGGCAGGTGTCGCGGGGCAGGAACGTCCCGTGCCCGGGCTGTCCGAGGTACTCGCCGCCCGCGATGATCACCTTGCCGCGGGAGAGCACCGTCTCGACCTTGCCGGTGGTGGTCCGGCCCTCGTAGCAGGAGTAGTCGACGGCCATGTGGTGCGTGGCCGCCGAGTGCGTGTGCTCCGCGGTGGGGTCGTAGATCACGATGTCGGCGTCCGACCCGGGCGCGATGGTGCCCTTGCGCGGGTAGAGGCCGAACATCCGCGCCGGCGTGGCGCACGCCAGCTCGATCCACCGCCGCCGCGAGATGTGCCCGTCGACGACGCCCTGGTGCAGCAGGTCCATCCGGGTCTCGACGCCCGGGAGCCCGTTCGGGATCTTCGTGAAGTTCCCGCGCCCCAGCTCCTTCTGCCCCTTGAAGCAGAAGGGGCAGTGGTCGGTGGAGACCACCGACAGGTCGTCGTTGCGCAGCCCCCGCCACAGCGCGGCCTGGTGCTCGGCCGGGCGCAGCGGCGTCGAGCAGACGTACTTGGCGCCCTCGAAGTCCGGGCGCGCCAGGTCGTCCGTGGACAGGAACAGGTACTGCGGGCAGGTCTCGGCGAACGCGTTCACGCCGCTCTCCCGCGCGTGCGCGATCTCCGCGAGCGCCTGCTGCGCCGACAGGTGCACCACGTAGAGCGGGGCGCCGGCGACGCGGGCGAGCTGGATCGCGCGGTAGGTCGCCTCGGCCTCGAGCAGCGCGTGCCGGACGTCGCCGTGGTACCGCGGGTCGGTCTGCCCGCGCGCGAGCGCCTGCTCGGCCAGCACGTCGATGGCGATCCCGTTCTCGGCGTGCATCATGATCAGGCCACCGGTCTCGCCGGCCTTCTGCATGGCACGAAGGATCTTGCCGTCGTCGGAGTAGAAGACGCCGGGATAGGCCATGAACAGCTTGAAGCTGCTCACGCCCTCGCCGACGAGCACCTCCATCTCCTTGAGCGAGGACTCGGTGACGTCGGCCAGGATCATGTGGAAGCCGTAGTCGATCGCGCACTTCCCGGCGGCCTTCTCGTGCCAGGCGTCGAGGCCCTCGCGCAGCGACCGCCCGACCGACTGGATCGGGAAGTCGATGATCGTGGTCGTGCCGCCCCACGCCGCGGCGCGCGTGCCGGTCTCGAAGGTGTCCGCGGCGAAGGTCCCGCCGAAGGGCATCTCCATGTGCGTGTGCGCGTCGACCCCGCCCGGGATCACGTACCGGCCCGCCGCGTCGAGCTCGGTGTCGGCGCGGAAGTCCAGCGCGCCGGGCGCGGCCAGCGCGACGACCTTCTCGCCGTCGACGAGGACGTCGGCCACCACCTCGTCGGCCGCGGTGATCACCGTGCCGCCGCGGATCGCCAGGGTGCTCACGACGGGCCTCCCTTCGCCGGAACCGCCGCCTCGAGCGCGTCGACCAGGATCGCCAGCCCCTCCTCGGCCTCGTCGGCGGTGAGCGACAGCGGGGGAGCGATGCGCAGGACGTTGCCGTGCAGGCCGCCCTTGCCGACCAGCAGCCCGCGCTCCCGGCAGCCCTCCAGCACCACGGTGGCGAGCGCCGGCGCGGGGCGGCCGGGCGTTCCGGAGCCCGGCTCGACCAGCTCGACGCCGATCATCAGGCCCTTGCCACGGACGTCGCCGACGACCGGCACCCGGGCCGCCTTCAGCCCGTCGAGCAGGATCGGGCCGACCTTCGCCGCGTTGGCCTGCAGGTCGTGCTCGCGCAGGTGGCGCAGGTTCGCCAGCGCGCCCGCCGAGGTGATCGGGCTGCCGCCGAAGGTGGAGATCGAGTTCGCCGGCAGGTTGTCCATGATCGACGCCGGGGCGATCACGCCACCCATCGACAGCCCGTTCCCGACGCCCTTGGCGAAGGTGACGATGTCCGGCGTGGCCCCATGCGCCTGCCAGCCCCAGAAGTGCTCGCCGGTCCGGCCCCAGCCGGTCTGCACCTCGTCGGAGATCCAGAGGATGTTCCTCGCCCGGAGCACCTCCGCGAACGCGCCCAGCACGCCGTCGGGCCCCGAGGTGAAGCCGCCGACGCCCTGGATCGGCTCGGCGATCAGCGCCGCCACCCGCCCGTCCGTCTGGTCGAGCACGTCCTCCAGGTCCGCGACGCAGGCCTCGACGAAGTCCTCGTCGGACAGGTGCGCGAAGGGCGACCGGTACCGCTGTCCACCGTGGACGTAGTAGGTCTGGAAGGGCGAGAGCGAGGTCGGCGACCAGGCGCTGTTGCCGGTGATCCCGATCGTCGAGAAGGACCGGCCGTGGTAGCTGTTGCGCAGCGCCAGGATCTGGTTCGCCCCGTTGCGGGAGCTGGCCAGCAGCAGCGCGGCGTCGTTGGCCTCCGTGCCGCTGGTGGTGAGGAAGACCTTCGCGTCGGGGATGCCGCTGACCTCGGCGATCTCCTCGCACAGCTCCACCATGGGCCGGTTCAGGTACAGCGTGGACGAGTGGACGATCTTCGCGGCCTGCGCGGCGACGGCCTCGGTGACCGCGGGGAGCGCGTGCTCGGTCATCGTGGTGAGGATGCCGCCGAAGAAGTCCAGGTAGCGGTTCCCGTCCGCGTCCCAGACGTGCCGGCCGGAGCCGTGGTCGAGCTCGATCGGCTCGGCGTAGTAGAGCGCGAGCCAGCTCGGCAGGACCGCGCGGGTGCGGTCGTAGAGCTCGCTCATGACTCCACCAGCGGGCCGTACGCGTCGGGCCGGCGGTCGCGGTAGAAGGCCCACAGCTGCCGGACCTCCTCGATCATGTCCAGGTCGAGGTCCCGGACGAGCAGCTCCTCCTCCGTGCCGGACGCGACGTCGCCGACGAACTGCCCGCGGGGGTCGACGAAGTAGCTGGTGCCGTAGAAGTCGTTGTCCCCGTACTCCTCCACGCCCACCCGGTTGATCGCGGCGACGAAGTACTCGTTGGCCACGGCGGCGGCCGGCTGCTCGAGCTGCCAGAGGTAGGCCGAGAGCCCGCGGCTCGTGGCGCTGGGGTTGAACACGATCTCGGCGCCCGCGAGGCCGAGCGCGCGCCAGCCCTCGGGGAAGTGCCGGTCGTAGCAGATGTACACGCCGACCTTGCCGACCGCGGTGTCGAACACCGGCCAGCCGAGATTGCCGGGCTTGAAGTAGTACTTCTCCCAGAAGCCCTTGACCTGCGGGATGTGGTGCTTGCGGTACTTGCCGAGCACGGTGCCGTCGGCGTCGATCACGGCGGCGGTGTTGTAGTAGTTCCCGGCGCTCTCGATCTCGAAGACCGGCACCACGAGCACCATCCCGGTCTCCCGGGCGAGCGCCTGCATGCGCTGCACGGTCGGCCCGTCCGGCACGGGCTCGGCCCAGCGGTAGTGCTCGGACTCCTGCACCTGGCAGAAGTACGGGGCGTTGAAGACCTCCTGGAAGCCCATGACCTGGGCGCCCTGCTCGGCGGCGGCACGGGCGTACGACTCGTGCACGTCGACCATGGACGCGGTGTCGCCGGTCCACTTGGCCTGCAGGATCGCCGCCCGGACGGTTCGCGACATCGAAGCCCCCCTTCGCGCGGAACGTGAGGCGGTCACCTTGCTGCCGCGACGCCCGCCCGCGCAAGGGGCATCGGTGCCGCGACGCGTGATCGTCACGTCCGGTGCGCGTGCTGTCACCCCGTTGCCGAGTCGTGACCGCGGGAGACCGGTTGGAGGCAGTGGGAACCTGTCGGTAACGCCGCCGTCATGCCAACCTCTCAGGATTCGCCTTCGTCCGGATCACCGGGCGAGCGAGGGGGGCACCATGGGGAGCACGCGGAGGCTGCGCAGCGCGGCGTCGGCCGTCGCCGCGTTCGTCCTGCTGGTCGTGCTGTGGGAGCTGGCCAAGCTCGTCCTGCCCGACGCCGGCGTGACGGTCGGCGGCACCCGGATCCTGCCCCGGACCGACGACGCCGCGATGCCGCATGTGTGGACGGTGCTGGCCCGGCTGGGCGCCCCGGAGGTCGCGGGCGCCGCGGAGCCGCGCGCGGTCGGGGCGGCGATCGCCTCGGGCGCGCTGTTCACCCTCGGGCTCGCGCTGGGCGGGCTGGTCCTCGGCGGGATCGCCGGGGTGCTGCTCGCGGTGCTCATGCAGCGGTTCGCCGTCGCCGAGAAGGCGGTGCTGCCCTACGTGATCGCCTCGCAGACCGTCCCGCTGATCGCGATCGCGCCGCTGGTCGCGGGATGGGGCGGCAAGATCGCGATCGGGGGCTGGGCGTGGGAGCCGTGGGCCAGCGTCATGGTGATCTCCTCCTACCTCGCCTTCTTCCCGATCTCGGTCGGCATGCTGCGGGGGCTGACCTCGCCGCGGGAGGCGGACGTCGAGATGTTCCGCAGCCTGGCCGCGGGCTGGTGGACGACGCTGGTGCGGCTCCGGCTGCCCGCGTCGGTGCCGCACCTG
This sequence comes from Pseudonocardia autotrophica, assembly GCF_000717175.1. Taxonomy (GTDB): domain Bacteria; phylum Actinomycetota; class Actinomycetes; order Mycobacteriales; family Pseudonocardiaceae; genus Pseudonocardia; species Pseudonocardia halophobica. Next base: position 65,877 of record NZ_JNYD01000027.1, on the reverse strand, counting down.
GTCCCGGCCGTGCGCCTGGCGGCGGCCGCCGCGGTCGTCGGCGCGATCGTCGCGGAGATCTCCACCGGCACCCGCGGCGGGATCGGACGGTTGATCATCGAGTACGCGCAGTCCGCCACGGGCGACCCCTCGCAGATGTACGCCGCCATCCTCGGTGCGGCCGTCCTGGGCCTGGTGGCCGCGGGCGCGGTCGGGCTGCTGGAGCTGGCGCTGCGGCGGTACCGGGGGAGCGTCGCGTGAGCACGGAAAGGAATGCGGAGACGAACGCCGCGGGGAACGCGGGGATCAGCGCCGTCGAGCTGCAGGGGGTGGACAAGACCTTCGGCGTCGTGCGGGCCCTCGCGGGTGTCGACCTGACGGTCGCCGCGGGGGAGTTCGTCTCGCTGATCGGCCCGTCCGGCTGCGGCAAGTCCACGTTGCTGCGGGTGGTCGCGGACCTGGTGGAGCCGACCGCCGGGACCGTGGCCGTCGCCGGCACGAGCGCCCGGCAGGCCCGGCTCGACCAGCGCTACGGCATCGCGTTCCAGCAGGCCGGCCTGCTGGACTGGCGGACGGTCGCCGAGAACGTCGAGCTGCCGCTGCAGGTCCACGGGGTCGGCAGGGCGGAGCGGCGGCGCCGGGCGGTGGAGCTGCTCGAGCTCGTCGGGCTCGCGGAGTTCGCGGGGGCCCGGCCGGCCGAGCTGTCCGGCGGCATGCAGCAGCGGGTCGCGATCGCGCGGGCGCTCGCGCCGAGCCCGGGGCTGCTGCTGATGGACGAGCCGTTCGGCGCCCTCGACGAGATGACCCGCGAGCGGATGCAGGCCGAGCTGCTGCGGATCGCCGGGGAGACCGGCGCCGCGGTGCTGTTCGTGACGCACTCGATCCCCGAGGCCGTCGTGCTCTCGGACCGGGTCGTGGTGATGTCGCCGCGGCCGGGGCGGATCACCGAGATCGTCGCCGGGCGCCGTCCGCCGGTGGCCGGGGACGACCTCGTCCCCGACACCGTGGAGGACGTCCGCGAGACCGCCGCGTTCTTCGAGGCGGTCACCGCGGTGCGGGAGGCGCTGCGCAAGGGCGCCGCGACCGAGGGGCACGCGGAATGAGCGCGGAATCGAGCGCGCTGTGAGCGCGCCGGTCGGGGGTGCGGCCGCCGCGGGTGGCGTCGGTGCGGTGGCCGGGCCGGGCCGCCGGTTCCGCGGCGTCTCGGTGATCGTCGCGCCGGTGGTCTTCGGGGCCGCGGTCCTGGTGGTCTGGCAGCTGGTCGTGACGGTCGGCGGGCTGCCGGCCTTCCTGCTGCCCGCGCCGACCGCGATCGCCGAGCAGATCGGCGCGCAGTTCCCGGTGCTCCTCGAGACCGCGGCCGTCACCGGCGGGAACGCGCTGGTCGGGCTGGTCCTCGGGTTCGTCCTCGGGGTGCTGCTCGCGATCCTCGCCGCCGGCGTTCGGGTGGTGTCGGACCTGGTCACGCCGGTGGTGCTGGCGGCGAGCGCCATCCCGATCGTCGCGCTGGCGCCGGTGTTCACCACGATGTTCGGCTCCACCACCGAGATCCCGCGGCGGCTCGTCGTGATGGTCGTCGTCGTGGTGCCGGTGTACGTGTCGACCGCGCGCGGGCTCCGCCAGGTCCGCCCGGTGCACGACGAGCTGATGGTCGCCCTGGCGGCCACCCGCCGTCAGTACACCCGGTTCGTGCGGTTGCCCGGGGCGATCCCGTACGTGATGACCGGCCTGCGGCTCGCCGCACCCGCCGCCGTGATCGCCGCGATCGTCGCGGAGTACTTCGGCGGCCTGCAGAACGGGCTGGGCAGCCGGATCTCCGCGGCCGCCGCCAACACCGCCTACGCCCGCGCGTGGGCCTTCGTCGCCGCCTCGATCGTCCTGGGGCTGCTCTTCTTCCTCGCCGGGCTGCTCGCCGAGCGGCTCGTGACCCGCAACCGCCCCGGAGGTGCCTCGTGAAGAGACCCCGTTTCGGCCGCACGGCCCTGGCGGCGATCGGCGCCGCCGCGGCCGTCGTGCTCGCCGCCTGTTCCACCACGCCCGCCGGCCAGCAGGCCTCCGGTGGCGCCACCACCGCGGCCGGCGGTCTGCAGCCGGTGACCCTGCAGCTGCAGTGGTTCACCCAGGGCCAGTTCGCGGGCTACCTGGCCGCGATCGACCAGGGCTACTACCGGGAGAAGGGGCTCGACGTCCGGATCAAGGAAGGCGGTGTCGACATCGTCCCGCAGACGGTGCTGGCGCAGGGCCAGGCGGACTATGCGATCGCCTGGGTGCCCAAGGCCCTCGCCTCGCGGGAGCAGGGCGCCGCGATCACGGACGTCGCGCAGATCTTCCAGCGCTCCGGCACCCGGCAGGTGGCGTTCGCGGACAAGGGCATCACCCAGCCCGGGCAGTTCGCCGGGAAGAAGATCGGCAACTGGGGTTTCGGCAACGAGTTCGAGCTGTTCGCGGGCATGACCAAGGCCGGCCTCAAGCCCTCCGACGTGACGCTCGTGCAGCAGCAGTTCGACATGCAGGCGCTGCTCTCGGGCGAGATCGACGCGGCGCAGGCCATGTCCTACAACGAGTACGCGCAGGTCCTCGAGGCGCAGAACCCGGCGACGGGGCAGCTGTACCAGCCGTCGGACTTCACGGTCGTCGACTGGAACACCGACGGCACCGCGATGCTGCAGGACGCGATCTGGGCGAGCACCGACAAGCTCTCCGACCCCGCCTACCAGGACCGGACGGTGCGCTTCGTCGCGGCGTCGATCAAGGGCTGGGCGTACTGCCGGGACAACGTCGCCGCCTGCCGCGACATCGTGGTCAAGGCCGGGTCGAAGCTCGGCGCCAGCCACCAGCTGTGGCAGGTCAACGAGGTCAACAAGCTGATCTGGCCCTCGCCCGCCGCGGGCGCCGGCACGATCGACCCGGCGGCCTGGGCGCAGACGGTGAACGTCGCCCGTACCGCGGTCAACGCCGACGGCCAGACCGTGCTCACCAAGGACCCCGACCCCGAGGCCTACAGCAACGACTACGTGACCAAGGCGATCGACATGCTCAAGGGCGAGGGGGTCGACGTCGTGGGCACGAGCTACCAGCCCGAGACCGTCACCCTCAACCCCGGCGGCAACTGACCGCCGGCTGCAACGACGATCCGCTGAGACGGGGCGCCCGGGCGAGCGGCCCGGGCGCCTCGCGGCCTCCCGGAGCTGCTGTCCGCGAGTCGCGAGTTCCGGTAGCGCGAGTCGCGAGTTCCGGCAGCGCGAGTCGCGAGTTCCGGCAGCGCGCGGGTTGATCAAAGCCTCTCCACACATGATCGGCGACTGCGTGCAGCGGGGACAGCTCGACCAGCCGCACGTGCACACCAGTGGCGATCATCAGGTGCTGTCGGCACAGTCGTGCGGCGCGGCTGGTGCCGTAACTAGCGCTTCCGTGCAGTGGTGGCGGGTCAAGGAGCCCTGCGCGCACACCTTCGGCGATCACCGAGACGAGACGCGCCTGTCGCACTGCCCCGGCCGACTCGCCGCCGACCTCCGCTCGTAGTCGAGCGAAGCGCTGCCCGGAGCTGCCGCGCAACGCCTCACACACCCCGTCCGCCGGCCCTCGGCGTTCTCGCAGACTGCACTGACCAGGCGATCTGAACGAGTGTTCTGTACGCCACACCTCCGGGCGGTCAGAACTGACTGTTTCGCTGCTACGGTGCGGGGAAGGCGACGGCGCTCCGCGCGGGCACCGTCGGCAGCAGTCCGCTGCGACCTCACCCGCGAGACAAGGAGCTCGACCGTGCGTGATGCAGTCATCGTCGAAGCCGTGCGCACCCCCGTCGGCAAGCGCAACGGCGGCCTGTCCGGCATCCACCCCGCCGACCTGTCGGCGCACGTCCTGACCTCGCTGGCCGAGCGGTCGGGCGTCGACCCCGCCGTGATCGAGGACGTCATCTGGGGCTGTGTGTCCCAGGTCGGCGAGCAGACCATGGACATCGGCCGCACCGCCGCGCTCGCGGCCGGGTTCCCGGAGACCGTCACCGGCGTGACCGTGGACCGCCAGTGCGGGTCCTCGCAGCAGTCCGTGCACTTCGCGGCCGCCGGCCTGATCGCGGGCCAGTACGACGTCGTCGTGGCCGGTGGCGTCGAGTCGATGTCCCGGGTGCCGATGGGCTCCTCGTCCAACGGCCAGAACCCGTTCGGCGAGAAGTTCCTCGCCCGCTACGACGGTGTCTTCCCGAACCAGGGCATCGGCGCCGAGATGATCGCCGAGCAGTGGGGCTTCTCCCGCACCCAGCTCGACGAGTTCGCGATCGGCAGCCACGAGAAGGCCGCCGCCGCCCAGTCCTCGGGCCGGTTCGAGAGCCAGATCGCCCCGGTCACGCTGCCCGACGGCACCGTGATCAGCCAGGACGAGGGCATCCGCCCCGGCGGCTCGGTCGAGGGCCTGGCCAAGCTGAAGACGGTCTTCAAGGAGGACGGCGTGATCCACGCCGGCAACGCCTCCCAGATCTCGGACGGCTCGGCCGCGCTGCTGATGACCACGTCGGAGAAGGCCGCGGAGCTCGGCCTCACCCCGATCGCCCGGGTACACACCGCCGTCCTCGCCGGTGCCGACCCGGTCATCATGCTGACCGCGCCGATCCCGGCCACCCAGAAGGCGCTCGCGAAGTCCGGCCTCAAGATCGACGAGATCGGCGCCTTCGAGGTCAACGAGGCGTTCGCCCCGGTGCCGATGGCGTGGCTGGCGGACATCGAGGGCGCGGACGTCAAGGCGCTCAACCCCAACGGCGGTGCGATCGCCCTGGGCCACCCGCTGGGCGGCTCCGGCGCGCGGATCATGACCACGCTGGTCCACCACATGCGCGACAACGGGATCCGCTACGGCCTGCAGACGATGTGCGAGGGCGGCGGCCAGGCCAACGCCACCATCCTCGAGCTGCTCTGACCCCCATTCGTCGAGGGCGCGGCGCCGACCGGTGCCGCGCCCTCGTCACTTCCCCCACCGAGCTGGAGGTTCCTCACCCCATGGACATCACCGGACAGGTCGCGCTCGTCACCGGCGGGGCCTCCGGTCTCGGCCTCGCCACCGCCGAGACCCTGCTCGACGCCGGCGCGTCGGTCGTGATCGTCGACCTGCCGTCGTCGCAGGGCGCCGAGATCGCCGAGAAGCTGGGCGAGAAGGCCCGGTTCGTCGCGGCCGACGTGACCGACGAGGCACAGGTCACCGCGGCGCTCGACGTCGCCGCCGAGCTGGGCACGCTGCGCGTCGCGGTCAACTGCGCCGGCATCGGCAACGCGATCAAGACCGTCGGCAAGCAGGGCGCGTTCCCGCTCGACGCCTTCACCAAGGTCGTCACGGTCAACCTGATCGGCACGTTCAACGTGATCCGGCTGGCCGCCGAGCGCATCGCGCAGACCGACCCGGTCGACGGCGAGCGCGGCGTCATCATCAACACGGCCTCGGTCGCGGCCTTCGAGGGCCAGATCGGCCAGGCGGCCTACTCGGCGTCGAAGGGCGGTGTCGTCGGCATGACGCTGCCGATCGCCCGCGACCTCGCGAGCGCGCAGATCCGGGTCAACACCATCGCGCCGGGGCTGTTCGAGACCCCGCTGCTGGGCGGCCTGCCCGAGGAGGCCAAGGAGTCGCTGGGCAAGCAGGTGCCGCACCCGGCCCGGCTGGGTAAGCCGAGCGAGTACGGTCTGCTCGCCGCGCACATCGTGGCGAACCCGATGCTCAACGGCGAGGTCATCCGCCTCGACGGCGCCATCCGCATGGCCCCGCGGTAGGGAGTTCCCGACATGAAGCGCACCCTCTACGACAGCGACCACGAGGCCTTCCGGGAGTCGTTCCGGAAGTTCGTCGAGGTCGAGATCGCCCCCCACGACGAGCAGTGGAACCGGGACAGCATCGTCCCGCGGGAGGTGTTCGCGAAGGCGGGGAAGAACGGCTTCCTCGGCATGGACGTGCCCGAGGAGTACGGCGGCGGCGGGGTCAAGGACTTCCGCTTCAACGCCGTGGTCATCGAGGAGCTCATGCGCGCCGGGTGCGGCGGCTCGGGCCTCGGCCTGACGCTGCACAACGACATCTGCATGCCGTACTTCCTCACCTACGCGAACGAGGAGCAGAAGAAGCGCTGGCTCCCCGGCATCGTGTCCGGTGACCTGATCACCGCGATCGCGATGACCGAGCCGGGCATCGGCTCCGACCTCGCGTCGATGTCGACGACGGCTCGCCGCGAGGGCGACCACTACGTCGTCAACGGGGCGAAGACCTTCATCACCAACGGGATCAACGCCGATGTGGTGATCACCGCGGTGAAGACCGACCCGTCGCAGAAGCACAAGGGCATGTCCCTGCTCGTGCTCGAGCGCGGGATGGAGGGCTTCGAGCGCGGCCGCAACCTCGACAAGCTCGGCCAGCACGCCCAGGACACCGCGGAGCTGTCGTTCACCGACGTCCGGGTCCCGGTCGCGAACCTGCTGGGCGAGTCGGAGGGGCAGGGCTTCACGCAGCTGGTCACCAAGCTGCCGCAGGAGCGGCTGTCGATCGCCGTCGCGGGCGTCGCGGCCGCGGAGGCCGCGCTGAACTGGACCCTGGAGTACGTCAAGGAGCGCAAGGCCTTCGGCCAGCCGATCGGCTCGTTCCAGAACTCCAAGTTCGTGCTCGCCGAGATCGCCACGGAGGTCGAGCTGGCCTGGCACTACGTCGACGACTGCATCCGCGCGCTCAACGCGGACGACCTCACCGCGGTCGACGCCAGCAAGGCCAAGTACTGGTGCACCGAGCTGCAGGGCCGGGTCGTCGACCGCTGCCTGCAGTTGCACGGCGGCTACGGGTACATGAACGAGTACCCCATCGCGAAGGCGTACGCGGACGCCCGGATCACCCGCATCTACGGCGGCACCACCGAGATCATGAAGGAGGTCATCGGCCGTTCCCTCGGCCTGTGACCTCGCCTGTGACCTCATGACGGGCACCGAACCCAGGACCCGGGCGCAGCGCACGAGCGACAGCCGCGCCCGGATCCTGGACGCCGCGGTGGCCGCCCTCGTCGAGGGCGGCTACTCCGGCGCCACCACCCTCACCATCCAGGCCGGCGCGGGCGTCTCCCGCGGACGCCTGCTGCACCACTTCCCCTCCCGCGACCTGCTGCTGGTCGCCGCCGCCGGGCACCTCGCCGCCAAGCGCGTGCAGGACACCGAGGACCGCCTGACGCGCCTGCTCGACGAGGAGGGCACCCGGGACGTCCGCCGGCGGGCCGACCGGGTCGTGGAGCTGCTGTGGGAGAGCTTCTCCGAGCCCCACTTCTGGGCCGCGATCGAGCTGTGGACGGCCGCGCGGTCCAACCCGGACATCGCCGGGGCGCTGCGCCCGACCGAGCGCGGGCTGGGGTCCGCGATCCGCGAGTCGATGGCGCGCATGTTCGGCGAGGAGCTCGCCGGGCACCCGCGCTTCCGCCAGCTCCGCGACATCCTGCTCACGAGCATGCGCGGAGCCGCCCTGACCTACGCCTTCGATCCGCGCGACCACACCACCGATCCGCTGGTGGCGCAGTGGAAGGACCTGGTCAGGACGTTGCTGACCACCTGACGCCACATCTCGGACGCACCGTCGCCCGCCCGGGTTGCTTCTTCGTGGGGAATCCGACTTCTCGCAGCGGAGCCGTAACGTCGCGGGATCTCACTGAGCGTGGTCAGCACGCACTCACCTGATCACGCAGGGTCGAGCTGGTTGACAGTTGAACGCGTGTATAACATCGTTATGACTCGCCTCAGTGACCTCTCAGCCACCCTCTGGTGACCGTCCGGAAGGGACCTCGCTAGCTTCTCGACATCCCGATCGGTCACGCAGAGCAACCCCTTTGTCGTACCGGACGGGTGGTCATGAGAAACCTGAGAGGGGAGACCTCCATGCAGATGCGCACCACCGTTCGTCGGACGGCGACGGTCGGGGCACTGGCCCTCCCGTTCGCCCTGGCGGCGTCCGGGATGGCGTTCGCGGGCGAGTCGGGCGGGCACGGACACGGGCACGGGCACGACTGCGACGGCGCCGGTCCGGTCGCGACCCAGGACGGCGGGCTGCTCGGGCTCGACGGCGGCGTGAACCCGGGCCTGAACGTCGGCGGCGTGCTGGGCAACGGGCCCACCACGCAGCAGGTCGTCCAGGCCGACCAGGCCAACTCGGGGATCGTGCAGTCAGGCGGTGGCTGCACGAACCCCGGCGCGGAATCGATGGTCGGCTACGCAGGCTCCGCATTCCAGAGCAGGGACCTCGTGGACGCGGCGCTCGACGTGAGCCCGGGCGTGAACGTCGGCGGCATCGGCGGCGGCCCGGTGAGCCAGTCGATCAGCCAGGTCGACCGGTCCAACTCCGGGATCCTGCAGGACGGGCCGGGTGCCGGCGGGTTCGCCTCGCAGCAGGGCGGCCTGCTCGGGCTGGACCTGGACGTGAGCCCGGCGATCAACATCGGCGGCATCCTCTCGGGGTCGACGCAGCAGTCGATCGCCCAGGCGGACGCGTCGAACTCCGGGATCGTGCAGGGCTGAGGGCCCGCCCGGGAACGCTCCGCCCGGGTCCTGCGCGACGGTCCCGGGCGGGGCTCCGGCCGGTCCGCCCGAGTGCTCGGCGGTGGGCGCTCGGGCGGGCCGGCCCCCGGAGACCGCTGTCCACGGCCGGACCAGCGGTTTCCGGTCCGACGGCGACGGAGCGTGGCGACGCGGGATCCGGATCACCCACCCGGAGCCGTGAGTCCCGGAGATCGGAAAGTTAGCCTGCCCTGAGTAAAGAGAGGCTTGCCGACCGTGCCTGACGCCGGGCACCGAGAGGACACGATGACCGTCGCGCCCACGAACACCCCCGACCACCCGCGCGCCGAGCGGGCGGCCGACGGCGTGGAGGTGGTCGACGTCCTCGGGATCGGGTTCGGGCCGTCCAACCTGGCGCTGGCGGTCGCGCTGGCCGAGCGCAACGCCGCGGCGCCGCCGGACGAGCGGCTGAGCTACCGGTTCGTCGAGCGGCAGGAGCGGTTCGGCTGGCACCGCGGGATGCTCCTCGAGGACGCGACGATGCAGATCTCGTATCTCAAGGACCTGGTCACGCTGCGGAACCCGGCCAGCCCGTTCACCTTCCTCGCCTACCTGCACGACCGGGACCGGCTCGTCGACTTCATCAACTACGGCAGCGCGTTCCCGACCCGGCTGGAGTTCCACGACTACCTGGAGTGGGCGGCCGCGCGGTTCGCCAACGTGGTCGAGTACGGCGCCGAGGTCACGGAGGTCGTGCCGGTGGAGGGTGAGGGGACCGTCGAGCTCGCCGAGGTGGTCGGCTTCCGCTCCGACAGCGGGCCGGTGCGGATCCGGGCGCGCAACGTCGTGCTGGCCCCCGGACTCACGCCGAACGTCCCGCGCGGGGTCACGCTCGGGCCGCGGGTCTGGCACAACCGCGACCTGCTCCACCTGGCTCCGCAGCTGCGCACCGCCGCGCGCTGTGCGGTGGTGGGCGCCGGGCAGAGCGCCGCCGAGACCGTGGACTACCTGCACCGGACCTACCCGGACGCCGAGGTGCACGCGGTGTTCGCCCGCTACGGCTACAGCCCGGCGGACGACAGCTCGTTCGCCAACCGGATCTTCGACCCGGCGGCGGTCGACGACTTCTACGCCGCGCCCGACCCCGTCAAGAAGATGATCATGGGTTATCACGCGAACACGAACTACTCCGTGGTCGACCCGGACCTGATCACCGAGCTGTACCGGCGGCACTACCACGAGCGGGTCGCGGGGCGGGAGCGGCTGCGCTTCCACAACGTGTCCCGGGTGGCCGACGTGGTCGACACCGGCGAGCGGGTCGAGCTCGCGGTGGAGTCGCTGATCGACGGGGCGCGGGACGTGCTGACCGCGGACGTCGTCGTCTACGCCACGGGGTACCGGCCCACGGACCCCTTGTGGCTGCTCGACCCCGCCCTCGCCGCCGCGTGCACCCGCGACGACGCCGGCCGCCCCGAGGTCCGCCGCGACTACCGGCTGACCACGGGCGCGACCCCGCAGGGCAGGCCCGTCGACGTCGGGCTGTTCGTGCAGGGCGCGACCGAGCACACCCACGGCATCACCTCGACCCTGCTCTCCACGGTCGCGGTGCGGGCGGGGGAGATCGCGGCGGCGCTGGCCGGCGCGACCACCCCCGCCCCGGCCCGGCTGCCGGCCTGGGAGACTGCCTAGCCGAGGACCTCGGCCAGCTGCGGGGAGACCTCGTCCGCCGCGTACGGCAGGCTCAACGGGCTGGAGTAGCCCAGCGCGCCGGCGAACGGGGTGGTGTAGCCGCCCATGTTCACGACCCGGCCCTGCTGCACGGCGTTGAGGTTCTGGAACACCGGCGAGTCGTACTGCTCCTGCGTGCGGCCCATCGACACGATCACGTCCTGGTCGAGCGGGCCGAGCGTCTCCGGGCTGAGCGTCTCGGTGGTGGCCGGGACGGTGAAGCCCAGCCCCGTGAACAGCTGGGCGCGCAGGTCGTCCGTCCCCAGCTTGTACGGGGTGCCGTCGACCATGAAGTCCATGGCCAGCGTCCTGCCGGCGAACGACGGCGCGGCGGCGTCCTTCAGCTTCTGCTCGGTCTCGGCGATCACCTGCTCGGCCCGGTCGCTGCGGCCGAGCGCCTGCCCGGTGATCCGGGTCTGCTCCTGCCAGGTGGCGGCGGCACCCTCACCGTTGGCCGTCGGCTGGGCGACGGTCGGGGCGATCGTCGACAGCCGCTCGTAGGTCGGCTGGTCGATGAACGAGTACACCCCGAGGATCAGGTCGGGCCGGAGGCTCGCGATCGTCTCGAGCGGCAGCTCGCTCGACGCCAGCGGCACGGGCCGGGCACCGTTCTTCGCCGCGGCGGCCCAGGGCCGGTTCTGCCAGTCGAAGCCGCCGAAGAACTCCCGCTCGGCCAGCGGCACCACGCCCAGGGCGAGCGCGAAGTCGCCCTCGTTGAAGCCGATGGTGACGACGCGCGTCGGCTCGGCCGGGATCGTCGTCTCGCCGTAGGCGTGCTTCAAGGTCACCGGGAAGGCGTTCTGCGCCGCGGCCGACGTCTCGGGCGCGCCGGACGAGGGGGCCTGCGAGGGGCTGGAACAGGCGGCGGCCACGAGGGCGGTCAGGGCGGCCGCGGCGAGCGCCCGCAGGGCGGTGCGCCCGGCGCGGCGGCCGGGGCGGGGGACGTGCGACATCTGGGTCCTTCCAACGACGATCACGATCCCGGTGAGGTTTGCCTAACCAACTGATCGTGTCAATTCAGGCGGCGTGCCCGATTCGTGTCGCGCAGTGCTGCCCGTGCCGCCGCCCGGGGTCGGTCCTGTCGATCAGTGCCGCTCCGCCCACGCCGCCCACAGCCGCGCGTACACGCCGTCCGCGGCGACGAGCGCCTCGTGGGTGCCCTGCTCGACGATCCGGCCGCCGTCGAGCACCACGACGTGGTCCGCCCCGGCGGCCTGGGTGAGCCGGTGGGCCACGGTGATCGCCGTGCGCCCGGCCAGCGCCCGCTCGGCCGCCGCCTCGAGGACCCGGGAACCGGCGCTGCCCGCCTCGGCGGTGGCCTCGTCGAGGATGGCGACCGGCGGGTCGGCCAGCACGAGCCGGGCCAGCGCGAGCTGCTGGGCCTGCACCGCGGTGAGCGCGTGCGCCCCCGCCCCGACCACGGTGTCGAGACCGTCGGGGAGGGTCTCCGCCCAGCTCAGGGCGTCGACCGTGGCGAGCGCGGCGCGCAGCTCGGCGTCGGACGCGCCGGGCCGGGCGAGCCGCAGGTCCTCGGCCAGCGGCCCGGCGAACACGTGCACCTCCTGCGTGATCAGCGCGATCGTGCCCCGGACGCCGGCCGGGCCGAGCTCGGCGAGCGGCACGCCGCCGAGGTCGACCGCCCCGCGGGTCGGCTCGTGCACCCCGGCGAGGATCGACGCCAGCGTGGTCTTGCCCGCGCCCGACGCCCCGACCAGCGCGACCCGGGTCCCGGCCGGGACGTCGAGGTCCACGCCGTGCAGCACCGGGTGCCCCTCGACGTAGGCGTGCTCGAGCTCCTTGGCGCGCACCCCGCCGTCGATTGGGACGCCCGGCTGCTCGGGCTCGGTCTCCGGGTCCAGCGAGGCGACGCCGACGATCCGGGCCAGGCTCGCCGCCGCGGACTGGGCGACGTCGAGCAGGAAGAGGACCTGGTTGACCGGCCCGAACAGGTTGATGAAGTACAACGCGGCCGCACTCGCCGCGCCGACCGTGGCCCCGCCCGAGCCCACCAGCAGGAAGCCCGCCCCGAGCACGCCCGCGACCCCGACGAACTCGGCGGCGTTGAGCCGGCCGAAGAACCGGGTCTGCAGGACGACCACCCGGCGGTTGAGCTCGACGACCTCACCCGCGCGCTCGCGGATCCGCACGGCGCGGCGGTCGTGCAGCCGGAAGGCGCGCACGGTCCCGATCCCGCCGACGGTGTCGAGCAGCTCCTGCTGCTGCGCACCCCCGGCGATCCGCTCGGCCGCGTAGACCTTCTGCGAGCGGCCGAGGTACCAGCGCGCGGTCCACACCTGGATCGGCACGGCGAGCAGCGCGCCGACGAGGAAGCGCCAGTCCAGCGCGGCCAGGCCCACGAGGGTGAGCAGGATGATCAGCGCCGCCCGCGCGAACTCGGGCACGGCCTCGCGGACCGCCTCGCCGACCGTCGTGACGTCCGTGGTGACCCGCGCGGTGAGGTCGCCCGAGCCGGCCTCCTCGAGCCGGCCGAGCGGCAGCTCCAGCGCGCGGGCGACGAACCGCTCGCGCAGCGTGGCCAGCATGGTCTCGCCGACCCGGGCGAGCAGCCGCAGGCCCAGCACGGCCAGGACGCCCTGCACGATCGCGACCACGACCAGCAGCAGCACCGGCGCCGTGAGGGCTGCCGGCTCGCCACCGCCGACCACGAGGTCGACGATCCTGCCCAGCAGGGGAGCGGTGACCAGGCTCGCCGCCGCCCCGGCGACCAGCGCGAGCACGGCGGCGACGGCCCGTCCGCGGTGCGGCCGGGCCAGCTCGCCGATCGCGGCCCGGACCGCGCGGCCGTCGGCGACGGGGAGCAGTCGGCGTGTGCTCACGCGAGCACCAGGCCGCGGTAGGCGGGGTCGCCGGCGAGCAGGTCGGCGTGCGTGCCCTCGGCCCGCACCCGTCCCTCGTCGACGACGACGACGCGATCGGCCACCGCGAGCAGCGTCGGGCTCGTGGTGAGCAGCAGGGTGGTCCGGCCCGCGCGCAGCAGCCGCAGCCCCTCGGCGATCCGCGCCTCGGTGACCGTGTCGACCGCAGTGGTCGGGTCGTGCAGCACCAGCACCGGGGCGTCGGCGACCAGCGCCCGGGCCAGCGCGACCCGCTGCCGCTGCCCGCCGGACAACGACCGGCCCTGCTCGGTGACCGCGGTGTCCGCGCCCTCGGGCAGGCTCTCGACGACCTGGTCGGCACCCGCGGCGGCCAGCGCGGCGGCCGGGTCGCCCGGCCCGCCGGCCCGGACGTTGTCGGCGACGGTCCCGGCGAACAGCGCCGCCTCGTGCGCCGCGACCAGCACCACCGCGCGGGCCTGCTCCGGCGGGTACGCACCGAGCGGGACCCGGTCGAGCTCCACGCTGCCCTCCTCGGGATCGGTCTCGCGGGCCAGCGCGGCCAGGAGCGCGGTGGCGGCCGCCGGATCGGCGACGACCCCGACCAGCTCTCCGGCCGGGACGTCGAGGTCCAGCCCGGTCAGCGGCCCCGCGCGCAGGCCGCGCACGGTGAGCGCGCCGGGGGAGTCCTCGGGGACGGGGCGGTCGCCGGGCGCGACGGCCGGCGGCGCCGACAGCACCTCGGCGATCCGCTCCGACGAGGCGCGCGCCTGCGCGAGCCGGGCGTTGACGAAGCCGATCGTCTCCAGCGGCCCGACGAGGAACTGCGCGAGCCCGACGGCGGCGACCAGCCCGCCGACGCTGAGCTCGCCGGCCAGCGCGAGACGTCCGCCGACGAGCGCGACCAGGGCGAGGAACAGGCCGTTGAGCAGCAGGACCGCGCCCTGGAACCACGCCTGCGAACCGGTGGCCCGCAGGGTCGCGCGCAGGGCCGCGCGGCTGGTGCCGGTGTAGCGGTGCACCGCGGCCGGCCCCGCGCCGATGCCCTTCAGCACGCGGATGCCCGCCACGAGGTCCGCGGCGACGCCCGACGCCTGGGCGGCCCGCTCCTGCTCGGGCCCGCTCCGCTTCTCCAGGGGGCGGCCCAGCAGGTGCAGCAGCAGGAGCAGCGGCGGCGTGCCGAGCAGGATCAGCAGCCCGAGCGGGAGCGAGATCCGCAGCAGCGCGACGGCGGCGACCACGAGCGCGGTGCCCTGCGCCAGGAGCAGCGGCAGCCCGAACCCGAGCCCGGCGACCCGCTGGGTGTCCGAGGTGGCCACGCTCGCCAGCGCACCCGGGAGCCGCCCGGACTCGGCGCCGCCGCGCGGGTCCAGCACCCGGTCGGCGATCCGCAGCCGCAACCGGCGGTCGGTGTGCCGCTCGGCGTGCCTGGCCCGGCGCGCGCCGAAGCGGTAGCAGTTCGACAGGAAGAGGAAGTCGAGGCCCAGCACGAGCAGCCACAACAGCATCGCCCGCAGGTCCCCGCCGGCGACGCCCTGGTCGATCACGACACCGACCAGGACCGGGACCAGCGCCTCGCCGGCCTGGTGCCCGCAGAGCAGCAGCACCGCCGCGAGCACGTGCCACCGTTCGGCCCGGATCGCTCCCCATCGGACGGACCGCCCGGTGATCTCCCCCGTCATGTGGGGAAGGCTAACCTCACCCACCGACGCTCTCGGGGTGCCGGTGGTCGTCAACGCACTGTCCGTTCGGGTCTTCTCCGGCCCCGTCCGCCGTGGGTAGCGTCGGTGCTCCTGCCCGTCGACGTGCGAGGAGATCATGTCCGACCTCACGACCCTGCGCGCGGTGAGCGGCCTCCCCGCCGACCCGCCCGCGCTGTCCGCGTCCACGCTCGTCCTGATCGACTGCCAGAACACCTACACGCGCGGCCTGATGGAGCTCGAGGGCGTGCAGGCGGCTCTCGACCAGGCCGAGGAGCTGCTCGACCGGGCCCGCGCCGCCGGCATCCCGATCGTCCACGTCCAGCACGACGCCGGCCGCGGCACGCCGTACGACGTGCGGGAGGAGATCGGCGCGATCGTCGCCCGGGTCGCGCCGCGCTCCGGCGAGGCGACGGTGGTGAAGCACTACCCGAACTCCTTCACCGGCACCGAGCTGGACACGCTGCTCAAGCAGCACCCGGCCCGCCCGCTGCTGCTCGCCGGGTTCATGACGCACATGTGCGTGAACTCCACCGCCCGCGGCGCCTTCAGCCTGGGCTACGCGCCCACCGTGGTCGGCGGCGCCACCGCCACCCGCGCGCTGCCGGGCACCGGCGGGGGCCCGGAGGTGTCGGCCGCCGCGCTGCAGGCGGCGAGCCTCGCCGCGGTCGCCGACCTGTTCGGGGTGGTCGTGGCCGACCAGCGGGAGATCCCGGACTAGGCCTGCGGTCCTCAGCGGTCTCCCAGGATCGCGGGAAACGATCCCGGGGCCGGCGCCGAATGCGTGTACGCAGGCCGCTCCGGTCCCGGGACGTGCCTGCCGCTGCCCTCGCCGAGGAGGTCGCATGACGCAGGTCCGACCCCGCACCCGGACGCGCCTGCGGTGGGTGCTGCCGGTCGTCGTCCTCGCCGTGCTGGCCGGGTGCACGGCCACGGGTCCGGCGCCGGGCCCGGCCGTGCCGGTCGTCGACGGGCAGCTGGCCCAGCAGCTCAAGGGTGCGGTGACCGACGCGGGAACCGTCGTGCACCTGCAGGAGCTCCAGGGGATCGCCGACCGGAACGGGGGCAACCGTGCCTCGCCCGGCCCCGGGTACGTGGCGAGCGTCGACTACGTCACCGGCGTCCTGCGCGACGCCGGGTACGACGTCGCGACGCCGGACTACCCGTTGTCGCGGCGGCGCGGCGGCGAGGACGGCCGGACCACGGCGCAGAACGTCGTCGCGCAGACGCGTACGGGCGATCCCGCCCACGTCGTGATGATCGGCGCGCACCTCGACTCGGTGAAGGAGGGGCCGGGCATCGTCGACGACGGGTCCGGGGTGGCGGCGCTGCTGGAGATCGCGACCCGGCTCGGCTCGTCGCCGGCGGTGCGCAACGTCGTCCGGTTCGGGTTCTGGGGCTCGGAGGAGACCGGGGCGCAGGGGTCGACGGGCTACGTGACGAGCCTGTCCGACGAGGAGCGCGGGAAGATCATGCTGTACCTCAACGTGGACATGATCGCCTCGCCGAACGGTGGCTACTTCGTGCAGGGCGGGACGGGGGACGAGGTCTCGGAGGCCGGCCCCCCGGGCTCGGCGGCCGTGGCCGACGTGCTCGCCGCCCAGCTGGGCAGCACGGGGGTGGACGTCGAACGCATCAAGTTCGTCGGCGACGACGAGACCCCCTTCGTCGCCGCCGGCATCCCCTCGGCGGGAGCGGAGAACGGCGACCGCCGGAGGAAGAGCGAGGAGCAGGCCCGGACCGACGGCGGGCAGGCCGACGAGGTCTACGACCCCTGCTACCACCAGGCCTGCGACCGGCTGGAGAACGTGAACCGGACGGTGCTGGACCGCTACCTGCACGCGCTCGCCGGCACCGCCGCCCACTTCGCGACGTCGCCGGAGACGATCTCCTGACCCGGATCAGCGGGTCAGCTCGGCCCACAGCACGTCGAGGTGCTCCGGGCCCGTGCCCAGGCCGCCGATCGCCACGCGGATCGCGTAGCGCCCGTCGATCGTGGTGTGGGTGAGGAAGGCGCGCCCGCTGGCGTTGACGCGCTCGAGCAGGGCGCGGCCGGCGGCGTCGTCGGGCTCGCCGTCGGGGCCGAGGACGTGCAGGCAGACCAGGGCGAGCGAGGGCGGCGCGGCCAGGGAGAACCGCGGGTCCGCCTCGACCCGCGCGGCCAGGTCCTGCGCCAGCGCCACGTGCCCGCGGATCCCCTCCCGCAGCCCCTCGAGCCCCGCGCCCTGCACCACCGCCCAGAGCTTGAGCGCGCGGAAGCGGCGGCCGAGCGGCACCTGCCAGTCCCGGTAGTCGACGACCTCGCCGGAGTCGGTCGCGGCGTTGCGCAGGTACTCCGGCGTGATCGACAGCGCCGCCGGCAGGGCGGTGCCGTCGCGGACCCACAGGAACGACGCGTCGAACGCCGTGGCCAGCCACTTGTGCGCGTCCGTGCAGACCGAGTCGGCCAGCTCCGCGCCGTCGAGCACGTGCCGGAACTCCGGGCAGAGCGCGGCCACGCCCGCCCAGGCCGCGTCGACGTGCACCCACGCGCCGCCCGCGACCTCGCAGACCTCGCGCACGGGGTCGATCGCCCCGGTGCCGGTGGTGCCGACGGTCGGGCACACCAGCACCGGCCGCAGCCCCGCCGCCCGGTCCTCGGCGAGCATCCCGCCCAGCGCCTCGGCGGACATCGCGAGCGTGCCGGGGGAGAAGGGCACGGTGCGCAACGCCCGGGACCCCAGCCCGGCCACCCGCACCGCTTTGGCCAGCGACGAGTGCGTCTCCGCGGTGACGTAGACGCGTTCGGTGCCGTCGACGCCGGTCTCCCGCCACTCCGGCGACGCCCGGTGCAGCGCGGCGAGCAGCGCCACCAGGGCCGCCGACGACGCCGAGTCCTGCAACGACCCGCCCCCGCCGCCGGCGAAGGTGAACGTCTCGCCGAGGCCGAGCGCCCGGGCGAACCCGTCGACGAGCACCTGCTCCACCTCGGTCCCGGCGGGCGAGGTGGACCAGAGCATCCCCTGCGCGCCGAGCCCGCCGGAGGCGAGGTCACCGAGCAGCGACAGCAGCGAGGCCTGCGCGGGGAAGTAGCCGTAGAACCCGGGGTGCTGCCAGTGCAGCGACCCGGGGACCACGACGTCGTCGAGCAGGTCGGTCAGCGCCACGCCGAGGTCGTCGGCGGGCTTGTCGGGCAGGTCCGCGGGCAGCGCGGCGCGGATCTCCCCGGGCCGCACCGCCGGCCGGACCGGCAGCTCCGCCAGCCCGGCGCGGTGCGCGGCCACCCAGTCGACCAGCGCGTGGCCGAGCCTGCGGAACTCCTCCGGATCGAGATCGGGCACCCCGGCAACCTAGGTCGTGAGCGGCGAGCGTCGCCACTCACGCGCCTCACACCGCGGGCTGGGAGACCAGCGAGCCCGCCTGGTTCTGCTCGCGCAGCGCGGTCTTGAGGACCTTGCCCGAGGGGTTGCGGGGCAGGGCCTCGACGATCGCGACCCGGCGCGGCCGCTTGTACCCGGCGAGGTGCTCCTTGCAGTAGGCCTCGATGGACTCGACGGTCGGCGGGTCGGCCGGGTCCGCGGGCACGACGACGGCCAGCGGCGTCTCGCCCCACTTCGGGTCCGGCACCCCGATCAGCGCGACGTCCCCGATGCCCGGGTGGCCGGCCAGCACGTTCTCCACCTCGGCGCAGTAGATGTTCTCGCCGCCGGAGATGATCATGTCCTTCTTGCGGTCGACCACGTAGTAGTAACCGTCCTCGTCCTGGCGCACGAGGTCCCCGGAGTGGAACCAGCCGCCGCGGAAGGCCTCGGCGGTCTCCTGGGGCTTGTTCCAGTACCCGCTCATCACCAGCGGGCCGCGGTAGACGATCTCGCCGATCTCGCCGGGCGCGACGTCGTTCATCTCGTCGTCCACGACCCGGACCTCGACGTTCGCCATCGGCGTCCCGACCGAGCCGATCTTGCGGATGGAGTCCGCGCCGCGCAGCAGCGTGGTGACCGGGCTGCACTCGGTCTGCCCGAAGGACGTGGTGACCTCGGCCTGGGGGAAGGTGTCGATCATCGTCTGGAGCAGGGTGGTGGACGCGGGCGCCGCGCCCCAGGAGATCCGGGTCAGCGCCGAGAGGTCGCGGTCGGCGATGCCCGGCACCGCGCAGATCGCCGCCCACTGGGCCGGCACGCAGAAGCAGGAGGTGACCTGCTCCCGCTCCAGGATGTCCAGCGTCTCGACCGGGTCGAAGTTGCCCGACTTCGGGATCACGACCGTGCCGCCCGCGGTGATCGCGATGTGCGAGCCCGCGACCCCGGCGATGTGGAACAGGGGCGCCGCGGACATCGACACCCCGTGCCGGCCGGTGCCGCCGAGGTGGGCGATGTTGGAGAACGAGTGCAGGTACAGGTTGCGGTGGCTGAGCATCGCGCCCTTGGGCCGCCCGGTGGTGCCGGACGTGTACATGATGAAGGCGGTGTCGTCGTCCGAGTTCGGCAGCTCGACGTAGTCCGGCGACGCCGCGGCGAGCACGTCCTCCAGGTCCCCGCCGATCGTGATCACCTGGCGGACGCCCGGTGCCTTCTCCAGCGCCTTGTCCAGCGTGGGCGCCAGGCCCGCGTCGACGATCACCGAGACGGCACCGGAGTCCGTGAGCGCGTACGCCACCTCGTCCGCGACGAGCCGGAAGTTGATCGGCACGCAGATCGCGCCCGCGCGGAGCGGCGCGATGTAGGCCTCGAGCAGGTCGGCGCTGTTCAGGCCCAGCACCGCGACCCGGTCGCCGGGGGTGACCCCGCCGGCGGCGAGGGCGTTCGCGAGCCGGGTGATCCGGTCGTCCGACTGGGCGTAGGTCCGTCGGACGCCGGCCCCGGCGTCGACGAACAGCACGGTCTCGGGGGTCACGCGCGCCCAGCGCGCGACGATGTCGCTGAAGCTCATGCCACGGCCGACGATGGCGCCTGACTGCGTCGTCATGCCGCACAGCCTGCCCAATTGAGCGAACGTTCGGCAAGGTCCGTTCGGGCCGGAGCGGGACCGAACAGGTCAACGGCTCGAGGCCGCGGGAGCCGGGCGCCGCCGACCTGTGCGATCAGTGCGGGTAGCGGTCCCGCAGCTCCTGCTTGACCAGCTTGCCGGTGGGGGTGCGGGGCAGGAAGTCGGTGAAGTCGACGCTGCGCGGCGCCTTGTAGTGCGCGATCCGCTCGCGGACGAAGGCGATCAGCTCGCGCTCCAGCTCCGGCCCGGCGTCGACCCCCGGCGCGGGCTGCACGATCGCCTTGACCGACTCGCCCATCTCCGGGTCCGGCACGCCGATCACCGCGACGTCGAGCACCGCGGGGTGCGTGACCAGCACGTCCTCGACCTCGCGCGGGTAGATGTTCACACCACCCGAGATGATCATGAACGCCTTGCGGTCGGTGAGGAAGAGGTAGCCGTCCTCGTCGAGGTAGCCCAGGTCGCCCGTGGTCGTCCAGGTCGGGTGGTCCGGGTGGGTCGCGCCGGCCGTCTTCTCCGGGTCGTTGTGGTACTCGAACGGCCGCTCGTCCCGCTCGAAGTAGATGGTGCCGACCTCGTACGGCGCGAGGAGCTTGCCCTCGTCGTCGCAGATCCGCACGGTGCCGAGCCCGGCCCGGCCGACGGTGCCCGGCCGCTCCAGCCACTCCGGCGAGCTCACGAACGTGATCCCGTTGGCCTCGGTGGCGGCGTAGTACTCGTGGAGCACCGGGCCCCACCAGTCGATCATCGCCTGCTTGACCTCGGGCGGGCAGGGTGCGGCGGCGTGGATCGCGACCCGCAGCGACGCGTGGTCGTACCTGCGTCGGGTCTCCTCGGGCAGCTTGAGCATGCGGACGAACATCGTCGGCACCCACTGGCTGTGCGTGACCGAGAAGCGCTCGATCGCGGCCAGCGCGGCCTCCGGGTCGAATCGCTCCATCACGACGGCGGTGCCGCCGATCGCCTGGACCGTGGCGCAGAAGCGCAGCGGCGCGGCGTGGTACAGCGGCGCGGGGGAGAGGTAGACGGTCTCGGTGTCGAAGCCGTACATCGGCCCGAACAGGTCGATGTAGGTGTCGCCCGGCTCGTCGACCGAGGAGTCCGGCAGCGTCGGCTTGATGCCCTTGGGGCGGCCGGTGGTACCGGAGGAGTAGAGCATGTCCGCGCCGCGGGGCTGCTCGGGCAGGGGCTCGGCCGAGACGCCCTCGAGGGTCTCGTCGTAGTCGGCGTAGGCGTCCGAGCCGGGGATCGGGCCGCCGAATGCCAGCCGGACGTCGACGGAGACCTGGTCGCCGATGGCGGCGGCGAGCCCGGCCACCCCCGCGGACGCCAGCAGCGCCTTGGCGCCGCAGTCCGTGACGATGTAGGCCGCCTCGGGCGCCGAGAGATGGTGGTTGACCATCGTGACGTAGAGACCGGAGCGGCGGGCGGCCCAGTAGATCTCGAAGACCCGCGGAGTGTTCTCGGTGACGACGGCGATCACGTCGCCGCGGCGCAGCCCGGCCTCGTGCAGGTACCGGGCCAGGCGGGCGGAACCCTCCTCGAGCTGGCGGAAGGTCAGCGTCTCGCCGCTGCCGGCCATCACCACCGCGGGCTTGTCGGGTGTCGTGGCGGCGTGCGTGCCCGGGTACATGTCCGTCCTCTTCCTCGATCGACGTCCTGCTGTCGGAAGACCCGATCCTGGCAGACGATCGCCGGCGGCGGACGGAGGTGAGGCTCATCTCGCTCGGGGAGCGGGGCGCGGGCGGCGGGGAGGTGCCGGAGAGGCTGCCGCGCGGTCCCGGGCGGCTCAGGCGGAGGCCGCGGGCGGCTCCGTGCTCTCGAGGGACGGCGCGCCGGACCCGGCGCAGCGCTGTGCGGTGACGACCGTGCCGCGCGCGGAGAACCGGTTGTGCAGGCGCAGGGTCGACTCGGGGGTGACGTGCTTCAGTCGTGCGCAGACGGGACAGGTGCCGTAACCGTTCGTGACCTTCTCGCTCACGTCTCGTGCCTCTCTTCCTCTCCCGTCACCGGGTCGGGGTACCGGTGCGGGTCGGAGGAGTCTACCGGGCGAACGGAACGCGACGGCATCACCGCGACGGGTGGGAAGATCCTCACCGGACGTGCAGGTCGGCTCTCGGAGCGGAACGGGCGCCGTTCCGTGCCCGCGCGGGAACGGTGGGCGACGACCGGGAAATGGCGGGGTCGGCACGGTTCGGGTGACGAAAGACTCGCCCTTGTCACCGAACCGTGACGGATGTTCCGACGTGTGCTCAGTGGGCCGCGTGGTACGCGTCGAGAACATTGGACGGGATCCGGCCGCGCTCCGAGATCTTCATCCCCTGTGCCACCGCCCATTCCCGAATCGCCTGGTTCTGCTGGCGGTCGGAAACGGGCCGCGAGGCCGGTGCGGGCGCGCTGCCCGACGCCCGCCGGCCGGAGGTACGGCGAGCTGCGGCAATGAACGGCGCCAGCGCCTCGCGCAGCTTCTCGGAATTCTTCGCCGACAGGTCGATCTCGTACGACTTGCCGTCGACGGAGAACTCGACCTGCTCGTCCGCCTCGCCGCCGTCCAGGTCGTCGATCAGCGTGACCGTGGTCTGCTTCGCCACGTTCCCTCAGCCCTTCTGCTCACCGGGCTCCTGCCCCCACCGGGCTCCACGCGGGCAGGAAGCATCGCCCGGTGCGGTGTCCGGGTGCTTTCCGGGAGCGGAGTGGATCGGCGTGCGGAACAGGAGAATGCGTCGCCGTCGACAATAAAGGAAGGCGCCGCGGAAAGTCGATTCGGGTCCCCTGTTCCGCGGGCGCGCGTCGCGCGGATCACCCCTTCGGAGGCATCCGGCGGGTTTTGCGGAGCCCGATCCCGGGGGGACCGGCGGGATCCGCGGTAATGGCGCCGTTCAGGCGACCGGCGTCCACCAGTCCGCGGTCGGCGGCGGGCCCGTCAGGTCGATTCGCTGGCCCGGAACGGGCAGCGCGAGCGGGATTCCGGCCGTTTCCGCGGCGGCCCGCAACCGGGTCACGGGCTCCGACCAGGGATGGAGGCCGAGATTGAAGGTCGCCCAGTGCACGGGCAGCAGCACCCCGCCGCGGAGATCGCGGTGGGCGGCCACGCTTTCCTCCGGATTCATGTGGATGTCCGGCCACAGATCCGCGTAGGCGCCGATCGGCAGCAGCGTGACGTCGAACGGTCCCCAGCGCTCGCCCGCCCGGGCGAAGGCGGCGGTGTAGCCGGTGTCGCCGCCGAAGTAGGCCCGGTGCCGCGGCCCCGCGACGGCCCACGAGGACCACAGGGTGGTGTCGCGCCGCAGGCCCCGGCCCGAGAAGTGCCGCGCCTCGGCGCACGTGAGGGTCAGCCCGGCCACCTCGGTCCGCCCGTCCCAGTCCAGCTCGACGATCCGGTTCTCCGGCACGCCCCAGGCCCGCAGGTGCGCCCCGATCCCGAGCGGCACCACGAACGGCGCCGAACCGTGCCGCGGGTCGGCGACCAGGGCGCGCACGGTGGGCAGGTCGAGGTGGTCGTAGTGGTCGTGCGAGATCAGCACGGCGTCGACCGGCGGCAGGTCGGCCAGCGGGACGGGGGCCGGGTGCAGCCGGCGCGGTCCCACCAGACGGGAGGGCGACACCCGCTCGCCCCACACCGGGTCGGCGAGCACCCGCCGCCCGTCGATCTCGAGCAGCACGCTGGAGTGCCCGAACCAGGTCACCGCGAGGTCTCCGGCGGGTCCGCCGTCCGGGCGGTTGAGCGGGACCGGGCGGGTCGGGCGGCCGGCCCGGCGGCCGACGACCGCGCGCAGGGCGGCCGGCACCGTGCCGGACGGCAGCCCGGTGCCGGGCTCGGTGTTGCGGAAGCGGCCCTCCCGGGCGTGCGCCGACCCGTCGGCGGCGCGGCGCAGCTCCTCGGGCGTCGCGCCCATCGCGCGCGGGATGCCCCACGCGGCCGCGCCGGCCGCGGCGAGTCCGCCGGTGGCGGCGAGGGCGAGAGCGGTCAGCACCCCGGTGCGGAGGGGGAGCGGCGTCGGGCGGGCCACGCCCTACAGGGTACGAGCGCGCCGGGCGGGAGATCGCCGGGCGGTCTCAGCCCGCTCCCAGCCGGCGGCCGCGGGTTCGGCCCGGCCGCGCGACCTGCGCTCCCGCGCGACCGGGCCGGGAGGCCGTCAGCCCGTCCGCAGCGCGGTGAGCGGGGCCGCCAGCTCCCGCCACTGGTCCTCGGGCACGCCCCGCTTCTCCGCCGGCAGCGCCTGGACGGCGACGTGGTCGGCGCCGGCGTCGAGGTGCGCCTGCACCCGGGCGACCACGGTGTCGACGTCGCCCCAGGCCACCAGGGCGTCGACGAAGGCGTCGGACCCGCCGTGGGCCAGGTCGGACTCGTCGAACCCGAGGGTCTTGATGTTGTTCACGTAGTTGGGCTGGGCCAGGTAGGTCGCGGTGTAGCGGCGGCCGATCTCGCGGGCCTTCGCCGGGTCCGTCTCGAGCACGACGGCCTGCTCCGGGCAGAGGAGCGGCTCCGCGCCGAGGATCTCGCGCGCACGGGCGGTGTGCTCGGGCGTGACGAAGTACGGGTGTGCCCCGTCCGTCCGCTCGCCGGAGAGCTCCAGCATCTTCGGGCGCAGGGCGGCGAGGACGTACCGGACCGGGGTGGTCGGCCGCTGGGCGGTGTACGGCGCCGCGTCGATGCCGTCGAGGTACTCGCGCATCGCGGTGAGCGGCTTGTCGTACTGGTGCCCGCGCAGGCCGCTGACCAGGTTCTGGTGGCTCACCCCGAGCCCGATCAGCACCCGCTCCGGGTAGGCCTCGGTCAGCGCCTTGGTGGCGCAGGAGGTGGCGACCGCGTCCCGCGCCCAGATGTTGGCGATGCCCGTCGCGCCGACCAGCCGCTCGGTCGCCGACAGCAGCATCGACAGGTGGACGAAGGGGTCCCGGCCGGCGACCTCGGGGATCCACACGGCGCCGTAGCCGAGGGACTCCAGCTCGGCCGCGAGCTCCCGGGCCCGCGCGGCCGGCACGACGTCGAGCGCGCCGGTCCACAGGCCGACGGCGGGGAGGGCGAAACGTGATCTCGTGTCCGTCACCCTCCGGACTCTAGGGTCGGGTCGTGAGCACCTCTACTGCGACGGAGCACCGGGTCTCGACCGAGCGGCGCGGCCGGGTCCTCCTGATCCGGATGGAGCGGGCGGCCAAGCGCAACGCCGTCGACGCGGCCATGACCGCCGCGCTCGACGCCGCGCTCAACGAGCTCGAGGACGATCCCGAGCTGTGGTGCGGCGTCCTCACCGGCGGGCCGACGGTCTTCTGCGCCGGCACGGACCTCGCGGGCGGTGCGGGTGAGCGGACCGCGCGGGGCGGCAACTACGGCGTCGTCCGGCGGGAGCGCTCGACGCCGCTGATCGCGGCCGTCGAGGGCGTGGCCTACGGCGGCGGGTTCGAGATCGTGCTGGCCTGCGACCTGGTGGTGGCGGGCCGGTCGGCGCGGTTCGGGCTGCCGGAGGTGGCGCGCGGGCTGGTCGCGAACTGCGGGGCGCTGTTCCGGGCGCCGCGCCCGCTGCCGCTCAACGTGGCCAAGCAGATGCTGCTCACCGGGCAGCCCCTCGGCGCGGACCGAGCGCACGAGCTGGGCCTGGTCGCCGACGTCGTCGACGACGGGGGAGCGGAGGCCGCCGCGCTCGCCCTCGCCGAGCAGGTGTGCGCCAACGCCCCGGTGGCGGTGCGGGCCACGCTGCGGGCGGTCGAGACCGTGGCGGGGGAGCCCGACGAGCGGGGCTGGGCCGCCACCCGGGAGGCGACCGAGGCCGTGCTCGCCTCGGCCGACCGGCAGGAGGGCGTGGCCGCGTTCCTGGAGAAGCGCGAGCCGCGGTGGACCGGTCGGTAGCCTGGCGATCATGACGGACGGGGCACGGCGGGACGAGCTGGTCCGGCTGCTCCAGGCCTACGCCACCGAGTCCGCGCGGCTCGCCCAGGCCTTCTCCGAGCAGCACGGCCTGCACACGACCGACCTGCACGCGCTCATCGCGGTGCTCAACGCCGACCGGGTCGGCGAGCCGCTCACCGCGGGCCGGCTCGGCGCCCACCTCGGCCTCTCCTCGGGGGCGACGACGGCGCTGGTGGACCGGCTCGAGCGGCACGACTACGTGCGCCGGGACCGGGACGAGCGGGACCGCCGCCGCGTGGTGCTGCGGTACGGCTCGGCCGCGGCCGGGATCGGCCAGGCCTTCTTCGGGCCGCTCGGGGCGGGGATGGACGCGATGCTGGAGGGCTACGACGAGGCCGAGCTGGCCGCCGTCGCCCGGTTCCTGTCCGGGGTCACGGAGCTGGTGGCGCGGCGGCGTCGGGAGGTCGGACCGCTCGCCCCTTCCTGAGGGATCGGCTGTGTGCGCCTTCCCGTTGCGCACGGGCGGCACGCCGGGCGAGGCTCACCGTCGTGAGCAACGCCGCCGACACCCCCGACACCCCCGCCCCCGATCCCGCCCTCCTGGACGCCCTGTCGTTCGAGCCGCTGACCCCGACCGCGTACCTGGATCGCGCCGCCGCGGCGCACGGCGACCGGATCGGGGTCGTCGACGGGGACCGGCGGTGGACCTACGCCGAGCTGCACGAGCGGTGTACGCGACTGGCCGGGGGGCTGGCTCCCCTCGCGGACGGCCGGCCGGTGGCGGTGCTGGCGCCGAACACCCACGTCCTGCTGGAGGCGAACTTCGGGGTGCCGTGGGCGGGGGTGCCGCTGGTCGCGGTGAACACCCGGCTCTCGGCCGGCGAGGTGGCCTACATCCTGCAGCACTCGAAGTCCGCCGTGCTGATCCACGACCCGTCCTTCGACACGCTGGTCGACGACGTGTTCGCGCAGCTCGACGCCCCACCGCACCGCATCCGCTCCGGTGCCGAGTACGAGGCGCTGCTGGACGGCGCGGAGCCGCTGCACCGCACGCCGTCGGACGAGCGGTCGCTGCTGTCGATCAACTACACGTCGGGGACGACGGGCCGGCCCAAGGGCGTGATGTACCACCACCGCGGGGCCTACCTGCAGGCGGTGTCGATGGTGGGCCACACCGGGCTGACGCCGTCGAGCGTGCACCTGTGGACCTTGCCGATGTTCCACTGCAACGGCTGGTGCTTCCCGTGGGCCGTCACCGCGGCCGCGGCGACGCACGTCTGCCTGCCCAAGGTGGACCCGGCGGAGGTGTGGCGGCTGATCCGCGAGGAGGGCGTGACGCACCTGAACGGGGCGTCCACGGTGCTGTCGATGATCGCGTACGCCAAGGACGCGTCGCCGTTGCCGGAGGGACACACGGTCCGGATCGCGACGGGCGGGGCGCCGCCGTCGCCGGCGATCCTGCGGCGGATGGGGGAGCTGGGCTTCGAGGTCACCCACCTGTACGGGCTGACCGAGACCTACGGGCCGGCGATGCTGTGCGACTGGCGCCCGGAGTGGGACTCCCTCGACGCGGAGGCGCAGGCGCGGCTCAAGGCGCGGCAGGGCGTCGGGAACATGATCTCGTGCGCGGTCCGGGTGATCGGCGAGGACGGCGCCGACGTGCCCGCCGACGGCACCGCGACGGGCCAGATCGCGTTGCGCGGCAACAACCTGATGCTGGGCTACCTCGACGATCCGGAGGCGACCGCGGCGGCGGTGCCGGACGGTTGGTTCCGCACCGGGGACATCGGCGTCGTGCACCCCGACGGGTACGTGGAGCTTCGTGACCGCTCGAAGGACGTGATCATCTCCGGCGGGGAGAACATCGCGTCGGTCGAGGTGGAGCAGGCGATCATGGACCACCCCGCGGTGCTGGAGGCGGCGGTGATCGCGGTGCCGGACGAGCGGTGGGGCGAGGTCCCGGCGGCGTACGTGACGCTGCAGGAGGGCGCGTCGGCGACCGAGGAGGAGATCGTCGAGCACGTGCGCGGGCGGCTGGCGCGGTTCAAGGCGCCCAAGTCCGTGACCTTCGGCGAGCTGCCCAAGACCTCCACCGGCAAGATCCAGAAGTTCGTGCTCCGCGACAAGGCGTGGGCCGGGGTGGAGCGCCGGATCCAGTGAGCGGACGGCGCTCTCGCTCGGTCCCATTGAGCGAGAGCGCCGCTCGTGCGGGCACGGTCAGGTGCTGAGCTTGCTCATCGTCCTCCACTCGTCCCACGGCACCGCCCAGTCGTAGATGTCGCCGTCCTGGGCGGACAGCGGGACGCTGCTGCCGGTCACCTCGACGGGGTCGCCGTACATCGCGGTGTCGAAGTAGGCCTTGGCGTTGGCGATCGACAGGTTGATGCAGCCGTGCGAGATGTTGCGGCGGCCCTGCGCGGACTGCGAGGCCGGGTTGGCGTGGATGAACTCGCCGTTGTTGGAGATCCGCACCGCCCAGTACTCCGGCATGTTCACGTAGCCGTAGTCCGGGTTGGACATCAGGACCTTCTCGGACTTCGCCATGACGATGTGGATGCCGCTGCGGGTGACCCGGCGCGGGTCGCTCTCCAGGCCGTAGCTGGCGGGCAGGTCCATCACCTGCTGGCCGTCCCGGATCACGACGATCCGGTGGCTGTTCTCGTCGGCCTTCACGATCTGGCTGCGGCCGATGGTGAAGTGGGTGGTCAGGTCGGCGGAGCCGTAGCCGGCGGTGCCGAGGTCCTTGCCGTACAGCGGCACGACCACCGAGACCTGTGTGCCGACCGGCCAGTACTCCTTGGGTCGCCAGTGCACCCGCGAGCCGCCCCAGTCGTCCGGCAGCCAGGCCCAGGCGCCCTCGACCGGGGTCGACGTCGTGATCCGCAGCCCGCGCTCGACCTCCGCCTTCGCCTCGTCGGACAGGTCGCGGTTGAAGCGGATCGCGACGGGCGCGGCGATGCCGACCGTCGCGCCCTCGCCGATGTTGCTCGAGGCCTTGACCAGGCGCGCCGGGGCGACGGTGGTGAAGGAACCGGCCAGCGGGGTGACCGCGCCGTCGGGCGCGACCATCGAGCCGCTCCAGGTGTAGGTCTCGTGGTAGGCGAGCGGCGCGGTGGCGGTCCACTGGGCCTGGTCGCCGGAGTAGCTGCCGGGCAGCGTCTCGCCGTCCGAGTCGGTGAGCGCGACGTCCCGCAGGGTGCCCGCGCTCGCGGACGCCCGGGCGGCGCCGAGGGGGTGGACGTCGGCGGTGCCGGCGGCGGGCTGCAGCTCGAGCCGCGGGACGATGGCCGCAGGGGCCTGCGGCGCGGCGGCCGCCGAACCGTTGTGCGCAGCGTCGGCATTGGCACTCGCGCAGGCCGCGACGAGCCCGGCGGACACCCCGAGCGCGACCGCCCCCGCCAGGATGCGGCGCACGGCACGCCACTGCACCGATTTCACGGCTCCCCCTCGCGTCACACGAACCCCACGATCATCATGCCAACGGTCGGTGAGGATCCGGAGCGGAGCGTGATTGCGATTCGATAGCGTTACGGGAATCACCCGAACGGCCCAGGGGAATGGGACGGCGCCATTCCGGGCGGATCGTCCGGATCCCGAATCACCCCTTCGCGCGGCCCGCGAGCAGCGTCGCGATCCGGAAGAGTGGGCCGGCGGCGGGGCATCGCGGTCAGTGACGGGGTGTGTCGCGACCACGGGCGTCGGCCTGTCCAGGGGCGCGGCGCCGGCCCGACCACCGAACCGGCGGCAGGCCATGGTTGGCCCGGCGCCCCGGGTGGTACCCGGCGCCCACTGCGCCACGTCGGTCGCCACGTCGGTGCGCCGCCGGGGCGCAGGGCGGCGCGGGTGTCGCACCGCGGGAGCGGGGGCGCCGGCGGGAACCACCGGTGCGCCCGGGACGACCGGAGGTGACGGGAGCATGACGTCGGGCGAGGGTGGCGAGGTCACCGGAACCAAGGACAAGGACTACAACCTCATCTGGTTCACCGAGCAGTGCCTGAACAACGCGCTGCGGCTGGAAACCTACGTCCAGGACGCCGAACGCGACGGCGACGGCGACCTGGCCGAGTTCTTCCGGCGGGCGCAGGGGGAGAGCCGCAAGGGCGCCGAGCAGGCCAAGCAGATGCTCGGGCGGCGGCTGGCCGGCTGACGGGACCGGACGCGAGAACACGGTCGCCCGGCTCCGCTCCACGGGGATCCTCGACGAGCGGGTCGTGGCGACCGTGTCCGCTGCCGGGACAGGGGGGTCCCGGAACACCTGCGCGACCGGGTCAGCGGAGGCCGAGGGTGCGGTAGCGGCGGCGCCGGCGGACCAATCGGTCGACGGGGGAGAGCGGGAGCAGGGCGCGCAGCTCGGACTCCACCGCGTCGGCGACCCGGCGGGCGAAGGCCTCGGGCTCGTCGGCGGCGTCCGGGAGTTCGTCGACGATCGTGTCGACCGCGCCCGCCCGCAGCAGGTCGACGGCCCGGACGTGCTGCTGTGCCGCCACCTCGGCCGCCTTCTCCGGCGTGCCGTGCACGATCGTGCTGGCGCCCTCGGGCGGCAGCGGGGTGAGCCAGCCGTGCCGGGCGGCGATCACCCGGTCCGTCGGCAGCAGGGCGAGCGCGGCGCCGCCGGTGCCCTGCCCGAGCAGCACCGAGACCGTCGGGACGGGGAGCTCGGTCAGCTCGCCGAGGCAGCGCGCGATCTCACCGGCCAGGCCGCCCTCCTCGGCCGCCACCGACAGCGCCGCCCCGGTCGTGTCGATCACCGAGACCACCGGCAGGCCCAGCTCGGCGGCCA
Source organism: Pseudonocardia autotrophica (assembly GCF_000717175.1). GTDB lineage: Bacteria > Actinomycetota > Actinomycetes > Mycobacteriales > Pseudonocardiaceae > Pseudonocardia > Pseudonocardia halophobica. The sequence continues at coordinate 35,551 of NZ_JNYD01000027.1, read as the reverse complement.
GCCGCATGCCGCGCCGCGCGGTCCGGAGCGCGCCCGGCCCGAGCGGTTCCGCGGCCTGCGGCCGCCGGTCCTGCCCGAGCAGCACGCACGCGACGCTGCCGAACCGCACCAGCGCCAGCAGCAGGCCGCGCCCGGCCTCGCCCTCCCCGGTCCCGGCCAGCGGGACGACGTCCGTGGCCGCCAGCCGCAGCACGTCCCGCACCCCGGGCCGCTCCGGCCGCCGGGACCGCTCGATGGAGCCCCAGGCGTCCTCGTCCGGACCGGTGGGCTCGCCGCGGGCCGGCGCCGACGGGGGCAGCCGCATCGGGTCGACGGGGTCGAGCATCGCCAGCACCCGTGCCGCGACGCCGGCGAGCCGCTCCGCGGGGAGCACCGCGTCGACGATCCCGTGCCGGTGCAGGTTCTCCGCCTTCTGGACGCCCTCCGGGAACTGCTCGTCGTACAGCGCGGAGTACACCTTCGGCCCCAGGAACCCGACGAGCGCGCCGGGCTCGGCCACGGTGACGTTGCCCAGCGAGCCCCACGAGGCGAACACCCCGCCCGTGGTCGGATGCCGCAGGTAGACGAGGTACGGCAGGCCCGCCGCCTTGTGCGCGGTGACCGCCGCCGAGATCGCCGCCATGCGCAGGAACGCGATGGCGCCCTCCTGCATCCGGGTCCCGCCCGACGCCGTCGCGGCCAGGAGCGGCAGGCGCTCGTCCGTCGCCCGCTCGATCGCCCGGATCAGCCGCTCGGCGGTGGCCACGCCGATCGACCCGGCGAGGAACGCGAACTCGCTGCACACCACCGCGACCCGCCGGCCCGCGATCCGGCCCTCGCCGGTGATCACGGCCTCGTCCACGCCGCTGCGCTCGTGCGCCGCCGCGAGCTCGGCCCGGTACTCCGGGGTGTCGGCGACGAGCGGCACGGGGGCCGGCGTGGTGTCCCAGGACCGGAAGGTCCCGTCGTCGAGCACGGTGTCCAGCAGCTGGCGCGAGCGCGGCGTCACGGGGTGAGCCTGCCACCCGCGAGGGCTCCCAGCAGGACCGTGACCACCATCGGGGGCCCACCGTCGGCGCTGACAGGAGGCTCACAGAAAGTCCTCACGGACCCCACACGACCGGCCCGCACAGTAGGCGTATGACCGCCACGGCGACGCACCGGCGCGCAGCCCTGCGCACCCGGGTCGAGGGTCGGCGCGGCAGGCTCAGCAGGCCCGGCACCCGGCACTCCCTGCGCGCCCGGCTCGTGGCCGCGGTGATGCTCCTGCTCGCGACCGTGTGCGCCGTCGTGGGGCTGGCGACGGCGATCGCGCTGCGCCACTTCATGCTCGACCAGCTCGACGACGACCTCGTCTCGGCCGGCGGCCGGTTCGTCTCCATCCAGAACGGGGCCGGCCCCGGGGGACCGGGCCACCCCGACGACCGCGGTGGGCGCGGCGCCGACTTCGGTGCCGACTTCCTGGGCCCCGCCCAGGCCCCCCGCACGGTCGGCGCCACCATCGTCGCCGGGCAGGTCACCGACGCAGTGGTCACCGACCGCGGCGGATCCTTGCAGCAGGTGCCCGCCGACGCCCTGGCCACACTCGCCGCCGTCCCGACCGACGGGCACCCGGTGAGCGAGGACCTCGGTGACCTCGGCACCTACCGGCTCCTCGCCTCGGTCGACGGTTCGGGGACGGTGCTGGTCACCGGCCTGCCGCAGGCGGACGTCGACCACCTCACGGAACTCCTCGTCGTCGCCGAGTCGATCGTCATCGGGCTCGCGCTGACCGGGGCCGGGGTGGCCGGCGCGATCGCCGTCCGGCGCGAGCTGCGGCCGCTGGAGCAGGTTGCCGAGACCGCCGGGCGGGTGTCCGCGCTGCGGCTCGACAGCGGCGAGGTCGAGCTCCTCGAGCGCGTCCCCGCCGCGCACACCGACCCGGGCACCGAGGTCGGGCAGGTGGGCGCCGCGCTGAACCGCATGCTGGACAACGTCGCCGCCGCCCTGGACGCCCGGCACGCCAGCGAGGTCCAGCTCCGCCAGTTCGTGGCCGACGCCAGCCACGAGCTGCGCACCCCGCTCGCCGCGATCCGCGGCTACGCCGAGCTGACCGCCCGCGACCGCACCCTCTCGCCGACCGTCGCGCACTCGTTGTCCCGGATCACCTCGCAGGCCGAGCGCATGTCCACGCTGGTCGAGGACCTGCTGCTGCTCGCCCGCCTCGACGCGGGCCGCCCGCTGGAGCGGACTCCGGTCGACCTGACCCGCCTGGTGCTCGACGCCGTGTCCGACGCCGGCGCGGTCGGCCCCGACCACCGGTGGCGGCTGGACCTGCCGCCGGAGCCGGTGGTGGTGCTCGGCGACACCCTGCGGCTCACTCAGGTGGTGACGAACCTGCTGGCCAACGCCCGCACCCACACCCCGGCCGGCACGGAGGTGACCGTGGGGTTGCGGACGCCGGCCGACCCGGCCGACCGTGCCGTGCTGGTCACCGTCTCCGACACCGGCCCGGGGATCCCGCCCGCGCTCGCGGCGCACGTCTTCGAACGGTTCGCCCGCGGCGACGGCTCCCGCTCCCGCGACCGGGGCAGCACCGGCCTCGGCCTGGCGATCGTGCAGGCGGTGGTGGCCGCACACGGTGGCACGGTCTCCGTGGCCAGCCGGCCCGGCCGCACCACCTTCACCGTCCGGCTCCCCGCGCCCGCCATCCCCGTCCCCGACGGCCCGACCATCCCGCTCCCCGCCCTCGCCACCCCGTGAGCGGCAACTGCCCCTAGAGGGGCAGTGGCCACTCACGACCCCGGATCACCAGCGGGTTCCGGGTCGACCCGTCGAGCGGTGCCCCCGGCCACCCGGTGGTCCTACGGTCGGCTCATGGTCGACCAGGAGGCGGACCGCCCGCGCGCGGCGGACCCGCGGGTCGCGGCCGCGGTGATCGACGTGTTCGTCTACGTCGTCGTGCTGAACCTGTTCATCGAGTACCTGCCGCAGGTGCTCAGCGAGACGTTCACGCTGTCGTTGCTCACCGCCGTCCTGCTCAAGCTGGTCCTCGAGGTGGTCGTGGCGGGCAAGGACCGGGCGAAGGCCCGCTTCCGGGCCGCGTCGGGCCCGGCCGGCAAGGTCGTGGCCGGGCTCGTGCTGTGGCTGGTGCTCGTCGGCAGCAAGTTCCTCGTCCTGGAGGCCGTCGACCTCGTGTTCGGAGCGAGCGTCTCGCTCGGCGGCTTCTTCTCCGTGACGCTGCTGATCCTCGTCCTGCTGCTGGCCCGCGCCGGCGTCCGCCGCCTGCTCGGCGCCCTGGGTTCCGCCGCGACCGTCTCCTAGCGTGCTCGGCCGGGGCTCAGACCCTGCGGGCGTCACCCGGCCGACGTACCCTTTCGCGCACATCGTGCCCGGCTGTACTGATCACGGCGGATCACCCTGGAGTGCGGATGAGCGAGACCGGCCAGCAGACCACCACCGGCACACGCCATCGGCTGCCCGTCAGAACACTCGTCGCCGCCTCCATCGGCAACGCGATCGAGTGGTACGACTGGACGATCTACGCGACGTTCTCGATCTACTTCGCGACGCAGATCTTCCCGCCCGGCAACGAGGCGCTGGCCCTGATCAGCACGCTCGCCACCTACGCGCTGGCCTTCTTCTTCCGGCCGCTCGGCGGGTTCCTGCTCGGCCGCTTCGCCGACGTCCGCGGCCGCCGCACGGCGATGATGCTGACCATCCTGCTGATGGCCGGCGGCTCGCTGGTGATCGCGATCCTGCCGACGTTCTCGATGGTCGGCTGGCTCGCCCCGGTCCTGCTGCTGCTCGCCCGCATCGCGCAGGGAATGTCGCTGGGTGGCGAGGTGTCCAACGCGTCGGCCTACCTCGGCGAGGTCGCCCCGCCCGCCCACCGCGGCCGCTACTCGTCCTTCTTCTACATCTCCACCGGCGGGGCCGTGCTGATCGCGAGCGTGCTCGGCGTGATCCTCTCCGGCTCGCTGTCGGAGGACCAGGTCTCCTCGTGGGGTTGGCGGATCCCGTTCGTCGTCGGCGGCCTGCTCGGGCTCCTCGGGCTCTGGCTGCGCCGGGCGATGCCGGAGACCGAGCAGTACGAGACCAACAAGGCCAAGGCCCAGACGATCCGCAACCCGCTGATGGTCACGCTGCGCGAGCACCCGAAGGCCGTCGGCCAGCTCGTCGGCTTCACCCTGCTCTCGACGCTCTGCTACTACACCTTCTTCTCCGCGCTGACCCCGTACGCCACGAAGTCCCGCGGGGCCGACCCGTACGACGTCTTCCTCGCCCTGTCGATCGCGACGGGACTGTTCGTCCTGCTGCAGTACCCGATGGGCGCGCTGTCGGACCGGATCGGGCGCAAGCCCCAGCTCCTCTTCTGGTCCGCGGCGACCGCCCTCCTCATCGTGCCGCTGTCCGCCCTGGTCCGACCCGGGTTCGTCGGACTGCTCGTGGTGTTCTGCGTGGGCCTCGGGCTCTACACGATGATGACCTCGATCGCGCCGGCGATCATGAGCGAGCTGTTCCCGACCGAGGTGCGCGGGCTGGGCATCGGCGCCTGGTACAACCTCACGGTCGCGCTGTTCGGCGGCACCGCGCCGCTGATGATCCAGTGGCTGGGCGGGGCGTTCTTCTGGTACGTCGCCGTCGGCGCGGTGATCGCGTTCCTGACCGTGCTCACGCTGCCCGAGACGAAGGGGACCGTCCTGCGATGAACCGTGCGAGGGTGGGGACGTGAGCCAGCCCGCGAGCTACGACGTCGCCGCCCTCCGCACGCAGTTCCCCGCGCTCAAGGCCGGGACCGCGCACTTCGACGGGCCCGGCGGCTCGCAGACCCCCGAGCCGGTGGCCCGCGCGGTGTACGAGGCGCTGACCTCCCCCGTCGCGAACCGCGGCACCGTCACCAAGGCCGAGCGGCACGCCGACGGGATCGTCCTGCGGGCCCGGGCGGCGATGGCGGACCTGCTCGACGCCGACCCGCGCGGGATCGTCTTCGGGCGCAGCATGACCCAGCTGACCTTCGACCTCGCGCGCACGCTGGCCGAGACGTGGCGACCGGGGGACGAGGTCGTCGTCACCAGGCTGGACCACGACGCCAACATCCGGCCCTGGGTCCTGGCCGCGGAGGCCGCCGGCGCGACCGTGCGCTGGGCGGACTTCGACCCGGAGACGGCCGAGCTCACCGCCGCGGACGTCGCCGCCGTGCTGTCGCGCCGCACCCGGTTGGTCGCGGTGACGGGGGCGTCGAACCTCGTCGGCACGATCCCGCCGATCGCCGAGATCAGCGCCCTCGCGCACGACGCCGGGGCCCTGACGATGGTCGACGGCGTGCACCTCACCGCGCACGCCGGGATCGACGTCTCGGAGCTCTGCGCGGACTTCTTCGCCTGCTCGCCGTACAAGTTCCTCGGCCCGCACTGCGGGGTGCTCGCCGCCCGGCCGGAGCTGCTGGAGGAGCTGCGCCCGGCGAAGCTCGCGCCCAGCAGCGACGCCGTCCCGGAGCGGTTCGAGCTGGGCACCCTGCCCTACGAGCTGCTCGCCGGCACCACGGCCGCGGTCGACTTCCTCGCCGGGCTCACGGGCTCGCAGGCGGACCGGCGCACCGCGCTGCTCGAGACGATGGGCGCGATCCGGGCGCACGAGGAGCCGCTGCGCATCCGGATCGAGCAGGTGCTGGCGGAGCTCCCCGGCGTCCGCGTGCGGTCCCGGGCGGCCCACCGGACGCCGACCCTGCTCGTCGAGTTCGCCGACAAGCACCCGGCCGACGCCTACCGCTACCTCGCCGAATGCCGGATCAACGCCCCGGCCGGCTCCTTCTACGCGCTGGAGGCCAGCCGCCGGCTCGGGCTGGGCGACCACGGGTCGCTGCGGATCGGCCTGTCCCCGTACACGGACGACTCGGACGTCGACCGGCTCCTCGACGGCCTGGCCTCGTTCGTGGCCCTCCCGTGAGCGGCAACCGCCCCTAGAGGGGCACCTCGCACGCACGACCCCCGATGACCTGCGGCGGATGAGCCGGGGATCACATCACCGGTCCCGCGCACGCGGGTGCGGCCGGAGATCGCCGCGGCCCGCCGCGTCCACGGAGGACGCGCGCGGGCCGCCGGACGGCCGGATGGCAGCCCCCGGTCGGGTGCGGCTACGGTCGCCCGCGGCGCGGCCGGCCGGCCGCCCGGGACCAGGGGGTTCTCCTATGACGACCGCAGCCGCGCTGGGCGAGCTGCTCATGAGCCGCAGCCTCGACGACCCCGAGCTGCAGGCCGCCACCGACGCCGTGCCCGACGAGCGGGTCCTGCCCGACGTGCACGTGCTCAAGATCGGCGGGCAGAGCCTGCTCGACCGGGGCCGCTCGGCGGTCTTCCCGGTGGTCGAGGAGATCGTCGCCGCGCTCCCGCGGTACCGGCTGCTGATCGGCACCGGCGGCGGCACCCGCGCCCGGCACGCCTACGCCCTGGCCGCCGAGCTCGGCCTGCCCACCGGCGTGCTCAGCGACATCGGCTCGGCCGTGGCCGGGCAGAACGCGACGATGCTCGGCCACCTGTTCGCCAAGTACGGCGTCCCGGTGGTCGGCGGCGAGGCGATGGCCGCGCTGCCGCTGCGCGTCGCCGAGGTCGGCGCCGCGATCTTCGCCGGCATGCCGCCCTACGACATGTGGCAGCGCGTGCCGGCCGAGGGCGTGATCCCGCCCTACCGGACCGACGCCGGTTGCTACCTCGTCGCCGAGACCTACGGCTGCGCGTCGATGACCTTCGTCAAGGACGAGGACGGCCTCTACACGGCCAACCCGAAGACGGACCCGTCGGCCACCCTGATCCCGGAGATCACGGTCGACGAGCTGATCGCGCGGGACCTGCCCGACCTCGCCGTCGAGCGCCCGGTGTTCGACCTCATGCGGAACGCGCGGTTCGTGAAGAAGATCCAGATCGTCAACGGCCTGAAGCCCGGCCTGGTCACCCGCGCGCTCGCGGGCGAGCACGTCGGCACGATCATCACGGCGGAGGGCTGATCATGACCGAGCACAGCAAGGACGTCCCGTCGCTGCTGGCGCGGCAGACGCTGCTCGACCGCGACCTCGTCCGGCCGGTCACCTCGCGCCCGGTGACCCGGCTGCTGCCCTGGCTCGACATCGTCGTGATCGGCGGCGGCGCGATCGTCGACCGGGGGCGGGACGCGATCCTGCCCCTCGTCGACGAGCTGCGCGGCGCCTTCGGCGACCACCGGATGCTCATCCTCACCGGCGCCGGCATCAGGGCCCGGCACGCCATCGGCGTGGGCCTCGACCTGGGCCTGCCCACCGGCGCGCTGTCGGAGCTCGCGGCCACCGAGGCCGAGCAGAACGGTCACCTGCTGGCCGCGCTGCTCGCGGCCGACGGCGTGTCCTACGTGCCGCACGGGACCGTCGCCCGGCAGCTGGCGGGGCACCTGGCGGCGGCCCCGGCCGTCGTCTCCAACGGGTACCCGCCCTACGGGTCCCACGAGTTCCCGGCCGTGGTCGGCAAGCTGCCGGTGCACCGCACGGACGCGGGTGCGGTCCTGCTCGCCGACGCCTTCGGCGCCCAGCGGCTGATCTTCGTCAAGGACGTCGACGGCCCCGGCGGCCGCGTCCCCGCCACCACCCCGGACCTGCCCGTGGACCGGCTGGCCTGCGAGCTGCTGCCCACCGCCAAGCACGTCCGCGAGTTCCGGGTGGTCAACGGGCTGACCCGGGGCGCGCTCACCGACGCGCTGGCGGACAAGGAGACCGGCACCGTCGTCCACGCCTGAACCCCACGGGCGAGCGGCCCTCTTGCTCACCAGGTCCGAGCGAGGGGGCCGTTCACTCGTGCTCAGGCCAGCCAGCCCGGCCGCACCAGGCCGGTCTCGTACCCCAGCACCACGAGCTGCGCGCGATCCCGCACGCCCAGCTTCACCATCGACCGGCTGACGTGCGTCTTCGCCGTGGCCGGGCTGACCACGAGCTTCTCGGCGATCTCGTCGTTGGACAGCCCGGCGGCGACCAGCGCGAGCACCTCGCGCTCGCGGCCGGTCAGCGCGTCGAGCCGGCGGTCGGGTGCGGGCGGGCGGGACCGCGCGGCGAACTCCTCGACGAGCCGGCGGGTCACGCCGGGGGAGAGCAGCGCCTCCCCGGCGTGCACCACCCGCACCGCGTGCAGCAGCTCGGCCGGCTCGGTGTCCTTGACCAGGAAACCGCTGGCGCCGGAGCGCAGCGCCTCGAAGATGTAGGCGTCCTCGGCGAAGGTGGTCAGCACGACGACCCGGACCCCGGCCAGCCGCGGATCGGCCACGATGTCCCGGGTCGCGGCCAGCCCGTCCCGCCCGGGCATCCGGATGTCCATGAGCACGACGTCGGGTGCGGTGTCGCGGCAGACCCGCAGCACCGCCTCGCCGTCCTCGGCCTCGCCGACCACCTCGAGGTCCGGCGCGGAGCCGAGCAACGCCCGGAACCCGGCCCGGACCAGCGCCTGGTCGTCCGCCAGCATGACCCTGATCACCCTGTCTCCTCCTCGGACCGCGCCCCGACCGCCCCGACCGCCGCGCCGCCGGAGCCGGCGAGCGGCAGCACCGCCTCCACCCGGAACCCGCCGCCGGGCGCGCGCCCGTGGCTCAGCGTGCCGCCCAGCGCGGTGGCGCGCTCGCGCATCCCGACCAGCCCCGTGCCGCCCTCGCCGGGCCGTTCGGGCGGGCCCGCGCCGTCGTCGTCGACGACGACCCGGAGCGTGCCGTCCGCCGCGGTCACCTTCACGAGCGCACGCCCGGCGCCCGCGTGCTTGCGGACGTTGGTCAGCGCCTCCTGCACGATCCGGTAGGCGGCGAGGTCGACGCTCCGCGGCAGGGCGCGGACGTCCGCGTCGACCGAGGTGCTGACGGCCAGCCCGGCGGCCTCGTTGTCGGCCACCAGCCGGTCGAGCATCCCGAGGCCGGCGGTGGGCGCACGCGGCGGCTCCTCGTCGATCCCGCGCAGGACGCCGAGGGTGGAGCGCATCTCGCGGAGCAGGTCCCGGCTGGCGTCCTTGATCGTGGCCAGCGCCCGCCGGGCCTGCTCGGGGTCGTCGTCGATCAGGTAGAGGGCGACGCCGGCCTGCACGTTGATCAGCGAGACGTGGTGGCCGAGCACGTCGTGCAGCTCCCGGGCGATCCGCAGCCGTTCCTCGCCGGCCTGCCGCCGCGCGGTCTCCTCGCGCGCGGCCGCGGCCTGGGCGCGGCGCTCGCTGCGGGCCCGCCACAGCTCGCACCCCGCGACGTACGCGGCCAGCCACGCCAGCCAGCCCAGCCGGCCCTCGAGCCCGGCCGCGCCGCCGCGGACCACGATCTGGATCGCCAGGCCGGCGAGCACGGCGACGCCCGTCGTCACGTAGGCGACCCGCCGGTGCCCGCGCAGGATCGCCTCGGCCAGCGCGACCAGCGAGGGCACCACGACCGGCCCGAACGGGTAGCCGAGCGCGAGGTAGCCGAGCAGGACCGCGGTGCAGCCGACCAGCACCGCGGGCGGGTGCGCCCGGCGGACGACGAGCAGCAGCGGGCCCAGCACGATCAGGGCGATCCCGAGCGCGTCGACCGGGCGGGCCGTCGGCACGAAGCGGGACGCGTTGAGCGCGGCGACCAGCCCCACGACCAGCCAGGCGGCCGGGGTCAGGACGGTGTGCGGCACGCTCTGCCACGAGCGCCGCAGCAACCCGACCCACCAGGACACACCCGCACCCTAGAGCGACGCACGCCCCGGACGCGTCGGTCGGCGGGGGACCGGCGGCGTACTCCGCGGGGCGTACGCCGCGGGCCCGCGGCCCCCCTCCGGCGGCAGCACAGGTCCCGCCCGCGGGCCGACGTGCGCGTCGCCGCTCCCCGGCACCGTGGAGGCACACCACGAGAACACCTGGGGGACAGCATGAGCGAGAGCACCGATCACACCGGCCACACCGCCCGCCTCCGCACCGACGCCGCGCTGCGGCTCTCCGACGCCGACCGCGAGGCCGTCGCCGACCGGATCCGGGCGGCCGCCGCCGAGGGACGGCTGACCCTCGAGGAGGCCGACGAGCGCCAGCAGGCCGCCTACGCCGCGAAGGTCGAGGCGGACCTGATCCCGCTGACGGCCGACCTGCCGGCCCCGCCGCCCCCGCCGCCGGGCCTGCGGACCCTTCCGCCCGACGCCCGGCGCCGCCTGGTGATCCACGCCGGGATCGGCCTCGCCGTGGTCCTGCTGGTCCTGGTGCGCTGGATCGTCGGCCCGGTGTCGTTCTTCTGGCCGGGCGGGCCGATCTTCTGGATCGCCGTGAGCATCGCGGCGCACTACTGGTTCGCGACCCGCCGCCGATCCGGCACCACCTGACCTCGTGAGTAGCGATAGTCGCTCTGGCGACTATCGCCACTCACAGGGGTGGTTGTCCGTAGGTCCGCAGCTTCTCGCCGACGGCGGCCAGCTCGTCGTCGGCGAGGAGCGTGGGCTCCCCGAGCAGCCTGGCCTGGTGGTAGAGCCGGCACAGCCACTCCAGCGTGACGGCCCGGTCGTAGGCCCGCGCCAGCGTGTCGCCGCACGTCGTGGCGCCGTGGTTGCGCAGCAGCACCGCGCTGCGCCCCGCCATCGCCCGCACGCTCGCCTCGGCCAGCTCGACCGACCCGTACCGCTCGTACGGTGCGACCCGCACCGGCCCGCCCAGCTGCATGACCAGGTAGTGGATGCCGGGCAGCTCGTCGACCACCGTGGACAGCGCCGTCGCGTACAGCGGGTGCGTGTGGACGACGGCCCGCTCCGCCGTGCCCGCGTAGACGGCCAGGTGCATCGGCAGCTCGGACGAGGGCAGCGGTCCGTCCTCGACCGGGCGCCCGCCGAGATCGACCACGCACACCCCCGCCGGGGTCAGCGCGCCGTAGTCGACGCCGGTCGGCGTGATCGCGACGAGGTCCCCGCGCCGCTCGCTCACGTTGCCCGAGGTGCCGACCGTGAGCCCCGCGGCGGCCATCCGCCGGCAGCACTCCACGATCCGCACCCGCTCGTCCGCCAGCAGCACGCCGTCTCCTGTCACGCTCCGTCATCCGGTCCGGAGCGATGGTAACCGTCCGTGGTGCGGTGGGTACGCCGCTCGGCGCGCCGGGGGCCGGGCGAACGGCGGGATACGACCGTCCGTCGCGTGATCGACTCCGTCCGTCGGAACGCGAAGCGATCATGGTGGGACGGCCCGTCACCTGATCGTGGACCCGTCGTTCATCCGATCGTGCACAGCGCGTCGGAGTCCTCCCCGGTCCACGCCGCCGCCCCCGCCAACCGGTCGTGGGCTGCGTGATGGCGAACCACACCCTGCCCCCGCGGATCCGCCGGTCCGCCTCGCGCTCCGGGCGTTCGCGGTCCGGCCTCGTCCTCTGGGCCGGCTTCGGCGTCGTGGCCCTGCTGGCGATCGTCCTGGTCGTCGGGCTGCTGCTCGGCGGCGCCCCGTCGCCGGTCGCGCAGCAGGGCGGCACCGCCGCCGGCGCCGACCCGGTCGCCGCGGCCGTCGACCCGGCCTCGCTGCAGGAGAGCACCACCTACACCACCCTGCAGGGTGCCGTGCCCGACCCGGCGCCGCAGGAGACCACGGACGGCCGGGTCGCGCACCCGGTCCGCGAGACGGTGGTCCACGACGCGCCCGGCGGCACCCCGATCGCCCGCATGCCCGTGACGCAGATCGGCGACACGTGGCTCCCGGTGATCGCGCAGCAGGGGGAGTGGGCGCAGGTCCTGCTGCCCTCGCGGCCCAGCTCGTCGACGGGCTGGCTGCCGCTGGCCGACCTCGACGTGAAGACCACGCCGTACCGCATCGCCGTGCACCTGAACTCCATGAAGCTCGCCCTCTACGAGGACGGCGCGAAGCTCGCGGAGTGGACGGTCGGCATCGGCAAGCCCTCGGCGCCCACCCCCACCGGCCGCACCTTCCTGCTCGGCGCGTTCAGCGACGACCAGCAGCAGTACTCCCCGGTGATCCTGCCGCTGGGCACGCACAGCCCCACGCACGACACCTTCGGCGGCGGCCCGGGGACCGTCGCCATCCACACCTGGCCGACCGACGACGTGCTCGGCACCGCCACCAGCGACGGCTGCATCCGCGTCCCCGCGGACGCGCTGCGCCAGCTCACCGAGGTGCCCCTGGGCACGCTCGTGACGATCGACGAAGCATGATCCAGAAAGGGACCCGACGCGTGAAGACCTCCAAGTTCGCCGGTGCCGGTGCGGCCGCGGTGGGTGCGGCCACGGCCGCGGCGGTGCTGCTGCTGGGCTCCACCGCCGCCGCGGCCGAGCCGTCCGTGGACTCGTCCGCCTCCGTCTTCCGGACGGACGGCCTGCTGTCGATCAGCCCGAGCCCGTACGCCGAGTCCCGGGACGGCGAGCACGACCGGCAGAGCGTCGCCGACGTGACCGCGCTCCCGCTGCACGGCAAGCCCGGCATCGGCCTGTCCGCCCTGGTCGCCGAGGCCGAGGGTCACCGGGCCGAGGCGACCGTGGCGAAGGTGAACGTGCTCGACGTCCTCAAGGCCGAGGCGTTCCGGACCTGGTGCGACGGGGCGGACGGCGGGTCGGCCGGGGTCGACCTCGTCAACGCGTCGATCCTCGGGACACCGGTGAAGGCGCCCCTGGAGGAGGAGCGGTTCGACGTGTCCCCGCTCCTGCGGATCACGCTCAACCAGCAGGACCGCGACGACGACTCGATCACGGTCACCGGCTTCACCCTCACCCTGGTGCCGGGGCAGGACCGCGCGCGCGACCTCACCGACAAGGAGCAGGAGATCGCGCCCGACCTCGTCGGCCTGGTCACCGGGCAGCTGCCGGACCTGCGGAAGACCCCGCTGAAGACCGTCGACGACCTGCTCCGGGCGCTCTCGCCGAAGGGTGACCTGCTGAAGATCACCGTCGGGTCCGCGACCTGTGCGCTGGAGGCGGACGAGGAGCACGACGAGCCGGCGGTGAAGAAGCACGAGCCGGAGCCCGGCGAGGCGCCGCGGCCCGAGGTCGTGCAGAAGAACCTGCCCGTGACCGGCTGACGGGGGCCGGACGGGAGGTCGGGGGCCGGGCCCGCGCGTGGGGGACGCGCGGCCCCGGCCCGTGCCCGTGGGCAGCTCAGGTGTCGCGGGCGGCGTCGGATGCCGCGCGCTTGCGCCGCTTGCCCTCGTGCATCGCCTGCACCCGCGCGACGGGGATCGCGTGCCCCTCCTCGAGCAGGTCGGCCGGGAGCTCCTGCGGCGCGGCCAGCGCCTCGGTCCAGGTGGACCGGCCCGCCAGCAGGTCCGGCGCGGTGCGGAGGGTGAAGTCTGTGGGGGAGACCGCGTCGAGCTCGTCCCAGGCCAGCGGGAAGGACACCGGCAGGCCGGGGCGGATGCGCGGGCTGTAGGCGGCGACCACGGTCGCGCCGCCCGCGCGGGTGGAGTCGACGAAGACCTTGCCCTCGCGTTCCTCGCGGAGGAAGGCGGTGGTGGCGATGCCCGGGTCGAGCTTCTCGGTCCGCGCGGCGAGGGCGCGGGTGGCGGCCGCGGCGTCGTCGAACGGGGTCGGCGCGAGCGGGACGACGATGTGGACGCCCTTGGAGCCGCTCGTCTTGAGGGCCCCGGTGAGCCCGGCGCCGGCGAGCGCCTCGCGTACCAGGTGGGCCACCGCGACGACGGCGGGGAAGCCGGCGCCCTCCGGCGGGTCGAGGTCCAGTACGAGCTGCGACGCGTGCGACGCCCCGACCGTGAACAGGGCCGGGTGGTACTCCACGGCCCGCTGGTTGGCCAGCCAGAGCAGGGTCCGCTGGTCGTCGCAGAGCGCGTACCGGACCTCGCGGCCGGTCTGCGAGCGGATGACCGTGCTGCGCACCCAGTCCGGGGTGTAGCGGGGGAGGTTCTTCTGCATGAACGGTTCCTGGCCCGGCCGCACGCGGATCACCGAGAGCGGCCGGTCGGCCAGGACCGGGACCAGCCGGTCCGCGACGGCGTCGAGGTAGTCGACGAGGTCCCGCTTGGTCGCGTCGTCCCCGTCGACGAGCGGGGAGTCCAGGCTCGAGAGCGCGACGCCCGCCCGTTCCTCGCCCGCCGTCACGCCGGCCCCCTCATGAGCACCTCGTCATGCAGGCATCATGGCCCGGCGCGCGGCCGGGGTCACGCGGTGGCGCCCTCCGGGTGGACGGAGTGCTCCCCCTCCGCGAACTCCTCGACGATCTTCGCGCAGAAGGCGTCGAGGTCGCCGGGGTTGCGGCTGCTGACGAGCCCCTGGTCGGTGACGACCTCCTCGTCGACCGGGTTGCCGCCCGCGTTGCGGATGTCCGTCCGCAGGCTCGGGAACGACGTCAGCGTGCGGCCCTTCACCAGGTCCGCCTCGACCAGCGTCCACGGCCCGTGGCAGATCACGCCCACCGGCTTGCCGGCGGCGAACACGTCCTTGACGAACGTCAGCACGTCCTGGTCCATGCGCAGGCGGTCCGCGTTGACCGTCCCGCCCGGCATGATCAGCGCGTCGTAGTCCGACGCCGACACCTGCGACGCCAGCTTGTCGACCGGGTACACCCCGCTGGGCGAGATGTCGGAGTTCATCGACTGGATGGCGTCCTCGGAGATCGACACGATCTCGGTGGTGGCCCCGGCGTCCTCGACCGCCTTCCGCGGCTCGGTCAGCTCGACCTCCTCGACGCCGTCGGTCGCGAGGATCGCGACGCGCTTGCCGTCCAGTGCACCCATCGTGGCTCTCCTTCCGGCCGCGGTGCGCCCGCGGCCTCGTGGCGGCGATACCCGTACGGACGTCCGCTACACCCCGCACAGGGCGCCGCGGTGTGCCATGGTGGGGGCCACGCACGTTGAGCAGGCAGCGTCGCAGCCGCCCCCGCGAGCCGCGGGACCACCGACGAAGGGGTCGACGTGCGCACCTCCGCCGAACCGTGCAGCGAACCGGTGATGGCCCTGTTGCGAGTGAAGGCGCCGGCCGACGTGGACCCGCACGTCCTGGAGGCCGCCCTCACCCGTGCCCTCTGCACGGACGCCGACCGCCCGCTCACCGCCGAGCTGGAGTGGGTCCCGGCCTGGCGGCCCGCCCCGCGCGCCGCGAAGCGGCGGTTCGTGTTCGTCGCCGTGCTGCGCGGGTCGCGGCACAAGGGGGCCGAGGAGCTGGCCGCGGCCGCGGAGCGCTCGGCGAAGCGGGCGCTGAAGCGGATGTTCGGCAAGTCCACCAGCGCGAAGGCGCGACCTGCCGCGGATCCGGAGGTCGCGACCTTCTGGTGTGCCTTCCGCGGCACCCCGCACAAGGTCACCGCCTGACGGCGCGGGCCCTCAGGCCGGTTGCTCGGCGAGCCGGTGCGGGTCGGTCCGCAGCCCGTCGCGCACCAGCCGGGGCAGCGCCCGCCGGTGCCGGACCAGCTGCGCCACGCCGAGCAGCGCATACACCCCGGAGAGCACCAGCGACACGGTGTGCACGGTCTCGGTCGGCAGCGAGATCGACGTCGCGAACTGGATCGCGAACAGGACGACGAGCGCCAGCGCGCCGCGCCAGGTCAGCCCGAGCGTGACCAGCAGGCTCACCGCGAAGAAGGACTGTGTACCGGTGAGCAGCAGCTCGACGCGCTGCTGGTCGTCGAGGGGCAGGCCGTGCAGCGAGCCCGACGCGATCGCGAACACCAGCGGGAGTGTTCCCACCAGCAGCGTCCACTGGTTGACCTTGCTGGAGAGCAGCGTGCCGAGCGAGTCGCCCGCCTTGAGCCGCTTCGCGTACAGGCAGGCGACGATCAGCTCGGGGGCCTCGCTCGCCAGCGGCGCCACCCACTGGACCAGCACGAACCGGTCGACACCCAGCTCGGACCCGGTCTGCACCAGGCCGTCGGCGAAGTGCTCGGCCGTGGCCAGGATGATCAGCGCGGCGATGACGAAGAGCGCTCCGTAGATCCAGCGCCGGGACACGGCGGGGCGTTCGGCGACCCACTTCGCGCTGCCGTGCAGGTCGGGTTCCTCCGCGGGGAACCGGGCGAGGCGGATCGCGTAGGCGACGAACACGGCGACGAGCACGAGCGTGTCGATCAGCGTGAGGGTGCTGCGCAGGGGGAGCGAGAGCGAGTAGAGGGTGGCGACGCCGAGGAACACGACCTCGGCGGACAGGGTGCGCGGGAGCCGCACCCCGGCGCGGTCGCCCTCGTGCCCGCCGCCGTCGTCGTCCCGGCGGCCCCGCTTGCGCGCGGCGAGGATCGCGACCAGCACGACCAGCGGCCAGCCGATGCCGACCAGCACCCGGTTCGCGCCGGTCATGTTGGCCAGCGCCAGCGAGCAGGGGTTGCTGCCGCCGGGATCGGGCGCGCAGTGGCCCTCGGCGGCGAAGATCTCGCCCGCCCGCATGGTGAAGACGAAGTCGACGGCGTACTCGGGAAGCACCGCGAGCAGGGCCAGGATCGCGAGCGCGAGGCCGGCGCTCATGTCGACCTGTGCGGCCTCGCCGGCCCAGGACAGCACGAACGCGGCACCGACGATCGCCAGCCCGTAGACGGCGACGGCGGCGGGGGCGGGGAGCTCGGGGTGCGGGAGCCCGAGGAGGCTCGCCGCGCCCAGGTAGAGGCCGGGGAGCGCGACGACGACCGCGGCCGTCAGGGCCAGGGGCGGACGCCGCCCGGGGGAGTTCGAACGCGCCACGGGTCAGCGCCCGGCCACCGGGACGAGCACGACCGGGCAGCGGGCGTGCTCGGTGCACCGCCGCGCGACGTCGTCGAGCCGGCCGCCGATGTGCCCCAGCACCAGCAGCTGGGCCGCCGTCGCGTGCGCGAGCAGCACGGTCGCGGGATCGCCGCGCTCCGCCACGGTCCGCACCTCCACCTCGTCGCCCGTGGCCCCGAGGGCCTCGTCCAACCAGCCCTCGTGGTCCTCGGCGAGGGGGACGACGTCGACGACCACGTCCCGCGTCCGGGCCTCGGCCACCGCCCAGCGCAGGGCGGCGCGGGACTGCGGCGAACCGTCGAGCCCGACGACCAGGGCCCCGAACGGCGTCTCCGGTGCGGGCGTCGCCAGGGTCTCCGGCGGGGCGTCGGGGCGCAGGGCGTCGTGCCGGTCGCGGGGATGGAACCCGGTCTGCGGGTCGTGCTCCTCGCGGCGCCCCGGGACGTTGCCCGGGTCCGACAGGGTCGGGATCATCGCGCTCTCCTGCGGCGTTCGGTGGGCGTTCGGCGGGGCGGTGGGTCAGTCGGACGGCTCGGCACCGGGCCCGTCCGGGGCGTCGCCGCCCGGCTCGACGTCCTGGCGGTGGGCCGGGCGGGGGTCCTCCTCCTCGTCCCGGCGCTGGTCGACGCGGTGCCCGACCACCTCCTCCTCGAGCCGGTCGACCGTCTCCTCGGTGCGGGTGGGGTCGGTGGGGTCGGGGGCGTCGGCGGGGTTCTCGGGCCGCTCGGTCATCGCGTGCCTCCGTTCGTCGGGGTGGGGAAGCGCGGCGGGCCGGTCGGCCCACCGGGGTAGGTGCCGGGCCCGCGGCGGCCCCGCCTGCGGCGTTCGCGGCGGGTCGCGGCGGCGGTGCCCTCGGGGTACCCGGCCTTGATCGCCCGGTGCTCCGCGGCGGCCTCGACGAACGCCAGGGAGTAGAGCAGGCCGATCACCGTGCCCATCACGACGGCGGTGGCGCGGATCGCCGGGGAACCCGGGACCAGCAGGTACAGGGCCACGCCGAAGGGCGCGATCTGCACGACGGACCGGACCAGGTGCCGCAGCACCCAGGTGGGGGCGGTGACGTCGTGCAGCACCCAGGTCCGGTGCCGGGCGGGGAGCCCGGCGCCGAACGCGTAGGCCAGCCAGCGCAGGGGGCCGGGGCGCACGATCTCGGTCATCGCACGGGGTACCCGGTGCGGGCGCCCCGAACCGCCGCGGGCTCAGGCGGCGAGCTCGGCATGGACGGTCTTCCCGGGGTCGTCGGCGTCGTGCAGCTCGTAACCCCAGTCCCGGCACACCGCCTGCACCACGAGCAGTCCGCGGCCCCGGGAGGATCTCGGGTCCATCCCGCGCGGCTCCGGTACCTCCCGGCACCCGTCCCGGACGAACACGTGCAGCACCCCGGGCTCGCGGTGCAGCGTGATCTCGAAGGGCGTGCCGGCGTGGTCGACGACGTTCGCGACCAGCTCGGTCACGACGAGCAGCACGTCCTCGGCGGTCTCGCCCTCCACGCGCCACGCCTCGAGCACCGGTCCGAGCCTCCGGCGCACGCCCGCCGGCGCATCGGGAGCGGGACCGTAGCTCCAGCACACGTGGCCGCCGGCGGCGTCGCCCTCCGTGGTCGCCGTCCCGATCGAGGTCATCCCGCACCCCCTCTCCCCGTCGTCACCACCGTTCGGTCGGGGGCGTACCCCCTCGGCCCCCGCGACATACGCACCGGCCGCGATCGACTTGACACGGCGTGCCACCGGCCCATCGCGCTCACCCGATCGTGTGAAACGGACGAAAGCGGGTACAGGGGAGGGGCACCGGCCGAGGCGGGAGGAGCGACGGATGTCCGTGGCGGCGACGGTCACCGACGAGACCGAGGACTGGAACACCCGGCACCGGGCCGAGGGTCCGCTGAACCGTGCGGACCGCAACTTCGCGGAGCTGCTGCAGGAGCTCCGCGTGGTGTTCACCGGCGTGCAGATCCTGTTCGGCTTCCTGCTCACGATGTCGCTGAGCGAGCGGTTCAAGGAGCTCGACGCAATGCAGCACGCCCTGTTCGTCGCCACCCTCGCCGGCGCGGCGGCGTCGTCGACGCTGATCGTGGCACCCGTCGCCGCGCACCGGATCCTCTTCCAGCGCAACCGCAAGCGCGAGCTCGTCCGGGCCGGGCACCGGCTGGCCATGGCCGGGCTGGGCAGCCTGGCACTGACGCTGGCCGCCGGACTGATGCTCGTCCTGGACATCGCGGTCGGACGGCTCGCGGGGATCGTCGGCACGGCCGCCCTGCTGGGCGCCACGGTGGTGCTGTGGGTGCTCTTCCCGCTGTACCTGCGCCGGGACGCGCGCGCCGCCCCCGCCCTGGCGGATCCGGAGGCCTGATCCGCGGTTCGCGGGTTTCCGCGGCACGGCCCGAGGTATCCGCCTCCCATGTCCACCAACGTTCTGGAGAGCATCGACGTCGAGGTCCCGGTCAGCACCGCGTACAACCAGTGGACGCAGTTCGAGTCGTTCCCCCGCTTCATGGGCGGCGTGGAGCGCATCGAGCAGCTCGACGACACGCGGACGCACTGGGTCACGAAGATCGCCGGGGTCCAGCGCGAGTTCGACGCGGAGGTCACCGAGCAGCACCCCGACGAGCGCGTGGCGTGGAAGTCGGTGACCGGCCCGCAGCAGGCCGGCGCCGTGACCTTCCACCGCATCGACGAGACCCACACGCGGGTCACCCTGCAGCTCGACTTCGAGCCCGAGGGCGTGGTCGAGAAGGCCGGTGACGCGCTCGGCATCGTCGGTAAGCAGGCGAAGGGCGATCTGAGCCGTTTCAAGGAGTTCATCGAGTCGCGCGGTGCCGAGGAGGGTGCCTGGCGCGGCGACGTGAACCGCGCGCCGCAGCAGGGGGAGACCCCGCCGCCTCCGGCCTGACGCACGCACGAGTTCGACGGCCCGTCCCGTGTGGACGGGCCGTCCGCGTTCTCGGCGTGTGGCCGGCGGCGGCGCGGGGTACGTGCCCGGCATGAGCGGCACGAAGAAGTCCGACCGCAAGCCCGCCGAGCTCGGCGACGACCTGCCGGGCGCCCTGAAGCTCGCGTACAAGCCGGTCGGCCTGGTGTCCGGCATGATCGGCGGGCTGATCGCCGGGCAGGTGTTCGCCCTGGTGTGGAAGCGGGTCTCCAACGAGCCGGAGACCCCGCAGCCGCTGTCGCGCGACTACGGGACCAAGGAGGTCCTGATCGCGGCGACGCTGCAGGGCGCGATCTTCGGCCTGATCAAGACGGCGGTCGACCGGTACGGCATGAAGGCCTACCACCGGTTCGTCGACAAGCCGCGCCCGGCGACGCGCTGACCCGACCGGCACGACGCGGCCCGCCCGGTGACACACACCGGGCGGGCCGCGTCGTCGTCACCGGGGCCGGGGCCGGGGTCAGACGACCTCGTTGAGCTTCCCCGTCGAGACGTCGAAGACGAACCCGCGCACCGAGTCCTTGCGCGGGACGAAGGGGTTGCTCCTGATCCGCGCGACGGACTGGCGTACGTCGTCGTCCAGGTCGGCGAAGGCCTCGGCGGACCACTGCGGCGTGATGCCGGTGTCGTCCTGGATCGACTTCCTGAAGTCGTCGTCGGTGAAGGTCAGCATGCCGCAGTCGGTGTGGTGGATGAGGATGATCTCCTCGGTGCCGAGCAGGCGCTGGCTGATGGCCAGGGAGCGGATCTCGTCGTCCGTCACGACGCCGCCGGCGTTGCGGATGACGTGCGCCTCGCCCTCGTTGAGGCCGAGGATGCGGTAGACGTCCAGGCGGGCGTCCATGCAGGCCACGACGGCGACCTTCTTGGCGGGCGGCAGGGGGAGCGGGCCGGAGAAGGTCTCGGCGTAGCGGGCGTTGTTGGCGAGCAGGTCGTCCGTCACGGACATGGGGTCTCCAGGGTTCGGCGGTGCTGTCGGCGGGGTCGCGGAGCTCGTATCCGCGACCGGGACACGAGACGGCCGCGCGGCGGCCGGCACTGCCCGGAGCGGGCAGGGGCGCCTACGCGGCCCGGGGACAGAACTCGTCGAACTGGCACACGCGGCGGCTCGGCCAGAAGAACTCGAGCCGCATGCGCATCACGCGATGAGTCAACCGCACCGGGAGGAGGCCCGGCAACCCGCTGCGTCCCACCCGTTCGGGCCGGTCAGGGGGCCGTGTCGCCCCGCCGCCACCACCGGACCCGGGCGTCCTTCCGGTCGGCCGGGGCGACGGCCGGGCCGGGCCCGCCCGGCGGCGAGGACCCGCGGACGTCGGGCCGCTGTCGGCGTGCTCCGTGCCGGTCTCGGCGACCGCGGTCCGGCCGTAGTGCCGCGCCACCAGCCCCGTCGACAACCCGTGGATCACGATGCTCGCGACGACGGTGACCACGGTGACGGCGAGCACGAAGTCCTTCTGCGGCCCGGCCAGGTCGATGAACGCGAGCATGCCGAACACCAGGGTCGCGATGCCCCGGGGCCCTGCCCACCCGAGGACGAGCCGGTCCTTCGCCGAGACGTCCGTACGGATCAGGGCCAGGACGACCGGCAGCATCCGGGCCACGGTCAGCGCCAGCAGCGCGTACAGCACGACCTGCCAGGTGATGGCCCCGCCGGCGAGGGTCTGGTTGACGATCGCACCGAAGATGAACCACAGCGCCAGCGAGAGGAGCGTGCCGACGTCCTCGACGAGGTGCAGGGTCCCGGGCGGCAGCCGGCGGGCCGCCGGCTCGAAGAACACGCCGGCGACGAACGCCGCGACGAAGCCGTTCCCCTCGACGAGGGCTGCGGCGCCGTAGGCGAGCAGCGGCAGCGCGAGCACCCCGATCCGCAGCGCGGACGACTGGGTCCAGCCGGAGTCGAGCGCCCGGTGCAGCACCCGCGCGGCCGCGGCACCGACGACCGCACCGGCGAGGATGGCCATGGCCAGTGACGGGAGGGCGTGCACCGCGGCGTCGGCCAGCCCCTCGCCGCCGACGGCGGTGGCCCCCGCGAGGGCGAACAGGAAGACCGGGGCGATGAGGCCGTCGTTGAGGCCGCTCTCGGCGTTGATCACCTGCCGCAGCCGCTCCGGGATCCGCCGGTCCCGGACGACGGCGATGGCGGGCGCGAGGTCGACCGGCATCACGACGGTGGCGAGCACGAGGAGGAGCCACCCGCCGGCGCCTTCGAAGAGGACCGCGCCCCCGAACCACGCCACCACCAGCGAGAGGGGGAGGGCGATCAGGAGGAGCCGCAGGGTGAGCCGCGGCTGTCGGCCCAGGATGCCGCCGGGGATCTCCGTGGCGTCGGTGAACAGCAGGATCGCCAGGATGCCCTCGACGACGTGCTCCGCCGACTCGATCTCGACGTCGAAGATGAACACGGGGTTCGGCCCCGCCGTGAGCGCGACGCCCGCGGCGAGCATCGCGAACGGCATCGTGACGCTGAACCGCGCGAGCCTGCCGGCGACGAGCGCCCAGGCGAGCAGGATCAGCATGATGACGACGAGCGCGAGCATCGGTCCCCCAGGCGTCGGCCCACCGGCGTTCGCCGGGAGTGTGGCACCCGGCTGTTCGTGGCTCCACGGCCCGGCGTGACGGGTGATCTCCGCCCGGTCTTCCGTGCGGCCCGTCCGGGTGGCATTGTGACGCTGACGTCACACTCTCATTCGGGGCCGCCCGCCGGGGCGGCCCGCTCGTCGACACGGAGGGCGCCGCGATGAAGCCGCGCATCGGCACGACCCTGGCCAGCACGACCGACGCCACGACCGTGGTCGTGGTGCGGTGGGGGGACACGGACGTGGAGGTGACCTGCGGGGGCGCGCCGATGGTGGACGCGAAGGGCCCCGAGGCGGGCACGACGCACCCGGCCGACCCGGACCAGCAGGCGGGCACGCAGATGGGCAAGCGCTACGCCGACCCCGACCTCGGCATCGAGCTGCTCTGCACCAAGGCCGGTGCGGGCACCCTCGCGGCGGGTGGTGCGCCGCTGCCGCTCAAGGACGCCAAGCCGCTGCCGGCGTCGGACTGAGGCGGCGCGGTGAACCTGTCGGTGCTGCTGGACATGGCCGCCGAGGGCTTCGGCGACCGCGTCGTGGTGGGTACCCGGGCCGAGGGGCTGACGGCCGCGCGGGTCCGGGAGCTCGCCGCGGGGGGCGCGACCCTCGTGGCCGAGGCCGGCGCGGACGCGGTCCTCTACCTGGCGGTCAACGGCCCGGCTTTCCCGGTCGCGCTGTTCACCGCGGCCCGAGCCGGGGTGCCGCTGGTGCCGGTGAACTACCGCCTGGGCGCCGCGCAGCTCGACCACCTGGTCGCGCAGCACCCCAAGGCGCTGGTGATCGCCGACGCCGCGCAGGCCGCCGTGGCGGAGCGGGCCGGGCTGGGGTTCCGCACCCCGGCCGAGTTCCTGCGGGACGCCGCCGCGGCCGCCCCGGCGGAGGAGGGGTTCGTCGACCCGGACTCGGCCGCGGTGGTCATCTACACCTCGGGCACCACGTCGGCGCCCAAGGGTGTGGTGCTGCGGCACGCCAACCTGGTGTCGTACGTGCTCGGCACGGTGGAGTTCGCGGCCGCCGAGGAGACCGAGGCGGCGGTGATGAGCGTGCCGCCGTACCACATCGCGGCGGTGTCGAACGCGCTCACGAACCTCTACGCCGGCCGTCGGGTCCTGGTGTTGGAGGCGTTCACCCCGGCCGGCTGGGTCGACCTCGTGCGGACCGAGGAGGTCACCAACGCGATGGTCGTGCCCACGATGCTCGCCCGGATCATGGACGAGCCGGGCCTGGACCGGGCGGTGCCGTCGCTGCGGTCGCTGGCCTACGGCGGGGCGGCGATGCCGCGCCGGATCGTCGAGCAGGCCCTGGCCGAGTGGCCGCACGTCGGGTTCGTCAACGCCTACGGGCTCACCGAGACCTCCTCGACGATCACCGTGCTCGGCCCGGACGAGCACCGGGCCGCGCTGTCGTCGTCGGACGAGGCGGTGCGCGCCCGGTTGTCCTCGGCCGGCCGGGCGGTGCCCGGGATCGAGATCGAGGTCCGCGACGAGGACGGCACGCCGGTGCCGGCGGGCACGGCGGGGCGGATCTGGGTCCGCGGGGAGCAGGTGTCCACCGAGTACGCCGGCCGCGGCTCCTCGCTCGACGGCGCGGGCTGGTTCGACACCCGCGACCAGGGCCGGCTCGACGCCGAGGGGTACCTGTTCGTGGAGGGCCGGGTCGACGACACGATCATCCGCGGGGCGGAGAACATCGCCCCGGCCGAGATCGAGGACGTGCTGCTGGCCCACCCCGGCGTCGCCGACGCCGTGGTCGTGGGGGTGCCGGACGAGGAGTGGGGGCAGCGGATCGAGGCCGTGGTCGTCGCCCGCCCGGGCACCGACCTCGACGACACCGCCCTCGACGCGCTGCGCGAGACCGTCCGGGCCACCCTGCGCAGCTCGAAGACCCCGGACCGCATCACCGCCTGGCCCGAGATCCCCCGCACCCCGACCGGCAAACTGCTCCGCAGGGACGTCGTCGCCGGCCTCGCGCCGGCGGAGCAGATCCGTTGAGCGCCGGGAGGTCGTGGTGAAGATCGACACCAGCCTGCCCCTCGCCGGGCCGGCCGACCCGCGCGAGGCCGCCCGCCACGCCGAGGAGGCGGGGTACGACGGCCTGTGGGCGGCCGAGGTGAAGCACGACCCGTTCGTCGCGCTGACGCTCGCCGCGACCGTCACCGAGCGGGCCGAGCTCGGCACGTCCATCGCGCTCGCGTTCGCCCGCAACCCGATGAGCCTCGCCGCCACCGCCAACGACCTGCAGGTCCTCAGCGGCGGGCGGCTGCTGCTTGGGCTGGGCACGCAGGTCAGGGCGCACATCACCCGGCGGTTCTCGATGCCCTGGTCGCAGCCGGCCGCGCGGATGCGCGAGTTCGTGCTGGCCCTGCGGGCGATCTGGGAGTGCTGGGCGGACGGCACCCGGCTGGACTTCCGGGGCGAGTTCTACTCGCACACCCTGATGACGCCGATGTTCGTGCCGGAGCCGCACGGGTTCGGCGCCCCGAAGGTGCTGCTCGCCGGCGTCGGGGAGGCGATGACGCGGACCGCGGCCGAGGTGGGCGACGGTTTCCTTTGCCACGGGTTCACCACCGAGCGCTACCTGCGCGAGGTCACCGTGCCCGCGCTGCGGCAGGGCCGCGGGGGCGAGCTCGGCGACTTCCAGCTGGTCGGGCTGCCGATGATCGCGACCGGGCGGACCGAGGAGGAGCTGGCGCGGGCGGTGGCGGGCGTGCGCGCGCAGATCGCCTTCTACGGCTCCACGCCCGCCTACCGCGGGGTCCTGGACCTGCACGGTTGGGGTGCGCTCGGCGAGGAACTGCACGGGTTGTCGAAGCAGGGGGAGTGGGAACGGATGGGAACCTTGATCGACGACGACGTGCTCGACGCCGTCGCGGTGGTGGGCGAGCCGGAGGAGATCGCCCCCGAGCTGCTCCGCCGCTACGGCGACCTCTTCTCCCGCTGCTCGCTCTACACGCCCTGGGACGCCGACGCCGCGCTCGTCACGGGGATCGCCGCCGACGTGCGCACGGGTGCGGCCGAGGAGGGACAGGCATGAGTGTCGTCCGGACCGAGGACCGCGGCGCGGTCCGCATCGTCACGATCGACCGGCCGGAGGCCCGCAACGCCTTCGGCGGCGAGGTGATCTCGCAGCTGTACCGCGCGCTGGTCGAGGCGGACTCCGACGACGGCGTGCTCGCCGTGGTCCTGACCGGGGCCGACCCGGCCTTCTGTGCCGGCGTCGACCTCAAGCAGGCCGCGGCCGAGGGCGAGGCCTACTTCCGCCGGCACCGGGACGAGCCGGTGATCGCGCAGACCGGCCGGATGCGGAAGCCGATCATCGGCGCCGTCAACGGCGCCTGCTTCACCGGCGGCCTCGAGCTGGCGCTGGGCTGCGACTTCCTCGTCGCCTCCGAGCGGGCCGTCTTCGCCGACACCCACGCCCGGGTCGGCGTCCGGCCCGGGGGCGGGATGACGGCCCGGCTCCCGAGCGTGGTCGGGATGGCGTGGGCGCGGCGGATGTCCTTCTGCGGCGAGGTCGTCGACGCCGCGCTGGCCCTGCGGATCGGCCTGGTCACCGAGGTCGTACCGCACGAGCGGCTGCTCGACCGGGCCGTCGGGCTCGCGACCGCCGCCACCGAACCGCCCGCGGACGTGCTGCAGGCGGTCAAGCGGATGTACGTCGAGGGCTCGGGGGCGCCGGTGCAGGCGGCCCTGGAGACCGAGCGGGCCATCGCCGAGGCCGGTTCCACCGACCTGGCCGCGCTGGAGGAGCGACGGCGGGCGGTGACCGCCCGCAACCGCGCGCAGCTCGCGCGGTGAACCCCCGTCAGTGCTCCAGCACCAGGCAGAACGGGTGCCCGGCCGGGTCGAGGTAGACCCGGAAGTCCGTCCCGGGCTGCACCTCGTGCTTGCGCGCGCCGATCGCGAGGACCCGGGTCTCGCCCTCGTCGAGGTCCGGGACGTCGAAGTCGAAGTGGGCCTGCTGCGGGTGCGCGTCGCCCGGCCAGTCCGGGGGCGTGTGCCCTGGCGCGAGCTGGAAGGCGAGCGTGGCCCCGCCGCCGGGGACGAGCTCCACCCACTCGGTGCCGGGTGCCTCGTCGCCGGGGCGGATCGGCCAGCCGGTGAGCGCGGAGTAGAAGCGGGCGAGGCCCAGCGGGTCCCGGGTGTCGAGGGCGGCCACGGAGAAGGTCGCGATGCCGGTCATGGGCCGACCGTAGATCGGCGCGGGCGTCCGGCCCAGCGAGTTCCGCCGTCGTGGGGAAGGGTGGCGGCATGCACGACCGGTGGATCGACCACGCGATCTGGTGGCACGCCTACCCCCTCGGCTTCGTCGGCGCCGAGCGCGACGCGCTCGCGCCCGGCAGCCCCGTCGCGCACCGGCTCGGCCGGTTCGAGCCCTGGCTCGACCATCTCCTCGAGCTGGGGTGCTCCGGGCTGGCCCTCGGGCCCGTCTTCGCGTCGGAGACCCACGGTTACGACACCGTCGACCACTTCCGGATCGACCCCCGCCTCGGCGACGACGCCGACTTCGACGCGTTGGTCGAGGCTGCCCGCTCCCGCGGCGTGCGGCTGCTGCTCGACGGCGTGTTCAACCACGTCGGCCGCTCGTTCGCACGGTTCCGGGCCGCGGAGGAGGGCGATGCCGACGCCCGGCGCTGGTTCCGTTGGGAGGGCGACGGGCCCGCCACGTTCGAGGGGCACGGCCGGCTGGTCGCCCTGGACCACGACGAGCCCGCCGTGCAGGAGCACGTCGCCGCCGTCATGCGGCACTGGCTGGGCCGCGGCGCCGACGGCTGGCGGCTCGACGCCGCCTACCAGGTGCCGACGGCGTTCTGGCGGGCCGTGCTGCCCGGCGTGCGCGCGGAGTTCCCCGACGCCTGGTTCGCCGGCGAGGTGATCCACGGCGACTACGCCGCGATCGTCGCCGAGTCCGGGATGGACTCGGTCACCCAGTACGAGCTGTGGAAGGCGATCTGGAGCGCGTTCAACGACCGCAACCTCTGGGAGCTGGCCCACGCCCTGGAGCGGCACTCGGCGATGGTGGAGTCGTTCGCGCCGCTGACCTTCGTCGGGAACCACGACGTCACGCGGCTGGCGAGCCGGCTGGACCGCACCGAGCACATCGGGCACGCGGTGGCGGTGTTGATGACCGTCGGGGGTGTGCCGAGCGTCTACGCGGGCGACGAGCAGGCCTTCACCGGCGTCAAGGAGGAGCGCGAGTTCGGCGACGACGCCGTGCGCCCGCCCTTCCCGGACACCCCTGCCGAACTCGCCCCGTTCGGGGCTCCGGTGCAGGAGCTGCACCAGCGGCTCATCGGCATGCGCCGCCGGCACCCGTGGCTGGTCCGCGCCCGCACGACCGTCGAGCACCTCACCAACACGACGATGGCCTTCCGCTGCAGCGGTTCCGGCGGTGAGCTCGTCACCCTGCTGTCCGTCGACGACGAGCCCCGGCGTTTCCCCGACGAGCTCGGCGGGCAGACGCTGGAGGACGCGCAGGGCGGCACGCCCGACGAGGCACTCCTGCTCCCGCCGCACTCGTGGCGCGTGCTCGCCCCCTAGAGCTCTCCGGGAGGAACGATGACCGCAGTGACCGTGCTCGGGACCGGGATCATGGGCGCCGGGATGGCCACCAACCTGGCGAAGGCCGGCCTGGAGACCACTGTGTGGAACCGCACGCGGGACAAGGCGCGCCCGCTCGCCGACGCCGGGGCCCGGGTCGCGGAGGACCCCGCCGAGGCGGTGTCCGGCGCGGACGTGATCGTCACGATGCTGTTCGACGCCGACTCGGTCGCCGAGGTCATGGAGCGCGCGCTCCCCGCGGCCGAGCCGGGCGTGACCTGGGTGCAGACCGCGACGGTCGGGCTCGACGGCACCGAGCGGCTGGCCGCGCTGGCCGGCGAGCACGGCGTCGCGTTCGTCGACGCGCCCGTGCTCGGCACCCGCCAGCCCGCCGAGGCCGGGCAGCTGGTGGTCCTCGCGGGCGGGCCGGCGGAGGTGCGCGCGGCCGTCGCCCCGGTGTTCGACGCCATCGGCTCGCGTACGGTCTGGGTCGGCGACCGTCCGGGGGACGGGCACCGGCTCAAGCTCGTCGCGAACTCGTGGGTGCTGTCGATCGTGACCGCGACCGGGCAGGCCGTCGCACTGGCGCAGGCGCTGGGGATCGACCCGCAGCAGTGGCTCGACTCGATCGCCGGCGGGCCGCTCGACAGCGGGTACGCGCAGCTCAAGGGCAAGGCGATGATCGCGGGCGAGTTCCCGCCCGCCTTCGCGCTCGACGGTGCGGTCAAGGACTCCGGCCTGATCGCCGAGGCGCTCGCCTCCCACGGTGTCTCCGACGGGCTCATGAACGCCATGCACGACCGCTTCGCCGCCGCCGCGGCCCGCGGGCACGCCGACGAGGACATGGCGGCGGTGCTGCACGGCTTCCGGGAGGAGTGAGCCGGCGCGAACCGCGCGGAACCGTCGAGAACTGCCCATCGTGATCACGCGTGCACGGACAGTGGAAATGTGTCCGGAATCGTGCTGCGGACCATTCGCGAAAGGGGTTACCGGTTCGTTAACATCCCTCCGGCCGTCCGGCAGCGGAGGGCGCGCGGCCTAGGCTGGCCGCGCGTCGGGACACCGGTGTGGACGGCACGGCACGGAGAAGGCGGTGGTGGGCAGCATGATCGGCGGTACACCGGGGCCGGTTCCCCGAGCCTGCGCTCCCGCGTGAGCGCGAACACCGGCGACACCGCCTGGGTGCTGGCGAGCGCCGCCCTGGTCATGCTGATGACCCCGGGCCTCGCATTCTTCTACGCCGGAATGGTGCGGGCGAAGAGCGTCCTGAACATGCTGATGGCCAACGTCGTCTGCCTCGTGGTGGTCGGCCTGGTGTGGGCCGTGGTCGGCTTCGACCTGACCTTCGGCGACGACGGGGGCCCCGGCCTGATCGGCTCCATCGGCACGGCCGGTGACCACTGGTCGGTCACGCAGCTCGCCGGGTTCGCCGGCGACGGCGTGCCCTGGCCGGGCGCGCACGCGGTGCCGGTGCTGGCGTTCGCGATGTTCCAGCTGATGTTCGCGGTGATCACGCCCGCGCTGATCTCCGGCGCGGTCGCGGAGCGGACCCGGTTCTGGCCGTGGGTCGTGTTCGTGGCGCTGTGGAGCGTGCTCGTCTACGCCCCGGTCGGCCACTGGGTCTTCGCCTTCGACGGGTTCCTCGCGCCCGACGCCGTCGGCGGGTGGATCGCGAACCGGCTGCAGGCCGTCGACTTCGCGGGGGGCACCGTCGTGCACATGAACGCCGGCGCCGCGGCGCTCGCGCTGGCCGTCGTGCTGGGCCGGCGCAAGGGCTGGCCGGACGTCGTCGCCCGGCCGCACAACCTGCCCTTCACCGTGCTGGGCGCGGCGCTGCTGTGGTTCGGCTGGTACGGGTTCAACGCGGGATCGGCCCTGTCCGCCGACGGCCTCGCGGCCATGGCCTTCGCCAACACCACGGTCGCGACGTGCGCGGCCGTGCTGGCCTGGCTGCTCGTCGAGCAGCTGCGGACCGGGCGCCCGACCACGCTCGGTGCGGCGTCCGGGGCCGTCGCCGGGCTCGTCGCGATCACGCCCGCCTGCGGGTTCGTGGACCTCTGGGGCGCGATCGCGATCGGCGTGGTCGCCGGCGTGATCTGCCCGCTGACCTGCGCGCTCAAGTGGCGGTTGCGGCTCGACGACTCGCTCGACGTCGTCGCGATCCACCTGGTCGGCGGGCTCGTCGGCACCCTGCTCGTCGGCGTGTTCGGCACCACCGCCGTCAACGCGGCCCTGCCCGCCGACGGCCTGGTCCACGGCGGCGGGTTCACCCAGCTCGGCCGGCAGGCGGTCGCGGCCGGGGTGGTCGCGGGCTACTCGTTCGTCGTCACCCTCCTGCTCGGCTACCTGATCCGCGTCACCATCGGGTTCCGGGCGTCGGCGGAGGCCGAGGCGGGCGGGCTGGACCTGCACGAGCACGCCGAGACGGGCTATGACGTGACCGCCACGCGCAGCGGCGTCGGTCCCGAGGGCGGCGCGGACGGTCGCGTCCCGCCCGGACCGCTGCCCGTGCCGCGGCACGCCACCGACCCGGGCCGCATCCCGGTCCAGGCCCCGCCGATCCTCCTCGACCCGCACCGGAACCGGGGCGCCGATCCCCGCCACTCCCGCGACCTCGGCCACGCCTCCCGGGGCGTCCCCGCGCCCCGCCGCGAACAGGGCTGAGGACGCATCCGGCGGCGTCGGACGCGCAGCGTGACCACTGTCACGCCGGTCGAAGGACTTCGGTCGGCGCCATTCGGTAGGAGCGCGGAATTGCCGGGCGCATTCGTGCGCGGCTGAGTGGTACTCGCCCAGGTACACAATGGAAAACGTCGGGCGGGTCGCCTCTCGTGCTTCCCGCAGTGGCTGAGCGGACCGTGCGCGAACGGCTGCGCTGAGCGTACGACCTGCCTCACCAGAGGTGATCACGACACTCCATATCGTCGCGAAATGGTTGCGTGGCGGATTGCCGCACACGACCGACGCGCCCCTACCCGAAAGGTGTGTGAGGATGCCCTAACAGGTCCGAGGGGTGGAGCGAGGAGGACGGGGAATGCACACGACGCCGAGTCGCGGGTGGACGGCGGGCGACGTTGAGTGACACGTCCTGTGCCGACCGCGCCCGCGCGGGCACCGATCACGAGGACCGCGCCGCCCGGATGGTGCACGCCCACGACCACGCGACCGTGCTGCCGGTGCGCGCGGACGGGGTCGCGGCGCTCGGGACCCGGGTGCACCTGCTGGGCGCGGGGGTCGAGCGCGTGGTCGAGGTGGTCGCGCGCCGGCAGCGGATGCGCTCCACCGAGGTCCACGCACTCGTGGTGATCGCGGCCGCCGAGTCCGCGGGCGTCCCCGCGACGCCCGGGGAGCTCGCCCAGACGCTGCGGCTGACCACCGGTGCGATCACCGGGATCGTCGACCGGCTCGTCCGGTCCGGACACGTCCGCCGCGACCCGGACCGCGCCGACCGCCGCCGGATCCGGCTGGGCTGCCGCGAGGCCGGCCGTGCCGTGGCCGCCGAGCTGCTCGACACCCTCGGCCACCGGGCGTCCGGTGTGGTCGGTGCGCTGAGCGCGGACGAGCTCGCCGTCGTCGACCGGGTCCTCGGCGAGCTCGCGACCGCCCTCACGGCCTACCTGCTCTCCCCGGAGGCCCGCGGGGAGCCCTGACCGGCGTTCACCCGCAGCTGATCGCCCCACCCCGTTCCGCGTCCTACGCTCGGCCCCACCACTCCCGACCGCCCACCGACGGAGGCCGCATGCCCCGGACCGCGCTGACCATCCCGGCCCCCGACGGCGAGTGCGCCGCCACGCTGCACACCCCGGAGGGGGAGGGGCCCTGGCGCGGCGTGCTGATGTACCCGGACGCGGGCGGGGTGCGGGAGATCTTCCTGGGGATGGCCGACCACCTCGCCGATCTCGGCTACGCGGTGCTGCTGCCGGACGTCTACTACCGCGCGGGCGGGTTCGAGCCCTTCGACGTCGCGACGCTGTTCAGCGACCCCGCCGAGCGGGCGCGGATGGGGGAGCTGGCCCGGCCGCTGACCGCGCAGGCGATCGGGGCCGACGCGGCCGCGTACGTCGACGCCCTGCTCGCCCGGCCCGAGGTCCGCGGCGACGCCGTCGGCACCACGGGCTACTGCATGGGAGGCCGGGCCGCGCTGATCGCGGCGGGTGCGCTGGGCGGCAGGGTCGCGGCCGCGGCGTCGTTCCACGGCGGGCGGCTGGCGGTGCCCGACGACCCGGACAGCCCGCACCACCGCGCCGCCGACGTCCGGGCCACGGTCTACGTCGCCGGGGCGCACGACGACGCGTCGTTCGGGCCGGACCAGTTCGCGCTGCTCGACGAGGCCCTCACCGCGGCCGACGTGCGGCACACCCTCGAGACCTACCCGGCCGGGCACGGCTTCGCGGTCCCGGACAACCCCACGCACGACGCCGACGCCGAGAAGCGGCACTGGGCCGCCCTCGCCGACCTCTACGCGGCCGCGCTGCCCTGACGCCGCTGCCCTGACGCCGCTGCCCTGACGCCGCTGCCCCGACGCCGCTGCCCTGACCGCCGCTCCCGGTCAGCTCGGCAGGTCGGCCGCGGGGAAGGGCCGGCGCTCGTCGAACCGCAGGGACAGCCGACCGGCGGCCCGCCAGGCGCGCGCCACCAGGTCCGTGTCCTCCTCGGTCACCAGGTTGCCCATGACCCGCAGCGCGACCCGCATCAGCGGGGTCGAGCGCATGCCGACGGGGCCGGCAAGCGGGAGCAGCCTCGGGATCGTGAGCAGGCCGGCGAGCCGGCGGGCGATGGAGAAGGCCTGGCCGTAGTGCCCGCGCAGGGTGGCGGGCCAGGCCCGGTCGAGGTCCTTCTCGCTGGCCGTCAGCTCCGCGACGAGCCGGCCGGTCTCCAGGCCGTAGTCGATGCCCTCGCCGTTGAGCGGGTTGACGCAGCCCGCGGCGTCGCCGACCAGCGCCCAGTTCGGCCCGGCGACCCCGGACACCGCCCCGCCCATCGGCAGCAGCGCGGAGCGGACCAGCCGGACCGGCCCGTCGAGCTGCCAGTCCTCGCGGCGCAGGGTCGCGTAGTGCTCGATCAGCGACTTGAGCTGGACGCCCGCGGGGCGCTTGTCGGTCGCGAGCGTGCCGACGCCGATGTTGACCTCGCCGGTGTGCAGCGGGAACACCCAGCCGTACCCGGCGAGCACCTCGTTCTCGGTGCCCCGCAGCTCCAGGTGCGAGGAGATCCAGGGGTCGTCGTGCCGGCCCGAGCGGATGTAGCCGCGGGCGGCGACGCCGTAGGCGGTGTCCTTGTGCCACTCCCTGCCGAGCACGCGGCCGAGCGTCGACCGGGCGCCGTCGGCCACGACCAGCCGCTCGCAGCGGATCGTGGCGCTCCCGCCCTCGGCCAGCGCGAACGTGACGCCGGAGACCCGCTCGCCGTCGCGTTCCACTCCGACGGCCTTCGCGCCCTGCACCGGCACGGCCCCGGCCTCGAGGGCGACCTCGCGGATGCGCGCGTCGAGCTCGGTCCGGGCCACCGCGCTGCCCTCGGAGGGCAGCGACCCGCCCGGCCACTCCAGCAGCAGCTCCTGCCCGAAGCCCGCCGCCCGCAGGCCCCGGTTCGCGCCGTGCCCGCGCACCCACTCGCCCAGCCCCAGGCGGTCCAGCTCCGCGATCGCGCGGGGGGTGAGCCCGTCGCCGCAGGTCTTGTCCCGGGGGAAGACCGCGGCGTCGGCCAGGACGACGTCCAGACCCTGCCGGGCGGCCCACGCGGCAGCCGCGGACCCCGCCGGCCCGGCCCCGACGACGAGCAGGTCGGTGGACCCGGGGACGGGGCTGGGATCAGGCGCCATGCCACCAGTGTGACAAGCGGAGATCGGTACCGAGGAGCAGGGCGGGCGGGGTCACAGCACGCAGGCGGCGACGCCCGGGCACCCCTTCGGCCCGGGCGTCGCCCCGACTCGCGCGCTCAGACCTCCCGGGCCCGGGCGGCGACCCGCATCGAGGCGGCGGCCGCGCTGCCGGTGAGGGTGGCGACGGCGAGTCCGATCACCAGGTGCACCGCGGCGAGGGCGAGTGCCGCGCCGAGGGACGCCGTGGTGACGAAGGGCAGGACGACGGCGACCGCGGTGCCCAGCCCGACGATCCAGCCCAGGTACTCCAGCGGCCGCGGGGTCGAGAGCAGCAGCAGGTGGGCGATGCCGGTGGCGGCCAGGGCGGCCGTCGCGGCGAGGGTGCAGAGCAGGACGATCCCGGCCGTGCCGAAGGTGCCGGTGACGAGGGCGTGCGCCCCCGGGACGAAGCCCGCGACGACCCGCACGACGAGCGCGCCGACCAGCCCGGCCAGTGCCGCGACCACGGCGGTGGCGAGCCCGCCCGACCACAGCCGGCCCGCGTCGGCCGCGGGCCGGGCCGGGCGCGGGGACGGGATGCGGCGGGTGGGGTAGACGGTCTCCGGGGTGACGGCGAATCCGTAGGGGGCGGTCATGGCGAGCCTTCTTCCGGCCTTGCGCGGGTGGTTCCCGCGGCACGGGAGAAGGGTCGCGCCGCGGCGCGGCCGGCACCGTCGGGCGACCGGACGGCCCGCGGGTCGATCCCGGTGTCGGGCGATCGGGGGACGGCGGGGTCGGCCGGCCGGTCAGGCCCGGGCCGGCACCTCCGGGGCGGTGGGGAGCAGGGACCGCATGGCCAGCACGCCGAGCACCGGGCCCGGGAGCAGGACGAGCAGCGCGGCCGGCCACCCGCCGGCGGCCGCGACGAGTGGGACCACCTGGATGCTCACCGCGGTGAGCAGGAAACCCAGCGCGGTCTGCGTGGTCAGCGCGGTGCCGACGTACCGGCGGTCGGCGACGTCGCTCAGCGCGCCGGTGAACACGCCGGAGTCCGCGACCACCGACGCGCCCCACACCGCGCAGAACACGACCAGCCCCGGCGTACCGGCACCGATCATCACCGGCGAGAGCAGGCAGCACGTGCCGCTGACGGCCAGCGCGGTGATCGCGACGGGCGCCGGCCCCACCCGGTCCGCCACCCGGCCGGCCACCGCGCAGCCCACGGCGCCCGCGAGGCCGGAGGTCGCGAACACGACCAGCTCGATCGGCAGCCCGCGCGGCTGGGTGGTCGCGGCCGGGGCGGCGGCGAGGTAGGCCGGCAGCCAGGTCCAGAAGGCGTAGAGCTCCCACATGTGCCCGAGGTAGCCGCACACCACGAGCCGCGGCCCGCGTTCGCGGAGCATCCGCACGGCGTACCGGCTGTGGGGCGGCGGCGCGGGCGCGTGCCCCGGGCCGGGCCGGACGAGCGTGGCGGCGAGCAGCGCGGCCAGCAGGCCCGCCGCCGCGGCGCCGAGCAGGACGCCGCGCCAGGGCAGGGCCGGTCCGGCGAGGCCGCCGAGCAGGTGGGGGAGGGCCGAGCCGAGCGTCAGGGCCCCGACCAGCACACCGAGGTCGCGGAACCGGCTCCCCGGCCCGGACCAGGACGTCGTGAGCTTCATGCCGACCGGGTAGACCCCGGCGAGGAGGACGCCGGTCAGCGCGCGGAGGGCGAGCGCGGGCCCGGGAGAGTCGACGACGGTGGCCAGCACCAGCGTGCACACGGCGGCGCCGAGCGCGGACCAGGCCAGCAGCCGGTGCGGGCGCACCCGGTCCGGCAGCGTGAACACGGCCGAGGTGACCGCGCCCGCGACGAACCCGAGTTGGACCGAGACCGTCAGCCAGACGACCGTGGCGTCGCCGATGCCCCACTCGACCCGCAACCGCGGCACCACCGCCGAGGCCGAGAACCACACCGCGAGCCCCAGGACCTGGACCAGCGCGATCGCGGCGCGCGGGCCGGTCCACGCGGGAACACGGTGGCGGGCGACCCGCATCGGTCCTCCGTAAGGTTGTTGATGTTCGGGACGAGGTGTTCCGGACGCCCGCGACGGCAGGGTGTGGCTGATCGGTTCTTGTCGTTGGTGGCTTCT
>NZ_JNYD01000026.1 GCF_000717175.1 Pseudonocardia autotrophica | reverse complement strand
CGCGCGGAGACGGCGTAGAGCTCCTCGCGGTGCTCGCGCAGGTGCTGCCCGAGCGCCTTGAGCAGCCCGGCCCGCTGATGGAAGGTCAACTCCCGCAGCGCCGGCCCACCGACCTCCCGCCCGTAGCCCAGCGCGGCGCCGAAGTCGACCCCGGTCGAGGACACCCGGGCGATCTCCTCCCCGGTCACCGCGTCGAACAGCGGGCGGCCCTCATCGGTCGCGGTGTGCCAGTCACCGGAGACATAGCTGCGCAGAAGCGGGGTGGTCATGCGGTCCCTCTCGTGGTGGCGGCGGGTCAGACGGTTTCGATCAGCAGGGCCGCGCCCTGGCCGACGCCGACGCACATCGACGCCAGCCCGCGACGGCCGCCCTCGCGGCGGAGCCGGTTGGCGAGCGTGACGGTGATCCGGGCGCCGGAGCAGCCCAGCGGGTGGCCCAGGGCGATGGCGCCGCCGTCGGCGTTCACGGTCTCGGGGTCCAGGCCCAGGCGGCGCACGCAGGCGAGGCTCTGCGCGGCGAAGGCCTCGTTGAGCTCGACGGCGTCGAGGTCGCCGGTCTGCCAGCCGGCCAGCCTCAGCGCCTTCTGCGTGGCGGGCACCGGGCCGAGGCCCATGACGTGCGGCGCGACGCCGGCACTCGCACCGACGACGATCCGGGCGAGCGGGGTCAGCCCGTGCTCCTCGACGGCCCGCTCGCTGGCGACGACGACCGCCGCGGCGCCGTCGGACAGGGGAGAGGAGTTGCCCGCGGTGACGATCCCGCCCTTGCGGAACACCGGGCGCAGCCGGCCCAGGGACTCGGGGGAGGCGTCGGCGCGGGGGCCCTCGTCCGCGGTGACCTGGACGGGATCGCCCTTGCGCTGCGGGACGGGCACGGTGACCAGCTCCGCGTCGAACCGCCCGTCCTTCGCAGCGGCGACCGCACGGGTGTGGCTGCGCAGCGCGAACTCGTCGCACTCCTCGCGGGTGATGCCGTCGAGCGTGGCCACCTCCTCGGCGGTCTCGCCCATCGACAGGGTCGCCGGACCCGCGGTCTCGGTGTGGACCTCGGGCGCGGCCTCGTCGAGGGCGCGGAAGCGCGGGTTGGTGAAGCGCCAGCCCAGCGACGTGTCCGCGACCTCGCCGGGCTTGGCCCACGGCGTGCCGGGCTTGGCCATCACCCACGGCGCCCGGGTCATCGACTCGACCCCACCGGCGACGACGACGTCGGCCTCCCCGGCCTTGATCGCCTGGGCGGCGTTCGTGACGGCGGTCAGGCCGCTCGCGCACAGCCGGTTCACGGTGTAGCCCGGGACCGTCGCCGGGAGCCCGGCCAGCAGAACGGCCATTCGGGCCACGTTGCGGTTGTCCTCGCCGGCCTGGTTCGCGGCGCCGAGGACGACCTCGTCGATCGCGTCGGCCGGCACCCCGGCCCGCGCGACGGCCTCGCCGACCACCAGGGCGGCCAGGTCGTCGGGGCGGACGCCCGCCAGCGCTCCGCCGTACTTGCCCTGCGGGGTGCGGACCCCGCTCACCAGGAATGCGGTGTTGCTGCTGCCCATGAAGCCGCTCGGCCTCCGATCGGTGTCTGCGTCGGCGAACGATCGTTCGGTTGTCGGGGAGGTTAGCATGGGCGCGTGGGGATCCGACAGGGGCGAGGGTGCCGACGACGTCCGGCGCGCGCGTCCCGTGGGCCCGACGGGCAGGGCTCAGCCATCGCCGTCGTGGCACGACCCGCGGCCGTTGGGGCTCGAGAAAGCGCTGGTGGCGGCGTCAGGGGAGGTCGCCAGGGGGCGGCCGGGACGGGCAGGATCATCAGATGGGGAGAGGACTTCGGCGAGCGCGTCACAGTGCCGCGGGAGGCCCACGCGGCGTTCGCCGGGGTCGAGAAGTGCGCAGCCCGATCGTTCGGGCAATCACGACCCGGACCGGCCCCTGAATCACGGCGTCGGTCTCACGGGGTTCCGAGTGGCCCGACACGGGGAAGGCGAGGTGTGTGGATGACCCGAGCAACCCTTGAAGAGGACGGCCCGCCGGTCGGCCGGATGCGACACGCGGGAGGGGCGCGATGACCGCCGCGACGGCCGATCCGCCCTCCCGGCCGAACCGGCGCGCCCGCGGCGCGGCCGGTGCCCGCCGCCCCGTCTACGACGCCCGGTCCCTGCTGGCCGTGGCGGTGCAGGAGTTCAACGCCCGCGGCTACGACGCCACCTCGATGGAGGACCTGTCGCGGGCCGCCGGGATCACGAAGTCCTCCTTCTACCACCACGTCAGCGGCAAGGAGGAGCTCCTCCGCGCGGCGCTGCAGCGTGCGCTCGACGGGCTCTTCGGCATCCTCGACGAGCCCGCCTCCCAGCGCGGACCGGCGCTGCGGCGGCTGCAGCACATCATCGGGCGCCAGGTCGAGGTGCTCACCACGGAGCTGCCCTACGTGACGCTGCTCCTGCGGGTCCGCGGCAACACCGAGATCGAGCGGTGGGCCCTGGCCCGCCGCCGCGCGTTCGACGCCACCCTCGCCTCGCTCGTCGCCGAGGCGGTGGAGGACGGCGAGGTCGCGGCCGGGGTGGAGCCCTGGCTGGCGGCCCGGTTGCTGTCCGGCACGGTGAACTCGATCATCGAGTGGTACCGCCCCGGCCGGCCCGGTTCGGAGGGCCTTCCCGCCCAGGTCGTGCAGATGGTGTCCACGGGGATCATCCCGCCTGCCTGACGCCCGCCCGGGTGAGTTCGGCCCCACGCTTGCGTGGGCGGCGGGAGTGCGTCATCATCAGACGAACGAACATTCGGTTTTGGAGGTTCGCGATGACCGCGACCGACGAGCGCTCCCACCCTGCGTTCGAGGACGAGTTCCAGGCCACGATCGACGCCGACCAGCGGATCGAGCCGCGGGACTGGATGCCCGAGGCCTACCGCAAGACCCTGATCCGCCAGATCGCGCAGCACGCGCACTCGGAGATCATCGGCATGCAGCCCGAGGGCAACTGGATCGGCCGCGCTCCGTCGCTGCGGCGCAAGGCGATCCTGCTGGCCAAGGTGCAGGACGAGGCCGGGCACGGGATGTACCTCTACGCGGCGGCCGAGACGCTCGGCGTGGACCGCGAGGAGCTGACCGAGAAGCTGATCGAGTCGAAGCAGAAGTACTCCTCGATCTTCAACTACCCCACGCTGACCTACGCCGACGTCGGCGTGATCGGCTGGCTGGTCGACGGCGCCGCGATCTGCAACCAGGTCCCGCTGTGCCGGTGCTCCTACGGCCCGTACGCGCGGGCGATGGTGCGGATCTGCAAGGAGGAGTCGTTCCACCAGCGGCAGGGCTACGAGCTGCTGCTGGCCATGGTCAACGGCACGCCGGCGCAGAAGGCCATGGTGCAGGAGTCGGTCGACCGGTGGTGGTGGCCGTCGCTGATGATGTTCGGCCCCGCGGACGGTGACTCCCCGAACACCCAGCAGTCGATGGCGTGGAACATCAAGCGGCACACGAACGACGAGCTGCGCCAGCGGTTCGTGGACATGACCGTCCCGCAGGCCGAGGCCCTGGGTGTCACGCTGCCGGACCCGGACCTGCGGTGGAACGACGAGCGGCAGGCGCACGACTTCGGCGAGCCGGACTGGTCGGAGTTCAAGGCGGTCATCTCCGGCGCCGGCCCCACGAACGCGCAGCGGATCGCGCACCGGCGCCGCGCGCACGAGAGCGGGGCCTGGGTGCGTGAGGCGGCCCGGGTGTACGCGGACAAGCAGGCGGCGAAGAAGCGTGAGGTGACGGCGTGATCCCGAGCGACGAGACCCCTGAGGTGACCGCGGAGGGCGGCCACGGAGCCGTCCCGACCACCGGGGTGCCGACCGGCGCCATTGAGAAGGGGCAGGGCGTGAAGCGGCGCGACTGGCCGTTGTACGAGGTGTTCGTGCGCGGCAAGCGCGGGCTGAACCACGTCCACGTCGGCTCCCTGCACGCCGCGGACGCGGAGATGGCGCTGCACAACGCGCGTGACCTCTACACCCGGCGCAACGAGGGCGTGTCGATCTGGGTGGTCAAGGCCGAGGACATCACCGCCTCGAGCCCGGCGGAGAAGGACCCGTTCTTCGCGCCGTCCGGCGACAAGGTCTACCGGCACCCGACCTTCTACGCGATCCCGGAGGAGGTGCCGCACCTGTGAGCCACGTGGAGCAGGGCGAGCACGACGCGACCAACGCCTACCAGTCGCTGTCGGAGACCACCGCGCACGACGACCCGCGCTGGGCGTTCGGCACGGGCTTCGAGGACGGTCTGAGTCTCGGGGAGGCCGAGATCACCGCGCCGGTGCCCGAGGGCGTCGACGCGGCGGACCTCGCGGCGTACTGCCAGATGCTGGGCGACGACGCGCTGATCTACAGCCAGCAGCTGTCGGAGTGGGTGGCGAACGCGCCGGAGCTGGAGGAGGAGGTCGCGCTGGCGAACACCGCGCTCGACCTGCTCGGTCAGGCCCGCGTGCTGCTGGCCCGGGCCGGGCACGTCGAGGGGGCGGACCGCGACGAGGACGCGCTGGCCTACCTGCGCGACCAGGCCGGGTTCCGCAACGTCGCCCTCGCCGAGCAGTCCGACGAGCTGGACTTCGGCCGCTGCATCGCCCGGCTGCTGATCTTCTCGACCTGGCGGCTCGCGCTGCTGCACCGGCTGCTGGACTCGAAGGACCCGGTGATCGCCGCGGTCGCGGGCAAGGGCGTCAAGGAGCTGACCTACCACCGCGACTACGCCGCCCGCTGGGCCCTGCGCCTGGGCGACGGCACGGAGGAGTCGCACCGGCGTGTGCAGGCCGGGCTGGACTGGGCGTGGCCGTACGTGGAGGAGCTGTTCCGCACCTCCGACGAGGAGCACCGGCTCATCGAGGCGGGCGTCGCGGTCGACCCGGCCGGGACGCGCGAGGAGTTCGACGCGGTGCTCGCGCAGGTCCTCGACCGGGCCACCCTCACCCGGCCCGAGGTGCCCCCGGTGGGCACGATCGGCGGTCGCAGCGGCCGGCAGGGCGTGCACACCGAGCGCCTCGGGCACGTCCTGGCGGAGATGCAGAGCGTGGCGCGCGAGCACCCGGGGGCGACATGGTGACCGATCCCGAGCTCCGGGTGGACCTGGGCGCGCGGGACGTCGTCGCCCGGGTCGTCGACCCCGAGATGCCGATGCTCACGCTCGACGACCTCGGCGTGATCCGGTCGGTCGAGGAGGACGGCGGCGGGGCGGTCGTCACGATCACCCCCACGTACTCGGGCTGCCCGGCGATCGAGGTCATGCGGGACGACATCCGCATCGCGCTCGGCGAGGCGGGCTACGACCGCGTCGAGGTCCGCACCGTCTTCTCGCCCGCGTGGAGCACGGACTGGATCAGCGAGGCCGGGCGCCGCAAGCTCGCCGAGGCCGGCATCGCCCCGCCCGGGAAGGCGCCGGCCCGCGCCGCCGGCCCGATCCCGCTGACCCTCGGCGCCCCGTCGACACAGGTCCGCTGCCCGCGCTGCGGCGCCCCGTCGACCGAGGAGTTCTCCCGCTTCGGCCCGACGGCCTGCACGGCGCTGCGGCGCTGCCCGTCGTGCCAGGAGCCCTTCGAGCACATGAAGGAGATCTGAGGTGACCCCCGCGACCACACTGCCCGCCGCCGGCACCCGGGCCGACGACGAGGTCGTGGCGCCCCGCGAGAGCGGCTTCCACCGGCTGCGGGTGTCCGCGCTGGAGCGGCTGTGCGACGACGCCGTGGCCGTCACCTTCGCGGTCCCGGACGACCTGCGCGAGGACTTCACGTTCCGCCCCGGGCAGTACCTGACGCTCCGGCTCGAGACCGAGGCGGGGGAGGAGCGGCGCTCCTACTCGATCTGCGCCCCGGCCGGCGCCGAGCCGCGGGTCGGCGTGCGCCGGGTCGACGGCGGGCTGTTCTCCGAGTGGCTCGTCGACCGGCTCGAGGTCGGCGACGAGATCGAGGTCGGCCCGCCCGCCGGGTCCTTCACCCCCGACCTCGCCGCGGGCACCCACCACGGGCTCGTCGCCGCCGGGTCGGGCATCACGCCGGTACTGTCGATCGCCGCGTCGCTGCTCGCCGCGCATGCGGACACCCGCGTCACGCTGCTCTACGGCAACCGGCGCACCGACACCGTGATGTTCACCGAGGAGATCGCCGACCTCAAGAACGCCTACGGGCCCCGGCTGCACCTGCTCAACGTGCTCTCCCGCGAACCCACCGAGGCGGACATCTTCAACGGCCGGCTCGACGCGGACCGGATGCGGGTCCTGCTCGGGTCGCTCGTCGACGTCGAGGGCGTCGACCACTGGTGGCTGTGCGGCCCGCTCGGCATGACCGAGGACGCCGTGACCGTCCTCGGTGAGCTGGGGGTGGACAAGAAGCGGATCCACCGCGAGCTGTTCTACGTCGACGAGCCGCCGCCCGCGGTGCACCGCGCCGAGGACGACGCCGAGGTCGGCGAGGGCAGCGAGGTCACCGTCGTCCTCAACGGGCGGTCCACCCAGCTGACCCTGCCGCGGAACGAGACCGTGCTCGACGCGGCACAGAAGGTCCGCGGCGACCTGCCCTTCGCCTGCAAGGGCGGCGTGTGCGGGACGTGCCGGGCGCAGGTCACCGACGGTGAGGTCACCATGCGCCGCAACTTCGCGCTCGAGGACGAGGAGGTCGAGGCCGGGTTCGTGCTGACCTGCCAGACCCTGCCGGTGTCGGACACGGTGACCGTCGACTTCGATGTCTGAGGGCCTCGTCGGGGTCGAGGACCGGGGGCCCGTCCGGATCCTGACCCTGGCCGACCCGAGGCGGCGCAACGCGCTGTCCGTCGAGATGCGCCGCGAGCTACGGGACGCGGTCCGCGCGGCGACGGACGACGACACCGTCCGCGTCCTGGTCCTCACCGGCGCGGAGGGCTTCTTCTCCGCCGGCGGGGACATCTCGTCGATGAGCGACGACGAGCAGCTCGGGATCCTGCGCCTGCAGCTGCTCGCCGATCTCGTCGAGGCGATGGTCGCCGGGCCCACGCCGGTGATCGCCGCGGTCGAGGGCGGTGCCTACGGTGCGGGGCTGTCGCTGGCCGCCGCGGCGGACCACGTGGTCGCGGCCCGCGACGCCCGCTTCTGCGCCTCGTTCGGCGGCGTCGGCCTCGCGACGGACGCCGGCCTGGCCTGGACCCTGCCGCGGCGCATCGGCCAGGGCCGCGCGGCCGAGATGATCCTCTTCGGCGAGGTCGTCGACGCCGAGCACGCCGCGACGATCGGCCTGGTCGAGCGCCTCGCCGAGCCGGGCGGAGCCGTCGAGCTGGCCCTGGAGCGGGCAGAGCTGCTGGCCCGGCGCTCCCGCCCGGCCCTCGCCGCGACCAAGGAGATCTTCGCCGCCGGCCACACCGACCTGCGGCAGGTCCTCGTCGCCGAGGCCCGCGCCCAGCGCACCCTCTTCACCGGACCCGATTTCGCCGAGGGCGTCGCCGCGTTCCGGGAGAAGCGGAAGCCGACCTTCCGCGCCTGACCCGCAGGGCGACCGTCGACTCACCCCGACGTTGATGAGGTGCGCTCGGCGCCGTGATCGGCTTCTGCGTGCATCAGCGGCTGTTCGATCCGCCGCACGTGCACCCTCAGAGCGATCATGAGATGCCGACGGCGTCCGTAATCCGCGCTGACGCGCCGCGGCGCAGAGCGGTGGCGGTGCCACGACACACCCGTTCGGTGTGACGCGATCGTCGCTGCGCGGGGCGAGAAGTGCGTTAACTTTGCCAAGCGCCTTCGCGGGACGAGGGCCGCGTCGTCGTTCGTCGGTGACCCGGGCCCTCGTCCTGCGGGCCGGTGCGTGACGACGGCCCCCTCCACCCCGATCGACAGTGATGCCGTACATCGAGGAGAGCGAATGAGCGACAGTCCCGAAGCACCCGCGCCGCCGCTGCGCATCGGTGTGGTGGCGGAGTCGACGAAGGCGGAGACGCGGGTGGCGTTGACGCCGGAGACGGTGCGCAAGGCCGTGGACCTCGGCTACGCCGTGACGGTGGAGTCCGGGGCGGGTGCGCGGGCCGGGTTCGACGACGCCGCCTACGCCGCCGCGGGTGCGGAGGTGTCCGAGGGGCCGGTGTGGGACGCCGACGTCGTGGTCGCGATCAACGCCCCGCCATCGCCGGGTACCGGGCGGTGATCGAGGCGGCGCACGCGTTCGGCCGGTTCTTCACCGGGCAGGTCACCGCGGCGGGCAAGGTCCCGCCGGCGAAGGTGCTGGTCGCCGGCGTCGGCGTGGCCGGGCTGGCGGCGATCGCGGCGGCGAACAGCCTGGGCGCCGTGGTCCGCGCGACCGACCCGCGGGCCGAGGTCGCCGAGCAGGTCCGCTCGCTGGGTGGGGAGTACCTGGCGGTCGAGGTCGAGCAGGAGGCCAGCACCGACGGGTACGCGAAGGCGACGTCGGAGGCCTACGACCGGCGCGCCGCAGAGATCTACTCCGAGCAGGCCGCAGACGTCGACATCATCATCACCACGGCGTTGATCCCGGGCCGTCCGGCGCCGAAGCTGATCACCGCCGAGCAGGTCGCGTCGATGCGCCCGGGCAGCGTGATCGTGGACATGGCCGCGGCGCAGGGCGGCAACGTGGCGGGCACGGTGGCCGGTGAGGCGGTGGTGACCGACAACGGGGTCACGATCATCGGATACACCGACCTGCCGGGTCGGCTGCCCGCGCAGGCCTCGCAGCTCTACGGCACCAACGTGGTCAACCTGCTCAAGCTGCTCACCCCGGCCAAGGACGGGCAGCTGGTCCTCGACCTTGACGACGTCGTGGTGCGCGGGCTGACCGTGGCGCACGGCGGCGAGACGCTGTGGCCGCCGCCCCCGGTGTCGGTCAGTGCGGCCCCCGCGACCCAGCCCGCCGCGGTGCCGCAAGCCGAGCCCCAGCCGGAGAAGACGCGCTCGCCG
Source organism: Pseudonocardia autotrophica (assembly GCF_000717175.1). Taxonomy (GTDB): domain Bacteria; phylum Actinomycetota; class Actinomycetes; order Mycobacteriales; family Pseudonocardiaceae; genus Pseudonocardia; species Pseudonocardia halophobica. Next base: position 96,683 of record NZ_JNYD01000026.1, on the reverse strand, counting down.
CTGGCGCGGGCCGCGGTGGGGATCGCCGGGGCGCTGGCGTTGTTCCTGGTCACGGCGTTCGCGCCGGCGGAGCTGGCCGGGCACCTGACGGTGTTCGTGCTGGCCATCGTGATCGGCTTCTACGTGATCGGGAACGTGCACCACGCGCTGCACACCCCTTTGATGTCGGTCACCAACGCCATCTCCGGGATCATCGTCGTGGGCGCGATCCTGCAGATCGGCACGGGAAGTGCCCTGGTCACGGCGCTGGCCGCGGTCGCGGTGCTGCTGGCCGCCATCAACATCGTCGGTGGCTTCGCGGTGACCCGCCGCATGCTGTCGATGTTCTCCCGTAGCCCCGGACGGAGCTGACCTGATGCAGACGTGGACGACGGCGGCCTACCTCATCGCCGCCCTGCTGTTCGTGATCAGCCTCGCCGGGCTGTCCAAGCACGAGACCTCCCGCTCCGGGGTGGTATTCGGCATCGCCGGCATGACCATCGCGCTGGTCGCGACCGCGATCGTGGCGCTCGGCTCGGCCTCCGGGCTCGGGATCGCGCTGCTGCTGGTGGCGCTGGTCATCGGCGCGGCGATCGGGCTCTGGCGGGCCCGGGTCGTCGAGATGACGGGCATGCCCGAGCTGATCGCGCTGATGCACAGCTTCGTCGGCCTCGCCGCCGTGCTGGTCGGCTGGAACGGCTTCCTGGAAGTGGAGTCCGGCCACCTGCAGCTCGCGGGCTCGCTGCTGGGCATCCACCACGCCGAGGTCGCCATCGGGGTGTTCATCGGCGCGGTCACGTTCACCGGCTCGATCATCGCGTACCTGAAGCTGTCGGCGAAGATCGCGTCGGCGCCGCTGATGCTGCCGGGCAAGAACGTGCTGAACCTGGGCGCGCTGGTCGTGTTCGCCGCGCTCACGGTGTACTTCGTGATCACCCCGGCCACCTGGGTGCTGGCCGTGCTCACCGTGCTGGCGCTGCTGCTGGGCCTGCACCTGGTGGCCTCGATCGGCGGCGGGGACATGCCGGTCGTGGTGTCGATGCTCAACTCGTACTCGGGGTGGGCCGCGGCGGCGTCGGGCTTCCTGCTGGGCAACGACCTGTTGATCATCACCGGCGCGCTGGTGGGCTCGTCGGGTGCCTACCTGTCCTACATCATGTGCAAGGCGATGAACCGCTCCTTCCTCTCCGTGATCGCCGGCGGATTCGGCGCCACGACGTCGTCGGCGGCGGCCGTGGAGGGCGAGCACCGCGAGATCGACGCCGCCGGGGTGGCCGAGCTGCTCTCGAACGCCCGCTCGGTCGTGATCACTCCCGGCTACGGGATGGCCGTCGCGCAGGCCCAGTACCCGGTCGCGGACCTGACCCGGAAGCTGCGGGAGCAGGGGGTGGAGGTGCGGTTCGGGGTGCACCCGGTGGCCGGGCGGCTGCCCGGGCACATGAACGTGCTGCTGGCCGAGGCCCAGGTCCCCTACGACATCGTGCTGGAGATGGACGAGATCAACGACGATCTCGCCGAGACGGACGTCGTGCTGGTCATCGGGGCCAACGACACCGTGAACCCGGCCGCGTCCGAGGACCCCGGCTCGCCCATCGCGGGCATGCCGGTGCTGCGGGTGTGGGAGGCCGGGAACGTGGTCGTGTTCAAGCGGTCCATGGCCACCGGCTACGCCGGCGTGCAGAACCCGCTGTTCTTCCGGGAGAACAGCCAGATGCTCTTCGGCGACGCCAAGGAGCGCGTCCAGGACATCCTCGCCGAGCTCAAGACCCGCGAACCCGTCGGCTGACGCGGGCGACAGGCGCACGGCGAGCCGGTCAGGACCGGAGGAAGTCGAGCAGGTCGGCGTTGACGTGTCGGCCTGCGTGGTCGCCGTGCATCACCAGCACGGGGACGGCGATCGACCCGAGGTGCGGGCGCATACCGCCGAGTGCACGCGGAGGGGCTCAGTTCTGCGGCGGGGAGGGCTCCGGGCTGCCGAAGATGGCGTTCCGGATGGCGGTGATGGCGAGGTCGAGGCGGTGGACCACGGGGTGCAGCTCGGCCGCGGCGCGGGGATGGCGGCCGGCCACGGCGGTGACGGTCAGCGTGAGCGACGACAGCTCGACGATGACGTCGCGGCGGAGCGTGTCCGCCATGCGTTCGGCCTGGTCCGCGCGGGCGCGGAGGCGTTCGGTCCGCGCGGTCTCGGCGGCGTGGGCGGTGAGGCGGTCGCGCATCGTCGCGACGCCGCGGCCGACCGTGGCCAGCTCGCGCAGGCCGTCGTCGCGGATGGGGTGGGCGTAGTCCCCGCCGGCCACCGCGGCGACGTCGTTGCCCAGCCGGGTGAGCGGGGCGAGCACCCAGCGCCGCTGGAACCGCATCGCGACGACCCCGAGGGCGATCCCGAGGGCGGCGACGGCGCCGAGGACGCCGAACAGCTGCAGGCGCGCCGACGACGAGGCCGCCACGGCGGCGTCCGCCTCGCCGCGGATCTGGGTGCGGAGGGTGTCGACGCGCTGGCGGAGCACGTCGAAGCGCCCCTTGCCCACGTCCTGGGCGGCCAGGGCCGAGGTCTGCGCGACGTCGCCCGCGCGGCGGAGGTCGATGAGCGGCCGGGCGACGTTGGCCGACCAGTTGTCGTAGGCCACGGCGACCCCGGCCAGGCTGCCGGCCAGCTCGGGCACGAGGGTGCCGAGCAGGTTCTGCTCGGCGGCGATCCGGGGCGCCGCGGCGGTGAACGGGTCGAGGAAGCCGTCCTGTCCGGTGAGGAGGTAGCCGCGCAGCCCGGTCTCCTGGTCGACGTAGGCGGTCTGCAGCCGTTCGACCGAGGTCAGCGCCGGGCCGATCCGCTGCATCATGTCCTGGTCGGCGGTGGAGGCCTGCGCCATGCTGCCCACCGCGACGGCGAGCAGCCCGAACAGGGCGACCAGGACCACCAGCACGAGCGCGCGCATGCGGCCCCGGAGCGACCCCTTGAGCTCCTGCCACCAGGGTGGCCGGCCCGGCGGGCACGGCGCGGCAGGGGTGGTCGGCCTCTTGTCGTCGACACGATCCACATCCGCCTCCTCGCCCGCGCGAACCTCGACGGCCGAGACTTCCGAAAGGATCTCCCTGCGGCAAGACGAATCGCCGCCGGGCCCTGACGTGCGCGATCTACGGAGGCGGACGCGAGAGGCCGTGCCCCTTCGGCTGACCGGCTGCGACGCCGAGAGTGGCACCCTTCTCAGGTTCGGTCGAGCCCGAGGGCGGTGGGGTGGCGGGGCTGGTACAGCCCCAGGTCGCCCAGCCCCGGGACCTGCAGACGCGTGATCAGGCCCCAGCCCTGGTCCTCCACCGGGCCGGTCTCGACGCCGGCGGCGAGCACCGCCGCCCGCGTCGCCTCGACGTCGTCGCACATCAGGAACAGCTCGTGCCGCCCGCTGGTGGCGGCATCGGTGGGATGGACCGCGAGCTCGGCCGGGGGCGCGGCGAAGATCAACCAGCCGTCGCCGGCGTCGACGTGCGCCAGGCCCAGCACGTCGCGCAGGAAGGCGCGGGCTCGGTCGACGTCCTCCGCGTAGAGGATGGTGTGCACTCCGGTGATCACGTGGCCTCCTCGCCTTTCCACCCCGTCCGCGCCGACCCTGCCAGAAGGGACCGGGATCGGGCGCCCACGGCGGTTGGCCCCGGTCCCGGGCTCGGCTTTACTGGTCCGACACGGAGGGCCCGCCCACCCCTCCCGAGGCGGAAGCGGTTCGACGGTGAACACGTTCCGGACCAGTGCGCGCGGGCGGCTCCGCACGGCCGCCGTAGCGATCGCGATGCTGCTGGTCGCCGCGGCCTGCAGCACGGGCTGCAGCGTGCCGACCGGCGACGACGGCCGGGCCGGGGCGCCCTACCGGATCGGTGTGCTCCTCGGCCTCACGGGCGCCGACGCCGCGGTCTCCCGGCCCGGGCACCGGGCGCTGCAGCTCTACGCAGAGCGCACCACGGCCCTCGGCGGGGTCCACGGCCGGCCGGTCGAGCTCGTGGTCGCGGACACCGGGGGCGACGCCGGTCGAGCGGCGGACGAGTACCGCAGGCTCGTCGTGGAGGAGGACGTCGTCGCCGTGGTCGGGCCGGGCTCGCGCACCGAGGCCGTGGCGCTACGGCCGCTCTCCCGGACCCTGCGCACACCGGTGACGGCGATGGCGGGAACGGACGACGTCATCTCGCCGCCGGCCGAGGCCAGGTACATGTTCACGCAGGTCCCGGCGAGGGCGGAGTCCCTGCGGGCGCAGCTGACGTACGCGCGGGAGCAGGGCTGGCGGCGGGTCGCGATCCTGTCGTCCGACGACGACCACGGAAGGGAGGCGGCGCAGGCGCTGCCCGGCATGATCGCCGGGTTCGGGCTGGAGCTGGTCGGGAACCAGGTCTTCCCGGGCGACGCGGTCGACATGACACCGCAGCTCACGACGCTCGCCGCCACCCGCCCGGACGTCACGCTGGTGTGGTCGGCGGCCCTGCCGACCGCGATCGTCTCCCGCAACGCCTTCGTGCTCGGCTACCCGGGCGTGCTGTTCCCGGCCTCCGGGGCGGCCGGCGCGCACTACATCGGGCTCGGCGGCGACGCCGTCGAGGGCACCCTGCTGCAGGGCCCGAAGATGCTGGTCAGTGAACAGATCCCGGCCGACGACCCGCAGGGCCCCGTGCTCGCGGACTTCGTTAGCGCGTGGGAGGTGGAGTACGGCACCACGCCGTCGCCGTCCGCTGCCGGCGCCTGGGACGCCGTCCACCTGACGGTCGAGGCCCTGCGGGCGACCGACCCGGCCCGCACCGGGTCCCAGGAGACCCGCGACGCGGTCCGCGACCGCCTGGAGCGGACGACCGGGGTCCCGGGCACCCTCGCGGTGTACACGTTCACCCCCGAGCGGCACGGCCCCGAGGGCATCGCGGGCCTCGCGATCATTCGGGTCGACGGCGGGCGGTTCCTGCTGGAGCAGGCCTACTGACGCTCTCCGACGTCAGTCGCTGTCCAGCGGGACCTCGCCGAACACCACCAGGCTGACGACGAAGTAGGCGACGTACAGGGCGAGCAGGACGATCCCGTGCCACCGCCGCAGGCGGCCGGTCGCCAGGAAGATCGCCGACAACGCCGTCATCGCGAGCATGACCGGGAGGTGCCAGGACAGCACGTCGTCGCCGATCGTGATCACCCCGCCGACGAGCAGGACGATCCCGAGCTTGCCGGTCACCGAGAACACGACGCTGCCGATGACGTTGGCGACGCCGATCTCCGGCGCGCCCCGGCGGGCGGGCTCCACGGTGAGGAAGATGTCCTCGAGGGAGAGCGCCAGCGTGGCGATCGTGACGCCGAAGACGGTGCCGGCGATGTCGAAGGTGTCGAGGATGCCGTCCGTCCCCCGCGCCGCGACGAACGCCCCAACGACGAGCCCGGCAAGCGCCAGCACGGCGAGCCCGAGCCCGCCCCAGCGGGACTGCCGGCGGGCCTTGAGGAACCCCTGGTCGATCCGCAGGTCGGTCGGGAGGTCGAAACCGCCGGACCCGGTCGTGCCCCCGGAGCCGCCATCCGTGGTGCCCCCGGCACCGCCGGCCGGGGTGTCCCCGCCGCCGGTGGCCGTCATGGTCGCCGTGCCCCCCGCGCCGACCTTCTCGAGCTGTTCGTAGAGCTCCGCGTTGCGGAACACCGGTCGTCGGGAGGAGTACTCGCGATAGCCGATCCACCCCACGAACGCCACGAACAGGACCACCAGCACGACACCGGTCACGAGCGTCAGCACCCCGGTCAGCGCGAGGGCGAACATCACCACCGGCGCAGCCACGAACAGCACGAGGTAGTCCCGGGGGACGTCGACGCGGCACGGGGCGACGATCGCCGCCAGGGCGAGCACGATCCCGGTCATCGCGATCGTCGTCCCGATCACGGTGCCCAGGGCCACCTGTTGCAGGCCCTCGACGTTCAGCACGACGCCGAAGGCGAGATCGTCGAACTCGATCCCGGTGAAGACGACCGCGATGAGGAACAGCGAGATCGCCCACCGGCTGGCGACGCCGACCAGTTGACCGATCAGCTTCTCGGCGCAGTAGACCAGCACCGCGATGCCCAGGACGAATTCGACGATCGGGATCACGGGCCGCTCCTCGCCGGGCCGACGCCAGAGACAACGTGATTCCGATGGTGATCGCCGTCACTCCGTATTGCAACGGGTTGACAGCTGCACTGGATCAGGTATAGGGCGACTGCTTCATCGACCCCGGAGTCGGCGACCAGGGCGTCGACGGCCGCGGTCTCCCCGATGGCGCGCCCGATCTGCTCAGGTCGGGCCGGTAGGAGGCGACCCTCTCGACGTCGACGCCGGCGCTCATGTCGGCCTGGATGCCGAGGACGTCCTCGGGCACAGACCACCCCGCTGCTAGGTTGATCGCCGACGCCCGTCCGCGGAGGAGATGCCTGGTGGCCACGATTCCGGAGCTCATGCAGGCGAACCTGCTGGAGGTCTTCAACGAGCGGGACGCGGAGCGGCGCAGGGCCGCGGTCGCCCGCACCTACGTCGCCGACGTGGATTTCTCCGACCCGGAGGGGACCGTCACCGGACACGAGGCGGTCGACGAGAAGGCGCGGGATCTCCTCGACCGCTCACCGGGGTTCGTGTTCACGCCCGACGGGCCGGTCCGCGTCGCCCGCGACCTCGGCCACCTCGCGTGGGGGTTCGGCCCCGAGGGGGAGCCGCCGGTGGTCCGGGGGATGGACATCGCCCTGGTCGAGGACGGCCTCATCGCCAGGCTCTACACCCTGCTGCTCACGGACTGACGCGCACTGCGCGCCGCGGACCGATGAGCCGGCGGGCATCCGGGAGTCTCGCCTGTATGGACGCGACGAACCTGGCCGAGCTCTACGACCTGCCGACGCTGGACTGGGACCGGATCCGGGCGGGACTCGACGCGGGGTTCCCGCAGGCCCCGGGCGCGGGCGGGCCGAACCGGCACACCTGCTGGCTGACCACGCTCGGCCCGGACGGCAGCCCCCACGTGACGGCGGTCGGGGCGCTCTGGGCCGACGACGCCTTCTGGTTCGAGACGGGGGAGGGGACGCGGAAGGGCCGGAACCTGGCCCGCGACCCCCGGTGCGCGCTGAGCCTCGCGACGGAGGAGTTCGATCTCGCCGTGCACGGGTCCGCGGAGCGGGTCACCGATCCGGCGACCGTCGCGGCGATGGCGCAGCGGTGGGCCGCGGAAGGATGGCCGTGCCGGGTCGACGACTCGGGGCAGGCACTGACCGCCGAGTTCAGCGCCCCGTCGGCGGGCCCGCCCCCGTGGGCGGTCTACCGGATCACGGCGCGCTCGGCGACCGCACTCGCGACCACCGGTTCCGGGGGCGCGACGCGCTGGCGGTTCTGACCGGGAGCGACGACGGACCCGGCCGGCGACGCACGCACGTCGTCGGTGCGTCGTAGCGAGCCGGGTGGGGGAGCGGCTCAGCCGGTCGTCGCCGGTGCCCAGGCCAGGCCCGCGCCGAGCCGCCTGAGGTGGTGGTCGGCCGGGCCGAACATCGCGTCGACCGCGAGGATCCGCTTGTGCAGGTGGCCGATCGGCAGCTCGTCGGTCATCCCCACCCCGCCGTGGGTCTGGATCGCGTACTCGCCGACGAGCCGCCCGAGCCGTCCGACCTGCGCCTTCAGCACGGCGACGTCCTGCGGCCCGAGCCGGCCCGCCTCCGTCAGCGCGGTCGTGTAGAGCAACGTGGAGCGCGCCTTGACGTACGCGATCTTCATGTCGGCCAGCCGGTGCGCCACCGTCTGGAACGTCCCGATCGGCACGCCGAACTGCTCGCGGGTGGACGCGTACTCGGCGGTGCGGCGCAGCAGCTCGCCCGTCGCGCCGACGGCCTCGGCGGCCAGGACCACGAGCGCGCGGTCGAGGGCCTCGCGGAGGAGCTGCTCCGCGTCCGCGGCGAGCAGGGTGGCGGGCGTGGCGTCGAACCGCAGGTGCGCGGCGCGACGGCCGTCGACCGTGGTGAAGCCGGTGGCCGCGGGGGCCGACGGGTCGACGAGGAACACGGCCGGGCCCGCGTCGAGCCGGGCGGTGACGACCAGGACGTCCGCCGACGCTCCGTGCAGCACCACCCGCTTCTCGCCGGTCAGGGCGTACCCGTCCCCGCTGCGCTCGGCCGTCGTGGTGATCAGCGCGGGATCGGGGGTGCCGCGGCCCTCCTCGTGGGCCAGCGCGCCGATCGCCTCGCCGGAGGCGATCCGCGCCAGCGTGTCCTGGTCCTCGACGGCAGCCAGTACACCGCCCGCCAGCACGACCGACGCGACCCACGGCTCGACGAGCAGGTGCGCCCCGAACACCTCGGCCACCGCGACCACGTCCACGATGGACCCGTTCAGCCCGCCGACCGCCTCGGGGAAGGGGAGGGCGGTGAGCCCGAGCTCGACCAGCCGCGCCCAGACCTCCGGCGACCAGCCCCGCTCCGAGCGGGCGATCGCCTGGCGGGCCTCGAAGGAGTAGTCGCGCTCGAGCGACCGCGTGACGGTGTCGCGGAGCAGGACCTGCTCCTCGGTGAAGGTGAAGTCCACGGCGGCCTCCGGTCAGGAACGCAGGGTGCGGGCGACGAGATCGCGCTGCACCTCGTTGGTGCCGGCGTAGATCGTGGTCGCGCGGCTGTTCAGGTAGTACGGCATCGCGACGAGCGCGAGGTCCCCGCCGAGCGGCTCGACCTCCGACCCGACGTGCAGCGCCTCGCGCTGGTCCGCCAGCCCGTCCAGCCCGACGACCCGGGTCATCAGCACCGAGATGCGCTGGGTGAGCTCGGAGCTCATGACCTTGTTCAAGGACGGGTAGGCCGGGTCCTTCGCGATCGGGTGCCCGCTGATCGCGAGCTTCTCGAAGTGCTCGTAGGAGGCGAGCTCGGCCTCCAGCTCGCCGAGGTCCCGCTGGAAGGCCGGGTCGTCCGCGAGGGAGCCGCCGAAGCCCGACGGCGTCTCCGCCGCGACCGCGCGGGCGACCTCCAGCCGGCGGCGCAGCATCGGGCTGTGCGCCGACCCGCCGCGCTCGTGCTTGAGCAGCTGCTTGGCCACCGACCAGCCGTCGTTCTCGGCGCCGACCCGGTTGGCCTGCGGCACCCGGACGTCGGTGAAGAACACCTCGCACTGCTCCGGCGCGCCGTCGAGGCCGATGATCGGGCGCACCTCCAGGCCGGGGAGGTCCATGCGGTCGAGCAGCAGGAACGTGATGCCCCGCTGCTTGCGCCCCTCGCGGCTGGTCCGGACGAGCAGGAACATCCGGTTGGCGTGGTGGGCGTAGGTGGTCCAGATCTTGCTGCCGTTGAGGACGTAGTCGTCCCCGTCCGGCACGGCCATGGTGCTCAGCGACGCGAGGTCGGAGCCGGCGCCGGGCTCGGAGTAGCCCTGGGTCCAGTAGTCCTCGCCGGAGAGGATCCCGGGCAGGTGGCGGGCCTGCTGCTCGGGCGTGCCGAGCTCCATCAGCAGCGGGCCGATCATGCGCAGGCCGTTGGGCAGCAACGGGGGCAGGCCGCGCTTCTGGTACTCCTCGGCGAACACGTAGCGCTGCTCGACCGACCAGCCGGTGCCGCCGTGCTCGACCGGCCAGTCCGGGGCGGACCAGCCGCGCGCGTGCAGGATCCGGTGCCAGGCCATGACCTGGTCGAACGGGCCGAAGACGCTGGTGGTCTTGCGGCCGGCCTCGCGGATCTCCGGAGTGGGTGCGGTGTCGAGGAACTCCGCGACCTCCTCGCGGAACTTCTCCAGGTCGGCGTTCGGCGCGATGTCCATCCGGCTCAGCCCTTCCGGCTCGTGAAGGCGGCGATGCGCTCCTGGGCGTCCGGGCCGCGGCCCTCGCCCTCGGTGACCTCCCACTGCAGGCCGGCGTCGAGCGGGCGGCCGTCGGTGGCGTCGAGCAGGCGCTTGTTCGCCGCGTGGGAGAAGGGGGACTGCGCGGCGATCCGGCCGGCCAGGGACGCGATCTCGGCGTCGAAGTCCGCCAGCGGGACGGCGTACTCCGCCAGCCCGATGCGGACGGCCTCGGCGGCGTCGATCATGTCCGCGGTGAACATCAGCCGCTTCGCGGTCGCGACGCCGACGCGGCGGGGGAGCCGCTGGCTCATGCCCCAGACCGGGGTCAGCGCCCACTTGGCGTGGGTGTCGCCGAAGCGCGCGTCGTCCGCGGCGATGAGGAAGTCCGCGGCCAGCGCGACCTCGAGCGCACCGGTGTAGCAGTGCCCGTGCACGGCGGCGACGACCGGCTTCGGCAGCTTCTCCAGCATCCGCAGCGTCTCGCTGTGCCAGCCGCGGGACGGCACCGCCTCGCCGGCGCCGATGTCCGCCAGGTCGTGGCCCGCGGAGAAGCACCGACCGGCGCCGCGCAGGACGACGCACCGGACGGCCGCGTCCTCCCGCAGGGCCTCGACGTGCGCCCTGAGCTCGGCGAACATCGCCACCGTGAGCGCGTTGAGCTTCTTCGGACGGTTCAGTGTCAGCACCGTCCAGCCGTCGTGGTCGGTGCGGAGCACGAGTTCGCCCACGGACGCCCCCTTCCCAGTCTGAACGAACGAACGTTAACCGTCCGGAGGCGCGGGGAGAAGGGCGGCCCTACGGAGTCGCCGTGGCCTGGGCGAGCAGCCCGTCGACTATCGCCTCGAGCGCCCGGGGGAACGTGTCCCGGGCGGCCAGGACCGGCCACCGCTCGCCGGTCGCGACGAGCCGGGGGAGCCGGGACGCGTCGGCCTCGGTCGGGACCGTGGTGAACGGGGACGGGCGGGGAGGGGCAGAGTCTCGGACATGTCCGACGAGCGAGCGACCGCCCCGCAGGTGGTGCACGACCTGCGCCCCCTCCTGACCGACAGCGCGACCGTGCCGGCCGGGGTGGTGTGGCGGCTGACCGAGCCGGGTCGCCAGCTCGACGCCAACGTCCTGCACCTCGGCGGCGATCAGGTCGTCGAGACCCACACGGAGTCGGACCTCGACGTCCTCCTGGTGGTCGTCTCCGGGAGCGGCACCCTCGAGGGCGCCGACGGCCCGCTGGCCCTCGCCGCGGGGACGATGCTCTGGCTGCCGCGCGGGTCCACCCGTCGGCTGCGCGCGGGCGGCGAGGGTCTCGGCTACCTCACCGTGCACCGCCGGCGTCCCGGGATGCAGATCAAACCGGCCCCACCCGGGTGACGACGAGCGTCATGATTGTGTGTCTGAGATGTCATGGCCCTACCCCGGGCCGCCTTGAAGGATGAGAATCTGGGCGGGGCAATGATTGCGTCATCGGGGTCCAGGCGGTCACGATGACGCGGTGATCCCCGACGACCGCCGCCCGACCGCCGCCGACGGGAACGGGTCGCCGCTGCCCCGCCACCTGGGCGACTTCACGCTCGACGGCCGCGTCCTGGTGTCCCTGGCCTGGGCGGTGCCGATCGGTGCCCTCGGCGCGACCGCGGCGTGGGCGCTCCTGCGGTTGATCGCGCTGATCACCAACGCCGTGTTCTTCCAGCGCCTGTCCACCGAGATGGTGAGCCCGGGGAGCGCGCCCCACCCGTGGTGGCTCGTGCTGTCCGCGCCGGTCGTCGGCGGCCTCGTCATCGGGGTGATGGCGCGGTACGGCTCGGAGAAGATCCGCGGCCACGGGATGCCCGAGGCCATCGAGGCGATCCTGATGCGCCGCAGCCGGGTCGCGCCCCGGATCGCGGTGCTCAAGCCGACGTCCGCGGCGATCAGCATCGGGACCGGCGGGCCGTTCGGCGCGGAGGGCCCGATCATCATGACCGGCGGTGCGGTCGGGTCGATCCTGGCGCAGCACCTGCACCTGTCCGCCGACGAACGCAAGGCGCTGATGGTGTCCGGCGCCGCGGCCGGCATGGCGGCGACGTTCAACGCGCCGCTCGCGTCGGTCCTGCTCGCCGTCGAGCTGCTGCTGTTCGAGTGGCGGCCCCGCAGCTTCCTGCCCGTCACCTGCGCGGTGGCCGTCGCGACCGTCGTGCGCGCGCCGCTGCTGGGCGCCGACCCGCTCTTCCCGGTGGATCTCGGGGCCGCCCGCGCCACCCCGGTCGTCGACCTGCTGTGTGTCGGTGCGGGGCTCGTCGGCGGGCTGCTGGCCGTCGCGGTGACCGCGCTCGTCTACTTCTCCGAGGACCAGTTCGCCCGGCTCCCGGTGCACTGGATGTGGTGGCCCGCGATCGGTGGCCTGATCATCGGCGTGGGCGGGCTGATCGAGCCCCGCGCGCTGGGGGTCGGGTACGACGTCATCGACGAGCTGCTCACCGGGCACGCCACGTTGTCGCTGATCGTCGGCATCCTGCTGGTGAAGAGCCTGATGTGGGGGCTGTCGCTCGGCTCGGGCACCTCCGGCGGGGTGCTCGCCCCGGTCTTCATGATCGGCGCCGCGCTGGGTGCGGTGGAGGGGCTGGTCTTCCCCGCGGTCGCCCCGGGGTTCTGGGCGATGGTCGGGCTGGCGGCGGTCGTGGGCGGGGTCATGCGCTCGCCGCTCACCGGGGTCGTGTTCTCCCTCGAGCTGACCCATGCGTGGTCCGTGCTGGTCCCGCTGCTGATCGCGTCGGCCTCCGCATACGGGCTCTCCGCCCTGCTGCTGCGCCGCTCGGTGCTGACCGAGAAGATCGCGCGGCGCGGCTACCACCTCTCCCGCGAGTACGACGTCGACCCGCTCGAGGTCCTGCTCGCCGACGAGGTCATGGCCGCCGCGCCCGCCGTCCTGCCGCCCGACGCGCCGCTCCCGGCGTCGCGCGACCTGCTGGCCGCCACCGTCCCCCGTCGCGGCGCCGACGGGAGCCCGCGGGCCGACGCGCCGCTGCAACGGCTGTATCCCGTCGTCGACGACGGCGGCCGACTCCACGGCGCCGTGCCCCGGCAGTCCCTCGTGGCGCCCGGCGAGGCCCGGGCGGTGGCGGACGTGTTGATCGCCGATCCGGTCGTGGTGCACGCCGACGACACCCTCCGCGAGATCGCCTCCCGGTTCGCGCGGCACGGGATCACCGCGGCGCCGGTCGTCGACCGGGCGGACCCCGCGCGGCTGGTCGGGCTCGTCACCGTCGACCACCTGCTCGACGGCCGCCTGCGCGACCTCGCGGAGGAGCACGACCGCGAGCGCCCGCTGGGTCCGCGGTCGTGGCGGTCACGCTCCGGCCGCCGGCGGGACGGGTACGCGACACTACGGACATGACCGACGCGGCCGCCGTCCCCGATCCGCCCACCCGCGAACAGGTCGACGCCGTGATGCGGACGGCCCGGGTGCTGGTGGGGGTCACCGCCCGCTCGTTCGCCGCGATCGAGGACCGCGTCACCCTGCCGCAGCTGCGGATCATGGTCATGATCGCCAGCCGCGGGCCGCTGAACCTGGGCGCCATCGCCGCGAGCCTGGAGGTGCACCCCTCCAACGCCAGCCGGGCGTGCGACCGGCTCGTGGCCGCCGGGCTGCTCGACCGCCGCGACGACCCGGCCGACCGCCGCAACCTGCTCCTGCAGCTGACCAAGGCCGGCGCACAGCTCGTCGACGAGGTGACGGTGCAGCGCCGGCAGGCCATCCAGGACACGCTCGAGAAGATGCCCGTCCGCCGGCGTCGGGGCCTGGTCGCCGCGCTGAGCGCCTTCGCCGACGCCGCGGGGGAGCCCGCGGAGGCCGCGTGGAGCCTCGGGTGGACCACCGAGAACCCCCTGCGCTCCGTGCCGGGGCCGCCCGCGGACCGCGACGGCGCGTAGGCGTCGACGTCGCTGCAGCGTGTGATCCCTCTCACCGCACCCACAGTGCGGTGAGATGTTGTCCGAACGGCGACCACGCCGGTAGACCGGGAACATGACCTTCGACCTGCAGGGCAGGGTCGCCCTGGTGACCGGTGGTGCGCGGGGTCTCGGGCGGGCGCACGCCCGGGCCCTCGCGGCCCGCGGCGCGGCGGTCGTCGTGGCCGACGACGGCTCCACACTCGACGGTGCCGCGGGCGAGCCCGGAGCGGCCGCGGCCGTGGTGGACGAGCTCGTGGCGAGCGGGGGGCGGGCGGTCGCCTGCGTCGCCGACGTGGGCACCGAGGCGGGCGCGCGCACGGCGGTCGAGACCGCACTCGCCGAGTTCGGCCGGCTCGACGCGCTCGTGGCGAACGCCGGGGTGCTGCGCGACCGCTCGGTCGCCAAGATGACCGCCGACGACGTCGACACCGTCCTGCGGGTGCACCTCGCCGGGAGCATGTACTGCGTCCTGCAGGCCTGGCCCGCGCTCAAGGAGTCCGGCAGCGGACGGATCGTGCTCACGTCGTCGGCGTCCGGGTTGTACGGCAACTTCGGCCAGGCCAACTACGCCGCCGCCAAGTCGGGGATGCTCGGGCTCGGCTCCACGCTCGCCCTCGAGGGGGAGCGGTACGGGATCCGCACGAACGTGATCGCGCCCGTGGCCCGCACCAGGATGACCGAGCCGCTGATGCCGCCGGAGCTGCTCGCGGGTCTCGACCCCGCGCGGGTGAGCGGGCTCGTCGCGTACCTGAGCTCGGCCGACTGCGGCGAGTCGGGTTCGGTGTTCGAGATCGGCGGCGGGCTGGTGGCGCGGGTGCGGATCGTCGAGTCCGACGCCGTGGCCCTGCCCGACCCCGAGGACCCGGCCGGCGACGCCGCGATCGTCGAGGCCGTGGCGGCCCTGGCGGAGCTCCCGCCCGGCCGCGCCTACCCGTCGTCGTCGGCGGCGCTGGCCCGGATCATGGAGGCCGCCGGCTCGGTGGCGACCTCGTAGCGGCCGGGTCCGATCTCGTCTCGCTCCGACGTGGTGGGGCGTGTGTCCAGCATGTGGTCCTGCGTGCGAACGTCCGGACGTTTCCCCTGGTCAAGGCACATGTGGCAGCGGCGACACCTGAGCGTTCATGCTCTTGACAATCGGTTCGGGCGACGGGTTGAGTACGTGCCGTGCGCACCTGGGACCGCGAGATCTGGTCGCGGCGCCGGCACGTCGACTTCTGCCGCACCGAGGCCGCCCTCTGTCGGTGACGACCTCCGCGCCCGCCCGCCGGCGATCCGCCGGCCGCGGCCGCACCGTCGTCCCCGATCCTGCGTCCTCCCGGAGCACAGTCATGTCCGCCGTACCCGCACTCTCCGACCAGCCCGCCCCGTCCCTCGCCCCCCGGGTTTTCGACGGCGGCCGCCGGCGCGCTCAGGTCGCGATCGAGTCCAACTGCTTGCCCGCGTAGTCCATCCGTGCGATGAGCAGACCGATCAGCTGGATGACGAGCAGCACCGGGATGAGCATGAACGCGGCGGTGAAGGAGCCGGTGACGTTGCGGACCCACAGGGCGCCGTAGGGGACCAGCACGCCGAGGAAGCCCGCGACCATCCACGTCAGACCCATCCCGACCCCGCGCATGCGGGTCGGGTACAGCTCGGCGGTGTAGGTGAGGACCGTGCCCCACACCCCGATGAGGCCGAAGTTCGACGCCAGCCCGAACACCCACAGCTGCCAGGACTCGGTCGCCAGCGCCCACGGGATCAGCGTGACGATGAAGATGACGTTGCCGGTGAGCATCGCGCGGAACCGGCTCCAGCGGTCGGCGATCCACCCCATGAGGTAGTAGCCGAACGCACCGGCGACGCCCCACCAGATGTACCAGTTGCTGTACTCGGCGGTGGTCCAGCCGTGGGTCTCCTTGAGGTAGAAGGGCGCCCAGTAGCCCAGCGTGTACCAGGACATCGTCGCCGTGGCGGCGACGAAGAGAGCCACGTAGGTCCGCTTGCGCTGACCCGGCTCGAACAGCTGGCCGACCGACGCCTTGCGGGCGCGCTCGGCCCAGGTCGGCCGGTCCTCCGGGGGTGCGTCCTCGGTCCGCGCCATCACGGCGTCGCGGTTACGCACCCACGCCGGCGACTCCGGGCAGAGGAACCGGACGTAGATCGCCAGCAGGCCGATCGCCGCCGGCACCAGGAACGCCCACCGCCAGCCGTGCGGCGCGATGACGTAGGTGCCGGTGAGACCGGCGATGACCACGCCGTAGCCGTAGAGGGACCGGGCCGCGCTCAGGATCTTGGCGCGGTGCCGGGCGGGCCAGGTCTCCACCGTGAGCAGCGAACCGATGGCCCACTCGCCGGCGATCGTCACCCGCATCAGCGTGTAGAAGAGGATGAAGAACAACCAGTTCCGCGACACCACGATGAGCACCAGGAACGCGCACGTCAGCGCCACGTTGACGATGAACGCGGTGCGGCGGCCGATGCGGTCGGCCAGCCACGGCCAGAAGTAGGCGGCGAACGCGGCGAGGATGCCGGTGACCGTCACCGCGAGGGTCAGCGAGTTCAGGCTGATGCCGAAGTCCTCCAACAGGTACGGGACGATCAGCGCGTAGAGCGCGATGACGATCCCGTCGAGCATCCAGCCCAGGCCGAGCGCGGTCGCGATGTGCCAGTGGGTGGACGTGAGCCGCTCGGACGCGTCCCCGTCGCTGACGTTGCGGAAGGACCGCGACCGCGCGTGCCGCTCCTCGAGGGGGCCCGGCGGACGGTCCGCCCCCACGCGTCCGGTGACGCTCACGGGTTCTTCGACGGTCACGGCGTCATCTCCTCGGGTCCGCACGTCGTGCGAGGCTGTGAGCTGGGACACTGCGTCCGACGAAGTTAGGGCGGTTCGTCCGGCACTGTCGCTGTCGGAACCGCCAAGCGTCCCCGGCCCGACTGTGGAGGTTCTGCCGATGCGTCGGCGGTCCGACTGAGCGAACGTTCAGCACAGTTGTCGACGTCGACGCTCCGGAGGGCCAGCCCATGCCGACCAACGCGATCCGCGACCGATGGGCGGCGGGCGAAGCCGCCGTGGACTGCTGGGTCTCCGGCTCCTCGGTGCTCTCCGCGGAGGCGGTCGGCCGGCTCGGCTACGACTCCGTGATCATCGACATGCAGCACACGATGGCGGAGTACCGGGACGTCGTCACCGCGGTGATCGCGCTGGCGGCCACCCCGACGGTGCCCGTGGTGCGGGTCCCGGGCAACGACCCGATCCTGGTCGGGCGGGTGCTCGACGCCGGCGCCAGGGGCGTGATGTGCCCGATGGTCAACACCCGCGAGCAGGCCGAGCGGTTCGTGGCCGCATGCCGGTACCCCCCGGAGGGCTCCCGCTCCTACGGCCCCTACCGGGCGGCCGACGGCGCGCGGTACTTCACGGAGGCGAACGCCGACATCGTGACGTTCGCCCAGATCGAGACCCTCGAGGCCCTGGCGAACCTCGACGAGATCGCCACCGTCCCGGGGCTGGACGTGCTGTTCGTCGGGCCGACGGACCTGTCGATCTCCGGCGGCGGGCGCCCGTCGATGTCCTACACGGACCCGCTCGTCGACGAGCGGCACCGCGCGATCGTCGACGCCGCGCACCGGGCGGGCAAGCGCGCCGGGATGCTGGCGCTCGGTCCGGGCGACCCGGAGATCGGCCGCGGCTGGGGCATGGACTTCCTGTCGGTCGCCATGGAGCAGCGCCTGGTCGCCACGGGTGCCGCGGCCGCGCTGAAGCACGGCCGCTCGGTCGCCGGCCCGGCGCTCGCGCAGGCATGAGCGGGCGGTACGTCGTCGGCCGGGCCGCCGACATCCCCGACGGCGGGCGCGTGCTCGTCGAGGTGGGCGGGCGACAGGTCGGCGTGTTCAACGTCGGCGGCTCGTTCTACGGGCTGATCAACCGCTGCCCGCACAAGGGGGCGGAGATGTGCAAGGGCAACGTCGTCGCCGGGCTCACCTCGCCCCGGCCCGGCGAGTTCGACTACGACGAGGACACCGCGCTGCTGATGTGCCCGTGGCACGGCTGGGAGTTCGACGTCCGCACCGGACAGTCCTGGTTCGACCCGCGCACCCGGCTGCGCACCTACGACGTCGAGGTCACCGGCGCCGACCAGGTCGACGGCGTGCCGCACGCCGGCCGGGTGCCCGGGCCGTACACCGCCGAGACCGTCGAGGTCGGCGTGGAGGACGAGTACGTGGTGGTCGACCTGCGGAAGGCCCGGAAGGCCCGGGAGGCGGCGGGGACGGGGGAGGGTCGATGACGACCGCGCTGCTGGAGAACACGACCCGGGACGCGGTGTGGCCCGGCCCGGTGATCGACTGCGACGTGCACGCCAACGTCCCGTCGCTCGAGGCGCTCTTCCCGTACCTGTCCCGGCACTGGATCGCCTGGTGCACCGAGCGCGGCTGGCACGGCCCCGTCGGCGGGGTGAACCTCGCCTACCCACCCGGGTCGGACCGTTCGTGCCGGCCCGAGTGGCGACCCGCCGACCGGTCGCCCGCCTCGGAGCTCGGGCTGCTCCAGCAGCACGTGCTCGACCCGTGGCGGGTCGAGCACGCGATCCTGACCTGCTACTACGCGGTCGACTCGCTCCGGCACCCGGACTGGGCGGCGGCGCTGGCCCGGGCCGTCAACGACTGGCTGGTCGCCGAGTGGCTCGACCGGGACCCGCGGCTGGCCGGCACGCTGGTGATCCCGGCGCGCGACCCCGCCGCGATGATCGAGGAGATCCACCGGGTCGGCGACCATCCCGGCTTCGTCCAGGTGCTGCTGCCCGTGCGGCACGCGGCGTTGTGGGGCCAGCGGCAGTTCCATCCCGTCTTCCAGGCCATGGCCGAGCACGGCCTGGTGGCCGGGCTGCACTTCGGGGGGATCACGACGGACGCGCCGTCGTCGAGCGGGTACTCCTCCTACTACGTCGAGGAGTACGCCGCGGAGTGGCAGTCCTTCACCGCGCAGGTCACCAGCCTGGTGTCCGAGGGCGTGTTCCAGGTGTGCCCGGAGCTGCGGGTCTCGGTGCTCGAGGGCGGGTTCACCTGGCTGCCCGTGTGGGGCTGGCGGATGGACAAGGAGTGGAAGGGGCTGCGTCGCGAGGTCCCGTGGCTGGACCGGCGGCCGTTGGAGATCATCCGCGAGCACATGCGGTTCTCCGTCGCCCCGGCCGACCTGGGCACCCGTGAGCAGACCGCCACCGTGCTGGAGTGGCTCGGCTCGGACGACATGCTGATGTTCGCCACCGACTACCCGCACGGCTACGACGACGACATCGCCGAGCTCCTCGCCGCGGCGCCGCCGTCGATGCGGCCGCGCCTGATGGCCGGTACCGCCCGCGACTGGTACCGCCTCTGATCCCGCCCCCGAACGGAGGTCGACGCGCGAGTCAAGCGGTTGCATCATCGAACGGTGCCCCCGCGGGACCGGCGACGGGCACGGGGGCGAGGCACGAGGAGGTGCTTCCGTGAGCCGTCGGGATGCCGTGGCCCGAGACGCAGGGACCCGGGACGAGGCGTGGGACGCCCTGATGGCGCGGCTGCAGGAGACCGGGCTGCTCGACGGGCACGGCCCGATGGCCGACCGGATGCTGGAGCGGGTGTTCACGCACAGCGCATACCGGCACGTCGAGCGGGACGTGCTGCGGGAGAGCTGGCGGCGCAACCTCTCGGTGTCGGTCGAGGGCGTGCGGGCCCGCCGGCACCCGGGGGAGGCCGACGACGACGGCCCGCTGCGGGAGGTCGGGGAGGAGCGCGCCCGGCAGGGCGTCGGCGTGGCCGAGATGCTGCAGACCTCGATGCAGCACCAGAAGATCTTCGTGGACCTGGTGCGCGAGCTCGCGCCGCCGTCGCCGTACCGCGACAGCCTCCTGCTGGAGCTGTTCGCGATCAAGCAGGCCTGGTCGGCGTGGAGCATGGTCGCGCTCGCCGCGGGCCACCGCGAGGCCGAGCTCGAGATGCAGCGCCGCGCGCAGGAGCACCAGGACGGCTTCGTGCGCCGGATCATCTCCGGCTCGATGGCCGCGTCGGAGATCGGGAGCGGGGCGGCGGCGTACGGCCTGGACCGCGACCGGGAGTACCGCGCCTTCCGGGCCCGCCCGGCACCGGGCCCGGACTCGTTGCGGCTCATGGAGCGCTACCTGCGCGTGGCCGCCACGGCGGAGCGCCGCAACGGGATGATGACGGTGGTCGACGGCGACCTCTGCGGGTTCGTCGCGGTGCTCCCGGCCGAGCCGCCGCCGACCGCCGTCGGGGTGTCGCCGCCCGTCCCGCTGCACGAGCTGCCCGCGGTGTTCCGGCTGGCCACGCGCGCCCTGGAGACGGCGCTGGCGCTGGGCCGCACCGAGGTGGTGAGCGTGGCGGACCTCGGCCTGCACCCCGCCGTCGTCGCGGACCACGACCTGGGCGAGCTCATGCACGACCGCTTCGTGAAGCCCTTCGAGCGGTTCGGCGCCTCGGGCGCGGCGATCCTGGAGACCGTCGAGCGCTACCTGCGCAACGGCAGCCGGCTCGAGGCGACCCGGCAGCAGCTCTTCCTGCACACCAACACCGTCCGGTACCGGCTCACGCGCTTCGAGTCGATCACCGGCTGCTCGCTGCGCGACTACGACGACCTGGCCCAGGTGTGGTGGGCCCTGGCCTGGGACCGGCTGCACGGGTCGCGCGGCGGCGCGTCCGTGGCGTCGTAGGCCGGGATTTTGTCGGGTCGCACAACCGCGGCGGACCGCACTTCGGCACGACCGCCGTAGTCGATCGACACCCGTGCGGGGCACGGTTGCGGAGCGGGCACCGTCGCCCGCCCGGAAGGGGGACCGTCGCGGATGAGGATGACCCGGGCCCACAGCGTGGCGGACCTGCGCCGCGCCGCCCGCAGGCGGATGCCGAAGGCCGTGTTCGACGTCGTCGACGGCGGTGCGGGGGACGAGCACACCCTGCGGTGGAACACCGAGTCCTTCGAGCGCATCCCGCTGCGGCCGCGGGCGCTGGTCGACGTGGCGCACGTCGACACGACCACGACGGTGCTGGGCGATCCGGTGTCCATGCCGTTGCTGCTCGCGCCGTGCAGCTTCGCGCGCATGTGCCACAGCGACGCCGAGCCGGCCGTGGCGCGCGCCGCGGGGCGGGCCGGCACGATCTACGCCGTCCCGGGTGGTTCGGGGGAGCGGCCGGAGGTCGTGATCCGCTCGGCGGGCGGTCCACTGTGGTACCAGCTCTACCTCAAGCCGGACCAGGCGCAGAACGACGAGCTCGTCGACCGGGTCGCGGCAGCCGGCTACCGGACGTTGTGCGTCACGATCGACACGCCGATCAAGCCCTACCGGGAGAAGGACCTGCGCAACGGCGTCACGCTGCCGGTGGCCCCGTCGCCGCGGCTCGCGCTGGCCGGGTTGGCCCATCCGCGCTGGTCGCGGGACTTCCTGTTCGGCACCGGAGGCGCGGGCCTGGACCTCTTCGCCGCCAAGCGGGCCTACGACAACTTCACGGACGCGATCATGCACAGCCGGTCCGTGAGCGCGGGGGAGATCCGCCGGCTGCGGGAGCGCTGGTCGGGCGCCCTGGTGGTCAAGGGGGTGCTGCGCGGCGACGAGGTCCGCGAGATGGCCGATCTCGGCGTCGACGGCGTGGTGGTGTCCAACCACGGCGGCCGCAACCTGGACGGTGCCCCGGCGACGATCGACGTGCTCGCCGAGGTCGTCGACGCGGCCGCCGGCCGGCTCGAGGTCCTGCTCGACAGCGGGGTCCGGCGGGGGACGGACGTGGTCCGCGCGCTCGCGCTCGGCGCCCGCGCCGTGCTCGTCGGGCGGCCCTACATGTTCGCCCTGGCGGCGGGTGGCGAGGCCGGCGTCGACCGGGTCCTCGAGCTGCTGCACAACGAGATCATCCGGGCGATGTCGCTGGTCGGCGCCACGTCAATCAAGGAGATCGACCGGTCGCTGGTCGGGCCCGTCCCGTCCGCCGACGTCCGGGGAGGGACGGCATGACGCTCGAGGCCACCGTCGAGGCCCCGGTCCGGGCCGGTGCGAAGCTCGGGATCATCGATGCGGACGTCCACCCGTCGATGAACCCGGCGATCCCGGGGGTGCTGCGGCACCTGCCGCAGCGCTGGCAGGACTACCTCGTCCACACCGGCCTGCGGGCGGGCGCGCCCGGCGGCGACCGCCCCCGGCACCGGGAGTTCGCCAGCCGGTGGGACGCCGTGCCGCCAGGCGGAGGGGCGCCCGGCATCGACCCGGCCTTCGCGCGCGAACAGCTGCTCGACCCCTACGACATGAGCGCCGCCGTGCTCAACGACATCGGCGGCTTCCCGCTCAGCGGCGGGATGCGGGTGCCCGCGGAGTTCTGCGCCGCCTTCTGCACCGCGCTGAACACCTACCGCGAGGAGGTGTGGTTCGCCGACGACCCGCGCTGGTACGGCTCGATCAACCTGCCGTACGAGATCCCGGACCTGGCCGTCGAGGAGATCGTGCGGCGCAAGGAGGGGCCCGCGGGCGACCGCTGGGTGCAGGTGATGCTCGCCCCGGACAACGAGCGGGGCATCGGGCACCGCAAGTACTGGCCGGTGCTGGAGGCCTGCGAGCACTACGGGCTGCCGGTCGGTTTCCATGTGCTCTCCGGCCGGCGGATCACGCCGTCGGGTCCCGCGAACTTCTACTTCGAGGAGCACTGCGACTTCGCCGGGCTGAACTTCCCGGTGATCGCCAGCCTGGTCTTCGAGGGTACGTTCGACCGCTTCCCGGGGCTCAAGGTCGCGATGGTCGAGCTCGGCTGGTCCTGGGTGGTCCCGCTGGCGTGGCGGATGGACCACGCCCACCGGATGATGCCGCGCGAGGTCTCGTTGCAGCGCAAGCCGTCGGAGTACATCCGCGACCACCTCTGGTTCACCACGCAGCCGATGGAGGAGCCGGAGAACCCCCGCTGGTTCGACGACGTCCTCACCCTCTTCGAGTCCTCCGGCATGGCCGACAAGCTGATGTTCTCCTCCGACTACCCGCACTGGGACTTCGACGAGCCGGAGTCCTTCCCGCTGTCGGTCCGGCGGGACCACGACCGGTTCGGCCGGATCCTCGGTGGCAACGCGAGCGCGCTCTACGGCCTGCCGCTGCTGCCCGGCACCGGGTACCCGGTCGGATGATCCCGGCCGCGCACGAGGTCCCGGCCCTTCCGGCCGGGACCTCGTGGCGGGTGCGTCTCACACGTCGGTGAGCGAGGTGTCGCGCGTCTCCGGGAGGACCCACAGGCAGCCGACGGAGATCAGCACCAGCGCCGCCGTGCAGACCCCGAGGGCGATCGGGCCCCAGCCGGAGGCGGCCAGCGGGGCGGCGGCCAGCAGGATGCCCGCTCCACCGAGGACCCCGCCCAGGTTGTAGCTCAGGCCGGCGCCGGTGTAGCGGTGCCGGGTGGAGAACATCTCGGGCAGGTAGGCGCCGAGCGGACCGTAGGCCAGGCCGATCAGGCCGAGCAGGACGACGATGCCGGTGCCGATCGCGAGGGGCGAGCGGGTGTCGATGAGCGGGAAGAGCACCAGCGACCACACGGCCAGCGCGATGCATCCCGCCAGGACGAGCGGACGCCGTCCGAACCGATCGGAGAGGACGGCGGCGGTGGCGGTGATCGCGACCGTGGCGATCCCCCCGATGATGTCGATCACGAGGATGCCCGCCGTGCTCATCCCGAGGGCGCTCGTCGCGTAGCTCGTCAGGTAGACCGAGGCGATGGACATGACGGCGAAGATCCCGGTCGTCAGGCCGGTCGCCAGCAGCATCGTCCGGGGCTGGCGTCGCCACACCTCGAGGAACGGCACCCCGCGGCGGCGGGGTGTGCGGGCGGCGGCGGTGAAGACCGGCGTCTCCTCGGTGTGGAGGCGCACGTACAGCCCGACCCCGATCAGCAGCGCGCTGAGCACGAACGGCACCCGCCAGCCCCAGCTGAGGAAGGCCGCGCTCGTCTCGCCGATCCCCAGGTCGACGACGAGGAAGGTGCCCGCGGCGAGCGCGAAGGCGACGGTGGCGCCGACCTGCGGGTAGAGGGCGAACCGGCCGCGCCGCCCGTCCGGGGCGTTCTCGGACGCGAACAGGGCGGCACCGGCCCACTCCCCGCCGACGGCGAGGCCTTGCACGGCGCGGAGGGCGACCAGCAGGATCGGCGCGGCGATCCCGATCGTCGCCGCCCCGGGCAACAGCCCGACCGCGACGGTGCACAGGCCCATCATCATCAGCGTGAGGATCAGCGTGCGCTTGCGGCCGAGCCGGTCGCCGATGTGACCGAACAGGATGGACCCCACGGGCCGGAACACGAACGCCACGGCGAAGGTCCCGAACGCCGCGATCGCGCCGGTGACGCCGCCCATGCTCGGGAAGAACACCTTGTCGAAGACGAGCGCGGCGGCCGTGCCGTAGATGAAGTAGTCGTAGTACTCGATCGTGGTGCCGGCCATGCTGGCGAGGTTGATCCGGCGGATCGCCCGGCGGTCGGGCGGCGGGCCGGCGGCGGGGGCCGGGCTGGACGGCGGGGTGCGGACGGCGGTGGTCATGGTTCCCTCTTCCGGTCGGTGTGGTGCGGTGATCCACAGGGTCGTCCGAAGGGGACGCCGCCGGGATCGACCGGCCGACCGGGCCCCGGGATGACCCGGGGATCGGGTGATCGGGGGACGTGCCCGTCCGTCGAGAGGCGATCAGCCGAAGGCGGACTCCCGCCCCGCCGCCGGTCGCGCCCCGTTGCCCGACGGCTCGTCCGACCGCTTCGCGGCCCACTCCGCCTCGTGCTTGTCGAACATCGCCCGGGCCGCGGCGGTGCGCTTCTCCGTGAGCTCGGACTGGTGCTCCGTGACCCACCGGTAGGAGGCCTGCCGGGGCGCGTTCGACCGCTCGAAGTGCGGGATGACGTACCGGGCGTAGAGCTCGTAGGAGCGCTTCGTGTTCTCCCACGTGGCCCAGTCGTGGGCGTTGAGGAGCAGGGCGCCGAAGCCCGGCATCTTCTGCTGCAGGCGCTCGATCCGGGCGATCGCGTCGTCCGGCGTGCCGATCACGCCCGCCCCCTGCTCCGCGTACCACTCCACGAGGTCGACGCCGTCGGGGACGAAGATCCGCGGCATGTTGTTGTTCAGGTAGTCGACCTGGGCCTGCAGGCCGTGCCGGGCCTGCGCCATCGCCTCCTCGCGGGTCTCCGCGAGGTGCATCCCGACGACGAGCCGCAACCGGCTCGGGTCCATCGTGCGGCCGTGCTCGGCGGCGACCTCGTTCGCCACCCGCCAGTTGACGTCGAGGGCGTCGAACCCGGCGTTCTCGCCCGCCGCGACGCACAACATGCCGAGGTCGTACCGGCCGGCCAGGCGGCCGCCCGACGGGGTCACGGCGCTGGCCACGCACACCTCGGGGTGCGGGTCGGAGTAGGGCGGGAGGTGCAGGCGCGCCTCGACCAGCTCGTACCAGTCGGTCCGCTCGGTCACGACCTCGCCGCGGAACAGCCGGAGGATCACGTCGAGCGCCTCGGCCATCCGGTCGCGCTGGACCGCCGGGTCGATGCCCAGCATGAGCGCGTCCGACGCCAGCAGGCCGGGCCCGGCGCCGAACATCACGCGGCCCTGCGTCATGTGGTCGAGCTGCACGATCCGGTCGGCCACCATGAGCGGGTTGTGGTACGGCAGCGACACCACCCCGGTGCCCAGCCGCAGGTGCCGCGTGCGCTCGGCCGCCGCCGCGATGAACAGCTCCGGGGACGCGATGGTCTCCATGCCCGCCGAGTGGTGCTCGCCGATCCAGGCCTCCTGGAAGCCGAGGTCGTCGAGCAGCTCCATCAGCTTCAGGTCCTGCCGGAAGAGCAGGGTCGGGTTCTCGTCCGTCCGGTGGAAGGGGGCCATGAAGACGCCGTGCCGGAGCTTGACCGCCATTCCGTACCACTCCTCTGATCGCCGGTGATCACCGCTGTCGACCCTACTTCACGAACGTTCGCTCAGCGAGGGTGTCGAGGGGCCGATCGGGCCGCGGGGACAATGGCCGCGTGCGGTACGTGGCGATCGGGGACAGCTTCACGGAGGGCGTCGGGGACGAGCAGCCCGACGGGACGACCAGGGGATGGGCCGACCGGGTGGCGGCGGGGCTCGCGGCCACCCGGCCCGAGGGCGTCCGGTACGCCAACCTCGCGATCCGCGGGCGCCTGCTCGAACCCGTCGTCACCGAGCAGCTCGACGCCGCGCTGGCCCTCGACCCCGCGCCCACGCTGATGACCCTCAACGGCGGCGGCAACGACATGCTGCGCCCGCGGGCGGACGTCGAGCGGCTGGCCGCGCTGACGGAGCGGGCCGTGCAGCGGTGCACCGATGCCGGCGTGCGGCTCGTCCTGCTCAGCGGCGCCGACCCCTCGTCGCAGCTGCCGTTCGGGCGGGCCGTGCACGCCCGGGCCGAGCTCCTCACCACCCGCGTGGCGGAGATCGCCGCGGCGCACGGCGTCGAGCTCGTCGACGTCTTCCACGACACCGAGATCCGCCGGCCGGAGTACTGGTCGCCCGACCGCCTCCACCTCAACGCCGAGGGCCACCGGCGCGTCGCCGCGCTGGTCCTGGCGGCGCTCGGCGAGGGCGCGGCGGTGCAGGAGGTGCGCACCGACTCGCCCCGGAACCGCCGGCTGACGGCGGAGCTGCGGTACTACCGCGAGCACGTCCTGCCCTGGATCGGGCGGCGCCTGCGCGGCCGCTCCTCCGGCGACGGCCGCACCGGCAAGTACGTCGGCTGGGTGCCGGTGCCCCCGCCGCGTCAGGAAGCGGGGGCGGACAGCCGCGCGTAGACGTCGCCGGAGCGGCCGAGCGGGCGGTACCGCTCCAGCAGCCGCACCAGCTCGTCGGCCGTGAGCCAGCGGTCGCTCGCGAACCGCAGGGTCTCGACGGGGGAGTAGTTGTAGGTGTAGGACCCGAGGTCCGCCACGAGGTCGAGGGCGGCCAGTGCGGCGTCGTGCGCGGGCGGCAGGTACTCGAACGACAGCGCCCGCACCGGCGTGTGGAGCCCGGCCAGCGCCTCGGCCTCGAAGCCCTCGACGTCGATCTTGCAGAAGGCCGGGGTGCCGTGCGCGGCGACGAGGTCGTCGAGGGTCACGACGTCGACCTCGACCTCGTGGTCCCACCGCACCCAGGAGAACCCGCTGTCGGCGGAGACGGTCCGGATCCAGTCCGGCGACATCGACGAGACCGTCGGGGTCCGGGTGGACACGCCGATCCGCGCGCGCCCCGACTCGGCGCCGACCGCGCCGGGCAGGATCGTCACGCCGCGATCGCGGCCGAAGAACAGGCGTAGCACCCGCACACAGTCCGGCTGCGGCTCGACCGCGATCACCCGGGCGCCGATCCGCCGCCACGCCCGCACCCGGCTGCCCACGTGCGCGCCGACGTCGAGCGCGAGGTCGCCGGGGCCGAGGAACTGCCGGTAGAACCGCACCATCCGCCGGTGCCGGCCGGGGATGCCGTGGTACATCGCCAGGGACCGGCCCATTCCCCACGCTCGCGCCAGCATCGGCCGACCGTACCGTGCCCGGCCGTCCCCGATAACGCATTCGTCCGGGATAACCGATTGCCGCACCCGGCTAGCGTTCCCGCTGTCAGCTCATGATTCCCGGTGTGCCGCAGGCACACCCGCAGCGGAAGACCGGACCGTGGCCAAGGCAGTGCTCACCCCGCAGGCGGCGAACTTCCCCGCCTGGTACCAGGACGTCGTCGCTCGCGCCGAACTGGCCGAGACCGGCCCGGTGCGCGGGAGCATGGTCGTCCGACCGTGGGGCTACGCGATCTGGGAGCTCATGCAGGCCGACATGGACCGGCGGATCAAGGCGACCGGTGCCGTGAACGCCGCGTTCCCGATGTTCATCCCGATGAGCTTCCTCGAGAAGGAGCAGGAGCACGTCGACGGCTTCTCTCCGGAGCTGGCCGTGGTCACCCACGGCGGCGGGGAGGAGCTCGCCGAGCCGCTGGCGGTGCGCCCGACGTCCGAGACGGTCGTCAACCACTACTTCGCCCGGTGGGTGCAGTCCCACCGGGACCTGCCGCTGATGCTCAACCTCTGGAACAGCGTGGTGCGCTGGGAGCTGCGCCCACGACTGTTCCTGCGCACCACCGAGTTCCTCTGGCAGGAGGGGCACACCGCGCACGCCACCCGGGAGGAGGCGGTCGAGGAGACCCGGCGCATGCTCGAGGTCTACCGGCGGTTCATGGAGGAGACGCTCGCGATCTCCGTGGTGACCGGCGAGAAGTCGCCGGGCGAACGGTTCGCCGGGGCCGAGCACACCTACACCTGCGAGGCGCTGATGCGCGACGGCAAGGCGCTGCAGATGGGGACCAGCCACGATCTGGGCCACAACTTCGCCCGCGCCTTCGACATCCGGTTCTCCGACGCCGAGGGGGAGCACCGGCACGCCGCCACCACGTCCTGGGGCACGTCGACCCGCATGATCGGCGGGGTGATCATGGTCCACGGCGACGACCACGGGCTGCGGCTGCCGCCGGCGATCGCGCCGCACCAGGTGGTGGTCCTGCAGCTCGACGAGGAGGCCGAGGTCGCCGCGGCGGCCGCGCGTCTCGAGGCGGATCTGCGTGGCGCGGGGGTCCGCGCCCACCTCGACGCCCGTACCCACACGTCGTTCGGGCGCCGCTCGGTCGACTGGGAGCTGAAGGGCGTCCCGGTCCGGATCGAGCTGGGCGCGCGGGAGCTCGTCTCGGGGCGGGCCACCCTGGTCCGCCGCGACGACCGCAGCAAGACCTCGGCCCCGCTCGACGGCGCGGCGCGGGCCGCGGTCGCTCTGCTCGACGAGATCCAGGACGGGCTGCTCGCCGCGTCGCGCACGTTCCGGGAGGAGCACACCCACCCGGTCACCGACCTCGACGAGTTCACGGCGCGGGTCGGGGAGGGCGGGCTGTTCCTCGCCGCCTGGTCCGGCGCCGAGGAGTCGGAACGGGTGCTCGGCGAGCGGACCGGCGCCACGATCCGCTGCCTGGTCGACGCCGAGCCGCCCGCCCCCACCTGCCTCGTCACCGGGGAGCCCGCCCGGCACACCGTGCTGCTCGGCCGCGCCTACTGAGCACGGGATCACCGGCGCGAGGCCGCCACCCGCACGCGATGGTGGTCGCCGGCGGACAGGAAGCCGGCCAGCGCCCGTCCCTCCTCGGCGACCGCGGCCCGGTCGGCCCGGGAGAACCGCCGCAGGGGAGTGACGGTCACCGTGCCGTCGTCGACGGTCCACAGGCCGGCGACGCGGCCGTCGACGAGGACGGCGCGCTCGCCCGCCACGGACAGGCCGCGGTGGTCCGCGTCGACGATGCGGCTGCGGTCGTCGTAGCCGAGCAGCGCGTTGTCGAAGGCCGGGAGGAACCGCACCGGGGCCGGGGTGTCGGGGTCGGGACGAGGCGCGTCCGGCAGGTCGAGCAGCTCACGGCCGCGCTCGTCCCGGAAGGAGACCAGCTCGTCCCGGACCGCGGCGACCGCGCCGGGCAGCCCGGCGAGCCCGGACCAGGCGCGCAGGTCCGCGGTGGCGGCCGGGCCGAACGCGGCGAGGTAGCGACGGACCAGGTCCCGCCCGACGGGGTCCGTCCCGTCCGGCGCGGGCGGGTCGCAGTCGCGGCCGAGCCAGGCGGCCATCGGGAGGTTCTGCGCGCCCGCGGTTCGTCGCCACACCCCGCGCGGCGGGAGCTGCACCATCGGGACCAGCGCGGCCACCGCCGCCTCGCCCAGCGGTCGCGGCCCGGCCGAAGGCCAGCGCTCGGCCAGCACGCGCCCGAGCTCCGGCATGGTGCGCGGCGTGCCGTCGGCCATCACCTCCGCGGCCGCCGCCGCGACCTCGTCGAGGTCCACCCCGTCGAGGTCGCGCCGGTACACCCCGAGCATCCGCTGGCGGAGCATCGCGTGGTGTCGCGCCCGCCAGGCCAGCGCGTCCTCCGCGGTGACGAGGTGGATGGTGCGCCGCATCAACGTGGTCCGGACGACCCGCCGGTCGACGAGCAGGCCCGACAGCACCTCCGGGTCGAACGCCCGCAGCCGCGACCAGAGTCCTGCGAACGGCTCCTGCGGTTCCTGGGCCTGCAGGCCGCACAGGTGCGCGACGGCCGCGAGGATCGGGAGATCCGCTCGGTCGAGCAGGAGCTGGCGGGCGAGCGTCGCGCGGTTGAGCGCACGGGCGCCGAGGCGGGTCACGGGCACAGTGATGTCAGCTCGCGGTGCGGCCGTCGATCGACTCGCGGAGGATGTCCGCGTGCCCGGCGTGCTGGGCGGTCTCGGCGATCACGTGCACCAGCACCTGGCGCGCGCTGCGCACGCCGCCGGGCTCGTTCCACGGCGCCTCGGGCAGCGGGTGCGTCGCGGACAGGTCGGGGAGCGCCGCGACGACCTCCTCGCTGCGGGCCGCGACCTGCTCGTAGCGCGCGACGACCCCGGCGAGGGTGTCGCCGGGCAGCATCCGGAACTCGTTCTGATGGTCGATCGCCCACTGCGGGTACTCGCGGGCGGTACCGGCCGCGAAGTCCGCCCAGCTCACGCCCTCGGGCAGGTCGTAGGACATGGCCGACGGGCCCTCGACGACGAACCGCATCCACCCCTCCTCGACGGATGCCACGTGCTTGATCAACCCGCCCAGGCACAGCGTACTGGCGGTGGGGCGCGCGCCGGCCTGCTCGTCGGTCAAGCCTCGGGTGGTCGCGACCAGGGCGGCGCGGGCGGTGGCGAGCTCCGCGAGGAGGGCGGTGCGCTCGGGGTCGACGGTGAGGGTCTGCTCGGTCATGGTGTGTCCTCTCGGTGGGTGCGAGCCCAGCCTCTCGACAGAAGAGGTCAGGTACCGGCCTCTTCTCGGGGCATCATCGGGGCCGTGCGTCACACCTCGGCGAGACTGCTGTCTCTGCTCTCCCTCCTGCAGGCGCGGCGGGACTGGCCGGGGTCGCTGCTCGCCGAGCGGCTGCAGGTCAGTCCGCGCACCGTGCGCCGGGACGTGGACCGGCTCCGGGAGCTCGGCTACCCGGTCCGGGCGATCAAGGGGCCCGACGGCGGGTACCGGCTCGCCCCGGGCACCGACCTGCCACCCCTGCTGTTCGACGACGACCAGGCCGTCGCCCTCGCCGTGGCGCTGCAGACCGCGGCCACCTCGGGCGCCGGGATCGGCGAGGCCGCGGCACGCGCCCTGACCACCGTCCGCCAGGTGATGCCCGCGCGCCTGCGGCACCGGATCGACGCGCTGGAGGTCACCGCCGTCGGCTCGCGGCCCCCGGTGGACGGTGCCGTGCTCGTGGCGCTCGGCGCGGCCGTGCGCGCCCGCGAGGTGGTGCGGTTCGCCTACGGGACGGGCGACGAACCGCCGCGGCGGGTGGAGCCTCACCACCTCCTCACGCGGGGCGGCCGGTGGTACCTCGTGGCCTGGGACCTCGAGCGCGGCGACTGGCGGACCTTCCGCGCCGACCGGATCACCCCGCGCACCCCGACGGGCCCGCGGTTCGTGCCGCGCGAGGTGCCCGGCGGCGACGTCGCGGCCTTCGTGGCCGACCGGTTCCGGGGCTCGACCGGCTCCGGCACCTGGCCCTGCCGCGGCGAGGTCGTCCTCGCGCGGCCCGCGGCCGAGGTGTCGCCGTTCGCGGGCGACGGGATCGTCGAGGAGCTCGGCCCGGACCGCTGCCGGCTCGTCCTCGGGGCCTGGTCGTGGGTGGGGCTGGCGGCCAGTATCGGCCGGTTCGACGCCGAGATCGAGGTCGTCGGGCCGGCGGAGCTGAGGGCGGCCTTCGCACAGCTCTCCCGCCGCTTCGCCGACGCCGCCCGGTCCTTCCCTCCACGTCCCGGCCCCTGCTAGCGTCCCCGCCACGGGCGCCGTCCTGCGCCCAACCTCCGGATCCGGTGTCCACGCCACCGGCCAGCGGGGGCAAAGGGGGCGCGGGCCCTCGGGGTGCCGGTCGCACCACGCCTTCTCCGGCGGGGATCGCACGAGCGTGGATCGTGGGTCGCCGCCGCGGAGAGGACGCGAGATGACCGAGCACCGTTCCTTCAAGAGGCTCGTGCGGGCCCGCATGGCGAAGACCGGGGAGAGCTACACCGCCGCCCGCGCGAGGCTGCTGGCCGCCCCGGAGCCGGGCCCCGCCCCGGTCCTGGTCACCTCCGACGCCGCGATCCGGGAGCGCACCGGCCGCGGCTGGGAGGAGTGGTTCGACCTGCTCGACGCCGAGGGCATGGCCGGGCGCCCGCACCGCGAGATCTCCCGGTTCGTGGCGGACCTGCTGGGCATCGGGCCGCTGGTGTGGGCCGCGCAGGCCGTCACCACCAGCTATGAGCGGGCCCGCGGCGGCAAGGTCGTGGGGCAGAAGGACGACGGCTTCACGGTCACGGCCTCCCGCACGGTCGCCGTGCCCGTCGAGGCGGTGTTCGACGCCGTCGTCGCGGAGGAGCCGCGCCGCGCGTGGCTGGGCGCCGAGCTGCGCGAGCGCACCGCCACGCGGCCGAGGCGGGCGCGTTTCGACCACGTCGAGGAGCCCGGCGGACGGGTCGCGATCACGATCGACGCCAAGGACCCGGGCCGCTGCGTCGTCGCCGTCGAGCACTCCCGGCTGCCCGACGCCGCCGCGGCGGAGAAGGTCAGGGCCTGGTGGCGGGACCGGTTGGAGGCGCTGAAGGAGGATCTCGAGCGGCAGCGCGGGTAGCACCGCGGAGTGCGCACCGCCGTCCCGAGCTCCGTCCTGCTGTGGAACGCCGACGAGCTGAGCGACCCGCCCGCCGCGCCGTGCTGCCTGCGGTCCACCCGCGCCGGGGAGCGGGCGGCGGTCTACCGAACCGGGCCGGGCGGAGGTGTCGTCGCGCTCGTCGAGTTCACCGCCGACGCCGAGCCCCGCGCGGACGGCGGCTGGCACGCCGCCGTCGTCGTGCGCCCGCTCGACCGCCCGCTGCCGCGGGCGGCGCTGCTCGCCGACGACCTCCTCGCGCCCGTCTTCCGGCACCTCCGCAGCCGGCGCCGGTTGCCGGAGGCGGCGGGGGAGCGCCTCATGGCCCTGCTGGACCCGGCCCCGCGCTGACCCGGTCGAGCACCTCGAGCACGTGCTCGTAGGGCCGTCCGGTGGCGCGGGTCATCCCGAGCTCGCAGGTCCGGTTGCAGGAGGCGTGGGCGTCGAACGTCCGGCCGGCGAGCTCGGCGGCCTGCGGCGCGGTGGCCGCGGCCGTCAGCTCCGGGTGGAGCAGCCCGCGGTCGCCGGCGAACCCGCAGCAGCCCCAGGTGGCGGGGACCGTGACCGAGCGGGCGACGGCCGCGGCGACCGTGCGCAGCGGGCCGTCGAGCCCCATCCGGACCGCCGAGCAGGTGGGGTGCAGGGCGAGCGAGTCGAGCGGGGTGATCGTCAGCCGGTGGAGCAGCTGCTCGGCGGTGTAGGCGACGGCGTCGACCACCCGGATCGCGGAGTACCGCTCGTCCTCGGCGTCGGCGACCAGACCGCGGAGGCCCTCGGTGCAGGAGGACGCGTCGCCGACGACGGGAAGCTCGCCGCCGCGGGTCGCCTCCCACAGCGCCGGCAGCACCCGGCGGGCCATCTCGGCGTACCCGTCGGTGAGGCCCTTCGACTTCCACGGCGTGCCGCAGCACAGCGAGGCCACCCCGGCGGGCCGGGTGAGGACGACCCCGGCGCGGGCGCAGAGCCGCTCGAACGCCGCGGCGGCGCCCTGCTCCCCGGAACGTCCGCCGCCGGCGGGGCCGAACATGGTGCCGGTGCAGGAGGCGAACAGCACGGCGTCCGCGTCCGGGCGGCCCGTGTCGGACCGGGGCCTGCCGCCGCGGGGCAGCTCGGGGGACCAGGCGGGCAGGACCTCCGGGTCGACGACCCGCCGGCCGAGTGCGGTCGTGCCGGCGACGAGCCGGTCCGGGAGGGCGTCGGCGGCGGTCAGGGCGGTGGCCGCGGCGCGGGTCGTGCCCGCCCAGTGCTTCGCCGCGACGACCCAGCCCCGCTGCGCGAGCGGGCCCACCTGCTCCGCGCGCAGCCGTTTCACCAGGTCACCGGTGTTGATCAGGACGGGACAGGCGGTCTGGCACATCCCGTCCGCGGCACAGGTGTCGATGGCGTCGTACTCGTAGTCCCGCTCCAGCTCGGCCAGGAGCGCCGTGTCGCCGGTCTCGCGGGCCCGCTGCATCTCGCGGCGCAGCACGATCCGCTGTCGCGGGGTGGTCGTCAGGTCCCGGCTCGGGCACACGGGCTCGCAGAACCCGCACTCCACGCAGCGGTCGACCTCCTGCTCGACGGCCGGGGCGCTCTTGAGGTGCCGCAGGTGCCCCTCGGGGTCCTCGTCGATCAGCACGCCCGGGTTGAGCACGCCGCGCGGGTCGCACAGCCGCTTGATCTCGCGCATCACCTCGTAGAGCTCGTCGCCGTACTGCCGGCGGACGAACGGGGCCATCATCCGACCGGTGCCGTGCTCGGCCTTGAGCGAGCCGCCGTGCCCGAGGACCAGGTCGACCATGTCGTCGGTGAACCGGGCGAAGCGGTCCAGCGGGACGTCGCCGCCGAGCCGCTCGGTCAGCATGAAGTGGATGTTGCCGTCCTTGGCGTGCCCGAAGATGACGGCGTGGTCGTACTCGTGCTTGTCGAACAGCCGGCTCAGCGCCTCGCACGTGGGCAGCAGCGCCGGCACCGGGACGACCACGTCCTCCAGCAGCGCCGTGGTGCCGGTCGGGCGGGCGCCCGCGACGGTGGCGTAGAGGCCCTTGCGGATGTGCCACAGCGCGGCCCGCGCGGCCGGGTCGGCGGCCAGGGTGCGCGGCCCGGACACCGGCAGCGTGCCGAGCACACCGGTGGCGGCGCCGGCCAGCTCGTCGGCCTCCTGCGCGGTCGCGGCCTGGTACTCGACGAGCAGCGCCGCGTGCCGGTCGACCTCCAGCGCCCGCAGCGCCGCGTCCGCCCGGGGGTCGGTCTGCCCGACCCGCAGCGAGGTCGCGTCGAGCAGCTCGACGGTGGTCGCCCCGGTGGCCACGATCTCCGGCAGCGCGCCCGTCGCGCCGGCGAGGTCCGAGAAGACCAGCAGCCCGGTGCGGGCGTGCGGGAGCAGCGGCACGGTGCGCAGCACGATCGACGCGATGAACGCCAGCGTGCCCTCGCTGCCCACCACGAGATGGGCCAGCACGTCCGCCGGGCGCGTGTGGTCGAGCAGCGAGTTCAGCCCGTAGCCCATGGTGTTCTTCATCGAGAACTGCTGCTCGACGCGGGCGCGCAGGGCCGGGTCGTCCCGGACCCGGTCGCGGAGCCGGGCCAGCCCCGCGTGCAGCTCGGGCTCGAGGGCGCGCAGCCGGTCGTCGGCGTCGGGCGCCGCGGTGTCCAGGACGGTGCCCGACGGCAGCACCAGGACCAGCGAGTCCAGGGTGGCGTAGCTGTTGGCCGTGGTGCCGCAGGCCATGCCGCTGGAGTTGTTGGCCACGACCCCGCCCAGGGTGCAGGCGGACTCGCTCGCCGGGTCCGGGCCGATCTTGCGGCCGTGGGGGACGAGCCGGGCGTTGACCTGCCGGACGGTGGCGCCGGGCCCCGTGCGCACCCGGGCGCCGTCGTCGAGCACCTCGATGCCGCGGAAGTGCCGGCGGGTGTCGACGAGGATCCCCTCGGTCCCGGCCTGCCCGGACAGGCTCGTGCCGCCCGACCGGAAGGTCAGCGGGACGCCGGTCAGCGCGGCGTCGGCGAACAACGAGCCGACGGCGGCCGCGTCGGCGGGCACCGCCACGGCCTGCGGGACGAGTGCGAAGTGCGAGGCGTCGCGGGACCAGGCGAGCCGGTCGACGAGCCGGGTCCGCAGTTCGGTGGTGGTGGTCACCGGCTGCTCCTCGGGTGGGTGGTGCGGGGTCGCAGGAACGCTAGCGCGCCCACCCGGTTCCCGGGATGTGCTCAGGCCGCCTGACGGGCCTCGGCCGCGGGCCGGGCCTCGGCGTTCGCGGTCTGCTCGGCGATCTCCCGCAGCAGGGCGCGGCGGATCTTCGGCTGCTGGGACAGGGCGACCGCGAAGACGGTCAGCAGGAACCACATGGCGAGGCTGCTCAGCACGATGAGCAGGATCGGGATCACCCACCCACCGAGCCGCTGGGCCAGCCCCTGCGCGGCGAGGATGCGCCACAGCAGCATCAGGTTGACCAGGTAGCCGATCGCGTAGGCGACCACGAACGCGATGGCGAACTGCTTCAGGCTCCCGGACTGCTTGCGTCTCAGGATCGGCTCGTCGCGCACGGGCAGCAGCACCGACAGGACGTTGCCGACCCCGAGCCAGAGCAGGATGAAGCAGACGACCAGCGCGCAGGCCTTGACGATCGCGCCGGCGTCACCGGCCCGCCAGGCGAGCAGGCCGCTGAGCAGGAACCCGATCGGGGCGATGAGCGCCGCGACGGCGAGGTTCTTGATCACCAGCAGGTGCCAGAGCCGGGAGCCGCCCTCGAGGGCGGCCCGGACCCGCAGGGCGTCGAAGCACATCGCGTTGATGCACACCGCCCCGCCCAGCATCACCGAGATCACCCAGAGCCCCAGGTAGGGCAACCACCTCTGGTCCCTGTCCCACTCGAAGACGCGGATGAAGCCGAGGTAGAGCAGGCCCAGGGCCAGGCTCACCGCCAGGCTCTTGACGGCGGTGCGCGGGCGGCGACGCAGGATGTAGGCGATCTCTCCGCGCAGGCCGTGGGCCAGCGCGGGCCCGTGCCGGCTGACCGCGTTGCGCCCTTGCAGCGGGAGGTGGCCGTCGACGGCCGCGGCGCCGGGTTCGTCCTCGCCGGCGTCGATGCGGGCGAGCCGGGCGTCGAGGACGGCGAGGTGGGCCTCGAGCAGGGCCAGCCGCGCGACGCCCACCGCGGCGACCGCGTCGCGTTCGGCCCGGGCGGCGTCGTCGTGGGAGACGGGTCCCGCGCTCTCGGACGACCCGTCCGCAGGCGGGTCGGCGCCGTCGAGGCCGGTGCTGTCGACGGCGGGGCCGTCCAGGTCGGAGCCCTCCAGGAACGCCTCGCGCAGGGCCGCCCGCCTGGGGTCGAGCCCGTCGCCCCCGGTCGACCGCCGCTCGGCCGCCCGGTGTTCGGCGAGGACCCGCCCGACTCTCGACCTCAGGGCGTCGACCTCCGGACGCTCCTTCCACTTCGACGAGAGCGCGGCCCGTTCCGCCGCCCCCGCGCGCTCGACGAGCTCACTCAGGTCGTCCACCGCGGACATCGGCCACTCCTGCACCTCGACCACCCCGGCGGGGCGTGCTGGGGTCGACCGTCGGCGTCTCGGCGCGGATCGGCACCGCCCGCCGTGGGTGAGTCGGCCGGGTCGCGCCCCGGACCTGCCGTTGTCGGCAGGTAGTCTGTCGACAGTCGGAGGGAGTCCCGTGTCCGTCGAGCCGTTGCCGAACATCGACCGCAGCACGTTGCGTGAGCGCGTGTTGAGGGCGCTGCGCTCGGCGATCACCTCCGGGGCGTACCGGCCGGGGGACCACCTGGGCGAGGTCGAGCTCGCGGGCCGGCTCGGGGTGAGCCGGGGGACCGTGCGCGAGGCGTTGCGGCACCTCCAGCAGGAGGGCCTGGTGACCGCGGGCCACCGCGGGATGCTCCGCGTGAACACCCTGTCGGCCGAGGAGATCCGGGGCCTGTTCCGGGTGCGGGCCGCGCTCGAGGGGTTGGCCGTCACGGAGATCATCGCGCGGCCGGACCGCTCGGCGGCGGTGGCCGCGTTGCGCGCGGCGGTCGACGAGCTCGCCGGCGCGGGGGAGGACTTCGCGGCGAAGGTGGAGGCCGACCTGGGCTTCCACGTGCGGCTCTGCGAGCTGTCCGGCAACCCGATGCTGGTCGAGTCCTGGCGGCACCTGGAGGGCCGGATCCGGGTCACGATCATGAACCGGGACCCGGAGGAGGCGCCGGCGATGATGACGCCGGGCCGGCACGCGCCGATCATCGAGGCGATCGAGCGGGGTGACCTCCCGGGCGCGCTGGCCGTGGTGGAGGAGCACATGGCCGCGGCCGCCGACCACTTCACGAGCACCCCCGCCCGCTGACCCTCCACTCGTCCGTCTTCGGGAAAGTTCTGTCCGACTGTTGACAGTGGGGCCGCGAGGCCGCATGGTTTCTCCATCACTGCCGAGTGTTAACAGTCGGACTGTCGAGACAGAGTCCGCGACGACTCGGCCGACGACGGATCAGCGGAGATCACATGTCTGGAGAACACGCGCCCGCGGTGCTGGGCACACCGGCCCGCAAGCGGGTCGCCCTCGGCTCGTCGATCGGGGCGACGATCGAGACCTACGACTTCATCGGCTTCGGCACGGCCGCGGCCCTGTACTTCAACCACGTCTTCTTCCCGTCGACCGACCCGCTCTCGGGGACCCTGCTGTCCTTCGCGACGCTGGGCATCGGGTTCGCGGTACGCCCGCTGGGCGGGATCATCGGCGGGCACCTCGGCGACCGGATCGGCCGTAAGCCGGTGCTGGTCGGCTCGCTGCTGCTGATGGGCATCGCGACCGTCCTCATCGGGGTCCTGCCCACGTACGCGCAGGTCGGGGTGTGGGCGGGGATCCTGCTCGTCGCCGTCCGGGTCGTGCAGGGCCTGGCGTTCGGCGCCGAGTGGGGCGGTGCGATCCTGATGACCTTCGAGCACGCGCCGTGGCGCAAGCGCGGGCTCTACACCGGCATCACGCAGGCCGGGTTCCCGGTCGGGCTGCTGCTGGCCAACGCCGCGTTCCTGCTGTCGGTGCCGCTGGGGGAGCAGTGGGCGTGGCGGGTGCCGTTCCTGCTGTCCGCGGTGCTGATCGTCGTCGGCATCGTGATCCGGCTGAAGGTCGAGGAGTCCCCGGAGTTCGAGAACCTCAGGTCCGAGGGCGAGGTCGCGAAGAACCCGCTGCTCGAGGTGCTGCGCGACGACTGGCGCAACGTCCTTCGCGCCTTCTGCCTGCGGATCACCGAGACCGCCGGCTACGCCATCTCCGTCACCTTCGTGCTGTCGTACCTGGCGAGCGAGGAGCTGGCCGCGCGCTCGACGACCCTGTTCGCGCTCATGCTCGCCGCCGGCCTGGGCATCGCCGCGACCGTGACGTGGGGTGCACTCACCGACCGGATCGGCCGCCGCCCGGTCTACCTGATCGGCACCGTGCTCTCCGTGGCGTGGGGCGTCCCGCTGTTCCTGCTGCTCAACACGGGGCAGGCGGTGGCGATCGTGCTGTCCTTCGTCGTCAGCTACGCCGTCTGCCAGAACTGCCTGGCCGGCGTCCAGGGCGCCTGGTTCTCGGAGCTGTTCAGCGCCCGCACCCGCACCAGCGGCGCGTCGCTGGCCTACCAGCTCTCGGCCGTCGTCTCCGGGTTCACCCCGCTGATCGCGACCGCCCTGTTCGCCCGCACCGGCTGGGTCGGCCCGGCCCTGCTGTTCAGCGCCTACGGCGTGCTCGGCCTGGTCGCGACCCTGCTGACCCGCGAGACCTGGGGCCGCACCGAGCGCGCCGAGGTCGCCGCCCTCGAGCGGTCCCTCGCCGGGCCGCCCGCCGACCCGCCGGCTCCCCGGCTGACCACCACGGCGTCCACGAAGGAGACCCGATGACGACGACCGCGCTCCCGACCACGGCACGGGCGGCGAAGATCGCCCGGCTGGAGGCGGCCGCGACCCGGATCCGCCACCACGCCCTGACGATGGGGGAGGTGCAGGGCCAGGGCTACATCGGCCAGGCCCTCGGCGTCGCCGACGTGCTCGCGGTGTTCTACGGCCGGGGCGACGGCGAGCTGCGGCTGCGCCCCGAGGACCCGGAGTGGGACGGCCGCGACCGGTTCCTGCTCTCCATCGGGCACTACGCGATCGCGCTGTACGCGGCGCTGGCCGAGGCGGGCACGATCCCGCTCGCCGAGATCGAGACCTACGGCTCGGACGACTCCCGACTGCCGATGTCCGGCATGGCCTCCTACACCCCCGGTATGGAGATCTCCGGCGGCTCGCTGGGCCACGGCCTCGGCGTGGCCTGCGGGATGGGCCTGGGGCTGCGGCACCGCGGCAACCCGGCCCGGGTGTTCAACCTGCTCTCCGACGGCGAGCTCGACGAGGGCTCGACCTGGGAGGCCGCGATGGCCTGCGCCCACCACGGGCTGGCCAACGTGACCGCGGTCGTCGACGTCAACGGCCTGCAGGCCGACGGGCCGACCCCCGGCGTGCTGAAGACCGAGCCGGTGACCGAGAAGTGGCGGGCCTTCGGCTGGCACGCGGTGCGGGTCGACGGCAACGACGTCGACGCCCTGCTCGCCGGCCTGGACGAGATCCGCGACCAGACGACCAGCCCGTCGGTGCTGATCTGCGACACCCGCACCGGCCGCGGGGTCCCGTTCCTCGAGTCCCGGGAGAAGGCCCATTTCATGCCGGTCGCCGAGCACGAGTGGGCGGCCGCACACGATGCTCTGGACGGAGTTCAGCGATGACCGCCCCCACGAAGAAGCGCCTGACCACCTCGGCGATGATCGCCTCGTTCGCCGACCCCGGTCAGCGGACCTCGCCCGCGCCGTTCGGGCACGCCCTGAACCGGCTCGCCGAGGAGCGGCCCGAGATCGTCGGGCTGTCGGCGGACCTGGCGAAGTACACCGACATGCACGTGTTCCGGGACGCGAACCCGGACCGGTTCTTCCAGATGGGCATGGCCGAGCAGGCGATGCTCGGCGCGGCCGCGGGGCTGGCCGAGGTCGGGCTCGTCCCGTTCGCCTCGACCTACTCGGTGTT
Source organism: Pseudonocardia autotrophica (assembly GCF_000717175.1). Lineage (GTDB taxonomy): Bacteria > Actinomycetota > Actinomycetes > Mycobacteriales > Pseudonocardiaceae > Pseudonocardia > Pseudonocardia halophobica. The sequence continues at coordinate 56,354 of NZ_JNYD01000026.1, read as the reverse complement.
CGCGACCCGCCGGGCCTACGACTTCCTCTGCCTGGACATCGCCGAGCCCGGGCTGAACGTCAACGTCGTCGGCGCGCTGCCCGGCCTGACCACCGGATACGGGCCCAGCCACCAGGCCACCGAGGACCTCGCGATCCTGCGCGCCTGCCCGAATCTCACGATCGTCGACCCCTGCGACTCGGTCGACATCGAGCAGGCCGTGCCGCAGCTCGCGGACCACGCCGGGCCGACCTACCTGCGGCTGCTGCGCGGCAAGGTCCCCACCGTGCTCGACGAGTACGACTACCGCTTCGAGCTCGGCAAGGCGGCCCTGGTCCGCCCCGGCCGGGACGTGCTGTTCGTCTCCACCGGGTTGATGACCATGCGGACCCTGCAGGCCGCGGCCCGGCTCGAGGCCGACCACGTCGACGCCGCCGTCCTGCACGTCCCGACGATCAAGCCGCTGGACACCGCGACGATCCTGCGCGAGCTGCGCACCGACCGCCTGGTGATCACCGCGGAGAACCACACCGTGGTCGGCGGGTTGTCCGAGGCGGTCGCCGCCACCGCCGCGTTCGCCGGGATCGCCACCCGGATCCAGCCCGCCGCGCTGCCGGACGAGTTCCTCGCCGCCGGTGCCCTGCCCACCCTCCACGACCGCTACGGCCTGTCGACCGACGCGCTCTGCGCGCGGGTCAAGGCCGCCCTCTGAGCCGACTTCTCCAGGAGAACCCAGTGTCCGTTTCCGAGTACACCGCCGTCGTCACCGGGGCCGCGTCGAAGCGTGGCATCGGCCGCGCCACCGCCCACGCCCTCGCCGCCGCCGGCTGGAACGTCGCCGTCCTCGACCTCGACGAGGCCGCCGCCAAGGCCACCGCCGACGAGATCGCCGGCGCCCACCCGGTCCAGGCGTTCGGCCTGGCCTGCGACGTGACCGACGAGACCTCGGTCGCCACCGCCGTCGACACCCTGACCGCGGACGCCCCGCCGGTCGGGGCCGTGGTCAACAATGCCGGCATCACCTCGCCGACCCGGTTCCTCGACGTCGACGGCGCCGAATGGGACCGCATCTTCGCCGTGAACGTCCGCGGCGCCTACAACATCACCCGGCGGCTCGCGCCCGGGATGGCCGAGCGCGGCTTCGGCCGGGTCGTGTTCCTGTCCTCGGTGTCCGCCGAGCGCGGCGGCGGGGTGTTCGGCGGCGTCGCGTACTCCGCGGCCAAGGCCGCCCAGCTCGGGTTCGCCCGCGCCCTGGCCCGCGAGCTCGGCCCGCACGGCGTGACCGTCAACAGCGTCGCCCCCGGCCTGATCGACACCGACATCACCGGTGGGGCCCTGGAGGGCGAGCGCAAGGAGGCCCTGCTCTCCGGGATCCCGGTGGGGCGCAACGGGCGGGTCGCGGACGTCGCCGACCTGATCACCTACCTCTGCCGCCCGGAGTCCGGCTACATCACCGGCGCCACCTACGACGTCAACGGCGGCTCGCACATCCACTGAGCCCCGCCGGAGCGTTCCACTTCGCTCCTATGATTGTTACGGTGCGGACACGCCAGGAGGCCGGGCAAGGACGCCCGGCCGGCCCCAGGGGGTGGCCCATGACGACCGGCCAGGAACGCTCCGCCGCCACCGGCTCGCTCTCCTACACACCGGGAGAGCGGCGCCGGGTCCTCACCGCCGCGTGCCTCGGCTGGGGCATGGAGTACTTCGACTTCATGCTCCCGTCCCTGCTGGCTGCGCCGATCATGGCGGCGTACGGGATCGGGCCGGGCACGTTCAGCGTCGCGATCCTGGTGCAGCTCATCGGCTCCGCGGTCGGCGGGCTCGCGTTCGGCTACCTCGGGGACCGGTTCGGCCGTCGCCGGACGCTGATCTGGTCGATCCTCATCTACTCGATCGCCACCGGCCTGGTGTTCTTCGCCCCGAACTTCTGGGTGTTCGTGGTGCTGCGGTTCTTCACCGGCGTCGGGACCGGCGGCGAGTGGGCCGTCGGGTTCGCGTGGCTCAACGAGGCGTGGTCGCCGAAGCGGCGCGGGCTGGGCGGCGGGCTCGTGCAGTCCTCGCTCTGGCCCGCCTACGCGCTGGCGATCCTCGCGGCGCAGACCCTTCCGGACTGGCGCTACGCCTTCCTCATCGGCGTGCTGCCCGCCCTGGCCTGTGTCTGGGTGCGGTACGCGACGCCGGAGTCCAAGCAGTGGACCGAGCTGCAGCGGCGCAAGGCGGCGGGGGAGCTGTCGTCGGACGTCGCCGCGGTGGCGCGGCGGTCGAGCTGGCGGCAGCTGTTCATGAAGGACAGCCTGCCGATCGTGCTGGTCGGCCTGGTCGCGGCGTTCGGCGCGCAGTGGGTGCCGTACACGGCGACCACGTGGATGCCGTCGCTGCTCAAGAGCGACCTCGGGTTCGACGCGAACGAGGCCAGCCTCGTGCTCTACCTCGCCTCGGCCATCTCGTTCGTCGGGTTCATCCTGGCCGGCTGGCTGTCCGACAAGCTCGGCCGGCGCCCCGTGTTCCTGGTGTTCTCCGGGCTGCAGGCCGTGGTGTTCCTGGTGATGTTCGGCCTCGCCGTGTCCGGCGGAGGGGCCAGCGCGTTCACCTGGATGTACCTGCTGACCAGCTTGTTCCTGGGCTACTTCGGCATCTTCGGGGTGTGGTTCGGCGAGCTGTTCCCCACCCGGATCCGGTCGCTGGGCTCGGCCGCGGCGTACAACGTCGGGCGCGGGCTCTCCGGGTTCGGGACCTTGATCGGCGGGATCGTCGCGGCGGGCTCGGGGTACGGCATCGCCGTGTCCATCGCGGGCTTCGGCGCGGCGCTGGTGTTCCTGGCCGCGTTCTTCCTCAAGGACCGGGCGGGGCGGGAGATCACGGCGGAGGACTGAGTGTTCGAGGCTGTATGGCCCTTGGGCCGCAAGGTGCTGGACGCCGTCGAGGCGGGGGAGCGCCCCGCGGAACTCGGCGGGCGGCGGGTGGCCTATCTGTGGGACGAGCTGTTCCGCGGCCCCGAGATGTTCGAGGTGATCACCGAGGTCGCGCGCGAGCGGCACGGGGACGTCGAGTTCGTCGGGTGGGAGACCTTCGGCAACTTCCACGCCTCCGCGGCCGAGGAGAAGCGGGTCCTCGGCGAGCTGCCCGAGCTGCTGCGGGCACACCGGGTGGACCTGGTCGTCGCCGCCGTCGGTGCTTGAGGCTCCTGCATGCCTGCCGTGATGCGGGCCGCAGCCGCCGCCGAGCGGGCCGGGGTCCCGGCCGTCGCCATCGGCGGATCCGGGTTCGAGCCGATGGGCCGGGCGATCGGGAAGTCCCTGGGCATCCCGCACGTGCCGATCGTCAGCTACCCGGGCGTGATCCTCACCGACGAGACGGACGTGTTCCGCGGGAAGATGCGCGAGATCGTGGCGCCCGCCGTCGTCGACGCCCTGACCAGGACGTACTCCGTCGAGGACACCGCGTCGGACGTCGAGCCCGGGCCGCGGGAGATCGTCGTGCGCGGGGACCTCGACGCCGTCCTCGACGCCTTCGAGGAGCAGGGCTGGACGGACGGGCTGCCGATCGTCCCGCCCACCGTCGAGCGGGTGGAGGAGTTCCTGCGGCACACCCGCAGGGACCCGGACGAGGTGCTCGGCGTGCTCCCGCCGGACCTGCGCGAGGCCACCGTCTGGTCCGTCGCGGTCAACGGCGTGATGGCCGGTTGCCGGCCCGAGCACATGCCCGTCCTGCTCGGGATCGTCGAGTGCGTGGCCGCGCCGGAGTTCCGGGTCCAGGACGCCGGCTCGACGCCCGGGTGGGAGTCGTTGGTCGTCCTGTCCGGACCCGTCGTCGAGCGGCTGGGGTTCAACTCGCGCACCGGCGTGCTGCGCGTGGGGAACCGCGCGAACACGTCCGTGGGCCGGTTCCTACGGCTCTACCTGCGGAATCTCGCGGGCCTGCGGATCCTGCCCGAGCACACCGACCAGGGCGCGATCGGGGCGTCCTTCCACGTGGTCCTGGCCGAGAACGACGCGGCGGTCCGCGAGCTCGGGTGGCCGTCGCACCGGGAGGACCTCGGGTTCGCGGCGGCGGACTCGGTGGTGTCGGTGCGCAGCTGCCTCACGGTGAGCGCGCCGATCTACACGGGCGGGGACGCGGTCGACGACCACCTGGAGCCGCTCGCGTTGGTGTTCGGCAACGCGATGGGGCCGTGGTCCTACACGGGCATGGAGTTCGGGGCCTGGCACCCGCTGCTGGTGCTCGGCCCGTCCATCGCGGCGGCGCTCGCCCGCCACGGCTACGACAAGCCCGCGCTGCGCCGCTACCTCGCCGAGCACATGCTGATCCCGGTGAAGGAGCTGGAGCGGTGCGCGTGGGCCGTCGGGTCCACGAGCTTCCGGGTGTCGTCCCTGGTCGAGCGGGGCGAGTTGGACGAGCGCTACGCCGGGGACGATCCCGAGCGGCTCGTGCCGATGTGTCCTCAGGCCGAGGACATCGCGATCGTGCTGGCGGGCAACGAGGGCCGCAACCAGTCCCGCGGCTACGTCCAGAACCACGTACAGGGGGTGCCGGTGAGCCGGCGGATCGAGACATGAGCGGGGACCCGAGCTGGGACCTGGCCGTCGTCGGGGCGGGGATCGCGGGCCTGACGGCAGCGCGGACGGCTGCCGAGCGCGGGCTCCGGGTGTGCGCGTGGGACGCGCTGTCGCCCGGCGGGCGGCTCGTCAACATCGGTGAGGTCGTCGGCTACCCCGGCGTGAAGACGACCGGGCCGGACCTGATGAGCGCCCTGCTCGAGGAGGCCATGGGCGCCGGCGTGGAGATCGCGTACGGCGAGGTCACCGCGCTGTCTCCCGGGTTCACGCTGGCCACGGGCGAGGGGGACGCGACCGCGCGGGCGGTGGTGGTCGCGACCGGACTCACGGACGGCCGGCTGGACGTGCCGGGGGACTGGACCGGGCGCGGGGTCGCCACCTGCGCCACCTGCGACGGGCCGCTGTACGCCGGGCAACCGGTCGTGGTCGTCGGCGACGACGAGTGGGCGGCCCACGAGGCCCGTGAGCTCACCGCGTTCGCCTCGCAGGTCACCGTCGTGGCGCCGGGGGAGCCGCGCTGGTCCGCCGCGCCGGACGGGATCGAGGTCCGGCGGGGGCGCGTGCGCGCCGTGCTCGGCGAGGACCGGGTGAGCGGCCTGGCGCTGGCGGACGGCACCGAGCTGGAGGCAGGCGGGGTGTTCGTCTACACCGGTGCCGAGCCCCGCACCGAGCTGGTCTCCGACACCCCGGGCCTGTTCGCCGCCGGGGACGTCGCCGGCACCGCCCCCTACCTCGTCGCCGCGGCGGCCGACGGCCTGCGCGCCGGCCTCGCCGCCGTCGACTTCCTGGAGGACACGTGAAGATCGTCGACCCGACGTTCGGCCTGCCCGACGACACGGACGTCACCCCCGTCGCCCACGACGGCATCCCGGCGGACGCGCTCTGCCTGCTCTCGAACTCCAAGCCCGGTGCCACCGAGCTGCTCCGCGAGGTGGCCGCGCGGCTGGAGGCCGAGCGCGGGTTCCGCGACATCGGGTTCGCCTCGAAACCGCAGGCCGCCCATCCGACGGCGGAGGAGACGCTCGACCACCTCGCCGCGCAGTACCGGATGGCGATCGTCGCCATCGGCGATTGAGGCAGCTGCTCGTCGTGGAGTCTCCACGACTCGGTGGAACTGGAGCGCCGCGGCGTCGTCCCGTTCCTGATCGTCACCTCGACGTTCCTGCCGCTGGTACGCGCGCAGGCCACGGCGCGCAAGGTGGAGCCACGCGTGATCGTGGTCGACCACCCGGTCGGCGGGCTCGACGCGGAGGAGTTCGCCACCCGGGTCGAGGCCGCCTACGCCGGGATGGTGCGTGAGTTGGAGGACCTGTGACCGACGTGCTCGACGTCCCGGACCTGGACCCGGGCGAGTGGTTCGGCTACGCCGAGGAGCAGGGCTGGAGCGACGGGCTGCCCACCGTCCCGCCCACCGAGGCACTGGTCGACGCGATGCTGGCCGCGTTCCCCGGCGACCCGCCGGAGTTCGCCCCGCTCCCGCCCGCCCGGATGATCCCGAGGCTGCGGTCGGTCGCCGCCAACGCCGTCATGGCCGGATGCCGGCCCGCGGACCTGCCGGTCGTCGTCGCGGCGCTGCTCGGGACGACGGATCCGGCCTACAACCTGCACGGCTCTCTCGCGACGACGCATCCCTGCGCACCGATGGTGCTGGTCAGCGGCCCGGTGCGGGACCAGGGGTTCAACTCCGGTGGCAACTGCTTCGGGCAGGGGACCCGGGCGAACGCCGTCGTCGGGCGGGCCCTGTCGCTCGTGCTGCGCAACGTCGGCGGGGCCACGCCCGGCGTCATGGACCGCTCCACGCAGGGCTCGCCCGCGAAGTACACGTTCTGCTTCGCGGAGGCGGACTCGCCGTTCCCGCCGTTGCATGTGCAGCGCGGATTCGGGCCCGAGGACTCCGTGGTCTCGGTGATGGCCGCCGAGCCGCCGCACAACATCAACGACCATGGCAGCCGCACCGGCGAGGAGATCCTCGTGACGATCGCGGGGACCATGGCCGAGTCCGGCTCCAACAACGTCTACGTCCGCGGCCCGCACCTGCTCGTCCTCGGCCCCGAGCACGCGGACACCCTCGCCCGCGACGGCTGGACCGTCGAGACGATCCGGGAGCGGCTCTGGGAGCTGGCCCGGATCCCGTTCGACCGGATCTCCGAGGGCAACCACGTGCAGTTCGACGAGTCCGGGATCAAGCCCGAGGAGGACGGCTACACCGTGTCCGACGGGCTCCGGCAGCTCCACGTCTGTGTCGCCGGTGGACCGGGGAAGCACTCGGCGTGGATCCCGTCGTTCGGGGCGACGGAGCTGGTGTCGCGCGTTGTCCCCGGATGAGATCGAGGAGCTGCTCGCCTCCGGTGCGGGAGACGGCCTGCCCGTCGTCGAGCCGACCGCGGAGCGGCTCGCCGGGATGGGCGGCGACGACGTCGAGCTCGGCCCGGTCCCGCCCCTCTTCGGGGTGCTGACCAGCAGGAAGGTCGCCTACTTCGCGGTCCTCGCCGGATGCCGGCCCGCCGAGCTGCCGGTCGTGGTCGCGGCGCTGCGTGCGTGCCTCGAGCCGGAGTTCAACCTGCTCGGTGTCCAGACGACCACGGGCACGGCCGCGGTGTGCGTCGTCGTGGGAGGTCCGGTCGTCGAGCGGCTCGGGTTCCGGCCCGGGACCAACGTCCTCGGCCCCGGCAACCGGGTGAACGCCTGCGTGGGCCGCGCGGTGGCCCTCGCGCTGGCCGGGATCGGCGGCGCACGCCCGGGGGAGACGGACATGGCGACGACGGGCCAGCCGGGTCGCTACACGTTCTGTCTCCCCGAGCACCGCACCCCGTTCGGCGGCGTCTCGGGGCTCGACCGTGACGCGGTGAGCGTGCTGGCCGTCGGCGGGACCGCCGAGGTGCTGCCCCGGGCCGGCGGGGGGACGGTCGCCGAGATCCTCGACCCGCTCGCCGACGCCCTGGCCAGCGCGGTCCGCGCCGCCGGTGACCCGCGCCGCATGTCCTCGGGCGCGCAGGCCGTGGTGCTGCCGCCGGAGGTCGCGGGGCGGCTGGCCGGGCTGGGGGAGACGGCCGCCTCGACCGCCCGCGCGCTGTACGAGGGCGGCGCCGTGCGGGCCGGGCACCCGGTCGCTGCGTCGGCCGACGACGTCCACGTGATCGTCTCCGGCGGTCCGGGCGTCAAGATGCTGCACCTGCCCGGCTGGATCGGCGGCTCCCGAGCCGTCCACCGCGCGCTCGACCAGTGAGCTCGCTCAGGGCGCGATGTCCCGCCAGCGGACCGGCCGCTCGTACACGCCCGGGAACCGGGTCTCGACGTACCGGCGGAACTCCGCCATGTGCCGCCGCATCGCCTCCCGGGCGCGGTCCGGGTCGCGCGCGAGCAGGGCCGCGTGGATGGCCTCGTGGGCGCGCAGCACCGCCGCCCGCCGCCGCGGCGGGTAGCTCACCCCGAGCGGCATGCCGTCCGTGATCAGGTGCAACGACGAGATCAACAGCTCGAACAGCTCGTTCCCGGCCGCGGCCGCGACGGCCAGGTGGAACCGGTCGTTCTCGGCGAGGAAGTTCTCCTCGTCGTCGAGGAAGGCGCGCATGCCCGCGATCGAGTCGGCGATCTCGGCGGCCGCGGCCGCGTCGGTCCCGTTCGCGGCCAACGCGGCCAGCTCCGGCTCGAGGATCTCCCGTACCTGGATCACCGACCGGAACGACACGGTCCGGAGCTGCAGGAACAGACCGAGGACGCCGGCGAGATCGGTGCCGTCGGGCTGCATCACGACGGGACCGCCGCGCGGCCCGGCCTTCACCGTGATCACGCCCGTGAGCTCGAGGAACCGCAGGGCCTCGCGCAGCGTCCCGCGCCCGGCGGAGAAGCGGGCCATCATGTCCCGCTCGCCGGCGAGCCGGGTGCCGGGCCCGAGGCCGTCGCCGGTGATGTCGTCGACGATCCGCTGCGCGATCATCAGCGGGACCTTCTGCGGGCGGCGCAGGTCCGGGCGCCGGCGCGCGGAGCGGGGGACGTCCGCGGGCGGCTCCGCCGTCATGGTCCACCGCCTCCCGCTCCTACGATGCGCAGGATTGTAGGAGCAGAGGGTGCGGCTCAGCTGCTGGTGCGGCGGCGTTGCGACCACATCTGCGTGGCCCGCTCGAACTCGACGGCGGCGTCCCAGCCGATGGCCGGCGGGCCCAGCTCGGTGCGGAAGGAGCGGACGGCCTCGCGGGCCAGCGCCGGGTCCTGCGCCGGCCCGGCGGCGAGCCGGTGGGCGGTGTCCTCGACCTCGTCGTCCGGGACCGCGGTCCAGGCCAGGCCTATCTCGACCGCCCGCCGCCCGTCGATCTCCTGGCCGAACAGGCCCATCGCGGCCGTCGCCTCGCGGCCCGCGGTGCGGCCGGCGAGCGTGAAGAACCCGCCGCCGGGGTGCAGGCCGATCCGCAGGAACCCGGCGAGCAGCCGGGCGTCCTCGGCGACCACCCGCAGGTCGGTGGCCAGCATGAGGTTCATCCCGGCGCCCACCGCGGCGCCGCGGACCGCCGCGATCGTGGGTACGGCCAGCTTCCCGACCCGCACGAACGCCTGGTAGACCGCCCCGGTGTCCCGGTAGGTGGCGTCCTCGGCCTGGTCGGCGCCCGGCCGCCAGCGGCGCCGGTCCGCACCGGAGCAGAAGGTCCCGCCCGCGCCCCGCACCACTGCCGCGCCGACCGCGGGGTCGGCGTCGACCTCCTCGCACGCCGCGACCAGCTCGCGACCCATGTCGGGGGTCAGCCCGTTGCGGACCTCGGGGGAGTCGACGGTGAGCGTCGCGACCCCGTCGGCCTTCTCCAGCACGATGCGGCCCATCTCAGCGCTCCTCCTCGGTCCGGCGGACGAGGACGTCGACCGCCACCACGCCGTCCCGCCCGACGATCAGCGGGTTGATCTCCAGCTCGGCAACCGTGGGGTCCGTCGCCGCCCGGGACACGGCGACGATCGCGTCGACGGCCGCGTCGACCGCCAGCGGCTCGGCGCCGCGGTGCCCGGCGAGCAGCGGCCAGCTGCGGAGTTCCCGCAGCAGGGCGCGGGCCGCGTCGCGGTCGAGCGGGGCGAGCGCGGTGGCCAGGTCCCGGTGGATCTCCGTGGCGACCCCGCCGAGCCCGACGGTCACGACGGGCGGCCAGCCGTCGCCGCCCGACGTCGCGCCGACGAGCAGTTCGAGGCCGGCCGGGGCCCGGCGCTGGACGAGCACGGCGCCGCCGAGCCCGAGCAGCTCGGCGGCCACCTGCCCGACCTCGGCGGGCGGCACGTCCATCCGCACGCCGCCGACCTCGGACTTGTGCGCCGGGCCCTCGGCCTTGAGCACGACCGGGCCGCCGAGCTCGCCCGCGATCCGCTCGGCCTCCTCGGCCGTGGCGGCGGAGCGGCCCTCGGGGCGGGGGACGCCGATCGCGTCGAGCAGCTCCCAGCCGTCGGACGGCAGCGGGCCGGGTGGCGCGGGGGCCGCGGCGACGGCGTCGGGCCCGGGCTCCCGGACCAGCTCCGCGAGCACCCGGGAGGCCACCGCCACGGACCCGAACACCGGGATGCCGGCCGCGGTGAGCAGGGCGCGCGCCTCGACCGTGCGGTCCGGCCCGGCGAGCCACGCGACCGCGCACGGGACGGGGCCGCCCCGCATCGCCGCGGCGAGGTCCTCGGCCAGGGCGACCGCCTCCTGCCCGGTGACCATCGTGACCAGGACCAGCAGCGAGTCGACGGACGGGTCGGCGCACACGATCGCGCAGACCTCGCCGAAGGCGCGGTCGCCGCGGTTGAACAGCTGGGCGGTCACGTCCACCGGGTTGGCGAGCGCGCCGAACTCCGGCACCAGGCGCGCGAGCTTCTCCTGGGTCTCCGGGGCGAGCTCGGGCAGCCGCAGCCCGAGTCCCTCGCACCGGTCGGCGGCGAGGATGCCCGCGCCGCCCGACGTCGTCACCGCGGCGACCCCGCGGCCCGTCGGCCGGGGCTGGCCCCGCAGCATGGTGGCGGCGGCGAGGAGCTCCTCGACGTCGTCGACCAGCACGACGCCGTGCCGGCGGGAGACCAGGCGGAACGCGGTGTCGTCGCCGACCATCGCGCCGGTGTGCGACACGGCGGCCCGCTTCCCGGCCGCCGAGCGCCCGGACCGCAGCACGACCAGCGCCGTGCCGTGGGCCGCGGCCGTCTCGGCCATCCTTGCGTAGGCGGCGCCGTCACGCAGGTTCTCGACGTACACCGCCAGCACGGAGATCTCGGGCCGGCACACCAGGTATCTCCCGATCTCGGTGAGGTCGACGTCCGCCTGGTTGCCGGTGCTGACCCAGGTCGTGAGGTCGAGGCCGCGTTCGGCGGCGAGGTCGAGGACGGATCCGCCGATCGCGCCGCTCTGCCCCACGTAGGCGATGCCGCTGCTCTCGGTCAGCGGGCGCTCGGCGGCGGCGGAGAAGCTCGCGAACAACCGGCTCGGCGTGTGCACGATCCCCTGGCAGTTCGGGCCGAACACGCGCACGCCGGTCTCGCGGGCGGCGGCCACCAGCTCCTCCTGCAGCGCCGCGCCCTCCGGGCCGACCTCCGCGAACCCGGACGCGAACACGATCACCGCAACCGCCCCCGCCCGGCCCGCGTCCTGGACGGCCTCGGCCGCCCGCGCCGCCGGGACCATGGCGAGGACGAGATCGACGGGGCCCTCGACGTCGGCGAGCGAGGCGGCGCAGGGCAGCCCGGCGAGCTCGTCGTACTTCGGGTTGACCGGCACCACGCGGCCGGCGAAGCCGCGCTCGGCGAGCCAGCGCAGCGGGCGGGCCATCGGGTTGTCCGCCCGGCCGGACGCGCCCAGGATCACGACGGTCCGCGGGTTCAGCACCCGCTCCCAGTCGGTTCCGGGGCTGTCGGACGGGCTGTCGGACAGGGTGCCGGACGGGTCGGTGCCGGACGCGGTGTCGGCCAACGCGGCGGTCCTCCTCGACGTCGAGGTGCGGGCAGGCGGAACCTGTCTGCGCAGGTCACGACCGTGATTCGCCGGGGCCCGCGATCTCACCGTAAGTCGACGATGACGTCATGTACAGACCGGGCGGCGGACCGTCTCAGGCGCGGCAGGTCAGCGGGCGTCCGCCGTTGTAGGTGACCATGTCACCCAGCGCCGCGATCACGTCGATCGGCGCGCCCCGCTCGGCCCCGGCCAGCTCGGCGTAGGCGCGGTGGAGGTTGCCGACGATGCGCTCGGCGTCGGGCCAGTCCGCGAAGCGCCCGAGGTCGGTGTCCTGCGCGGCCTGCAACGGCGTGACGCCGGCGGCGCGGCCGCGCTCGGCCACGTCGAGGACGAACCGGAGGTAGTCCAGGCTCGCGTCGAGTGGCGCGCGGTCGTGGAAGACCGGCCCGTGGCCGGGGACCGTCGTCCCCGCGGCGAGCGGGGCGACGACCGTCTCCAGCACCTCGATCGCCCCGGCCACCGAGCCCATGAGCAGGAACGGCGTGCCGCCGTTGAACACCAGGTCGCCGCAGAACAACGTGGAGCGTTCGGGGAACCAGACGAGCGAGTCGTTCGTGGTGTGCGCGGGCTGCCCGACGTGCAGCACCTCGGCCCGCAGGTCTCCGAGGTGCAGCGCGATGCGGTCGGTGAAGGTGAGGAAGGGCGGGTCGAGCGGCAGCGATCCCCACTCCGGGTTGTCCCAGAACGGCAGGTCCCGGGGCGGGCCGAACGCGATCATCTCGGCGCGGGCGCGCTCGTGCGCGACGATCGTCGCGGTGGCGAACAGCGCGTTGCCCCAGGTGTGGTCGCCGTGGTGGTGGGTGTTGACCAGCGTCCGGACCGGCGCCGGGCTCACCGACGCGATCGCGGCCGCGAAGGCCCGGGTGCGCCGCTCGGTGGCGCACGAGTCCACGGCCACCACGCCCTGCGGGCCCACCGCGAACCCGGTGTTGTTGATCCACCAGGTGCCGTCGGGCTGGACGTACGCCCAGATCCCGTCCGACACCTCGTCCAGGGTCGGGGGCGCGGGGGTGGTGATGTCGTAGGTGTGGGCGCTCATGTGCGGCCTCCCTCCTCGCCTGCGTCCCACCTTGGCAGGCGGAGTGGGGACGTGGGAGCCCCGCTCGATGCCGTTCAGGCGCGGGAAGACCTTCACCATCTGGGCCCGGAGGGGCGCGCTGCTCGGCCGAGGGCGCGACGCGGGCGCGTGCGGTGAACCGGCGGCTGCCGACCTGCACCCCGACGCCGGGGTCCGCGGCCTCGTCTCGCTCAACGGACGGTGACCGGGGGACCCAGCGACACTCATCCCGGTGGGGCCAGCCAGCGTGCTGCGGCGTCGAAGGTGTCGGCCGGCGTGCTGTTGAACGCGATCGCGGCATCGGGTGCGTGCCGACGGACGAGGTTGATGATCCGTTCGAACAGATCGAGCTGGTCGGGCGAGCGGACGCCTCCGCCGACGACCACCACCTCCCACTGCCGCCTGTCGAGGGCCTCGGTCACGACCGCCTCGACGTCGTCGCTGCCGTCGAGCCCGAACAGGCAGGTCTCGACCCCGACCCCGGCGTCGGCGAACCGCGCCAGGCCGACGGCGATCGCCTCGGCCACGGGGGCGGGGTCCCAGGGCCCGGGCACCCGGTAGGGGTCGAGCCCGATCACCAGAACCCGTGGCCGGGGCGCGGCGGTGTCCACGGTCCGACAGTATTCGCGTCGCCGGCGTCAGGCGTCGGTCAGCGGCGGGAGAGGCGGCGGCGGTTGGCGGTGACCGTGCGGTGGACCGGGGTGAGGCTCTCGGACAGCACGAGGCTGGCGGCGCGGGGTACGGCCCAGGCCGAGGCGACGGCGGCGCGGGTGAAGGCGGTGCCCTTCTCCGCGACCATCCGCCGGTACTCCCGGCGGTCCCGCGCGTTCGGCGGCCAGCCGCCCGTGGCCATGCGGACCGTGCGGTGGGCGACGACCTGGGGCGCCGACCACGTGATCTCGGCGAGCTGCCGCCAGGGGGCGAGCACCTCGCTCCACCCGTTCCTCCTGCGCGTCACCGGATCACGGTAGCCGGTCGGCCAGGGCCTCCAGCGCCTCGGTCCACCGCCGCTCGCGGGTCGCCGCGTCCTGCTCCCACCACGGCTCGCCGCGCTCGCCGAGACCACGTTTCGCCAGGTCGACACGACGACGGGCGGCCCGGACCGCGGCGGGGTCGTCCGCCGCGCGAGCGGTGCGCACCGCCGCCCGCGCCTTCCCGAGATGGTGTTGGAGCTCAGCCCGGACCTCCTCCGGCAGCTCCGGATCGGCCGCGCGCCAGCGCCGGCCCTCGACCACGATCCAGCGCCCGTCGGCGGTGCGCTCCGGAGGCATGCGCCGAGCCTCCGGCACCCGGCCCGCCCCCGCACGTCGGGCGGCTACACGTCCAGGCCGTCGAGCAGGGCGTAGAAGGGAGCGACAGCGGCGTCGTCGAACGGCACGAACGGGCCGTGGATCGCCCCGGGCGGACGGCCGCCACGCGAGGAGCTCGGCGAGCAGCCGGTCGAGGATGGCGGAGTCGAGGCCAGCGCGCGCGAGGACGACCGGCGGCGCCAGCCCGTCGATCCGGTCGACGATGCGGGTGCGGTCGGCGTTGGCCGGAGTGGCGGCCCAGACGTCCTCGAGCACCATCGTGGCTCGGGCGGTGCCGTCGAGGACCGCGTCGATCTGGGCCTGCCGGAGCGGGGTGAGCACCAGTGCGAACTGCTCGGCGAGCCGCCGCCCGTGCCGCGCGGCGAGCAGCGCCGGGGCGAAGTAGCTGGAGGAACAGTGCGCCTCCACCTGTGGGCGACCTACCCTCGGCCAGTGCCTCCTCGCACTGCCCTGATCGCCGGCGCGAGCATCGCCGGGCCGGCTCTTGCGTTTTGGCTCGGCCGCCACGGATGGCGGACGACGGTCGTGGAGCGAGCACCCCGCCTGCGCACCGGCGGCCAGAACGTCGACCTCCGCGGGGCCGGGCTGCAGGTCATCCGCCGCATGGGGCTGGAGGAACAGGTGCGCGCCGCAGACACGGGCGAGTTGGGGGTGGAGTTCGTCGGGCCGCGCGGGCAGGTGCTCGCTCGGTTCCCGGTCGGGGATGCCAGCGGCATGAGCGTGACCTCGGAGGTGGAGATCCTGCGCGGCGACCTCGCCGAGCTGCTGGTCTCGGCCACCTCCGACAGCACGGAGTACCGCTTCGGCGACCGCATCACCTCGCTGCGGCAGGAGGACGGCACCGCCACGGCTACCTTCGCGAACGCTCCGGACGAACGGTTCGACTTCGTCGTCGCCGCCGACGGCATCGGCTCCGGCACCCGCGGGCTGCTCTTCAACGACGAGCCGGTGGTCCGCTCTCTCGGAGTGGAGGCGACCTGGGCGACGATCCCGCGGACCGCCTCGGACACGGACTGGTGGCGCTGGTTCAACGCTCCCGGCGGCACGTTCTCCTTGCGTCCGGACCGGCACGGCACACTGCGCGTCATCGTCACGCGCACACTCGCCCGGGGAGAGAAGCGCGACGACGCCGACCGGAGAACGCCCGATGAGCAGCGCGCCCTGCTGCGCCGAACCTTCGCCGGCGCCGGCTGGGAGACGGGCCGCGTGCTCGATGCGCTCGACGACGTCGACGACCTGTACGCCGAGGTCCTGGGCCAAGTACGGGCCCCCCGGTGGTCGCGCGGCCGGGTCGCGCTGCTGGGCGACGCTGCCTACTGCCCTTCGCCCATGATCGGCATGGGCACCACCCTCGCCGTTGTCGGCGCCTACGTACTCGCCGGGGAGATCGCCTCGCACACCGACCTCCGCAACGCCCTCGACGGCTACGAGCACATCATGCGGCCCTGGGTCGAGCGGGTGCAGAAACTGCCGCCGGGGGTGCCGAGAGTGGCGAACCCGACCTCCCGTACCGGTGTCGCCATGCTGCGAGCCGCGGTTCGCGTGGCGGGCAGCCCGGTCGTCCGCGGGGTCGCCACCCAACTCCGTCGAGTCGGCACGCCGGCCCCGACCTTCGCCCTCCCCGCATACGCACACGCCTGACGCCAGCTCGTGCTCCTCCCACCGTCTCACGCGGCCCTGTCGAGCTGGTGGCGGCCGGGGTGCCCGCCCGGATGGCGACCTCTGTCGGCGGGACCTGGTCACAGCGCCGTTCTGGCCGGTCCGGTATCCACCCGTCAGGCGTTCTCGCGGGCGCGCAGGTCCTTGCGGAGGATCTTCCCCGAGGCGGACTTCGGGATCGCGTCGAGGAACTCGACCACGCGGACCTTCTTGTACGGCGCGAGCCGCTCCGCGACGAAGGCCATCACGTCGTCGGCGGTCAGTGTGACCCCCTCCTGGACCACGACGAACGCCTTCGGCACCTCCTCCCCCTCCGCGTCGGACACCCCGATCACGGCGGCGTCGGCGATGCCCGGGTGGGTGAGGAGCACGGCCTCGAGCTCCGCCGGCGGGACCTGGTAGCCCTTGTACTTGATCAGCTCCTTGACCCGGTCGACGATGCGGAAGAAGCCGCGCTCGTCGACCGTCGCGACGTCGCCGGTGTGCAGGAAGCCGTCCGCGTCGAGCGTGGCGGCGGTGGCCGAGGGGTTGTTCAGGTAGCCGGACATGACGTTCGGCCCGCGGACCCACAGCTCGCCGCGCTCGCCGGGCCCGACCTCCCGGCCGGTCTCCGGGTCGACGAGCTTGCTCTCGACGTTCGGGATCGCGTACCCCACGCCGTTCAGGTCGTCGTCGGGGTGCCGCTCGTCCATCGAGTGGCTGACGGGGGAGAGCTCGGTCATGCCGTAGCCCTGCAGGACCACGCAGCCGAGCCGGCGGGCGACGGCATGCCCGAGCTCGGCGTCGAGCGGGGCGGCGCCGGAGAAGATGACGTCCACGCAGGACAGGTCGTGCTCGTCGACCAGCGGGTGCTTGGCCAGCGCGACGGCGACGGGCGGGGCGATGTACAGCCGGTTCAGCCGGTACTCCGCGACCACCCGCAGGAACTCCGCCATGTCGAAGCGCGGCATCGTGACGACCGTGGCCCGCCGGTGCAGGCCGTGGTTCATCATCACCGTCATCCCGTAGATGTGGAAGAACGGCAGGACGGCGAGGATCCGGGTCGTCTCGTCCGTGGTCCCCAGGGGCGTGAACTGCAGCAGGTTCGCCACGAGGTTGCGGTGGGTGAGCACCACGCCCTTCGCCAGGCCCGTCGTGCCGGACGAGTAGGGGAGCACCGCGGTGTCCCCGGGCCCGACCTCGAGCTCCGGCGGGGTGGCGCTACTCCCCAGGAGGTCGACCAGCGACGTGCGGCCGTCGACCGGGTCGAGGGTGACGACGGCGTCGTCGGGCAGGCCGGCCTGCGCGGCCGCCGCCGTGGCCCGGTCCAGGAACGGGGACACCGTGACCAGCATCGTCGCGCCGGAGTCGGTGAGCTGGTGGGCGAGCTCGGCGGGGGAGTAGAGGGAGTTCGCGCTGGTCACGATGCCGTTGGCGCGCAACACACCCTGGAACACCGCGACCCAGGCGGGCGAGTTCGGGGCGAACAGCGCCACCACGTCGCCCCTGCGGAGCCCGCGCTCGTGCAGGGCGGCGGCGATCCGGGTGACCATGCCCGTGAGCTCGTCGAAGGTGACCGACGAGCCCGTCGCGCCGTCGATGAAGGCGGCGGCGTCGCCCCGGTCGCCGAAACCGGCGCCGAAGAGGAACTCGGGCAGCGGGACCTCGGGGATCTCGACGTCCGGGTACGGGCTGCGGAGGATCACGCCGGCCCCAGCACACGGTAGATCTCCCGCACGTACCCGGCGCTGCGGTCGGAGCCGATGATGCCCGGCGCCATGCGGTTCATCATGTAGGAGATCGTCAGCCGCCGGCCGAGATCCATGATGATCATCGAGCCGCCCCAGCCACCCCAGAAGCAGATCCGCTCGTCCGGGATGTACGGCAGCGTCTCCCGTTGCGGCAGGCCGTAGCCGATGCCCCACCGCAGCGGAACGCCGAGGACGAGGTCGACGCCCTGCGCCTGCTCGTCGAAGATCAGCTCGATGGTCGCCGGGGAGAGCAGGCGGACACCGTCGACCTCGCCGCCGCGGGCGATCGCGGACAGCATCCGGGCGACCGAGCGGGCGTTGCCGTGGCCGTTCGCGCCGCCGATCTCGGCGCGGCGCCAGGCCTCGGTGTTCGCGTCCTCGGCGTCGACGAGCGGGCCGGTGAGCGTCCGCACCGCCGGGCTGTTCGGGTCCGCGCCCGAGAGGTCGACGGTCACGGGCGGCGGGGGGACGACGTCGGCGATCCGGCCCCACGCCTTCTCCGGCGCGCCGATGGTGAAGTCGGCGTCGAGCGGGCCGGCGATCTCCTGAGCGACGAACTCGGTGAGGGTCCGGCCGTCGACGCGCCGGATCAGCTCGCCGAGCAGGTGCCCGTAGTTGAGCGCGTGGTAGCCCGACGCCGTGCCCGGTTCCCACCACGGCGCCTGGGCCGCCATCCGGGCGGCC
The DNA here is from genome assembly GCF_000717175.1 of Pseudonocardia autotrophica. GTDB lineage: Bacteria > Actinomycetota > Actinomycetes > Mycobacteriales > Pseudonocardiaceae > Pseudonocardia > Pseudonocardia halophobica. The sequence continues at coordinate 38,427 of NZ_JNYD01000026.1, read as the reverse complement.
GCCCGCTCGGCGTCGTACATGTCCTCGACCGTGGCCGGCCGGTCCAGCCCGGAGACGCCGGAGGTGTGCGAGAGCAGGTGCCGGACCTGCACGTCCTCCTTGCCCGCCGCCGCGAAGTCCGGCCAGTACCGCGCCACCGGGGCATGGACGTCGAGCTGCCCGCGGTCGACCAGCATCAGCGTGGCCAGCGCGGTCACCGTCTTGGTGGTCGACCAGACGTTGACGATCGTGTGCTCGTCCCATGCCGTGGTGCGGGCCTGGTCGCGGTACCCGCCCCAGAGGTCGACGACGCGGTCGCCGTCGAGGTCCACGACCAGCGACGCACCCAGCTCCTCGCCGCTGTCGAGGTGGGCCTGCAGCTGTCCGCGCAGCGGGTCGAAACGGTCCTCGCAGGTGCCCTGGAGCTCGGCCATGATCGGTGCTCTCCTCGTCGAGTGCGGTCGTGCGGGGGTCAGGGGGTGGGAACGCGGGCCGCCCCGTGCAGCAGGGCGGTGACCGCGAGCTCGACCTTGGCGGCGTCGGGCGGGTCCCCGGTGAGCAGGTCGGCGTAGATGAACGACTCGGCGATCCGCACCACCAGGTAGGCGAGGTCGCCGAGCGGCATCGAGGTGCGCAGGTGCCCGCGGCCGCACTCCTCGGCGAGCAGCCGCTCGACCGCGCCGACGACGTGCTGCTGCAGCGGGCTGGCCTTCGTCGTGATCAACCGCAGCGCGCGCTCGGTGTCGCGCTGCAGGAAGGAGCGGTAGTACGGCGCGTCGATCAGGGCCTGGGAGAAGTCGCGCAGGATCCGCCCGATCCGCTCGGGCCCGGATCCGGGCGCGGCGGCCGCCGCGTCGCGCAGAGTGGGGTCGGCGAGTGAGGTCAGCACGGCGACGAGCAGCTGGTCGCGGTTGCCGACCCAGCGGAACAGCGTCGTGCGGTCGACGCCGAGCCGGCCTGCGATCCGCTGCAGGTCGATGCGTTCACCCGCCATGAAGGCGCGGCGGGCGAGCCGGACCGCCTCCCGGGCGTCCGACCGCACCGCGGTCCGGCTGTGATCGGCGACACCCACTCGTGCAGCATATGGTCAGGATGTTGCAGCGAACAAGCAGAACGTTGCAGCCGGTCGCGCCGCCGTCGTCGCCGAAGACCGTGTCGCTGTCCAGGCCGACCCGCGAGAAAGTGGTGACGGACCGCTCGTAGCCGGGCTGCGCGTAGACCTGCTCGCACATCTCCTGCGGCAGTGCGACCTGCGAGCACTGCGGTCGCACTCCCACACGTACACCGCGACGCCCGCGAACGGCACGCCGTCGCCGGCGATGTCGGTGAGGGACAGCTCGAGGGTCAGCGGGACGCCCTCGGCGACGACGGCGGGACGATCGTCGCACCGAGCTGCAGCAGCCGCTGGAGGTCCTGCGCGGTCCGCCAGATCTGCTCGACGCGCCCCTCGGCGATGCGGAACACGAAGATCGCGGAGAAGACCTGCTCGATCCCCGCTGCGGGCACGCCCAGGAAGGTGTCTTGCTCGCAGACGTTGGTCGCGCGGACGACCACCTTGTCGCCCTCGGCGATCACGTCCTCGACGACCCAGCGCTGCCGGATCCGGCCGAACGACGCGACCAGCGCGCGGATCCCGTCGGGTCCCGGCGGCAGGCCGGGCGGGCCGCCGGCCATCGACCACGTGGGCGACGCGGTGCGGCAGAGCTCCTCGACGTCGCCCGCGGAGATCAGGTCGAGCCAGCGCGCGGCCAGCTCCTTCGGGGCCGGCGGCACGGTCCGAGTTGTCAGGGTGGGTGCGGTGGTGGTCATGTCGGGTCCTCTCGCTTCGGGTGAGGGGGAGAGCGTGGCCCGGCGGGCCCGTGCCGCCCATCGGTGGGCGCTGCCCATATCGGCGGCGCACCGCTGCCCACACCGGGGCGACCGACCACCGATCGTCGCGACCGATGGGCCCGAACGGGCGTCCGATCGGCGGTGATGATGTGATCTGCTGGTTCCGCGGACCGCGATGGACCGCGACACTGCACACGAACACGACGAGAGGGGTGTCAGGTGGCCGACGGCGACGCCGATCTGCCGAAGTCGATCCAGGGTGAGCAGCTGGAGGAGACGGGGATCGTCCGGGCCTCGGACGAGGACGTCGACCTCTACGTCGACCGCGTCTCCGACGAGGTCCTGGCGTGCCGGGAACGCGGCCGCCACCTGTTCCCCACGATCCGGCAGGCGGGGATCCACTTCACCGAGGTGGACGACGAGGGATTGTTCGTCCGCCGTCTGACCTGCACGTGCTGCCTGCTCGCCGTCAAGGTGGAGAGGTGGGAGGGCGTGCGGCAGCGGGGTCGGACCCGGTTCCACCGGGTCGCGTCCAACCTCGAGTACCGGACCGGTCCGGAGGGGCAGACCTACCTCGCGGAGACCGGACGCGGCCGCATGACGCCGCGGCAGATCGGCGACTCGGTGGCCTCGAAGGCGCTGGCGGGCCAGACCCTGTCCGCCCTGCGCAAGGCGGCCAAGGAGGCCGCGAAGGAGGCGGCCAAGGAGGCCGGCGGCGCGGCCGGGCGGAAGCGCGCCGCGCGGACCACGGCCGAGGCGGGCTGATCGATGGGCATCAGGGAGATCCGGTACTGCGACCTCACGGGCTCCGAACAGGACGTCGAGTCGCACGAGCTGAACATCGACCAGATGCGGGTGCAGATCGACCTGGCGGCTCCGGAGTACCGCAAGCTGCTGGGGCTGCTGCAGCCCTACATCGACGCCGGCCGGGTGGACGCGTCGATCCCGGACCTGCGGTCGGCCGTGAAGCGCGGCGGGAGCGGCCAGGTCAGCACGAGCACGGGGCTCACCGCCGAGGAGCGCGAGCAGCTGCGGCAGTGGGCCGAGGACAAGGGGATCGAGGTCCCCTCCAACAACCGGTTCAAGCGGTCGCTGGTCGAGCAGTGGCGCGAGGAGCGGGCGGCGGACCAACCGGCCTGATCGCCCCGGTCGTCCGGCCGTTCACGTCGTGCGGCCGCGTCGAACGCACCGGGCGGTGTCCCGCGGCCGTGGCCGCCGGACACCGCCCGATGACGACCGTCAGGCCCGGGCGGGGGTCGAGGCCTCCGTCGACTCGCCCAGGTCGATGGTGGCGGTCTCGCGGAGCGCGAGGATGCAGGCGACCGTGACCACGCACCCGGCCGCGATGATGATCGAGACCGTGGTGGTGCCGCCGCCCCCGGCGAGGACCGAGGCGAACACGACGGGCGCGACGCCCGCGCCGATCCCCGCGATCTGGTAGCCGAGCGAGGCGCCGGTGTAGCGGGCCCGGGTGGAGAACAGCTCGGTGTACAGCGCGGCGAGCGGGCCGTACATGCACGCGTGCACCACACCCTGCCCGACGACGACGGCCACCGCGAGCAGGAACGTCGAACCGCTGTCGATCAGCGGGAACAGCAGGAACGCCCAGACCGCCATGGCGACCGCGCCGGCGAGGACCAGCGGACGGCGGCCGAAGCGGTCCGACAGCGCGGAGAACCCGATGATGCCGGCGATCGCGGCGACCGACGAGACGGTGAGGGCGTTGAGCACGGTCTGCCGGGGGAAGCCGGCCTGCACGGCGTAGGAGATGACGAAGGTCGTCAGCGTGCCCTGCGCGACGAAGGCGCCGAAGCCGACACCGATCGACAGGAGCAGGTTGCGCGGGTGGTTGCGCAGCACGTCGAGCAGCGGCGGCGCGGCGGGCTTCGTGCGGGCGGCCTCGGCGAACACCGGCGTCTCGGCGACGCGCGCCCGGACGAACAGGCCGACGGCGAGCAGCACGACGCTGAGCAGGAACGGGATCCGCCAGCCCCAGGCGAGGAAGGCCTGCTCGCCGGTCGCGCCGGCCGACAGCGCCAGGACCAGGGTGGACAGCACCATGCCGCTGGGCGCGCCGGCGTTGGTGAAGCTCGCCCACAGCCCGCGCCGCGAGGTGGCGTGCTCCGCGGACATCAGCACCGCGCCGCCCCACTCCCCGCCGACCGCGACGCCCTGGACCACGCGCAGCAGCACGAGCAGGACCGGTGCCCAGCCGCCGATCTGCGCCGAGGTGGGCAGCAGGCCGATGAGGGTGCTGCCCACGCCCATCAGCGTCATGCTCAGCACGAGCATCCGCTTGCGGCCCAGGCGGTCGCCGAAGTGTCCGAACAGGATCCCGCCGAGCGGCCGGGCGAAGTACCCGGTGGCCAGCGTGCCGAAGCTGGCGACCGTCCCGACCAGCGGGTCGAGGTTCGCGAAGAAGACCTTGTTGAACACGACGGCCGAGGCCGTGGCGTAGAGCAGGAAGTCGTAGTACTCGATCACGCTGCCGAGGTAGCTCGACAGCACGGCCCGGCGCAGCTGGCTGCGCGGGTGCGGCTGCGGGTGCGTCATTGCGGTGCCCTGTCTGCTGGATGACCGGCCCGGGAGCCGGGCGCGTCGATGGGCGCCGATGGTAAGGAGCTTGATACCCGAGGTCAATGGCTGACCGGTCTCAGGTTTCCGAATACCCTCGCGGCATGACCCAGTCAGCGGCCCGTCCGGCCGGCCGGCGCGGCCAGCGCCTGACCTACCTGGTGAAACGGCTCGAGATGGCCGAGCGCGCGCGGATGGAGGAGGTGCTGCGGCCGCTCGGGGTCACGCTGCACCAGTACACGGCGCTGAGCATCCTCGAGGCCCGCGAGGGGCTGTCGTCGGCGCAGCTGGCGCGCCGGCACGTCGTCACGCCGCAGGCGATGCACCAGCTGATCGCGACCATGGAGCGCGACCGGCTCATCGAGCGGCGCCCGGACGAGGCGAACCGGCGGATCCTGCGGGCGTGGCTGACCGGGCACGGCGTGCAGGTGCTGAAGGAGTGCCACCGGGCGGTCGACGACGTCGAGGAGCGGATGCTCTCCACGCTCACCCCCGAGGAGGCCCTGGCCTTCGGTAGCGCGCTGGAGCGGTGCCTGGAGTCGCTGACCGTGGTACCGGGAGGTGACGTCGCCCCTACCGCTTGACTCGATATCAAGCTCCTTGCTACTAATTCGGTGTCAGGGAGCTTGAGCGCAAGTGGGCTCCATGGTCCCGATCGACCCGGCCGCACCAACGGTGGTGGACGCATGAACCCGACTCTCGTCGCCGGTCCCAACGCGGGCCTGGGGACCTGGCCCGCGCGGCGGGCCCGGATCACCCCGGACCGCGTGGCGCTGAGCGACCCGCACCGCTCGCTCACCTACGCCGGGCTCGCGGGCCGCGTGGCCCGGTACGCCGGGGCGCTGCGCCGGCTCGGCGTGGGCCCGGGTGACCGGGTCGCCTACGCCGGGGTGAACGCCGTCGAGGTGTTCGAGACCTTCTTCGCGACGTGGCTGCTCGGGGCGATCGCGGTCCCGCTCAACCACCGCCTGTCCGGGCCCGAGATCCGGTTCATGCTGGAGGACTCCGGGGCGTCCGTCCTGGTGCACAGCGCGGACACGGACGCGCTGGTCGCTACCGCGCTCGGCGCACGGCCGGCCGCGCTGCGACACCTCGTCGCGGTGCACGGCGGCGCCGACCGCCTCGACTACGAGGCCGAGATCGCCGCCGGTCCGGAGCTCGCGGCCGAGCCCGCGGTCTCCCTCGACGACCCGGCGTTGATCCTCTACACGTCCGGTACGACGGGTCGGCCGAAGGGTGCCGTCCTGACCCACGGCAACCTGACCTGGAACACCGTCAACTTCCTCGCGCACGTCGACGTGCTGAGCACCGACCGCGCGCTGTGCATCGCCCCGCTGTTCCACTGCGTCGGGCTCGGCCAGGTCACGCTGCCCACCCTGTTCAAGGGCGGCAGCGTCGAGGTGCTGCCCAAGGCCGATCCCGGGCTGGTCCTGGAGCGGATCTCCGCGGGGCGGATCACCGGTTTCTCCGCGGTGCCGACGATGCTGCAGATGATGTGCGAGCACCCGGGCTGGGCGGCCACCGACCTGAGCTCGCTCACCCTGGTGCAGTACGGCGGGTCTCCGGTGCAGGAGCGCGTCGCGCGGGCCTGGCTGGACCGTGGGGTGCGGCTGATCCAGGGCTACGGCATGACCGAGGCGGCGCCGGGGGTCTACATGAGCACCCACGACGGCACCGCCGCGCACCCGACGGCGGTCGGCGTGCCGCACTTCTTCACCGACGTCGCCCAGCTGCGCGACGGGCGCCCCGAGCCGCCCGGCGGCGAGCCGGCGGAGCTGGTGGTGCGCGGGCCGCACGTGTTCGCGGGGTACTGGGACCTGCCCGCGGAGACCGGGGACAGCCTGGTCGACGGGCAGTGGTTCCGGACCGGCGACGTGCTGCGGGTCGAGGCGGACGGGTGGGCACACGTCGTCGACCGCGTCAAGGACATGTACATCTCCGGCGGGGAGAACGTGTACCCCGCCGAGGTGGAGGCCGTCGCGGTGCAGCTCGACGCGGTCGCCGAGTGCGCCGTCGTCGGGGTCGCCGACCCGCGCTGGGGCGAGGTCGGCGTTGCCTACGTGCAGGTCCGCGAGGGGGCGGCCCTGACCGAGGCGGCGCTGCGCGCCCATCTCGAGTCCGGGCTGGCCCGGTACAAGGTTCCGAGGTACGTCGAGTTCGTGGCGGAGCTGCCGCGCAACGCCACCGGCAAGCTCCGCCGGGTGGACCTGCGCCGGCGCGCGGCCGACGAGCATCCGAGCGAACGGGTCGCGGCGGGGTCGCGGCCGGAGGGAGCGTCATGACCAGCGCCGCACCGCGGCCGGAGCAGCCGGCCGCCGAGGGGGTCGAGGCCCTGCTGCCGAAGTCGTTGCAGGTCGAGCGGCACGGGGACGTCGCCGTGCTTCGGCTGACCCGGCCCGCCAAGCGCAACGCGCTCGACGACCCGACCGTGCTGGGTGTCGAGACCTTCTTCAGCGCGCCGCCGGCCGGCGTGAAGGCCGTGGTGCTCGACGCCGAGGGCGACCACTTCTGCGCGGGCCTCGACCTGTCCGAGCTGACCGAGCGGGACGCGTTCGAGGGCCTCGAGCACTCGATGATGTGGCACCGCGCGTTCGAGCGGATGGAGCGCGGCCGGCTCCCGGTCGTCGCCGTCCTCAAGGGCGCGGTCATCGGCGGCGGGCTCGAGCTGGCGTCGGCCACGCACCTGCGGGTCGCCGAGCCGAGCGCGTTCTACGCCCTGCCGGAGGGACAGCACGGCCTGTTCGTCGGCGGCGGCGGGTCCGTGCGGGTGCCGCGGCTCATCGGCGCGCACCGGATGGCCGACATGATGTTGACCGGCCGGGTCCTCGCGGCCGAGGAGGGGCAGGCGCTCGGGCTGTCGCACTACCTCGTGGGGCCGGGGGAGGGCCTGGCCAAGGCGGTCGAGCTGGCCCGGAAGATCGCCGCGAACTCACCGGTCACGAACTTCGCGGTGCTGCAGGCGCTGCCGCGCATCGCCGAGGCCAACCCGGCCGAGGGCTACCTGATGGAGTCGATGGTCGCCGCGCTGGCGGGCAGCAGCGAGCAGGCGCAGGAGCGGATGCGGGCGTTCCTCGCGGGCCGGGGCGGGCGGGTCCGCCGGTGACCGCGATCGGGACGACCACGCCCGAGCTGCTCCGCCCCGTCGCCGACGACGTGCGCGAGACCACCGAGATCGGCCGGTTCCTCGGCTGGCTGGAACAGGAGCGCGGGCTGGCGTTCGAGGACTACCCGGCGCTGCACCGCTGGTCGGTCGACGACCCGGAGGGCTTCTGGTCCGCCGTCGCCGGGTTCTTCGGCGTCCGGTTCGCCGCGCCGCCGGAGCGGGTGCTCGGGCGCCGCGAGATGCCGGGCGCGGAGTGGTTCCCGGGTGCGACGCTGAACTACGCCGAGCACGCCGTCGGTCTGCTCGACACGGGCGCCGACGACGCCGAGGTCGCCGTCCTGGCCTACTCGCAGACCCGGGACCGGCAGGAACTGACGTGGGGCGGGCTGCGCGCGCAGGTCGCCCGGGCCCGCGCCGGGCTGGAACGGCTCGGCGTCGGCCGCGGCGACCGGGTGGTCGCCTACCTGCCCAACATCCCGGAGACCCTGGTGGCGTTCCTGGCCACCGCGAGCCTCGGGGCGGTGTGGGCGAGCTGCGCCCCCGAGTTCGGCGCCCGCAGCGTGATCGACCGGTTCGGGCAGATCGAGCCCACCGTGCTGCTCACCGTCTCGGGGTACGGCTACGGGGACAAGGCGATCGACCGCCGCGCGCAGGTGGCGGAGATCCGGGCCGGGCTGTCGACCGTCGAGCACGTCGTGCACGTCCCCTACGGCCCCGACGACCTGCCGGACACCCTCGCCTGGGCGGATCTGCTGGCCGAGCCCGGCGACCTCGCGTTCGACCCGGTGCCCTTCGCGCACCCGCTCTCCGTGCTGTTCTCCTCGGGGACCACCGGCAAGCCCAAGGCGATCGTGCACTCGCACGGCGGGATCCTGCTGGAGCACCTGAAGAACCACGGGCTGAGCTGGGACCTCCGCGCGGGCGACCGGATCCTCTGGTTCTCCACCACCGCGTGGATGATGTGGAACGCGCTGGTCTCCTCGCTGCTGGTGCGCGCGTCGATCGTGATGATCGACGGCAACCCGCTGTTCCCGGACATCCGCGGGCAGTGGCGGCTCGCGGCCGAGACCGGGGCCACGCTGATGGGCGCGAGCCCCGGCTACCTGATGGCCTGCCGCGCCGAGGGCGTGCGGCCCGCGCGCGAGTTCGACCTGTCGCGGGTGCGGCAGATCGGGGCGGCCGGCAGCCCGCTGCCGCCCGAGGGCTACCGCTGGGTGGCGGAGGAGTTCGGGCCGGACGTGCTGCTCAACGTCGGCAGCGGCGGCACGGACGTCTGCTCCGGCATCGTGCAGGGCGGTCCCCTGCAGCCGGTCCGGGTCGGCGAGATCTCCGGGCCCTGCCTCGGCGTCGACGCGCAGGCGTTCGACGAGAAGGGCGAGCCGGTCGTCGGCGAGCTGGGCGAGCTGGTGATCACGACCCCGATGCCGTCGATGCCGGTCGGTTTCTGGGGCGACGCCGACGGCAGCCGCTACCGCGGCACCTACTTCGACCGGTACCCGGGCGTGTGGCGGCACGGGGACTGGGTGCGCTTCTCGCCGTGGGGCGGCGCGGTGATCGCCGGGCGCTCCGACGCGACGCTGAACCGCGGCGGCGTCCGGCTGGGCACCGCGGAGTTCTACCGGGTGGTCGAGGAGCTGCCCGAGGTCGTCGACAGCCTGGTCGTGCACCTCGAGGACACGGCCGGGGGCAACGGGGAGCTGCAGCTCTACGTCCAGCTGCGCGAGGGAGTCGTGCTCGACGACGCGCTGCGCCGGCGGATCTCCACCGCGCTGCGCACGGAGCTGTCGCCGCGGCACATCCCAGACCGGATCGAGGAGGTGCCCGTGGTGCCGAAGAACCGGACGGGCAAGAAGCTGGAGCTGCCGGCCAAGAAGATCCTGCTCGGCGCGGCGCTCGACGACGTGGCGAGCCGGGACGTGCTCGCCGACCCGACCGCGCTGGACCCGTTCGTCGCGCTCGCCCGGAGCCGGGCGTGAGCGCGGCCGGGGTGGAGCGGGTCGCCGTCGTCGGCACCGGGGTGATCGGGGTCAGCTGGGCGGCGCACTTCCTGGCCCGCGGGCTCGACGTCGTCGCGACCGACCCGTCGCCCGGCGCCGAGGAGCGGTTGCGGAAGGAGGTGGCCGCGCTCTGGCCGACCCTCACCCCGGTCGACGGGGCGACGCCGGAGCGGCTGGCGTTCACCGCCGACCCGGCCGAGGCCGCCGCCGACGCGGACTTCGTGCAGGAGAACGGCCCGGAGCGCGAGGACGTCAAGCACGAGCTGTTCGCGGTGCTCGACGGGGCCGCGCGACCCGACGTCGTGCTGGCGTCGAGCTCGTCGGGGCTGTTGCCGTCGGCCATCGCCCGCGGCTGCCCGGCACACCCGGAGCGGGTGGTGATCGGGCACCCCTTCAACCCGCCGCACGTGATCCCGCTGGTCGAGGTGGTGCCGGGGGAGCGGACCGCCGAGGAGGCGGTGACGCAGGCGCTCGCCTTCTACACCGCCGTCGGCAAGAAGCCGATCCGGCTACGCCAGGAGCTGCCCGGCCACGTGGCGAACCGGCTGCAGGCCGCGCTGTGGCAGGAGGCGTACTCGCTGGTCGAACGGGGTGTCGCGTCCGTCGCGGACATCGACACCGCGATCTCCCAGGGACCGGGGCTGCGGTGGGCGGTGCTCGGGCCGTTCGCGAACCAGCACCTCTCCGGCGGGCCCGGCGGGATCGCGCACGTCCTCGAGCACCTCGGCCCGCCGACCGAGAAGTGGTGGCGGGACCTGGGGCAGGTCACGCTGACGCCGGAGCTGGTCGCGACGCTCGTCGCCGGGGTCGACGCCGAGCTCGCCGGGACCGACCCGGCCGAGCTGGCCGCGCGTCGGGACGCCGTCCTGCACAGCCTGCTCGACGCGAAGGCCCGGACCGAGCTGCCGTGATCGGGCCCTCCGGCCCGTGTCGGGCGGCCGGGTGGGCCGGGACAGTGGCGGGATGACGACGGTCCGGGAGACCCAGCCGGTGCTGACCGGGGCGCGGGTCCGGCTGCGCCCCTGGACGGCCGACGACGCCGAGGCCGTCTTCGCCGCGTGCCAGGACGCCGAGATCCAACGCTGGACCACGGTGCCGTCGCCCTACTCCCACGACGACGCGGTCGGCTACGTCACGAGGTTCGCCCCGCAGGCCTGGGAGCAGGGCGACGCGGTGTTCGCGATCGTCGACCCCGCGACCGGCGAACCGGTGGGCAGCATCGGCGCGCACGGCGTCCGCGGCGGGACGGCGAACATCGGCTACTGGCTCGCGGCCGCGGCCCGCGGCCGGGGGCTGGCCCGCGACGCCCTGCGCACGCTCGCGCGCTGGTGCCTGCGGGAGGTCGGGGTCGCCCGCGTCGAGCTCGAGGTCGACCCCGCCAACACCGGGTCGCGGCGGGTGGCCGAGGCCGCCGGCTTCACCGCGGAGGGCACGCTGCGGCGCCGCCTCGTGGTGCGCGGGCGCCGGATCGACGTCGTCATGTACTCCCTGCTGCCCGACGACGCCGCCGCGACGACCCTCTGACCCGTGGAGATCAGAGGGCACCGGCCTGGCGCAGGCGGCCGAGCTCGTCGGCGACCATCACGATCGCCGCGATCCGGCCGTCCGGAGCGAGGGTGAGGACGTCGACCACGGTCAGGGAGAGGCGCTTCCCGGTCGGGGCGAGCTCCCCGACCGCGGTCGACCACGGGCCGGTGTGGTCGGCGACGAGCCGGAACGCCACGGCGAGCTTGCCGGGCGTCTCCACCACCTCCAGCACCTCGCGCTCGTGCCCGGTGAAGGCCGCGTGCAGCGCACGGGCGCGGTCCACCATCTCGGCCACGGTGATCGACGTGCCGTTGACCAGCACGGGATCGGTGTAGACGGCGGCGAAGTCGGCCTCGGGATCGGGCCGGGTGTCCGGCGGGACGGCCCAGAGGGCGAGCAGGCGGTCGACGGTCACGGGTCCTCCTCGGTTCGGCTGATGAGGAGATGCTGCTCGTCGCGGGACCCGCGCGGATCGGTAGGAGATGCCCAGTTCGGACGATGGGGCCGCCGGGATCCGCTGCCACGATCGGGGGATGGAGCTGCTCGAGCGCGAGCGGGAGCTCGCGGAGCTGGAGGCCGCGCTGGCTGCGGCGGCCGACGGTGCGGGCGAGGTCGTGTTCGTGCACGGCGAGGCCGGCATCGGCAAGACGAGCGTGGTCCGGGCCTTCCGCCGCCGCCTGACCGGGCGGGCCCGCGCCTTCCTCGGTGCCTGCGACGACCTGCTCTCGCCGCGCACGCTCGGCCCGCTGCGCGACGCCGCGCCGAAGGACGGCCCGTTGGCGGCGGCCCTGGCCGGGGGCGACCGGGACGCGGTCTACGACGCGGTGCTCGACCTGCTCGCCGCGGAGGCGTCGCCGGCCGTGCTGGTCGTCGAGGACGTGCACTGGGCCGACGAGCCCACGCTCGACGTCCTGCGCCACGTCGGGCGGCGGATCGCGGACCTGCCCGCGATGCTCGTGCTGACCTACCGCGACGACGAGCTGGGCCCCGACCACCCGTTGCGCCCGGTCCTCGGGGCCCTGCCCCGCTCGCGCCGGCTCCCGCTGACCGGCCTCTCCCGAGGTGCGGTGGCGACGCTCGCCGGCGGAACGACCGCGACCTCGGCCGCGCTCTACCGGCTCACCGGCGGCAACCCGTTCTTCGTCACCGAGGCCGTCGCGGCGGGGCCGGACGCGGTCCCCGCCACCGTCGTCGACGCCGTGCTCGCCCGGGTCCGGGGCCTGCCGCCGGACGCACTCGCGGCCCTGGAGCAGCTCGCCGTCGTCCCCTCGGGGGCGGGGCTGCCGCTGGCCAGGGCCCTGCTCGGCGACCTCTCGGTGCTCGCGCCCGCCGAGCGCGCGGGGATCCTCGAGGTGCACCCGGGTGCGGTGACCTTCCGGCACGAGCTCGCGCGCCGCGCGGTCGAGGGCTCCCTCCCCGCGACGCGGCGGATGGCCCTGCACGCCGCCGTCCTGCGGGCCCTGCTCACCGACGACGAGCCGGACCTCGCCCGCGTCGTGCACCACGCCGCCGGCGCGGGCGACGACGCCGCGCTGGCCGAGTACGCGCCCGCCGCAGCGCGGCAGGCGGCCGTCGCCGGCGCGCACCGCCAGGCCGCCGCGCTGTACGAGCAGGCCCTGCGCACCGCGCTCCCCGACGCCGAGCGGGCCGCGCTGCTGGAGGACCTCGCCTGGACGCACTTCCACGGCAACGACCGGCCGGGCGCGGTCCGTGCGGGCACCGAAGCCGTCGCGCTGCGCGAACAGCTCGGCGACCCCGCCGCGCTCGGGCAGGCGCTGAGCACCCTGGCGCTGCAGCAGTGGGCCGCCCTCCAGATCGACGACGGGCTGCGGTCGGTCGACCGGGCCGTCGCGTCGCTGCGCCCCGGGGGAGACTCGTTCGCGCTGGCCTTCGCCCTGACCTACCGCGCCGTGATCCTGGTGAACCTGGACCGCGAGCGCGAGGGGCTGGAGGCCGTGGACGAGGCCCTCGCCCTCGGCGGGCGGCTCGGCCTGGCCCCGCTCCGGCCCACCGGCCTGATCTACCGGGGCCGCGCGCGGTGGCAGCTCGGCGACGCCGGCGGCCGCGAGGACGTGCTGGCCGGGACCGCCCTCGCGGAGGAGCTCGGCCGGCTCGACGACGTGGTCATGGGCCACACGAACCTCGCCTCGCTCCTCTGGCGCTACGCCCGGTACGCCGAGCTGGAGGAGGTGCTCGAGGTGAACCGGCGGCAGACGGACGTCACCGAGCACACCACGCACGACCGCGTGGTGCGCTCCTTCGGCGCCCGGCTCACGGCGCTGCGTGGGAACTGGGCCGAGGCCGACGCGGAGCTGCGGTGGGGGCTCGACGACGTCGAGGGCGGCGGGATGGTCGCCCGGCAGGCCCTGCCCACGCTGGCCCAGATCGCGGTGCGGCAGGGCAGCGCCGAGGCGCCCGAGCTGCTGGCGACGGCCTGGGCGAACGCCGAGAGCGCCCGCACCCTGCCCGCGATGGTCGCCACCGCCGTCGCGGAGGCCGAGCAGGCGTGGCTGACCGGGCAGGACTCCCTCGCCGACCACGCCCGCGCCCTGCTCGCGCGGACCGAGGGCCCGGGCCGTGAGCGGGAGCGGGGCGAGCTCCTGCGCTGGCTGCACCGGCTGGGCGACCCGGTCGCCCCCTTCCCCGGGTGCCCCGAGGAGTACGCCGCCGGGCTGCGCCGCGACTGGCGGGCGGCGGCCGCCGCGTGGGAGCGCATCGGCGCCCCCTACGAGCGGGCGCTCGAACTGACCGCGTCGGGCGAGGCCGCCCCGACCCTCGAGGGCCTCGCGGTGCTCGACGCCCTCGGCGCCCGGCCGGCCGCCGCGCTCGTCCGCGCGCGGCTGCGCGGGATGGGCGTGCACCGGGTCCCGCGCGGGCCCCAGCAGGCCACCCGCGAGAACCCGGCCGGCCTCACCGACCGCCAGCTGGAGATCCTCCGGCTGGTCGCCGCCGGGCGGACCAATCCCGAGATCGCGGCGACCCTCGTGCTGTCGGTGCGGACCGTCGACCACCACGTCTCGGCGGTGCTGCAGAAGCTGGGCGTCGCCTCCCGCCGGGACGCGGCGCGGGCGCTGGCCGCGCTGGAGGTGCACCGGTGAGCGGGTGATCGCTCATGCCGCGTCCCCGGCCCTGACCGGGCGGAGGCCCGGAGCCCAGTCGGGCTGTGCGCCGGGGGGAAGCGGGGCGGCGAGGATCTCGTCGGCCACGCGCATCGAGAGCCGCCCGCCGCCGAAGCGGTGCCCGAAGTCCTGCCAGGCCAGCAGCTCACGGTGGAGCAGCTCGCCGATCGGGCCGGGATGGGTGCGCAGGGCGCGCGCCGCGGCACGGCGCAGGTGGGACGCCTCGGCGGGGGTCATGGCGGTCATGTCTCGTCCTCCCTGTCTCGTCTGCTCGGATCGGGACGCCGGAATCGTCCGTCCGCGGGGGCGCCCCTCTCATCGGTGACGGGCACCCATCTCGGGCACCTACCCATGCCCACCCGCACGGGCATGGGTAGGTGCCCGGCCGAGATGGGTGGCTCTCGCCGATGGGCCGACCCGCCGCTCCCGGGCACGGTGTGTCTCGTCGGGCCGGACCCGCCGGCCGCGAGACCAGCACCGAGGAGCACCCATGAGCCAGACCGTCACCGACACCGTCCGCAACGGCGTCGACACCGCGACCATGTTCGCCACGCTCGACGCCATCAAGGCCCAGCCGGAGATCGCGCAGTTCCGGTTCCGCGCCACCAACACCTGGATCGACGGCGCGCACAACCGCTCGACGATCAAGGGCTTCTACGCCGCCTGCGCCGAGGACACCTCGCGCACCGAGGCCTTCACCCTCGACGCCGGCGAGCCCGCGATCCTGCTGGGCACCGACACCGGACCCAACCCGGCCGAGTTCCTGCTGCACGCCCTCGCCGCGTGCGTCACGACCTCGCTGGTCTACTCCGCCGCCGCCCGCGGCGTACGGCTGACCTCGGTGTCCTCCACGCTCGAGGGTGACCTCGACGTGCAGGGCGCGATGGGCGTCAACACCGAGGACTACCGCAACGGCTTCGAGCGGATCCGGATGACCGTGACCATCGCGGGCGACGCGCCGCCGGAGAAGCTGCGCCAGGTCGTCGAGCGGGGCCGCGACCGGTCCGTGGTGTTCGACTCGGTGACCAACGGCGTCCCGGTCGACCTCGAGGTCGTCACCGCCTGAGCCGCAGGTGGCCGGGCGCGCCGAGGGGTCGCCCGGCCACCTGCCCGTCATCCCGGAGGTCCGTCATGGACTCGTACGACGCGATCGTCGTGGGCGCCCGGTGCGCCGGCTCCGCGACCGCGATGCTGCTGGCCCGGGCCGGGCTCGACGTCCTGCTCGTCGACCGCGCCGACCCCACCCGGGACACCCTCTCCACCCACGCGCTGATGCGCGGCGGGGTGGTCCAGCTCGAACGCTGGGGCCTGCTGGACGCGATCGTCGCGGCCGGGACGCCGCCGGTCGCCACCACGACCTTCCACTACGGACCTGAGACCGAGGTCGTCGAGATGTCCGCGCCGCTCTACGCGCCGCGCCGGACCGTGCTCGACGCGGTGCTGCTCGACGCCGCGCAGGCGGCCGGTGCGACCGTGCGGCTCGGGGCGGACGTGACCGGCCTGCTCCGGCGCGACGACCGCGTGTCCGGCATCGAGGCGCGGGTGCGCGGCGGGGGGACGCTGCGCGCCCGCGCCCCGCTGACCGTCGGTGCCGACGGGGCCCGCTCGACCACGGCGACGCTGGTCGGCGCCGGGACCGTGCGCCGCGGCCGGGCCGCGAGCGCGATCGTCTACGGGTACTTCCCGGCGCCGGCCGCCGGGTACGAGTGGTTCTACGTCCCCGGGGCGACCGCCGGGATCATCCCGACCAACGACGGCCTGGCCTGCGTGTGGGCCGGGATGCCGCCGGCCGAGTTCGCCGCGGGCCGGCCCCGCGGGCTCGAAATGCTGTTCGACGACGTGTTCGGCCGGGCCGCGGGCGTCGCGCTGGGGGAGCGGCAGGGTCCGCTGCGGGGGTTCCCCGGAGCACCCGCGGTGCTGCGCACGCCGACCGGGCCGGGCTGGGCGCTGGTCGGCGACGCCGGGTACTTCAAGGACCCGCTCACCGCGCACGGCATCACCGACGCGCTGCGCGACGCCGAGCTGCTCACCCGCTCCGTCCTGGGCGAGCTCGACTACGGCCGCACCCGCGACCGCGTGTCCCGGCTGCTGTTCTCGGTGGCCGAGGAGATCGCGGGGTACCGCTGGGACCTGCGGGAGATCCGCGCGCTGCTGCTCGCCGAGAGCGCGGCGATGCGGCCCGAGGTGCGCCTGCTGCGCCGGCTCGACGAGCGGACCACGGTGGGGGAGGTGGCGGCGTGATCGGCATGGTCGGCGTGGTGAGCGACCGGGACCGGCTGCTGCTCGCCCTCACCGAGCTCGTCCGGTACGGCGTGGCCGCGGAGGAGTCGCTCCCGGGCACCGCCGACGAGGCCCGCGAGCGCCTGCTCGTGGACCTGTGGACCCGGGCGCCCGGAGCCCTCGGCTCCTACGCCTTCTGGCTCCGCACCGACGAGACCTGCTTCGGCCCCGACGGCAGTCTTCGGGCCGCCCTCCCGCTCCACACCAGCGACGACGTCCACGAGCCGCTGCAGTTCCTCCTCGCCCGCGCGGGCTTCGAGGTGCACACCTCCGGCCCGGACCTGCTGGTCACGGTCGCACTCACCGAGGCCGCCTGAGTTCTCCCTGATCGCCGTCCCGGGTACCGGGACGGCGATCGGTGGTGTCCGGAGTCTCGGCCACTCTCGGCGAGTGATCGCGATTGCGGTGTACACAGGGCCTGTCGAACTGCCACTACGGCACGCAAACGCCGATCATGCGCGGAGGGTCGGCAGTGTGCGGCGTCCCGAGCAGCGTGGCGTGGGCCCAGCCTCGTCTCCATGATCGTTGTTGGTGTGCGCGGAGCGCTCATGGGCCCGCCACCACCGCACTCACGCACCGATCACGAGCGCCCGCAGCACCTCGTGATCGCTATTGGAGTGCGGATGCGGCTGGTCGAACTGCCGCTTCCGCACGCAGACGCTGATCATGGACGGGCGGCCGGGCGGCGGCGCGTGGTGATCATGTGCGGACTGTTCTCGGGAGCGCGCGCACGCTCCGTTTCCGTGATCGCCGGTGAGGTGCACTAAGGGCTCCCTGGACCGCCATAAGGGCACGGAAGCGCTGATCACGGCGTCGGCTGCACCTCACAGTGCGCCGACAGCAGCTGATGATCGCTAATGGTGTGCACCTGCTGCTGGTCGGGCTGCCGCTGCCGCACGCAGACGCCGATCACGCACGGACGGCCGGGTGGCGGTGTGTTGATCATGGGCGAGCTGCTCTCGGGAGCGCGCGCACGCCCCGCCTCCAATCGTTGGTGATGTGCGCTGAGGACTCCCTGGACGGCCACCACCGCACGGAAGCGCTGATCACGGCGCCGGCTGCCACTCATGGCTGCGCCGACAGCTGCTCGTGATCGCTGATGACGTGCACGCGCGGCTGGTCGGACCGCCGCCGCACGCAAGCGCTGATCACGGCGTCGGCTGTACCTCACAGTGCGCCGACAGCAGCTGGCGATCGCTGGTGGCGTGCACCTGCGGCTGGTCGGGCACGCAGACAGCGATCATGCGGGCGTCGGCGGCATCTCACCCTCGAGGGCGGGCTGGTCGACTACCGCCAGCGCACCCACCCAGCGACCACGGGCAGTCCGAGAACGCCGGACGCCCCGCACCTGGCGGGGCGTCCGGGTCGGTGGTCAGGCGGCGAGGGCGGTGGGGCGCTCCGCGGCCCGCTCGGCGATCACCTCCGCCAGGTACTGGGCGTCGGCGCCGACGCCGTCGAGGAAGCTCGAGGAGCGGCGGTACTGCCAGCGCAGGCCGAGCGCGTAGAGCCCGACCGCGGCGGTGACGCCCCGCGAGTGGACGATCTCCCCGTCCATGCCGGACACCGGCGCCTCGATCCAGCCGTGGTCGCGGCCGAACCCGGTCGCCCACACCACGGCGGCGATCCCCTCCGGCGCCGGCGCCGGGCCGGCCTGCACCGAGGCGGCCGGGGGTG
Source organism: Pseudonocardia autotrophica (assembly GCF_000717175.1). Lineage (GTDB taxonomy): Bacteria > Actinomycetota > Actinomycetes > Mycobacteriales > Pseudonocardiaceae > Pseudonocardia > Pseudonocardia halophobica. The sequence goes on along the minus strand of NZ_JNYD01000026.1, from coordinate 20,344 downwards.
CGGACTCGACGGGCACGTCCATCCCCGTCCGCGCCACGAACTCGTCGACCGCGCGTCGGAACCGGGTCGCGTTGGCCGCGGCGTCGGCGACCATGGCGGCCAGGTCGTCGTCGCCGAACCGGAACCGGCCGTCCGTGCAGCCCAGCAGCCGTCCGTGCACGATCACGCCCTCGCCGCCCAGCCGCGGGACGTCGAGGTCCCGGGTCCCGCCGGCCAGCACCGCGTTGGGGGTGCGTCCGGGCGGCCCGGGCAGGGTGTCGACGGTGCGGTCCAGCATGCCGAGCCGCTCCATCCAGCAATAGGCATCGTGCCCGCGGTAGCGGCGGGGCAGCGCCTTGTGCCGCCCGACGGCGAGGTGCACGGTCCGGCCGGCCCGGGCCAGCTCGAGGGCGATCTGCTGCCCGGAGGGCCCGGCACCGACGACCAGCACCGCGCCGGGCGGCAGCTGGTCGGGGTTGCGGTAGTCGGCGGTGTGCAGCTGGTGGATCCGCGCGGGGAGGTCCGCCGCCACCGCGGGAATCCGCGGACGCGCCAGGTCCCCGGTCGCGACGACGACGTTCCGGGCGAGGAACCGGCCCGCGCTCGTCGTGAGCCGCCAGCCCCCGGCGACCCGGTACAGCCGCCGGACGTCCACCCCGGTGCGCACCGGCGCGTCGAACGACCAGGCGTAGTCCTGCAGGTACCGGGCCACTTCCGTGCCGGTCATGAAGCCGCCCGGATCCGCACCTGCGTAGTGCCAGCCCGGTAGCCGGGTCTGCCAGTTGGGGCTGAGCAGCCGGAACGAGTCCCAGCGGCGGCTGTGCCAGCTGTCGGCGATCCCGGCGCGTTCCAGCACGACGTGCGGCAGGCCGCGGTCGGTGAGGCAGCGGCTCATCGCGAGCCCCGCCTGCCCGGCGCCGACGACCACGGTCCCGGTGACGGTCTCGATCATGGTGTCCTCCTGAGGGATCCGGTGTGGTCACGACGCTAGGGAGCGAGGACCCGCGGGCCATCGGTGACGGCTGCCCATCTCCGGCGGACGATGGCCCATGTGGTGCGGGGGCGGAGGGTGGGCAGGTGGGCCCGCGAGATGGGCAGCCGACACCGATGGCGGGGCGGCGCTGCGCTCCTAGCGTCGATCCCGACCGAGCACCACCCCGACACCGCCTCCGGGAGCCCGACATGACCGACACCCGCGACACCGCCCAGCGCACCGTGCCCCGCGTCGGCGCGACCGCGAGCCGCTCCCGGCTCGTGACCCGTCGCGACATCGCTCTGTTCACCGAGATCTCCGGGGACCGCAACCCGCTGCACTACGACGAGGAGCGCGCCGCCGCGACCCGCTTCGGCGGGATCGTGGTGCAGGGCGGGGTCACCACGGCGCTGCTGAACGCCGTCGTCGCCGAGGACCTGCCCGGTCCGGGCAGCGTGTTCCTGCAGCTCGACCTGGGGTTCAAGGCCCCCGTCCGGCCCGGCGACGTGATCACCGGGACGGTCGAGGTCACCTCCGCCCGGGAGGACAAGCCGATCACCGCCCTCGACGTCCGGGTGACCCGCGACGACGGCGTGGTGGCCGTCGAGGGCAAGGCCGTCTGCTACACCGAGCCGTTGTGACCGCCGACCCGGTGGCCGCGCTCGCCCCGGACCGGGACGTCGTCGCCGGCCAGGCCCGCGAGGCCGTCGCCCGGTTCGCCGCGCTGGTGCGCCGGATCGGCCCGGGCGACCCGCCCGCCGTCGGGGACTGGTCGGTGCGCGACGTCGCGGTACACGTGGCCTGGGCGATGGACCGGTACACCGACTTCCTCGGCGGCACGCCCTCGCCGGCCACCGCCGTGGAGCAGACCGCCACGTTCAGCGCCGCCGCGATCGCCGAGGCCACCGACCGCACGCCGGAGGGGCTGGCGCGGGCCGTCGACGAGGCGGGGGAGCGGTACTTCGCCGCCGCGGCGCGGGCGGAGGGCCCGGTGACCTGGCATGCGGGGCTGTCGCTGTCGGTGCCGGCCCTGCTCGGGCTCACCCTCGGCGAGGCGCTGGTGCACGGCCACGACGTCGCCGTCGCGCTCGGCGAGCCCTGGGAACTGCCGCGGGCCTGGGCGCGGACGGTGTTCCGCGCGGCCCTGCCGGCGCTCCCGCTGTACGTGGACGCGGCGGCGACCGCGGGCGTGCACGCCCGGATCGACGTCCGGTTGCGCGGCGACCCCGGCGCCCGGGTGGTGTTCGACGTCGCCGACGGCACGCTCACCGTCCGGCCGGCGCCCGTGGCGGACCCGGTCGACTGCCACCTCTGGGCCGATCCCGCCGCCTTCCTGCTGGTCTTCTACGGCCGGACGACGCCGATGCGTCCGGCGCTGCGCGGGCGGATCCTCGCCTGGGGCCGCCGACCGTGGCTCGGGTTCGCGCTGCCCGGCTACCTCCGTCGACCGTGACGGTTCACGAGGGGGCGCGGACCCGGCGGGCCCGGACGGCCTCCCCGCCGCCCGCCCAGTCCAGGGCCGCCTGCGCCGCGGACCGCAGGGCGGCGGCGCGGCCGGCGCCGAGAACGTCGGCCAAGTCCTCCTCCATCTCCGCGCGGATCCGCCGGGTGTCCTCGACGACCGCCGTGCCGCGCGCCGACAGCCGCACGAGCCGGACCCGCGCGTCCCGCGGATCGGGCGTCCGCTCCAGGTAGCCGAGCCGTTGGAGCTCGGCGACGGCCTTCGATGCCGCCTGCTGGGTGACCCCCATCCGCTCGGCGATCTCGCCGATCGGCCGCGGCCCCTCGACGACGTGCTGGACGACGAATCCGTGCGACACCCGGATCTCCGGGTGCCCGGCGGCGTGCACCCGGCGCAGCGCCTCGGCGTTCAGGGCGAGGCCCGCGAGGTGCACCGCCGTGACGAGGTCGATCTCCATGTCCACAAGCCTAATTGTACAACCATGGTTGTGCATCTACCGTGGTCGGCATGTCCACCACGGCGTCCGAGTTCGCCGAGTTCGTCGCGATCGCCCACCGCATCGTCTGGTGCACGCTCGCGACCGTCGACGCCCGCGGCCGCCCCCGCTCCCGGGTGGTGCACCCGCTGTGGACGGTCGAGGCCGACGGGAGCCTGGTCGGGCGGGTGACGAGCCGGCGCTCGTCGCCGAAGTCCGCCCACCTCACCGCGCACCCCTACGCCTCGTGCTCGTACTGGGACCAGCAGCACGACGTCGCGGTCGCCGAGTGCCGCGCGGAGTGGGACCCGCAGCCGGCCCGCTCCTGGCACCTGTTCACCGAACCGGACCCGCCTGTCGGCTTCGACCCGGCCGCGATGTTCGCCGGCGGCCTCAGCTCGCCCGACGCCGGGATCGTCGTGCTGCGGCCGTGGCGGCTGCGGTGGGGACGCGCGGCGGATCTCGCCGCGGGCGCGAGGCCCACCGTCCGGAGTCTCGGCGCCGCAGTGAGTGACAGGTGTCACCCCTGATGTAACACGGCTAGTTCCGTGCCGAGCGTCTTCCTGCGGGGAGCGGAAGGGCACGCGGATGGCGACGAGCGAACTTCCGGAGGGGCGGGACGAGGGCGCCCGGGCCCGGGCCGGCGACTCGCAGGCCCGGCGGGACTCGCGTCGGCGCACCGCCCTGGCGCGCCGCGCCCGCACCCGCACCGCGCTGCTGACCGCGGCGCGCGACGTCTTCGCCGACCAGGGCTGGGTGGAGACGCGGGTGGAGGACGTCGCCCGGGTCGCCGGGGTCAGCCCCGCCACCGCCTACAACCACTTCCCCACCAAACACGCACTGATCGGCGCCGCCTACGCCGTCGCGTGGCAGGAGGGCCTCGACGCCGAGCCCGAGGAGGAGCCCGAGCCCGAGGGCGAGACCGCAGGCGGGGGGCCGCCGCTGCCGGGGGCCCGAACCGAGGCGCTCGCCGCCCATCTGCGGCGGATCAGCCGGGTCGCCCGGCGGCAGCAGGCGCTCACCGCGGCCTTCGCCTGTGCGGTCCAGGACTACACCGCCCGGGTGCAGCGCCGGCCGTCGGCGCCGGACCCGGAGGACCCCCGCCTCGGCACGCCCGTGCCCGAACCGATCGCGGTCCTGCTCGACGCCGCGCAGCGCAGCGGCGAGCTGGGCCACCAGCGCGACCCCGCGGACCTGGCCGAGCAGCTGACCTTCCTGCTGTTCCTGCGGTGCTTCACCCACCCAGACGAGGACGCCGCCGACACCGCCGCGATGCTGCTCGCCATCGCCGTGGGCGTGCTCCCCGCGGCCCGGCGCTGATCACCGACCGCCCGGCCCGTGGTCCTCGGCGCCCGGGTGGACGAGGCTGCGCTCCGCACCGGGCACGGAGTAGCCGCGCTCGGCGTAGGGGAACCCGTCGAGCTCCGTGGTCTCGGGCCGCAGTTGGTAGTAGGAGCGGATCTCCCGGATCAGCCCGTCCTCGGCCGTGAACCACTCGGCCCCGCGGGTGGCGACGCGGCCGGCCGCGCCCTCGGGCAGCCAGAACATGGTCCACTCGATGACCGCCTGCTCGCGCGCGGCGCAGATGCTGTCGACGACCCAGCGCGCCTGCAGCATGCGGGTGACCTTGCGCCAGTACCGGGCGAGGTGCTCCGCGCCCGCGACCGCCGTCGAGCCGGTGTTCGGGGCCAGGAACCAGTGGACGACGTCGGGGTGCAGGGTCGCAAGCATCGCGTCGACGTCGCCCGCGCTGCACCCGTCGTAGTAGCGGGTGATCAGCGCGGTCCACTCGGCCTCACCGGGCACGGGCTCCTCCTCCGCTCGGGGCGGCGGCGCTCAGGCCGGGCGCAGCCGGACGGGCAGAGCCTCCCAGGCACGCAGGGTGTTGTTGAGGTGGCGCCGCGGCGGGCCCGCGAGCTCGATCGTCTCCACCCGCCGGGCCAGGGCGGTGAGCAGGGCCTCCGCCTCGAGCCGGGCCACGTGCTGCCCGACGCACTGGTGGATGCCCATCCCGAACCCGACGTGCCCGGACGGGTCCCGGGCCAGGTCGAACGCGTCGGCGTCGGGACCCCAGCGGGCCGGGTCGCGGTTGGCGGCGCCCAGGAACATGAGGATCTTGTGGCCGTCGGGGATCACGTGCCCGCCGATCGGGACGTCCCGGGTCGCGGTGCGGAAGAAGGTCTGCACCGGCGACTCCCAGCGCACCGCCTCGTCGAAGGCGACCCGGGCCAGGCCCGGCTCCTCCCGCAGCCGGCGCCACTGCTCGGGGTGGGTCGCGAAGGCGCACAGCACCGCGGACAGGCCGTGCACGGTGGTGTCCACCCCCGCGGTGAGCAGGGAGCGGACGACGAGCGGCGCCTGCTCGGGGGTGATGTCCCCGCGGTCGGACGCGGCCCAGATGTCCGCGCCGAACCCCTCCGGGGCGAGGACCTCGCGCGCGCACTGCGCAGCGACCCACGCCGACAGCTCGCCGACCCGCGGCGCCCCCTTCTCCACCAGCTCGTTGGCCGGGCCGAAGGCGTTGAACGCATGGTCGCCGTAGGGCAGCAGGTGCTCGCGGCCCTCCTGCGGGATGCCGACGGCGTCGGGGAACACCCGCAGCGGGAAGGCCTCGGTGAGGTGCGGGACGGCGTCGAACTCCGGGCCCTGCGCGTCGAGGACCTCGTCGACGAGCCGGTCGGCGTCGGCGAGCCAGGCCTCGTGCAGCTTCCGCAGCGCCCGCGGGCCGAGGATCTTCTGCAGCACCCGGCGGGGCGCGTCGTGCCGCGGCGGGTCGGCCTCGAGCAGCAGGCTCGGCGGGCGCCACGGCTTCTCGTGCCGGAAGTTCGACAGCCCGACGCCGGCGGCGGACTGGAACCCCTGCCAGTCGACGAGGGCGGCGCGGACCTGCTCGTAGCGGGCGAAGGCGAACACGTCGTAGCGGCGCAGGTGGACGACCGGGCCGGCCTCGCGCAGGGCGGCGTGGAAGGGCAGCGGGTCCTCGAGGACCTCGGGGCAGAACGGGTCGACGTCGCTGGTGGGGAGGTCGTGGGCGGGCTCGGCGGTGAGCGTCACGGCGGGCTCCTGGTGGTGGAAGGTGGGCGTCAGAGGTCGAGGACGAGGCGGTCGCTGCGGGCCCGGGAGACGCACGGGAACAGGCAGTCGCCGGCGGCGCGCTCGTCGTCGTCGAGGATCGAGTCGCGGTGGTCGGGTTCGCCGGCGAGCACCCCGGTCTCGCAGGTCCCGCAGGTGCCCTGGCGGCAGGAGGAGAGGACCTCCACGCCGGCTTCGGCGATCGCGGCGAGCACGGACCGGCCGGGCGGGACCGTGACGGTCCGGCCGCTGCGGGCGAGCTCGACCTCGAACGCCGTGTCCCGGGCGGGCGTGCCGAGCTCCCGGGCCACGAACCGCTCGGTCCGGACCGTATGGGCGGGCCACGCGGCGGTCGCGGCGGCCAGCGCGGCGAGCATCGGCGCGGGGCCGCAGGCGTAGACCCGCGTGCCGGGGTCGGGATCGCCGAGGAAGCCGCGCAGGTCCAGCAGGCCGTGCTCGTCCTGCGGCACGATCCGGACCCGCTCGCCGTGCTCGGCCAGCTCCCCGACGAACGCCATCGACGCGCGCGTCCGGCCGCCGTAGAGCAGCTCCCAGTCCACCCCGAGCAGCGCGGCCTGGCGGATCATCGGCAGCAGCGGGGTGATCCCGATGCCGCCGCCCACGAACAGGTACCGCGCCGCGGGCACGAGCGGGAAGTTGTTGCGCGGGCCGCCGAGACCGACCGCGTCGCCCACGGCCAGGCGGTCGTGGACGTAGGCGGAGCCGCCGCGGCCGGCGGGCTCGCGCAGCACCCCGACGCGGTAGCGGTGGGCGTCCCACCGGTCCCCGCACAGCGAGTACTGGCGCGTCGTCCCGTCCGGCAGGACCAGGTCGACGTGGGCGCCCGGGGTCCAGTCCGGCAGCCGCGCGCCGTCGGGGGCCTCGAGCTCCAGGGACACGACGCCGTCGGCCTCGACGCGTTTGGCGGCGACCCGGACCGTCGCCGCCACGGCGGTGCTCGGGACGGTCGGTTCGGGGGCGACGGGCGGGCGATCGGCGGTGATCACGGGGCGGTCCTCCGGCGGTGGGATCGGGTGGACAGAGGATGCGGACCCCGTCCCGCCGCGCAGAAGGCCGTTCTCAATGATTGAGAGAGGTTCTCCGTTCCCGCTGGTCAGGTGCCAGTGCCCGCTCGATGCCCCGGGCCGCGGCCTTCAGCACGGGGACGACGGTGAACGCCTGGCCGTCGTTCGGCACGATCGCCGACAGCGCGGCCACGACCTCGCCGCCGGCGTCGCGCACGGGCACGGCGGTCCCGGTCGCGTCCGGATGGATGTGCCCGGGCGTGATCACGTGCCCGTCGCGCCGGATCGCGGCGAGGACGGCCCGCAGCCGGCCCGCGTCGGTGAGGGTCTCGGCGGTGTACCGCTCCCGTGGTCCGGCGAGCACGCGTTCCTGCAGCTCACGCGGCCCGAATGCGGTGAGCACCAGCCCCGACGACGAGGCGTGCAGCGGCAGCCGGCCGGCGATCCGGGTGTAGTTGATCACCGCGCCGGGGGCGGACAGCCGCTCGAGGAACAGCACCTCGTCCCCGTCGAGGACGCCGACCTGCACGTGGTGCCCGACGACCGCGTGCAGGTCCTCCAGGAACGGCATCGCGGCCTCGCGCAGCGACAGGGTGGGGGAGGCCCGCTGGGCCAGCTCCCACAGGCGCACCCCGATCCGGACCCGCCCGTCGGGCCGCCGGGCGAGCAGCCCGTGCTCGACGAGCTCGGCGACCAGCCGGGACGCGGTGGCGACGTGCAGCCCCGACCGCCGCGCGATCTCCGTGACGGTCAGGTCCGGTTGGGCCGCCCCGAACGCCTCGAAGATCCGCACCGCGCGGGAGAGCACGGACTCCCCGGTCGCCACCCGTGGCATGCCGCCCAGCCTGCCACCCCTCCGTTCACCGGACGGCGGCCCGCCGGCCGTGCCGACCGGGCACGCCGGCACTGCGCGCGACCCGGTGGACCGTCCAGCCGAGGGCCGCGAGACTCACGATCGCCACGATCGCCGTCCCGATCAGCGAGGACTGGCTGTCCCACAGGGTGTGCAGCGCGACGGCCAGCACGAACGCCGCGACGAACCGGCCGATCGCGCGGCCCCGCCAGCCGGACTGCGCCGCGGCGAACAGTGCGGTGGCCGCGATGCCGGTCCACGCCATGTGCCCGGCCGGGCTCATGATCCCGCGCAGGAGCAGCACGTCGACGGTCGCGATCAGGCTGCCCTTCGACTGCAGCAGGGTCACGAAGGCGTAGCCCATGGTCTCCAGGGCGGCGAAGCCCGCGCCCGCGGCGACGCCGACGAGCAGCCCGTCCGACGCGGTGCGGTAGCGGCGGAAGAAGATCAGCACGGCGAGCGGGATCAGCAGCTTGCTGGTCTCCTCGATCAGCCCGACGGCGGCCATCGGCAGGAAGCCGAGATCGCGCTGGGCGTCGTACTCCAGCGTGCCGGCGACGACCGTGCCGATCACCCCGCCGAGGAAGGCCGCGGTCGCGACGACCGGCGCCGGCACGTCGTAGGGCAGCCGGCGGCCGTACACGAAGGTCAGGAACGCCGCCGGGACGATCGCCGCGCCCAGCAGGATCGACGAGGGCACGAAGTTCGGGTTGCCGGTGGCGACCATGGTCCGCTCGACCGCGAGGAACAGCGCGGCGCCGACGACGAGCACGCCGATCCAGGCGTGCCGGCGGGCGAAGGACGGGGGCGCGGGGGCCATCGGCCGGGTCAGGCGGGGACGTGCTCGTCGAGCCAGTCGAGGACCCGCTCGTCCCGCAGTCCGGCGGCGAGGGGCTCGCAGTGCCCGTCGGCTCCCTCGGCGGCGGTGAACGGCATCAGCGTGACGTCGCAGGTCAGGGCCTCGGCCAGGCGGGCGGACTGGCCGGGCCAGAACTGCTCGTGCTCGGGGTCGGTGACCAGCATCGGGCAGGTGATCCCGGCCAGCTCGGCGTCGGTGAGCGTGTAGGCGCGGGCCGCGGTGAAGAAGTCGAAGGGCGAGGTGACGCCGTAGGGGCGCATCCGCCACTGCAGCACCCGGCGGGTGCGGGCGGAGAGCTTCAGCGCCCAGGCCATGTCCCGGTCGAACTTCTCCCGCTCGCCGGCGTCGAGGAGCTTCACCATCGAGTGCCCCAGCTGGGCGAGCATGGCGGCGGAGACGTCGACGACGCCGGGGTCGGCCACGGCCGCGGCGACGCGGTGCTCGTACGCGACGGCGCGCGGCACCCAGAAGCCGCCCTGGCTCACGCCGGCCACCGCGATCCGGGCGGGATCGACGTCCGGCCGCGCGACGAGGTGGTCGACCACCGGGGTCAGGACGTGCTCCCAGTCGGGCCGGAACGGGATGCCCTGCCGGACCAGCGCGGCGTTCTGCCCCGGGCCGTCGTAGGTGACCACGGTCCAGCCGCGCTCGAGGGCGGCGGCCGCGGCGCGCGTCCACACGCCGACGACGGAGCCGTCGCTGCCGTTGGTGAAGACCAGGGTGCGGCGGGGGCCGTCGGCGGAGCCGGAGCGGAAGACGTACCCGGGCAGGGTGGTGTCCTCGTAGGGGATCGCGAGGCGCTCGACGGCGACGTCCCCGAGGCCGTTCGTGAGGTCGACGAACCCGTCCCAGGCGTCGCGGTGGCGCTCCCACAGCTGGGCGAAGCCGGGATCGCCGGCCATGTTGGCGGCCTCGGCGTAGTAGGTCGCGGCCCGCAGGAACCGGGCGGCGGCGGAGCGGGGGTGCCCGCCGGCCTCCGCCGCGCGGGCCTGCTCGACCACCCGGTCGGCCGTGGCGGTCCACTGCGCGACCCAGGCCGCGGTGTCCCCGTTCGGGATGCGGTCGATCGTCGCCAGCACCTCGCCCACGTCGGTCGCCCGGTGGAAGGCGCGGCCGAGCAGGTTCTCGACGGCGAACTGGAAGTCGGCGTCCTTGTAGAAGGCGTGCACGGGAGCTCCTCGACTGTCGTGCGTCCGGTGTCCTGCTCGGTGCCGTACCGCCCGCCGCTACGTGCCGCGTCGTCCGACCGAGCGTCCCCACGCTCGCCCGCGCGCCTGTAACCACGGTCCAACGGTCGTCGAGCGGCGGCTGGAGCGGAGTTGGAGCGCACCCCGGCAGGGTCGGCCCGCACCGACGGACACCGGGGAGAGGAAGCGTCGTGAACGTCTACATCGAGGACCTGGTCGCCACGCTGGAGGCGGCGGGGGAGCGGCCCGTGCTGCGCTGCGACGGGGTCGACACCACCGCCGCGGGCCTGCTCGCCGCCATCCGCCGGACCGCCCGGGCGCTCGACGGGCTCGGCGTCGGCCGCGGCGACCTCGTCGCACTGCTCGCCCCGAACCGGCCGGAGGCGCTGGCCGTGCGCTACGCCGCGCACCTGATCGGGGCCGGCGCGGTGTTCCTGTCGGTGCCACCGGACCCCGACCGCCGCGCCCGGATGATCGCCCGGTTCGACCCGCGGCTCGTCGTGGTGTTCCCGGAGACGGCGGAGCTGCTGCCCGCGGGCGTCAGCGCCCCGGTGGCCGCCGTCGGCGCGGTTCCCGGCGTCGACCTGCGGCTCGACGAGCTGGCGGCCGCCGAGGACGCCGGCCCGCTGCCCTGCCGCGCCCGCCCCGAGGACCTCGCCGTGGTGATCTCCTCCGGCGGGACGACCGGCGTGCCGAAGGGCAGCTGGCGCGCCTTCGCGCACTACAGCGCCATGACCGCGGTCGCGCCCGCCCCCGAGCGCCGCCAGCTGGCCAACGGCAGGCTGGCCTACCTCACCCAGATCCTGGTCGACCAGACCCTGCTCGCCGGCGGCAGCGTGGTGCTGCAGGACCACTACGAGCCGCTCGTCACCCTCGAGACGATCGAGAAGGAGCGGATCACGCACCTGTTCCTGGTCGAGCCGCAGCTGTTCGACCTGATGGACCGCCCCGAGCTCGCCGAGCACGACCTGAGCTCGCTGCGCGCGCTGACCCACATCGGGGCGATGGCCGCGCCCGTGCTCCGGATCCGCGCGCACGACCGGCTGGGCCCCGTGATCATGCACACCTACGGGGCCAGCGAGATCGGGATGGTCAGCGCGCTGCTGCCCGCCGAGCACGACCGGCCCTCCCGCTTCCGCTGCGCCGGGCGGATCTTTCCGGGCGTCGAGGTCCGGTTCCGCGGCGCGGACGGCGCCCTCGACCCGCGGGCCGGGGTGATCGAGGTGCGGTCGCCGGCCATGGCCCAGGGCTACCGGCACCGTCCGGTGGAGGAGGCCGAGCACTTCGTCGACGGCTGGTACCGCACCGGGGACCTCGGCGAGCTCGACGCCGAGGGCATGCTGCGCGTCCTCGGCCGCGAGTCCGACGTCGGCGCGCTGGGCGCGGTCACCACGGTGGACCTGCAGGACACGCTGTGCCGGCTGCCGTCCGTGCGGTACGCGGTGCTGGTGGCGGACCTGGAGGAGGGCGTGCGCATCGCCGCGGTGGAGGCCTGGCCGGACGGGACCGTCGACGCCGAGGAGTGCCGCGTCGCGGTGGCCGCCGAGCACGGGCCGGAGGTGGCGGCGTCGCTGCGCGTGCTGCCCGTCGACCGCGTCCCGCTCACCGAGCAGGGCAAGCCGAACCGGCCGGCGATCCGGGCCGCGGCGCTGAGCGGCCGCGTGTAGCGCTCACTCCCGGCGGGCCCGCACGACGCCCGCCCAGGCGACCAGCACGGCCACGCCCAGCGCGAGGAGGACCGGGAGCACGAACGCGTCCGGCCCCGCCCCGCGCTCCAGGGCGTGCACGGCGCTGCCGACCGGCGGCAGCCACGGCTGCACGGCGGTCGCGATCACCACGACCGCCCCGACCAGCAACGACCGGCCGATCCGGCGGATCCACGGCCGCGCGCACAGCAGACCGACGGCCGTGCCCGTCGCCCCGGCCGCGAGGTGCGCCAGCAGCCCGGCGACGACGACCGCAGGCGAGGCGGAGTACGGGGTCGTGACCAGCGGCCACACCACGCTGAGCACGGCGAGCCCGCCGTCCCCGGCCAGGGCGACCAGCAGCGTCCCGGCCGCGACCGGCCCGAACCCGCCCGCCGCGGCGACGGTGACGCCCCGCTGCACCGGGTCCTCGGTGTGCGCGACGGTGAGCGCGAGCCAGGCCGCGACCGGGTAGAGCGTGAGCACCGAGGCACCCCACGGCTCCGGCAGCCGGCCGGGATCGCCGCCGAACAGCACCGCGAGCACCGCCACCTGCAGCACGACGGGGAGCACCACGCGCTGCGACCGCACGGCGTCGGCCAGCAGGTAGCGCGCCACGGCGACGGCGGTCACGCGGGCCCGACCGACTCGACCGAGCACCCCAGCTGCAGCGCCGTGAACAGCACCGCGTCGGACTCGGCGGGCGCGGCGTGCAGGTGCAGCCGCCCGCCCTCGAGCCGCCCCGCCGGCGCGAGCCGGCGCCGGACCTGCTCGGCGTCCGGGCAGCGCAGCACGATCGCGACGGCCGGCGGGGGAGGCGGGGCCTCGCCGACCCGTCCCCCGGCCAGCCGCAGGTGCCGGGCGCCGCGGAGGCGCGCGGCCCGCCCGGTGTGGTCGGTGACCAGCACCGTCGCCTCGGCCGCCGCCTCGGCGAGCAGGTCGGCGAGGGTGTCCGCCGCCGCCGCGTCGAGGCCGGCCCACGGCTCGTCGAGCACGATCAGGCCCGCTCCGGCGCCGAGCGCCTGGGCGAGCCCGACCTTCTGCGCGTTGCCCTTCGACAGCCGGGCCATCGGCTCGCGGCGCGGCCCGGCGAACCCGAGGCGGTCGAGCAGGCCGGGCTCGGGCCGGACGCCCCGGATCCGCGCGAGGTGGCGCAGGTAGGCGTCGGCGGGCAGGCGCAGCTGGGCCGGGAAGCGGTCCGGGAGGTACCCGACGACCGCGGGCCGCCCGGTCACCCGGCCCGCGGTGGGGACGGCACAGCCGGCCACGATGCGCAGCAGCGTCGACTTGCCGGACCCGTTGCCGCCGGCGAGCACCACCGGTGCGCCGGGCCCGAGGGCGAGGTCGACGCCGGCCAGGACCGGCGGGCCGTGCCGGTATCGCTTGTGGACCCCCTCCACCCGCAGCACGGGTGTCAGGTTTCCACGGGGGCCGGGAGCGTCAGGCGGCGGTCCGGCCGAAGTCCTTGCCGACGGTCTCGGCCCGCTCGTGCGCCTGCGCCCGGACCTGCGCGGCGAGGGGCCGGAGCTCGGCCATCGCGGGCTGCACGTCGGCCAGGGTCAGCTCGGCCTCGATGAGCGTGACGTCGGCGCCCCAGACGTCGGCGAGGATCCGGACGATCCAGCCGGTGGCGTGGTCCCAGCCCTCGCGGGGCGTACCGGCGCCGTAGCCGCCGCCGCGCGCGACGACCAGCGCGACGGAACGGCCGGCCAGCGGCGCCGTGCCGGGCGCGAAGCGCGGGTCGGTGATGAGCAGGTCGATCCAGGCCTTGAGGTGCTGGGACACCCCGAAGTTGTAGAGCGGCGTCGCGAGGACGACGGCGTCGGCGCGGAGCACCTCGTCGGCCAGCCGGGCGGCCAGCCCGAGGGCCTCCCGCTGGGCGTCCGTGCGCTGGTCCTCGGGGGTGAAGCCGGCCAGCGCGGCGGTCGGCCACGCGTCGACGGGGATCGGGTCGGCGACCAGGTCGCGGCGCACGACCGCGCCGCCCGGGTGCTGGTCGAGGTAGGCCCGCTCGAGGGTGTCGGCGACCTCGCGGCTCACCGAGCCCTCGGTGCGGATGCTGCTGTCGAGGCGGAACAGGGACACGGGAACCTCCGGGAGGGGAAACGCTGTCAACTAGATGTTCTGCTTTACAGACTATCTTGTCAACAGAGCGCCTCACCACAGGTAGTCTCGACGGCGTGACCACCCCGCAGCGCGTCGACGCCGACCTCGGCTGGGCGCTGGGCCGGGTCACCCGCGCGCACCTGCACACAGCGCAGGAGGTGGTCTCCGGGCTGCCCGGAGGCCCGCGCGGCTATCAGGTGCTCGCCGCCGCGAACGACGGCGAGGTCAGCACCCAGCTCGCCATCGCCCGGATGCTGGGCGTCGACCGGACCGTGATGACCTACCTGCTCGACGAGCTGGAGGGCGCCGGCCTGGTCGAGCGCCGCCCGGACCCGGCGGACCGCCGGGCCCGCCGGATCGTCCTCACTGCGGCCGGCCGCGAGCGGCTCTGCGAGCTCGACCGCAGGCTCCGCGAGGCCGAGGAGCGGCTCCTCGCCCCGCTCGAGCCGGCCGAGCGGGACACGCTCCGGGAGCTCCTGCGCCGCCTCGCCACCGGCACGGGGCACGACGGCGCCTCCGCCTGCCGGGTCGCCGAGGAGATCAGTGCGGCGGACGGCTGCTGACCCGGCGCTACTGCAACGGGATCTCCAGGTCGCGGTCGGCCTCGTTGCGCGGTCCGAAGATCCGCCGGTCGGACTCGTCGATCACGAGGTCGTTGATGCTGGCCTCGCGCCGGACCATCAGCCCGTGCTCGTCGAACTCCCAGTTCTCGTTGCCGTAACTGCGGTACCAGGTGCCGGCGGCGTCGTGACACTCGTACTGGAAGCGGACGGCGATGCGGTTGCCGGCGAAGGTCCACAGCGACTTCCGCAGCGCGTAGTCGAGCTCGCGCTCCCACTTCTCCGTGAGGAAGGCGACGATCTCCGCACGGCCGCGGACGAAGCGGTCGCGGTTGCGCCACACGGAGTCCTCGCTGTAGGCGAGCGACACCTTCTCCGGGTCGCAGGTGTTCCAGGCGTCCTCGGCGGCCTGGACCTTCTTCCGTGCGGTCTCGAGGGTGAACGGGGGGAGGGGCGGTCGGTCGGCCACGGCGTCGGCTCCTGACGGGTTGAGAACGTGCGTTCTCCCGGACCGTAGAGAACCGGCGTTCTTCGAACAACGCCGGTCACACGCTGTTGTCCGCCGGTAACCGGACGGACATCTGGTCAGCCGCGCGCGGCCCGGAGGAGCGCTGCGGCGGCGGTGCGGGCCTGGGCGGCCGGAGCGTCCGTGCCGAAGATCCCGGCCGTGACCATCGCGCCCTCGGCGAGCAGCAGTAGCTGCGGGCCGACGTCGGCGGGCAGGCCGGCCGCGGCGACCAGGCCGTCAAGGTAGTCGGCGAACGCCCGCTTGTGCGCGCGGGCCTGGCGGGCCATCGCCGCCGACACCGCGCCGAGCTCGCCGAACCCGTTGATCCACGCGCAGCCGCGGAAGCCGGGCTCGCGGAACCAGGCGCCGAGCCAGTCGAACACGGCGAGGATCCGGCCGTCCGGGTCGTCGACCTCCTCGACCGCGGCGGCGAGCCGGCCCCGCCACCGCACGTCGCGCCGTTCGAGGTAGGCCTCGACGAGGCTCTCCTTGGCCGGGTACAGCGCGTAGACGCGCTTGAGCGGCAGCCCCGCGCCGCTCCGGATGTCGTCCATGCCGACGGCCTGGATGCCGCGGGCGTAGAAGAGCTCCTCCGCGGCGTCGAGCAGCCGGGTGCGGGCGGCCTCGGTGTCGAAGGGCGGCATGGCGGTGGTCCTCGGTATGGCGGTGGTCCTCGGTGTGGCGGTGGTCCTCGGTGTGGCGGTGGTCCTCGGAACGGCGGTGGTCCTCGGTCCGCCCGTGGTCCTCGCGGGAAACGGTCGTTCTCCACGCTACCGTCCGGCCGTGACCTCCTCGCGGGACGACCGGGTCCTGGCGATCTCGCTCTGGGCCTCCGCCGGGTTCGCGGTGCTCGCGCTGGTGTGGGGCGCGCTCACCGGCTCCCGGCTGATCGTGTTCGACGGCCTCTACTCCTTCGCGAGCGTCGGGCTCACCCTGCTCGCGGTCCTGGCCCTGCGCACCGCGCGCCGCGGCCCGGACGAGCGGTACCCCTGGGGGCGCGAGGCGTGGGAGCCGCTCGCGGTCGTCCTCAAGGCGGCGGCGATGGCCGGGCTCTGCGTGTACGCCCTGGTCGGCGCGGTGCTCGAGCTGCTCGCCGGGCCCACCGGGATCGCCGTGCGCGCCGCGCTGGTCTACGGCGTGGTGTCGACGCTCGGCGGCGTGGTCGTGACGGCTCTGCTGCGGCGGATGTCCGCACGCGGCTCGGACCTGGCGCGCGCGGAGGCGGCGGAGTGGGCGGGGGACACGCTGCTCAGCGTCGGGGTGCTCGTCGGGTTCGGCGTCGCCTGGGCCCTGGAGGCGACCGGGCGGGCCGCGGCGGCCGCCTACGTCGACCCCGTCATGGTCGTGCTCGCGTCGGCAGCGTTCCTGCCGGTCCCGGTGCGGCTCATCCTGCGCAGCGGCCGCGAGATCCTCACGATGGCGCCGCCCGCGGAGGTCCTCGACCGCATCCGGGCGGAGGTGCGCGCGGTCGAGGACGCCTACGGCTTCGCCGAGTCGTTCGTCCGGGCCGGCAAGGTCGGGGGCCGGCTCGACCTGGAGGTCGACTTCGTCGTCGACGCCCGCTCGACGGCCCGCACGGTCGAGGACCTCGACGGCGTGCGGGCCGAGCTGTACCGGCGGTTGCGCGACCTCGACCCGCCGCCCGCGATGTCGGTGGGGTTCACCGCCGACCGGGGCTGGGTGAGCTGACGCGGAGGCGGATCAGCCCTGGCCGGCGTCGGGGTCCATCCACACGACCTCCCAGTGGTGGCCGTCCGGGTCGAGGAACGAGCGGCCGTACATGAAGCCGTGGTCCTGCGGGTCCTGCGCCTTCGCGCCGCCGTTCGCGAGGGCCGCGTCGGCGAGCCGGTCGACCTCGTCCCGGCTGTCGACGCCGAGGGCCAGGATCGCCTCGGTGGCGCTGCCGTCGGCGATGGGCTTGACCGTGAACCCACCGAAGTGCGAGTGGGACAGCAGCATCGCGGAGATGCCCGGCCCGATCTCGAGCGCGAGCGACTCGTCGCCGGAGAAGTCGGGGTTGAACGTGTAGCCCAGTGCGGTCCAGAACGCGCGGGTGGTCGCCAGGTCGGTGATCGGCAGGTTGACGAAGATCTGGGTGGTGGCCATCGGGGTGCCTCCTCGCTGCGGACCGGTCGGTCCGGAGTGCGTGCTCTGTCGGGGTGTCGCACGGGAGACCGGGGCCCCACGCGGAACTCATCGCCCCCGCCTACGGCCGATCGGGTGATCGTCGATCATGGGCGACGTCATCGACGTGGACGGGCCGACGGTGCGGGCCCGGCGTGTGCCGGGCCCGCACGTCGTCGTCAGGCGACGGGCGTCGGCCGGGCGACGGCGCGGCGCAGGCCGTGCCGCGCGGCGTCCCGGTCCGGCCGCACCACGAGCATGGCGGTGAGGCCGCCGAGCACCATCAGCAGACCTGCGATGTCGAAGGCCCGCGCGTACCCCTCGACGGGGGTGGGTGCGGCGTCGACCAGTACGCCGGTGAGCAGCGGCGACACGACGCTCGCCACAGCGACGATCGCGTACCAGATGCCCAGGGTGGCGCCCCGCTGGCGGGTCGGCGTCACGTCCGCGACGGCCGCCTGCGAGAGCGGGGTCTGCGAGTTGCCGATCCCGAACGCCAGCGCGACGAACGGGAGCAGCAGGATCGGCGCGTCGACCCGGGTGATCAGCAGCATGCTGATCCCGGCGACGAGCGCGAATGCCCCGCCGAGCACGCCCTGGGCGAGGTGCCGGGACAGGCCGCGGCGGAGCAGGCGCTGCGACAGCCACCCGCCGACCAGCATGAACACGATCGAGATGTACGCCGGGACGGTCACCACGAAGCCGAGGGCGGTGCCGCTGAAGCCGGCCTGGCCGAGGTAGAGCGGCAGGAACGCGATGGCGAGCGCGAGGCCCCAGTAGACGGTGAACCCGGAGAACATCGTGCCCAGCCAGGTACCGGAGGTGAGCAGCCGGCGGTACGGCACGCGCGGCTCGTCGGTGGCGGCCGGCGTGACCGGGGCGGACTTCGCGGCGGTGGTGGCGAACGGGCCGTCGCCGCCGACGATCACCCACGCGATCGCCCAGAGCAGCCCGATGGCGCCGAGGATGCCGAAGGCGGAGCGCCAACCCCATGCGGCGATGGCCGCGTTGAGCAGGGGGGCGCCGATGATCACGCCGAGGCCGGAGCCGACGGTCAGCAAAGCCGCGGTGAACCCGCGCTTGCGCTCCTCCACCCAGGAGAAGGCGACGTGCATACCGAGCGGGATGCCGGGCCCCTCGCCCGCGCCCAGCAGGACGCGGGTGATCAGCAGGACCGCGAAGCCCGCGGCGGGCACCAGGATCGGCAGCTGCGCGGCGGACCAGATCACCGCCAGCGCCACCAGCATCCACTTCGCGGAGAACCGGTTGCCGAGGAAGCCGAACACGACGGCCGAGATGCTGAACAGCAGGTAGAAGGAGCTGGCGATGGTGCCGTACTCGGTGGCGCTGAGCCCGAGCTCCTTCATCATGGGGGCCGCGGCGAGCCCGATGATCGACTTGTCGGCGAAGTTGATCGCCACGAACAGCATGAGCAGGGCGATCACCCAGCGGGTGCGGGTCTGGGGAGTCACAGGGTCTCCTGACGTCCTCGTCGAGGTGACATGGGGCACAGTGTCGCCGGGAGACCTTAACGTACGTTCGGCAAGATTTGTCCAGCTTCAGTGGTGGCGTCCGATGTGGGCGGGGCGGCGACCGCGAGCCTGGCGGCGTGAGATCGAGATCGGCGCCACGAGCGGCTGTGGCAGCTGATCGTCAGATCGGAGCAGAGGTGATGAACGTTCGAGCGCACAGTGTCGGCAGCGAGGTGCGGAACCGGCTCTGGGTCAATCCGCTGCAGGGCACGGCCGCTCTCGCATGCGTACTGGACGGGGGGCTCGACGCTCTACGTCGGCTCGCCGAGGGGTTGAGGGGGGACGCGGCGGGTGATCGTGCGGGAGCGGTGGCCGAGGTAGGCCAGGGCTGCGGTATCGCGCGATCAGAAGGGGGCGGGGTCGTCGAGGTCGGCGGGTATGAGGTCGCCGCGCATGCTGGCGAGGGTCCAGCCACCGGGCGGGGCAGTGGGTGGGGTGGGTGGGGTGTCGCCGGGCTGGTCGGTGTCGGTGTCGGCGTCGCGTTGGGCGCGGGCGGCGAACTCTGCTGCGGCCTCCGGATCCGGCACGATCGGCTCGGCGTCGGGCGCGGTGGTGAAGGGTCGGTAGTCGTAGGGCTTGCTGAGGTACCGGTGTCCGGTGGGGGTGATCCAGGTCAGCGAGCCGTCGGGGTGGGCGAGGACCTGCCAGTCCTCGTGCTCCTTGAGGGTGTGGTGGTGTCTGCACAGCCCGTGCAGGTTGCGCTCGTAGGTGGGCCCGCGGTCCGCGGCGCGCTGGTGGTGATCGAGGTCGCCGTCGAGGGCGCGGCGGTTGCAGGTGGGGAACCGGCAGGTCTGGTCGCGGGCGACGACGAAGTCGCGCAGGGCGGCGGGTGGTCGGTAGAGGGTGCGGCCGTGGTCGAGCAGCGCCCCGGACAGCGGGTCGGTGATCAGGCGTTTCCAGACGCCGTCGGCGGCGGCTTCGCGGGCGAGCCCGGCCGGGATGGGGCCGTAGCCGACGAGTTCGGCCGGGGTGTCGGAAGCACCGGTGAGGGTGTCGTAGCCGACCACGACCTGGATCAACGGCTTCCCGCGCCCGACCGCCTGCGGGTCCGGGCGGTGGGTGAGCACGGCCTCGACCGCGGCCTCGACCGCGGCCGCGAGTTGTGCCTCGCTGACCGCCAGTGCGGCTTCCCCGAGCGGGTTGGCGGTCTCTCCGCCTGGTCGCGGTTCGGGTGGAGGGCTCTCTCCGGAACCGCCGGCGGCCTCGGCCGGGTCTGCACTCGTCGGGTCTGTGCTGGCCTGGCGGGCGGTGGCGGGGCCTGCGGCATCGGCCTGCGCGACGGCGGGACCGGTCTGCGTGCCGGAGGCGCCTGCATCTTCAGTCGTGGCCCTTGCAGCGGCCGTGCCGTCGGTGTCGGCGCCGGGGTTGTAGCTGTCGCGCAGGTGGGCGAGGGCGGCGGTGACCTGTTCGGTGACTGCGGTGGTGTCGGTGAGGGTGAGGCGGCCGGGGCACAGGTCGACCAGCAGGTCGGCGCGGCGCTGGTCCATGGTGCGTGGGTCGTCCGGACCCAGGGCTTTGGCCAGCCGGCACAGGGTCTGCCAGACCGCTTCGGTGTCGACCGCGGAGAGCCGGGCCCAGATCGAGCCCATCCCGTCCGGGAGCGGGCGGTAGCTGACTTCGCGGGTGGTGCGGGCGGTGGTGTGGCGGCGGTGTGCGCCGTCGGGGTCGAGCCGGGCGATCAGCCGGCGCAGCAGCGCCCGCCACTGCGGGCGGGTCTTGCCCTGCGCGCGTTCCAGCGCCCGGGCCTCGACGAGCACGGCGAGGTCGTCGGGCAGCACCGCGGTGACCTCGAGCAGGTCCAGCACCCGGGCCTCGTCGAGCCGGCCTTCCCGCCAGGCGGCCAGGGTGGCGGGGAACAGCCGGGTCAGCCGTGCGGCCCGGGCGAGCAGGGTTTTCGCGGTCAACCGGGTCGCACCCAGGGCGAGCCCGAGTTCGTCGGGGGCC
>NZ_JNYD01000025.1 GCF_000717175.1 Pseudonocardia autotrophica | reverse complement strand
GCCGGAACTCCGGCGGGTGAGGAGCGGGCACGGACGACATCCTTCCCGGCGGACGGCGTCCGCCTCAGGGCAGGTGTCCGGCGTCAGGGGCCAAGCTCAACCCGGTGTTGGTGTACGTGGTCTGGGCATGTGGGCACTGTCGGCCATGCGTGGAGGGACGGGACAACGTCTGCTCGACCGTCGGCGGCCGAAACGGCTACCCCACGACCCCGGGTCTCGGCCCGCAGGGCGGAATGGCAGAGTTCATCAAGGTGGAAGCTCGCTTCCTGGAGCCCCTTGGCGATCTTGCCCCGGTTCGCGTGGCCCCGCTAGCCGACGCCGGGCTCACCCCGATGCACGCGATCAACGGGGCGCGACACCGCCTCACACCCGGAGCAACCGCCGTCGTGATTGGCCTCGGCGGGCTCGGACACCTCGGACTGCAGATCCTCACTGCCACAACCGGGACTCGGATCATCGCCTTGGACACCGACGCGGAGAAGCTCAAATCCGCCTCCCGGTATGGCGCCGACGTGGTGCTGGCGAGCGACGCCACGGCGGCCGAGCAGATCCTCGAGCTCACCCAGGGATACGGTGCTGACGCGGTGTTCGACTTCGTTGGCGTGCAGCCGACAGTCGACCTGGCGGCTCAGGTGATAGCCCCGGACGGTGCGCTCCGCCTGGTTGGCCTGGGGGGCGGGTCACTTACTTACGCAGCAGAACCCTCCACAGTTCCTCTCCCCTGGGGGGTTGACGTGCGCCGCTCCTTTGCAGGCACTCGGTCCGACCAGCGACAGGTCATCGACCTCGCGCGTCACGGGAAGATCGATATCGAGGTGGTGCCGTACACCCTCGAAGACGGGGTGCAGGCGTTCGATGACCTAGAGGCAGGTCGGATCGTCGGTCGTATCGTCCTGACGCCGTAAGGTCCAGGGCTGCGCTCGTACTGCTTGAGGGTGGGCCGCAGATGGGTGGCTGCTGTGCTGTGCCTCGTCACCAGGCAGCCGTTCATCTCCGGCCTACACGGTCGAACGATCGACAGTTCGCTCGGCGTCTGCGCACGGACCCTGACCTGATTTCCTGGCGGGCACCCGGAATCGGGCAAGGGCTGGCAGCCGGGTGTGGGTTGCGTCCGATCCGGTAGAGCGCGCTCGCGCACCGTTCTTCCTGTGCAGGCGCGGGGCCCCGCGCAGCGCTCGCGGTCCTGGATCCGCGACGTCAGGAGGTGAAGCACGAGGCTAGGAGCGTTCCGAGCTACCGCTGAGCAGCGGTCAGCATTCCGCGACGCAGCGCGATGCAGCAGCAGGCGTCGTTGTGGCACCAGCTCGAACCGGCAGTGCCCGGACGTGCGTCAGCTTCGCCCCAGGCCCACGATGTTGAGAGCGAACTCGGTGTACTCGCGGGCGACTTGATCAGGGCCGATCGGGCCGTCGTCGTGGTACCAGCGTGCGATGCTGACGCACATCTCGCGGATTGCGAACGAGGCCAGGGCGGGGGAGTCGACGGTGAACCGGCCGGCCGCGACGCCGTCGCTGATGATCGCGCGGAGCGCGTGTTCGTGCTCGCGCCGCAGCGCCTGCATCTGTGAACGAAAGGGCTCGTCCAGGCTTGAGGTGTCCCGGTTGACCACGATCGCCTCCCGCCGGTGGGTGGCATGCCGCCGGGCGTAGACCAGTACGGCGTGGTAAAGCCGGTCAACGGGGTCGGTACGGCCCTCCGTGGCTGTGCGGAAGTCGTTCAGTACCCCGCGGACGGTGTCGGCGACGATCGTCTGCAGCAGCTCCTGCTTGGAGCGCATGTGGTTGTACAGGCTCGGGGTACGGACCTCGAGTGTGTCGGCGATCTGGCTTAGGGCTGTGCCGTGGTAGCCGCGTTCCGCGAACAGGGTCAGGGCGGTGTCGAGGACGGCGCGACTGGTCACTGTGTCACGGGTGGCGGCGCTGGTCACGGGCGATACCTCACGATTCGGAGAGCGAACTCGGCATACTCGTCGGCGACCTGCGTGGCGGTGCGGGGGCCGTCTTCTCGGAACCAGCGAGCAATGCTGACGCTCATCTCCAGGATGGCGAAGGAGGCGAGGGCGGCGTTGCCGACCGCAAAGGCTCCACACTCGATGCCTCGGGCGATGATCGAGCGGACGGCGCGCTCGTGGTCGCGCCGCAGCTGCCGCATGGCGGAAAGTGCGGGCTCCGGCAGGCTGGTGGTGTCCCGGTTGACGATCAGCGCCTCGCGGCGGTGGGTCGCATGGCGTAGCGCGTAGACCCTTGTGGCTTCGCGAAGCAGAACGACGGGGTCGTCCGCCCCCGCAGTCGCGGCGTGGAAGTCAGCCAAGACATGGTTGAGCGTCTGCTCGACGATGGTCTCGAGGAGCTCCTGTTTCGAGCGCATGTGGTTGTAGAGGCTGGGGGTGCGGATGCCGAGCCTCTCCGCGATCTGGCTCAGTGCCGTGCCGTGGTACCCGCGCTGGGCAAACAAGGTGAGCGCAGCGTCGAGCACGGCCTCACTTGTCACCGCGGGCCGGACCGCCGACTCGGCAGTGCGGACATCTGCTGACGGCATGCGATACAACCTCTATTTCAGCACGGCTCTGACAGCCTACCTGCACACCAGACGGTCAAGCCCGCTGGCGTCGGTCGACGCGAGCTCCGCGGTGGTGGCCAGGCGGTTGGAGGGGGCCGAGCGCAAGTCCGTGTTCGCGGCCCCTGCTGTCGATGACGGCCACCGGACGGTGCATCACCAGTCGGCCTCGGCGTAGCGGACGACGCCGCGCAGGTTCTTCCCGTCGCGCATGTCCTGGTAGCCCTGGTTGATCTCCTCCAGGGTGTACGTGCGGGTCACCAGCTCGTCGAGCTTGAGCCGGCCGGCGCGGTACTCGTCGAGCAGCCGGGGGATCTGGGTACGCGGACTGATCCCGCCGAAGATCGCGCCCTGGATCCGCTTCTGCAGCAGGGCCAGCTCGAACAGCCCGACCTTGGCGTCGACCTGCTGCATGTCCGCGATCGCCGTGACGACGACCTGACCGCCCTTCGCCGTGAGGTCCAGCGCCGGCTGGATCATGTCGCCCTCCAGCTCACCGACGGTGAGCGCCACGGTGTCGGCCATGGTGCCCCAGGTGAGGTCGCGCAGCGGCTCGAGCGCCTCGGACATGGAGGAGAAGGTGTGGGTGGCACCGAACTCCTGGGCCCACTCGCGCTTGTAGGCCACCGGGTCCACGGCGACGACCATCCGGGCGCCCGCCGCCGCGGCGCCCTGCACCGCGTTGATCCCGACGCCGCCCACGCCGACGACCACCACGACGTCGCCCGCCTTCGTGCCGCCGATCGAGGCCGTGGAGCCCCAGCCGGTGGATACGCCGCAGCCCAGCAGGGCCGCGGTGGCCAGGTCGACGTCCTTCTCGATCTTGATGACGGACGACTGGTTCACGCAGACGTACGGCGAGAACGTGCCGAGCAGGCACATCGGCGACACCGGGTTGCCGGATGCGGTGATCCGGAACGTGTCGTCGGCGATCGCCTTGCCGGTCAGCAGGTTCGCGCCCTGGTCGCACAGGTTCTGCATGCCCTTCGAACAGGGCTTGCAGACGCCGCAGGCGGGGATGAAACCGAGGACGACGTGGTCGCCCTCCTCCAGCCCGACGACGCCCGGGCCCACCCGGGTCACCACGCCGGCGCCCTCGTGCCCGCCCAGCACCGGGTAGACCGGCAGCTCATTGGCCCCGGTGCGGACGTGCTCGTCGGAGTGGCAGAGGCCGGTGGCGGCGAGCCGGACCTGCACCTCGCCCGCGACCGGATCCCCGATCTCGATCTCCTCGACCTTCCAGTCGGTGTTCGGCTCGTACAGCAGGGCACCCTTGGTCTTCATGAATCCTCTGACGTCGGAGTAGCGATGTTCCTGGTGAGCAGGGGCTGGTCCGAGGCCCGGGACCGCTCGCTAGGCCGTTAGCCAGCTCCATCGGCCCCGACCTCGCCAGCTGTTGCGCCGCTGATAGCAGACCCTGCCTCGGCAGCGAGCAGCGCGGTAGAACGGTTTCCTCGCCCCGGGGATCACCGGGAGGCCCCGGGTGCCGGTGCAGATGAGTGCGTGGCATGGCCGGGTAAGCGGGCCGGTGTCAGCCACAGGCGGTCCGAGTGGGCGCACCGGGCTGCAGTCGACGGACGACCGCAGCCCGGTGTCGCTCAGGAACCCGTGCCGCCTAGCCCTGGAGTCCAGGGGCGGCTGAGGCGAAGGAGAACCCGCGGAAGTCATCAGCGACGACCTCGCGCCAGATCTGCTCGTAGGTTCCGACGCCGCCCGCGTAAGGCATGAAGACGACCTTCTTGCCGGGCACGTTCCGACCGGTGTACCAGGCGTTGGCCTTCCATGCTTCGCGGTAGAGCGACCGTTGGGCGACCTCGGCGACGTGCTCCATCCACGACTTCTCAGCAGTGGAGTCCGCCTCGACAACCTGGTGACCGCTCAGCTCCGCGTGTCGAATGAGCGTGCTGATGAAGTCGACAGATTGCTCGCCGGTCACCACGGCGTTAGAGAGCACCGACGGGCCTCCGGGGCCGGTGACCAGGAACAGGTTCGGGTAGCCGGATACGAGTACGCCTAGGTAGGTGGACGGCCCCTCGCTCCAGGTCTCACGCAGGAGCCCAGATCGGCCGGTGATGTCGATCGAGGTGAGAGCACCGGTCATCGCGTCATAGCCCGTCGCAAAGATCAAGTCGTCCACCGCGTAATGGCCGCGCGAGGTCTGGAAGCCCTCAGGGGTGATCCCCACGATCGGCTCCTCGCGGGCGTCGACGAGGCTGACGTTGTCCCGGTTGAACGTCTCGTAGAAGTTTGTCCCAATGCAGAGCCTGTTGACCCCAATGGGGTAGCCGTGCGGAGTCAGCGTCTCCGCAGTGCGGGAATCCTTGACGATCTCGCGGATCTTTGCGCGAGCGAACTCGGCGAGGATGTCGTTCACGGCGGGGTTCATGATGCCGCTGTTCGACCGGTAGGACGTGACGAACAGAATGAACGTCCCGGCCTGCCAGTGCTCTTCGAGGATCGCGGTCCGCTCCTCCTCGGAGATCTTGTCCAGCTCGACCTCCGGAGAGTCCAGCGGAGTACCGAAGTCCGCGTACCGCGCCTTGGCTCGAAGAAGCGGGTAGTTGACCCTCGTGGTGAGCCACTCTTCCGCCGTCAGCGGGCGATTTGCCGCCGGCACCACAAATTTCGGAGTTCGCTGGACCACGGTAAGCGACTCGGCAGCGTCGGCGACCACCGGAATTGCCTGTACGGCCGTCGAGCCCGTGCCGATGATGGCGACCCGTCGACCGCGGAAGTCGACCTCCTCATGCGGCCAGCGTCCGGTGTGGAACCATCGTCCCTCGAACGTGTCGAGGCCCGGGACCTCCGGGGTCTTCGCCGCGGTGAGCGTTCCGGTCGCCATGACGACATACCGCGCGACAATGCGTTCCCCGCTGTCCGTTCGCACGGTCCAGCGGCCGGAGTCGTCGTCCCACTCCGCAGCTACCACGGAGGTGTTGAACGTGATCTGCGGGTACAGGTTCTCGCGCTCGGCGATATGCTCGAGGTATTCGAGAATCTTCGGCTGGCGCGGGTAGATCTCAGGCCATTTCCACTCTTGGTCGAGATCCGGGAGGTAGGACGCCGAGTAGAAGATGCTCGGCGTATCGCAGCGAGCGCCGGGATAGCGGTTCCAGTACCAGGTCCCCCCGACTCCGGAACCACGCTCGATCACTCGAGCTGACAGGCCGAGTTTCCGCGCCTTCGTGAGCTGGTAGAGGCCAGCGAAACCAGCGCCGACGATCAGGACGTCGACGTCGTTGGAATTGTCCACCTGTTCTTCCTTGAATGATAGTGGCCCCGACTGGGGTCGCGCGGTCAGTTGGAGAGCGCAGAGCGCAGGCGCCGGCCGATCTCAGCGGCGACACCGTGCGCTTCGGTGATGAGAGCAGGGAACCAGTAGAAACCGTGGATCAGCGACGGGTACGAAAGGTGCTCAGCCGGAACGCCCGATCCCTGCAGCGCGTCGACATAGGCAGCGCCTTCGTCACGCAACGGATCAAAGCCGGCTGTGATCACGGTCGCCGCCGGAAGGCCTGCGTGGCTCGTTGCCAGAAGCGGCGACGCGTACGCCTCGCCCGCTCTCGCTGGATCAGTGAGGTAGTGCGAGTAGAACCAGTCGATGTCCTCCTTCTCGAGCATGTACCCCTTGGCGTTCTCGACGTCCTTCGACGGATACTCGTTGTTCGTGAGGTCGACGTTGGGATACAGCAGGACCTGATGTGCGATCTCGGGGCCGCCGCGATCTCTCGCCATGATCGAGACGACTGCCGCCAGGTTGGCACCTGCGCTGTCGCCGGCGACCACGAGTCGCTGTGGATCTCCTGCAAGTTCCGGCGCGTGCGCCGCCACCCACTTCACCGCTGCGTAGCAGTCCTCGGGCGCTGCCGGGTACGGGTGCTCCGGGGCAAGGCGATACCCGACCGAGATGACGACGGCGCCTGCTTCCCGAGCAATTAGCCGACACCCCTGGTCAGCCGTCGCGATCGAACCGATCACGAAGCCCCCGCCGTGGAAGTAGACGACGAGGGGGAACGGACCGTCTCCCTCCGGGGTGTAGATCCGCACTGGGAGCTCGCCGGCCGGACCGGGGATTGCGCGGTCGACAACTGCGGCCAGCGGGAGAGGAGGACCCTGGGCAAAGCTCGGATCGGGAACCCTCAGCCGCGCGTCAGCGACACTTCCTTCGGCGAGCGGGGGGAGATTCTGCTCGGTGATCGCGGCCAGCAGAGCAGCTGCTTCATGATCCAACATCCTGATGGCTACTCCTCGTTGAGATTGACCTGAGCTGCCGAGATCGTCACCCTCAGGTCGGCGATGTCGTGAGGACACGGGGCTGCGCCGACCCTGCCGAGCTATTCCGACAGACGACAGGTGCTCGCCGGGTCTCCAGCCTTCGCGGCCGACGGGACGCAGTGCGGCTTGCCTGCCGTTTCGGGGCTCACTAGCGGTCGTTAGTAGCTTCCCGGTGAAGGAGTGAATCAGCACCTCGTATGGATGTCAACGTCTCGTTGCGCGCTGACGTGCAGCCAGGTGGTCGTACTGAACTCGTAGGCGCGACGCGACGGGTCGACCGTGCGTGAATCGGGGTTCCCGGCTCAGCCGCTCCCTGGCGGGAGGCTCCCGTAGTTGGGCCCGGAGCTGCGGCATCCCGAGCGTTCTCGCAGGTGGCCTGGTTTCAGGGCGCAGCCGCCGCCCGCGCCGGACACCTGTCCCTGCCTGGTCGGCTGGGCATCGCAAAGACATTCCTTCAGGTGGAGCGGCGCAACCCCTTGCCAGGGCTCGCAAGCGGCACTACGTTTCCGACCCAGACTTATGAGCGTTAGCTAGTCTAGCGTGGCCGTTCCAACGTCGGAGGACCTCGATGACGAGATCGCAGGAAGTCGACTGGACGACCCTCCGGGCGTCCGAGCCGTTCCAAGAACTGCTGGCACACCGGAGCCGGTTCGTTCGAGCAGCCAGCACTGTCCTGCTCTGCTGGTTCGTGGTGTTCCTCGCCGTCATCGGCGCAGCTCCCGACTTCGCGGGCACGGTGGTGTTCGCGGGGCTCAGCGTCGGGTTCCTGCTCGGCCTGAGCCAGTTCGTGCTGGCGTGGTTTTTGACTTGGCTCTACCTGCGCGCTGCCAACACCCGGTTCGCGCCGCTGGAGGACCAGGTGCGGGCCCTCACCGAGGCCGCGGCGACGGAGGGACCGGAGGTGGCGCGGTGAACGCCACCCGCCTGATTGCTTTCGCGGTGCTGGTCGGCGTCACGCTCGCGGTGACCGTCTGGGCGTCGCGGCGCACCCGCTCGGCGACCGAGTTCTTCGCCGCCGGCCGGAGCATCTCCGGGCCCCAGAACGGCCTGGCCATCGCGGGCGACCTGATGTCGGCGGCGACCTTCCTCGGGTTCACCGGGCTGATGTACCTGTCGGGCTTCGACGGCTGGATCATGCCGTCGGTCACCCTGGTCGCGTTCGTGCTGATCCTGTTGCTGTTCGCCGAGCGGATGCGCAACGCCGGCCGGTTCACCGTGGCCGACGTGCTGTCCTTCCGGCTGCGCGACCGCCCGGTGCGGGCGGCCACCGCGGCCTCGACCGTCCTGGTCGCGGTCATCTACCTCGTGGCGCAGCTCGTCGGTGCCGGCGTGCTGATCCGCGCGCTGACCGGGCTGTCCTTCGTCCCCGCGGTGATCCTGACCGGGCTGGCGATGCTCGCCTACGTGGTCTTCGGCGGAATGCTCGCCACGACCTGGGTACAGATCATCAAGGCTGTGCTGCTGCTGGTGGCGGGCGCGGCCCTGACGCTCGGCGTGCTGATGCGCACCGGGTTCGACCTCGGCTTGCTGTTCACGACCGCGGCGGCGAACAGCCCCGCCGGGGACGCCTTCCTCGCCCCGGGTGGTTCTGGGCGCTCGTTCCTGGACACCGTCTCCGTCGCCCTGGCCTTCGCCATTGGCACCGCGGCGCTGCCGCACATCCTGATCCGTTTCTTCACCGTCCCCGACGCCCGCCAGGCGCGCAGTTCGGCGGGCTGGGCCACCGGTCTGATCGGCGTCTTCTTCGTCATGACCGCCGTCATCGGGTTCGGCGCCCGCGCCCTGTTGCCGGCCGAGGCCGGCCCGGCGGTCGGCAAGAGCGGCAACCTCGCCGCGCCCCTGCTCGCGGAGTTCCTCGGCGGCGGGCCGGGCACCTTCGGCGGCGATCTGTTCGTCGCGTTCGTGTCCGCGGTGGCGTTCGCGACGATCCTCGCCGTGGTCGCCGGCCTGGTGCTCTCGGCCTCCGGCGCGGTCGCGCACGACCTGTGGGCCAACGTCGTGCGCCGCGGATCGGACACCGGTGGGGAGACGGCCGTGGCCCGTGTGGCCGCCGCCGGGATCGGGATCGTCGCGATCGTGATCACGCTGCTGATGGGCCCGAACTTCAACGTGGCATTCCTGGTCGGGCTGGCTTTGTCGGTCGCCGCCGGGGCCAACTTCCCCGCCCTGCTCCTGGCCCTGACCTGGCGGAGGTTCACCACGACCGGCGCGATCGCCGGGATTGTCGCCGGGCTCGTCACCTCAGTGGTGTGCATCGTGCTGGGCCCGTCGGTATGGCCGGGCGGCCCCGAGACGGCGCCCTACCCCGTCGAGTACCCGACGCTGCTCGCAATCCCGCTCGGCTTCCTGGCCTGCTGGATCGGCACGCTGCTGTCCTCGGAGCGCGGCGCACAGCGGACTTTCGACGAGTTGCAGGTCCGCGCCCAGACCGGGATCGGGTCCGAGCCGACTCCGACTACGCACTAGCCGCCCCGGGGCGACGGACATCCGAGACATCCACACCAACCCACTCGAGGAGGAACGGTGCTGCGCACGGAGTACATCGCCACCGTGCCCGAACTCCTGGCCGGCCATGCCGAGACCAGGCCCGACCAGATTGCTTACATCGACGACCAGCGCAGCCTCACCTACGGCGACCTCGCCGGGACCACCGCCCAGATCGCCGGGCATCTGCAACGCATGGGTGTCCGGCCCGGCGACCGCGTCCTGCTCTACCTGGACAACCGGGTCGAGGTCGCCGAGTCCTACCTGGCCGTCCCGCGGGCGGGCGCAGTGGCTGTGTGTGCCAACCCGCAGGCTGCCACCGCCGAGGTCGCGCACATCCTGACCGACAGCGGCTCCAGAGTCGTGATCACCGACGCGGCGCACCTGGCGATCGTGCGTGAGCTCGCACGGGGCGCGGACCTGCTCGCCGTGGTCGTCGTTGGCGACGCCGAGGGTGCACCAGGCCCGGTGGAGGAGGTCGCCTACGCGGATCTGCTCGCCGCCCTGCCGATCGAAGCTCCGCGGGACTGCCTCGGGCTCGACGACACTGCCTGGATGCTGTACACGTCCGGCACCACCGGCCGGCCGAAGGGTGTCTACCTCACCCAGCGCGGCTGCTTCTGGGTGGTCGCGGCCTGCTGGGCGCCCATCCTCGGACTCGGGCCCGACGACGTCGTGCTCAGCGCCCTGCCGCTGTTCCACTCCTACGCCCTGGTGCTCTGTGTGCTGGGGGTGTTCGCGGTCGGTGCGACGACGCGGCTCCTGTCGCGGTTCTCGGTGACCGACACCGCGTCGCGCTTCACGGGTGGACCGGAAGGCGACGTCACTGTCTTCCCCGGCGTCCCGACGATGTTCCACTATCTGCTCGACCGCGTCGGCGACCAGGGCTTCAGCGCGCCCGCCCTGCGTGCCTGTGTGTCCGCCGGGGCGATCCTGCCGGCCGCGGTCAACGAGAAGTTCGAGGCGGCCTTCGGCATCCGCCTGCTCGACGGCTACGGCATCACCGAGACTTCGACGATGGTCACGATGAACTGGCCCACCGGGACCCGGGTGATGGGGTCGTGCGGGCTGCCGCTGCCGGGGCTGTCGGTGCGGTTGGTCGACCCGCAGTCCGGC
This sequence comes from Pseudonocardia autotrophica, assembly GCF_000717175.1. Classification (GTDB taxonomy): domain Bacteria; phylum Actinomycetota; class Actinomycetes; order Mycobacteriales; family Pseudonocardiaceae; genus Pseudonocardia; species Pseudonocardia halophobica. Next base: position 76,772 of record NZ_JNYD01000025.1, on the reverse strand, counting down.
AAGGACGTCATGCCGGGGGAGGAGGGCGAGCTGTGGGTACAGGGCCCCAACGTCACCCCCGGCTACCACAACCTGCCTGAGGCCACCGCAGCGGTCCTGGTCGACGGCTGGTACCGCACCGGTGACCTCGCGCGCCGCGACGCCCACGGCTACCTGCGGATCAGCGGCCGCACCAAGGAGCTGATCATCCGCGGCGGGGAGAACATCTACCCGGCCGAGGTCGAGGACGCGCTCATCGCTTCCGATCAGGTCAAGGACGCTGCGGTCGTGGGCATGCCGCATCTGCACCTCGGCGAGATACCGGTCGCGTTCGTGGTGCCCATCACGCCGGGCCATCTCGACCACGAGGCAGTCCTGGCTGTCGCGCGGGCCCGCCTGTCGTCGTTCAAGCTGCCCGAGCGTCTGATCGAGTGCGAGGACATTCCTCGCACCGGCTCCGGAAAAATCCTGCGCTTCCGGCTCCAGGAGCAACTCGCCGAGGAAGACGGCACCACGAACGGGGAGATGGCCCGAGACTCGCACGCTCGTGAGCCGGCGCCAAGCTCGACAGCCGGGTGACCGAGCGCACCTGTCGTTTGGCTGGAGGCCCTCGTCGGCCTATAGTAACTAAGGAGCGTTAGTTAGTGAGGAGCGCGGAGAAGCAATGGAGCTGACGAACACGTTCAGCGTGGCCGAGCCGGTCGACCGCGCCTGGGCAGTCATCACCGACCTCGAGCGGGTGGCCCCGTGTCTGCCCGGTGCGGCCCTTCTGGGGATCGACGGCGAGGACTACAAGGGTGCGGTCAAGATCAAGGTCGGCCCGGTCACCGCCCAGTACGAGGGCGTGGCCAGGTTCGCCCAGCGCGACGACGACAAGCACCACGCCGTGCTGCGCGCCGAGGGTCGCGACGTGCGCGGCCAGGGCAACGCCGCGGCGACCATCGACCTGCAGCTCAACCCGCAGGGCAACGGTACCGAGGTCGTGGTGGTGACCGAGCTCGAGCTGGCCGGCAGGGTCGCCCAGTTCGGGCGCGGGGTCATCGCCGACGTCAGCGGCAAACTGATCGGGCAGTTCGCCCGTCGCCTCGAGGAGGAGATGGGTCGCGAGCCCGGCGAGGAGCCCGGGCAGGGATCCGCGGCGGCCGGAGGCGGCGCTGCACGGCCCGCTGCGCGGCCCGCGGCACCGGTCGCGACGCAGACGCCGACCGTGGCGCGACCCCGGTCGGTCGACGACGTCGAGCCGCTGGACCTGATGGCGACCGGCGGCGGTGCCGTACTCGGCCTGCTGAGGCAGCAGGCGCTGCCGCTCGGCGCGGGCCTGGTCGGGCTGCTGCTCGGCTGGCTGCTGGCGCGCGTGAGCCGGCGCTCGCCCGCGGGCGGCGTGCCGGTCGCCGGTGTTGGGCCGGCCGCGGCCGCCGGCGCGGCGCCCCTGGTGCTGCAGCTGGTGCTGCCGCCGACCCGCAACACGACCGTGCACGACGTGGAGGGAGACCGATGAGCGACGGGACCGTGGAGCTGATCCACGAGCCGAAGCTGTACATCGACGGCCGCTGGGCCCCGGGCGGCGGCGCCGACCTGGACGTGGAGAACCCGGTCACCGAGGAGGTGACCGGCCGGATCACGCAGGCCTCGACCGACGACGTCGAGGCGGCGGTGGCCGCGGCGAAGAAGGCGTTCCCCGCCTGGGCCGCGACGCCGGTGGCCGAGCGGGCCGCGTTCCTGCGCCGGTTCAGTGAGGTGCTCAAGGGGCGGGCGGACACGTTCGCAGACATCGTCAACCGCGAGCAGGGCTCGCCGCCCAGAGTCGCCAGGGCGCTGCACGTCGACACCCCGATCGCCGTCGTGGACGCCACCATCGACGCCCTCGAGCAGTTCCCGTTCACCGCCGAGCTCGGCAACTCGATCATCCGGCGCGAGCCGGTCGGCGTCGTCGCCGCGATCACGCCGTGGAACCTGCCCCTGCACCAGGTCGTGGTGAAGGTCGTGCCCGCCATCGCCGCGGGCGCCACCGTCGTCCTCAAGCCCGCGGGTCTGACCCCGCTCGCTGCGTTCGAGCTGGCCCGAGCCTTCGACGCCGCCAGGCTGCCCGCGGGCGTGTTCAACCTCGTCCCGGGAAGCGGCCGGGTGGTGGGGGACCTGCTCACCCGGCACCCGGACGTCGACCAGGTCTCGTTCACCGGGTCCACGCCCGTGGGCCGCACCATCGCTGCCACGGCGGCGCAGACCCTCAAGCGGGTCACCCTGGAGCTCGGCGGGAAGTCTCCGAGTGTGGTGCTGTCCGGGGCCTCCGACGACCAGCTGGCGACCGCGGTCAAGGTCACCGTGGCGAACTGTTTCCTCAACGGCGGCCAGACCTGCACCGCTCTGTCCCGGTTGATCGTGCCGGCGGACCGGCTCGCGCAGGTCGAGGAGCTCGCCGCCGCGGCCGCCGCGAAGTACGTCCCCGGCGCCCGGCTGGGCCCGCTGATCTCCGCGGAGCAGCGCAAGGAGGTCCAGTCGTTCCTGGAGCCGGGCGCCGGCGGAGCGCAAGCGGTGACCGTGACGTCACAGGTCGAGCTGCCGGAACGGGGCTACTACGTCAGCCCCACCGTGGTCTCCCGGGTCGACCCGAACTCCCGCCTCGCGCAGGAGGAGGTGTTCGGTCCGGTGCTGTCGATCCTCGCCGCCGGCTCCGACGATGACGCGGTCGCCCTGGCCAACAACAGCATCTACGGCCTGGGTGGAGCGGTGTGGGGTCCGGACGACGCGGCGTTGGACGTCGCGGCGCGGCTGCAGACCGGGCAGGTCGACGTGAACGGTGGCGCGTTCAACCCGGGCGCGCCGTTCGGCGGGTACAAGCAGTCCGGCACCGGGCGGGAGATCGGCGAGTACGGCATCGCCGACGTGTGCGAGATCAAGGCGGTGCAGCGATGAGCGTGGAAACCCAGCACACCACGGACACCGCGGGCGACTATCCCCACGAGGTCCGCGCCGCGGTGCTGCGCGAGGCCGGGGCGCCGATGTCGGTGGAGACGATCCGGCTCAAGGCCGTCGGGCCGACGGACGTGCGGGTGCGGATCGAACGCACCGGCGTGTGCCACTCCGATCTCTCGCTGGCCACCGGCAAGCTGGCCCAGCCGCTGCCCGCCGTGCTCGGGCACGAGGCCTGCGGCACCGTCGTCGAAACCGGCCCCAAGGTCACCGACCTCCAGGCCGGGCAGCGGGTGATCCTGTTGTGGATCACGCCCTGCCGCGGCTGCTACCCGTGCACCCACGGCCAGCCGCACTTGTGTGAGAACGGGTCGAGCCGCTCGACCGAGCCCTACGCTGTGACGGCCGACGGGGAGCCGGTCTACCCGGGTCTGACCGTCGGGTCCTTCGCCGAGGAGACGGTCGTGCCGCGCGGCGCGCTGGTCCCGGTGCCCGATGACATCGACACCGCCGACGCCGCGCTGCTCGGCTGCGCGGTCATGACCGGTGTCGGCGCGGTCACCCACACCGCGAAGGTCACCGAGGGCGCGTCCGTGCTCGTCGTCGGGCTGGGTGGTGTCGGGCTGTCGGTGCTGCAGGGCGCGCGGCTGGCCGGGGCCTCGACGGTCATCGCCGTGGACCGCAACGTGGACAAGGCCGCGCAGGCCACCGCGGCAGGGGCGACCCACTTCGTGCCCGCCGACGAGGGCACCAAGAAGGCCGTGCGAGGCCTGACCGGCGGCCGCGGAGCCGACTTCACCTTCGACTGCGTGGGCTCGTCGCGGACCATCCGCGACATCTGGGGCCTCACCCGGCGCGGCGGCACGGCCGTCGTCGTCGGCATCGGGGGCAAGGACGACACGGTCAGCTTCTCCGCGCTCGAGCTCTTCCACTTCGCCCGCACCCTGCAGGGCTGTGTGGCCGGCTCAGTCGACGCCGAGGCCGACATGCCCCGATTCTTCGACTGGGTCCGCTCCGGCGAACTCGACCTGCGCGGCCTGGTGACCGGACACGGCAGCCTTGCCGACGTCAATCACGCCCTCGACGAGCTCGCCGCGGGCCGCGGTGTTCGCACCCTACTCACCCCCGGCGGGCCGTCGTGAAGATCGGCGCCATCGAGATCGTGCCCCTGCTCGACGGGGTCGGCCGCGAAAAGGCCGACGAGGTCCTGACCCGCCCAGGGGTCCCTGACGCCTGGGCGTGCCATTCCGAGCATCTGGACGAGCACGGATCCCTGCATCTCGACCTGGGTGGGTTCCTCGTCGCCACCGGTCACCGGCTCGTGCTGGTCGACACAGGCGTCGGCACCATCAACAACGGCAAGTACTCCGGTGGGGCCTTCCTGGACTCGCTGCGCGCTGTGGGCGTGGGACCGGAGCAGGTGACCGACGTCGTGTTCACCCACCTGCACTTCGACCACGTCGGCTGGGCGACGAAGAAGGGCCAGGTCGTCTTCCCCAACGCGACCTACCGGGTGCACACAGCCGACTGGGCGCACTTCGTCGAGTCCGCCGATGCAGATCCCGGTGCGGTGCGCAAGCTGAGCCCCTTGGAGAGCCGGCTGGAGACCTTCGACGCCGACCGAGCGATCGCCCCCGGCCTGAGCACTCGGCACACCCCCGGCCACACGCCCGGCTCCACCGTCTACGTCGTCTCGGACGGCGACGAGCGGGCGTTGCTGCTCGGCGACGTTGTGCATTCGGTGGTGGAGTTGCACGAGCGGGACTGGGAGGCGGTCTTCGACGTCGACCCGGTCGCCGCGAGTGCGGTGCGCAACGCCCTCGCCGACGAGGTGGCCGACTCGACCGACCTCGTCGTCGGTGCCCACTTCCCCGGGCTGCGCTTCGGCCGGGTGATCACGACATTCGGCAACCGCCGCTTCCAGCAGATCGTCTAGGAGACACCACGTCATGGATCTTCAGCTTTCCGGAACGAACGTCCTGGTCACCGGTGCCGGGCAGGGCCTGGGCCGGGCGCTCGGGCTCGGTTTCGCCCGCGAGGGCGCCAACGTCGCGTTCCACTACAACTCCTCCGCCGACGGCGCCGAGAAGGCCGCCGCCGAAGCCGCCGAGCTGGGCGTCAAGGCCATCGCCGTCGGCGGTGACCTGCGCGATGTCGACGCCGTGGCCGGCATCGTCGAGCGCGTCGAGACCGAGCTCGGGCCGATCGAGGTGCTGGTCAACAACTCGGCGGTGACCAAGAAGCAGCGCTTTCTCGAGTCGACCCCCCAGGACTGGGCACCGCAGATCGACGTCACCGTCACCGGGACGCTGCAGCTGACCCACGCCGTCGCCACGCGGATGGCCGAGCGCAGGTCCGGGTCGATCGTGAACCTCATGGGCGACTCGGGCCGGGTGGGGGAGTCCGGTCTGCTGGTCACCGCCACCGCTCGCTCCACCACGGTGGGGCTCACCCGTTCGCTGGCCAAGGAGCTGGCCCGGTTCGGGATCCGCGCCAACGCCGTGTCCCTCGCGCTGGTCCGCACCGACAACTTCGACGCCCACGCCGGCACGCCCGAGGCCGAGCAGATGAAGAAGATCCTCGCCCAGTACCCCCTGCGGCGGGTCGGGCATCCGGACGACATCACCCCGATGGTGCTGCTGCTCGCCTCGCCGCTGTCGTCCTGGACCACCGGGCAGGTCGTCTCGGTCAACGGCGGCTACGCGATGCCCTGAGCAGTCCGGGTCGGCCACACTGCAGCAAGGAGGACAGATGAGCGTGGACAGGGCGGACGGCACCGCGGCCGCGCCGCAGGCGACAGCGGCGGCTCCGGCGGGCGCGACGGAAGACAAGTCCGGCTCGCTCGGCCGCAACGTCCGGCGCAAGGAGGACCGGCGGCTGATCACCGGGCACGGCCGCTACGTCACCGACATCGAGCTGCCGCGTATGCGGCACGTGGCGTTCCTGCGCAGTCCCTACGGCCACGCCCGGATCACCGGCGTGGACGTCACAGCGGCCCGCGATGCCGGGTACCGGGTGTTCACCGGCCAGGACTTTTCGCACGTCGTGCTGCGAGCCCAGTCGGCGCTGCCCTCCTACGTCGAGACCGACCAGCCCGTCCTCGCCCACGAGAAGGTCTGCTTCTCCGGGGAGCCGGTCGCCGCCGTCGTCGCGAAGGACCGCTACCGCGCCGAGGACGGACTGGAGTTCGTCGACATCGACTACGAGGCGCTACCGGCCACCGTCTGCGCCTGGCAGGAGCCCGAGGTACCGGTGCACCCGGAGGCCCCGGACAACGTGCTCCTGCAGCGCACCTTCGACGCCGGCTCGGTGACCGACGCCTTCACCGCGGCCGACCTGATCGTGGAGCGTGAGCTCGTCACCAACCGGCACGCCGGCAATCCCATGGAGTGCCGTGCCGGGGTGGCGCTGTGGGACGCCGCCGACGGGAAGCTGACCTTCTACAACGGCACCCAGGTGCCGCACATCGTGCGGAACATGATCGCCGAGCTGATGGGCGTGCCGGAGGGCAAGGTCCGGGTCGTCGCCCCGGACGTCGGCGGCGGGTTCGGGGTCAAGGCCGTGCTCTACCCCGAGGACGTCGCGCTGTGCCTGATGGCGCGGGAGATGCCGGGGATCCCGCTGAAGTGGGTGGAGGACCGGGCCGAGCACCTGCTCGCGGCCGCCCACGCCCGCGACCACCGCTACCTGATCAAGGCCGGGTTCGCCTCCGACGGCACGCTGCTGGCCCTGGAGGCCGACGTCACGTGCAACGTCGGCGCCTACTCGGTCTATCCGTGGACGGCCGGCATCGAGCCGCTGATGGCCGGTGGGCTGCTCTCGGGCCCCTACAAGCTCGACAACTACCGGTGCACCGTGCGCGGTGTCGCCACCAACACCGCCCCGGCCGGCCCGTACCGCGGCGTCGCCCGCCCGGCCAGCGTGTTCGCGATGGAGGCGATGTTCGACGACGCCGCCGCGCGACTCGGGATCGACGCCATCGAGATCCGCCGCCGAAACGTCATCACCCCCGAGGACATCCCGTACAAGATGCCCTCCCGTCTCGTGGACGACTCCGGTCACTACGGGGAGTGTCTCGACAAGGCCCTCGACGCCCTGGACTACCCCGCGTTCCGCACCGAGCAGGCCCGCCGCCGCGAGGCCGGGGACAACCCGATCGGGATCGGGGTGGCGCTCTACAACGAGCTCACCGGGCTCGGGCGCGCCGCCAGCGCCGGGCCCCGGATGCCCTTCCGCACCGGGCACGACGCCTGCACCGTGCGGATCAACCCGGACGGGCGGGTCACCGTGATCTCCGGCATCACCTCCCAGGGCCAGGGCTCGGAGACCATGATCGCGCAGATCGTGTCCGACGCGATCGGTGTCGGCTACGACGACGTCGACGTCCGCATCGGCGACACCGACGAGGCCCTCTGGGGCTTCGGCGCGTTCTCCTCCCGCCAAGCCGTCATCGGCGGGGGCGCGGCCCACAACACCGCGGTCGCGGTGAAGGAGAAGCTGGTCAAGCTGGCCGCCGAGCTCATCGAGGCGGCCGAGGCCGACCTGCGCGTCGTCGACGGCGAGGTCTACGTGGTCGGCGAGCCCAAGGCCCAGATCTCGGTCGCCGAGCTCGCTCGGGTCGCCTACCTGGAGTCCAACCGGCTACCCGACGGTATCGACCCCGGGCTGGACGCCACCACCTTCTTCGACCCCATCCGCGGCGCCTTCGCCGCCGGCGCCCAGGCCGCGGCCGTGGAGGTCGACCGGACCACCGGCGAGCTGCGCATCCTGAAGTACGTCTGCGTCGAGGACGCCGGCCGGGCCATGCACCCGCAGATCGTCGACGGACAGATCGCCGGCGCCATCGCCCAGGGCCTCGGCGGGGCGCTCTACGAGCACCTCGTCTATGACGACGCCGGGAACCTGTCCACCGGCACGCTGCTGGACTACCTGATGCCCACCAGCGCCGAGGTACCCGACATGGTCATCGGCCACGTCTCGCACCCGGCCGCGAACCCGATCGGGGTCCGCGGCGTGGGGGAGGGCGGCACACTCGGCCCGAACGCGGTCCTCGCCGGCGCGCTGCGCGACGCGCTCGGCATCGACGTGAACACCCTGCCGATCAGCCCGGCGAGCGTGTGGAAGGAGCTGCACCCGTGATCGAGCTGACCTGGCATGACCGCGTCGCGGTCATCACCCTCGACCGGCCGGAGAAGCACAACGCGCTCAACATCGAGCTCTGCCACCGCATCCGCACCACGCTCGGCGACGCCCGTGCGGCCCGTGCGATTGTCCTCACCGGCAACGGCCGCAGCTTCTGCTCCGGGGCGGACCTCGACGAGGTCTACACCGCGGACTTCCGGGATGCGCTGTACAGCATGCTGCACGCCGTCACCGACGCCCCGGTCCCCGTGGTGGCGGCAGTCAACGGCGCCGCCATCGGGGCGGGCACCCAGTTCGCCATCGCTGCCGACTTCCGCGTGGTCGCCGCGCCTGCCCGCTTCGCAGTGCCAACGGCACGGATCGGGCTGGCCGTCGATCCGTGGACCATCCGCCGGCTCGCGCTCCTGGCTGGCAACGGAGTGGCACGGCGGCTGCTGGTGGCCTGCGATCAGATCGACGCCGACACCGCTCTGGCATGCGGGTTAGCTGATCTGTCCGGCACGCTCGAACAGGCTCTGACCTGGGCGCAGGGAATGATCTCGTTGGCCCCACTCACGCAGGCCTACTCCAAGCGCGTGCTCAACGAGATCTTCGAGCCCGAGTTCGACGAGCTCCTGGGCAAGCAGTTGAACGCGGCGTTCGAGGGGTGCTGGGCGAGCGAGGACTTCGCCGAGGGCCGCCTCGCCCGCACCGAGAAGCGTCCGCCCGTCTTCCGAGGGAAGTGAGCGCATGAAGTGCGCCCCGTTCGACTACGTCTGCGCCAACAGTGTCGAGGAGGTCGTCAAGGTCCTCGGCGAGGCCGACGGCGACGGCAAGATCCTGGCGGGTGGGCAGAGCCTGGTGCCCGTGCTCGCCCTACGGATGGCCCGGCCCAGCGTGCTCGTCGACGTCAACCGGGTCCCGGGCATGGGCCGAATCCGCCCCGTGGAGGGCGCGGTCGAGGTCGGTGCCCTCGTGCGGCACAGCCAGCTCGTGGAGCAGACCCACCACCCGCTGCTCGCTGAGGCCGCGCGCTGGATCGGGCACACCGCGATCCGGACCCGCGGCACGACCGGCGGGAGCATCGCTCACGCTGACCCGTCCGCGGAGCTACCGGTCGTCGCAGTCGGTGTCGGGGCGAGCGCGACGGTGGCCGGCCCGACCGGAGAGCGCACAGTCGCCGCCGACGAGCTCTTCGTGAGCGCCCTGGTGACCTCGCTCGACGACGACGAGATGATCGTCGGGGTTCGCTTTCCGCTGCCGACGCGGTGGGGCTTTGCCGAGTTCTCCCGCCGGCACGGCGACTTTGCGCTGGTCACGGCAGTTGTCGCCGAGGTCGACGGCCGGGTGAGGATCACCCTCGGTGGCGTCGCGGCCGTTCCGCAGAGGGCCCTTGCTGCCGAGCAGGTCCTTGCCGATGAGGGCACTGCCCATGACGCCGCCCGCGCGGCCGCCGCCGAGATCGATCCGACCGCGGACCTGCACGGCTCGGCCCCCTTCCGTCGCGCAATCGCGGGAGAGATGGTGCGCCGCGCCCTCGTCCGCGCCGGAATCGAGTAGGAGACACTGATGGACATCAGCTTCAGCGTCAACGGCGAAATAACGTATCTGCAGGTCGAGCCCCGCCGGACCCTGGCCGACGCTCTCCGTGAGGACTGCGGTCTCACCGGCACGCACCTCGGCTGCGAACACGGGGTGTGCGGCGCCTGCACCGTCCTCGTCGATGGGGAGCCGGCCCGTGCCTGCCTGATGTTCGCCGTGCAGGCCGACGGGACCTCGGTCACCACGATCGAGGGCCTGGAGGGAACCGACGGCCAGCTGCATCCGCTGCAGGAGGCGTTCGTCGCCCACCACGGCCTGCAGTGCGGCTTCTGCACACCCGGCATGCTGATGAGCGCCCTGCACCTGCTCGACACCGACCCCGACGCCGACCGGGAGACCATCCGCGACGAGATGTCGGGCAACATCTGTCGCTGCACCGGCTACCAAGGCATTGTCGACGCGATCGAGGCGGCATCATCGGCGATGAAGCAACACTGACGAACGCACGCCCGCGCTCGACGTCGCGATCCGGCCAGGTGTCAGCGCTTACAGGGGACTGTTGCCTCGTCGGGGGAGGTCCGGGCTGGAGGACCGGCAAAGGTGACCCGAAGGCGTTCGGGCTTACTTCGCCGCGTTATGGACGGGCCCGGCCTTCCTCTGATGTAGCCGATCGCCCGCGGCGTGACCACCTAGCGGTCTGACAACATGCTCACACGCTGACGATCACTGATACGCGCCCAGGCAATGACGCCAGGAGGGCCTCATGACTGGACAGCAGGAACTCGACGAATCGGGCGGGTACGGGCGCGCCCCGTCGGTGTCGATCACCTCGCCGTTCCTGCTGACCGAGGACCCCACCATCGCTCAGCAAATCGCCGCGCTCGGTCAGCCGCGCAGGTACCGGGCGGGGCAGTTCGTCTACCGGCAGGGCTCCCTGTCCGACTATTTCTTCCAGGTGGTCAGGGGGCGCCTGCGGATCTATCTCACTCGTGCCGACGGGACCGAGCGTGTGCTCTCCTACGCCGAGCCCGGCGCGGGGATCGGGGAGTCGACCTGCTTCGACGGGCTGCCGCGCTACGCCTCATGTGTCGCGATGGTGGACAGCGAACTGCTGGCGGTCAGCAAGCGCGCGGTGCTCGACGCGGGCCGGCTCGAGCCGGAGATCCTCGTGGAGATGACCCGACGGATCTCCCGCAAGGCCCGACTCTTCGCCATGCACATCGCGGCTGACGGCCTCCCGGCCTGCGGCCGCGTCGCCCTCATACTCGACCACCTTGTCGAGGCCTACGGGATCCCCTGCCCGGAAGGCGTGCGCCTGCGGGTCCAGTACTCGCTCGACGAGCTCGCACTCATGATCGGCGTGACCCGGGTGACCATGAGTCGGGAGCTCGCTCGTCTGATCGACGACGGGCTGGTGATCCGCCGTGGACGGGAGATCGTCGTCCCGGACGTCGCGGCCCTGCGTGTTGTTGCCGGGGATTACCGGCCCTGAGCCGGTTGCTGCTGCACTTTCTCGGCGGTCCGTATCACGTGTTACCGACGGTGTGCGGCACTCCTTGCCAGGCTTCGCCGGTCATCACTGACGAGGACGTGGAGCATTCATGACGACAGTCGAAGCCCGGCGTGTCGAGGAGCCTCGCCCGGCGAGCACGGTCTCGCTCGGCGACCGGTTCCGGCTCGACGAGGGCCGGGTCTTCCTCACTGGGGTTCAGGCGCTCGTGCGGGCGCCCCTCGACCAGGTGCGCCGCGACCGTCGAGCCGGCCTGCGCACCGGTGGCTTCATCACCGGCTTCCCGGGCTCGCCGCTCGGCGGTTACGACCTTTCGCTCAAGCAGAACCGCACGCTGCTCGGCGAGCACGGCATCGTCCACCAGATGGGCCAGAACGAGGAGCTCGCCGCCTCCGCCCTGATGGGCACCCAGCTGCTGGAGCGCTACCCGCACAGCCGCTACGACGGCGTCACGGGCTTCTGGTACGGCAAGGGCCCCGGTCTCGACCGTGCGGGCGACTCGCTGCGGCACGGCAACTTCGCGGGCACCACCATGCACGGCGCGGTGGTCGTGCTCTCCGGCGAGGACCACGAGGCGAAGAGTTCGTCGTTGCCGTACGAGCAGGAGTACGCCTTCGCCCATGCCGGGATCCCGGTGTTGTACCCCTCGTCGGTCGAGGAGTTCCTGACCTACTCGGCGCACGCGATCGGTATGTCCCGCTACTCGGGGTGCTGGGTGGCGATGAAGCTGATCGGCCAGCTGTGCGACGGGGGCCAGACGATCGACCTCGATCCCGAGCGGCTGAAGATCGTGGTGCCCGAGTTCGAGATCGACGGGCGCCCGTTCCGTAAGTGGCAGGACCACGCGTTCTTCCCCGGCAAGGTCGTGGAGACCGAGCGGCACGTCTTCACCGAGCGGCACCCGGCGGCCGTGGCCTACGCGAAGGTCAACGGGCTCAATGAGATCAAGATCCGGGGCCCGCACGACACGCTCGGCCTGGTCACCGCGGGCAAGAGCTACGCCGACACCTTGCAGGCGCTGCGTGACCTCGGCATCGGAGAGGACGACCTGCGTGCGGCCGGGGTCCGGCTGGTCAAGATCGGCGCGATCTACCCGCTGGACGCGGAGTTCGTCCGTGAGTCCACCCGCGACCTCGACGAGGTCGTGGTCGTGGAGGAGAAGCGGCCGATCCTCGAGGACGCGATCAAGGTCGTCCTCTGCAACGTGGCCTCTGGTCCGCGGGTGCACGGCAAGCGCGACCTCGAGGGCCGGGTGCGCTTCGCCGAGTACGGCAGCCTCGACGCCGACGCGGTCGCGCGCGGGCTCGCTCCGGTGCTGCGCCCGCGACTGCGCGAGCAGATCATCCTGGACCGGCGCACCGAGCAGCTCGAAGCCGTCAAGGCCCGCGACTACTCATCGAACCTCAAGCGCTCACCGAACTATTGCTCCGGCTGCCCGCACAACGTGTCCACGATCGTGCCCGAGGGCCGGGTTGCCTGGGGCGCACCGGGTTGCCACATCTTCGCGGCGGTCATGGACCAGCCCGAGCGGCAGATCGACGCCACCTTCCCGCTCGGCGGCGAGGGCGTCGCGTGGATCGGGCTCAGCCCGTTCACCGACCTGGAGCACGTCATCCAGAACCAGGGTGACGGCAGCCTGTTCCACTCCAGCTACCTGAGCATCCGCTGGTCGGTCGCCGCCGGCGTGAAGATGACCTATCGGATCCTCTACAACGGCGCGGTCGCCAACACCGGTGCTCAGGAGCCGATCGGCCAGGCCGAGGTCCCGAAGCTGGCCAGCCTGCTCGCCCTCGAGGGCGTGAAGAAGATCGGCATCATCGCCGAGGACCCGGCGGTCTACCGCAGGGCGGACCTGCCCTCGATCGCCTCGGTGCACGGTGCTGGGGACGTGCAGAAGGTCCTGAAGGACCTCGAGCAGGTCGACGGCGTCACGGTTTTCCTCTACGACGGCGAGTGCGCCAACGAGCGCCGCCGCCGCCGCAAGCGGGGCACCGCGCCCAAGGCCACCACGTTCGTGGTGATCAACGAGGATGTCTGCGAGAACTGCGGGGACTGCGGCGAGGTCACGAACTGCATGTCGCTGCACAAGAACGACACCGAGTTCGGGCCCAAGACGGCGATCCACCAGTCGTCCTGCAACCAGGACCACTCGTGCCTCAAGGGCGATTGCCCGTCCTTCCTCACCGTGCACAGCGAGGAGGGCTTCGCGGCGCCGGTCTACACCCCGCTCGAGGTCGACGCGGTGGCCGAGCCGAAGCGCCCCTCGCTCGACCGGCCCTACCACGTGTTCGTGCCCGGCGTCGGTGGCACCGGCGTGCTCACCCTGAACTCGATGCTGGCCTGGGCCGCGCTCGTGGACGGGGCCGAGGCGGTCAGCTACGACCAGACCGGGGCCGCCCAGAAGTGGGGCGCCGTGCTGAGCAGCCTGGTGCTGAGCCCCCGCGGCGAGCGGGCGGACTCGAACAAGGTCGGCATCGGCTGCGCGGACCTCTACCTGGCCGTCGACGCGATGGCCGCTGCCGACCCGGTCAACCTGGACCGCTGCTCGCCCGAGCACACCACGGCGCTGGTGAACACCGGCCTGCTGCCCAGTGGCGAGATGATCCGCAACAGCCACCTCGACGTGTCGGTCGACCCGATGATCGACTCGATCTCCCGGTTCACCGCCCGCACGGTCGCCGTGGACGCCCGGGCGATCGCCGAGACCCTGTTCGGCGACTACATGGCGACGAACATGGTGGCCGTGGGCGCGGCGTACCAGGCGGGCCTGCTGCCGATCTCGTCGGCCGCGATCGAGGAAGCCATTCGCCTCAACGGCACGGCCAGGGTGCAGAACCAGCAGGCGTTCCGCTACGGGCGGCTCGCCGTGGCCGACCCGGCCCGGGTCGCCGCGCTGATCTCGCCGCCGCCGCGCGACGCCGAGCAGGAGCGCGAGCACGTCCGCGGCCAGCTGGCGGAGAAGGAGCGCGCCGGCTACGACGCGCTCGTCGCGAAGGTCGCGGACCTGGCCGCGGAGGACCGGCGCCTGCTGGCCGTCCGGATCGGCGAGCTGATCGCCTTCCAGGACGCCGAGTACGCCGGGCGCTACGTCGATGTCGTGCTGGACGTGGCCCGCTGCGAGCGGGCGCGCCTGGGGGACAAGGCGGGCCTGCCGATCACCCGCGAGGTGATCCGCAACCTCTACAAGCTCATGGCCTACAAGGACGAGTACGAGGTGGCCCGCCTGCACCTGCGCGCCAGCCGCGAGCACCGCGTGTCGAGCCAGTTCGCCGGCAAGGTGAAGGTCACCTACAACCTGCACCCGCCGATGCTGCGCTCGATGGGCATGAAGAACAAGCTCAAGCTGCCCGCGCGCGTGCTCGACCCGGTCTTCGCCGTGCTGAGCGGGATGAAGAAGGTCCGTGGCACCAAGCTGGACGTCTTCGGCCGCGACCGGATACGCGTCGAGGAGCGCCGCCTCATCGACTGGTACATCGACCTCGTCCGCACCTCGATGGACGAGCTCAAGCTGCAGAACAAGGCCGCTGTGCTGGACATCGCCCGGCTGCCCGACGGCATCCGCGGCTACGAGGACATCAAGCTGCGGTCGGCGGCCGAGGCCATCGAGCGCGCGGAGGTCCTGCGCGGCCGGCTCAAGAACACCCTTTCCCTGCCCCTGCTGACGACGACGGAGAGCTGACATGGTCGACACCTCTCACAGCCCGATCGAGCTGACCCGCGATTTCGACAAGGACGCCGCGCTCGTCTCGGAACTGTTCGCCGGCCTGGACGCCGAGCTGGCGAAGCTGCCCGCCAAGGCGGATCGCACCGAGGAGCAGGACGCGGCGGCGTCGGCGATCCTGGACCGTGGCCGCGCCGCCCGCGAGGACTTCCTCGCGGTGCACGTCGCGACCCTGTACGACACCCTGACCGAAAACCGCACCCGGCTGCTGCGGGTGGCCGAGCTGGCCTACGCCGCCGCAGGCCTGATTCCCGGCCTGGTGCCCACCCGGGAGCGGATCGCCGAGGAGCGCACGCACCCGCAGAAGCACAAGGAGGGCTGGGAGTACGACCAGGGCATCCTGATCTCCCGCGTCCTCGACAACCCGGTCGCCGGCTACCACCTCATGCACGCCATGGCGCAGCCGCTGCCGGAGGCCCTCGAGCTGCTCGACGAGCTGCGGCGCACCGACCGCGTGGACCTCGGCACCAGCCTGGTGGAGCGCAAGGGCAACGTCGGGCACCTGACCATCCAGCACCACAAGTACCTCAACGCCGAGGACGACGAGTCCACCCGGGCGATGGAGATCGCCACGGACCTCATCCTGCTCGACGACCGGATCGACGTCGGGCTGCTGCGCGGCGCGGAGGCGCAGCACCCGAAGTATCTGGGCCGCCGGGTATTCGACGCGGGCGTCAACCTCACCCGGCTCTACCACGGCGAGGTCTCGCTCATCGAGTTCTTCATCGAGCGGGAGCTGGGCCTGATCAACAAGTGGTTCCGCGGGCACTCGATCGGCAACGGCGAGGTGTCGGTCGTGGAGCGCCGCCACGAGAAGCCGTGGATCGCGGCGGTGGACTCCTTCGCCATCGGCGGCGGCTGCCAGTACCTGCTGGTCATGGACCGGGTCATCGCCCGCTCCGGCGCCTACGTCAACCTGCCGGCCCGCCGCGAGGGCTTCCTGCCCGGCTGCGGCAACATGCGCCTGCCGCGCTTCGTCGGCGAGAAGGTGGCCCGCCAGGGCATCTTCTTCAACCGCGACATCTACGTCGACTCGCCCGAGGGCCGCCAGATCGTCGACGACCTGGTCGTCGACGAGGCGGGCATGCAGGCGGCCATCGCCAATGCCGTGGACGCGCTGACCGCCACCGGTACGGTGGGCATCAACGCCAACCGCACCCAGGTCCGCGTCGGCGCCGAGCCGCTGGAGACCTTCCGCGCCTACATGGCGAACCTGTCCATCGGCCAGGCCAAGTGCATGTACTCGCCGGCGATCATCCGTAATCTCGAGCTGGCCTGGGACCCTAAGCGCCGCGGTGGTGTGAAGTGAGCGCCCCGAACACCACCGTGCCCGCCGCCCTCAAGCCCGGCACGATCGAACACCGAGTCGACGCCGGGGACTGCGTGCACCGCGGCGGGTACGACGTCCTCGCGACCCCATCGGTCGTACGGCTCCTCGAGGAGGCCGCGATGATCGCGATCGAGCCGCTGCTGGCGTCGGGTCAGAGCTCGGTCGGATCCACCGTCGACATCGTCCATGTTCGCCCGACACTGCGCGGCCAACTGGTCACGGCCACAGCGACCGTGGTCGAGGTCGACCGGCGCCGAGTCGCGACGAGAATTGAGGTGTTCGACGACGTCGAGCGCATCGCGCACGGCCGCCACGAGCGGTTCGTGGTGGACGAGGACGACTTCGGGGCCCGCCTGGCGCAGAAGGCCGGGCACGCAACCGCAGCCGGGGAGTGAGCCGGTGAACCTCCCCTCCTACGCCTGCGGCCGGGCGGACCTGCCACTGCTCGGCGAGACCATCGGTGAGAACCTGCGGCGGATCGTCGAGCGCTGCGGCGAGCGCACGGCGCTCGTCGACGTGACACTCGGCGTCCGCGCGACCTACGCCGAGCTGTGGGAACGCGCCGGGCGGATCGCGGGCGCGCTGCTGGCCCGGGGCGTCGCCAACGGCGACCGAGTCGGCGTGTGGGCGGCGAACCGGTACGAGTGGATCGTCCTGCAGTTCGCCACGGCGCGGATCGGCGCGGTGCTCGTCGCGCTCAACCCGACCTACGAGAGCGCGGAGCTCGCCTACACCCTGCGGCACTCGGGGACCTCGGTGTTGTTCCACTCCGCGTGGTACCGCAAGACCGACTGCGCCGCGGTCGTCGCCGAGATCGCGGGGGAGTGCCCGCAGCTGCGCGAGGCCGTTGTGTTCGAAGACGGCTGGGCGCAGTTCGAGGCCGGAGACCCCGGTCCGGTCGCCGAGGCCGAGCGCCGAGTCCACATCGACGACCCGGTGGCGATCCAGTACACCTCCGGCACCACGGGCCGCCCGAAGGGCGCCACCCTGACCCACCACAACCTGCTCAACAACGGCTACCTCATCGGCGCACAGGCCGGCTTCACCGAGCAGGACCGCATCTGCGTGCCGGTACCGCTGTTCCACTGCTTCGGGATGGTGCTCGGCACCCTCGGGGCCAGCACGCACGGGGCCACGCTCGTCCTCCCAGGAGGCGCTTTCGACGCGCTCTGCACCCTGGAGGCCGTCGCGAGCGAGCGGTGCACAGCCGTCTACGGAGTGCCGACGATGTACCTGGCGATGCTCGAGCACCCCGAACTGCAGCGCATCGACCTGAGCTCGCTGCGAGCCGGACTGATCGGCGGGGCGCCGTGCCCCCCGGACCTGCTCGAGTCGATCCGCACGCGCCTACACGTCCCGGACCTGTCCACGGTGTGCGGCATGACGGAGACCTCCCCGATCTCCACCCAGACGTTGCCCTCGGACCCTCCCGAAATCCGAGACCACACAGTCGGCAGGCCGACCCCACACGTCGAGGTCAAGATCGCCGACCCAGCGACGGGTCAGATCGTGCCCATCGGAACGCCCGGCGAGCAGTGCACCCGAGGCTACAGCGTCATGCGCGGCTACTGGGAGAACGCCGAGGCGACCGCCGAGGCCATCAGCTCCACGGGATGGATGCGCACCGGTGACCTGGCTGTGATGGACGAGCAGGGCACGGTCCGGATCGTCGGCCGCATCAAGGACGTGATCATCCGCGGGGGCGAAAACATCTACCCCCGAGAGGTCGAGGAGCTCCTGCGCAGCCACCCGAACGTCGGCGACGCCCACGTGATCGGGGTCCCGCACGAGCGCTACGGAGAGCAGGTGATGGCCTGGGTACGACCGAAGGACGGAACACAGCTCGACGCCACCGAGCTGACCTCGTTCTGCCGAGGGCGGATCAGCCGCTCCAAGATCCCGGCGCTATGGCGCTTCACGGACACCTTCCCCACCACCGCAAGCGGGAAGATCCAGAAGTTCCGCATGCGGCAGATCATCATCGAAGAGCTGACCGGCAGTGCCGGCCCGGAGGACGAGAACCGGCCGGAGATCGGCTTACCCGCGCCGGTGAAGGCCTGACGGCATGATCGAGACTGACAAGCCCTCGGCCAGGATGACCGTCACGAGTGTGATGCTCGACGACGACGGCATCGTGTTGAGCGGATATCTCTTGGTCCTCACCAACACGGCGACCATGGCGGTGCTGGCCCCAGGCGCGTCCAGCACCTCCCGGTATGTCATCGACGTTCTGGGGCCCCTACCCGGAGCCGGCGCCGTCCTGCTGGCTGAGTCCACCCTGACCGCCGACACAGATCACCAGGTCGTCTGCGACACAGTGATCCGCCACGAGAGTGCGGGCCTCCCGGTCGTCGCCGTAGTGCGGCACTACACCGACGTCGAC
Source organism: Pseudonocardia autotrophica (assembly GCF_000717175.1). GTDB lineage: Bacteria > Actinomycetota > Actinomycetes > Mycobacteriales > Pseudonocardiaceae > Pseudonocardia > Pseudonocardia halophobica. The sequence goes on along the minus strand of NZ_JNYD01000025.1, from coordinate 58,276 downwards.
TAGTCCGACCCCGCCGATCCGGGGCACGACGCCGCCGGGAACCCGCAGTCGGCTCCACCCACAGTCCAGCTCGACCCTCCTCGAAAGGGAACCATGACCTCGACAAGCGCAGCGCAGCGCAATCCCATGGCCCGTGTCGCGTTCGCGAGCATGACCGGCACGGTGATCGAGTTCTATGACTTCTTCGTCTACGGTACGGCCGCCGCGCTCGTGTTCAACAAGGTGTTCTTCCCGGAGCTCGGGGCCGCTCAGGGCACCCTTCTCGCGCTCGCGACGTTCGGTGTCGCGTTCGTGGCCCGACCGTTCGGCTCCATCGTGTTCGGGCACTACGGCGACCGGATCGGCCGCAAGCGCACCCTGGTCACGACCCTGCTCATGATGGGTCTGTCCACGGTCGCAATCGGGATCCTCCCCTCCACGGGCACGATCGGCGTCCTCGCGCCCATTCTGCTGGTCGCCCTGCGCATCGTGCAGGGTCTCGCCGTGGGCGGTGAGTGGGCCGGTGCGACGCTGCTCGCCGCCGAGAACGCCCCGAAGGCCAAGCGCGGCAAATACGCGCTCTACCCCCAGCTGGGTCCGTCAGTCGCGTTCGCACTGTCCAGTGCGACCTTCCTGGTCACCGCCCTCACAATGTCCAACGAGGCGTTCCTCGGCTGGGGCTGGCGGCTGCCCTTCATCGGCAGCATCCTGCTCGTCGGTCTGGGGCTGTTCGTCCGCCTGAAGATCGAGGAGACCGAGTCGTTCAGGGCGGCCAAGAACTCCGGCTCGATCGCCAAGCTGCCCGTGCTCGACGTGATCACCCGCCAGCCGCGCGAGATCCTCCTCGCCTCGTTCATGACGACCACGGTGTTCGGCTTCTTCTACATCGGAGTCACCTACCTGACCACCTACGGCACTTCCGTTTTGAAGCACCCGCGCACCACGGTCCTCGCCCTGGGCATCCTTGGCGGACTCGCCTTTGCGGCGACAACAATCGTCGGCGCGATCTGGTCGGACCGGGCAGGGCGCAAGAAGCTCGTGCTGTGGGGCAACCTGGCCTCGATCGTCGTCGGCGTCATCGCGTTCCCGGTGCTGGACATCGGCACGGCATGGGCCTTCGGCCTGGGCCTGTGCCTCGTCCTCGGCGTGGTGGGCTTCGCCTACGGCCCGGTCGGCGCGATGCTGCCCGAGCTGTTCAGCGCGCAGTACCGCTACACCGGTGCGGGCCTGTCGTACAACCTCGCCGGCGTGCTCGGCGGCGCGATCACGCCGCTGGTCGCTGGACTGCTCGTCGACGCATTCGGCAGCATCGCGCTCGGGTTCTACCTCGCGTTCCTGGCGCTGATCAGCACGCTGTGCACACTCGGGCTGGGCGACACCCGGAACGTCGAAATGGCCACGGTAGAGCCCCCAGCGGCCACCGGGGACCTGCACGGCGCGCCGCGGTGACCCTCCGCCCGCTCCCGATCACACGCCGAGCCGCGCGAGCCCGACCGCTCACGGTCAGTACGTCAGCTCGATGTGCTTTGTTTGACGAGTACCCGTTGAGGCCTTCGGCGCCGCCTACGCGTCCGGCGCTCCCGGTTACCCGGCGAGTGGTTGTCCGCCGCGACTTGGCTCGATACGCCGTCGAGTTGTTGTCTGAATCCGCTCCGGGTGCGACGGTCCGCGGCATCCCCGAGGGCCTGGAGATCATGCGGGGCCCCTGTGGTACTGGCTCCAGCGGACCGGCGCCGACCCCACGATCGCCGCGGACGGCACCCCTGCCCGTAGTCCGCTCACACCTCGCATACCGGGGTGAGAGCAGGCGGTCGTCGGGCCAGGGCGTGCAGAGACACTCGAGGATCGACGCCTCGTTCTGTTTCGAGGAGGGGGACCTCGTCGGCGGCGACTCGGTAGACCGCCCGTGCGAGCACATGGCCGTGCGCCGGTTGCTCGCCGCGGGCCGGAACCTGCCTCACGACCGGGCCGCGGCCCCCTCCGTCGACCTGTGCCACCCCGCCGTTGCCGGCTGATCGGCGGAGCGCGCTCATGCCCCGTACAGCTCCCGCGCCCGCGCGGTCTCCTTGTGCCGCAGGTAGTCCGGAAACATCTCCTTCGCGGGTTCGACGGCCTTGAGCACCTCGCGGGCGACGACGACCTTGTGCACCTCGGTGGGGCCGTCGGCGAGCCCGATGTGGAAGGAGTTGATGACCCACTCGGCGAAGGGCATCTCGTGGCTGATGCCCAGCGAGCCGTGGATCTGCAGGGCGCGGGAGGCGATGTCGTGGAGGACGCCGGGCATGGTGGCCTTGACAGCGGAGACGTTCTTGCGGATTGCCTTCCAGTCGTTGCCCTGGTCGGCGAGCCAGGCGGTCTCGAGGATGAGCAGCCGGAACTGGCGCAGCTGGACCCAGCTGTCGGCGATCTTCTCCTGGACCATCTGCTTGGCGGCGAGCTGTTCGCCCTTGGTGGTGCGGGAGACGGCGCGTTCGCACATCATCTCGAAGGCGCGGGTGGCCTGGGCGAGGGTGCGCATCGCGTGGTGCATGCGGCCGCCGCCGAGCCGGGTCTGGGCCACGACGAAGCCGTCACCGGGTTCGCCGAGCATGTTCTCGGCGGGCACCCGGACGTCGGTCAGGCGCAGGTGGGCGTGGGTGTCCTCGGGCTCGCCGTAGAAGCCGTACATGCGAAGGATCTCGATGCCAGGGGTGTCCGCGGGGACGATGAAGATCGACATCCGACGGTACGGGTTCTCCGCCTCGGCGTCGGTCTGCACCATCATGAGGTAAAACGCGGCGGTGGCGGCCTCGGAGGCGAACCACTTCTCGCCGTTGATCACCCAGTCGTCGCCGTCGCGCACGGCGGTGGAGCGGATCTGCAGGGGATCGGCGCCGCCCTGTGGCTCGGTCATCGCGAAGCAGGAGACGACGTCGTTGGCCAGCAGCGGCTCCAACCACAGCTTCTTCTGCTCCGGGGTGCCGTAGTGGGCGAGGATCTCGGAGTTGCCGGTGTCCGGGGCCTGGGCGCCGAAGACGATGGGCCCGAAGCGGGACATACCGAACTTCTCGTTCATCAGGGCCAGCTTGAGTTGCCCGTACCCGCGTCCGCCGAGCTCCGGGCCGAGATGGCAGGCCCAGAGCCCGCGGTCCTTGACCTCCTGCTGGAGCGGCCGGACGAGCCGGACGAACTCGGGATCGTGGATGTTCCATTGGCTGCCGAGCAGGTGGTCCAGCGGCTGGACGCGCTCGCGCACGAACGCGTCGATCCAGTCGAGCTCCTTCTGGAACTCAGCTTGATCTTTAACCTGCTGGCTTCTGGTCAGGGTCGTTTTGACTGGTGGTGCGGCGTGTCTTCGGGACATGGAACGGCCACCGCTTAATCCTCTTCGGGTTCCTCTCACAGAGCTCGAAGACGAAGGCGGTGGCCGTGGTGCTCAGTGTGGCCCATGTCCGGTCCGAGGGGTGGGTCGACACCCCGTCCCGGCGGGGGGATCTCGGCTGGTTCCGGCACGAGTTCTACCGCTCGTGCACGGCGCGAGCGGACGCGTTGTTCGAGCTGACCGATGCCGTGCTGTGCGCCGACGGTCCGGTCCGCTCGCTGGTGGAGTTGACCCTGGTGGCCGAGCACCGTCGCGGGCACGGCGCGATGTATGACGCGCTGGCCCAGGGCGGGATCGAGTCGCAGCGGCTGCGACGGGTACTGGCCGGGCTACCCGTCCCGCGGGCGCGTGACGGGCGGATTGTGCTGGCGGTTGATGTGTCGCCGTGGCTGCGTTCGGACGCCCCGACCAGCGCGGACCGGTCGTTCTGCCACGTCTATGGCCGCGGCAGAGGCAATGCGCAGATGGTCCCGGGCTGGCCGTACTCGTTCGTCGCCGCCCTCGAACCCGGCCGCAGCTCGTGGACCGCGCTACTCGACGCCGTCCGGATCGGCCCGGGACAGGACGCCACCGCGGTGACCGCCGCCCAGTTGCGTGAGGTCGTCGACCGGCTCGAGCAGGCGGGTCAGTGGCGGCCCTGGGACCCGCCGATCCTGATCGTGGCCGACGCCGGCTACGACATCACCCGCCTCGCCTACGTGCTGGCGGATCTGCCGGTCGAGCTGCTCGGCCGGATCCGCTCCGATCGGGTCCTACGCGGCCCGCACCCACTGCGGGCTGCCCGCGCCACCGGGCGCCCGCCGCGGCACGGCCCGGACTTCGCCCTGGCCGACCCCCGACACCTGGTGGACACCGGCGCAGCTCACCGCCACCGACACCAGCCGCTACGGCCGGGCGGTCGCCACCGCCTGGGATGGGCTCTACCCGCGGCTGACTCACCGCGGCGTGTGGGCCGAGCACCCCGGTGAGTTGCCGGTCGTCGCCGGCACCTTGATCTGTCTGCAGGTGCAGCGTCTTCCTGGTGATCACGCCCCAAAACCGGTGTGGCTGTGGTCCTCGGCCACCGGCGCCACGGCAGCGGATGTGGACCGGTGGCAGGGGTTCCTGCGCCGCTTCGACCTCGAGCACACCTTCCGGCTGTTCAAGCAGACCCTGGGCTGGACCGCGCCGAAGATCCGCACCCCGGCCGCGGCGGACCGCTGGACCTGGCTGATCATCAGCGCCTACACCCAGCTGCGTCTGGCCCGGCCCCTCGCGGTCGACCTGCGGCGTCCCTGGGAGAAACCCGTCGACCCGGGCCGGCTGACCCCCGCGCGGATCCGACGCGGGTTTCGCCACCTCCGCGCAACGACCACGCGTCCCGCCAGGGCACCGAAACAGGGCCGACCAGGCCCCGGACGCCCGCCCGGCTCCCGTAACCGAGCACGCGACCACCCGCCACGACGTCGGCAAACACCCCGCCAGCGCTACAGGCCCGACGGCAGCAGGTTAAAGATCAAGCTTAGCGGATGTCGCCGTCTACGCAGTGCCGCTACCGTCCTGCTCACCACGATGAGTCGCGCGGCCGCTGCCGTGATGTCGCAGGGTGCGTCGCTCGATACTGCAGGCACCGAACTCGTCGTCTCACCGCTGATGAACGAGGCTCGGGGCGAGGCGGAGTCGTGTGGTTGGGTCGTTCAGCGGGATCGAGACCACCTCACGGTGCAGGCCGAGATCCGGTCGAACGCGGGGCACCGGCTGGCAGGCGGAAGCTGTCGGTATGTGCTGGCCCTGCGCCGACCAGCCGGCGGAACCCGGCGGCGACCACGCGGTGCACCGCGCCGACCGAAGGCGAGGCCGCTCGAAGGTCGGTGAGCGCACCATGAGGCGCTCTCCGACTGGGGGTTTGTGCCGTTGGCGTCGTAGCGGCCCGACCGTCGGTGCTGCACCACTGCAGCCGCGTCTACTGGGCCGCACGTCGTCGCGCGCCCAGCGAGGGCAGAGCGCGACCGCAGGGTCTCGGCTCAGCCCCGCGAAGTCAAGACTTGTGCACCGGGCGGCGGCTGACGATAGTGGCCCCCGGGTGATGCTCAGTGTGCTGAGCATCCCGCGTACGCGGTCCCGTCAAGACGTGGACATCCCCTCGTCACGCCCAACGGAGAGCGACTTGACCGAGCATGCGCACAATGCCGCGGGTACCCAGGGCGATCGGCCCGTCCATCCGCGCGACCTCATCCTCGACTCGCCCATGTCGGGCGCCCAGAAGCGGGCCGTCGCGCTCGCGGCGGTGATCTCCGCGCTCGACGGGTTCGACCTGCTGTCCGTCACGTTCGTGGCCCCGGCGCTGGCGAGGGCCTTCCAGGTCGACAGCGCCGCGATCGGGATCCTGCTGTCGGCCGGCCTGGTCGGCGCCCTCCTCGGCTCGATCACCCTCGCGCCCCTGGCCGACATCGTCGGCCGCCGCCCGATCGTGCTGGCCAGCCTCACGGTCATGGTCGTGGGCATGCTTCTGTCCGCGTTGTGCGACTCGGTCTTCCTGCTGGCCATCGTGCGGGTCCTGACCGGCGTTGGCATCGGCGCGATGATGGTCGTGGTCAACCCGGCCGCGGTCGAGGTGGCGAACCGGCGCACGCGCTCGCTGGCCATCGCGATGTTGGCCGTCGGCTACCCGCTCGGCGGCGCACTCGGCGGCCTGGCTTCGGCGTTCCTGCTGCGACATGTCAGCTGGCACTCCGTGTTCCTGCTCGGCGCCGTGCTCACCCTCCTGGTCGTGCCCTTCGCTGCCAAGGCACTGCCCGAGTCGCTCGCCTTCCTGTTGGCCCGAAGGCGCGCGGACAGCCTCGGGCGCGTCAACTCCCTGCTGCGCAGGTTCGGGCACACCGCGCTCGCTGCCCTACCGCCGGTCGAGCAGCGGCGGCGAACCCCTTACCGGGAGATCGTCCGGGGCCGGCAGCTCCTGACGACCGTGCAGGTGTGCGTGATCAGCCTCCTGCTGTACATGACGATCTACTTCTTCCTGAGCTGGCAGCCAACGATGCTGGTGAGCGCGGGCTTCGACGCCTCCGCAGCCGCCTCGGTCGCGAGCGCGGGCAGCTTCCTGGGCGCCTTCGTCTGCGCGGTGTTCGGTCTGCTCTCCCGTCGGGTCGACGGGCGTCTGCTGGCGGCCGTCGGCATCTTCGGGCTCGGGATCCTCGTGATCGCGTTCGGCCTGGTGCCCTCGGTGCCCGTCCTCGTCATCCTGACGGGTGTGCTCGCCGCGAGCTCCGTCGCCGCAGGCACCCTGGGGCTCATGATCACCACGGCGGACGCATTCGCCGCGCCGATCCGGGCGACCGGCACCGGCGTGGTGCTCGGAATCGGCCGAATCGGCAGTGCCGCCGCGCCCGCGCTCGCCGGAGCGCTGTTCGCCGCCGGCGGTGGTCGGACGGAGATCGCCGTGGTGATGGGGTCCCTCGCCGTCGTCTCAGGGCTCGTGCTCCTGACGGTTCGCCGCGGCGCACGGCGAGACTCCTAGACGGCGCGGTACGCGGGGGACTGGTGAGCATTGGCCTGGAGACCTCGTCGTCGAGGTCCTCGGCGGCTTCGAGGGCGCCGGCGATGTGGACCAGCCGAGCGCGGCGTGCACCTCCGGGGCCATGAAGAGACGCCACACTGACGTCGCGATGAGCTCTCCGCCGTCACCCGCTACACGCGGATCGGCGGACGGCGACGGTTCACCCTGTGTCGACCTCGCCCGGGGCGCTGAGGGCGGCGAGGAGCCGCAGCTTCTCGGCGTCCTCAGCGCGCTCGCTCGGGTAGTAGAGCACCAGGAGGTGCTCACCCACCGGGAGCTTGTCCCGGTGCAGTCGTAGCGGCCCGACCAATGGGTGCTCCACCACCGCGGTTCCGCCTTCGAGGCGCCGCACGTCGTGGCGCGCCCAGAGGGACCGGAAGCGGGCGCTGGCGAGGGACAGCTCCCCGACGAGCTCCACGGCGCGGGCGTCCTCCACGTCGGTTCCGATGGCCTGGCGGAACCAGGCGACCGAGTCCGCGACCGCGGCCTCCCAGTCGCTGTGGAACTCGCGTTCCTCGGGATCGAGCAGAAGCGAGCGCAGCCGGTTCTCCCCGGGGCGCAGGCGTGGCGACAACGCCATGGCGAGGGGGTTCGACGCCAGCACGTCGAAGTATCGGCTCTCGACGAAGGCAGGGACGCCGACGGCGGCCAGCAGGTGGTGCAGGCGGGAGGACACGGGCTCGGTGCGCCGGCGGCGGGGTCGGCGGGGGCGCGGACTGGTGAAGCCGAGCAGGTACTCCGACTCCACCTCGTCCAGCCGGAGCACCCGGGCTAGCGCCTGCAGGACCTGCGGCGAAGGGTTCCTGTCGCGCCCGCGCTCCAGTCGCAGGTAGTAGTCGGAGCTGATCCCGGCCAGCATCGCGACCTCCTCGCGGCGCAGCCCCGGAGCCCGCCGCTTCGCCTGCACGGGCAGGCCCACTTGGTCCGGGGTGACCGCGTCTCGCCGGGCGCGGAGGTACTCGCCGAGGCTGTTCGCATCCCGATCACTGACCATCGGCTCAAGGTAGCCGCGGGCGGACGACCGATGGGGGGCCCTGCCACTCCTACGGATCGACGGGGTCTACCGACCCGATCGCGCTCCGGACGATCCTCGACATCGTCACTGAGGAGGAGACACAGATGGACATCAAGAACCGCACCGCGTTCGTCGTCGGCGGGACGTCGGGGATCGGCCTCGGGCTCGCCCGCCGCTTCGTCGAGGCGGGGGGCACGGTCGTCGTCGGCGGCCGGAGCACCGCCCGCGTCGAGGACCTGGAGACGGTCGCCGTCGACGTCACCGATGCGGAGTCGGTCGCCCGGGCCCGCGACGAGGTGCTCGCCCGCCACCCCGAGCTCGACACGGTGGTCACCATGTCCGGGGTCATGCTCGCCGAGGACCTGCGCGACCCCGCTCACATCGAGCAGGCGGAGACGACCGTCACGGTCAACCTGCTGGGCACGATCCGGGTGATCGACGCCTTCACTCCGCACCTCGTCGGCCGCGGAACAGGCACGATCATGACCGTCAGCTCGGGGATCGGGTTCCTGCCGTTCCCGCTGTGGCCGACCTACGGGGCGACCAAGGCCGGTGTGCACTCCTACACCGAGTCGCTGCGAGCCCAGCTCAAGGGCACTGGCGTCGAGGTCACGGAGCTGGTCCCGCCCGCGGTCGCCACGACCGAGGACGCCAAGCGGCTCAACCCGGCGGCGCTGGACCTGGGACCGTTCCTCGACGAGGCTCTCTCGCTCCTGTCCGCGGACCCGACCCCGCGCGAGGTCGTGGTCGAGGCCGCGCAGCGGCTGCGTTGGGCGGAGAAGAACGGCACCTACGCAGAGCTGCTCGAGGCCCGGTCGCAGGCCCTCGCGAACCTGCCGGGCCGCACCCCGGAGTAGCGGCGTCCGGAGTGCCGCGGCGTGACTCACCCGCGCTTGGGTCGTGCGCGGGTTGTCAGAAGCCCGAACCCCACCGCAGCCAGTGTCGGTACGGCCGCCGAGACGAGAGCCGCCCCGGGCAGCCCCCACAACGAGCCGACGACCCCCACCATGAGTGGGCCGAGGACGCCGCCGAGGTCCCCGCAGGTGCGGTACAGGCCGATCGCGGGCCCCCGTCGGACGTCCTGGGTGATCCGCGCGAGGTAGGCGGCGGGGATCGGGCCCCCGACCCCCGTCGCAACGCCGAACAGGAGACACAGTCCGACGAATGCCGGGGGCCCGACGGGGAGTACGAACAGGGCGATGACGACGGCCGCGCCGAGGGAGGAGCCGACGATCGTCCGCTGGTGCCCGAGGCGGTCGGTGAGCCTGCCCACCGTCAGGAGGCAGAGCACGTTGGCTACGGCGATCCCGAAGAAGACCAGCCCGAGCACCCCGACCGAAAGGCCCACCGTCTGCAGCGCGACGAGCGGGAGCAGCGCCTGCTGCACGCCGAACCGGCAGAAGAAGGCCGAGAAGCCGACGAGGCACGCCGCGACCAGACCCCCCGTCCGGCGCGGGGGCGCGGCGGCGGTCGCAGGCTCGGACGGCGCTACCGCGCCGGCGTCGACGAGGCGGCGGCGCAGCCGCGGGCTCAGCACAATCCACAGCACGAACACCGCGCACGCTGCGCCCGCCACGACGAACGGCGCGCGCAGACCGAGCAGGGACGCGGTGACCCCGCCAATCGCGGGGCCGACGGCCGCGCCGGTGAGCTGCAGGCCCTGCATGGTCGCCATCGCGCGGGTGAGCGACTCGCTGCGGACGGAGTCCGCGACCAGGGTCTGGCCGCTCGTCATCGCCACCCCGGCGGCGGCGCCGGTGAGGATGCGCAGGGCCAGGACCCCACCGAACGAGGTGGCCAGTCCGGTCATGGAGGAGAGGACGACGACGCCCGTCGCGCCGCCGACCAGGAGATGGAGCCGGTTGACCCTGGTCCCGGCGTACCCGGCCGGGATGTTGGCCACGATGCGGCCAAGCCCGAACCCGCCGACGAGCAGGCCGAGGCCGACCGGGTCGATCCCCAGCTCCTGAGCGAAGGCGGGCAGGACGGGTGTCAGGATGGACCACACGAGCTGGGTGGCGGTGACGAGACCGGCGATCGACACGACCAGCCGGTCCCGCTCGTCGACCTGCGGGATCACGGTGAGGGCTCCTCTGGCCTGGAGTTCGATGGGCGACCTGGCACCGCGGCGGGCCGTGACCCGACGGTAGGTTTCGACAGGCGTACCTGTCAATCTTGCGGTGTCGTCCTTGTAAACAGGCGGCCGATTGATTGCCAGGCGAGATTGTCGATTTCTACCGTTGCGGCGGTCGCTGACAGGGCTGTCGAACCACACGGCGACCACGAGTTCCGGATCGGCTGTCGCGCCACGAACGAGCGGCGGACCGGTCGGTCGACACCCCCCACCTCCACATGACCCGGATCCTCGGCGTGCGCTGCCGAGGGTCCGGTCGCCGACGACCGAGAACGGCACCGGGCATTGAGAACACCGATCAAGATCCTCCTGGCGCTCTGCGCGAAGACCTTGGCCGAGCGGCTCCGGGCCGGGGAACGGCTCCTCGGTTCCTTCCACGCGCTCGGCGACCCCGCCGTCGTGGAGATCGCCGTGGCGCAGGGGTTCGACCTCGTGGTGGTCGAGTACGAGCACGGCCTGCTCGACCTGGAGACCGTCGAGCGGATGATCCTCGCCGCGCGCGCCCGGGACGTCCCCACGCTGGTCCGGCTAAACGCCGCGGACGTGAACCTGCTGCCCCGCTTCCTCGACGCCGGCGCCACAGGTGCCGTCCTGGCCCACGTGACCGGCCCGGCCGACTTGGCGGCGGCGATCCGGACGGCCCACTACCCGCCCGGGGGCGAACGCGGCATCGGCTACGGCCGCTGGATCCACGCCGTCGGCCGCGGCGGGGCGATGGAGCACGTCCGCCGGGCGAACGACGAGGTTGTGCTGTTCGCGATCATCGAGCACCCGGCCGCCGTCGCCACGATCTCCGAGATCCTCGCGGTGCCCGGCCTGAGCGGGGTGCTGCCCGGGGCGGGCGACCTGGCACTGGTGCAGGGGCTGCGGCAGCCCTCCGGGCTGCACCCGGTCATCGCTGAGCAGCTCGGTCGGGTGCGGGCCGCGGCGGCGGCGGCCGGCCGGCCCGTCATGGAGCTCGTGTTCGACGAGCCGGGCGGGGTGGCGGTCGCCGCCGGACGCGGGTCGCAGGTCCTCGTCTTCGGCGTCGACGCGCTGCTCGTCATGAACACCTACCGCAGGATCGCAACCGCCGCGCGGGCCGAGCTCGCCCCGTCGGGCGCCGCGACGGGTGGCGTAGCGGCGGCCGGCACCAGGACTCCCGTCGAAAATACCGGCGTAACTCCAGCGCAACCCAAGACGGTCGACGAGCCCTCCAGGATTCCCCCTCGTCGGGCTGCGGCGCCGCCGCGGCAGGAAGGCACGACGAGCGAGGAGGAGACGTGACGCTCCCGGAGACCGTGGCGTCCGACCGGGCGACCCGGGCGGACGAGCAGGCTGGGCACCCCGTGCTCGCGGCACGCGACGTGGTGAAGTCCTACCCGGCGCGGGGCGGGGAGTCCGTGGTCCTCGACCACGTGGACCTCGACATGGCGGACGGTGACTTCCTCACGATCGTCGGCCCGTCCGGCTGCGGGAAGACGACGATGCTGCAGCTACTCGCGGGGCTCTCGCCGGTCACGTCCGGCGCCGTGCGATTCACCGGCACAGTGGTCGAGAGCCCACCGCCCGGTGTGGTGTACGTGTTCCAGCAGTTCGCGAAGTCGATCTTCCCCTGGCGCACGGTGCTCGACAACGTCGTATTCGGTCTCGAACGCGACCGCGGCATCGACCGCAGGCGGCGGACCGAGATCGGACGCGAGATGCTGGTGCGGGTCGGCCTGGAGGCCTACGAGCGCCACTACCCCAGCCAGCTCTCCGGCGGGATGCAGCAGCGGCTGGCCATCGCCCGCGCGCTCGCAACCAGCCCTCGCGTGCTGCTCATGGACGAGCCCTTCAGCGCGCTCGACGCGTTGACCAGGGCGAAGCTGCAGAAGCTGGTGCTCGACCTGTGGCGCAGCCTGGGGATCACCGTGGTGTTCGTGACCCACGACATCGAGGAGGCCCTGCTGCTGTCCACGCGTGTGGTCGCCCTGCGAAAGTCGCCGGCCACGGTGGACATCGACCTGCGCGTCGACTTCGCACATCCCCGCAACCCCGTGACCCTCGGCGAGGACCCGCGCTTTCTGGCGATGCGCCGGCAGCTGCTCGACAGCATCTACCGCCAGGAGGGCCTGAGCTACGAGGACGGCGCCCGGTGATCCGGCAGCTGAGCCTGCGGGCCACCGGCATCGGGCTGATCGTGCTTCTGGTGGTCGCCTGGGAGCTCGCCGTTCGGCTCCAGCTCGTGGACTCGCCGAGCATCCCGAGCTTCTCGGCGTCGGTCGCGGCCCTGGTCGGGGGGATCACCGACGGCACACTGCCGGTGGCGATGGGGGAAACGCTCTCCCGGGTGCTGGTCGGCTACGCCGTCGCGGTCGTCGCGGCCGTGGTCGTCGGGGCGCTGATGGGCACGAGCCGGTTCGTCTACTACCTGCTTGAGCCGGTCACGGAGCTGCTGCGGCCGATTCCGTCGGCCGCCTACATCCCGGTCGCCATCCTGCTGTTGGGGGTGGGCAGCGAGATGAAGATCGCCGTGATCGCCCTGACCAGCTTCTTCCCCGTGGTGCTGAGCACCTGCGGTGGGGTGCGCTCGGTGGACCCGATCCTCGTCGACACCGGGCGCACGCTGGGCTACGGGCCGCTCGGGCGGCTGCGGCGCATCGTGCTGCCCAGCGCCCTGCCGGAGACCCTCACCGGGATGCGGGTCGCGCTCGGCATCGCCCTGATCGTCGGCATCGTGTCCGAGATGTTGGCGGGTGACACCGGAATCGGCTACCTGATCCTGGAGAGCCAGCGGATCTTCCAGGTCCCGCTGATGTTCGCGGGCATCATCACGCTCGCCCTCGTGGGCTATCTGCTCAACCTCGCCTTCGGCCGCGTCGAGAGCCACCTCCTGCGGTGGCGGACCGCGTGACACACGAGAACAAGGAGTCGGACCGATGAGAAGGACGTTCGTGGCCGCGGTCGTCGCCGCGGCACTGGCGGTCGTCGCAGGGTGCGGCTCGGGCGGGTCGGAGGTGAACACCGGCCTGGACGGGCTCCGGATCGGCTTCTTCACCAACGGCGGCCAGACCCCGACGTACGTGGCCCTCACCGAGGGAATGTTCCGCGAGCACGGGCTCGACGTGGAGCGCGTGGAGTTCCAGGACCCGTCCGCGATGACGGCGGCGCTGCAGCGCGGGGACATCGACCTGATGTCCTCCATCCCCGGCCCGCCGCTCGCCGCCCGCGCCGCCGGGCTGGACGTCCAGGCCATCATTCAGAACGAGGCCGCCAAGTACGAGCCCCCCGACTCGGGCACCGTGATCGCGGCGCCGACGAGCGGGATCAGCACTCTGGGGGATCTGCCGGGCAAGCGGGTGGCGATCTTCGGCGGGGTCCGGAGCCAGATGAACGCCGGCGCGCTGTGGTTCATGCAGGGCCAGGGCATCGACACCTCCGGCATCGAGTTCGTCGAGGCCCCGTTCGCCAGTCACCTCGACCTGCTGCGCTCGGGCCAGGTCGACGCTGTGATGACCATCGACCCGTTCTCCACATCGATCGAGCAGTCCGGTTCGGGGACCGTCGTCGCCTACCCGAACCTGCTGGCCAACCCCGGGGCCCCGCTGTCCGCCTGGTGGGCGACCCGGGCGTGGGTGGAGGGCAACCCGGATCGCGTCGAGAAGTTCCAGCAGTCCCTGCGCGCCGCGATCGACTGGCTCTACCAGGACGAGGGGCGGGCCCGCCAGACCGTCGCGGCCTTCACGAAGCTGGACCCGGCGCTGCTGGCGAACATGCCGCTGAACAACTGGTCCTACAACGTGGACGAGAAGGCCTGGGCGCACAACGTGGAGATCCTGGTGTCGCAGCGCGCGCTGCCCGCCGTGGTCTCCTCCGACGAGTACTGGGCGCCGTCGATGAGGACTTTCGTCGCCGCGTCGGCGGTGGGGCGGTGAGCGGCGCGGAGTTCGCGGCATCCGTCGAGTGGGACACCCTGCGGCACGTCTGGGACGAGGTCGCTGACCCCGACATGCGGACGATCTACCAGGCTTACCGCCGCACGCTGGGGCTCAAGGGCCGCGTCGCCGTCGTCGCCGTCGATCTCTACAACAAGGCCTTCGAGGGCGGGCCGCTGCCGCCCAGCGAGCTCCAGAACACCTACCCCTCCAGCTGCGGGAAGTACGCGCACACGGCCGTCGAACCCATCGCGCGGGTCTTCGCGGCGGCCCGCCGCACCGCCGTCCCCGTCATCCACGTCACGGCGAACGCGGCGGCGGGCCCGATCACGGCGACGAACCGGCGAGTCGGTGGCCTGGACCCCGCGGGCCCCGCGGACCAGTGGGACTTCCACCCCGCCCTGGCCCCGGCACCTGGTGAGCTGATCGTGGTAAAGGAGCGGGCGAGCGCCTTCTACGGCACGCAGCTGGTGGCCGAGCTCGTCTCGCGGGGGATCTCGACCGTCCTCGTGGTCGGCGAGAGCACGTCCGGCTGCGTGCGGGCGACCGTCGTCGACGCTTGCTCGAACGGCTTTCACACCGTGGTGGTGGAGGACGGCGTGTTCGACCGTTCGTGGCTGAACCACCAGGTCAACCTGTTCGACCTCCACCACAAGTACGCCGACGTCCTCGACTCGGCCACGGTGATCGGCCTGCTGGAGCGGCTCTCCGCGGCGGCCCCGCGATGACCGCGGGGTCCGCCGCGACCGGGCCGGTCCCGTTCCGGTCCGCACGGGCTCGCACGGGCTGGACCCTGCCGGGCGGCGCGCGGCTCGCCGTGTGGGTCGTGCCCAACGTGGAGTTCTTCCCGCTGGACCGCCCGGTCCCGGGAGGCACCGGCGCCGCGCACGACACGCTCGCGTTCGCCGTCCGCGACTACGGGGCGCGCGTGGGCTTCTTCCGGGTGCTCGACGCGCTCACCGAGGTCGGAGTCCGGGGCACCGCCGCGGTCAACGCGTCGGTCGTCGAGGCGTACCCGGAGCTCGTCGCCGCGATGCGGGAGGCCTCCTGGGACGTGATGGGCCACTCGTGGACGAACGCGCGCCGGCTCGACCAGCTCTCCGAGCAGGAGGAGCGGGAGGAGATCGCCCGGGTCACCGACACCCTGGGCGCGGCTTTCGGCGCCCGGCCCGCGGGGTGGCTCGGCGCCGGACTCGCCGAGCGCTCGACGACGGAGGCCCGGCTCGTCGAGAACGGCTACAACTACGTGGCCGATTGGGCCACCGACGACCGCCCGGACCTCACCCGCTCCGGGCTCGTCACTGTGCCGTACACCCTCGAGGTGAACGACAAGCCCGCGTTCGACCAGCGCCTGCTCACTCCCGAGCAGTTCGCCGACCTGGCGATCCGTACTTTCGAGGTGCTCCACCGCGAGGGTGCGCAGGAACCGCGGGTGATGGCCATCGCGCTGCACCCCTACCTCATCGGCGTGCCGCACCGGATCGACGCGCTGCGCCGGCTGCTGGGGCACATCAGGGACCACGACGACGTGTGGTGGACCGACGGGGCGACCCTGGCCCGCCATTACCGGAAGGAGACACAGCGATGAAGACCGGCATCTACGTACCGATCCCGCACGTGACCGCGCACTCCGCGCGGCTCGGCGAGGTGGACGCGGCCGGGCGGCGGGGGCTCGACCCCGGCACGGTCGATCCTGGGTACCGGCTCGCGCTCGACAGCGTCACCGAGGCGGAATCGCTGGGGTTCGACATCGCGCTGTTCGCCGAGCGTCATCTGGGCACGGACCTGGAGTCCTGGGTGCTGGCCGCGGCGGTGGCCTCGCACACGCACCGCATCACGATCATGCCCGCGATGAACCCGGACTTCTGGCACCCGAACATCGCGGCCAAGATGGCCGCCACCTTGGACCGCGTCGCCCCCGGCCGGAGTGCGATCAACTTCGTCACCGGTTGGAACACCGCCGAGAACACCTTCTTCAGCACTGTGCGACCCACGGGGGAGGAGGAGAAGTACTCCCGTGCCGAGCGCTACATCGAGACGATGCGCGCCACGTGGGCCGCGGACGCCGACCTCGCTGCGCACCTCGAGGAGGGTGAGGAGTTCACAGCGGCGCCGATGCCGCTGGTCCCCGCGGGCGGGCCCCCGCCGTTCCACACGGTGAGCCGCTCCCCGCGCGGGCTCGAGATGGTCGCACGCTGTGCCGACCATTGGTTCGTCGACTATGGCACCGACCCCGAGCGCCCCTTCGCCGAGGTGCTGGAGACCGCGCGGGTCTCGGTGGAACGGATGCGGGAGCGCGCCGCGCGGTACAACCGGACCGTCGGGTTCGGGCTGAGCGCCTTCGTGGTGCCTGCGGAGACCGAGCGTGCCGGCTGGGACGAGGTGGCGCGGCTGCGAGCCGAGGCCACCGCCCGGTCGCCCGAGCTCGTCATCCCGAAGCTCGGCGCGGTGGGAGCGCAGCTTGTGGGTCCCGCCGAGCTGATCGGCGAGCGGGTCGCGGCGTATGCGGAGATCGGTGTGGACCTCGTGCTCTGCAAGTACGTGCCGGAGCCCGACGCGCTGCCCCGGCTGGCGTCGGTCCTGGCGCGCGACCCGGCGGTGGCCCGGCGATGAGCCCGGCCGACACCGTGGTCGTCACCGGGGCGGGTAAGGGCATCGGCACGGCGATCGCCCACCGTTTGGCCGCCGACGGGCGACACGTCTGGTGCGTGGACGTCCTGGCGGACCGGGCGGAGGAGACGGCCCGGGCCCTGCGCGAGGCCGGGGGCGAGGCCACGGGGGCCCACTGCGATGTCGGCGACCCGGGCTCGGTGACCGCGCTGTGGGACCGACTGGCCGTGGCAGGTCCGGTCTCCGGGCTGGTCAACAACGCCGCGGTCTTCCCACGCGGCGCCGCCCTGGAGATCGGCCTCGCGGAGTGGCAGCAGGTCCTCGCGGTGAATCTCACCGGCGCATTCCTGATGTGCCAGGCGTTCGCCCGGCAGGCCTCCGGCTCCGGCGCCGTGGTCAACGTGGCGTCGGGCCAGGCGTTTCGGCCCCTCGCGGGCGGCGCCCACTACGCCGCGGCCAAGGCCGGGCTCGTCAACCTCGGGCGGGTCCTCGCCCTCGAGTGGGGGCCGCTCGGGCTGCGGGTCAACACCCTCGTCCCCGGGCTCGTGCCGTCCGACCAGTCGCGGGCGGCGGTCGACGACGCCGGGTTCGCCGCACAAGCGACGATCACGCCGCTCGGCCGGCTGGCCACCCCGGCGGAGGTCGCGGAAGGGGCGGCGACGCTGCTCTCCGCGAGCTTCGTGACCGGCCAGGTCCTCGTCGTCGACGGTGGGGTGCTCCGGCTTTGAGGCGGTCCGCGACCGCGGCGCGCGCCACCGGACGCTCGTCGTCCGGCGTCCTCGTGGTCGAGACTGGCGCCATGGCCATCCCCGACGAGAGCCGCCGCCGACTGATCGCGCTCCGGCGGCGCCGGGCGCAGTCCCTCACCAGACGGGCGCGCGAGACCGCCGTGCGGCGGGTCGCGGACCTCGTCCGAGCGGCCCTGCTGACCGGCGACGGCGGACGGCTTCCGTCCGAGGACGATCTACAGCGCCACTTCGAGGTGAGCCGCAACGTCGTGCGGGACGCGCTCGACAGCCTCCGCGGCGAAGGGCTGATCCGCCGCAGCCCCGGGACCGGGACCTTCGTCGTCGGGGAGCGCTTCGACCATCGGGTCGACCGCCTCGGCGGCTTCCACCCTCAGGGTGCGCAGGTCCGCACCCGCCGCGAGGTGCTGAAGGCCAGGTCCATGACGGCCCCGCCGATCGTCCGCGAGCGGCTCGGCCTGCCGGGCGGCTCGGGCTGCGTGATGGTCGAGCACGTCACCGTCGTCAACGACGAGCCGACGGGCTTCTGGACCTCCTACCTCCCGCCCGACCTCGACGCCGTGCCGGGCCACATCGACACCTGCGGATCGCTGCACCAGGCGGTCGCGGCGATGGCCGGGTGCGAGGTCGGCGAGATCAGGACGGCGCTCGCGGCCGCGCTCGCCGGGCCGTCGGTCGCACTGAGCCTGGCCATCACCGAGGGCGACCCGGTCATCCGCCAGGAGCAGGTGACCGTGCTGGCCGACGGACGGACCTGCGAGTTCGCCATCGGCTGGACCCGCGCCGACCGGATGATCATGCAGACCGTGCGGCGTCCGGGCGCGGCGGTACCGACAGTCCCGCCTGCCGCCGTCCGGCTGCCTTATTGACAGGCAAGCCTGCGGAAATCTAGGGTCGGCAAGCCGGTTGGGAGCGCGGCGGCCGCAGGTCGGCGGCGCGCGGAACAGCCGAGGTGACTTCGCCGGGCCGGCTGTCCGAGCCCGGAACCCGTGTCTTGCACGCCAACGACGGAAAGGCAGACGATGGTCAACGAGAGCTTGCAGGCGAAGCTGGCGACGTACTCGAAGCCGGTCGACATGCTCCGGAACGCCCCGCTCAAGCTGTTCAGCCTCGCCTACGCCCCGCAGCACTCCAACTGGCGCGACGAGCAGGCGGCGTGGATGTCGAGCGCGGTGCTGTTCGACCAGTCCAACCACATGAACGACGCGTACTTCAAGGGTCCCGACGTCGTCCGGCTGATGTCGGACACCGGGATCAACAGCTTCAAGAACTTCGGTCGCAACAAGTCCAAGCAGTTCATGGTCTGCGGATACGACGGCAACCTGATCGGGACGTCGGTGCTGTTCGGCCTGGAGGACGACGAGATCAGCCTCGTCGGTCCCAGCGCCTGCGCCAACTGGGTCCAGTACCAGGCGGAGATCGGCGGGTACGACGTCGAGGTCACCTGGGACCGGCGGACCGCGGACAGTGACGCCCGCCGGCGGCTGTTCCGGTACGAGATCGAGGGCCCGCTCGCGAAGAGCATCCTCGAGAAGGCCACAGACGGGGCGCTGCCCGAAGTCCGCTTCTTCGGCATGACCGAGTTCGAGCTGGGCGGCGCGCAGGTGCGCGCGCTCAAGCACACGATGGCCGGCGCGCCCGGTGACGACAACATGGGCCTGGAGATCTGGGGTCCGTCCGAGGACGGCCCGCGGGTCCTCGACGCGCTCCTCTCCGCGGGCGAGGAGTTCGGCCTGGTGCGCGGCGGCGCGCTCGCCTACTACAGCTCCGGGATCGAGTCCGGCTATCTCTCGCAGCCGGTCCCGGGGATCTACACCGACGAGCGGATGCGCGCGTACCGGGAGTGGCTGCCGGCCGACGGGTACGAGGCCAAGATCTCGATCGCGGGCAGCTTCGCCTCTGAGGACATCGAGGACTACTTCCGGACCCCGTGGGACATGGACTACGGCCACATCATGAAGTTCGACCACGACTTCATCGGCCGGGAGGCGCTCGAGGCGACCAAGGACGAGCCGCGCAAGCGCAAGGTCTGGCTGCGGTGGAACGACGAGGACGCCACCCGGGTCATCACCAGCAGCCTGTTCTCCCCGCGGGGCACCGGGGCGAAGTTCCTCGACATGCCCCTGGGTCGGTACGCACGGGTGCAGTTCGACCAGGTCCGTGCGCAGGACGAGCTCGTCGGCATCTCGGCGATGTGCGGCTACACCGTCAACGTCGGCGGCTTCTTCTCCCTCGGCATGCTCGACGCCGACGCGGCGGTCGACGGCAAAAAGGTCAGCGTCGTCTGGGGCGAGGAGAACGGTGGGACCGCCAAGCTCGGGGTCGAGCGCCACGTCCAGACCGAGATCCGGGCTACGGTGCACACCTCCGCTCCGATCCGCTGACCGGTTCGTCGTCACGAGGAACGAGGAGAACGACATGGACGTCGCGACCCAGACTCAGACCCCGGCCGCGGCCGCGCAGCCGACCTCGGCGATGTACGGCGACAATGCGATGAAGCTCGGCATCTTCTGCCTCAACATCAGTGGCGGGATGGTGATGTCCGAGGCGGCACCCAACGTGCTGTCGTGGCCGGACACCGTGGCGGTCGCACAGGCCGCCGATGCCGCCGGGTGGGAGTTCCTGCTCTCGCTCGGGCGGTGGAGGGGGCACGGCGGGCGGATGAACGCCAACGCCGAGCAGTACGAGACCTTCACGTGGGCCGCGGGCATGGCCGCGGTGACGCAGCGGATCCACCTGTTCGTCACCTGCCACATCCCGGTCTTCCACCCGATGCTCGCCGCGAAGATGGCCGCCACCATCGACGCGATCAGCGCGGGCCGGGTTGGCCTCAACCTCGTGGCGGGGAACAACGCCCTCGAGTTCGGGATGTTCGGGATCGACCAGCGCGAGCACGAGGACCGGTACGCAGCCGCCGAGGAGTGGCTGATGCTGGTCGAGCGGTTATGGACAGAGCAGGACGAAGTGGACTGGGAGGGGAAGTACTACACGGTGCGGCGCGGCTACCTTCAGCCGAAGCCGGTGCAGCGTCCGCGTCCGCTCATCGTGTCCGCCGGAACCTCAGGCGCGGGTCTCGACTTCGCCCTCAAGCACTCCGACTACTCCTTCCAGGGCGGGCCGGACCTCGACATCGTCGGGGGCATCGCCCGGCGGACGGAGGCGAGGGCGCAAGAGCTCGGCGTGCGCGGCGGACGGATCACGTTCGCACCCGTCGTGCTGGCGGACACCGAGGCCGAGGCCTGGCGCTACTTCGAATGGTACGTCGACGAGCTCGGCGACCTCGAAGCCGCACAGAACCAGATCCGCGGGTCCATGGCCGGTGGTAGCCAGAGCTTCTCGCCCGAGGTGCACCTCCAGATGGCGCGCTACAAGGTGGCGGGCTGGGGCGGCATGCCGCTTGTCGGGACCGCCGAGCAGATCGTGGAGCGGCTCGTCGCGTACAAGGAGCTCGGCTACGACGGTATCGCCCTCGGCTGGGTCGACATGGCCCAGGGGCTGGCCGAGTTCAACGAGAAGGTCCTGCCGCTGATGGTCGAGGCCGGACTGCGGTCCGCGCCGTGAGCGCGCCGGAGTTCCTCGACGGCCGGATGCTGATCGACGGGAAACAGGCAGAGGCCTCGGACGGGGCGTTCCTCGACGCGGTCGACCCGGCGACCGAGGAGGTCATCGGGCGGGTGCCCGCCGGCACCACCGAGGACGTCCGGCTCGCCGCGGCCGCCGCGGAGCGAGCCGCCTCCGCGTGGGCCGGGCTGCCCCCGCGCGACCGCGCCACGGCGCTGGTCGAGGTGGCGGCCGCCCTGCGCGCCGAACGGGACCGGATCGTCGACCTCGAGGTCCGCGACTCGGGCAGCACGGTCCGCAAGCTACGCCTCGACATCGCCCGCGCCGCCGAGAGCCTGGAGTACTACGCCGGACTAGCCGGTGAGCTGAAGGGCGAGACCGTGCCGGCGACCGCCCGCGGCCTGCACTTCTCGACGCGGGAGCCCTACGGCGTCGTCGGTCGGATCACGCCCTTCAACCACCCGATCTTCTTCGCCGCGGGGAAGATGGCGGCACCGTTGGCCGCCGGCAACACGATGGTGATCAAGCCGAGCGAGCAGACCTCGCTCTCCGCGTGCGTTCTCGGGGAGATCTGCGGGCAGGTCCTGCCGAGCGGCGTGGTGAACATCGTGACCGGCGTGGGTGCGGTGGCGGGGGACGCCCTCGTGCGCGACCCGCGGATCCGCCGCATCGCGTTCACCGGCTCCGTCGCGACGGGGCTGGCCCTGCAGCGGGCGGCCGCCGAGGTGAACGTGAAGACGCTCAGCCTCGAGCTCGGCGGCAAGAACCCGATGGTCGTGTTCCCGGACGCGGACCTGGAGGCGGCCCTGCCCGCGGCGGTCGCGGGGATGAACTTCAGCTGGGCGGGGCAGTCCTGCGGCTCGCAGAGCAGGCTCTTCCTGCACGAGAGCATCTACGACGAGGGCGTCGCCCGGGTGGCGGAGCTCGTCGACGGGCTGACCGTGGGCGACCCGCGGGACCCGGCCTCGGACATGGGGCCGGTGAACTCGCGGGCGCAGTACGAGAAGGTGCTGCGCCACATCGACACCGCATTCGAGGACGGGGCGCGGCTGGTCGCGGGCGGCCGCAGCCTGCGCGGCGAGCGCTTCCCGACGGGCTACTGGGTCGCCCCCACCGTGTTTGCCGACGTCACACCCGGCATGCGGATCTTCCGTGAGGAGGTGTTCGGTCCCGTCCTGTCGATCGTGCGGTGGTCCACATCGGACGAGGTGGTCGCGATGGCGAACGACGTGGAGTATGGGCTGACCGCCTCGGTGTGGACGCGCGACCTCGCCACCGCGCTCAACACCGTCCACGCCATCGACGCCGGCTATGTCTGGGTGAATGGCGTGTCCGCACACTTCCCCGGGACGTCGTTCGGCGGCGTGAAGAACAGCGGGATCGGGCGCGAGGAAGGGATCGACGAGCTGTTCAGTTACACCCAGCCAAAGTTCGTGCACGTCAACGCCATGACCCGTTGAGAAGGGGTGGGGCTCCCCGGGCGGTACCGTCGTCCTGATCCGTGGTCCGATAGCGGTCGGAACGCCCGGCAGAAGAGGAAAGACGAAGGCGATGGCAACTCCTGACGCACTGGACGTCGCCGCCCGGCTGCGGGCCTGTCTCGGCCCGCTCGTCCGGAAGGTGAGGGGGCTGCGCGAGGACGGGGACCTGACTCTCGGCCAGGCCTCCATGCTGGCGCGCGTGGCGCAGAAAGGGCCGACGACGGTGGCGTCGCTGGCCGCCATCGAGATGATCCGGCCGCAGTCGGCGGCCCAGGTCGTCCAGGCCCTCGAGGCGAAAGGCTATGTCGACCGGAGGACCGACCCCAACGACTCTCGGCGCCTGATCGTGGAGGTCACGTCCAAGGGGAGCGACTGGGTCACCGACACGCGGGAGGCCTGGAACGGGCGCTTCGCCGCCGTCATCGCCACCGAGCTCTCGGCGGCGGAGCAGCGGCGCCTGGCCGCCGCCATCCCGCTGCTCGAACGGCTGCGCGAGGTGCTCTGACCGCCGGGCGGGGGGTCCGCCCCCCGCACGAGGCTTGTGCTGGCTCGTCCGTTCACGGAAACTGTTCACGCAAGATGCTCAGTACACTGAGCATCTGACAGATCGTCGGCTCGCCCGATGGGAAGGTTGGCTCTCAATGGCCGAGATAACGACCGACCAGGCCTACTCGCAGATCACGAAGCTCGGCGCAGAGCCGCTCTGGCGCCACTACGGCGACTTGTTCCACCCCGAGCCGCGCAGCGCGGCGGTTCCGCACCGGTGGTCCTTCTCCGACCTGCGGCCGTACATGCTGCACTTCACCGAGACGCTCTCCCTCGAGGAGGCGGAGCGCCGGGTGCTGATGCTGGTGAACCCGGGGTTGGCCGACCCGCCCGCCACCGTGAACAGCTTGTTCGCCGGGATCCAGATCATCATGCCGGGGGAGACCGCGCAGGCCCACCGGCACACCGCCAACGCCTTCCGCTTCATCATCGAGGGCGAGTCCGCCTACACGACGGTCAACGGCGAGCGCGTCCACATGCGCCCTGGTGACCTCCTGTTGACCCCTGGTTGGCACTGGCATGACCACTACCACGAGGGGTCGGGCCCCATGATGTGGCTCGACGGGCTCGACTTCCCGCTGACCAACAGCTTCGAGGCGGGCTTCTTCGAGCTGTTCGGCGACCGCACCCAGAAGAGCAGTGTCCCCGACGACTTCTCCAGCCGCGTCTATATCCACGGCCGGCTCAACCCGGTCTGGGAGACCCCGCAGACCGCGTCCTCCCCGGTGGGCAACTACCCGTGGTCGGAGACCGAGCGGGCCTTAGCGGCAATCGGTGACGACGTGGACGGCAGCGAGTCCGAGGGTGTCGTGCTCGAGTACACCAACCCGTGGACCGGCGGTCCGGTGATGCCGACGATCGACTGCCGGATCCTGCGGCTGCGACCCGGCTTCGTCGGTCGGCCCGCGAGGACGACCGCGAGCACGATCCTGCACGCGGTGCGGGGCCGGGCGACGGTCGAGGTCGGCGACACCACGTTCGACCTCGAACCGAAGGACATCCTCGCCGTGCCCGGCTGGGCGCGCTACCGGCTCGACTGCGCCTCGACGTCCGACGACGTCGTCCTCTTCGCCTACAGCAACCGCCCCGCTCTGCGGGCGCTGGAGCTGTTGCGCGAGGAAGCCCTGGCGGACTGACCCACATGATCGCGGCGAAAGGGAGAAGCGACGATGCCGGATAGCCGGGACGCAGTGATCGTCGGCGGGGGGATCGGGGGCGTGTCCGCAGCATTGGCGCTCTCACACTCCGCGGACTTCGAGACCATTCGAGTGCTCGAGAGGTCGGACGAGTTCGGCGAGATCGGAGCGGGGCTGCAGCTCGCGCCGAACGCCCAGCACGCCCTGGAGGCGTTGGGGATCGGCGCGGCCGAGCTCGACCGCTATGCCTTCCGCCCGGGCCGCCTGGTCATGTTGGACGCGTTGTCCGGTGAGGTGATCACCGCGCTGGACCTCGGTGCGGAGTACGAACGCCGGTACGGGAAGCCCTACATCGTGATGCACCGGCGGGACCTGCTCGACCTCCTCGTCGACGCGGCCAAGCAACGCGCGAACGTCGAGCTGTGCGTCGGACAGACGGTCTCCGGCGTCCAAGACGAGGGCACCCGTGCCGTCGCCCGCACCGAGCAGGGGGTCGACCACGTTGCCGACCTCGTGATCGGTGCCGACGGGCTGAGGTCCACCG
This sequence comes from Pseudonocardia autotrophica, assembly GCF_000717175.1. Classification (GTDB taxonomy): domain Bacteria; phylum Actinomycetota; class Actinomycetes; order Mycobacteriales; family Pseudonocardiaceae; genus Pseudonocardia; species Pseudonocardia halophobica. Next base: position 33,735 of record NZ_JNYD01000025.1, on the reverse strand, counting down.
TGCGCGAACAGGTGGTCGGCGACCCGGCCCCCGTCCCGTCCGGCTATGTGAGCTACCGCGGGACCCTGCCGTTCGACCACGTGGCGGAGCTGGCCGGCGGGCGCGACGTGCTCGTCTGGGCGGGGCCGGGCATGCACCTCGTGCAGTACCCGATCCGCCGCGGCGAGTTGTACAACCAGGTCGTCTGCTTCCGCAGCGACCGCTTCGACACGGGGCACTCGGACTGGGGCCTACCCGACGAGATCGACGAGCACTACGCCGAGGCCTGTGCGCCCGTGCGGGCGAGCGTCGAACTCATCTCCCGCGACCGGCACTGGAAGATGGTCGACCGGGACCCGGTCGAGAACTGGGTGCGGGGGCGGTTGGCCCTGCTCGGCGACGCGGCGCACCCGATGTTCCAGTACGTGGCCCAGGGTGCCTGTCAGGCGCTCGAGGACGCCCAGGTCCTGGGGAGCGTGCTGGGCGCGCAGCCCGACATCGACGCCGCCCTGGTGGAGTACCAGCGCCTGCGCGTCCCCCGGGCGGGCCGGGTGCAGCGGACCGCCCGGAGCTTCGGCGAGCTGCTGCACCTCGAGGGCATGGGCGCGACCGTGCGCAACCGCCTGCTCGAGGCGCGGGCACACGACGACTACTCGGAGTCGGACTGGCTGCACGGCCACCGCTGACGAGCACCAACCGAACCGCAACGCAGGAGACATTGTGCATCTCGCCACGTTCGACGACGACCGGCTGGGCGTCGTCCTCGACGACCGCATCGTGGACGTCAGCGATGTCGTGGACGGCACCGACGACACTCGGGGCACCGGTGGTGGTGGCCTCGGCGCCGGCCGCATGCGCCGCTACATCGCGGACCCGCGGCCCGAGGAGGTCGCGGTCGCGGCGAGGACGCGCCCCGGCCGCCCGCTGGCGGAGGTGACGCTGCGGGCCCCCGTGCCCGACCCCCGCGTCATCGTCGCGGCGCCGGTCAACTACCTCGACCACCAGCAGGAGATGCGAGAGTCGGCGGACGTGGGGGCGCTCGGCTTCTTCCTCAAGGCGCCATCGTCGCTGCTCGGGGACGGCGGGACCGTGCGCCTGCCCTATGGCGACCGCAGGTTCGACCATGAGGCGGAGATCGCCGTCGTGATCGGCAGGAAGACCCGGGACGTGTGCGAGGCGGACGCCCTCGACCACGTGTTCGGCTACACAGGCCTGCTCGACATCACGATGCGGGGCGGTGAGGACCGCTCGATCCGCAAGTCGTTCGACACGTTCACGCCTTGCGGCCCGTGGATCGCGACGCCCGACGAGCTCGCCGATCCCGCCGACGTCGCCTTCTCGCTCACCAACAACGGGGAACTGCGGCAGAAGGCGAGCACGAGCGGCCTGATCTGGGGCGTTGCCCGGTTCGTGGCCTACGTGTCGACCGTCCTGACCTTGCGCCCGGGCGACATCCTCAGCACGGGCACGCCCGCGGGCGTCAGTCCTCTGCTCGACGGCGACGTGGTCAGCATGCGCGCCGACGGGATCGGCACGCTGACCGTCCGGGTCGACGGCTCGTCGACGACGCCGAGCCCCACGCGGGGGCACCACTCCGGCCCGACCCCGCCGCCGGGGGACCGCGGCGGTGCTCGGTGACCGGGACCGCCCGGCCGGAGGAGCGGCCTGCGCCCGCCGGGCCGCTGGTCGGCCTGCGCGTCATCGAGCTCGGTTCCATCGTCGCCGGTCCGTTCGCCGCCCGGCTGCTGGCCGACTACGGCGCCGATGTGGTGAAGATCGAGTCGCCCGAGCGGCCAGACCCGTTGCGGGACTGGGGGCAGGCCGCCTACCGGGGCCACCGTCTCTGGTGGACGAGCCATGCGCGCAACAAGCGCTGCATCACCCTTGACCTCCGCAGCGAACGCGGGCGGGAGCTGCTCCTGCGCATGGTCGAGTCGGCCGACGTCGTGATCGAGAACTTCCGGCCGGGGACCCTCGAGCGGTGGAACCTCGGCTGGGAGGAGCTCAGCGCGCGGAACCCGCGGGTGATCCTGGCGCGGGTGTCGGGCTACGGGCAGACCGGGCCCTACGCGCACAAGCCCGGCTACGCCTCGGTCGCCGAGGCGCTCTCCGGGCTGCGCTCGATCAACGGCTACCCCGGGCAGGCACCACCACGCCAGGCCGTCAGCCTCGGTGACTCGCTGGCCGGGATGTTCGCGGCGCAGGGCGTGCTCGCGGCCCTGCACCACCGCCACCGCACCGGCGAGGGCCAGGTCGTCGACGTGGCGCTGACCGAGTCCTGCTTCGCGCTGCTGGAGTCGACGGTCGCCGAGTACGACCGGCTCGGCCGCGTGCGGCAGCCGGGCGGGACGCGCCTCGACGGGATCGCGCCCTCGAACGTCTACCGCACCGGGGACGGGCGGTGGCTGGTCGTGGCCGCGAATCAGGACACCGTGTTCCGCAGGCTCGCGATCGCGATGGGCACCCCCGAGCTCGCCGACGACCCTCGCTACGCCACCCACGTTGCGCGCGGCGAGCACCAGGACGAGCTCGACGAGCTGGTCGGGAAGTGGGTGTCCGAGCGTCCCGCGGCGGAGGTCGCCGCGATCCTCGACGCGGCGGGGGTCGTCTGCGGTCCGATCAGTACAGCCGCCGAGCTCGTCACCGACCCGCAGCTGCGGGCGCGGGGCATGCTCGTCCCGCATCACGACGAGCGGGTCGACGACGACGTGCTGGGACCGGGCGTGGTCCCCGTCTTCTCCGCGACCCCGGGACGCATCCGGTGGGCCGGTCCGCCGCGCCCCGGGCACCACAACGACGAGGTCTATGGCGAGCTCGGGCTCACCGCCGCCGACCTCGACGCGCTCGCGTCCGACCACGTGATCTGAGGAGCTCCGACCGTGCTGGGAATCGTCGAGGTGGGGCCGCGGGACGGCCTGCAGAACGAACGCGCACTGCTCGACACCGACGCGAAGGTCGAGCTGATCAGTTTGGCCCTCGCCGCGGGCGCTCGGCGCATCGAGGCGGTGTCGTTCGTGCGGCCCGACGCGGTGCCGGTGATGGCGGACGCCGAGGCCGTCATGGAGCGGGTGCCGCGTTCGCCCGGGGTGTCCTTCATCGGGCTGGTGCTCAACCCGCGCGGCTACCGGCGTGCGGTGGCGGCGGGGATCGACGAGGTCAACGTCGTCGTCCCGGCGTCGGACGGGTTCGCGAAGGCGAACCAGAACTCCACGACCGCCGCGCTGACCGCGGTCGCCGAGGAGGTGGTGGCCGAGGCGTCTGCGGCCGGGCTGTTCACCACCGTCACCGTAGCGACCGCGTTCGGGTGCCCGTTCGACGGCGAGGTCGACCCAGCCCGGGTGTTCGCGATCGCCGAGCGCGCCGCCCGAGCGGGCGCCCGCGAGATCGCCGTCGCGGACACCATCGGCGTGGGCGTGCCCACCCAGGTGCGCGAGCTGCTCGAGGGTGTGCGGTCGGCTGCGCCGGGGGTCGCGACCCGCGCGCACTTCCACAACACCCGCAACACCGGCTACGCCAACGCCGTCACCGCGTACGAGTGGGGCGTGGGCAGCCTGGACTCGTCGTTCGGCGGCATCGGGGGCTGCCCCTTCGCACCGAACGCGACGGGCAACATCGCGACCGAGGACCTGGTCGCCCTGCTCGACCGCATGGGCGTCGACACCGGCCTGGACCTCGATGCCCTGCTGCCGATCGCCGACCTCCTCTCCGGGCTGCTCGGCTACCGCGTCCCGGCGCTCCTCCCGCGAGCCGGCGCCTTCGGCGGAGCCTCGCGCACGAGCCGCACGTGATCTGACAAGCACGCGGGCGACGTCGCCGGACGCCGACCGATCCACGGCCTCAACGACGAGAGGGAACGATGAGAACCACAGGGGTTGTCCGTCTGGCGGTCAGCACAGCGATGGTGGCGGCGTTGACGCTCGCCTGCGGCTCGGGCGGTGGGCAGGGCTCGGGCGCGGAGGGACCGACGACCGTCGCCGAGGTCCTGGCCGCGGTCGACGGCCTGCAGGGCGAGCCCCGGCGGCAGAAGCTGGTCGAGCTGGCGGAAGCCGAGGACCGGCCGTTCCGGCTCTACAGCGCGAGCTCCGGCGACGTGGTCGACGCCGAGGTCGAGGCGTTCACCAAGGCCACCGGGGTGCGCGTGGAGAGCTACCGGGCCTCGGCGACCGACCTGACCCAGCGGGTGCTGACCGAGAACCAGGCCCGCTACGCCGACGGCGCGGACGTGCTGTTCAACGACTACAAGCAGATGCTGATCTACAGCGCGCAGGGCCTGCTGCAGCCGCTGCCCACGCCCGCCGCGGAGGGCATCGACCCCGCGTTCGTGCGGCCCGACTGGATCGGGGCGACGATGTACGCCTACGTCGCCGCATGGAACGTCGACCAGGTCCGCACCCCGCCTCGGTCGTGGCCCGAGCTGCTGACGCAGTACAAGGGCAGGCTCGCGATCTTCGACGTCGACTACGACTGGTTCGCGACACTGGTGCAGGACATGGTGCGCCAGGGGATGAGCGAGGACGCCGCCGTCGACCTCTTCCGGCAGGCCGCCCAGGGTTCGCAGCTGGTCGACCAGCACACACTCGGCGCCAACCTGCTCGCCGCGGGCCAGTACCCCTTCGTCACGTCGGCCTTCGGCTACCGCATCGACGTGCTGAAGAAGACCGGCGCGCCGGTCGACTGGCAGCCCGCGGTCACGCCCATCGTCGCCCTCCCGCTCGGCCTCGGGATCCCGCACACCACCGACAACCCGGCCTGCGCGGTCCTCTACGCGGAGTGGCGGCTCGGCGACACCCAGAAGCTCATGGCGGACGAGTTCGCGCTCAGCCCCACCAACCCGCAGTACGGCGGCGTGCTCGCGCAGTACCCGGGCCAGGTCCTCACCGTCGACGAGAAGACGCTGACGGTGGACGAGTCGCGCTGGAAGGACCTGTACGCGCAGGTCGTGCGCGGGACGAGCAGCAAGGTCACCGGCTGATGCCACAACCGACGCTCCTCGACGCCGGCCCCGCCCCCGGAGGCCCGCCGCCGACCGCACGGCGCTCCGACCTGGTGCTGCCCGGGGTCACGCTGCTGACGTTCGTCATCGTCGCGGTCCTGGTGCTTGTCCCGCTGGGCTTCCTGCTGGTTAAGACGTTCACCGTGGACGGCTCCTTCAGCCTGGCCGCGTTCGCCGACACCGTGAACTACCCCGGTTTCGGGGCCGCGCTGTGGACGACCGTCGTGTTCGCCGTACTGGCCACGGTCATCGCCCTGGTGACCGGCAGCACCACGGCGTTCGTCCTCGTGCGGACCGACGTCCCGGCGCGTCGGGCCCTCTCGCTCGTCGTGCTGGTGCCCCTGATCCTGCCGAGCGTGCTCTACGCGATGGCCTGGGTGTTCCTCGCCTCGCCCCGGATCGGCCTCCTCGAGCACTTCCTCGGCTGGACCGCGCTGGACGTCTACTCGGTCGGCGGGATGGCGCTCGTGCAGGGGCTGGCAATGGCCCCGCTCGCCCACCTCGCCTTCGCCGGGACGTTCACGTCGATGGACCCCTCGCTGGAGGAGGCGGCCCGGGTGGGCGGGGCCTCCGCGGTGCGGACCTTCCGCCGGGTCACGCTCCCGCTCGCCCGGCCCGCCCTGCTCTCCACGACGGTGCTGTGCTTCACGCTCGCCGTGGAGGGCTTCGAGATCCCGATCCTGCTCGGCCTGCCGAACAAGCAGTTCACCCTGACCACCCTCATCTACCAGGCCATCGGCGAGTACCCGCCGGACTACGGCGTGGCCGGCGCGATCTCGACGATGTTGGTGGTGGCGCTCGCGCTGGTCATCCTCGCGCAGAACCGCGCCATGCGGGCCACCCGCTCGTTCCAGACGATCTCCGCGAAGGGCCACAGCGCGCGGCGGCTCTCGCTCGGCGCATGGCGGTGGCCGGTGTGCGCGTTGACGTGGGCCTACGTCGGGGTGATCGTCGTGGCGCCGGTGGTGATGCTGGCGTACGCCTCGACCCAGACCTTCTACCGGCCGCCCTCCTGGGAGTCCCTCGCCACGGCGAGCCTGGACTCCTATCGAGCGGCGGCGGGCACCCGCGACTTCGCCGACGCGGCGATCAACTCCGTCCTGCTGTCGGTCGTGGTGGCGAGCGCACTGATGTTCCTGATGTCGGTCGTGGCCTGGATCCGGGTCCGGTCCGGTCTGCGGCTGGCGTGGGTGGTGGAGTCCATCGCCACCGTGCCGCTGGTGGTTCCGGGGCTGATCCTCGGCGTGGCGTTGCTGACCGTGTACGTGAACGCCGACATCGGTGTCTACGGCGGCCTCGGCATCCTCGTCATCGCCTACATGACGCGGTACATGCCCTTCGGGGTGCGGTACGCGCAGAACGCGATGTACCAGATCGACGACCACCTGGAGGAGTCGGCGCGGGTCAGCGGCGCATCGCGATGGCGGGCCTTCGTGCGGGTGCTCGTGCCCCTGATGAGGCCCGGTCTGGTCGCCGGCTGGATCTTCATCGCGATCGTCTCGTTCCGGGACCTGTCTACCCCGGTCCTGCTCTACTCGTCGGACAGCAAGGTGTTCCCGGTGCTGGTCCTCGAGAAGTGGCAGAACGGGGCGCTGAGCGAGGCGGCGACGATGGGCATGATGCTCGTCCTGTTCCTGCTGGTGGTCGGGGCCCTCGCGGCGGTGCCTCTGCGTCGCTCCGGCGGGGTGCGGCTGTGAGGCCGGCCCGCCCGCCCGTCCCGTCCCCCTCATCGCCGAGCTGGAGCCGTTCATGCTGACCATCACCGACCTCTACAAGACCTACCGGGGCGCGGCGAGCCCCGCCGTCCGCGGTGTGTCGTTCGAGGTGCCGCGCGGCGCGATGGTCAGCCTGCTGGGGCCCTCCGGCTGCGGCAAGACCACCACCCTGCGCTGCGTCGCCGGTCTCGAGACGCCGGACTCCGGCGAGATCGTGCTCGCCGACCGGGTCCTCGACTCGGTCAGCCGAGGGGTCTCCGTCCCGGTCCACCGGCGCGGGCTCGGCATGGTGTTCCAGTCCTACGCGATCTGGCCGCACATGTCGGTCCTCGACAACGTCCGCTTCCCGCTGCAGACGCTGCCCCGCTCGGAGCAGGTCTCGCGCGCGGAGCAGATCCGCCGGGTCGAGGAGGCCCTCGACCTCGTGCAGCTCGGGCGGTTCGCTGGGCGCCGTGCGACGGACCTGTCCGGCGGGCAGCAGCAGCGGCTCGCGCTGGCCCGGGCGCTGGTCGGCCGCCCGCCCCTGCTGCTGCTCGACGAGCCGCTGTCCAACCTGGACGCGCGGCTGCGGGACGAGATGCGGTTCGAGCTGCTCCGGCTGCAGTCCGAGCTCGGGATCACCACCGTGTTCGTGACTCACGACCAGGCCGAGGCGCTGGCGCTCAGCGACGCCATCGTGCTGATGAACGACGGCGTGATCGCCCAGGTGGGCCCCCCGACGGAGCTGTACCGGCGCCCGGCGTCGCGCTTCGTCGCGTCGTTCATCGGCCGGACCAACCTGTGGGACGGCGACGTGCTCGACGAGCCCGGCGTGGACGGGCTGGTGACGGTGGGCACGGCGCTCGGTCCGCTCCGCGGGGTCGTGGGTGCGGACGGCGTGCGGCGGGGCGGCCCGGCGGTACTGGCCTGTCGGCCCGAACAGATGGCGATCGAGGACATCGAGACCGCGGACCCGCGGTCGCCCAACGCCGTGGAGGCCGTGGTGAAGAGCAGCATCTTCACCGGCGACGCCGCCGAGTCCGTGCTGGAGGCCGGGCGGGTCGAGCTGCGTGTTCGACACGCCCCCGACAACCGACACGCGCCCGGGGACCGGGTCCTCGTCCGCTTCACCCCGGGGGACTGCATCGTCCTCCCGAGCGGTGCGGAAGCGGACTCGACCGACGGTGTGCCCGAACGCGAGCTCGTCGGCTGACCGCAGCCCCGTTCGGGAGCAAGAAGGAACGAAGGGACCACGATGAACACTCCACTCCGGCCCGGCGCGATGCGCGGTGACAACACGTTCAAGCTCGGCCTGTTCGGCATGAACTGCTCGGGCGGTCTCACGATGACCAAGGCCCCCGAGCGCTGGCACCCCTCCTGGGAGAACAACCTGACCGCCGCGCGGCTCGCCGACGAGGCCGGTCTCGAGTTCGTCCTGCCCATCGGGCGCTGGCTCGGCTACCGCGGGGAGACGGACACCGAGGGCACGTCGTTCGAGACACTGACCTGGGCGTCGGGCCTGCTCGCGGCCACCCGCGGGCTCAACGTCTTCGGCACCGTCCACGTCGGGCTGATCAACCCCGTGTTCGCGGCCAAGCAGATGGTCACCGCGCACCACATCGGGGCGGGCCGCTTCGGGCTCAACGTCGTGTCGGGCTGGAACGAGGGCGAGTACGGCATGTTCGACGTGCCGATGCTCGAGCACGACGAGCGCTACGCCTTCACCGAGGAATGGGTGAGGATCGCCCAGCGGATCTGGGGCGAGGAGGAGCCGTTCGACTTCGACGGCCGCTACTTCCGGCTCAAGGGCGTGCTCAGCAAGCCGAAGCCCTTCGGCGGGCGGCGGCCGCTGCTCATGAGCGCCGGGTCGAGCCCGGCGGGGCGGGACTTCGCCACCCGCAACGCCGACTGCCTGTTCATGGCGGTCGTCGACCAAAACAAGGTGGCGGGCGAGGTCGCGGGCCTGCGTGCGGCGGCGGCACCGCGGCCCATCGGCTGCTACACGAGCGCACACATGCTCACCCGGCCGACCGCGAAGGAGGCCGCGGAGTACTACCACTACATCGTCCACGAGAACGGCGACTGGGAGGGGGCCGAGCACATCGTGGCGATCCGGACGCAGGGCACGCGCTCCTTCCCGGCCGACCGCATGCAAGAGCTCAAGGAACGGCACATGGCGGGCATCGGCAGCCTTCCCCTGCTGGGCAGCTACGACGAGGTCGCCGACAAGCTCGCGGCGCTGCACGCGGCGGGCCTGGACGGGGTCGCCGTCGGGCTCGTCAACTACATCGACGAGTTCCCGGTGCTGCGCGACGAGATCCTCCCGCGCCTCGAACGGCTCGGCCTGCGCGCGCCGTTCGCCGGCCTGGCGGCGGAGGAGCGGGCATGACGATCCGGACGGTGGGCGTGCTCGGCCTCGGCGCGATGGGACGGCCGATGGGGCGCCACCTCGTGGCGGGCGGTTTCGACGTCGTCGGGTACGACCCGTCGGCGGAGAGCGTGCGGCGCGCCGAGGAGGTGGGTGTGCGCGGGCTGGCCTCCCCCAAGGAGGTGGCGCAGGAGAGCGACGTCGTCCTGATCGTCGTCGGGTTCGAGGAGCAGGTCGAGTCCGTCGTGTTCGGCGACGACGGCCTGCTGGCGGGTGCGCGGCCGGGCCTGGTGCTGGGCCTCGGGTCCACCGTCTCGCCCACCTACGCGCGCGATCTGGCCGCCCGGCTCGAGGGCAGCGGCGTCGACCTGCTCGACATGCCGGTGACCCGCAGCGACCGGGCGGTCGAGAGCGGGACCGCGCTCGTGCTCGCGGGCGGCGACCCGGCGGTCCTCGACGCCTGCCGGCCCGTGCTGGCCACCTTCGCCACCGACGTGTTCGCGCTCGGGGGGTTCGGCAGCGGCCAGGTCGCCAAGATGGTCAACAACATGATCCTCTGGGCGTGCGTCGCCGCGAACGACGAGGGACTGCGCCTCGCCGAGGAGCTCGGCGTCGACCCGGACCGCCTGCGGGAGGCGCTCGTGGTCAGCAGCGCGGCGAACTTCGCTCTGATCGAGCGCGCGGACGAGCGTCCGGTGCCGTGGGCGGAGAAGGACATGGTCATCGCGCAGCAGGAGGCCGACAAGCTGCGCTTCGCGATGCCGGTCGGCGGGCTGGTCAAGGAGGCCGTCAAGGCGTTCAAGCTCCGCAAGGGCTACCCGACGCCGGGGACGGGGCCGCGGTGACGGGGGGTCGGCGCTCGCTGCAGGACGTCGTCGACGCCGTCCCGGACCTCGTCGAGCACCTCCGCAACGACACCCCCGGGCCGGCGATCCGGACCCGCACCGACCAGATCCCCGTCCCCGCCGAGTTCTCGAACTGGCGGTCCGAGCAGCGGGCCTGGCACGAGACGGCGATCCTGTTCGACCAGTCCCACCACATGCCTGAGCTGTTCCTCTCCGGACCGGACGCCCTCGCCCTGCTGTCCCGGGTCGGGGTCAACCGACTGGCGAACCTGGCGCCCGGTCGGGCCAAGCAGTTCATCGGCTGCGCTCCCGACGGGAGCATCATCGGCGACTGCATCCTCTGCCCGCTGCCCGGCGGGGTCTACGAGCTGGTCAGCAGCATGCCCCTGCTGAACTGGGTCGAGTACCAGGCCCACGTCGGCGGGTGGGATGTGACGGTCGTGCGGGACCACAACACCGCCGACAACCCCACCGGTCGGCGGGTCCGCTTCCGCTTCCAGCTCGATGGCCCGGAGGCCGGCGCGATCTTCGACGAGGTCGTCGAGGGGGAGACCCCGGACATCCCGTTCTTCCGGACGGCGACGGCGGTGGTTGCCGGCGTCGAGGTCCTCGTGCTGCGGCACGGCATGGCAGGGCGCAATCGGGGGGTCGAGATCTCCGGGCCCTATGAGCACCGGGAGGCGGTGCGGGCCGCGATCCTTGCGGCGGGCGCCCCGCGCGGCCTGCGCCGGGGCGGCCTCAAGGCCTACTTCACCACGGTCTACGAAACCGGATGGATCGCCTATCCGCTGCCTGCGATCTACACGGGGGAGGAGTTGCGCGGCTACCGGGAGTGGCTCCCCGCCGACGGCTGGGAGGGCCGGTTCCAGCTCGCGGGCAGCCTGCGTCGGGACCGGATCGAGGACTACTACCTCACGCCCTACGACCTCGGCTACGGCCACCTCGTGTCCTTCGACCACGACTTCGTCGGGCGGGCGGCGCTGGAGGCCGTGGCGGCCGCCCCGCCCAAGAAGCGCGTGACGCTCGTGTGGGACACCGAGGACGTGCTCCGCGTCATGCGGTCGCTCTTCGAGCCGGGGCTGCCGTACAAGTTCCTCGATCTGCCGATCGCCGACTACGGCGTGCTCATGCAACGCGACGAGGTGCGCGGTGCGGACGGCAGGCTCGTCGGGCAGTCGACGTTCTGCGGCTACACGGCGAACACGCGGGCGGTGCTGTCGCTGGCCGTGGTCGACGCCGAGCACGCCGAGCCCGGCACCGAGGTGACGATCACGTGGGGCGAGCCCGACGGCGGCTCGCGCAAGCTGCGCGTCGAGGAACACCGACAGTGCACCGTCCGGGCCGTCGTCGCCCCGGCACCATACGGCGCGGTCCCACGATTATTGACAGGTGCGCCTGTCTAAATTATGGTCGGGTGGTCCGCTCGGGACCGCCGCTCACCCGCGCGCCGGCCGGACCCTCTTCGACACGCAGCTGTGCCGGCCTCGTTCTTCCGGCAGCGCGCATCCGACGGAAAGGAAGACGATGGCCGACGAGAGTGGCCGGGGCGGCGCCGTGGTCGGCACCGGGCGCAGGCCTCGGGCCCGACGGTCCGACGACGCGCTCGCGCAAGCGCTGACCGACGCGAGCTACGAGATCCTTCCGTTCAAGGGCACCGAGGAGCAGGTGCTCGAGCACGTCCCGACGAGCGTGCGACTGACGGTGACCGCCACCGAGGCCAAAGGCCTCGAACCGACCATCGAGCTGGCGGCGCGCCTCGCGGCCCGCGGCTACCGCACGGCGCCGCACCTGGTGGCGCGCCTGGTGGAGGATGGCACCCACCTCGACGCGATCGTGGGCCGGCTCGCCGAGGCCGGGGTGGAGGGCGTGTTCGTCGTCGGTGGCGACGCCGACCGGCCGACCAGCACCTACCCCGACGCCCTCGCCCTGCTCGAGGCCCTGGAGGCGCGCGACCACCCGTTCACCCGGATCGGGATCGGCGGTTACCCGGAGGGCCACGGGCACATTCCCGCGGAGGCGATCGAGCGAGCGCTGGGGGACAAGGCCCGCCACGCGAACCTCCTGATCTCACAGCTGTGCTTCGCACCCGCGACGACCGTCCGCTGGGCGCGGTCGCTGCACGAGCGCGGCATCGAGCTGCCGATCCGGGTCGGCGTGCCGGGTCCGGTGAGCCGGCAGAAGCTCGTCCGGATCTCCGCCGGGCTCGGCCTCGGGCAGTCCGCCCGCTTCCTGCGCAAGCAGCAGAGCATGCTGTGGCGCTTCTTCCTGCCGGGCGGCTACTCGCCGGACCGGCTCGTGTCGGGTCTCGCGCCCGCCATCGGGCGGTCGGACAACGGGATCAAGGGCTTCCACTTCTTCACCTTCAATGAGCTCGCGAAGACCGAGGCATGGCGGCAGGCCCGCCTGGCGGAGCTGCCCCCGGCCACCGCGTCCGTCCGCCACCGACCGTCCGAGGGGATCCAGTGAACCCGTCCACCACCGATCGGCCGACCGGGCCGTGCGTGCTGACCCTGTCCTGCCCTGACGTCCCGGGCATCGTCCGCTCGGTCTCAGGGTTCCTGTTCGAGCAGGGTCATACGATTCTCGAGAGCCAGCAGTTCAGCGACCCCGAGAGCGGGACGTTCTTCCTGCGCGTCGGGTTCGCGCCCGCGGACGGCGGGGGAGCCGAGGTCGAGCCGCTGCGGGCCGCGTTCGCCGACGTGGCGACCGAGTACGCGATGACCTGGAAGATCGTGTCGGCGGACGAGCCGACGCGCGTTCTGGTCATGGTCAGCCGCGAGGCGCACTGCCTCAACGAGCTGTTGTTCCGCAACAGCGTCGGCGATCTCAACCTGGACGTCGCGGCGGTCGTGTCGAATCACACCGACCTGCGCCACGTCGCTGAGCGCTTCGAGGTGCCGTTCCACCACATCCCCGTCACGGCCGCGACCAAGCGGGAGGCCGAGGCGGCCCTGCTCGAGCTGGTGGCGGACCTGGGCGTCGAGCTGGTCGTCCTCGCCCGCTACATGCAGATCCTCAGCGACGAGCTGTGCAAGGAGCTCGAGGGGCGGGCCATCAACATCCACCACTCGATGCTGCCGAGCTTCAAGGGCGCCCGGCCCTACCACCAGGCCCACCAGCGGGGGGTCAAGGTCATCGGGGCGACCGCGCACTACGTGACCTCCGACCTCGACGAGGGCCCCATCATCGAGCAGCAGATCGCCGAGGTGAACCACGCGATGAGCCCGGCGGCGCTCGTCGCGCGGGGCCGGGGGACCGAGGCGCGGGCGCTCCTGCACGCCGTCCGCTGGCACACCGAGAACCGGGTCCTGCTCAACGGCGGCCGCACGGTCGTGCTCCGGTGAGCCCCGCCCCACGACCGCAGGGAGGCCGCACATGACCAGCCCGCACGGCACCACCGGCGCCGTCGTCATCGACGGCAAGGCCTCCGCAGCCCGGGTGCGCGAGGAGGTGGCGCGCGACGTCGCGGCCCTGGTCGCCGAGACCGGCCAACGACCGGGGCTCGCCACGGTGCTGATCGGCGCGGACCCCGCGTCCGAGGTCTACGTGCGCAACAAGCGCACCGCCTGCCGGGCCGCAGGGATGGAGGACCTCCACCGCTACCTGCCCGCCGACGTCTCGCAGGAGGTGGCGGAGAAGGTCCTCGACGAGCTCGCCGCCGACGACTTCGTGAGCGGGATCCTCCTGCAGCTGCCGCTGCCCGAACACCTCGACCGCCGGGCGCTGCTCGACCGGATCCCGGCCGAGAAGGACGTCGACGGGCTGACCGTGCAGAGCGCGGGCCTGCTCGCCCTGGGGCGCGACGGGCTGCGCCCCTGCACCCCCGCCGGCGTGCTCCGGCTGCTCGACGACCACGCGATCCCGCTGCGCGGCGCCGAGGTGGTCGTCGTCGGCCGATCGGAGCTGGTCGGGCGCCCCTTGGCGCAGCTGCTGACGGCCCGGGACGCCACCGTCACCCTCTGCCACTCCCGCACCGCGGACCTGGCGGCGACGTGCCGCCGGGCGGACGTGGTCGTCGCGGCCGCGGGGGTGCCGCGGCTGATCGGGGCCGACGCCGTGCGGCCTGGTTCGGTCGTCATCGACGTCGGCATCCACCGCGAGGCGGGCGGCCTGTGCGGGGACGTCGACTTCGGTCCCGTCGCGGAGCGGGCGGGCCACATCTCGCCCGTGCCCGGCGGCGTCGGGCCGATGACCATCGCGATGCTGCTGGCCAACACCGCGCTCGCCGCCCGCCGACAGTTCGGCGGCTGAGCCGTGCGCGCCAACGCCGGCTGCCGGGTCATGGGGATCCTCAACGTCACGCCGGACTCCTTCTCCGACGGCGGCCGCTTCGCCACCGCGGAACAGGCCATCGCCTCCGGCATCGCGTTGGCCGAGCAGGGCGCCGACGTCGTCGACGTCGGGGGCGAGTCCACCCGGCCGGGCGCCGAGCGCGTGTCGCCCGAGGAGGAGCTTCGCCGCGTCCTGCCGGTGATCGCCGGCCTGACCGCGGCCGGGGTGCCCACGAGCATCGACACCACACGAGCGAGCGTCGCGCGGGCGGCGGTCGACGCCGGGGCGCGGCTGGTCAACGACGTCAGCGGCGGGCTCGCGGACCCGGCGATGGCCCGGGTCGTCGCCGAGACCGGGGTGCGTTGGGTGCTGATGCACTGGCGCGGGCCGAGCCGGACCATGGCCGCCCGCGCCCGCTACTCCGCCGACGTCGTCGGCGACGTCCTCGGCGAGCTCTCCGCCCGCCTCGACGCGGCGAGCGCCGCGGGCGTGGCGGCCGAGCAGCTGCTCGTCGATCCCGGCCTCGGGTTCGCCAAGCGCACCGAGCACGACCTGGCCGTGCTGCGCGGCCTGGACCGGATCGTCGCGCTCGGTCCGCCGGTGCTGCTCGGCGCCTCGCGCAAGCGCTTCCTGGGCAGCGTGCTGGCCGAGCCGGACCGGGAGCCGCCCCCACCCACCGCCCGGGACGCGGCGACGCTCGCGACCTCCGTGCTCGCCGCGCGGGCGGGAGTCTGGGGTGTGCGGGTCCACGACACCGGCGCCACCGCCGACGCCCTCCGGCTGGTGTCCGCGCTGGAGCGACACCACGACGCGCTCGACCCCGGTCGGCGCACGACGCAAGGAGCATCCCGATGACCCGACTGCGCCTGACGATGGCGATCGGCGCCTACGACCACGTCCGCGACCTCGCCACCGGGGCCGTGCGCTGCGAGGGCGTGGACCTCAACGTCCTGGAGATGCCGGTGGAGGAGATCTTCCACCGCTTCATCGCCCACCGGCAGTTCGACGTGTCCGAGGTGTCGATGGGCAAGTTCTCGGCGCTGCGCGCGGCCGGTGACGACAGCCTGGTCGGACTGCCGGTGTTCCCGTCGCGGATGTTCCGGCACTCGTCGATCTACGTGCGGCGCGACTCCGGGCTCACCGACCCGACCCGGCTCGCCGGCCTGCGGGTTGGCATCCCGGAGTGGGCGCAGACGGCCGCGGTGTACAGCCGCGGGCTCCTGCAGCACCGCTACGGCGTGGACCTGTCGTCGATCACGTGGGTGCAGGCCGGGGTGAACCAGCCCGGGCGCCGCGAGAAGGTGGCGCTGTCCCTGCCCGGGGGCATCGTCGTCGAGCGCCGCCCAGGCGACACGCTCACCGGCCTGCTGGTCGACGGCGAGGTCGACGCTGTGCTCTCCGCGCACGCCCCGGACTGCTTCTTCGACCGGCCCGACGTGATCACCCGGATGTTCGAGGACTCCCGCGAGGTGGAGCAGGAGTACTTCGCGGGCACCGGAATCTTCCCGATCATGCACGCCGTGGCCGTGCGACGCGACCTGGTCGAGGCGAACCCGTGGCTGCTGAGCTCGCTGTACAAGGCGTTCATCGAGGCCCGCGACCGGAGCCTCGCACGGGCGCGGGAGAGCTCGGTGTCGTTCTGGCCGCTCCCGTGGGCGGCCTCGCACGTCCGCGAGGTCGAGCGCGTCATGAGCACCGAGGAGCTGTGGCCCTACGGAATCGAGGCCAACCGCCGGACCCTGGACGCCTTCCTACAGTTCGGTCTCGAGCAGGGGGTGCTCAGCGCGCCCCTCGACGCAGCGGACATGTTCGCGTCGGCCGTCGACGACCTGTTCCGGATCTGAGCAACACGATGCTCGACGGGACTGGCGGGGTCCCGGCGGCAGGCGGCACCCGCACGGACGACACGGCGCAGCGCTACCGCGACGCCGTTCGCTACCTCTACGCCCTCACCCCCGCAGCACCCGCCGGCGGCCCGCGCAGGCCGGTGGGCACCGCCCGGGCCCGCCTGCTCCTGCGCCTGCTCGGCGACCCCCAGGACGCCGCCCCGACGGTCCACGTGGCGGGCACGGCGGGCAAGGGGTCGGTGTGCACCTTCGTCGCGGAGCTCCTGCGCGCTCACGGATTCACGGTCGGCAGCCACCTGTCCCCCCACGCCTACAGCCTGCGGGAACGCTTCCGCATCGACGGCCGACCGGCCTCGCCCGAGCTCCTCGTCGCCGAGCTCGACCGGGTCCGCCCCGCGGTCGCGGCGCTGGAGCGGTCGAGCCACGGGCGGCCGAGCTTCTTCGAGATCACCAACGCGGTCGCGTTCGGGCTGTTCGCGGACCGCGTCGACTACAGCGTCATCGAGACCGGCATCGGCGGGCGGCACGACTCGACGAACGTCATCGGACGCCGGGACAAGCTCGCCGTCCTCACCGCGATCGGCCTCGATCACACCGAGGTGCTGGGGGAGGGCCTGCTGGGGATCGCGGCGCAGAAGGCGGGCATCATCGCCCACGGCGGCCGGGTCGTCAGCGCGAGCAACGGGCCCGAGATCGACGCGGTCATCGCCGGTGCCGCGGCCCGGCGGCGGGCGAGCCTCGCGGTCGTCGACACCGCGGCCGCCGTGAGCGCGGCCGTGACCGAGCGGCACACGACCGTCCTGCGGACCGCGGACGGCGGCCGCCTCCCGCTCGGCCTGACCGGCCGACACCAGGCCGGAAACGCCCTGCTCGCGCTGCGGGCGGTGGAGGAGCTCGCCTGCCGCGACGGGTGGTGGATCGATGCCGACGCCGTGCGCCAGGGCCTGGCGCGCGCTGCGCTACCGGGCCGGTTCGAGCGCCGCAGCTACGCCGGCCGGACGATCGTCGTCGACGGCGCCCACAACGCGATGAAGCTCGCCGCGGTCGCCGCGACTCTGGCGCAGGTGCACCCGGGGCGGCGTGCGACCTGGGTGCTCGCGCTCAAACCGGACAAGCGGCTCGACGAGGCGGTGCGGGCGATGGCGCCTGCCGCCGGTCTCGTGGTCGCGACCGAGTTCGCGACCGAGGGCGGCGACCACCCGGCCGTCCGCTCCCGCCCGGCCGACGAGGTCGCGGCCGCGGCCCGGGCCGCCGGTCTGCGCGCCGTCGTGGAGCGGGACCCGGTCGTCGCTCTTGCTCGGGCGTGCGCCGCGACCGCGCCCGAGGTGCCGCTGGTGGCGGGCGGGTCGTTCCACCTGCTCTCGGCGCTCCACGACGTCACGGAGCCTGCCGCGGCGAGCACCGGGTGACCGGCGCGCGGTTCGACGACCTGCAGGCGGGCCGCGGGCTGCGGTTCGGCGCACCCGAGCGGTGCCTGGTCGCCCGGAGGCCTGAGGAGGTCGTGCCGGTGCTGGCCGCCGTCGCCGAGGCGACGGAGCGCGGGGCCTGGGCCTACGGGTACGTCGCCTACGAGGCGGCGGCGGGGCTGGGTACCGGGCTGGCGGTGACCCCGCCGGATCCCGCAGGACCGCCGCTGGTGTTCTTCGGCGTAACCGGGCCCCCGGAGTCCGTCCCGGTCATCGCGGGCCGCCTGGGCGACGGGTACCGCGCGGCCTGGACCCCGGACTGGACCTCGGCCGGCCACCGCCGGGCGGTCGACGTCGTCCGCAGCCGCATCGCCGCGGGCGAGACCTACCAGACCAATCTCACCGTACGGATGCGCGGACAGGTCGCCGGGGACCCGGCGGCGCTCTACCGCGACCTCGCGCTCGCCCAGCGCGGCTCCTACAACGCCCACCTCGACCTCGGGCGCTTCGCCGTGGTGAGCGCGAGCCCTGAGCTGTTCTTCGAGCGCCGCGGCGACAACGTGCTGATGCGCCCGATGAAGGGCACGGCGGCTCGCGGCCAGAGCGCCGCGGAGGACCTGGCCCGGGCCCGTTGGCTACGGGCGGACCCCAAGGAGCGTGCCGAGAACGTCATGATCGTCGACCTGCTGCGCAACGACATTTCGCAGGTCGCCGAGGTGGGTACCGTCCGGGCCCCGCGGCTGCTCACGGTCGAGCGGTACGGGACCGTGCTGCAGATGACCTCGGACGTCACCGCCACCGTGCGCCCCGGTACCGGG
Organism: Pseudonocardia autotrophica; assembly: GCF_000717175.1. GTDB lineage: Bacteria > Actinomycetota > Actinomycetes > Mycobacteriales > Pseudonocardiaceae > Pseudonocardia > Pseudonocardia halophobica. Next base: position 15,513 of record NZ_JNYD01000025.1, on the reverse strand, counting down.
CTGGTCGAGCTGTTCACCGCCCTATTCCCCTGCGGCTCCGTGACGGGCGCGCCGAAGCCGTCGACCATGGCCCTGATCGCCGAACTCGAGGACACCCCGCGCGGGGTCTACTGTGGCGCGATCGGCTGGCTCGGCCCCGCGTCGGAGCCCGTCACGGCGCGTTTCGGCGTCGCGATCCGCACCGCCGTCGTCGACACCCTGACCGGAGCGGCCGAGTACGGCACGGGCAGCGGTGTCACCTGGAGCTCGAGCCCCGCAGCCGAACACCGCGAGGTGCTCACCAAGACCTCCATCCTGTCCGGGCGCGGAGAGCTGCACCTGATCGAGACGATGCGACTGGTACCCGGCCGCGGGTTGCGCAACCGGGAGCTGCACCTGCGGCGGCTGGCCGCCTCGGCTGAGGAGCTCGGCTTCGCCTTCGACCGCGAGCACGTCGAGACCCGGCTGGTCGAGGGCCTGCGCGGCGAGGGTGACGACCCGCGGCGTGTGCGGCTGCGGCTGTTCCGGGACGGCCATGTCGGCATCGACCTCGCCCCGGCGCCGACCTGGGGGATGCCGCTCACCGTGGCCGTCGACGACGACCCGGTGGACCCGACGGCCTGGTGGTTCCGTCACTCGACCTCGTGGCGCGAGGAGTACCGGCGCCGACGTCTGTGCCGGCCCGACGTCGACGACGTCGTCGTCGTCGACCGCGCCGGGGAGGTCGTCGGCGCGACCCGCGCGACGGTCGCCGTGCGCTGCGACGGGCGGTGGTGGACGCCCCCGCTGCGCAGCGGGTGCCTGCCCGGCACGGAGCGGGCCCGGCGGATCGACGCCGGCCTGCTGCACGAACGGGTCCTGACTCCCGCGGACCTCAGGTCCGCCGAAGCGGTGGTCCTGCTCAGCTCGCTGCGCGGCGCGTGCCCGGCGCGGGTCGAGCCCCGGCGGGCCCCGGTCAGGGATCGACGGGGTCGTGGTGCGCCCGCACGAGGATGTTAAGGATCCTGAGCAGCTCCCGGCGGTCCCGCTCGTCGAGGTCCGCGATGAGCTGCTCGCTCACCGTCGAGGCGGCGGGGAGTGTGGCGAAGAGCAGGTCGCGACCGCGCGGGCTGAGCCGCAGGACGTTCCGCCGGGTGTCCTCGAAGTCCCGAATCTTCACCACGAGCCCGGCACGGACGAGCCGGTTCACGATCTGGCCGATCGTGGTGCGATCCATCCCGACGTGGTCGCCGAGGGTCTTCTGGTCGATGTTCGGCCGCAGCTGCAGGACATTGAGCACCGCGAACTGCGAGGACGTCAGGTCCGCCTCGACGTTCTTCGACCAGAGGAGCTTGTGGGCCTGCTGGAGCCTGCGGATGAGGTGGCCCGGGTGGTCGCCCAGCTGCAGCGGTTCGGCCCGACCGTCTTCTCGAGCGGTCCCCGCAGCATCCCCCAGCACACTGCGCAGTGTAGGAGGCCGCGGCATGGACGGGGGTGCCGCACCGCGACCGTACAGCCGTCAGACGGCCGTCGAGCGCCGCCGCAGGGCCGGGAACTCGCCGTCGAGGAAGATCAGGGGCTCGGTCGCGAGGTCGTGGCCAACCTCGATGAGCTCCAGCACCACCACGGCGTGGTCGCCGACCTCCATCTCCGCCGAGATCCGACAGTCCAGCCAGGTCATCGCGTACTTGACGAACAGCGCACCCTCGGCGGTCTCGTACAGGTCCAGACCGCGGAACCGATCGGCCGCGGGCCCGGCGATCCGGGTGCACACCGCCGCCTGCCCCTGCCCGAGCACGGATACCCCGATCCGGGGCGCCGTCCGCAGCATCGGCCAGGTGGTCGACTCCTTCCGGCACGAGAACGTGATCATCGGCGGGTCAAAGGACGCCCCCACCGCCAGCGACGTCGCCACCAGGCCGATCGGCCGTCCGTCGACCACGGCACAGAGGGCGCCGACGGCCGCCGCGTAGCGGCCGAAGACGGTGCGCACCTCCGCCGATCCCGGTAGCGCGGGAGCGAGCGCGTGCACCCCCTTGCCGAATCCGTTGCTCGTCGTCGTCATCTGCTCACCTCGGGGCACTCGTGGCGGTGGTGGGACCGCGCGGGGGACGTTCGGTGCACGGCGAAGAAGGTGCGTGCCGGGGCCGTGGTGGCGCGCGGACCCGCTCTCGCACCGCGGCCGCCGGAGAACCTTGACAGACAGGCTTACCTGTCGCAAGTCTCTTCCCGTGCCGGTCGAAGCGACTCGATGACGACAACTGAGGAGGCGCCCGCGTGGGAGGCTGCGCGCTGCCCGACGACCTGGGTCCAGAGCAGACGACCGCCTCAGACCACTGCTGCGCAGCCCCTGGCGGTCGACCGGGCCTGGGCGGGCGAACCGGGGCGTCGACACCTCGGCCCGCCCACGGGCGTCCGGGCGCTGCCGGCGATGTTCCATTCCGCTCTTTCCCTTTCGAGCGATCTGAGGCACAATTCATCGGGAAGATGCTCAGTGTACTGAGCACCTGGCGGAGAGTGATCACCGTATGACGCCGGAGTGGGCGTCGGTCACGGGTTCGGCGGATCGAGCTCGCCGAAGGAAGATGGCCCGCTGGGCCTGTCTTGACCGATCAAAGGAGATTCGATGGACACCGTTTCCGGCTCGGCGGGTGAGACGCGGGCGGCCGACGCCGCCGACTCCGCCAAGGCATCGAAGGTGGCATTCGCCGGTCTCATCGGCACCTCGATCGAGTGGTACGACTTCTTCATCTACGGGACCGCCGCCGGCCTGGTGTTCGCGCCGCAGTTCTTTCCGAGCGTGTCGCCGACGGTCGGCACCCTGGCCGCCTTCTCCACCTTCGCCGTCGGCTTCGTCGCCCGTCCCATCGGAGCGGCGGTGATGGGTCACGTCGGCGACCGCATCGGGCGCAAGCGGATCCTGCTGCTGTCCGTGCTGATGATGGGGCTGGCCACCTTCGCGATCGGCTTGCTGCCCACCTACGCCACGATCGGCATCGCCGCCCCGCTCATCCTGGTCGTGCTGCGCTTCCTGCAGGGCTTCGCGGTGGGCGGCGAGTGGGGCGGTGCGGTCCTCATGTCGCTGGAGCACGCGCCGCCGAACCGCCGGACGCTCTACGCCGCCTTCCCCCAGATCGGGCTGCCGATCGGCATCTTCCTCTCGAGCGGGGTCTTCCTCATCGTCCGACTCCTGACGAGCGCCGAGGCGTTCGCCGACTGGGCGTGGCGGATTCCCTTCCTGCTCAGCGTGGTGCTCGTCGGGGTGGGCCTGTTCATCCGCGTTCGCATCGGGGAGAGCCCGGAGTTCGCGGAGGTCAAGGAGCGTGGCGAGGTACGCAAGATGCCGCTGGTCGACGTGGTGCGCAGGCACCCGGGCTCGCTGCTGCTCGCCACCGGCGTCAACATCGGCTGCTCGGGGCTCGGCAACATCCTGCTCGTCTTCAGCGTGAGCTACGTGGCCCTCAAGAAGCTGGCCTCGCCGAGCGCGATGCTCGCCATCGTCGTGATCACCTCCGTCGCCTGGGCGGCGGCGGTCTACGCGGGTGCGTCACTGGCCGAGCGGGTCGGGCGCAAGCGCGTGGTGATGACCGCGAGCGCCATCTGGGTCGTCTGGGCGTTCGTCTTCTACGCCCTGATCGACACGGGCTCGGTGGTGCTCATCGGCGTGTCCTGCGTGGTTCTCGGAATCCTCATCGGCGTGGGCAACGGGCCCGTTCCCGCGCTCGTCGCCGAGGCCTTTCCGGCCGCGGTCCGCTTCAGTGGCGCCTCCGTCACCTACGGGCTCGGCGGAATCTTCGGCGGCGCTTTCGCGCCGATCATCGCGACGGCCCTCTACGGCGGTTTCACGACCTCCATCCCATTGTCGATCTATGCAGCTGTACTCGCGTTGTTCACCCTTGTCTCCGCGGCGCTCATCCGCAGTTTGCGAGCCGATTCCCCGGCTGGTTCCGTGTAGCTCGGCCGCAGGGAGGGCAGCGCAGTGACTTTCGAAGGAATGCACGTCGGATTCGTCGGTCTCGGCGACCAGGGGCTGCCGATGGCCGTTGCCGTCGCCGAGGCCGGGTTCACGCTCCATACCTGGGACCGGCGGCCGGAGGCGCTCGACGGGCTTCGCGATGTCCCCCACGTCCGACACGGCTCGGCGGGCGAGCTCGCTGCCGCGTCGGAGGTGGTCGGAATGTGCGTCAACACCGACGAGGACGTGCTCGAGGTGGCAAGCCTCCTCCTGCCGGGCCTGCGGGCGGGGTCGGTGCTGGTGAACCACGGCACCGGGACGCCCGCCAATGCCGTCCGACTCACCGAGTTCTGTGCGGCGGCCGGTGTGCACGTACTCGACGCCCCGGTGAGCGGCGGCCGTCCCGCCGCCCGCGAGCACCGGCTCACGACGATGGTCGGCGGGTCCCCGGATGTCGCGGCGCGCTGCGAACCGGTCTTCAGGTCCTTCTCCCGGCATGTGGTCCACCTGGGCGGGGCCGGGGCCGGACAGACTGCCAAGTTGTTCAACAACATCCTTCTGATGATGAATCAGGCGAACATCGCCGAGCTCGTCGAGATCGCGGACGGAATGGGGCTGCAGCCACGGCGCCTCGTCGAGGTGCTGAAGCTCGGCAGCGCGTCGAGCGTCGCGCTGACTCTGCTGAACACCATGGTGACCCCGGAGACCGTCGAGCACCTCGCGGCCGTCGAGGCCTTCGACATGGAGATCTTCGACGAGGCGATGCGCGACGCCGGGGTGGCGGCCGACGACGTCACCCGGCGCGCGAGCGCGGGCGCCCGCGAGCTGCCGGCCCTGGTGAAGCGGCTCGCCCCGTGATCTGGGCGCTCGAGTACGCGGTGACCCGCGCGCACTCCGACACGTCCATCCTCTACGGGGCCGAGGGCGGCGCGCGCGAGTTCCCGTTCTGCTACTTCGTCGTCCGGGACGGGGACCGTGTGGTCATGGTCGACTGCGGGTTCGACGACAACGCCTACACCCGGGGCCTCATGGCCGACCTGGGGATCAGCGACTTCCAGCCCCTGGACGTCGTGCTTGCCCGGATTGGCCTCGCCCCGTCCGACGTCACCGACGTCGTTCTCACCCACCACCACTTCGACCACGCAGGCGCCGTCGAGATGCTGCCTTCGGCCACGGTGTGGATCCAGGAGCGGGAGGTCGAGGACTGGACGGTGAAGTGGACCGCTTCCCCGCGCCTCGAATGGCTGCGCGCGGGTCTCGACCCCGACACCGGGCCCACCTTGGCCCGCCTACGCGCCGCGGGCAGGCTTCGGCTGGTCGACGGCGCCGCGCAGGTCACCCCGCGCGTCGCCGTGCGCCCCGCGTTCACCAGTCACACTGAGGGATCGCAGTACGTCGTCCTGACCGGCGCAGACGGGCGCCCGTGGGTCGTCGCGGGCGACGTCGCCTATGTGTACGAGAACCTCGGCGGGCTCGACGGCACGCAACCCCTGGTGCCGATCGGTCGCGTCCAGGGCAGCGTCGAGCGCTGCCTCCGAGTGACCGAGGAGATGCTCGAGCTCGTCGGCGAGAACGTCAGCCGGGTTCTCCCGATGCACGAGGCGCGGCTGTGGGACCAGTTCCCCGCCACGAGGCACGACGACGGCCTGCACGTCGCGGAGATCGAGAAGTGCTGACCGTTGCAGCCGCCACCATGGTTCGGGGGATCTGCGCGGCGGACGCACGACCCTGACGACTCGCTGCCGCCGAGCGCGACGCGGGCCCCCGCGACAGCCGGGACCCGGACGGCGAAGGGTCTCAGAGGGGGAGCAGACGGGAGAGTCGACCGGCGGCCCGCACGAGGGACGCGGCGATATCGGGAATCTGGTGCTCGTCGAAGCGGGCCAGAGGGGCGGCGATGGCGATCGCACTCACGATCTTCCCGGTGCTGCTGCGTACGGGGGCGGCCACGGTGGCGACCTCTGGCTCGCTCTCTCCCATGCTCGCGGCGTACCCCGCAGTCCGCGCGGCGGCGAGCAACTCGTCGAGCTGTGCGCGTGTGGAGACCGTCCGGGGGGTCAACGGTTCCAGTCGCGTGTGTGGGTAGAGGCGGTGGACCTCCTCGAGATCGACCTCGGAGAGCAGGACACGCCCGGCCGCGGTGGCGTAGGCCGGGCGCGTCATGCCGGCACGCCCCCCGACACGCACCGCCCGCTCGGTGACCACCGACTCGAGGAAGACGATGTCGGTACCGCGCAGGACGCTGAGGTGGACGGTCTCGCCCAGCTCAGCGACCAGGTCGGTCATGACGGGCCTGGCCAAGGTCGCGAGATCGTGACCCCGGGCGAGCGAGATCGACAGGGCCACGAGCGCAGGTCCGACCCGGTACGTACGCGTCTCCCTGTCCTGCTCGACGAAGCCATGGGCCTGCAGGATCTGGAGGAGGCGATGAGCGGTCGATCGTGCGACGCCGAGGTGCCGACTGACATCGGTCACCCGGAGTTGCTGCTGGTCTCCCAGCATCGATACGAGCTTGAGGGCGTTGTCCGCCGATCCGTTGGTGGAGCCGGCGACGGGGGAGTCGGCTTCGGCCACTTCAGCAATTCTCCCGTCCATCATGGTGAAGCTAGTCCATGGTCACTCAGGTGCTCAGACGAACTCGGTCCCTCCGTCGACGACGACCGTTTGGCCGGTGATCATTCGAGACGCATCGGACGCGAGGAAGACCGCTGAGCCGCAGATGTCTGCTGAGGTGATCCTTCGTGGGATGGATTGGCTCGCGATGGTCTTCTCGACCGCCTCCGGGCGTGCCGAGTCTCGTGGAATCCCCGTCTCGACCGAGCCGGGCATGATCGCGTTGACCGTCACCCCGGACGAGCCGAGCTCGCGCGCCAGCGAGCGCGTCATGCCGACCAGGGCGGCCTTCGACGTGACGTAGTGGAGGTAGTTCGGTCGCCCACCTAGGACCGTCGCCGAGGAGATGTTGATGATCCTTCCGGCCTGCTGTCGGCGCATGACCGGGGCGACGGCCTGACAGCACAGGAACGCCCCGGTCACGTTCACGTCCATGACGGTCCTCCATTCCGCGGAGTCGATTTCCTCGAACGGTCGCATGATGAGCGAAGAGAACACGGCCGCGCCGTTGACCAGTACGTCGATGCGACCGAACTCGCCCACGGCGGCCTCCAGCATGCTCTGCACGGCGCCCTCGTCCGTGACGTCCACCCCGACGCCTAGTGCGACTCCGCCCCCATCGCAGAGCTCGGTCGCGACGTTCTTCGCGTTCGCCTCGTTCAGGTCGGCGACCACCACCTGAGCGCCTGCCTCGGCGAACGAGCGGGCGAACTCGCTGCCGATGCCCTGGCCCGACCCCGTGATGATCGCGGTCTTGCCCGTCAGAACCTCACTCGCCATGAATGGTGCCTTCCTTGATGTCTGTCGGCGGGGCTCTGTTGACCTGCCCCGCTCGGGTGCCTACTGTGCCATCTGTTCGACAGGATGGACAAGAGTTCCGCAAGTCCGAACAGTCAGTTCACTGAGGGAGTGTGGCGATGCCGACTAGCTACGACGGTGTGATCGTCGGAGCGGGACACCACGGTTTGATCCTGGGGACCTATCTCGCCAAGCTCGGTCTCCGGATCGCGATCGTCGAGCGGCGGCTCCAGTACGGCGGGGGGCTGAGCACGACCGAGCCCGGGCCGCCCGGCTTCTACCAGAACCCGCATTCGATCAACCACTTCAACATCACCGAGTCGCCGTGGTATCGCGATCTGGGCCTGTCGGAATCGGTGCGTTACGTGACGCCGCAGTACGAGTTCGCGCAGCCTCACCTGGACGGCACTTCGCTCGTCATCTCCCGCGACGTGGAGGAGACGATCGCGTCGATCGCGAGGTTCTCGAATAAGGACGCGGAGACGTTCCGGGAGTGGAACCTCCGCGCCGAGCGGATCAGCGACGCCATCTTTCTGGCGGAGCGCTACTCGGAGCCGCTCCCGGAGAAGGAGCGGGATGCGCTGCTGTCACAGAGTGCGCTCGGCCGGGACTTCTTGGAGATCATCGAGCGTCAGCCGCTCGAGCTGGTCAAGGACCTGTTCGAGCACGAGAAGGTACAGCTGCTCATGCTGTTCAAGCTCTCGCTGTTCGGCACCGTCCTTTACGACGCGGTGACGAAGCGGAGCCCGATGGGCGCCGCGGTGCGCGGCTTCGACCTCTCGGCGGGCTACCAGGTCTGCGTCGGCGGGAGCTGGAACCTCGCCCGAGGGTTGATGGAGGAGTTCATCCGCTCCGGTGGCCACTTCGTGAACAAGGCCGAGGTCGAGCGCATCATCGTCGACGGCGGTCGGGCCACGGGTGTCCAGCTGGCCGATGGTACGACGGTCGGTGCTGGGCAGTTCGTCGCGAGCTGTGTCGACGTCCCGCAGACCTGGAACAAGCTCGTGGGACGGGAGCAGCTGCCCGCCGAGTTCCTCCGCAAGGTCGACGGCTTCAAGCACACGGCCTGGGGGCTCTTCGGGGTCCACCTCGCGCTGACCGAGGCGCCGCGGTACGTGGGATCAGAGTTCAACCCCAACATCAACCACGCACTGAAGTACAACATCGGTGCGGAGACGATGGAGGAGCTGTTCACGCTGCACCAGCAGGTCGCGGAGGGACGAGTCCCGGACCTGGTGTCGTTCGGCTCCGGAAGCATCACGCAGTTCGACCCCTCCCAGGCGCCGAAAGGTGGCAGCACCGCCTACGCCTGGTACGCGGTTCCCTACGCCCCGGGCGGCGATCCCGAGAACATCGAGCCGCTCAAGGCCGAGATCACGCAGAAGATCATCGCCAAGTGGCGCGAGTACGCGCCCAACCTCACCGACGACACCATCGTCGACGCATGGTGCTACACGCCGAACGACTACACCAAGGAAATCGTCAATATGGTCGACGGTGACATCTTCGTCGGCTCACTCGCCGGCGACCAGACCATGTGGAACCACTTCGGGTACCGGACCCCCATCCCCAACCTCTACATGGCGGGTTCGGCGACGCATCCCGGCGGCGGGATCTCCGGTGGTGCCTCCTACATCGTGTCCGGGATCATCGCCGAGGACCTCGGCCTCATGCCCTGGTGGACGCCGGTCGAGGTCCGCAAGGCGATGGAGGCGGCTCAGTGAGTCGGCTGGGTGTCACGTTCGCGTGCCAGCAGTACGACCGGATGCAGGCCCTGGCGGACGGCACCGTGGAGGTGCGCGGCGTCGACCTGAACTTCCTGCCGCTGCCGGTCGAGGAGACCTTCTACCGGATGATGCGTTTCCGCGAGTTCGACGCCGCGGAGATGTCCCTCTCCAGCTTCCTCATGACGGCACCCGACGGGCCGTTCGTCGCGATCCCGGTGTTCCCGTCACGCTCCTTCCGCCACAGCGGCGTGTACGTCCGCGAGGACTCGACGGCGCGGACCCCGGGTGACCTGACGGGCGGCCGGATCGGTGTCCCGGAGTTCCAGATGACGGCCGCGGTCTGGATCCGCGGCATCTTCGAGGAACGCCACGGCTTGCCCATGACGAAGGTGAGCTACCGGACCGGGGGTTTGGAGAGCCCCGGCCGCACCGAGAAGGTGGAGCTCTCGCTACCGGCCGAGTTCGACGTCGTTCCGCTCGCGGCGGACCGTACCCTCACCCAGGCGCTGATCGACGGTGAGATCGACGCGCTGTACTCAGCGCGGACACCGAGCGCGATGGGGCCCGCCGGTCCGCTGCGCAGGCTGTTCGACGACCCGGAGAGCGTCGAACAGCAGTATCTGGCCGGCACGGGGATCTTCCCGATCATGCATGTCGTGGTGATCCGGCGCGACGTGTACGAGCGCCAGCCGTGGCTCGCGCAAGAGCTCTACCGGGCGTGTTCTCTGAGCAAGGAGATCGCCCGCGCGAAGCTGTCCGAGCTGGCCGCACTCACCTCGATGCTGCCCTGGCCCTACCCGCAGGACGCCTTCATGCAGCAGCATCTGGGCGCCGACTGGTGGTCCTACGGCTACGAGGCCAACGCCGCGACGCTCGAGACGTTCACGCGCTACTCCCGCAGCCAGGGGCTCGCCGTCCAAGCCCCCGAGCCTGCACATCTCTTCGCCCCCGAGACGCTCGAGACGTTCGTCATCTGATGCCGGCGGGTCCGTCCCGCTCACACGACCGCCTCCGGGCGGCCCCACCTCACAAAGGAGTCAGCAGTGGCCAACGGCTTGTCCACTCGCGCAGACGAACTGCGCGACGCCCGGCACCCGGTATTCAGCGAACGGAAAGTACGCCTGGGAACGTTCGGGACGAACGTCAGCGGCGGCTGTGCGATGTCCACGGTCGACGGTGTGTTCGACGGCAGCTGGGATGCCGGCCTCAGCCTGGCTCGGCTCGCCGACGATATGGACTTCGAAGCCATCGTGCCCGTCGGCCGCTGGCGCGGGTTCGGAGGCGAGACCAACTTCAACGGAGAGCAGCAGGAGCCCTACGCCTGGGCCGCCGGAGTGGGCGCAGCGACGGAGAAGGCGGGGGTCTTCGTCACCTCGCACGTGCCTACTGTGCACCCGCTCTTCGCCGCGAAGCAGCTCACGACCATCGACCACATCTCCCACGGTCGTGCCGCGCTCAACATCGTCGCCGGATGGAACTCCGACGAGATGGCTATGTTCGGCATCGAGCAGCGCCCCCACGACGAGCGGTACGACGTCGCCCAGGAGTGGGTCGACGTGATGATCAAGCTGTGGGAGCACGACGGACCGATCGACTTCCAGGGCAAGTACTTCGACCTGAAGAAGGCCGAGATCTCTCCCGGCCCCGTTCAGCGACCCCGCCCGGTGCTCATGAACGCCGGAGGCTCGGGCGCAGGGATGCACTTCGGCGCCCGCAACTGCGACGTGATCTTCGTGCAGCCCGGCCTCGGTGAACAGCCGATCGAGGAGGTGAAGGCGAAGATCGACACGTTCAAGAAGCTCGCGCGCGACGAGTACGGCCGCGAGATCCTCGTCTGGACACTCGCCTACGTCGTCCAGGAGGACACGGAAACGGAGGCCAGACGCTTCCTCGACCACTACGTCCAGGAGAAGGGTGACTGGACCGGGGCGGAGAACCTCGTGCGCAGCATGGGCATCGGCGACAACCAGTCGATCCCTGCCGAAGTCATGGAGGCGATGAAGTACCACTTCATCGCCGGTTGGTCAGGACGTCCCATCGTGGGCACGAGCGAGATCGTCGCGGAGAAGCTGATCGAGCTCGCCGACATCGGCGCCGACGGCGTCCTCCTCTCCTGGCCCCGATACCTGGAGGACATGGCCAAGTTCCAAGAACAGACCCTTCCACTCCTCGTCGAGGCAGGTGCTCGCTGATGCGAACCGAGGCAGAAAACCAGAAGCGCGTCTCCGAGCTGCTCGCCCGAGAGTGGCGCATGCTCGTCAACGGCGAGCTCGTCCCGGCACCCGAGGGGCGCACCCTCGAAGTGACCAGCCCGTTCACCGAGCAGGTCATCGCCTCCGTGCCGGACGCGACGACCGACCAGGTCGAAGAGGCCGTACAGCACGCCGACGCTGCATTCCCGGAGTGGCGTGACCGCGGCCCCGTCGCACGCGCCGAGCTCGTCCGCAAGCTCGCAGACGTCGTCGAAGAGCACCTCGACGACCTCGCCCTGCTCGACGCGATCGACGGCGGCGCTCAGATTCGGGTGATGGCGGGCGACGTTCGCGCTGCGGCAACGATCGCGCGGTACTTCGCAGGCCTGGCCCTGGAGATCAAGGGCGAGTCGGTGCCTGCGACACCCACCGGCGTCCACTTCACCTCCCGCATGCCCTGGGGCGTGGTAGCCAAGATCATTCCCTTCAACCACCCGCTCCTGTTTGCCGTAAGGAACATCGCGGCCCCCCTGGTGGCGGGTAACTGCGTCATCCTCAAGCCTTCCGAGATCACGCCGCTGTCCGCGCTTCTCCTCGCGGAGCTGGCGAAGGACGTCTTCCCGCCCGGTGTGTTCCAGATCGTGCTCGGGAACGGACCTGACGTGCCCCGCACCCTCGTCCGGCACCCGCTGATCAACCGCATCGGCTTCACCGGGAGCGAGCCGACCGGGCAGAGCATCCTGCGCGACACCGCCGACACCGGTTTCAAGGAGGTGACGGTCGAGCTCGGTGGCAAGAACGCGCTCATCGCCTTCCCTGACGCGGACCCGGCCAAGGTCGCGGCGGGCGCGGTCAAGGGCATGAACTTCACCTGGTCCGGGCAGTCCTGTGGGTCCACCTCACGACTGCTGGTGCACGAGTCCATCGCGGACCAGGTGCTCAAGGAGATCGGAGCGCTACTGGCCCGCCACACGATCGGCAGCCCCCTCGATCCGGAGATGGACCAGGGCCCGCTGGTCAGCAAGAGGCAGTACGAGAAGGTCCTGGACTTCATTGCCCGGGCCACCGACGACGGCGCTGTCGTTGCCGCCGGAGGCGGACGGCCCGCCGAGTACGACACCGGCTACTTCATCGAGCCGACCATCCTCGACAACGTCGACCCGGCGTCGCACGTCGCGACCGAGGAGATCTTCGGCCCGGTCCTCTCGGTCATCAGATGGGGTGACGCGGACGACCCGGTGGCGATCGCGAACTCCGTCCGGTTCGGGCTCACCGGCAGTGTCTACACCAACGACCTGCGGGTCGCGCACCGCACCGCCCAGCGGCTCGAGACGGGGACGGTGTGGATCAACGACGCCGGCCCGCACTACCTCGGCATGCCGTTCGGCGGATTCAAGTCCTCCGGCCTCGGTCGCGAGGAGTCGCTCGACGAGCTGCTGAGCTACACGCAGCTCAAGTCGATTCACGTCCTGACCTGAGGAGGACCACAACGATGGCAGGCGAGAGCCTCGAAGCCAAGATCGCTCGACTGGGTGGCCCCGTCCGCATGCTGCGGCATGCTCCGCACGGGCCGTTCAAGTCCAAGTACCCGCTCGTGCACTCGAACTGGCAGGAGGAGCAGGAGGCCATCTCGAAGACGGCCGTCCTGTTCGACCAGTCCCACCACATGACCGATGTCCGCTTCCGCGGCCCCGACGTCACCAGGCTGTTGACAGACACTGGGACCAACAGCTTCGCCACCTACGGCCCTGGTAAGGCGAAGCATCTCGTGGTGTGTACCGAGGACGGCCTCATGGTCGGCACGACCGTGCTGTTCGGCCTCGGCAAAGAGGAAGCGAGCCTGGTCGGACCTGCAGGAGCCGCCAACTGGGTGCAGTTCCAGGCAGAGACCGGAGGCTATAACGTCGAGGTCCTACGCGACGAGCGCACCGAGGACAACGTCACCGGCCGTCGGCTCTACCGGTACGAGATCGGTGGCCCCGAAGCATGGAACATCCTCGAGAAGGTGAACGGGGGAGCTCTGCCCTTCCCCAAGTTCTTCACCATGACGGAGCTGACGATCGCCGGCCGCCGCGTGCAGGGCCTGTTCCACACCGTCATCGGGAAGCCTGGCTCCGACTCGAAGGGCATGGAGATCTTCGGGCCGGCCGAGGACGGGCCTGCCGTGCTGGACGCGCTGCTCACGGCGGGCGCGGAGTTCGGACTGGTCCGCGCAGGTGGCATCGCCTACTACACAGGAGCCACAGAAACGGGCTACCCGGCCCAGCCTCTGCCCGCCATCTACACCAGCGAACGCACGAAGGCGTTCCGGGAGTGGCTGCCTGGTGACTGGTACGAGGGGAAGCTGTCGATCGGCGGCAGCTACGCATCCGAGGACGTCGAGGACTACTACGTCTCCCCGTACGACTTCGGATACGGACACCTCGTGCGGTTCGACCACGACTTCATCGGCCGCGAGGCGCTCGAGAGAGACGTGGACCGCCCGCACCGCAAGAAGGTGTGGCTCATCTGGAACGACGACGACGTCGTCGATACCTACCGCAGCTCACTGTTCGACGGGGAGAACCGAGCGAAGTCGCTGGAGACGCCGCTCCCGAGATACGCCCGTGTGCCAGCCGATGCCGTGATGATCGGCGATCGCCGGGTCGGAATGTCGACCATGGCCGCCTACACCGTGAACTTCGGCTGCTGGTTCTCCGTCGCCTTCCTCGACGAGGCCGAGGCCCGCGACGGCGCCGAGGTCACCCTGCTGTGGGGCGAGGAGGACGGAGGTACCGGCAAGCGGAACGTCGAATACCACCGGCAGCGGCCCATCCGGTGCACGGTCCGGACCGAACGCCGCTGACTTGACAGGTATGACTGCCTAAAGAACAGTGCCACGTAAGGAAACCGGATCGATGGAGGAGGCGGTTCATGGGGGTGTCGGCGCTGCCGTCGGAGCTGGCGGCAGACCTGGTAGCGGCCAATAGAATCCTGGCCATGGAGGGAGTGGTCGACGCGTTCGGGCACGTCAGTGTCCGTCATCCGGACGACGCGAACGTCTACGTGATCGGTCGCTCGCTCAGTCCGGAGCAGATGACCGCGGGTGACCTGCAGGCGTTCTTCCTCGACGGCGAACGCGCCGATGACGACGACCGCGTGCCCTACGCGGAGCGGGCGATTCACGGGGCGGTATACGAGGCTCGCCCGGACGTCGCGGCGATCTGCCACAACCATTCGCCCTCGGTGATCCCGTTCGGTGTCACCGGTGTCCCGCTGAGGCCCATACTGCACACGGCCGCACTGCTCGGGGCGGATGTTCCGGTTTGGGACATCCGCGACGGCGACGGGGACACGGACATGCTGGTGCGCTCGATGGCGTCCGGGCGCTCACTGGCGACGGCGCTGGGCACTGCTCGGGTGGCCTTGATGCGTGGACACGGGAGCGTGGTAGCGGGGCGGAGCCTGCGGGAGATCGTCACGACCGCGATCTACATGGAGCAGAACGCTGCCCTACAGCTGCAGGCCATGGCGCTGGGGCAGGTCACGTACCTGACCGATGGTGAGATCGAGCGCGCGGGCGAGATGCTGCGCAGTCCGGTGGCGATCGATCGAGCTTGGGCCTGCTGGGCCGGTCGGGCGGCGATGGCGAACCAAGCAGGATAGCCGGCGCCCGGGCCGACACTCGGCCTTCCGCTTCGGCAGCATCTGAGGCACGCTCCCGAGGCCCGATGCTCAGCACGCTGAGCATCGGGCCTGGAGAGGGTTGTCGGGAAGTGCGCGACGAGGCGCGACGACAGGCTGCTCGAGCTGCTCTAATGCCTCTCGGCCCGCGCCGCCGCGGCCGCCGGCGACCGGGTGGCCGGCGCCCAGGCCGCCGCCGCGCTCGCCCCCGCGGCCGGCGAACCGGCCGCGGGGAGTGGAATGGTCGGTCTTGGTTCGGTGGCCGACCACCTGACCATGGCCGAGACTGTTAACGGGGCCGGGAGCTGGCGCTGAGCGAGTCGTGCTTTGAAGGTGCTTTGCCTGAAGCGACAGTCCGGTCGGATTCGCGTGGCCGCCGGGCGGCCGCCGTGGGGGCTGACTCCAGCCTGAGTCCGACCGGCCCCCGGAACCTCAGGCGGGGCGGCGCCGGATCGGGGTGGTCGCCGAGCTGGTGGGCGAACCGGATCGCCGACACCGCCTGCTCAGGGTGAACCGCCCCGGGTTCAGTGGAGGCTCGGTTGTCCCGCTCCGAGGTGTTCGGGCGGGGGTGTGCGAGCGTAGTAGGTGGCTTCGGCCTCGTCCGGGG
>NZ_JNYD01000024.1 GCF_000717175.1 Pseudonocardia autotrophica | reverse complement strand
GAGGGATGAGAATCGGGGTGGGGGTCGGCTGTGCTCGTTCGCGCTTGGTGCGTGCGAACCCGGTACTGAGACTGACGCCTGGGGCCTTCCCGGCACCTCGAACTGTTGATCTCGTACACGCTTCACAGCGTCGTTGATCGGTTGGCCCCGCCGGCCCCGCCTGGATCTGTCCGGGGACGGCGGGGAGGCCGACGGTGGACGTGCTGATCGAGCGGTGCGCGGGGATCGACATCGGCAAGGACGAGGTGGTCGCCTGCGTGCGAACTCCGGCCGCCGAGGGGCGGGGCCGGCGCAAGCAGACCCGCACGTTCGCCTCCTTCACCTCCTCGGTGGAGGCGATGGCCGACTGGTTCGCCGCCGAAGGGGTCACCGCCATCGCGATGGAGGCGACCGGGTCGTACTGGAAGCCGATCTGGTACGTCCTCGAAGACCGTGCGGGACAGGGCCAGGGGTGGGAGTTGATGTTGGTCAACGCCCACCACGTGAAGATCCTGCCCGGTCGCAAAACCGATGTGCTCGACGCCGAGTGGCTCGCCGAGCTGCTCGAGCACGGGCTGCTGCGGGGCAGTTTCGTGCCGCCGCCGGTGATCCGGCAGCTGCGGGACCTGACCCGCTACCGCAAACGGCTCATCCAGGACCACACCAGCGAGTGTCAACGCATCCAGAAGACCCTCGAAGACGCCGGGATCAAGCTCGACTCGGTCGCCTCCGACGTCCTGGGCGTCTCGGGGCGGGCGATGCTGGCCGCCCTGGTCACCGGTGAACGCGACCCGAACGTGCTCGCCGAGCTGGCCAAGGGCAAGCTCCGCAAGAAGATCCCCGCGCTACGCAAGGCGCTGCGCGGCCGGTTCACCGACCACCACGCCCTGCTGATCGGGCTGTCGCTGGCACACACCGCGCACCCTGGAGCAGGCGATCGCCCAACTCGACGACCGCGTCGACACCCTGTTCGCCACCCACACCGGGCCCGACCGGGACAGCGAGCCCGGGGTCCCTTTCGTCCGGGCCCGTGACCGGCTCGACACCATCATCGGGGTCGGGAAACGGGCCGCCGAAACCATCATCGCCGAGATCGGCGTCGACATGACCCGTTTCCCGACCGCCGCGCACCTGGCGTCCTGGGCCGGCCTGGCCCCGGGCAACAACATCACCGGCGGCAAACGCGGCTCGGGCAAGACCACCCACGGCGACGTGTGGCTGACCGAGATCCTCGTCCAGTGCGCCTGGGCCGCCGCGCGGACCCGCGACACCTACCTGTCCGCCCAGTTCTGGCGCCTCGCCCGCCGGATCGGGAAGAAGAAAGCCGCCATCGCCGTCGCCCACTCCATCCTGGTCATCAGCTGGCACCTGCTGGCCGATGACCGCGACTACACCGACCTCGGCGGCGACTACTTCACCCGCCGCAACACCGACCGCCAACGCGACCGACTCGTCGGCCAACTCCACAACCTCGGCTACCGCGTCACCCTCGACAAGACCGCGTAGCCCGGCTGCAGTCCATTCACTTCACAGCGGGAGCGCCGTTCGTTCGTGCGTGGGTCAGCCGGTCGCGATCGACGGGGCGCCGTCGCCCGACGCCGTGTCGAGCACCAGCCGCGCGATCCGCGCCCGGTGCTGCTCGGCGCTGCCCAGCAGGGCGGCGTCGGTGATCGCCCGCTTGTAGTACAGCTGCGCCTGGTACTCCCAGGTGAAGCCGATGCCGCCGTGCAGCTGGATGGTGTCGGCGGCGATCCGCGAGAAGGCCTCGGAGCAGGTCGCCTGCGCGATGCTCGCGGCCAGGGCCGGGTCGTCCGAGCCGTCGCCGAGCGCCCAGACCGCGTGGTAGGCCGCCGAGCGGGCGTGCTCGAGGTCGACCAGCATGTCCGCCAGCCGGTGCTTCACCGCCTGGAACGAGCCGATCGGCCGGCCGAACTGCAGCCGCCCCTTCGCGTACTCGACCGTGAGGTCGAGCAGGTGCTGCGAGGCGCCGACCTGCTCGACGGCGAGCAGCACCGAGCCCACCACGAGGGCGTGGCCGATCACCCGCTCCGCCTCGTCCGGGCCGGCGAGCAGCCGGGCCGGGGCGTCGGTGAAGCGCAACGTGGCCTGGCGGCGGGTCAGGTCGAGCGTGGTCAGCGGGGTCCGCTCGACCCCACCGGCGGTCGCGTCGACGGCGAACAGCGCCACGCCGTCCGGGCCGGTGGCGGCGACCAGCAGGTCGTCCGCCGCGGCCGCGTCGACCACCCGCTCGACGGTCCCGGAGAGCGCCCAGTCGTCGCCGGCCCGCGCGGCCCGCACGGTGACCGCGGCGGGGTCGAACGCCCCCGCGCGGTCGGCCACGGCCACCGCCGCGGTCCGGGTGCCCTCCACGAGCGGGCCGAGCAGCTCCGAGCGCACCGGGCCGTCCGAGGCCGCGACCAGCGCGGGGATGGCCAGCGCGACGGTGCCGAACACCGGCCCCGGGTACAGGGTCGCGCCCAGCTCCTCGACGGCGACGGCCTGGTCGACGAGCGTGCCGCCGACCCCGCCCTGCTCCTCCGGCACCGACAGCCCCAGTACCCCGAGCTCGGAGCCCAGCCGCGTCCAGGCCTTGGCGTCGAACCCGGGATCGGACTCCATCAGCCGCCGGACCGTCTGCTCGTCGGCGTTGTCCGCGGCGAACTTCCGCACCGCGGTGCGCAGCTCCCGCTGCTCGTCGGAGAAGACGAACGGCCGGGTCTCCTGCTGGTCAGCCACGGGGGATCTCCTTCCAGGGCTTGCCGGCGTCGGCGCGCAGGTCACCGGGCAGGCCCAGCACCCGCTCGCCGAGGATGTTGCGCAGCACCTCGGAGGTGCCGCCCTCGATGGTGTTGGCGCGCGAGCGCAGGAAGCGCTGCTGCAGCGGGCCGCGCCAGTCGTCCGTGCGCTCCATGTCCCGCATCGTGTAGTCGTCGTACAGGATCCCCTCGGGGCCGAGGAGGTCCATGCAGAACTCGTAGACCTGCTGGTTCAGCTCGGCGCCCACGAGCTTGCCCACCGAGCCCTCCGGGCCCGGGCCGCCGACCGTCGCCGTGGCGCGCGAGCGCTCGGAGGTCAGCCGCTGGGCCTCGGCCCGCAGCCAGAGCTTCGTCAGCCGGTCCTCGAGGACCGGGGTGTGCAGGTCCGGCCGCGAGGCCCACAGGGCCACCGCGTCGGCGATCGTGCCGGTGCCGCGCCGGCTGCCGCTCGCGCCGATCGAGCTGCGCTCGTTCATCAGCGTGGTCATGGCGACCCGCCAGCCGTCGCCGACCTCGCCGAGCCGGTGGGCGTCGGGGATGCGGGCGTCGTTCAGGTAGACCTCGTTGAACTCGGCCTGCCCGGTCATCTGCCGCAGCGGCCGGGTCTCCACGCCCGGCCCCTGCATGTCGACGACGAAGTAGGTGAGGCCCTTGTGCTTGGGCGCGTCCGGGTCGGTGCGGGCCAGCAGCAGCGCCCAGCGGGCCCGGTGCGCCAGCGAGGTCCACACCTTCTGCCCGTTGACCACCCACTCGTCGCCGTCCCGGACGGCGGAGGTGGCCAGCCCGGCCAGGTCGGAGCCGGCACCGGGCTCGGAGAAGAGCTGGCACCAGATGTTCTCGGTGGTCGCGAGCGGGCGCAGCCACTCGCGCTTGAGCTCGTCCGTCCGGGCGTGCTCACGCAGGGTCGGCGCGGCCATGCCGTAGCCGATGGGGTTCAGGGCGAACGGGACGGGCCCGCCCGCGTCCTGCAGGATCCCGTCGGCCACGGACTGCAGGCCACGGGAGACGCCGAGCCCGCCGAGGCCCTCGGGGAAGTGGACCCAGGAGAGGCCGGCGTCGAAACAGGCGGCGAGGAACTCCCGCGTCGGGACGCTCGTCGGGTCGTGCTCCTGCACGACCTTCCGCGCGGCGTCCGCGACCCGGGACGAGTCGGCAGCGGTGCTCATGCCGCGACGATATGTGATGAACGCTCGTTAAGATAGAGCCGGGCCGCTCGCCCCGCGCGGACGCCTGTTCACCGAACGGGTGACGGACCGGACGCCCCTGGAGTGTCGGGATCCGCACGTCAGGGGTATGCAGGAAGGGTGAGCGTCCCGGAGTCCCGCCCCCCGCGCCTGACCGATGCCGAACGCCAGCAGCTCGAGGAGCTCGAGCGTCGCCTGGTCGGCCAGTTCCCCGATCTCGACCACCGCTTCCAGAACACCGCCGGCGCCGGCCACGCCGCGCCCGCCGAGGTCCGTCTCGCCCGCGCCGTCTTCGCCGTGGTCGCCCTGATCATGGTGATCGTCGCGGCCGCGGTCGGCGGCGCCGGAGGTGCGCTGGCCGTGCTGCTGAGCATCGGCGGCACCGTCGGCATCCTCGCCCTGGTCGGCCGCAACCTGGCCCGCGCCCGCGCCGCGGTCGAGGCCACCACGCAGCGCCGCGCCGACAGCGGCACCGAGGTCTGACCGACCCACCCGGACCGGCGGGCCCCTCCGGCCCCGCCGCGTGTGCGGGCGCCCGCGCGCCCGGCCCTCGCGCAGCCCTGCGCGCCCCGCTCGTCCGCATGCCCGCCGCCCGCGCTCACCGGTCCGGCGGGCACACTGCGGACCGTGCCCGCCCTGGTCGCCGATCCCGGCGCGCTCCCCGACCTGCCCGTCCGGGCGGCGCTCGCCGCGGTCACCGGCACGCTCACCGCCCACGGCGCCGCCGTGCTCGTCGCGCCGCCGGGCACCGGCAAGACCACCCTCGTCCCGCTCGCCCTCGCCGACGCGGTCGACGGGCGGGTGGTCGTCGCCGAACCCCGGCGCGTGGCCACCCGGGCCGCCGCCCGGCGGATGGCGGCCCTGCTCGGCGAGGAGGTCGGCGGCCGGGTCGGCTACTCGGTCCGCGGCGACTCGCGCACCTCGACGGACACCCGCGTCGAGGTGGTGACCTCCGGGCTGCTGCTGCGCCGGCTGGCCCGCGACCCCGAGCTCCCGGACGTCGGGGCCGTGGTGCTCGACGAGTGCCACGAGCGGCACCTCGACGCCGACCTGCTGCTCACCCTCCTGCTCGACGCGCGCGAGGGGCTCCGCCCGGACCTGCCGCTGCTGGCGGCCTCGGCCACGGTCGCGGCCGGCCGCCTGGCGGCCCTGCTCGGGGCCGACGAGCCGGCCCCCGTGGTGGAGGTCGAGGCCCGCACCCACCCGGTCGCCGTCCGGCACCTGCCGCCGCAGCGGGGCGAGCGGATCGAGGCGTGCGTGGCGCGCGGCGTCCGCGCGGCCCTCGACCGGACGGACGGCGCGGTGCTCGCGTTCCTGCCGGGCGTGCCGGAGATCCGCCGGACCGAGGCCGCGCTGGCCGGGCTGCTGACCGGGCTCGGGGTGCCGGTGCTGCCGCTGCACGGCCGGCTGCGGCCGGCGGAGCAGGACGCGGCCCTGCGCGGCGACGGGCGGCGGGTGGTCCTGGCGACCTCGATCGCCGAGTCGAGCCTGACCGTGCCGGGCGTGCGCGCGGTCGTCGACTCGGGGCTCGCGCGGGTCCCGCGGGTCGACCACCGCCGGGGCCTGGCCGGGCTGGTGACGATCCCGGAGTCCGCGGCCGTCGCCGAGCAGCGGGCGGGACGGGCGGGCCGGGAGGCGCCGGGCGAGGCGTACCGCTGCTGGCCCGAGGGGCAGGTGCTCGCCCCCTTCCCGGAGCCGGAGATCCGCACCGCGGACCTCACCCGGCTCGCGCTCGACCTCGCCGTCTGGGGCACCCCGGACGGGTCCGGTCTGCGCTGGTGGGACACCCCGCCGGATGGCCCGCTCGCGGCCGGGCGCGAGGTGCTGCGGGCGCTCGGTGCGGTCGACGCCGGCGGCGCCGCCACACCCCGCGGCGAGCGGATGGCCGGGCTCGGGCTGCACCCCCGGCTGGCCCGCGCCCTGCTCGACGGCGCCGCCGCCGTCGGGTCGCGGGCCGCGGCGGAGATCGTCGCCCTGCTCGACGACGACACCCTCGCCTCCGGCACCGACCTCGCCGCCGAGCTGGGCCGGCTCCGCGGCGGCGGGCACCCCGCGGCCGGGCGGTGGCGGGCCGAGGCGGCGCGGCTCGCCCGGCTCGTCCCCGGGGCGCGGGCGGCCCGCGGCGCCGGACGCGGGGAGGCCGCACTGGTGGCGGGCCTGGCCCATCCGGAGCGGATCGCACGACGGCGGTCCGGGGAGGCGCCGGTGTTCCTCATGGCGGGCGGCACGGCCGTCGAGGTCGCCGACGCCGAGCTGGGCGCGCAGGAGTGGCTCGCCGTCGCGGTCGCGGACCGCACGCCCGGCGCGGTGCACGGGCGGGTGCGGCTGGCCGCGGCCGCCGACCGGGCGCTCGCCGAGGAGGTGGCCGCGACGCTGCTCACCGAGGCCGAGGAGGTCGCGTGGACCGACGGCGACGTCCGCGCCCGGCGGGTCCGCCGGCTCGGCGCGATCGTGCTGGAGGAGCGTGCGCTGCGCGATCCCGACCCGGCCCTCGTCCGCGAGGCGCTGGTCGCCGGGCTCCGCGCCGAGGGCACGGGCCTGCTGCGCTGGTCGGCCGCGGACCGGGCGTTGCGCGCACGGCTCGCCTTCCTGCACCGCACCCTCGGCGGCGACTGGCCGGGCGTCGCCGAGGAGGACCTGCTGGCCGGGGCCGCCGACCCGGCGGGCTGGCTCGCGGCGCCGCTGGCGTCCGCGCGGCGCCGCGCCGATCTCGCCGCCGTCGACGCCGGGGCGGCCCTGCGCGGCCTGGTCGGCTGGCCGCTCGCGGGCCGGGTCGACGAGCTCGCCCCGGAGCGGATCACCGTGCCGAGCGGGTCGCGGATCGCCGTGGACTACTCCGGCGACCGCCCGGTCCTGCCCGTCCGGGTGCAGGAGGCCTTCGGGTGGACGGCCACGCCGCGGATCGCCGGGGTCCCCGTCCTGCTGCACCTGCTCTCCCCCGCCGGACGGCCCGCCGCCGTGACCGACGACCTGGAGTCCTTCTGGGACACCGGGTATCCGCAGGTCCGCGCCGAGCTGCGCGGCCGCTATCCGAAGCACCACTGGCCGGAGGACCCGCGCGCGGCCACGCCCACGCGGCGCACGGGCCGGAACCGGCCGGCGGAGTAGGACGCGGACCTGCAGTGCGTACGCTGTTCGCGAAGGAGGTGCGCATGCCGTCGCCGGACCTGATCTGGATGCGCCCGGAGGGCTCCGGCGTCGGGCGGCCGGCGGGCCGCAGCCGGGCCGAGATCACCGAGGCGGCCGTGCGGGTGGCGGACCGCGACGGGCTCGCGGGCGTGTCGATGCGCCATGTCGCCGCCGAGCTGGGCACCGGCGCGGGCTCGCTCTACCGGTACGTCGAGACCCGCGAGGACCTGCTGGACCTCATGGCCGACCACGTCGCGGGCGAGTACCGGCTCGGCGCCCCGACCGGCGCGTGGCTCGACGACCTGGTCGACGTCGGCCTGCAGGCGCGGGAGATCCACCGCCGGCACCCCTGGCTGCCCGGGCTGGTGCTCACCCGGCCCGTGGCCGGCCCGCGCGGGCTCGACCTCACCGAGCACGTCCTCGCCGTGCTCGCCGACCACCCCGCGCCCGACGGCGACAAGCTGGTCGCCCTGGCCATGCTCCAGGCCGTGGTGGCCGCGGCCGCGCAGGCCGAGGCCTCCCCCGTGGACGCGAGGCGCAGCGCCCGGTTCGCGGCCCACGTCGTGGCGCAGGGGAACCATCCCCACCTGGCCGCGCTCGACCCGGGGCCGGCCGGCGGCGACCCGCTGCCGACCGCGCTCCGCAGGATCCTCGCCGGGCTCCTGCCCGTGGTTCCTTAGGCCGCGCCGCGGGCGGTCACTCGCCCCCGTCGCCCTTGGGCAGGCCCTCGTAGATCTTCTTGCAGTCCGGGCACACCGGCGAGCCCGGCTTGGGCGAACGCGTGACCGGGAACCGCTCCCCGCACAGCGCCTCCACCATGTTGCCCAGGACCGCGCTCTCGGCAATCTTGGACTTCTTCACGTAGTGGAACATCTTCGGCTCGTCCGAGCCGGTCGAGTCGGTCCCCTGGGGCCGGGTCTCGACGTCGGGCAGCGTCTGGGTGGGCATGTGCTCCATGATGCCCCACGTGCCCGACCTCGTGCTCTCACCCGCCGTCCGCGCCGCACTGGGATCGGGGGGTGCCGTGGTCGCGTTGGAGAGCACGCTCCTGGCGCACGGGCTGCCCGCACCCCGCAACCGCGAGGTGGCCGACGAGCTCGAGGCCGAGGTGCGTGCCGCGGGGGCCGTGCCGGCGACGATCGCGGTGCTCGACGGGCGCCCGCACGTCGGTCTGGAGGCTCCCGAGCTGGACCGGGTGTGCGCCGGCGGGCTGGAGAAGCTGTCGGTGCGGGACCTGGGCGTCGCCGCCGGGCTGGGCGGCTCCGGCGCGACGACCGTCGCCGCGACCGCCCGGCTCGCCGCCCTGGCCGGGGTCCGGGTCTTCGCCACCGGCGGGCTCGGCGGGGTGCACCGCGACGCCCGCGAGACCTGGGACGTGTCCGCGGACCTGCCCGCCCTCGCCGTGACGCCCGTGCTGGTGGTGTCCGCGGGGGTGAAGTCGATCCTCGACGTCGGGGCCACCCTGGAGGTGCTGGAGACCTCGTCGGTGCCGGTCCTGGGCTACCGCACCGACCGCTTCCCCGGCTTCTACCGGCGCGACGCCGGCTTCCCCGTCCCCTGGCGGGTCGAGTCCGCCGCCGAGGCCGCAGCGGCCTGGCGGGCGCACACCGTGCTCGGCCCCGGATCCGGGATGCTGCTCGCGCAGCCCGTTCCCGAGGCCGACGAGCTCGACGCCGCCCTGCACGAACGCCTGCTCGCCGACGGCCTGCGGCTGGTCGCGGAGCGCGGGATCACCGGCAAGGACGTGACGCCCGCGCTCCTGGAGCACTTCCACGCGGCCAGCGACGGCGCCAGCCTGGCCGCCAACGTCGCGCTGGTCCGCGCGAACGCCCGCCTCGCCGCTGAGGTCGCCGTGCAGCTCGCCAACTGAGCGGCGGGCTGCTCAGGTGCTGTTGCCGCTCTCGATGACCGGGTGTTCCTTCGACTCCAGCTCGAGCCGCTCGCCCCGGTACCGGTTGACCTTCTCCGTCTTCAGCGGCAGCCGGTCGTTCGCGATGAGCACCGCGATCCACGGCAGCGGGATCGAGATGACCAGCAGCGTGACCGCGAGCCACGGGATGTGGTAGAAGACGGCGGCGAGGATCATGAACGGGATGCGCATCCCCATCATGATCTTGTAGCGTCGCTTCCGGGTGGCGAGCTCCTCCTCGTAGGAGCGCTGCGCATCCGTGATGAGCACGGGATCGGAGTCCCGTCCCGTCGAGCGACTGGGTTCGGTCGTCACCGGACCACCTCCTTCCCCATCGTGTCACTCGCCCCGACGGTACGCGCGTCGACCCGGCAGCGGATTGCGTTGCGCAACACTCCCGGGACGGACCACCCCGTCGGCCCACAGGCGATGCCCGACCTGCCCCGATCGGGCGGTGCTCGAGCAGTGACCGCTCGACCGGGTCAGCCCGCCCGCCCGGGCTCGGGACCGGCGCCCTCGGACTCGTCGTGCGCACCGTGGGCGTGCAGCCGCACCGGCCCGACGGCCTCCTCGGACACGACCTCGAGCAGCCGCTTCGCCAGCCCGCCCGAGATGCGGTAGCGCACCAGCCTGCCCTCCCGGTGCGCGGTGACCATGCCGTGCGCGCGCAGCAGTCGCAGCGCGTGCGAGACCGCGCTGTCGCTCATCCCGACGGCGACCGCGAGGTCGGACACGCAGAGGTCGCCGGCGTGCTGCAGCGCCAGCAGGATCGAGAGCCGGTTCACCTCACCGAGCGCGTCGAGGACGGTGGCCGCGTGTTGGACCTGCTCGGTGTCGGCGAGCACGGCCGTCGCGTCGCACACCTGATCCGGGTCGATGACCCGCATCTCGCGGCGGTCGGTCGGGACCTTGTGCACGGGGTCGATGCTACTGCGGGTCGATCACGGTGCGGGGCGTGTCCCGCGCCGCACTCCGCGGTCCGCTGCCTCCCCGCCTGCTCCCCCGCCTGCTTCCCCGCCTACTTCCCGGCCTTCTTCGCCGCCTTGGCCGCCTGCTTGAACTCGCGGACCCTCTCCAGCGACCCGGGGTCGCGGACGTCGGCCACGGACCGGAACGAGCCCTCCTCGCCGTAGCTGCCGGCGGCCTCGCGCCACCCCTCCGGCGTGACCCCGCGCTGCTTGCCGAGCAGTGCGACGAAGATCTGCGCCTTCTGGGTACCGAACCCGGGCAGCGCCGACAGCCGGCGGAACAGCTCCCTGCCGTCGGCCGCGTCGGACCAGATGCCGGTGACGTCGCCGTCGTAGCGCTCGACGATCGCCTGGTGCAGCGCCTGCACGCGGCCCGCCATCGACCGCGGGTACCGGTGCAGCGCGGGCTTCTCGGCGAAGACCTCGACCAGCTTCTCCGGGTCGTACCCGGCGATCTGCCCCGCGTCGAGGGTGTCCGTGCCGAGCCGGCGGGCCAGTTCCGCAGGCGCGGCGAACGCCCGCTCCATGGGGA
This sequence comes from Pseudonocardia autotrophica, assembly GCF_000717175.1. Lineage (GTDB taxonomy): Bacteria > Actinomycetota > Actinomycetes > Mycobacteriales > Pseudonocardiaceae > Pseudonocardia > Pseudonocardia halophobica. The sequence goes on along the minus strand of NZ_JNYD01000024.1, from coordinate 79,403 downwards.
TCTGCTGGTCGAGCAGCATGCCGGTGAGCAGGGCCAGCGGGTCGCGGTCGAGCAGCGCGTCGGCGGCGGCGTCCTGGGAGAGGCTCAGCACGGGGCCACGGTACCGGGTGACCTGCACGAACCGGCATCGGTGAGGATGGGTCCCGATGAACGCCGCCGCTCCCTCCCCGGCACTGCCCGACGATCTCTGCGCCCGGCTGCGGGACACCCTGCTGGAGCAGGGCTTCACCACCACCGGCGTGCGCGACCTGCTCGGTGCGGGGCCCCACGCGGCCCTCACCCGCGGCGAGCCGGAGGCGGCCGCCCGCGCCACCCGCGAGGCGGGCGGCCTCGGCTCGCTGGTCCGGCTGTTCCTCCTGGGCGGCACCGAGGCCGCGCCGCCGCTGCCCGGGCTCGACGCGCTCGTCGCGGGCGGGCTTCTCACCCGGACGCCCGACGGCGTGCGCGCGGCGATGGACCTGCGCCCCTACGGCGAGGAGGACGCCAGTGGCGAGGCCCTCTGGTACGTCCTGTCCGACCTGGACACGCCGGCGGCCCGGCAGGACCGCGACCACGTGACGGGGGTCGGCGGGGCGTCGCTGACGCTGGCGTCGTCGCTGGTCCGGACGGCGGTGCGGGACACCCTGGACCTCGGGACGGGGTGCGGGGTGCAGGCCCTGCACGCGAGCCGGTTCTCCGGGCGGGTCACGGCGACCGACGTCGCACCGCGGGCCCTGGCGACGGCGCGGGCCACGCTCGCCCTGTCCGGCGTGCGCAACGTGGACCTCGTCGAGGGCCCCTGGCTGGCGCCGGTGTCCGACCGGCGGTTCGACGCGATCGTCTCCAACCCGCCGTTCGTGCCCGGCCCGGCGCGGGTCGAGTACGTGTACCGGGACTCGGGCCAGGCCGGCGACGCCGCCCTGGCCGGGCTGCTGCGCGACCTGCCCGCCCGGCTGCGGCCCGGCGGGCGCGCCCAGCTGCTCGGCTCGTGGCTGCACGTCCGCGGCGAGGACTGGCCGGACCGGGTGCGGTCGTGGGTCCCGGAGGGTTGCGACGCGTGGATCGTGCAGCGCGAGGTGACCGACCCGGCGCTGCACGTGGGGACCTGGCAGCGCGATGCCGGCCTGGACCTGTCCGCGCCCGCCACCCGCGCGCAGGCGGCGGCCTGGCTGGACTGGCTGGAGGCCGAGCGCGTCGAGGCCGTGGGGTTCGGGTTCCTGCTGCTGCGCACGGTGCCCGACGGGCGGGCCCCGGAGGTCGTGGTCGAGGACCTGCCGGGCGAGCTCGCCGACCCGCTGAACGCCGAGATGGCGGGCTGGCTGGACCGCGTCGACTGGCTGCGGAACCACGCCCGCGACGAGGCGCTGCTGGGCGCCCGGCTCACGCTCTCGCCGAGCGCGACCCTCGAGCGCTACGCCGTGGCCGGCGACGAGGGCTGGTCGGACGCGGGCGCGGCGGTCGTGCTCGCCGACGGGCCGCAGTGGCGGCACGAGGTCGACGAGCCCGCCGCCGCGCTGCTCGCGGGATGTTCGGGCGCGCTGCCCCTGGCGGAGCTGTTCGCGCTGCTGTCCTTCGCCCACGACCGCCCGGTCGACGCCCTGGTGCAGGCCGCCCTGCCCGCCGTGCGCGAGTTCGTGCGGCACGGCGTGCTGCTCCCCGCCGGGGCCGCCCGGTGAGGGCGGTCGCCTCGCGGGTCCGCGGCGCCTCGGTCGCCGTCGACGGCCGGACCGTCGGCGTGATCGAGGGCGAGGGCCTGCTCGTCCTGCTGGGCGTGACCCACACCGACGGCGACGAGGACGTCGAGCGGATGGCACGCAAGCTCTGGGAGCTGCGGCTGCTCGAGGGCGAGCGGTCGTGCGCCGACGCGGGCGCCCCGCTGCTCGTGGTCAGCCAGTTCACGCTCTACGGCGACACCCGCAAGGGCCGCAGGCCCTCGTGGTCCGCCGCGGCCCGGCCGGAGGTGGCCGGGCCGGTGGTCGACGCCGTGGTGGCGGCCCTGCGCGCACGGGGTGCACACGTGGAGACGGGCCGCTTCGGCGCCGCCATGGCCGTCGCGTCGGTGAACGACGGCCCGTTCACGGTGATCGTCGAGACCTGACCCGCAGGTCAGACGGTCGGCGTGGTCTTGCGGGTCGCGGTGGTGCGGGCCTTGGCGGAGACCTTGTCCGCCTGCTCGCCCACGGTCTCGACGACCTGCACGCCCGCCTCGAGCACGCTCTTGGCGAAGTCGCGCTGGCTGGCGAGGACCTTCTCCGCCGCGCCGTACGAGCTGTCGAGCAGGCTCTGCGCCTCGGCCGCCGAGGGGCGGAACGACGTGAGCGAGCCGACGGCGTCGGTCCAGGCGTCGAACGCGGAGCTGACGGCCTCCTGGCCGCGCTTGGCGAAGTCGGTGAGCTTCTCGCTGGTGCCGGCCATCCCGGCCTCCCTTCCTCTGCCCCTTCGTGCGGGGCGGGTGTCTCGGAGAGTTCTGGTGGCGCACGCCGATCGGCGTCGCGCTACCTAAACTACGCAGCGGCGTTAAGTATGTCAATCAAAGCTGGTCGTGGGCCGGGTCACGGCACGAACCGGCGCACGTCAGGACTCCAGGAAGCTCCGGTACACCCCGAGCAGCGCGGTCTTCTGCTCCTCGGTCAGCCGCGACTCCGCGCGCACGGCCTCCTCGACCGAGCACGGGCCGGCGGGGGCCTCGTCGGCCGCGGCCTCGGCGCGGCCGTTCGCCGCGGCTGCGCCGGCCCCGGCTCCCCCGCCCCAGCCGGCCTGTTGCAGCAGCTGCTCGGTGTTGAGGTGCAGCGCGTCGGCGATGGAGTGCAGCACCTTGAGCGACGGCTGGTGCAGCCCGCGCTCCACCTGGCTCAGGTAGGCGTTCGAGACCCGGGTCATGGAGGCCATCTCGCGCAGCGAGAGCTTGGCCATCTGGCGCTGGGCGCGGATGAACCCGCCCAGCGCGTTGACCTGATCGGACCAGCCCCCGTCCCGCACCCGGTCCTCGGCCGGACCGGCACCGCCACCCGTCGTCATGCCCCCAGTCTTCCCGATCCGGGGCCGCGGTGTCGCGGCCCCGGTCGACGGGACGTCAGCTCCGCAGCACGTAGGTGCCCGGCGCGTCGCCGAGCGGGGGGTGCGCGTCGGAGCCCAGCGACGGCGGGGCGACCTTGTCGCCGCCGTGCTGCTCGGCCCAGTTCGCCCAGTCCTCCCACCAGCTCGCGCGCTGCTCGGTGGCGTCGTCGCGCCAGTCCTGCGCGGTCTCCGGCAGCTCGGACTGCTCGGTGAACCAGTGCCGCGACTTCGGCGAGGGCGGGTTGACGACCCCGGCGATGTGCCCGGAGTTCGACAGCACGAACCGCACGGTGCCGCCGAGCCGGCGCGCACCCAGGTAGACCGACTCCCACGGCGCGATGTGGTCCCGCTCGGCGGTGATGACGTAGGCGTCCTGGCGGACGTTTTGCAGGTCCAGCCGCTCGCCGGCGAGCTCGAGCTTGCCCTCGGCCAGCTCGTTGCGGATGTAACAGGTGCGCAGGTACTCGGCCTGCATCTCGGCCGGCATCCGGGTCGAGTCGGCGTTCCAGGTGAGCATGTCGAACGGCTCGGGGTCGCGGCCCTGCAGCCAGTTGGCCTCGACGTAGCGCCACAGCAGGTCCGTGGCCCGGAGCAGGTCGAAGGTCATCTTCATGCTCGAGGCGGGCAGGTACCCGTCCTTGCGCATGGTCCGCTCGAGCCGGGCGACGGTGGCCTCGTCGGTGAACACGCCCAGGATGCCCGGGCCGGTGAAGTCCAGGAGGGTGTTCATCAGGGTGAGGCTGTTGACCCTGTCGTCGCCGCGGGCCGCGAGCCACGCCAGCATCGACGCCGCGATCGTCCCGCCGAGGCACAGCCCGGCGACGTTGACCTTGGGCGCACCGGTGATCTCCTGCACGACGTCGAGCGCGGCCAGCGGCCCCTCGAGCAGGTAGTCGCTCACCGTCAGGTCGCGCAGCGTCGAGTCCGGGTCCCGGTAGCTGATCATGAACACGGTGTGTCCGTGCTGCACGGCCCACTCCACGAGGCTGCGCCCCGGGGCGAGATCCATGATGTAGAACTTGTTGATCCACGGTGGGCTCATGAGCAGCGGGATCGCGTGGACCTGCGGGGTCTGCGGGGCGTACTGGATCAGCTCGATCAGCCGGTTGCGGTAGACCACCTTGCCGGGGGTGGAGGCGAGGTGCTCGCCCACCACGAACTCCCCCGGCGTGTTCTGCCGGGGCAGGCCGCGGTTCTGCACGAGGTCGCGCAGGGCGTTGCGGGCGCCGCGGACCAGGCTGCGGCCGCCGGTTTCGAAGGCCTTCTGCACCATGCCCGGGCTGCCGGCCGGCCAGTTCGGCGGCGCGGCGGCCTCGATGAGCTGCGCGACCAGGAAGTCGATCTTGCGCCGGGTCACCGGCTCGAGCTCGAGGCCCCCGGCCAGCTCGCGGAGCCGGGTGGCGAGGAGCGTGTACTCCTGGCGGCACAACCAGTACCAGGCGTTCTCCTCCCAGACCGGGTCCTTGTAGCGCGGGTCGCGCTCGGAGAGCACGGCCGGGCCGGCCGTCGTCGCCCCGACCGCGCGCAGCGCCCCGACGGCACCGGCGCGGGACGCGTCGAGGCCCCAGCCGAGGCCGACCTTGGCGGCGGTGCCGGGGTGGGTGGCGACCGCCTTGGCCGCGCCCGCGAGCGCGGGCACGAAACCGATCGGGTCCAGTCGGGCCGCGACGGTGCGCGGGTCGAGCCTCTCCTTCACCGCGTCCGCGACCGAGCCGACCACCCGGCGCGCACGCTCCTCGGCCCCTGCCCGGTCGGACGGCGCGTCCGTTCCGGGCGCGTCCGCGGCCGGCGGGACTGCTGCGAGTGTCTTCCTGGACGTCATCGGCGGTGGCCTCCCCCTTGAAACGGCTTGTGCCCGCCCCGGGCCGATCGGGCTCTCCGGCGGGCGGTCGCCCCATGGTGGGGGGTACTCCCCGGTAGCGGGGGGCGACAGATCCACGTCACTTCGTAAGCCCCGTCACCTGCGCTTGGCATAGCAAGCACTACTCCCGGGTAGGTCCCCGGTTGCTCGGGATACCCACCACGACTTACCGTCGAGTAGCACACGACGGTCGACATCACCGGCGATGGGAGACGACCTATGACCAGCGCGCTGTCCGGAGACACGGGCGAGAGCACCCTCGAGCGCATCGGCACCGAGGAGCTTGCGGGCACCCCGGTCGGCGGCCCCGCCGCCGACCACCCCTACCGGTTCCTCCTCCGCTACGGCACGGAGACGGCGGCGCGCAGCCTGGCCGAGGCCGGCAAGGCGGCCGGCGCCGCCTGGTGGTCGCTCGCCCGGCGCCCGTGGTCGGCCCCCGCGCGCACGGGCCTGTGGTGGACGACCGTGCTCGACCGGGCCGAGCCGCGTTGGCACCTCCCGCACCGGATCACGCTCGAGACGGACTTCGCGGTACTGCGGGACTTCACCGCGGACGAGGACCGCGCCGACCCCGTCGTCCCCACGCTGGTGCTGCCGCCGCAGGCGGGGCACAGCTCGACGGTCGTCGACTTCGCGCCGGGCCAGAGCCAGCTGACCGCGCTGCGCGAGTCCGGGCTCACCCGGCTGTACTCCCTCGACTGGCGCCCGGCCACGCCCGCGACCAAGCGGGTCACCATCACGGACTACATCGAGGTCATCGACCGCTCCATCCGCCGGATGGGCGGGCGGGCCAACCTGGTGGGCGACTGCCAGGGCGGCTGGCTGGCCACCATCTACGCGACCCTGCACCCGGAGCGCGTGCACACGCTGACGCTGGCGGGCGCCCCGATCGACTTCCACGCGGGCGACTCGGTGATCGCGGCCTCGACGCAGGCCCTCGCCGGGAGGTTCGGCCTCGCGCCGTACCGGGCCCTGGTCGCGGCCAACGGCGGCACGATGGCCGGCGCCGCGGTGCTGGCCAACTTCGTGATGATCCAGCCCCAGGCGGAGATCGGCCGCCAGCTGCGCCTGCTGGCCGACGTGGACAACCCCGCGCACGTGCAGCGCTACCGCGTGTTCGAGGACTGGTTCAAGCACACCCAGGACATCCCGGGGGCGTTCTACCTCTGGCTGGTCGAGAACCTGTTCTGGCGCAACCGGTTGGTGCGCGGCGAGCTCGAGGTCGACGGCCGCCCGGCCCGGCTCGACGCGATCTCCTGCCCGCTGTTCCTGCTCGCGGGTGCCACGGATCACATCACCCCGCCGCCGCAGCTGTTCGCGATCGCCGACCACGTGTCCACGCCGGCGGAGTCGATCACGAAGCGGGTGGCGGCGGGCGGCCACCTGGGCCTGTTCACCGGGCGAAACGCCCTGCACCGGGACTGGCCGGCGCTCATGGCGGAGGTCCGCGCGCTCTCGACGAGCGGCATCTCGGGCGTCGCCTGACGCAGGAGGACGTTCCCGGCATCCGTCACCCGCACGGCGGATGCGCGGAGCCGGGAACGTTTATCCGCACCCGTGCGTTCAACCCTGTAGAACCCCGGCGGAGGGCCTTTCCCACCGGCGAACCGCCCGGGTCGCGTTAGGGGAGGAACGTCCATGACAGTGGCACCGACGGTGGATCCCGCACTGGACCCTGCACACACCGGATCCGCACGCCGGAGCACCGGTAGCGATTCCGCGACGGCGCCCACCCGGCGCCGCGCGCCGGCTCGCGTTCCCGGCCAGCGTACCTCGTCCTCGCGCTCCGGCGCCGTGAAGAAGTCGGCCCGTGGGCGCACCACGGCGGTCCCGGCGTCCCCCGAGGCGCCGGAGGAGGTCACCGAGGAGACGGTGGACGAGGTCCAGGAGACCGTGCGACCGGAGCTGACCGCCGAGGATCTCGACGCGCAGAGCCCGGCCGCGGACCTGGTCCGCGTGTACCTGAACGGGATCGGCAAGACCGCGCTGCTCACCGCGGCGGAGGAGGTCGACCTGGCGAAGCGCATCGAGGCCGGCGTCTTCGCGACGCACGTGCTCGACACCGCGCGCGCCGAGGGCCGCGAGCTCGACGCCGCCTACGCCCGCGACCTGCGGGCCGTGGTGCGGGACGGCGAGCGGGCCCGCAACCACCTGCTCGAGGCGAACCTGCGCCTGGTCGTCTCGCTGGCCAAGCGGTACACGGGCCGCGGCATGCCGCTGCTCGACCTCATCCAGGAGGGCAACCTGGGCCTGATCCGCGCGGTCGAGAAGTTCGACTACGCGAAGGGCTTCAAGTTCTCGACCTACGCCACGTGGTGGATCCGGCAGGCGATCACCCGCGGCATGGCCGACCAGGCCCGCACCATCCGGCTGCCCGTGCACCTGGTGGAGCAGGTCAACAAGCTCGCCCGGATCAAGCGGGACATGCACCAGCGCCTCGGCCGCGAGGCCACCCACGAGGAGCTGGCCGCCGAGTCCGGGCTGCCCGAGGAGAAGATCGCGGACCTGCTCGACCACGCGCGGGACCCGGTAAGCCTCGACATGCCGGTCGGCAGCGACGAGGAGGCCCCGCTCGGGGACTTCATCGAGGACGACCAGGCGGCCGACGCCGAGAACACGGTCATCTCGCACCTGCTGCACGACGACCTGCGCCGGGTGCTCGGCACCCTGGAGGAGCGCGAGCAGGCGGTGATCCGGATGCGCTACGGCCTCGACGACGGCCAGCCGCGCACGCTGGACCAGATCGGCCGCCGCTTCGGGCTCTCCCGCGAGCGGGTGCGCCAGATCGAGCGCGAGGTCATGGCGAAGCTGCGGGTCGGCGAGCGGGCGGACCGCCTGCGCGCCTACGCCAGCTGACCGCTACGGACCGACCGACACACGGCGCACGCGGCCCCGCACCCCGATCGGGTGCGGGGCCGCGTCGCGTCCGTGGCCGGGCCGCACGGGCCCCACGCGGACGGGGCCGACGCCGCCCACCGGGCTCCCCACGAGCGGTGACGCCGCCGGCCGGTGATCATTCTGGGACCGGGCCCGCCCCGAGCCCCGGCGACAGGCGGGCCCGATCGGTGGATCTCGCCCCGCCGCCCGCGCCGGGTGTGTCACACCGCCCTGTCGCGAGGCATGGAGATCCGGCCGGACGCTGCCTAGGCTCGGGGCATGCCGAGTACGACGGAGACTCCCCAGCCGGTGACCCCCGAGGCGATGCGCGACGTCCTGGGGCACTTCGTGTCGGGCGTCGTCGTGATCACCGCGCAGGGACCGGACGGGCCGCTGGGCTTCACCTGCCAGTCGTTCGCCTCGTTGTCGCTGGACCCGCCGCTGATCTCCTTCTCCCCCGCGCGCACGTCCTCCACCTGGCCGCGGATCCGCGAGGTGGGGTCGTTCTGCGTGAACGTGCTCGCCGAGGACCACCAGGAGTACAGCAACGGGTTCGCGCGCTCCGGCACGGACAAGTTCGCCGGCGTCTCCTGGAACTCCGCTCCCTCCGGCTCCCCGGTGCTCGAGGGCGTGAGCGCCTGGATCGACTGCACCCTCTGGAACGAGTACGACGGCGGCGACCACACCGTCGTCCTCGGCCGGGTCTCGGACCTTGGCGCCGATGCCTCCCGGCTGCCCCTGCTGTTCTACCGCGGCGGCTACGGGATCACCCCGCCCGCGGTCAGCGAGTCCGAGGAGACCAGCTGACCGTCCGGCCCCGCACCCCGCCGCCGGGCCGCCGGCGGCTGGGGTAGGCCGAGCCGCGCCGGGAGCTCCACGACCGACCCGAGGACGTCGTGGGCTCCGGCCGCCCGCAGCCGCGCGGGCGTGTGCGCCCCGCTCTGCACCCCCAGCGCCAGCCCGGCGCCCGCCCGCGCCGCGGCGGTCATCCCGGCGGTCGAGTCCGCCACGACCACGCAGTCCGCGGGCTCGGCGTCGGCCGCCTTCGCGGCGGCCAGCACCAGGTCCGGCTCGGGCCACCCGCGCCCGCCGACGTCCGCCGGCGCGAACAGCAGGTCGGCGGCCAGGCCCGCGCGGGCGACCAGCACGTCCCGCGTCTCGGCACGGACCCCGCCCGCCAGCGCCACCGTGGTGCCGGCCTCGCGCAGTGCGGCGATCGCCGCCCCCGCCCCCGGCACCTCCCGCACCCGGCCCTGCGCCGCCGCGTCCCGCAGGTGGGCCTCGTAGGCGTCGGCCGCGAGCCGCGCCCGCCGCAGGTCGCCGTCGAGCAGGTCGGCGAAGACCCGCAGGACCGGGCGGTCGGTGGTCGCTCGGGCCTGCCGCTGCAGGGCCGGGAACCGCGGGCCGACGACCGGCACGCCGACCGACACGAGGCCGCGCCGGACCGCGTCGAGGACCAGGCCGCCGTCGACGATCGTGGTGCCCACCAGGTCGAGGACCGCCAACCGCATCGGAGCACTCCATCGCGCCCGGGTGAGCGGTGGGCGGACGGCGGGCGGCGCCCGGGTGAACGCCTCACCTCCCGCGGGTGTCCCCGTCCTGGTCGGCGCCGGGGGCGGGCGCGTCCGGGGCGGCGGCACCGGCGGTCCGGGCCGCCATCACCCCCAGGCTGAGCAGCAGCCGGTCGCGCGGCTCGGAGATCCGCCGCCCCGTCACGGCCTCGATCCTGCGCATCCGGTAGATCACGGTGTTGCGGTGGCAGAACAGCGCCTGCGCCGCGTGCGTGGGCGAGCCGCCGTGCGCGAGCAGCGCCTCCAGCGTCTCCAGCAGGACCGCGCGGTCGGCCTCGGGCAGCGCCGGCAGTCCGCCGAGCCCGGCGTCGAGGACCCGCGGCAGCAGTTCGGGGCTGTCGGCGAGCAGCGCTTCGGGCAGCCGGTCGTCGAGCACCGCCAGGCCCGGCCCGGCCAGCGTGCGCAGCGCGGTCCGGGCCATCCGGTAGGCCGCGTCGGCCGCGCCGAGGTCCGCGACGGCCGCGGACAGCCCCACCCGGCCGGCGACCTGCGCCTCCAGGATCCGCGGCACCTCCCCCGCCCGCCGCGCCGACGGCGCGACCAGCCCCACCAGCTCGTCCTCCCGGAGCATCCAGAACGAGGCGATCCGGTGCGCGGCCAGGGTCTCGTGCGGGTCCCGCAGGGGGTCGCAGCCGGCCCGGTCGATCCCGCCGACCACGCACAGGACCGGTCCGCCGGACGGCAGCCCGAGGATCGCCGCGGCGTCGCGCGCGAACCCGGGATCGCGGCCCCGCCCGGCCAGCAGCGCGTCGAGCGTGGCGCGCCGGCGGCCGAGGTCCCGGCCGCGCATCCGGTGCTCCTCGTGGCGGTACGCGTCGACGAGCAGCGCGGAGCTGCCGTCGTTGGTGCGCAGCACGAACCCGGCCGCGTCGAGCAGGCCGGCGTCGTAGGCGCCGTCGAACCGGGTCCGCGAGGCCGTGCGCAGCGCATCCCAGAGGATGCGGCAGCCGAGCCGGTAGGCGTGCAGCACGGCCTCGAGCGGGACGCCCTGCCGCGCCCGCTGCCGCCCGGTCTCCCGCGTGGTGTCGCCGGGGTCGACGCCGTCGGGCACCGCGTCGGCCAGCACCTCGATGCCGCGCAACAGGTTCACCCGGCAGGCCTGGCGCAGCTCGTCGACCAGGTCGAGCTCCAGGTAGCAGCGCTCGTGCCGCAGGACGCTCAGGGCCAGCCGGTCGGCGAGGGCGTCGAGCTCGTCGAACAGGGCGGCGCCCAGCACGCGCAACGCCTCGTCGGCGGCCTCGTCGAGGTCCCGGGCGGTCCGGTGGCGTTCGGTCCCGTGCCGGTGTGCCCCGGGGTCGTCGGCGCGGCGGCCCGGGGCGCGCCGCTCCTCGTCGACGGGACGCACCCGGCCACTGTGCAACAGGTCACAACGGGTCGTCCACCCATTCGGGCGTTCCGCCCAGGATCCGGACACGGATCCTGGGCGCCGCGCCCATGGCCTTCGCTGGTCGCGGCGCCCAATCTGGAGCCCCGTCCGAGTGATCCCCCTCACTTCGGGTAACCGGGTGCCCGTCCCGCCATGCACCCCGCCCGACACCGCCGTCGCAGCCCGGGAGGCCCGCCCGTGACCGCACCGCCCGCCGATCCCGCCCCCGGTCCCGGTTCCCCCGTCGCGGGGAGCGGCGGCGACGACGTCCTCTTCGCCGTCGACGACGTCTCGGTGCGGTTCGGCGGACTGGTCGCCCTGGACCAGGTCTCGCTCGCCGTGCCACCCCGCGGTGTGCACGGCGTGATCGGCCCCAACGGCGCGGGCAAGACCACCCTGTTCAACGTCTGCTGCGGCTTCGTGCGGCCGGACTCCGGCACCCTGCGCTGGCACGGCGCCGCGGTCCGCCGGCTGCGCCCGCACCAGCTGGCCGGCATGGGGATCGCGCGCACGCTGCAGGGCGTCGGGCTCTTCCGCGGGCTCACCGTGGCCGAGAACGTCATGGTCGGGGCCGACCGGCACCGCCGCGCCGGGTTCCTCTCCGGCCTGCTGGCCCTGCGCCGCTCGGACCGCGACGAACGGGCGCTGCGCGAGCGGGCCCTCGCCGCGCTCGGCGAGCTGGGCGCGGCGCACCACGCCGACCAGCTGCCCGGCAGCCTGCCGTACCCCGTCCAGAAGCGGGTCGCGCTGGCCCGGGCGCTGGTCGCCGAGCCCGAGCTGCTGCTGCTCGACGAGCCGGCGAGCGGGCTGGGTGGCGACGAGATGGACGAGCTGGGCGACCTGTTGCGCGGCCTGGCGGACCGGATGGCCGTGGTGCTGGTGGAGCACCACATGGACCTGGTGATGAGCGTCTGCGACCGGATCACGGTGCTGGACTTCGGGAAGGTGGTCGCGGAGGGCCCGCCCGACGACGTCCGCGACGATCCCGCCGTCGTCGCGGCCTACCTCGGCGAGGAGGCCCACCGGTGAGCGCGCCGGCCACCACCGCCGCCCTGCGGGTCACCGGACTGACCGCCGGGTACGGCCCCGTCACCGCGCTCGACGGCGTCGACGTCGCCGCCGAGCCGGGCCACATCACCGCCGTGCTCGGGGCGAACGGCGCGGGCAAGACCACGTTGCTGCGCACGGTCTCCGGCCTGGTCCCCGCCCGGTCCGGGAGCGTGCACGCCGGCGACGTCGACCTCACCGGGGCGGCGCCGGAGAAGATCGCCCGCGCCGGGATCGCGCACGTCCCCGAGGGCCGCGGCGTGATCACCGAGCTCACCGTGGAGGAGAACCTGCGGCTCGGCGCGCTGCTGGGCAAGGCCCGCGGGCGCGCCGACACCGCGATCGACGACGTCTACACGATGTTCCCGCCGCTGGCCGAGCGCCGCCGCCGGGACGCCCACACCCTCTCCGGCGGCGAACGCCAGATGCTGGTGATCGGCCGCGCCCTGGCCTGCGGCCCCGACGTCCTGCTGCTCGACGAGCCCTCGCTGGGCCTCGCCCCGCGGGTCGTCTCCCAGATCTTCGAACTGCTCCGCGAGCGGGTCGAGGGGTCCCGGCTCGCGGTGCTGCTCGTCGAGCAGAACGCCCGCAGCGCCCTGTCGGTGGCCGACGTCGGGGTGGTGCTGAACCTCGGCCGGGTGGTGGCGAGCGCCCCGGCCGCCGAGCTCGCCGCCGACGACGCCCTCCGGCACGCCTACCTGGGCTTCTGACCACGCCGCCGACCCGCACGACGGGAGGAGACCCGTGCTGCAGTTCGTGAACACCCTGCTCACCGGCCTGGGCCAGGGCGCGGTGTACGCCGCGTTCGCGCTGGCCCTGGTGCTGATCTGGCGGGCGACCCGGGTGGTGAACTTCGCCCAGGGCGCGATGGCCGCCTTCACCACCTACCTCGCGCTGCTGGTCGTCGAGTCGACCGGGAGCTGGTGGGTCGGGCTGCTCGTGGCCCTCGCCTGCGGCCTGGTACTGGGCGCCGGCGTCGAGCGCGTGGTGGTGCGCCGGGTCGGGCCGCACAACGAGCTGGGCGCGGTGATCGTGACCCTCGGCCTGTTCGTGGCGCTGCAGGCGCTCGCGTCGATCCTCTTCGGCGCCCAGTTCCGGTCCTTCCCCGCCCCGGCCGGGCTCGAGGGCTTCTCGGTCGGCGGCGTGACGGTCGCGCTCACCCCGAGCATGCTGATCACGATCGGCGCGGTCGCCGTGGTGCTGCTGGGCCTGGTCGCGCTGTTCCGCTTCACCGACGTCGGCCTGCGGATGCGCGCCTCGGCGTTCGACGGCGAGGTCGCCCGGCTGCTCGGCGTGCCGGTCGGGCGGATGCTCACCCTCGGCTGGGCGCTGGCCGCGCTGGTCGGCTCGCTGGCGGGCGTGCTGATCGCGAGCGGCAGCCTGGTGTGGCCGGCGTACATGGACACCGTGATCGTCAACGGGTTCGTGGCCGCCGTGCTGGGCGGGCTCGACTCCCCCGGCGGCGCCGTCGTCGGCGGGCTGGCGATGGGCGTGATCCTCGCGCTGGTCACGGGCTACGTGGGCGCCGACCTCGTGCCGCTGGCCGCGCTGGCCGTGCTGGTGGCGGTGCTGCTGGTCCGGCCGCAGGGCCTGTTCGCCCGCACCGCGGCGCGGAGGGTCTGATGGCCACCCCGGTGCGGCCGACGGAGAAGGCCGGCTCGGCACCGCGGTCGGGCCGCGAGCCGGGCCGCTGGGCGGGGCTCGCCGCCCGCCTGCGGCCCCGGGCCACCTTCGCCCGGCACGCCCTGCTCGCCCTCGTCGCACTGGTCGTCGTCGTGCTCCTGCTGGAGCTCACCGGCCCGTTCCGCAACTCCCAGTTCGCGACCATGTCGTACTACGCGATCGCCGCCGCGGGACTGACCGTCCTGACCGGGCTCAACGGACAGATCTCGCTCGGGCACGGCGCTCTGATGGCCGTCGGGGCCTACACGGCCGGCCTGCTGCTGCCGGCCGGGATCCCGCTGCTGGTGGTGCTGGTGATCGCCGCGGGCGTCACGGCGGTGGTCGGCGTGATCGTCGGGGCGGCCGCGTCCCGGCTCAAGGGCCCCTACCTGGCCGGCGCCACCCTGGCGTTCGCGGTGGCGGTGCCCGGCCTGGCGATCCACTTCGACGAGGCGCTCGGCGGCGAGCAGGGCCTGGCGGTCCCGTCGCCGCGCGCCCCGGAGTGGTTCGCCGACGCCGTCTACTTCCTGTCCGCCAACGAGACCAGCAGCGCCAAGTACCTCGCCTACGTGGGCTGGACCGTCGCGATCGTGGCGTTCCTGCTCCTGGCCAACCTGGCCGCGAGCCGGATCGGCCGGATCTGGCGCGCGGTGCGCGACGACGAGGTCGCGGCCGAGCTGGCCGGCATCCGGCTCAGCCCGGTGCGGGTGCTGGCGTTCACGGTGAGCGCCGCGTGCGCGGGGCTCGCGGGCGGCGTGCTCGGCGTCGTGGTCCGCCTCGCCGCGCCGACCGGCTTCACCATCGTGCTGTCGATCTCGCTCCTCACGGCGGTGGTCCTCGGCGGGCTCGGCAGCCTGTTCGGCGCCGTGCTGGGCAGCGCGCTGCTGGTGTTCCTGCCGCCCGCGGTGACCAACCTCGGCGCCTCGGCCGGGCTCAGCGACGTGCAGTCCGCGCAGCTGGCGCCCTTCGTCTACGGCGCGGTGCTCATCCTCGTCATCCTGCTCGCGCCCGGCGGCGTGGTGGGGACCGTGCGCGCCCGGTGGCACGCACGCACGACCGCTCCGGCCGAGGCGCCGGAGGAGAGGACAGGGAGGTCCTGATGCGCAGGTCAAGGCGGGTGCGGGCGCTGGTGGCCCTCGCCCTCGGCGCCGTCCTGGCGCTCGCGGGGTGCGGGGCGGGCGGGCGGCCCGACTCCGGCTCGGGCGGCGGCGGACAGAGCGAGGGCTCGACCGTCGGCATCACCGCCGACTCGATCAAGGTGGGCTCGCACTTCCCGCTCACCGGGGTCGCCGCGCCGGGCTACAGCGAGATCCCGACCGGCACCAAGGCCTACTTCGACTGGGTCAACGCGCACGGCGGCGTCAACGGCCGGAAGATCGACTACGTCTTCCGCGACGACGCCTACAACCCCACCCAGACCAGCCAGGTCGTCAACGAGCTGGTGCTGCAGGACCAGGTCTTCGCGATCCTCGGCGGCCTCGGCACCCCGACCCACGGCGCCGTGGTGGACTTCCTCAACACCGAGGGCGTGCCCGACCTCTTCGTCTCCTCCGGCTCGCTGCTGTGGGACCAGCCGCAGAAGCACCCCATGACCTTCGGCTGGCAGCCGGACTACGAGGTCGAGGCCAAGATCCTCGCCGACCACGTCGCCAAGACCTTCCCGCAGGCGCGGGTCGGCCTCTTCCTGCAGAACGACGACGTCGGCACGGACGCCGAGCGGGGCATCCGCCGGTACCTCGACAAGCAGATCGTGGCGGTGGAGCGCTACACCCCGGGCAACACCGACATCGGGCCGCAGATGTCGGCGCTGCAGGCCGCGAACGCCGACCTCGTGATCGGGTTCAACGTGCCCTCCTACACCGCGCTGACCCAGCTGCAGGGCCAGAAGCTGAACTACAAGCCGCAGTGGGTGTACAGCAACATCGGCGCCGACCCCGTGCTCGTCGGATCGCTGCTGGGCCGGTTCTCGCAGGGCCAGGTCACCGACAACGCGCTGCTCAACGGGATCATCACGGACGAGTACCTGCCGCGGGCGGACAACCCTGCGGACCCGTGGACCGCGCAGTTCGACGCGATCTGGAAGGCGCACGGCGACGGCGGCGCCCTGTCGAACTTCCGGATCTTCGGCATGTCGCAGGGCTACGCGTTCGTCCAGGCGATGCTCGCTGCCGGGCCGAACCCGACCCGCCAGGGGCTGGTCGAGGCGATCGAGAAGGGCGGCACGCAGTTCCAGGGCCCGTGGGCCGCGCCCTACCGGTTCACCGCGGACAAGCACAGCGGGATGTCCGGGGTGAAGGTCGTGCAGGTCACCGGCCAGACCACGAAGGCACTCACGCCGGTGCGCACGACGAGCAACGGCGACGCCCCGATCCAGGACGAGACCGCCGGGGAGACGCCCGTCCCGCCGAACGGGATCCCGACGAACCCGGGGGCCTGACGGCACCTGTCGTGACCGCGGGAGCGTGAGGGGCCGGCCGGGGGACGCGCACCCCGGCCGGCCCGTCACGGGTTCGGCCAGCTGTTCTGGGTGCAGCCGTGCAGGCCGAGGGTCTGCTGCTGCATGACGGGCGCGGGCAGCCCCGGCCCGGGGCAGGTGACGTGCCCGTGGCCCAGGGCGTGCCCCACCTCGTGGTTGACCAGGTACTGCCGGTAGCCCGTCGGGTTGTCGGCGTACTCCGCGGTCGCCTCCACCCAGCGCCGGAAGTTGAGCACGACCAGGTCCTGGTTGCGGCAGGACACCTCGCCCGCCGTGTCCAGCGGGGCGCAGAGCCGGTTCGTGGTGCCCGGGGTGGCGAGCACCAGGTGGATGGCCGCCTCGCCGTCCGTGCGCGCGAAGGAGAGGGTGCCGCCGGCACCCCAGCCGCGCGGGTCGTTCAGGGTGGTCATCACGAAGCCCGCGAACTCCCCGGGCTCGACGGGGAGCCCGGCCTCGACCGCGACGCTCAGGGTGCGGACCGGGGCCGGTCCCGGCGCAGGCGTCGAGCCCGGCACCACGACGAGGTTCCCGCTCCCGTCGGTGGGCACCTCCCGCGCCGTCAGGCCGGCCTGGACGTCGTCCGTGGGGAGGGCCGAGGTCGTCGGGGTGGGGCTCGGTGTGGTCGGCAGGGGGGTGCTCTGGGCGGCCAGCGCGGCCGAGGGGGTCACCGTGGGGGGTGGCGCCGCCGCGGAGGTCGTCGCGGTGCGCTCGGCCGGATCCGCGGCCAGCTGGTTCACGCCCGGCTGGGCGCAGGCCAGCAGCAGGCAGAAGGGGAGGCACAGGAGCGCCGCCACCCGTCCGCTCCGCGGGCGGAGGGTCGGGGCGGGCGCCGCTCCAGGTGATGGCACGGCGGGGAGCCTGCCATCACCGGGCCGTCGGCGCGCGCACACCACCGCGTGTCACATGATCGTGACCGGCGGGCGGGGCGCGTCAGGCGGCGCGCCGGACCTCGTCGTGCTCGGCCATGATCCGCAGCGCGGCGTCCGGGTAGTCGGCGACCAGCCGCTCTACCAGGTCCTCGCGACCCTCCTCGACGGCGGAGTTGACCGCCGACACGTACTCGTCGTGCAGCAGCCGCAGCCGCGCACGCACGCGCTCACTCATCTCGCTCCTCGTGTTCTTGAACGTTCCAGCAGTGTCAACGGCGGCGGGCCCGGACGTGTTTCGGATTCCGGCCCAGCTCACATCGTCAGTTCTGGGGAACTCCGACGGCGGCTCCCGACCAGCCGATGGCCGGCGCGACGTGCCGCACGATCGTCTCGAGGATGTGGGCGTTGTACTCCACGCCCAGCTGGTTCGGGACGGTGAAGAGCACCGTGTCGGCCTCGCGGACCGCCTCGTCGGCGGCGAGCTCGGCGGCGAGCCGGTCGGGCTCGCCGACGTAGGTCCGCCCGAACCGGGCGCGGACGCCCTCGAGCAGGCCCACCTGGTCGCCCTCGCCGTGGGTCCCGAAGAACCGGCGGTCGAGGTCGGTGGTCACCGGCAGCACGCTGCGGGACACGGAGACCCGCGGCGTGCGCCCGTGGTCGTGCCCATGGTCGTGCTCGGCCCAGGCGGCGCGGTAGGCGCGGATCTGCTCGGCCTGCAGCCGGTCGAACGGCTCGCCCGTGTCCTCGGACAGCAGGGTCGAGCTCTGCAGGTTCATGCCCCGGCCGGCGGCCCACACGGCGGTCCCCCGCGTGCCGGAGCCCCACCAGATGCGCTCGCGCAGGCCCGGCGCCTGCGGCTGGACCGCCAGCCCGGCCCGCACCCCGGATCGCTGCGGGTCCGTGGTCGCCACCGCGGCGCCGTCGATCGCGGCGAGGAACAGCTCGGTCTTCGCGCGGGCGAGGTCGGCGGCGGTCTGCCCGTCGCCCGGCCGGTACCCGAAGGACTCGGCGCCGTTCAGCGCGATCTCGGGCGACCCCCGGCTCACGCCGAGCTGCAGCCGCCCGCCGCTGATCAGGTCCGTGGCCGCGGCCTCCTCCGCCATGTACAGCGGGTTCTCGTACCGCATGTCGATCACGCCGGTGCCGATCTCGATCCGGTCCGTCCGCGCGGCGATCGCGGACAGCAGCGGGAACGGCGAGGCCAGCTGCCGCTCGAAGTGGTGGACGCGCACGTACGCGCCGTCGACGCCGAGGTTCTCGGCCGCCTGGGCGAGCTCGATCGACTGGAGCAGGGCGTCGGCGGCCGACCGGGTCCGCGACCCGGGTGCGTCCTGCCAGTGCCCGAAGGACAGGAACCCGATCTTCGTCGTCATGCCCCGCGCAACGCTCGTTGCGCATTCAACCTTCCCGCGTCAGCTGGTGAGGTTGAGCTCGAACGAGTAGCGGCTGGCGCGGTAGAGGTGCGAGCCGTACTCGACGGCCTTGCCCGCGGCGTCCCAGGCGGTGCGGGTCATGGTGAGCAGCGGCGCGCCGCGGGCCTCGTCGAGGATCCGCGCCTCCCCCGCGCTCGCCACCCGCGCGCCGACGACCTGGTTGGCCATGCGCGGGACGTGCCCGGCGGCGCGCAGCAGGTCGTACAGCCCGTTGCGCTCCAGGTCCTCCCGGCGCAGCCGGATCACGTCGACGGGTACGGCGTTGTGCATGAGCGCCAACGGCTCGTCGCCGGCGAAGCGCAGCCGCTCGATCCAGGTGACCTCGGCGCCGAACGGGATCCCGAGGGCCTCGGCGATCTGGTCCGGGGCGGGCCGCACCTCGAACTCCCGGATCTCCGTGCGCGGCGCCTGCCCGCTCTTGAGCAGGTCGTCGTACAGGCTCGACAGCTCGACGGGGCGGCGGACCTTGGGGTGCACGACCTGGGTGCCCACGCCGCGCTTGCGCACGAGCATCCCGCGTTCGACCAGGTAGGAGATGGCGCGGCGCATCGTCGGCCGGGAGACCCCGAGCCGGTCGGCGAGCTCGACCTCGTTCTCCAGCCGGGAGCCGACGGGGATGTCACCCTCCTCGATCTGCTGCTGCAGCCTCGTCGCGACCTGGTAGTAGAGCGGCACGGGACTCGTCCGGTCGAGGGTGACGTCCGGGACCAACGCTCCGCTCGCCTGTCGGTCCACTCCGTCACCGCTCCTTCCATGTCCTGACAAAATATGTCAGGACAAACCATTGACGTACAGCGCTGACGAGCGTACACCTATCCCCGGTGTTCGGAGTCACAACGAATTCGATCACCCACCCGGCAACGGCTGCCGGGTGCCACCCGGCGGAGGGACACGTGGCGATGCGGCTCGTGAGACTCGGTGCGTGAGGCCGTGCTGTCGGACCTCGTGCGCACCCGCGCGCACCGGCCCGACGCCGTGGCCGAGGCCGCCGCCGCCCGTCGTCGCCCCACCTCGCCCTTCGGCGAGCACGGCCGGCTCATGATGGTCGCCGCGGACCACCCCGCCCGGGGTGCGCTCGGCGCGGGCGACCGCCCGATGGCGATGGCCGACCGCGCCGACCTGCTCGACCGGCTGGCGCTCGCCCTGTCCCGCCCCGGCGTCAACGGCGTGCTCGGCACGCCGGACGTCCTCGAGGACCTGCTCCTGCTGGGCGCCCTCGACGACAAGGTCGTCGTCGGCTCGATGAACCGCGGGGGCCTGGCCGGCACCGCCTTCGAGCTGGACGACCGCTTCACCGCCTACGACCCCGCGAGCATCGCCGCCGCCGGGTTCGAGGGCGGCAAGATGCTCCTGCGGATCGACGCCGACGACGCGGCCAGCGTCGCCACGCTCGAGTCCTGCGGGCGTGCGGTGTCCGGCCTCGCCGGGCACCGCCTGATGGCCATGGTCGAACCGTTCCTGTCCCGCCGTATCGACGGCCGGGTCCGCAACGAACTCACCGTGGAAGCGATGACCCGGGCGATGACCGTCGCCGCAGGTCTGGGCACCACGTCGGCCTACACCTGGCTGAAGGTGCCGATCGTCGGGGACGGCGGGGAGGACATGGCGCGGGCGATGGCCGCGACCACCCTCCCGGCGGTGATCCTCGGCGGGGAGGTGGCCACCGACCAGGAGGCCACCTTCGCGACATGGAGCAAGGCGCTCGCCCTGCCCACCGTGCAGGGGCTGGTCGTCGGCCGGTCCCTGTTGTACCCACCGGATGACGACGTCTCGGGGGCCGTCGACGCCGCGGTCCGGTTGCTGTAGAAGCACCGCACCACACCACTCACCGTTGAGAGTTCGGGAAGGACAAGGATGTTCCGATCAGGCAAGCGGGTCGTCGCCCTCGTGGCGGCCCTCGCGGGAGCGGCGCTCGTCGCGGCCGGTTGCAGCAGCCAGGGCGGTGCGCAGCAGAGCAACACGAACGCCACGGCGCAGCGCTACACGATCGCGATGATCACGCACGAGCAGCCGGGCGACTCGTTCTGGGACAAGATCCGGGCGGGCGCCGAGCAGGCGGCCAACGAGCTCAACGTCGACCTGAAGTACTCGAACAACAACGACGCCGGCCAGCAGGCCACGCTGGTCCAGAACGCCATCGACTCCAAGGTCAACGGCATCGCCGTGACCCTCGCGTTCGCCGACCAGGTCGGGCCGGCGGCCCAGAAGGCCGTGCAGGCGGGGATCCCGACCGTGGCGTTCAACTCGGGCATCAACGAGTACCAGAAGTACGACATCCCGATGTACTTCGGTTCCGACGAGGACCTGGCCGGTCAGTCCGCCGGCCAGCGGCTCGCCCAGGCCGGCGGCGGCAAGGCCCTCTGCGTGGTCCAGGAGCAGGGTTCGGTGGCGCTCGAGGCGCGCTGCGCGGGCGTGAAGAAGAGCTTCCCGAGCACGGAGAACCTGCAGGTCAACGGCGCCGACCTGCCGTCGGTCCAGCAGACCATCGGGGCGAAGCTGCAGCAGGACCCGTCGATCACCGACGTCGTCACGCTGGGCGCGCCGTACGCGCTCGCCGCGCTGCAGGCCAAGACGGACGCGGGCAGCCAGGCCAAGGTCGTGACCTTCGACCTGAACGCGGACGTGGCCAAGGCCATCCAGAGCGGCCAGATCCTGTTCTCGGTCGACCAGCAGCCCTACGTGCAGGGTTACATGGCCGTGCAGTCGCTGTGGCTCAACCTGACCAACGGCAACGACCTCGGCGGCGGCAAGCCCGTGCTCACCGGCCCGTCCTTCGTCGACAACACCAACATCAGCAAGATCGCCGACTACGCGGCGAAGAACACCCGCTGACCCGATCCGCCCGTGGGGGCCGCCACCCGGCGGCCCCCGCGGGCGGGACCCGATCCAGGAGCGTCCAGCGATGAGCTCACCAGTCGCGACCCCGCCGTCGCCCCCGTCCACGCCCTCGACCGGCGCCGAGCCCGTGCGCGTGCAGCGTTCCCTCGGCGCGCGCATCCTCTCCCGGCCCGAGGTCGGTTCCCTCGCCGCGGCGATCGCGATCTTCGTGTTCTTCTTCGCGATCGCCCCGCCCTTCCGGACCGCCGAGGCCTTCTCGACGATCCTCTACTCCGCCTCGACCATCGGCATCGTCGCGCTCGGCGTGGCGCTGCTGATGATCGGCGGCGAGTTCGACCTGTCGTCCGGCGTCCAAGTCACCACGGCCGCGCTGGCCTCGTCGATGATCAGCTACCAGTTCTCGCTCAACGCCTGGGTGGGCGCGCTCGCCTCGCTGGTCATCGCGCTGGCCATCGGCTTCCTCAACGGCTGGCTGCTGATCAAGACCAAGCTGCCCAGCTTCCTGATCACGCTGTCCACGTTCTTCATGCTGCAGGGCATCAACCTCGGCGTCACCAAGCTGCTCACCGGCGCCGTGGCCACCCAGAACATCTCCGACCTCGACGGGTTCGACTCGGCCAAGGCGATCTTCGCCGCCGACGTCAACCTCGGCTTCGTCAACGTCAAGGTCTCGGTGTTCTGGTGGATCCTGTTCACCCTGGTCGCCACCTGGATCCTGCTGCGCACCAGGACCGGCAACTGGATCTTCGCCGTCGGCGGCAACCAGGACTCGGCCCGCGCGGTCGGTGTCCCGGTCGCCAAGGTCAAGATCGGCCTGTTCATGGGCGTCGCGTTCTGCGCCTGGTTCCTCGGCCAGCACCTGCTGTTCAACTTCTCCACCGTGCAGGCCGGCCTCGGCGTGGGCAACGAGCTGATCTACATCGTGGCCGCGGTCGTCGGCGGCGCGCTGCTCACCGGCGGCTACGGCTCGGCCATCGGCGCCGCGATCGGCGCGTTCATCTTCGGCATGACCACGCAGGGCATCGTCTACGCCGGTTGGGACCCCAACTGGTTCAAGACCTTCCTGGGCGTCATGCTCCTGCTCGCGGTCCTGCTCAACCTGTACGTCAAGAACTCCGCCTCGCGGCGCAAGTGAGGATGTGACTCGGATGACCGACACGATCATCGAACACGCCGACCACAGCCTCGAGGTCGGCACCCCCCTGGTCGAGATGGAGGGCGTCGGCAAGACCTACGGCGCCATCCGGGCCCTCGAAGGGGTCAACCTGACCGTCAACGCCGGCGAGGTCACCTGCGTCCTGGGCGACAACGGCGCCGGCAAGTCCACCCTCATCAAGATCATCTCCGGGTTGCACCCGCACACCGAGGGCACGGTCAAGGTCGACGGCGCCGAGGTGCACTTCGGCAGCCCCCGCGAGTCCCTCGACCACGGCATCGCCACCGTCTACCAGGACCTCGCCGTGGTCGGGCTGATGGAGGTGTGGCGCAACTTCTTCCTCGGCTCCGAGCTGCGCAAGGGCAAGTTCCCGGGCGCCCCGCTCGACATCGCCGCCATGCGCGAGATCGCCGACTCCGAGCTGAAGAAGATGGGCATCTTCGTCAAGGACATCAACCAGCCCATCGGCACGCTGTCCGGCGGCCAGCGCCAGTGTGTCGCGATCGCCCGCGCGGTCTACTTCGGCGCCCGGGTGCTGATCCTCGACGAGCCCACCGCCGCGCTGGGGGTCAAGCAGTCCGGCGTGGTGCTCAAGTACACCGCCGCCGCCCGGGACGCCGGCCTGGGCGTCGTGTTCATCACCCACAACCCGCACCACGCCTACATGGTCGGCGACCACTTCATCATCCTGAAGCTCGGCCGCCGGGTGCTGGACAAGAAGCGCTCCGAGGTCTCCCTCGAGGAGCTGACCGCCGAGATGGCCGGCGGCCAGGAGCTCGCCGAGCTCGCCCACGAGCTCAAGCGCTGACCCGCGCACCTGCGGCCGGTCCCCGCCCGGGGCCGGCCGCAGCCGTGTGCGCCCCTCCCCCGAAAGGCGTTTCCCCTTGAGCACCCTCCGCATCGGCCTCGCCGGCCTCGGCCGCATGGGCCGCATCCACGCCGACAACCTCGCCGGGCGGTGCTCCGTCGCCCGGCTCGGCGCCGTCTACGACGCCGACCCCACCGTCGCGCGGGAGGCGGGCGAGCGCTACGGCGTGCCGTGGACGACGAGCTTCGAGGAGCTGCTCGCCCACCCCGCGGCCGAGGCCGTCGCCATCGCGACGCCGACCGGCGCGCACGCCCCGATGACCGTCGCGGGGGCGCAGGCGGGCCGAGACGTGTTCTGCGAGAAGCCGATCGCCCTGGACCGGGCGACGACCGTGGCCACCGTCGAGGAGGTGCGCCGGGCCGGCGTGCAGTTCCAGGTCGGCTTCCACCGGCGCTTCGACCCGGACTGGGCCGCCGTGGCCGAGCGGATCCGGGCGGGCGAGCTGGGCGAGGTCGCGCTCTTCCGCAGCTCGCTGCGGGACATGGCGTCGCCCCCCGCGTCGTTCCTCGCCGGGTCCGGCGGCTTCTTCCGCGACGTCACCGTGCACGACCTCGACGTCGCCCGGTGGCTCGTCGGCGAGGTCGTCGAGGTGACCGCGCACGGCGCCGCCGTCTCCGACCCGGAGGGCTTCGCGGCCGTCGGCGACGTCGACACCGCCGTCGTGGTGCTCCGCTTCGCCTCCGGTGCGCTCGGCGTGATCGACAACAGCCGGGCCTCCGGCTACGGCTACGAGTGCTCCACCGAGGTCATGGGCAGCCGGGCCACCGCCCGCATCGACAACCCGTACCGCCGCGGCTACGAGTGGCGCACCCCCGGTCTGACCAGCCGCGACCTCGTCGCCGACTTCCAGGAGCGCTACCCGCTGGCCTACGCCGCGGAGCTCGACGGCTTCGCCCGCGCGGTCCTCGACCGCTCCCCCGTGCAGGTCTCCGGCGAGGACGCCCTCGCGGCCTTCGACCTCGCCGAGGCCGCGGACGAGTCCTGGCGGACCGGCCGGACCGTCGCGGTCCGGTACACCGGCACGGGCTACGCACGGGCCTCCGTCAGCGAGGTGAGCGCGTGAGCGGGCTGCGGATCGGGCTGCTCGGCGCGTCCCGGATCGCCGACGAGGCCGTCGTCCGGCCCTCGGCGACCACGCCGGACCGGCTCGTCGCCGTCGCCGCCCGGGACCGCGGGCGGGCCGAGGAGTTCGCCCGCCGCTTCGGCGTCGAGCGGGTCGTCGAGGACTATGCGGCGCTGCTCGCCGACCCCGAGGTCGACGTCGTCTACAACGCGCTGCCGAACGCCCTGCACGCGCCGTGGAACCTGCAGATCGTCGCGGCGGGCAAGGCCCTGCTCGCCGAGAAGCCCTTCGCCGGCTCCGCGGCCGAGTGCCGTGAGGTGCGCGAGGCGGCCGTCGCGGCGGGCGCGCCCGTGTTCGTCGGCTACCACTACTTCCACCACCCGCTGTACCGGCGGCTGGCCGAGGTGGTCGCCGCGGGCGCGATCGGCGAGGTCACCGCCGTCGAGACTCGGATGCGGATGCCGGCGCCCCCGCCCGACGACGTCCGCTGGTCCCTCCCCCTCGCCGGCGGCGCACTGATGGACCTCGGCTGCTACGCGGTGCACACCCTGTTGATGATCGCGCCGTCGCTCGGCGGCGCGCCCGTACTGGTGGACGCGCGGGCGGGCGAGCGCTCGCCGGGCGTCGACGAGTGGGCCGACGCCACGTACCGCTTCCCGGGCGGGGCGGAGGGCCGGATCCACTGCCACATCGCCGCGCCGGGCTGGGAGATGTCGCACCGGGTCGTCGGGACCCGCGGCGAGGTGCTGGCACCGATGTACGCCCTGCCCCACCGCGACGACCGGCTGATCGTTCGGGTCGGCCACGACGAGCGGGTGGAGCGGCTCGGCACCACCCCGACCTACGACTTCCAGCTCGCCGCGCTGCGGGGGTACCTGACCGGCACCGCTCCCCTCCACCGCGGCGCCACCATGGACTTCAGCGTGGAGATCGCGGAGCAGCTCGACGCGATCTACCTGGCCACCGGCCTCCCCCTCCGGCCGGCGGGGGTGGCGGTGGCCTGAACGCTCATACCCGCTCGCGTTGTGGAACCACAGTGCGCTCAGATCGGCCGTGAGATCGCATTATGGAACCATAATGCGCTCGATCTGGGGCCGAGAGCGCGTTATGGAACCACAATGCGGCGCGCTCCGCTCCTGCACGGGTACTGAGGTGCTCAGTCGGAGGGGCGGAGCGCGGCGGTGGTGCGGCGGACCGTGAGGTAGGGCTCGAGGACCTGCTCGGGCCCCGCCTCCCCGCGCCCGCCGTCCAGCCGCGCGACCACGGCCTCGACCGCGCGGCCGGCGAGGCCCGCGGTGTCCTGCCCCACCGTGGTCAGGCCGACGTGGGCCATGCGGGCGAGCGGGTCGTCGTCGTAGCCGACCACGGAGACGCGGCCGGGGACGTCGATCCCGTTGCGGGCCAGTGCGTCGAGCAGTCCGACGGCGGTGCGGTCGTTGAACGCGACGACCGCGGTGGGGAGATCGCCCTCGGCGAGCAGGGCCTCGGCGGCGCGGATCCCGATGATCTCGGTGCCCGCGGGCGTGCCGCGGCCGGGCAGCACCCGCGGCTCCAGCCCCCGGGCCGCCATGGCGCGCAGGTAGCCGTCGCGACGGTCCTGGGCCACCGTGCCGGGACCGCCGTCGACGTAGGCGATCGCGGTGTGCCCCAGGCCGTGCAGGTGGTCGACGGCCAGCGCGGTGCCGGCCTCGTCGGCGGTGCGCACGACGTCGGGCCGCGTCCGGTCCGGGCCCGGCGGCGGGTCGAGACGGCGGCAGAGCAGCACCAGCGGGACCGTCGCGGCGAGCTCGCTGAGCCGGTCGACGGGCGCGTCCGGGCCGATGAGGACCAGCGCCTCGCAGCGGGAGTCGAGCAGCGTCTCGACCGCGCGGTCCTCGCCGCGGCTGCGGGTGATGGTGGAGAGCACGAGGTCGTAGCCGCGGGCCTCGGCGGCGTCCTGCAGGTGCTCGGCGACGTCCGCGTGGAAGGGGCTGCGGACGTCGATGAGCAGGCCGATCAACCGGCTGCGGCGGCGGGCGAGCAGGCTCGCGGCCCGGTCGGGCCGGTAGCCGAGCCGCTGCGCCGCGTCGAGCACCCGGGCGCGGGTCTCGGCGCTGGGGCCGGGCGCGCCACGCAGCACGAGGGAGACCGAGGCGGGCGAGACGCCCACCGCGGCGGCCACGTCGTCGAGCCGGACCCGGCGACCGCCGTTGCCCGCCATCCCACCTCCTCGGCCGCGCGTCGTCCCGCGGCCCCCGTATCGAAGCACGCCACCCGCCCGCTCCGCGGACGAGCGACCGGCCGCTCGCCCAGACCTACTCGACGAGAGCGCCGCTCGTGCATCCGGGACGCGCGCGGGGGGCCTTGACACCACCCCGCCGCGGCCTGGACCATACTCGTGTTTGAAGCGCTTTAAAACCTCGGCGCTCCCGGCGGCCCGACCCGCCCCCCGATCCCGGAGGACCTTCGATGACGAGCTCCGTCCGCCCGCACGCGCCCGTGTGGCTCGACCCGGCCGACGCCCGCCTCGACGACCTGCGCACCGTCGTCGAGCAGGGGACCGATCCGGCCGCCTTCCCCCTCGCCGAGGTCGTCTCCGGCGTCACGGTCTACGACGGCGAGCGGCTGCGCCGCGAGGCCGCCGGCGACGGCCGCCGTGCGGTCCAGGCCGAGCTGGTGCGCGCCCTCCTCGACGGTCCCGGGATCGTCGTGATCACGGGCGCCTACCCCGACCGGGCCGTCGTCGACCGCGCCACGGACGCCTTCTTCGTGCTGATCGAACAGCAGAAGGCCACCGGTGCCGCCGTCGGCGACCACTTCGCCGCGCCCGGCAGCAACGACCGCATCTGGAACGCGCTGGAGAAGCTCGCGGTCGCCGACCCGGACACCTTCGCCACCTACTACGCCAACGACCTCCTGGCCCTGGTCTCCGAGGCCTGGCTCGGCCCGGCCTACCAGATCACCTCGCAGGTCAACGTCGTGAACCCGGGCGGGAAGGCGCAGTCCCCGCACCGCGACTACCACCTCGGCTTCATGAGCCCGGCCGGCGCGGCCCGCTACCCCGCCCACCAGCACGCGCTCACCCCGGCGCTGACGCTGCAGGGCGCCGTCGCGCACTGCGACATGCCGGTCGAGACGGGGCCGACGCTCTACCTGCCGCACTCGCAGAAGTACGCGCACGGCTACCTGGTGGCCGAGCACGAGGAGTTCCGGGCGTTCTTCGCCGAGCACCACGTGCAGCTGCCGCTCGGGTGCGGCGACGCCGCGTTCTTCAACCCGGCGCTGCTGCACGGCGCGGGCACCAACCGGTCGGGCGACGTCCGGCGGATCGCCAACCTGCTGCAGGTCTCGTCGGCGTTCGGGCGAGCCATGGAGTACGTCGACCGCGGCCGGGTGTGCCGCGCGGTGCTGCCCGCACTGCGCCGGATGCGGGCGGCGGGCGCCGACGAGGCGCAGCTGCGCCAGGTCATCGCGGCCTCGGCCGAGGGCTACGCCTTCCCCACCGACCTGGACCGCGACCCGCCGGTCGACGGGCTCGCCCCGCCGTCGCAGGCCGACCTGCTCACCGAGGCCGTCCTGCTCGGCCACGACGACAACACCTTCGCCGCGGCCCTGGCGGCCCATTCCGCCAAGCGAGGCTTCTGAATGCTGCTCGAGGACAAGGTCGTACTGGTCAGCGGCGGGACGGCGGGCGTCGGCGCCTCGGTCGCCCGCGCCGCCGCCCGGGCCGGCGCCTCGGTCGCCGTCACCGGCCGTCGCCGGGAGCCGGGCGAGAAGGTGGCCGCCGAGCTGCGCGAGCTGGGTGCGGCCGCCCTCTACCGGCCCTGCGACGTCGCCGACCCCGCGCAGGTCCGCGCCGCCGTCGACTCCGTGGTCGCCGAGTTCGGCCGGGTCGACGGGCTGGTGAACGCGGCGGGCCTCACCGACCGCGGCAGCCTCGTCGACACCACCCCGGAGCTGTTCGACCGGCAGATCGCGATCAACCTCAAGGGCCCGTTCTTCGCGATGCAGGCCGTCGTGCAGGACATGCTGCGGCGCGGGGCACCCGGCTCGATCGTCAACATCGGGTCGGAGGCCGCCCACGGCGGCGCGCCCGTCCTGGCCCCGTACGTCGCGGCCAAGGCCGGGCTGGCCGGCCTGACGAAGAACGCCGCGCACGCCCACCGCTTCGACCGGATCCGGATCAACCAGCTGAACATCGGCTGGACGGACACCGAGGGCGAGGACCTCACCCAGCGCCGGTTCCACGGCGCGGGCGACGACTGGCGCGAGCGCGCCGCCGAGCGGCTGCCCGCCGGCCGGCTCGCCGACCCGGACGAGATCGCCGGGATGGTCGTCCTCCTGCTCTCCGACCGCAGCGGCGTGGTCACCGGGTCCGTCCTGGACTGGGACCAGGCCGTGATCGGCGCCCACGACTGACCCGCCCACCACCGACTCCGCCCCACCACCGACTCCGCCCCACCACCGACCCCGTCCACGACGGACCGAGAAGAGGCACACCGATGTCCGCACCCAAGATCGCCGGCGCCCCCATCTCCTGGGGCGTGTGCGAGGTCCCGGGCTGGGGCCACCAGCTCACACCCGAGCGCGTGCTCGCCGAGATGGCCGAGGTGGGGCTCGTCGCCACCGAGTTCGGCCCGGACGGCTTCCTGCCCGACGACCCGGCCGCCAAGGCCGCCACGCTCGCCGCGCACCACCTCACCGCGGTCGGCGGCTTCACCCCGACGCTGCTGCACCGGCCCGACCACGACCCGGTCCCCGGCGTCGAGGCGCTGCTGCCGAGCTACGCGGCGGCCGCGGCCGGCACCCTCGTCCTCTCCGCCGACACGGGCCTGACGGGCTACGACTCCCGCCCGGAGCTCGACGACGGCGGCTGGAAGACCCTCCTGGTCAACCTCGACCGGATCAGCGCGGTCGCCGCCGCGGCGGGCATCGAGACCGTGCTGCACCCGCACGTCGGGACGATGGTCGAGACGGGCGACGACGTCCGGCGCGTGCTCGAGGGCTCGTCGATCGCGCTGTGCCTGGACACCGGGCACCTGCTGATCGGCGGAACCGACCCGGCCGAGCTGACCCGCCAGGCCCCGGAGCGGGTGGCGCACACCCATTTCAAGGACGTCGACCTCGGTCTGGCCCGCCAGGTCCAGGACGGCCGCCGGACGTACACCGAGGCCGTCCGGGAGGGCATGTACCGGCCGCTCGGCACCGGCGACGTCGACTTCGGCTCCATCGTCGCGAGCCTGCAGGGGCGCGACTACCAGGGCTGGTACGTGCTGGAGCAGGACACGATCCTCACCGAGGCACCCACCGGCGTCGGCCCGGCCGCCGACGTGCACACCAGCGTCGAGCAGCTCAGGAGCCTGCTGTCCCGGCCGTGACGGACCGGCCTCGCCCCGTGCGGGTCTGACCGGGTCACGCCCGGACCCGGGTCCCGGCGGCGAGGAGGGCGGCGGCCGCGCCGGTGCCGGCGAGCAGCACGAACAGCTCGGGGTAGCCCCCGAGCGCGGCCGCCAGCGTGGCGCCCGCCCACGGGGCGACCGCGGTCGCGGTCATCGCGGGGGCGGAGAGGATGCCGCTGAGTCGCCCGTAGTGCGCAGCGCCCCACCGGTCGCTCACGGCCGTGGCCTGCAGAAGGGTGAAGATCCCGCGCGCCGCCCCGGTCAGCATGGCCAGCGCGACGAGCAGCGGGACCGGGCCGGGCGCCAGGCCGAGGAGCAGGGTGGTCGCGCCGAGCGCACCGAGCACCAGCACGGACCGGGCCCGCGCCGGCATCGCCGTGAGCCGCCGGTAGCCCAACCGGCCGAGCACCTGCCCGACGCCGCCGAGGCCCAGCGCCCACGCCGCCGTGCCGGTGGAGAGGCCGCGCTCGAGCAGCAGCGGGACCTGGTTGACCACCACCGCGAACGCCGTGAAGGCGCCGAGCCCGACCGCGGCCGTGACCAGGACGAACGGTCGGCTGCGGGCGATCGGGCCGGGGTCGGTGTGCAGGCCGTCGACGGGCGCGGGTGCGTCGGGCCAGGTCCCGCGCAAGCCGAGGAGGTGGGCCGGGACGGTCACCACCAGGAGCACCCCCGCGAGCACGAGGTAGGCATCCCGCCAGCCGAGGTGCCCGAGCAGTGTCGCGGTGAGCGGGGCGAACACCGTGCTGGCCAGCCCGCCGAGCAGCGTCACCGCGGTGAGCGCGGTGACCCGCCGCGGCCCCCACCAGCGGGTCAGCGCGGCGAACGCCGGCGGGTAGAGCGTCCCGGCCATCGAGATCCCGGCGAGCAGCCAGGCCCCGAGGAACGCGGGGAACGAGGGCGCGAGCGCGATCCCGACGACCGCGGGCACGCCGACCGCGGACGCCGCCGTCATGATCCACCGCGGTCCCCAGCGGTCCAGGGCGCGGCCGAGCGGGATCCCGACCAACGCCGACGTGACCAGCCCGGCCGAGAAGGCCCCGGTGACGGCCCCGATCGACCAGCCGGTCTCCCGGGACAGCGTGGGCGCGAGGACCGGGAAGGCGTAGTAGAGCACGCCCCAGCTGGTCACCTCGGTCACACAGAGGACGGCGAGCACCCGGCGCAGCCCGCTGCGCCCGAGCTCCGCCGTGCCGTCCACGCCCGCCACCCTGCCTCGCCCGACGCGGACCCGCAGGACCGGCCACGGCAGGACGGGCGGGCGTCAGCGCCCCGTCAGGCCGGGAGACGCGCCGCGATCTCCGCCAGGTACGCCTCGGCGAGCGCCTCCGTGGTGGCGCGGTCGAGCCGCACGGTGTCCCCGGCGGCGAGGCGGTCAGCGCATCCGGCGCGCCGAGGCCCCGGCGCCGGCCACCAGGCTGCTGATCACCAGCCCGATCACCAGGTGGATCACGGAGTTGGCCACCCGCTCGCCGATCGGCGCGGAGCCGAGCAGCGGGAGCAGGGCCGCGACCACGGTCACCAGGCCGACGATCCACGTCAGGTAGGTCATCGGCCGCGGCGTGGAGACGAGCAGCAGGTGCGCGAGGCCCGTCGCGGCCAGCGCGGCCACCGCCGACAGGACGCAGAGCAGCACGGTGCGCGAGTCGCCGAGCGCCCCGGAGCTGGCCGGTCCGTTGAAGGCGATGCGCAGGACCGCGCGCACGATCAACGTCCCCACCATCGCGACCAGCGCCGCGACGATCGCCGTGGCGATGCCCGCCGCCCAGAGCCGGCCCGCGTCGACCGAGGGCTTCGGCGCCCGCGGCGGCTCGTACTCCTGGGCGTACTGCGGGTCGCCGTACTGCTCCCCGTACTGCTGGTACTGGTCGTGGTCGGGGAGCCGCCGGGTCTCGTCCCCGCGGTCCCAGGTGCCGTACCCGCCGCCCGATCCGTAGCCGCCGGCCATCCCGTTCCCCTCGCCGCACCGCCGTCGCTGTCTGCCGCGCCAGTCTGTCGGCGCGGGGCCGGAGCGGCCAAGGCGCCACGGCGCCACGACCGGGTGGGTCTACGCTGGGTCCGTGTCCGCCCCGACCCCGCCCGGCTCCGCGCTCCCGGGTGCCACCCTGCAGCCCCCGAAGCTCCTGCTCGGGCTGGTCGCCGCGGCGGCCGTCGCGCACGGCGGCCTCGCCGTCGTGGGCGGGGCCCTGTGGGCGCAGGTGCTCTCCGCCGTCCTCTGTGCGGCGGGGCTGGTCGCGGTCGCGTTCCTCGTCGCGCGGCCGGTGCCGCACGTCGTGCTGGGCACCGCGGTGCTGGGGATGCTCGGCGTCGCGAGCTTCCTGGGCGTGCTGGGCGCCGCCCTCGCCACCGGCGGGCACCCGGTGTCCGGCTGGGTCGGGCCGTGGGGCATCGCCGCGGTGATCCTCGACTCCTCGGTGGTCCGGATCGCGGCCGCCGTGCTGCGCCGCGCGGAGAACGCGGGTCGCGCACGGCCCTGAGCCGTGCGATCTGAACGTCACACACCGGTTACCTGCCGAGTACACCCGCTGCGCATGCTCGTAGCGTGATCGGCGCTGCTGCGGAGGGTCCGCTGATCGGGTTCCGGGTGCTCGGCGGGGTCGAGGCGTGGCGCGGCGGCGAGCGGGTGGAGCTCGGCGGGCCCAAGCAGCGGGCGGCCCTGGCCTCCCTCGTCCTGCGCGCGGGCCGGGTCGTGTCCCTCGAGCAGCTGATCGACGACCTGTGGCCCGCGGACCCGCCGGCCCGCGCCGCGGCAACCGTCCAGGTCTTCGTCTCGAACCTCCGCCGCGCGCTGGAGCCCGACCGCCCGCGCGGCGCCCCGGCGACGGTGCTGGTCACGGCCGCGCCCGGGTACCGGCTGGCCGTCGACCCGGCGGCGGTCGACGCGCACGCGTTCGCCCGGCTCGTCGACGAGGGCCGCGCGGCCCTCACCGGCGACGACCCCGAGCGGGCCGCCGAGCTGCTGGCCCGGGCGGCGGAGCTGTGGCGCGGCCCGGCGCTCGCCGACCTGCCCGACGCGCCGTTCGTGCGGGTCGAGGCGGCCCGGCTCGACGAGCTGCGCCTCGGCGCCGCCGAGGACCGCGCCGACGCCGAACTGGCGCTGGGCCGGCACACCGCGCTCGTGCCCGAGCTGGAACGGCGGGTGCACACGCACCCGCTGCGGGAGCGCTCCCGCGCCCAGCTGATGCTGGCGCTCTACCGCTGCGGACGGCAGGCCGACGCGCTGGGGACCTACCGGGAGGGCCGCCGGGTCCTGCGGGACGAGCTGGGCCTCGACCCCGGCACCCGGCTGCGCGAGCTGGAGCAGGCGGTCCTGCGGCACGACCCGGGCCTGATCTGGGAGCCCCCGCGCCCGGTGGTCCTGCCCGCGGCCGGCCCGTCGGCCGGTCCCGGCGCCGACGAGCCGGGCCGCGTCCTCGTCGTCGACGACAGCGGAACGAACCGCCGGATGCTGGTGGCCGCGCTGACCGAGCTCGGCCACGAGGTGCACGCCGCCGAGAACGGCCGGCGTGCGCTGGAGCTGTTGCCCGACGGCGGTTTCGACGTCGTCCTGCTCGACCTGCTGATGCCCGTGCTCGACGGCTACACCACCCTGGCCGCGATCAAGGCCGATCCCGCACTCGACCACCTCCCGGTGATCATGGTCTCGGCGGTTCCGGACCTGGAGAGCGTGGTGCGCTGCATCGAGCTGGGGGCCACGGACTACCTGCCGAAGCCGTTCAGCGCTGCCGTGCTCCGGGCCCGGATGCGCTCCTCGCTGACGTTGAAACGGCTCCGCGACCGCGAGCGCGCGGAGCTCGCCGCCCTGCGCAGCGAGGTCGACCGGGTGCGCGGCGGGGCCGACCGGCGGTGACGCGTCGTGCCGGCCGCCGGACGCTCACCCGGCTGTTGACCCTCGGGCTCGGGATCGGCGGGGCGCTCCTCGCGGTGCTGCTGCTGGTCAGCCTGCTCGCCGAGCAGAGCATGCAGGACGCCACGGAGGCCGAGGCCCGCCGGTCGGAGTCGCTGCAGCTGGCCTACGAGCTGCGCCAGACCTCCGACGACCTCACGCGGATGGCCCGCTCGTACGTCGCCACCGGCGAGCCGCGCTACCTGGACTGGTTCCGGGAGATCCTGGCGATCCGCGCCGGCACCGCGCCCCGGCCGGTGGGCTACGACGGCATCTACTGGGACGTCGTGAGCGACACCGGACAGCGGCCGACCCCGTTCGCCCCGCCGGACTCCTTCGCCACGCTGGCCGCGCGCGCCGGCTTCAGCGCGCAGGAGCAGGCGCTCCTCGCCACCGCCCAGGCCCGTTCCGACGCGCTGGCCCGGATCGAGGAGCAGGCGTTCACGCTGGTCGCGGCGGGTGCGGCGACCCCCGACCCCGACCGGGCCCGCGCCACGTCGATGCTCTACGACCCGACCTACCTGCACGCCAAGGCCGAGATCATGGGGCCGATCGGGCAGGTGCTCTCGCTCGTCGACACCCGGACGGCGCAGGAGACCGCGCAGGCCACGGGGCGGGCCCGCGACTGGTCCGCGGCCGCGGTCACCACGGCCGTCCTGTTGCTGGCCGGCATGGCGGTGCTCGTCGTGGTGACCCGGCGGGACGTGCTGCGGCCGGTCGCCGAGCTCGACGCGGCCACCGCCCGGATCGCAGCGGGCGAGGCCGACGTCCGGGCCCGGGTGGCGGGCGTCGGCGAGGTCAGCGCGCTGGCCCGGCGCTTCAACGGCATGGCCGAGCGCGTCCGGGCCCGCACCGCCGAGCTGCGGCTGCTGCACCGGGTGGCGGCCACCGCGCACCGGGCCACCGACCTCCCGACCGCCACCCGCGAGGTGCTGGCGCTGGTCTGCGCCCACACCGGCTGGACGCGGGGCCGCGCGTCGTTCGCCGACGGCACCTCCCTCACCGAGCACGGCGACCCGCCCGCCGGCGCCGGCCCACGCGAGCGGGTGCTGGCCACCGGCGAACCGGTCTGGCACCCCGGCCCCGACGGCGTCGCCGTGGCCCTCCCGGTGCGCGCGGCGGGCGAGGTCGTCGCGGTCGTGGAGTTCGTCGCGGCCGGCCCGGCCGAGCCCGATCCCGCGCTGCTTGCCCTGCTGTCCGACGTCGCGGCGCAGCTCGGGCAGGTGGTGGAACGGGTCCGGACCGCCGACGCCCTGCGCGCCGCCGCCACCGCCGCGGAGAGCGCCAACCGGGCGAAGAGCGCCTTCCTCGCGACGATGAGCCACGAGATCCGCACGCCGATGAACGCCGTGATCGGCATGTCCGGGCTGCTGCTCGACACCGACCTCGGGCCCGAGCAGCGCCGCTTCGCGGAGATCGTCCGGGACAGCGCGCACGCCCTGCTGCTCATGATCAACGACATCCTCGACTACTCCAAGATCGAGGCGGACCGGCTCGAGCTGGAGCGGCGGCCGTTCCACGTCGCCGAGTGCATCGAGGGCGCCCTGGAGCTGGTCGCCGCCGACGCCGCCGCCACGGACCTCGAGCTGCTCTGCGTGGTCGAGCCCGGCACCCCGTCCGGCCTGGTCGGCGACGTGACGCGGGTGCGCCAGGTGCTGCTGAACCTGCTGAGCAACGCCGTGAAGTTCACCGACCGGGGCGAGGTCACCGTGACCGTGGGCGCCCGGCCGTGCGGGGGCGGGCACGAGTGGCGGTTCACCGTGCGGGACACCGGCGTCGGTATCCCGGCGGACCGGCTGGGGTCGATCTTCGAGGCGTTCACGCAGGTCGACGCGTCGACCGCCCGGCGTTACGGGGGCACCGGCCTCGGCCTGGCGATCTGCCGGCGGCTGGCCGAGCTCATGGGCGGGTCGGTGACCGCGGAGAGCACCCCCGGCGCCGGCACGTCGGTCACCGTGACCGTGCAGGCGGAGGCCGCCGAGGGCGTGCGCCGCGATCCCGTGCCCGACGCCGGCCGCGCGCTCTCCGGCCTGCGCGCCCTCGTCGTCGACGACCATCCCGGCAGCCTCCGGCTGCTGCGCCGGCGGCTCGGGGCGTGGGGCATGCAGGTCAGGGACACGACCTCGGCGGCCACCGCGCTGCACTGGCTGGACGAGGGCCGCCGGTTCGACGTCGCCGTGCTCGACGAGCGCATGCCCGGGCTCGACGGCCCGTGCCTGGCCGCGGCGATCCACGCGCGGCCCGCGGGCGCGGGGATGCCGCTGGTCCTGCTCACCTCGCTCGGCAGCCTTCCGCCCAGCGACCGCACCGGGATCGCCGCCGTGGTGAGCAAGCCGGTCCGGCCCGCCGCGTTGTTCCGCGCGCTCGCGGACGCGCCCGCCGACCCGGTGGCGATCGCGCCCGGGGGCGTCGCGCCGCGGATCCTGGTCGCCGAGGACCACCCGGTCAACCAGCGGCTCGTGTCGCTCCTGCTGACCCGGCTCGGGCACCGCGCCGACGTGGTCAGCAACGGCCTCGAGGCCGTGGCCGCGGTCCGCGACCGGCACTACGACGTGGTGCTGATGGACGTCCGGATGCCCGAGCTCGACGGACTCGGGGCCACCCGCCGGATCCGGGCCGAGGCCGAGGTCCGGCAACCGTGGATCATCGCGGTGACCGCGGAGCCCGGCGGCCGGGACACCTGCCTGGCCGCGGGGATGGACGACCACCTGACCAAGCCGCTCGTGGCCGTCGAGCTCGCCGAGGCCCTGGCCCGCGCGCCCGGACCTTCTCCGCAGGGCACGACAGCACCCGGCCCGCTCGACCCGGCGGCGCTCGACCGGCTGCGCGAGCTCGTCGGCGGCGACGCGGACACCCTCTCCGGGCTCGTGGCGGACTTCCTCGGCGAGACCCCGCACCTCGTGCACTCGCTGCGGGCCGCCGTGGCCGCCGGCGACCCGGAGACCGCGCAGCGCGCCGCGCACACCCTCAAGGGGCTCGGCGACACGTTCGGCGCCACCGCGATGGCCCGGCTGTGCCGGCGCGCCGAGTCGCGCGGGCTCGCCGAGCTGGGCCCCGTCGTCGAGCAGATCGCGGGCGAGCACGCGCGGGTCGCGGCGGCGCTGCGCGGGGTCTGACCTGATCGGGCGGCACTTGGCGGTCGTTTAGCGCGGGGCTGTTCCCTGTCGTCGGGGTCGGCGCAGCCCCCGCCGGCGCGCACCCGGGTGGGCCGCCGGAGATCACCACCGAACGTCACTCCGCGAACGGACGATGTCCGGAAAGGCAGCCGCATGAGCATCGAGAACCGGGAGGCGAGCGCCGCGCCGGCGGCGACCGCCGACGTCGGCACCGCCGCGAAGGAGACGCTGGAGGACTACACCCTCCGCTTCGCCCCGCGCAGCTACCGGAAGTGGTCGACGGGGGTCGTCGGGGTCACGGCGCTGGGCGGCATCGCCTACCTCGCCGACTTCGCCATCGGCGCCAACATCGGCATCTCCTACGGCACCACCAACGCCCTCTGGGGCATCGGTGTGTTCGCGGTGGTCATCTTCGCCACGGGCTTCCCGCTGGCCTACTACGCCGCGCGCTACAACCTCGACCTCGACCTGATCACCCGCGGCTCCTGCTTCGGCTACTACGGCTCGGTCGTCACGAACGTCATCTTCGCGACGTTCACGTTCATCTTCTTCGCCCTCGAGGGCTCGATCATGGCCCAGGGCCTCGAGCTCGGGCTCGGCATCCCGCTCTGGCTGGGCTACGCGCTCTCGACGCTCATCATCTTCCCGCTGGTCGTGTACGGGATGTCCCTGCTGTCGAAGCTGCAGCTGTGGACCACCCCGCTGTGGCTGGTCCTGATGGTCGCGCCGTTCGTCTACCTGCTGGTCAGCCACCCCGACTCGGTGGGCTCCTTCTTCGCCTACCAGGGCGAGAACGGTCAGGGCACGCCCAGCCTCGGCGCCGTGATGCTGGCCGCCGGCGTGTGCCTGTCGCTGATCGCGCAGATCGCCGAGCAGATCGACTACCTGCGCTTCATGCCGCCGAAGACGCCCGAGAACTCCCGGCGCTGGTGGACCTCGATGATCCTCGCCGGCCCGGGCTGGGTGTTCTTCGGCGCGATCAAGCAGATCGTCGGGCTCTTCCTCGCCGTGTACCTGATCGCCAACGTGGCCGACGGCGCCGCCGTCGCCAACCAGCCGGTGCACCAGTTCCTGGAGATCTACCGCGACCTCCTGCCGCCGTGGCTGGCGATGACGCTCGCGGTCGTCCTCGTCGTGATCTCGCAGATCAAGATCAACGTCACCAACGCCTACTCCGGCTCGCTGGCCTGGACGAACTCCTTCACCCGGGTCACCAAGCACTACCCGGGCCGGCTGGTGTTCCTCGGCGTGAACCTGGTGATCGCGCTCGTGCTGATGGAGGCGAACATGTTCGACTTCCTCAACACGATCCTCGGCTTCTACGCCAACTGCGGCATGTCCTGGGTGGTCGTGGTGGCCGTCGACATCGCGGTCAACAAGTACGTGCTGAAGCTGTCGCCGATCACGCCCGAGTTCCGGCGCGGCATGCTCTACGCCGTCAACCCGGTCGGCTTCGGCTCGATGATCGTGTCCGCGGGCGTGTCGATCCTGGTGTTCTTCGGGGTCTT
Source organism: Pseudonocardia autotrophica (assembly GCF_000717175.1). GTDB lineage: Bacteria > Actinomycetota > Actinomycetes > Mycobacteriales > Pseudonocardiaceae > Pseudonocardia > Pseudonocardia halophobica. Next base: position 41,392 of record NZ_JNYD01000024.1, on the reverse strand, counting down.
CGGCGCAGCGATCCAGCCCTTCTCCCCACTCGTCGCGATCGGCCTGGCCGTGGTGCTGCCGCCGCTGCTGGCGATCGCGACGAAGGGGAGGTACTACCTGCGGCGCACCGACGACGGCCTCGACCTGCCGATGTTCGACGAGCACGGCAACCCGTCGGGCGAGGTCCTGCACTGCCACGTCTGCCGGCAGGACTTCGAGCGCCCGGACGTCACGAAGTGCGAGACCCACGACGCGGTCGTGTGCTCGCTGTGCCTGTCCACGGACAAGGTGGGAGATCACGTCCTGCCCGCGTGAGGGGCGGGTGGCGGTCGTCGCGCACGTGCGGCGGCCGCCACCCGGGCGTGCGCGGGGCAGAATCCCCCGCGTGCCCCGCGTGATCAGATTCCACGAGCTCGGCGGACCCGAGGTGCTGCGCGTCGAGGACCTGCCGGTCCGCGCGCCCGGCCCCGGCGAGGTCCGCATCCGGGTCGACGCCGTCGGCCTGAACCGGGCGGAGGTGAACTTCCGCCGCGGCACCTACCTCGAGGACCCGCGGCTGCCGGCGGGGCTGGGCACCGAGGCGGCCGGTGAGATCCTCGAGGTCGGGCCGGACGTCGCCGGCTGGGCCCCGGGCGAGGCCGTCAGCGTGGTCCCGGCGTTCTCCCAGAACGACTACCCGGTCTACGCCGAGGAGGCGGTGGTGCCGGCCGCGGCGCTGGTCCGGCGGCCGGCCGGGATGGACGCCGTGACCGGCGCGGCGGTCTGGATGCCGTACGTGACGGTGTACGGGATGGTCGCCGAGATCCTGCGGGTCCGGCCCGGTGACCGGGTGGTGGTCACGGCGGCCGCGAACAGCATCGGCGTCGCGGCGCTGCAGGTGCTGCGGTACCTGGGCGCGGTGCCGGTCGCGACCGTCCCGGCGCCCGGGCCGGAGGCGGCGCTCCGCGAGGCGGGCGCGGCCGAGGTCGTCGTGACCGGGGCGTACGAGGGCGACGGCCGGGAGGTCCCCGGCGGCGGCTCCCTCGCCGACGCCCTCCGTGCCGCTCTGGAGCGGGCCGATCCCGGCGGGTCGGCAGGCGCCGACCTGGTCCTCGACGCGGTCGGCGGACCGCAGGTCGGCCAGCTGGTCGCGGCCTGCGCGCCCGGGGCGAGCGTGATCGTGCACGGCGGGCTGTCCGGGCTGCCCACTCCCCTGCCGGGCGGCGGGTACGCGGCCGTCTGGCTCCGCCGCTACCGGGTCTTCGAGATCACCGGCGACCCGGCCGCGCTGCGCCGGGCGGTCGCGTTCGTGCGGTCCGGGCTGGCGTGCGGGGCGCTGCGGCCGGTGGTCGACCGGGTCTTCGACTTCGACGACGTCGCCGCCGCCCACACCTACCTCGACTCCCCCGACCGCGCCCCCGGCAAGCCCGTCCTCCGCGTCCGGTAGTCGGACGGACGAAGGGCGCTCTCGCTCGCTAGGAATGAGCGGACGCGCCGCCCGCTCACGACGTTCAGCCCGCCAGCCATTGCTGCACGCGCTGCTGGTTCGCCGCGAGCCACTGCTTGGCGACCTGGTCGGCGGGCTGCTTGTCGATGTCGACGCTCTTCTGCATGGCCTCGACGTCAGCCACCGGGATCTCGAACTTCTGCAGCATCGCGTAGAACTTCGGCGTCTGCTGCTGCAGGGTCGTACTCGCCGCGGTCCAGGCCGAGTAGTCCGGCATCGCGCAGGCGCCGTTGCCCGTGGTGAAGCAGTCGGGCCGGTACGGCGTGGGCTCGCTCAGCTGGGTCATCTGGAACTGCGTGAACACCCAGTGCGGGTGGTAGAGGTACACGAGGATCGGCTTCCTACTGTCGTACGCCCGCTTCAGCTCCGCCAGCTGGGCCGCCTCGCTGGAGGTGACCTGCTGCAGGGTCAGGCCGTAGCCCGCGAGCCGCTTAACGTTCTGCTGCGTGGTGATGAAGCTCGGGTCCGCATCGACGAGCTTGTTGCCGAGCGCGGCGGCGTAGTTGTTGAGCTGCGTGACGCTGGTGAGGCCGGTGAGCGGCTGCCCGGGCTCCGTGGCGTAGGTGGGGACGAACCAGCCCTGGGCGGCGCCGCCGTAGGTCTGGTGCACCAGGCTCATCCGGTCCTTGGCCTTGTCGGCCAGCTGCTGCTGGTTGGGCAGCGCGACCTCGGCGAGCAGGTCGATGTCGCCCCGCTGTGCGCCGGCCCACGCCGGGGCCGGCCCCAGCGTGGTGGTGTCGATCCGGGAGACCCCCAGCTCCGGGTGCTGCGCGGCGACCTCGGCGAGGATCGCGTTGGTCAGCGTGGCGGCGCTCCAGGGGAACTCGCCGGCCTTGACCGTCATCCCGCCCCCGGAACCGGACCCGGAGCCCGATCCGGAGGTGCTGCCCCCGCCGCAGCCGGCCAGTACCGTCGCGGCGACTTCGAGCGCACCGAGGACCACACCGGCGCGGCGACGTGCTGATGTCCGCAACATCGGCCGTTCTCCCCTCCCCCGCGGCCGGCACGCCGGGTGCGTCCGGACCAGGATGGGAGCTTTCTACCCGAACCCGTGACGCAGGTAACACCTCTCCGGAACGGCCCGCACGGGTTCAGGCCCAGGCGCGGGCGCCGCGGGCGGCCCAGTACTGCTCGGCGGGCTCGGCGAGGTCGAGCAGCTCGTCCTCCACCTCGGCCGGGATCTTCAGCCCGGTCGCGGCCACGTTGCTCGCCACCTGCGCGGGGTCGACGGCGCCGGAGAGCACGATCCCCGCCCACGGCTCGGCCAGCACCGCCGCGAACGCCAGCCGGTCCACGCTGGTGCCCAGCTCGTCGGCCAGGTTGGCGACCCGGTCGTCCCGCGAGTCCGTCGCGCCGCCCGGCGCCAGCCGCCCGTTCGCGACGGCCTCCTTGACGATCACCCTGGCGCCCGCGTCCGCGGCCTCCGCCAGGGCCGGCCCGACCGACGGCTCGAGGATGTTCCAGGTGCTCTGGAACGAGGTGAACAGCGGCTCGCCGTCCACGGTCACGTCGAGCGCCCGCCGCACGGCCTCGGCCTGCCGCGGCCCGGACGTCGAGATCCCGACCCGGATCCCGTGCTCGCGCAGGTCGGCCATCGCACGGTGGAGCTCGGCGTCGTCGAGCGCGCCGGTGTCGAGCGTCGCCGAGTGCACGTGGTAGACCGCGAGCCGGTCCCCGAGCAGCGCCAGCGACTCCGCGGACTGCTCGGCGAACGCCTCGACCGAGTGGTCCTTGACCTCGTGTGTTCCGGAGACGGAGCCTGCGGAGTCGACCATCGGCACCCCGTCGAGCCGCCAGTCGCCGACGTACCGGTACCCCCACTTCGACCCGATCTCGACGTCCGTCGTGTCCGGGCGGGCGGCCAGCCAGCCGGCCAGGAACTCCTCGGCCCGGCCGTAGGACCGGGCGGCGTCGACGTACCGGATCCCCGCCGCGTAGGCCGCGTCGAGCACCGCCCACGTGCGTTCGCGCAGCGCCTCGACGTCCCGCGCGTCGCCGAGGTCGCGCTCCCGTCCGGCGGTGATGTACGCGGGCCGGCCGACCGCGGCCAGCCCGATCCCGATGCGGCGTACGGAGGTCACGCCCCCACGCTGCCACATCAGCCGGCCGCGATGCCGTGACGACGCCCTTCGAGGTGCACCGGCCCGCCGCGGAGTTGCAACGGCGCTGCAACCCTTGATCCCCGTGCCGCGGGGGGCTTCAGTGGAGTGGCACGCACCACACGGGAGACGGACAGGGAGGTCCGCATGACCCAGACCCTCGAACCGGCCGCCGCCACCGGGGCCCGCGAGCGGGTCGACACGTGGCTCGCCGACTTCGAGGCCGCCCTCGCGGCCCGGGACGCCGAGCGGGCGGCCGGCCTCTTCGCGACGACGTCGTTCTGGCGCGACCTGGTCGCGTTCACCTGGAACATCAAGACCGTCGAGAACCGCGACGGGATCGCGGACCTGCTGCGGTCGACCATGGAGTCCACGGACGCACGCAACTTCCACGCCACCGAGGAGCCGACCGAGGCCGACGGCGTCGTCGACGCCTGGATCGCGTTCGAGACGGCCGTGGGCCGGGGCCGCGGGCACCTGCGGCTCACCGACGAGGGCGCCTGGACCTTCCTCACCACGCTCTACGAGCTGAAGGAGCACGAGGAGCCCCAGGGCGAGCGCCGGCCGATGGGCGCCGAGCACGGCGTCAACCGCGAGCGCGTGACCTGGTCCGAGGCCCGTCAGGCCGAGGTCGAGGAGATGGGCCGCACCCGGCAGCCGTACGTCGTCGTGGTCGGCGGCGGGCAGGGCGGCATCGCGCTCGGCGCGCGGCTGAAGCAGCTCGGCGTGCCGCACGTGGTCGTCGACCGGTACCCGCGGCCCGGCGACCAGTGGCGGGGCCGGTACAAGTCGCTCTGCCTGCACGACCCGGTCTGGTACGACCACCTGCCGTACATCGACTTCCCGAAGAACTGGCCGGTCTTCGCGCCGAAGGACAAGATCGCCGACTGGCTCGAGATGTACACGAAGGTCATGGAGGTCAACTACTGGTCCTCCACGACCTGCAAGTCCGCCTCGTACGACGAGGAGGCGAAGGAGTGGACGGTCGTCGTCGACCGTGACGGCGAGGAGATCACCCTCCACCCCCAGCAGCTCGTGCTGGCCACCGGCATGTCCGGCAAGCCGAACGTGCCGCAGCTGCCCGGCCAGGACGTGTTCCGGGGCGAGCAGCACCACAGCTCGAAGCACCCGGGCCCGGACGCCTACAAGGACAAGAAGGTCGTGGTCGTCGGGTCGAACAACTCGGCCTTCGACATCTGCGGCGCGCTGTGGGAGGTGGGCGCCGACGTCACGATGGTGCAGCGCTCCTCGACCCACATCGTCAGGTCCGACTCCCTGATGGACCTGGGGCTGGGCGACCTGTACTCGGAGCGCGCGGTCGCCGCCGGGATGACCACGCAGAAGGCCGACATGACCTTCGCGTCCATCCCGTACCGGATCATGCACACCTTCCAGCAGCCGGTGTACGCGGCGATCAAGGAGCGGGACCAGGAGTTCTACGACCGTCTGGAGGCCTCCGGGTTCCGCCACGACTGGGGCGACGACGACTCCGGCCTGTTCATGAAGTACCTGCGCCGCGGCTCGGGCTACTACATCGACGTCGGTGCGGCGGACCTCATCGCCGACGGAGAGGTCAAGCTGGTGCAGGGCCAGGTCGTCGAGCTGACCGAGCACACCGTGAAGCTCGACGACGGCACCGAGCTCGAGGCGGACCTCGTCGTCTACGCGACGGGGTACGGCTCGATGAACGGCTGGGCCGCGGACCTCATCAGCCCGGAGGTCGCCGACAAGGTCGGCAAGGTGTGGGGGCTGGGCTCCGACACCACCAAGGACCCGGGCCCGTGGGAGGGCGAGCAGCGCAACATGTGGAAGCCCACCCAGCAGGAGGGGCTGTGGTTCCACGGCGGCAACCTGCACCAGAGCCGCCACTACTCGCTCTACCTGGCGCTGCAGCTCAAGGCCCGGCTCGAGGGGATCCCGACCCCGGTGTACGGCCTGCAGGAGGTGCACCACACCGGCTGAGCCGACGCGGTGCCCGGCGGCGGGGCGAGTGGATCATGTGAGTCGATCTCCGCCGCCGGGTATCCCGCGTCACATGCATGCCGAACTCCTCGTCGTCGGCGGCGGGCCGGCCGCGCTGGCCGCCGCCACCAGCTACCGCGACCACGGGGGCGAGGGCGCGGTCGTGCTCGTCTCGGACGACACCGCGCCGCCCTACTTCCGGCCGCCGCTGTCGAAGGACTACCTCCGCGGCGAGTCCGAGGCGGGCGACACGGAGCTCACCCCCGCCACCACCTACACCGACCGCGGCATCACGTTGCTGCTGCGGCAGATGGTGACCACGCTGCACGGTGAGGAGCGCGCCGCGCAGCTGTCCGGCGGCGCGCGAATCACCTACAAGGCCTGTGTCCTGGCCACCGGCTCCGCGCCCAAGCCGCTCCCGGTGCCCGGCGCCGACGCGCCCGCCGTCGCCATGCTGCGCTCGCTCGACAGCGCCAAGGAGCTGCGCTCGGCCGCCCTCACCGCCCGCAGCGCCGTCGTGGTCGGGTCGGGGTTCATCGGCTGCGAGGCCGCCGCCTCCCTGGCCCGCCGGGGGCTGGACGTGACGGTCGTGAGCACCGAGGACCTGCCGCAGGAGAAGCGCCTCGGCGCCGACGCCGGCCGCCGGATCGCCGGCTGGCTCGCCGAGGACGGCGTCACGCTGGTCGGCGGCGCGCAGGTCGAGGCGATCGAGCCGCTGGGCGACCCGGACGAGCGTCCGCGCCGGGTCCGGGTGTCCGGGCGCGCCCCGCTGGAGGCCGACCTCGTGCTGGTGGCCGGCGGAATCGACCCGCACGTCACCCTCGCCCGCGCCACCGGCGCGCGGGTCGAGCAGGACCGCGTGGTCGTCGACGAGCACATGCGCACCTCGCTGCCGGGCCTCTACGCCGCCGGCGACGTCGCCTACGCGCGCAACGCCACCGCGGGCCGCCACCTCGTCGTCGAGCACTGGGGCGAGGCGGAGGCGATGGGCACCGTCGCGGGCGGGGTGGCCGCCGGGGCCGACCTGCGCTGGGACGCCGTGCCGGGCTTCTGGACCGAGATCGGCGACCGCACCCTCAAGTACGCCGCCTGGGGCGACGGCTACGACCACGACCGGCTCGTCGACCACGGCGACGGCGCCTTCACCGTCTGGTACGCCGACGAGCAGGGCCGCGCGGTCGGGGTCGCCACCCACCGGGCCGACGAGGACTACGAGCGCGGCGAACAGCTCGTCGCGGCCGGGGAACCGGTCCCGGACGTGGCAACGGTCACAGAGGAGTAGCAGGCGGACGACCCTCCGGGTACCTCCCTGTTGATCGTTCTGCGGTTCGACAGGGAACCCGGCGCGCACGCGACGCACCGCGGGCTCCCCAACGGAGGTGCGTGTGTCACTTCTGTCCGCCGGCACCGGCCGGCCGACGCCCGTGCCGGACGCGGCCCGCCCCGCCGAAAGGCTGGCCGCTCTGCTCCGCGCCGGCGGGCTGGAGCTGCCGCCGCCCGGGCAGGGCGCGACCGGCGTCCGCTGGGCCCGGCTGGCGGCGTGGGGCCGGGAGAGCCTGCCGCTCGCCCGGCTCGCCGAGGGCCACACCGACGCCGTCGCGATCCTGCGCGAGGCGGGCGCCGAGCCGGTGCCCGGCACCCGGTACGGCGTGTGGGCGGCCCGCTCGGGCGGCACCGGCGCCGAGCTGGCCGGGGCGGCCGGGTCGTGGGTCCTGCGCGGACGGGTCCGCTTCTGCTCCGGCGCCCCGGATCTGGAGCGGGCGCTCGTGGTCGCCGCCGCGCCCGGTGGCAGCCGGATCGTCGACCTGGACCTCTCCCGCCCCGGGATCCGGCGGCACCCCGACTCGTGGCACGCGGCCGGGATGCGCGCGAGCGACACCCTCGACGTGGACCTCGACGACCTCGACGTGACCGACCTGGTCGGCGAGCCCGGCTTCTACACCGAGCGGCCCGGGTTCTGGTGGGGCGGCGCCGGTGTCGCGGCCGTCTGGCTGGGCGGCGCCGCCGGGATCGTCGACGAGCTGCGGGAGCGCCTGCGCGAGAAGGCCGATCCCCATCAGCTGGCGCACCTCGGCGAGCTGCACGCCGGGCTCGAGGCGGTCGACGCCCTGCTCACCCGCACCGCCGACACCATCGATGCCGACCCCAAGTCCGCCCACCGCACCGCCGCGTGGACCGCCCGCGCGGCGGCCGAGCGGCTCTGCCGGACGGTCCTCGACCTCGCCCCGCGGGTGGCCGGGGTCGCCGCGCTGGCCGGCGGGCTGGCCGACCGGCTCGCCGACCTGGGGATGTACGTCCGTCAGCACCACGGCGAGCGGGATCTGGCGGCGCTGGGTGAGGTGGTCCTGGGCGAGGCGGTCCCGGGCGAGGCCGCGCCGCGCGGAACGGGGCCGGGCGGAACGGGGCCGGGCGGAACGGGGCCGGGCGGAACGGGCCCGGGCGGAACGGGCCCGGGCGGAACGGGGCCGGGCGGAACGGGATCGGGCGGGGCGGGTCGGGCCGTGTCCGGGGAGGAGCGGTGACCGCGACCGTCCCGGGCTGGGCCGAGGCCCTGGCCACGCACGCCCCGCCCGCGATGGACCCGGCCGTCGGCCGGCTGGTCGTCGTCGCCGCGCACCCGGACGACGAGACCCTGGCCGCCGCGGGGTTCCTGCGCGCGGTGCACGCCGCCGGCGGCACGGTGGAGCTGGTCGTCGCGACGGACGGCGAGGCCGCGTTCCCCGACGCCCCGCCCGCCGACCGGGCCGCGCTGGGCCGGACCCGGCGCGCCGAGCTGCACGCCGCCCTCGAGGCCCTCGGCGTCGGCGACACCCGGGTCACCTGGCTCGGCCTGCCCGACTCCGGCCTCGCCGATCGCGAGGACGAGCTGACCGGCGCGCTCGCCCCGCTGCTGCGCTCCGCCGACGCCTGCCTCGCGCCGTGGACCGGCGACCCGCACCCGGACCACGCCGCCGCCGGCCGCGCCGCCGAGCGGGCGGCCCCGGTGCGCACGCACCGCTTCGCCTACCCGATCTGGATGTGGCCCTGGATGCGGCCGGACGACCCGGCGATCCCGTGGGCCACGGCGTGCGAGCACCGGCTCGACGAGCCCGCCCGCCGGGCCAAGGCCGCGGCCGTCGAGCGGTTCACGTCCCAGCTCGCCCCCGCCCCGGGCGGCGGCCCGCCGATCCTGCCGCCGGACGTCCTGACCCACTTCGCCACCGGCCGGGAGCTGTTCTTCCGGGTCCCCCGCCCGGACAGCGCCCCGGCCGAGCGGTTCGCCGACCTCTACGCCGGCGGCACGGACCCGTGGGAGACCCGCACCAGCTGGTACGAGGAGCGCAAGCGCACCATCGTCGCCGCGTGCCTGCCGCACCGGCACTACGCGCACGCCGCCGAGCCGGGCTGCGGGCTCGGCGGGCTGACCCGCGTGCTGGCCGGGCGGTGCGACGCGGTGACCGCCTCCGACTACACCCCGGCCGCCGTCGCCGCGACGCGCGACGCGACCGGCGGGTTCCCCGGCGTCACGGTGCTGGAGGCCGCCCTGCCCGACCCGCGGGCGGTGCCCGACGGTGTCGACCTCGTGGTGCTCAGCGAGGTGCTCTACTACCTCTCCCCCGCCGACGTCGACGCCGTGACCGACCGCCTCGCCCACGCGCTGGTGCCGGGCGGGGACGTGGTGCTGGCGCACTGGCGGGGCTGGCCGGCGGAGGCCCCGCAGGACGCCGCCGCCACCCACCGCAGGCTCCTCGGCGACCCCCGCTTCGACCTCCTCGTCGAGCACGTCGACGAGGAGTTCCTGCTGCACGTCCTGCGGCGCTCGTGAACGGCCCGTACGCCGCGTTCGCGCCGGGGGGCGGGCCCGTCGAGGCCGTCGAGGCCGTCGCGGTCGTGGTCCCCGCGCGGGACGAGGCGGAACGGCTCGGGTCGTGCCTGCGCTCGGTCCGCGTGGCGCTGGCGGGCGCCGGGCTGCCCGGCGCGATCTGCGTGGTCGCGGACCGGTGCACGGACGGGACCGAGATGGTCGCGGCCCCGCACGCCGAGGTCGTCCGGAACACGGCGGCGCGCACGATCGGCGAGCTGCGCACCCTGGGCGCGCGACGGCTGCTGGCCCGGCTGCCCGCCCGGACCTGGCTGCTCAGCACCGACGCGGACACCGTCGTTCCGCCGAGCTGGGTCGCCGACCACCTCCGGCACACCCGGCGCGGGGCGGACGCGGTGGCCGGCGTCGTGGACCTCGACGACCCCGAGGTGTTGCCGGCCGACGTGCTCTGCCGCTACACGGACCTCGTCCGCGCGGGCACCGGCACCGACCGGCACACCCATGCCTACGCGGCGAATCTCGGGGTGCGGGCGGAGGCGTTCGTGCGGGTCGGCGGCTTTCCGGCGGTCCCGTCCGGCGAGGAGCACGCACTGCTGGCACGGCTGCGGGCGGCGGGGTACCGGGTCGTCTCCCCCACGGACGTCCGGGCGCGGACGAGCGCGCGGACCGAGGGGCGCGCGGTCGGTGGCCTGGCGGACCTGCTGCGCGGGCTGGGCGCGTGACCCGTCAGGCGGGGCGCTCGAGGTCCTCGAGCGCGCCGACGAGCTGCAGCTGGCCGTCGACGCCCGTCACCTGCATCGGACGGAGCACGACCCGGCTGCCGCCGGTGATCACGTAGAGGGCGGTGCCGACGGCCTCGGCCGCGCGCTGGGTGCGGACGAGCGCCGCGAGCCCGCGGGAGGCGAGGAAGCGGACGCCCGACAGGTCGACGACCAGGTACCTGGCCGTGCGGACCAGGTCGATCGCGGCGTCTTGGAAGGCGGCGGCCTCCGCCGCGTCGATCTCGCCGCGCACCGCGAGCACCCGGATGCGTTCGCCCGCGCGGCACAGGTGCAGCTCGATGCCGCTGCCGGGCTCGTCGAGTCGTTCCCAGTCGCCGGCCGCACCGCACCATGCCGCGACCTCGGGCAGGTCCGGCGGCAGGCCCGGCGCGGGGCCGGTTCCGGCACACTCGGCACTGTCTGGAGCGGGGCACACGGGATCTCGTCCTCTCGGCGTGGGAGCAGGCTTCTCGACTCCGGACCAGTGTGCCCACGACCGTACCTCCCCGCAGCCGCCCCGGCGCGACGGCGACCATCCGGATGCGCGATCGTTCGTCACGCGGAGGACGGTTGGGCGCTCCGTCCGGGGGAACCCGGGCCCATGCCGACCGAGCCCACCCCCGATCCCGCCGAGGCGCCCGGGCGTGTCTTCCACCGGGACCGGGAGGACCGCATGGACCACGGCGACCCGCGCGAGCGCGCCGGTTCGCCGGAGCCCTCCGCGCCGTCCGAGGAGACGCCGCGGGAGCGCGAGGGCGGCCCGAACTCCGGCGCGAGCGGGGACTGGCGGGAGGAGCCGCCCCGTTAGGCCGTGCTCACCGCTGGCAGCCGGGGCACCACCAGGTCTCCCGGCCGTGCGGCGTGCGCGCCGCGGGCCGGAAGGCGACGGGGGTGCCGCAGCGGTGGCAGGGCCGGCGCGCCCGGCCGTAGACCCAGTGCGGGTGGCGCGGGTCGCCGGTGGTGACCTGCCGCGGGTTGGTGGCGACGGCCTCGCGCAGCCGCGCCCGGGCGTCGTCGAGCAGGGGGCCGACGTCGACCTCCCCGATCGGCCGCCACGGGTTCACGCGGTGGAGGAAGCACAGCTCGCCCGCCCACATGTTGCCCAGCCCGGCGACCCGGCGCTGGTCCAGCAGTGCGGCGATCGCGGCGGTGTCCGGGGTGGCGCGCAGCCGACGGGCGGCGCGGCCGTCGTCGAAGTCCGCGGCCAGCAGGTCCGGTCCCAGGTGCCCGACGACGCGGGCCTCGTCCCGTGTCAGGACCAGGTCGAGGACGGGCAGCGCGACGCCGGCCAGGGTGCGGCCGTCGTCGAGCCGGAGCAGGACGCGGGCCTCCACCGACCGCGGCAGCCGCTTCCCGGGGCCGAGCACCGACCACGACCCGCTCATCCGCAGGTGCGAGTGCAGGGTCAGGCCGGCCGACGTCCGCATCAACAGGTGCTTGCCGCGCGGCAGCCAGGCCTCGATGCGCTGTCCGGACAGGTCGGCGAGGGCGAGGCGGGGATGCCGGAAGGCGCCGCCGACGACCGTGCGGCCCGCCGTCGCCGCGTGCAGCCGGGCGGCCAGCCGTGCGATGGAGTCGCCCTCGGCCACGCCCGCACGCTACGCGCCCCGTCCGCCACGCGCGCCGGACGCGTCGTACCGGCGGCCGGGTGACTCACTTTGCTCCATCCGGCCGGTGCGGAACCCGGCTCCGTGCTGTGATCGTCGGCGGACGTCGACACCGATGTGGACGGGAGCGCGGATGCTGCGTGCAGCGGAATGCCTGATCGAGGCCGAGCGGGTGCTGAACCAGGTGCTCGACGGGGTGGCGCCGGACCAGTGGCGCATCCGCGTCCCGCCGCTGCCCGACGGGCCGGAACCCGCCCGGCCGACCCCGCTCGACGCCCTGGTCCGCCACCACGTCCGGGCCAACGCGGCATTGCCGGACCTGCTGGCCGGGCGCGAGCCGGAGGGCGCGGCCGAGCTCGCCGACCTCACCGACCTCGAGCACCGGCGGGACCTCCCCGCGCTGGCCCGCGAGGTTTCCGACAAGGCGTGCGCCGCGGCCGCGGCCGTCGCCGACCCGACGAGGGCCGCCGGCGACGGGCTGCCCGCCGGGGAGCTGCTGTGGCGGCGGGCGGTCTGTACCGCGTTCACGGCGCACGAGGTGTCGGTGCACCGCGGCTCGGTCAACCCGCTGACCGAGGACCTAGCCCGGGCGCTCTGGGAGCACACCGAGCCGGAGGCGGCGCGCTGGCGCGAGCTCGGCCTGTTCGGCGAGCCGCTGACGCCGGTGCCCGCGGACGTGTCCTGGCGCGACCGGTTCCTCATGCTCGCCGGCCGCGACCCGCACCCCCTCTGGGACCGCTAGCGCCGCTCGCGCCAGGCCCGCTCGAACGGCAGCCGCCACGCGTTCGGCGCGATCAGCTGGTGGATCGCATTCGGCCCCCACGACCCGACGGGGTAGTTCTTCGCCGGCGGCGGGTCCTCCAGCAGCGGCATGGACCGTTCCCACAGCGACTCGATGCCCTCGGCCGTGGTGAACAGGGTGTGGTCGCCCCGCATGGCGTCGAGGATCAGCCGCTCGTAGGCCTCGAGCACGTCGCCGGCGGACTCGGTCTCCTGCGTGGAGAACTGCATCGACAGCTTCTCCAGCCGGAAGCCCGGCCCGGGCCGCTTGCCGTAGAACGACAGCGAGACCTTGGAGGAGTCGGCGAGGTCGAAGGTGAGGTGGTCCGGGCCCTGGGTGCCGACGCCGGACCCCGCCGGGAACATCGTCCGCGGCGCCTCCTTGAACGCGATCGAGATGATCCGCTGGCCCTCGGCCATCCTCTTGCCGGTGCGCAGGTAGAACGGCACGCCCGCCCAGCGCCAGTTGTCCAGGCCGACCCGGAGCGCGATGAACGTCTCGGTGTCCGAGTCGCGGGCGACGCCCTTCTCCTCGCGGTAGCCGCTGTACTGGCCGCGCACGACGTCCCACGGGTGCACCGGCAGCAGCGAGCGGAAGACCTTGTTCTTCTCCTCGCTGATCGCCCGCGGCTCCAGCGCCGTCGGCGGCTCCATCGCCACGAACGCCATGACCTGCATCAGGTGCGTGACGACCATGTCCTTGTAGGCGCCGGTCGACTCGTAGAAGTTGGCCCGCTCGTCCAGCCCGAGCGTCTCGGGGATGTCGATCTGCACGTGGTCGATGAAGTTGCGGTTCCAGATCGGCTCGAACAGGCCGTTGGCGAAGCGGAACGCGAGGATGTTCTGCGCCGCCTCCTTGCCCAGGAAGTGGTCGATCCGGAAGATCTGCGACTCGTCGAACACCTTGTGCACGTAGTCGTTCAGCTCGATCGCGCTGGGCAGGTCGTGCCCGAACGGCTTCTCCATGACCACCCGCGAGCGGTCGACGAGGTCGGCGTCGCGCAGCATCGCGATCACGGCCTGGGCCGCCTTCGGCGGCACGGACAGGTAGTGCAGCCGCTGCACGTCCTCGCCGAGCCTGGCCTCGGCCTCCTTCACCGCGGCGGTGAGCCCCTCCGGCCCGGCGCCCTGCGGCACGTAGGTCAGCCGGTCGGCGAACCGGGCCCACGCGTCGTCGTCGGACTTGTGGGTGCCGAAGGACTGCACGGCGGTGTGCGCCAGCTCGCGGAACTGGTCGGTGGTCATGTCCTCCATCGCCGTGCCGACGATGCGGACCTCGGGGGCCAGCGACGACTCGCACAGGTACGCGAGGCCGGGGAGCAGCTTGCGCTTGGCCAGGTCGCCGGTGGCGCCGAACAGCACGATGACGTGCGGCTTCAACGGCTCCTGGTCGCGGCGGAAGGGGCGCGAACCGGGACCGGGGTAGGCGATCGTCTGAGGGCGGGACTCGGGCACGCGGGGACTCCTCGGGAGACGGACCGGTGGGCACGCGACGTCGCGGCCGACCCTAGCCCTTCCCGCGCGCGCCGTCCCGCTGCGTGATCGGCGGGGGTGATCGAACCGCGTGCGCCGTCGGGAGTCGGGCGGGGTGCGGGGTGGTCGGCGCGGTACCGCGCGCGGATTGGGCGGGCACCCGGCACGATGCGGGCATGAGCACGGAGCGGGAGCACGATCTGGTCGTCTTCGGGGCCACGGGGTTCGTCGGGGCCCTGCTGGCCGGCTACCTCGCGGGCGCCGCCCCGGACGGCGTGCGGATCGCGCTCGCCGGGCGGTCGCGGGAGAAGCTGGAGCAGGTCCGGGACGGGCTGCCGGAGCGGGCCCGGGACTGGCCGCTCGTCACCGCGGACTCGACCGACCCGTCCTCGCTGGCCGCGCTCGCGGGGTCGGCGCGCGTCGTCGTCACGACCGTGGGGCCGTACGCGCAGTACGGCCTGCCGCTGGTCGAGGCGTGCGCGCGGGCCGGAACCCACTACGCCGACCTGACCGGCGAGGTGCTGTTCGTCCGCGAGGCGATCGACCGGTACGACGCCGTCGCCCGCGGGACCGGAGCCCGGATCGTCCACTCCTGCGGGTACGACTCCATCCCCTCGGACCTCGGCACCCTGCTGCTGCACGAGGCCGCGGGCGTCGAGCTGGGCCGGGTCCGGGCGGTCGCGACGGCCCGCGGCGGGTTCAGCGGCGGGACGCTCGCCTCCCTGCTCGGGCACGTCGAGAGCGTGGCGGGCGACCCGGCGGCGCGGCGGATCGCGCTACGACCGCACTCGCTGAGCCCCGACCCCACCGCCGAACCCGCACCGGACCAGCCGCGCGACGCCGGCCCGCCCCGCCGCGAGCCGGACGGCTCCTGGACCGCCCCGTTCGTCATGGCGCCGTTCAACACCCGGATCGTGCGGCGCAGCAACGCCCTGCAGGACTGGGCCTACGGCCGCGGCCTGCGCTACGAGGAGCGGATGGCGGCCGGGCGGGGGCTCGCCGGTGCGGCGGCCTCGGTCGCGATCACCGGGGCGATGGGGGCGATGGTCGGCGGCGCGGCCTTCCCGCCCACCCGGGCGCTGCTGGAGCGCGTGCTGCCCAAGCCGGGCAGCGGGCCGAGCGAGCAGGCGCGCGCCAAGGGCTTCTTCCGCCACGTCCTCACCGGCACCACGGCCGACGGCCGGACGGTCACCGCCAGGGTCGCGGGCTCGGGCGACCCGGGCTACGCCGCCACCGCGGTGATGCTCGGCGAGAGCGCACTCTCCCTCGCCCTCGACACCGACCTCCCCGACCGCGCGGGCTCCCTCACCCCCGCCACGGCCCTGGGCCACACCCTGATCGAACGCCTCCGCAAGGCGGGCCACACCTACGAGGCGCCCGCGGACTAGGGCACGCGCTCCCGAGCCTCCAACACGCGTGAGGGATCCATGCCGCTCTCCTCGCGCCCCGCCGTCCCTCCCCTCCCCCACCCCCTCCCGCTCACCCCTCTCGCCCTGTAGCGTGCGTCACCGTCGGAAGGAAATGACGATGACGTCACGTTCGCAGTCGTTCGACCACCCCCTCGCGGGCCTGCGCGTCCTCGAGGCCGGGGACACGCTGGCCTCGGCCTACGCGGGCCGTCTGCTGGCCGATCTCGGCGCGGAGGTCGTGCTGCTGGAGGCCCCCGAGGGCGACCCGTTCCGCACCCTCGGCCCGTTCGCGAAGTCGGTGCCCGACGCCGAGCGCAGCGCCTCGTTCGCCTACTTCCACGCGGGCAAGCGCTCGGTCGTCGCCGAGGATCCCGCGGTCCGCCTGCTGGCCGCCCGCGCCGACGTGCTGCTCCGCTCCACCCGTGACGGGTCGGACCTGATCGGCGACGACCTCGTCGCCGAACTGGAAGCCGCCCGCCCGGAGCTCGTCGTCGTCGACCTGTCGACCTTCGGCCGCACCGGCCGCGACGGCCCCCACCCCACGAACGACCTGCTCGCGCTGGCCGCGGGAGGCCTGCTGTCGATCAACTCGACCACGCTGCGCGGCCCCGACCCGCTCCCCCTGCGCTACCGCGGCGAGCTGTCGAGCGTGCACGCGGCGTGCGGCGCGGTGCTCTCCCTGCTCGGCGCGCTGGTGGAGCGCCGGCGCAGCGGGCTGGGCCAACGGCTCGACGTCTCGCTGCAGGCCTCGGTCGCGAGCGTGCTGGCCACCGCGATGTCGCGCTACCACTACACCGGCGAGATGCCGGTGCGGCAGGGCAACCGCAGCGTCGGGCCGTGGGGCTTCTACCCCTGCCGCGACGGCACCGTGCTCATGCAGATCACGCGCGACGAGGAGTTCCGCCGCCTGGTCACCATGCTCGGCTCGCCGGACTGGGGCACGTTGGAGATCTTCGAGACGACCGCGGGCCGCGACGAGAACGCCGACGTCCTCGACGTGTTCGTCGGCGAGCACCTGGCGGAGTTCACCCTCGCCGAGTTCCTCGAGCTCGCGAGCGTGCACCGGATCGCGGCGGCGCCCATCCACGGCGCCCGGGACATCCTCGGGTGGGACCACCTCGCCGCCCGCGGGTCCCTCCCGCCGGTCGCGCTCGGCGGCGCCCGCGGCGAGTCGCTGCCGACGCCCGGGCGGCCCTGGCGGGTCGACGGCACCGTCCCGCCGCCCCGCGAGGCCGCGCCGGCCCACGGCGAGGCCGACGCCTCGTCGCTCTGGTCCGGTCCCACCGAGCACCCGGCCGGCTCCGGCACGCCCGCCGAGCGCCCCCTCGCCGGGGTGCGCGTCGTCGACCTGACCGTGGTCTGGGCCGGACCGTTCGCCGCGATGCAGCTGGCCCACCTCGGCGCGGACGTCGTGCGGGTGGAGACCGGAACCCGGCTCGAGACCACCCGCGGCCTCGGTCCGTACGCGGACGGCATCGTCGGCGTCGACCGGTCCGGCTACTTCAACCAGTACAACCAGGGCAAGCGCGGCGTGGCGCTGAACCTGAAGACGGCGCGCGGCATGGAGCTGCTGCGCGGGCTGATCGCGACCGCCGACGTCGTGATCGACAACATGAGCGCCGGCGCGCTGGCCCGGATGGGCCTGCCCTACGACACGCTCAAGGAGATCAACCCGCGGATCGTCGCCGTCTCGATGACCGGCTTCGGCGAGTCCGGCCCCTACCGGGACCGCACGGCCTACGGCTCGCTGATCGACGCGCTGAGCGGCATCGCGTCGTCCAACGGGGACGTCCGGGGTGGACCGACGGACCTGGTCATGTCGCTGCCCGACCCGATGGCCGGGATCACGACCGCGATCGCGACGGTGGCCGCCCTCTACCAGGCACGGGCCTGCGGCGAGGGCGTCCGCGTCGAGACGGCGATGTTCGAGGCCTGCCTCGCCGCGTTCCCGTGGCCGGTGCTGTACGCCGGGGCCACGGGCGGCGAGGTGCCGGTGATCGGCAACCGCGACGAGCTGGCCAGCCCGCACGGCACGTTCCGCTGCGCGGGCGACGACGAGTGGGTCGCGATCGCCTGCGAGGACGACGCCCAGTTCGCCGCCCTGGCGGTCGTGCTCGGCTCCCCCGAGCTCGCCTCGGACCCCCGCTTCGCCACGCTCGCGGCGCGCCGGGTGCACGAGGACGCGCTCGAGGCGCTGGTGACCCGCTGGACGGAGCAGCGGACGCCGGCGGAGGCGGCGAAGGCGTTGCAGGCGAAGGGGGTCGGGGCCGAGGCCGTCGCGCGGGTCGACGAGGTCTACCGCTCCCCCGTGCTCGCGGCGCGTGGCTTCTTCCCCGAGACCGTGCACGCCGTGATCGGCCCCCGCCGGCTGCCCTCGGTCGGCTGGATCGCCTCGCGGAGCGCGATGGGCCCGCAGGGCGCCGCCCCCGCCCTCGGCCAGCACACCCGCGAGGTCCTCACCGAGATCCTGGGTCTGTCCGACGCCGAGCTGGACGCCCTGGAACGCGAGGGCGTCACCGTCTGACGCCGCCGCGCCACCCACGGCCGCGACCGACCGTGGGTGGCGCGCGGCTGTGCCACGATCACCCGCATGACCGACGCGACGACGCGGGCCACGGAGCTGCGGGAGCACTACGGGCGCGCGGACCTCTGCCTGGCCGCGGAACTGTGCGACCGGCACCCGGCCGGGGACGTGGCGGCCACGCTGGTGGCCGGGGACCTGTCGGCCGTCGACCTCACCCACGGCGAGCTGCGCGAACGCTCCGAGCGGCTCGCCGCCGGCCTCGCCGGGCTGGGGGTCGGGCCCGGTTCGCGGGTGGCGACGCTGCTGCCCAAGACCGCGGACCTGCTCGTCACGGTGGTCGCGGTGCTGCGCCTGGGCGCGGTCTACGTGCCGCTGTTCACCGCCTTCGCCCCGCAGGCGATCGCGTTGCGGCTCACCGCCTCCGGCACCACGGTCGTGATCACGGACGAGACCCAGCGGCCGAAGCTCGACCCGGGTGAGGACATGCCGGCCGACGCGCGGTGGACCGTCGTCACGGTCGGGTCGGCGGACTGGGACCGGCTCGCCGGCGCCTCCCCCACCGGCGCGCCCGCCGCCGTCGTCGGGCCGGACGGCGCGATGGTGCAGCTCTACACCTCCGGCACCACCGGCAAGCCCAAGGGCGTGATCGTCCCGGCGAAGGCGCTGGCGTCGATGGTCGCCTACCAGGAGCTCGCGCTCGACGTCACCGCCGACGACGTGTTCTGGAACGCCGCCGACCCCGGCTGGGCCTACGGGCTCTACTACGCGCTGCTCGCCCCGCTGGCCACCGGCCGTCGCACCCTCCTGCTGAACGCCGGCTTCTCCGCGAGGTCCACGTGGGACGTGCTCGGCCGGTTCGGCGTCACGGCGTTCGCGGCCGCCCCGACCGTCTACCGCGGGCTGCGCGCCTCCGGGACCGCCCCGCCCGAGGGGTTGCGGCTGCGCACCTGCTCCAGCGCGGGCGAACCGCTGAACCCGGACCTCGTGACGTGGGGCCGCGAGGTCCTCGGCGTGGAGATCCGCGACCACTACGGGCAGACCGAGCTCGGCATGGTCGTCGCCAACGCCTGGCACCCGGACCTGCGCACGGAGATCCGGCCGGGCTCGATGGGCCGACCGCTGCCGGGCTTCCGGGTCGCCGTCCTCGCCGACGACGGCTCCGGGCAGGAGGTCCCGCCGGACACCCCCGGGCGCGTCGCCCTCGACGTGCCGGCCAGCCCGCTGCTGTGGTTCGAGGGCTACGCGGGCGGCGTCCGCGGCGACCGGTTCAGCGAGGACGGCCGCTGGTACCTCACCGGCGACGCGGGCCGCGCCGACGCCGACGGCCACCTGTACTTCTCCGCCCGGGACGACGACGTGATCATCATGGCGGGCTACCGGATCGGCCCGTTCGACGTCGAGTCCGTGCTGTCGACGCACCCCGCCGTCGCCGAGGTCGCCGTCGTCGGGATGCCGGACGAGCTGCGCGGCGAGGTGGTCGAGGCGTTCGTGGTGCTGCGCGAGGGCGTCGAGGCGACCCCGGACCTGCCGGACGAGCTGGCCCGGCTGGTCCGGACCCGCTACGCCGCCCACGCCTACCCGCGCCGGGTCCACCTCGTCGACGCCCTGCCCAAGACGCCCAGCGGGAAGGTGCAGCGCTTCCTGCTGCGGCAGCAGGGACGGTAGGTCCTCACTCGGTCTCGTCGAGCTCCCCGAGCATCGCGCGCAGGACGCGCAGGGTGGCCTCGACGTCGTCGCCCGTGACCCGCCCGGCCAGCGTGCGCAGGCGCGCGTGCTCCCACTCGGTGATCGCGCCGATCGTGCGGTGGCCCTCGGGGGTGAGCCGCACCAGGCCGGAGCGGCGGTGGGCGGGGTTGTCCACCCGCTCCACCAGCCCGGCCTCCCGCGCGTCGTTGACCATGCGCTGCACGAACTGCCGGCTCAGCGACTGCGCCCGGCCCATCTGCGGCACGGTCATCGGGCCGGTGCGGTGCAGCAGGTCCAGCACGGCGCGCACGCCCGCGGACACCCCGGCACCGGGGCCGTCGGCCTCCACCTCCCGCAGCACCCGCCGGTACAGCGGGCCGACGACCAGGTAGACCTCGGCGAGCCGGTCCGCGAGGGCGTCGGGATCCGTCATCCGCCCGTCCGCCACCCCGCCCATGCCTCGGCGAGCAGCTCGTGGCTGCGGACCCGGTCGGCGTGGTCGGTGGTGATGGTGGTGACCAGCAGCTCGTCCGCCCCGGTCACGCGGGCGAGGGTGGCGAGCCGCTCGCACACCGTGTCCGGCGCGCCGACGAACTGGGTGTCGACGCGGTCGGCGACCCCGGCCCGCTCCTCCGGCGTCCACTCCCGGGCGCGCGCCTCGGCCGGCGTCACGTACGGCCGGGCCCCGAGGCCGGTGCGGATGTCGAGCACCCACTGGCCGTAGGGCGCGGCGAGCTCGCGGGCCCGCTCGTCCGTCTCCGCGACGACGACGTCCGCGGACACGATCACGCGCGGCTCGGCCACCCGGCCGGGCCGGAAGGCCTCGCGGTAGGCGGCGACGGCGTCGAGCACCAGGTGCGGCACGAGGTGGTAGCTCGCCGCGAACGGCAGCCCGTACTGCCCGGCCACCCGCGCGCTCTCCCCCGGCGTCGAGCCGAGCACCACGACGTCGACGTCGGCGCCCTCCGCGGGCGTGACGTGCAGCGGTTCGTCGCGCGGGCCCCGGGCGGTCCCGGCGAAGTAGGCGAGGATCTCGCCGACCTCCCGGCCGTAGTCCGGCGGCTCCTGGTCGGGGTCGAAGCCGAGCAGCTCGGCGAGGCAGCCGTACAGCCCCAGGTCCGACGGGACCTTCCCCGGCTTCGGCAGCAGCAGCCCGTCGACGGTGCGGGTCTCCGGCGGGCGGCCGCCCGGGCGCCCCGTGGGACCGTTCCTGATCAGCCGCAGGATGCGGTGCAGGTCGAAGCGCCCGAGCCCGACGTCGATCCGTCCGGGATGGACGGCGGCCACGGTGCCGAACTGCTCGGCGACCTGCACCGGCCGGGTGTGCGGCAGCTGCACCGCGCCGGACCCCACCCGGATGCGCTCGGTCGCCGCCGCGATCAGGGCGACCAGCACCGGGGTGGACGAGGACGCGACGCCGGTGACGAGGTGGTGCTCGGCCACCCAGTAGCGGTGGTAGCCCGCCGCCTCCGCCGCCCGCGCGAGGTCGATCGAGTTCCGCAGCGCGTCGCCGGGCGTCCCGCCCGCGGGGACGGGCGAGAGGTCGAGGATCGACAGCGGGAGGCTCACCCGCGGGCCCCCTCGAGCACCTCGGTGAGCACGGCCGCCCACCGGTCCGGCGCCTCCACCGGTGAGAAGTGACCGACGCCGTCGAGCGGGCGCAGGTCCACCTTCTCGAACCAGTCGTCGAGCCGGTCGGCCCAGGCGCGGGGGAACAGCGGGTCGTGCTCGGGCCACAGCACCGTGGTCGGCACGGTGATCCGGTTCGCCGGCGGCTCCTCGGCGAGCGAGCGCGCGATCATGCCGGAGCCGCTGCGGTACCAGCCGATCGACGCCGTGAACGCCCCCGGCGGCGAGTACCGCTCGGTCAGCCGGTCGAGCCGCTCCTCCTCCACGGTGAAGTCCGGGCCCGACCAGTGCTCCCAGAAGTGCCGCAGGTAGGCGCGCACCGCGTCGGGCCGGCCGTCGATCACCTGCTCGGGCAGCCCGAGCCGGTGGAAGTGCTGGTACCAGAACTCGGCCGCGGCCTCGGGCTCCAGCACGCGCCGGCCCGCACCCGGCAGCGGCGGCGCGAGGACCAGCGCCGCGACCCGGTCCGGGTGCTCGGTGGCCAGCGTCTGCGCCACCCGGCTCCCGACGTCGTAGCCCGCGACGACCGCGCGCTCGAGGCCGAGCTCGTCGAGCAGGGCGAGCGCGCTGCGGGCCTGACCCGCCGCCGCGACGTCGCCGCCCTCGTGCTTGTCCGACTCGCCGAACCCCCGCAGGTCGGGCCACACCACGTCCGCCGTGCCCGCGTCGGCGAGCAGGTGCGCGACGGCGGCCCAGTCGCCGCGGTCGCCGGGCCAGCCGTGCAGCAGCAGCACGGGGCCGCCGGTCCCGGCCCGCTCGTAGGCGAGCGCGTAGCCGTCGGCGTCCGGGGTCGTTCGTGTCGTCCCTGCCACGCCCCGGACCTTACGACGTCGTCTTCGGCCCGGCCCGCGGTTAGTGTCGTCGGTGTGGTCCCCGGGGTACTGACGCAGCGGCGGTGGATCGACCGCTGCCTCGTCACGACCACCGGCTGTCGCGCCCGCTGACGCGCACGCCCCTTCCTCGACCCGTCCCCAGGGAGAGCTGTCGGATGACCCCCCTGCACCTCGCCGTCGCCCTCGAGGGCACCGGCTGGCACCCCGCCTCGTGGCGCGAGCCCGAGGCCCGCCCCGCCGCGTTGTTCGACGCCGGCTACTGGGCCGACCAGGTCCGCGAGGCCGAGCACGGCCTGCTCGACCTGGTCACGATCGAGGACGGGTTCGCGATCCAGTCCTCGCGCCCTCATCAGCCCGACGAGCGCACCGACCAGGTCCGGGGCCGGCTCGACGCGCTGCTCGTCGCGGCCAGGGTCGCGCCGCTGACCTCGCACGTCGGGATCGTGCCGACCGCCGTCACCACCCACACCGAGCCCTTCCACTTCTCGAAGGGCATCGCGACGCTCGACTACGTGAGCACCGGCCGCGCCGGGGTGCGGGTGCGGGTGTCCACGCGTCCGGACGAGGCGGCGCTCGTCGGGCGGCGGGAGATCGCCCGGGAGGACGCGCCGGAGCTGTTCGACGAGGCCGCGGACTGGGTCGAGGTCGTCCGCCGGCTGTGGGACAGCTGGGAGGACGACGCCGAGATCCGCGACGCGGCGACCGGCCGGTTCGTCGACCGGGACAAGCTGCACTACATCGACTTCGAGGGCCGGTTCTTCTCCGTGCGCGGTCCGTCGATCACCCCGCGGCCGCCGCAGGGGCAGCCGCTGGTCGCCGCGCTCGCGCACCGCGACTACGCCTACCGGCTCGTCGCGCGCTCCTGCGACCTGGGCTTCGTGACCCCGCAGGAGACCGCCGACGTGGCCCCGATCCTGGGCGAGATCCGCCGCGAGCAGGAGGCGGCCGGAAGGGCGGAGGAGCCGCTGCACGTGCTGGGCGACGTCGTGGTGTTCCTCGACGAGAGCGCCGAGGCCGCGCGGGACCGCAAGGGCCGCATGGACACCCGGCTCGGACGCGAGCTGGTCAGCGACGCCCGGATCGTCGTCGGCACCCCCGCCGAGCTGGCCGACCTGCTGCTGGAGTGGCAGGAGGCCGGGCTCGCCGGCGCCCGGCTGCGCCCCGGCTCCGTCGACCACGACCTCGCGCAGATCACCCGCGGGCTCGTCCCGGAGCTGCAGCGCCGCGGCGCCTTCCGCACCGCCTACGAGGCCGACACCCTGCGCGGGCTGTTCGGCCTCGACCGCCCCGCCGACCGCTACGCCGCCTGACCGCCCGGGAGGACACCGCATGCCGCGCAAGCAGATCCACCTCGCCGCGCACTTCCCCGGCGTCAACAACACCACGGTGTGGAGCGACCCGGAGGCCGGCAGCCACATCGAGTTCGACTCGTTCCTGCACTTCGCCCGGACCGCCGAGTGGGCGAGGTTCGACTTCCTGTTCCTCGCCGAGGGGCTGCGGCTGCGCGAGCAGAACGGGCTGATCTACGACCTCGACGTCGTCGGGCGGCCGGACACGTTCACGATCCTGGCCGCGCTCGCCGCCGTCACCGACCGGCTCGGGCTGGCCGGGACGATCAACTCGACCTTCAACGAGCCGTACGAGGTCGCCCGCCAGTTCGCCTCGCTCGACCACCTGTCCGCCGGCCGCGCCGCGTGGAACGTCGTCACCTCATGGGACGAGTTCACCGGCGAGAACTTCCGCCGCGGCGGCTTCCTGCCGCAGGAGAAGCGGTACCTGCGCGCCAAGGAGTTCCTCGCCGCCACCTGGGAGCTGTTCGACTCCTGGCGGGGCGACGAGATCGTGGCCGACAAGGAGACCGGCGAGTTCTGGCGGCCGGGCGGCGACTTCGCGATCCGCTCGGACCAGTTCGACATCCACGGGCGGTTCCCGGTGCCGCGCAGCCCGCAGGGCCGCCCGGTGATCCTGCAGGCCGGCGACTCCGAGGAGGGCCGCGAGTTCGCCGCCTCCGGGGCGGACGCGATCTTCACCCGGCACGGCACGCTCGAGGCGGGCCAGGCCTTCTACGCGGACGTCAAGGGCCGGCTGGCGAAGTACGGCCGCTCCCCCGACGACCTCAAGATCATGCCGGCGGCCACGTTCGTGCTGGGCGACACCGAGGCCGAGGCCCAGGAGAAGGCCCGGCACGTCCGGTACCAGCAGGTCAGCCCGGCCACCGCGATCAAGTTCCTCGAGCAGCTGTGGAACCGCGACCTGTCCGACCACGACCCGGACGGCCCGCTGCCCACCGTGGACCCCGTCGTCGGCGAGAACACGATCTCCCGGGGCCGCGCGAGCGTCCGGATGTACCGGGACCCGATCGCGACCGCGAACGAGTGGCGCGAGCTCGCCGAGGCCAAGCACCTCAGCACCCGCGAGGTGATCATCGAGGTGACCGGCCGGCAGAACTTCATCGGCACACCGGGCCGGATCGCCGAGCTGCTCGACGAGTTCGTGCAGGCGGACGCTTCGGACGGGTTCGTGCTCGTCCCGCACATCACGCCCGGCGGGCTCGACGAGTTCGCCGACACCGTGGTGCCGCTGCTGCAGGAGCGCGGGGTCTTCCGCACCGAGTACGAGGGCACCACGCTGCGCGAGCACCTCGGCCTGAAGCCGGCGCCGACCACCGCGGCGACGGACCTGGGGACCGCCGTCGCGGAGTGACCCTCAGCGCTGGTGCTGGCCGTCGTCGACCTTGATCACCGTGCCGGTGACCAGCTCCGACGCCGGCGAGCACAGGTACAGCAGCGTGCTGTCGAGCTGCTCCGGGGCGCCGAGGCGCTTGCGCGGGAAGGGTTCCGCCAGGCCCTCGGCGTCCGTGTGCAGGCGCTCGATCATGCCCTCCATCATCTCGGTGAGGAAGGCGCCCGGGGCGATGCCGTTGACGTTGATCCGGTGCTGCGCCCACTCCACGGCGAGCACCTCGGTCATCCGATTGAGCGCCGCCTTGCTCACCGAGTACAGCGCGGCCGCGCCGCCGTTGCGGTAGTCGAAGGCGCTCATCGACGAGATGTTGACGATCCGGCCGGGCCGCTCGGCCGCGATCAGCCGGCGGCCCACCTCGGTCGCGAGCAGCCACGGGCCGCGGACGTTGGTGTCGAGCACGGCGTCGACGACCTCGAGCGGCATCCGGTGGGCCCGCTTGGCGTCGGGGACGCCGGCGTTGTTCACCAGGATCGTGACGGGCCCGAGCTCGGCCTCCACACGGTCGACCGCGGCCGGGATCTCCTCCGCGCGCGAGACGTCCAGCTGCAGGGGCAGGCACCGCCCCCCGGAGGCCTCGATCTCCTTCGCCAGCTCCTCCAACCGGTCCGCGCGGCGGCCGGCCGCGGCGACCACGGCGCCGGCGCCGGCGAGGACCTCGGCGAAGCGCCGGCCGAGGCCGGACGTCGCACCGGTGACGAGGGCGACCTGCCCCTCGAGCTCACGGGACACGGGCACACTCCACGGGTGTCGGTGACGGGGCGGACCGACGCTAGGCCGCGGCCCGCGATCTTGTCAAACGTTCGTTCAGGTAACCCGGTTCAGTAGGACGCGCCGTCGGTCCGCGCGGCCACCGAGTCGGATGGTCGGGTACGCGAGCTCCCTCTCCGGCGGCCCGCGTCCCGAGCCGCGGCGTCCTCCAGGATCACGGCGGAGGCGCTGGTGCCGAAGCGGGTGGCGCCGAGCTCGTGCAGCGTGAGCAGAGTGTCCAGGTCGCGCACGCCGCCGGACGCCTTGACCTGCACGGACGAGCCGACGGAGGCCCGCATGAGGGCGACGTGCTCGGCCGTCGCGCCGCCGCCCGCGAACCCGGTGGACGTCTTCACGAACGCCGCCCCCGCCGCCTCGGCCGCGTGGCAACCCGCCACGATCTCGTCGCCGGTGAGGAAGGCCGTCTCCAGGATGACCTTGACCACCCGGTCCCCTGCGGCCCCGACGACGGCGGCGATGTCCGCCTCCACGTCGTCGAGCAGGCCGCTGCGCAGCCGGCCGATGTTCAGCACCATGTCCAGCTCGGCCGCGCCGTCGGCGAGCGCCTGCCGGGCCTCGGCCACCTTCGCCGCCGTCGACGTGGTCCCGTGCGGGAAGCCGAGGACGGTGCCGACCGCGACCCCGCTGCCGGCCAGGGCGGACACGGCGTGGGCGACGTCGGACGGCCGCACGCACACGCTGAACACCCTGTGCCGCTCCGCCATCGCCAGGTCGGCGTCGAGCTGCGCGCGGGTGAGCTCGGGCCTGAGGATCGCGTGGTCGATCATCGCGGCGATCGCCGGGGCGTCGAGGGTCATGCGGGTGCTCCCGGGGAGTGGCGAGCGGGTCCGGGCGACGCTACCCGAGCCGCCCGCGGCCGGACGGGATCGGACGGAGCCGGCACGGGAGCGGGCACCGGAGCGGCAGAGAGCCGGAGGCGCCGCACGGGAGCGGCACCGGAGCGGCAGGGAGCCGGAGGCGGCCGCACGGAGCCGCACCGGGGCGGCGGCCGGCGGAGGGTGGGCCGCCGACCGGCCGACGGACCTTGCCCGCCCACCCCGGCCTCCGTACCTTGCAGCGTCGACGGGCCGTCGACCACCACCTGCGGCCCCGGGCCGACGGGAGGCCGCCAGGATGCCGGAACCGTCCGAGGGAGGCAGGGCCCGCCGGTCCGTGGACCGTGCCCCGCGATCCCTGCACGAACGGCTCGTCGACGTGCTGTGCGACGTCCGCTACCCGGCCGAGCGCTGGGAGATCATCGCGGGGGCCGCGGCCCGGGGCGCCGACCGGGTGACGGCCTACCGCCTCGCCCGCCTGCCCTACCGCACCTACCCGGACCTCGACGCCGTGCTGGCCGGCGTGTTCGCCGCGCAGCCGGCGATGCCGACGATGCCGACGATGCCGACGATGCCGCGGCCCGGGCGCGCCGGGTCCTGACGCGCCCTAGGGCCGCGGCACCTCACCCGACGCGACCACCCCGCCCGCCGCGTCGGCGATCCGGACGCTCGCGACGGCGTCGGCGGGGCTCTCCACGCCCCACCACTCCGTGCCGCCCGAGGCGTCGTAGACGGTGGAGGCGGCCACCGTGCCGTCCTGCCGGAGGAGGTCACAGGTCAGTCGTCCCGGCTGCGTCACGTCCAGGTAGACCGACAGGAAGTCGGGCCGCGACCGGCTCACCAGCACGTCGCCCACGTGCCGGTCGCCCATGAGCAGCGGGGCGGCGACCATGGGCGCCGCCGGCGCGGTCGTCGTGCCGGCGATCCAGCCGCCCGCGAACGCGGCCCCGACCAGCGCGGCGGCCGCGGCGATCCGCCCCCAGCCGGGCAGCCGCCGTCGGGGCCGCACCGGGCCGATCCGGCGGAGCACCCGCTCCTCGAACCCGGCCGGCGGCTCGACCGGTGGGACGAGCGCGCGCAGGCGGTCGTGGACGCCGGCGAGCCGGGCCACCTCGTCGCGGCACGGCGGGCAGGCCTCGAGGTGGGCGAGCACCTCGGCGCGCTCGTGCCCGCCTAGCAGGCCGAGTGCGAGCTCCGGCGCGAGCTCGCGGCAGCGGGTGCAGTCCGCGCCGGTCACGACGGGCCCCGCTTCGGCTCGAGGACCGCCGCCAGCCGCACCATGGCCGTCCGGATCCGGGTCTTCGCGGTGCCCACCGGGATGCCCTCGCTCTCCGCGACCTCGCGGGCCGTCAGCCCGCGGAAGGCGGCGAGCACGAGGGCGCGTGCCTGCTCGGCGGGCAGCGCGCGGATCGCGGCCCGCAGCTCCGCGGCGGACTCGGCCGCGAGGGTGGCGCGCTCCGGGCCGTCCGGGCCGGCGCCGAGGACCTCCTCGAGGGCCATCGGGTCGACGGGGGCGGCGCGGCGGGCGCGCACGGCGTCGATCGCGAGGTGGTGGGTGATCGCGGTGAGCCAGGTGGTCACCGAGCCGCGCCGCGGGTCGAACACCGCGGCGTGCCGCCAGGCGCGCTCGAAGGCCTGCTGCGCGACGTCCTCGGCCTGGCACGGGTCGCCCAGCACCGCCATCGCGACGCCGAAGACCCGGCTCTGGAAGCGCCGCACGAAGGCGACCGACAGCTCGGCGTCCCCCGAGGCCAGGCCGGCGAGCAGCAGGTCGTCGGGGAACCCGTCGACCGGCCTGGCCCGCCACGCCATCCCGCGCCCTCCGGCGCCGGCGCTCAGGCCCGGGTCCGGCCGGCGGCGAAGGACCACACCAGCAGCCACACCGCCCCCACCAGGCAGATCATCGCGAGGGGCACGTGTACCGCCATCACCCCACCGCTGCCCAGGGCGGCCTGCAGGAAGGTCACCACGAACAGGACCGCGGCGAGGATCGGCGGCCACCACGGGCCACCCGTCGCGCGGACGACGAGGAAGGCGGCGATCGCCGTCAGCCCGGTGAGCACGTGCACCACGATCGCGCCGCCGGAGTGCAGCGCCAGGGCGGTCGCGCTGCGGGTCAGGATCTCGCCGGCCGACACCCCCTGCACGACGATCATCAGCACGGACAGCGCGGCCAGGACGCGCAGCAGGGTCACGACCGCCGGCGAGACGGCGGACGCGGCGTGCGAGCGGGTCATGGGGCTCCTCTCGTCGGCCGGGCTCCCCCGGCCGAGGTGCTACGGAAGGATGGGCGCGCGGGATTGCGAGCGCCCGCGATCGTGACCGTCCCGTGACCTTCCCCGGGGCGCGTCGAGAGGGAGCTCAGGGCTCTACGGGGCGGCCTGCGGAGCCGTCAGCTCCTGATGATCATCGCTGTCGAACCGAGCGCCCATCGCCCGCTGTCCCCCGATCGCCCGACAGCGGGGTCGGCCGGGACATCGACCGGCGGACCGACGGTGGCGGGCGGCCTCCCGCAGGAGAGTTCTTCTCGACGGAGCGACCGCCCCGGCCCCACCTCGGAAGGAGAATCCGATGAGCACCACCGACACGATCAGCACCCCCGCCCCGCAGGACCCCCGCGACGCCGACGGCGCCCCGCAGGCGTCCGCCCGCGCCGGAGCCGGCCGCACCGCCAAGGCCCCTGCCGACGACCCGTTCGCCGACGCCCCGTACTCCGAGGCCCTGTACTCCTGGAGCCGGGCCCACGGCGCCTACGTCGGTCCGGACGACCCGGCCGACGTGCCCGGACGGAAGGAGACCTGGCGTCGCGTCGGGTTGACCGTCGGCGCCCTGGTGGTGGCCGCGGGCGTCGCGACCGGCCTGGTCTACGGGCTCGGCTACGGCCACGACGCCACACCGATCCCGGCCGACCCCGGACTCGCCGCCACGGCGCCGGCCGACCCCGGGAGCGCCGCCGCGGCGCCGATGCGCCACGCACCGATGCCGGCCCACCCCGTGACCGGTAACGGCGGGACGAGCGCGAACGGCGGCTCGTCGAGCGGCGGGCACGTCACCCCGCCCGCGCCGCCGGCGCCCTCGGCCGCGATCGAGACCCTGCAGAAGGAGCTCGGCCAGTTGAACTACTACGAGGGCCCCGTCACCGGCCTGATGAACACCCAGACCACGCAGGCGATCACCTACCTGCAGCGCGACGCAGGCCTTCCGCAGACCGGCCAGATGAACGCCGCCACCCAGGCCGCGCTCGCGAAGATGCTGGCGAACGGGAACAACCAGATGAGCGGCAACAGCCAGATGAACGGCGGCAGCCAGATGAACGGCGGCAGCCAGATGAACGGGGGCAGCCAGATGAACGGGATGGGAGGGATGCCGGGCATGTGAGGCCCACGCACGAGGATCGGCCGACGGCCCGCGCAGCCCGCGCGGGCCCGCCGCCGTTCCCGGAGCGGGGCGCACCGATTGAAGGGCGCCTACTCCACCAGTCCCCGCCGCATCGCGACCGCCACCGCCGCCGCACGGTCGGACACGCCGAGCTTCTCGTAGAGCCGCTGGGTGTGGGTCTTGACCGTGCTGACCCCGATGACCAGCTCCTTCGCGACCTGCGGGATGGACAGCCCACGCGCGAAGGCCGCCAGCACCTCGCGTTCCCGTTCGCTGAGCACCGGCCCGTCCGACGCGGCCCGCATCCGGATCTCGCCGGCCAGTCCGGCCGCCAGCTCGGGCGGCACGACGGTCCGGCCGTGGGCGACGTCGAGCACCGCCTGCACGATCTCCGCGCGGCGGGCGTCCTTCGCCAGGTAACCGGCCGCCCCCTCCTGCAGCGCCTGGTAGACCACGGCGCTCTCGGTGTGGGCGGAGAGCAGCAGGATCCGCGTCGGCAGCCCGTCCCGGACGACGGCGCGGACCACCCCGAGGCCGTCGATGTCCGGCATCTCGTAGTCCACCAGCGCGACGGCCGGGGACTCGGCCCGGATCACCTCGAGCGCGGCGCGGCCGTCGCCGGCCTCGCCGACCACCTCGATCCGGCCGCTCTGCACGAGTCCGCGCGCCACGCCGTCGCGGAAGAACGGGTGGTCGTCGGCGACCAGCACGCGGATGCGCGCGTCGCCCCCTCGGCCGGCGGTCACGGGTGAAGCATAGGGAGGATCAGGATGCGGGGACCACGACCGAAGGATGGATGGATGAGCACTCCGACCGGCGCACCCGTCCCGCCGGGAGGGCCCGCGGTGCTGGCGGTGGCCGTCGAGCACGCCCGCCGAGGGGTCCGGCTGCAGGTCGCCCTGCGCTGGGTGCTGGTCGCGTTCGTGGCCCTGACGGTGGCGTTCGTGCCGCCGGCCCACGACGTCGTCACCTGCGTGGTGATCGCCGCCTGCTACGGGCTGTTCGCGCTCGCGATCGCCGTCTGGGTGCACAGCGGCGGCGACCGCGCGGTCCGGCTCGCGTGGGTCGCGCTGCTGGGCGACCTCGTGGTGCTCGCGGTGCTCACCCTGCTCACGGGGGTCTCGACCCCGCAGAGCTGGACCTCCGACGTCGTGACGACGGGGTTCCTCCTGCTCCCGGTGCTGGCCGCGACCCAGCTCCGCCCGCGGGTGTGCGCGGCGGTCGTGGTCCCGACGGTCGTCGTCTACCTCGTCGCGGGGATCGCGACGATGGAGGCGAACCTGGAGCCGTGGAGCTCGCTGCTGCTGCGCACGGCGATCGCGGCCGGGGTGGCGGCGGGCTGCGTCGGGCTCTCCCGGATCCAGCGCTCCCGGGTCGCCCAGATCGGGCGGCTCGTGCAGACCCGCGGCGAGCTGCTCGGCGAGCTCGGCGACCTCGAGCAGCGCGAACGCAGCTCGCTCTCCGAGCACCTGCACGACGGCGCGCTCCAGTACGTCCTCGCCGCGCGGATGGACCTCGACGACGCCCGCGACTCCGGCGACCCCGAGGCGTTCGAGCGGCTCGACCGGGCGCTCACCGAGACCTCCCGGCTGCTGCGCTCCACGGTCGCCGAGCTGCACCCCGCGGTGCTGGCGAAGGCCGGGTTGCCGGCGGCGGTGCGGGAGCTGGCGGCGGCCGCGGCCGCCCGGGGCGGGTTCGCCGCCGACGTCCGGGCCGACGGCTGGCCCGCCGACCTGCGCACGACCGCCGATCCCCTGCTCCACCGGACCGCCCGCGAGCTGCTGGCCAACGTCGCCGAGCACGCCCGGGCCCGCACCGCGGACGTCACCCTGACCTTCCTCGGCGGCCGCGCCCGCATGGTCGTCGCCGACGACGGCGTGGGGATCGGGCCCGGCGCCGCCGGCCCGGGCGGCGGCCACATCGGCCTGGCCTCCCACGCGGTGCGGATCGAGGCCGCGGGCGGATGCCTCACCATCGCCCCGGGCGCCTCCTCCGGCACGGTCGTGACGGTCGAGGTGCCGGCCGACCCGGTCTGACCAGGCGTCAGGTGTCGAACTTCTCCGCGCGGGAGGGGGCGGCCTCGGCGGTGAGGTACTCCAGCGTGCGGGTGAGCTCGAGCAGGCGGGTGAGGCCGGGCTGGAGGTTGTCCAGGTGCAGCCGCGCCCCCACGCCCCGGATGTGCCGGTGCGCCATGAGCAGCGCGGCGAGGCCGTAGGAGTCGCAGAAGGCGACCTCGGCGCAGTCCAGGTGCACCGCGCGCAGGCCCGGGTGTGCGCCGAGGTTCTCGACCAGGACGCGGTTGATCTCGTCGGCGTGGTCGTAGTCGAGGTCGCCGACGATCGTGAGCCGGCCGGTGCGCCGCCCGGCGACCGCCCAGGTGCAGGTGAGTCGCTGCCCCGCCGTCACGCGGACTCCTTCGTGCCGACGAGGGAGGCCGAGAACTGCGCCCGGGCGCCCTCCAGCAGGGCGGTGGCCCGCGGGAAGTCCCGCAGCTCCTCGCCCAGCAGCTCGAGGGCGGGGACCAGGAAGGCCGCCGGCACCGACCGGGCCTCCAGGATCTCCGCGGTCCAGCGGAGGAAGTGGCCGAACAGATCGTCGTCCCCGGTGTAGAGCGAGGTCGCGAGGAACTGCACGATGTGGTCGAGGTCCTCGGCGGTGTGCTGGCGCTGCTGGTCGGAGTAGCGCGCCATCACCGGCAGCTTCAGCTCCAGCCCCGTGTACATCGCCTTGACCAGCTGCGGCGCGGTCCGCGTGACCATCGTGTACTCCTGGTCCGCGAGGTGCGGCAGGTCGTCGATGGCCTGCGTGCTGTTCTCCGGTCGCGGCAGCGGGCCCTCCGCGAGCCGGTCCGCCGCGGCGCGGGCGTCGGGCGCCCAGGCCTCGGCCCCGAGGAGCCGGGCGTAGCGGCCGTCCGAGCCGAAGGCGGCGCCGCCGGCGATCACGGGGACGCCGGTGGCGCGGCAGGCGGTGATGGTGGCGTGCGCGGTGGGCAGCCGGGTCGCGATCGAGCCCGAGATGGCGACGGCCTCCGGGGCGGTGCGGTGCAGGTGCTCCACCAGGTGCGGCGCGGGCACCTGGGCGCCGAGGTAGTCGACCCGGAACCCGCGCAGCCGCAGCACCTCGGCGAGCAGCCGGGCCGGCAGGGCGTGCCATTCACCGTCGACGCAGGCCACAGCGATCCGGCCGCGGCTCGGCCGGGTGCGCACCCGGTGCCCGACAGCGCCGATCACGCGCTCGTCGATGGCGGTGGCGGTGTGCTCCTGCGCCACGCTGATCCGGTTGGCCGCCCACTCGCGGCCGACCTTGCGCTGCACGGCGCCCACGACGTCGAGGAGCACGGCCTCGGGGTCGACGCCGGCGTCGAGCGCGCCCAGCACGGCGTCGGTGGCCGCGTACTCGTCGCCGGCGATCGCGGCGGACCACAGCGCGTCGGCGTACTTGCGGAGGGACTCCTCGGGCCCGGTCGGGGTTCGGGTCGTCGGATCGGTCATGCGGTGTACCTGCCTCGTCCGTGCCCCCCGACCGCGGTCAGGTGCTGCCCGCGGGGAGCCGTGATCGCCAGTACGGCCATGTCGTCGTGCGCGCCGCGGCCCAGCCACTGCGACGCGAGCATCTGCACCCGCTCGACGACGGCCTCGGCCGGCATCCCGGCGCACTCGCCGAGCGCCCGGTGCAGGCGGTGCTCGCCGAACAGCTCGTCGCCGAAGGGACCGCCCTTCGCCTCGGTGATGCCGTCGGTGTACATCAGGCACGTCTCGCCCGGGCCCAGCGTCAGCTCGGCCGTGGTGGCGCCGACGTCGGGCATCGCGCCGATGAGGGTGCCGCGCGTGGGGGCCTCCTCGACGCGCCCGTCCGCCCGCACGACCAGCGGGGCCGGGTGGCCGCCGCAGGTCAGGCGCAGCCGCACCCCGGCGCCGTCCCGGGCGACGGAGGCGAGCACCAGCGTGGCGAACCGCGCGTCGTGGGTGTTCAGCAGCGCGCCGTTGAGCAGGCGCAGCATGCGCAGGTGGTCGTCGGCGAGCGGGAGCAGCGCGTGCAGGGTGCTGCGGATCTTCCCCGTGAGGACGGCGGCGTCGAGACCCTTGCCGCAGACGTCGCCGAGCACGACGAGGGACTCCTCGTCCTCCTCGCTCGCCGGGTGCACGTCGTAGAAGTCCCCGCCGATGCGGTCGCCGTCCTGCGCGGCGCGGTACCGGGCCGCGAACTCCACGCCGGAGAGCTGGTGCACCGTGGGCGGCAGCAGGTCCCGCATCAGCGTCTCGGTGATCGACGCCTGCTGGTCGTACATCCGGGCCGCGGACATGGCCACGCCGGCGCGGGTGGCGAACAGCCGCGCGACCACCTCCTCCTCCTCGCTGAACTCGGCGGCGCCGGCGCCGCGCACGAGGATCAGCGCGCCGGCCGGCACCCCGTGCCCGGGCAGCGGGGTGACGACGATCGAGCCGACCTCGCCGAACCCGGTCGGCCGCAGCCACTCCGGGACCGACATCGGGTCGAGCCAGCGCGAGGGCACGGGCGGGAAGCCCTGCAGCGCCTCGGCCAGGCCGGGGACCTCCTCGGCGTCGACGTCGAGCACGTCGTGCACGACCTCGCCGCCACGGACGGCGGTCACTGTGGGGTACCGGCCGCCGCGCCCGGCGGGGGCCATGACGATCGCGGCGTCGCAGAGGTTCACGGTCGCCAGCGTGACCGTGGTCTCCATGCAGCGCTGCAGGTTCAGCGACCCGAGCAGCGCGGTGGAGACCTCGGTGAGGAAGGCCGTGCGGGCCTGCTCGGTGCGCAGCGCCTCGCGGGCGAGCCGGGTGTCGGTGTCGTCGACGAGCCACCAGGTGACCGTGCCGTCGTCGTGCCGGACGGGGTGGCCCTCGAGGCTGCGCCGGTCGACCCAGCCCTGCGCGGCGCCGCCGGGACTGGGGCCGGGAGTGGGGTCGGCGGCGAGGGTCGCGTGCGACTCGGCCAGCCAGCCGGGGGCGGTCGCGGTGAGGGTCTCGCCGACGCGCACGTCGGGCAGCAGCGTGCGCGCGGCCCGGTTGAGGGCCTGGACGATCCCGGCAGCGTCCGCCACCACGGCCGGGTACGGCGCGGTGTCGATCCGCGCGTCGATCTCGAGGACCGCCGCGCTCGTGGCGTGCTCGGGCTCTGTCACGGGTACGGGAGCGCCGGGGCGGCCCCTTGTCACCTCATCCCGTTCGGGTCGGGTCCGATCAGTGTCGCGCATGCCGATGGCTCTGTCCAAAGGGCACGAACATCGTGCAACCGTGGCGAGCGCCCGGGGATTCCCCGGATCAGCGCCGTCCCGGGGCCACGTGGGCCCACACGACCTTGCCCTCGCCCCGGTCGACGATGGCCCACTCCTCGGCCAGCGAGTCGACGAGCTGGAGGCCACGGCCGCGCGCGGCGCCGGGATCGTGCGGCCGGAGGACGGGCGGCAGCGGTGAGCGGTCGCCGACGGCGATCCGCAGGCCGGTCCGGTCCAGCGTCACGGTGAGCGTGAAGGTGGTCTTGGCGTGCTCGACGGCGTTGGCGGCCAGCTCGTTCACCACGAGCGCGACGTCCTCGGGGTCGCCCGGGAAGGCCCACGCCGCCAGGCGCCGGTCCACCTCGCGCCGCGCGCGGCCCACCATCTCCGGCTCGGGCGGGAAGGTCCAGCTCGCGTCGACCACCGCCGGGCGGCGCTCGGCCCGGTCGAGCGCCAGGTCGAGACCGTGGGCGACGGCGACCCGGTCGGCCACCCCGGCCGCGCGCAGCATCTGCCGGAGCTGGGTGTCCCGGGCCACGAGGGCGAGCCGGGCGTCCGGCCACCCGCCGGCGTCGTGCGCGGCCCGGGCCAGCACGGCGAGCAGGCTCAGCCGCTCGACCCGCAGCTCGTCGAGGTCCACGACGACCCGGTCGTAGCCCTGCAGGAGCCCGGCGAGGTGCGCGACGGCATCGGGTGCGGTCTCGGGGGCGAGCCGCCCGACCAGGTGCACGTGGGCCGTCCCGCCCGCCGCCGCCGTGACCGCGCGCAGCACGGACGAGGCGTCGTCGTGCTCGGGAACGGTCACCCGGCCCCCTTTCCCGTCGCCCACCGTCGCTCTCCCGGTACTCGTACACCTCACCCCAGGCGCTAACGCCTCGTGAGGTCGGGGTTCCCGATCCGGACGACGACCACGCCCGCGTCGTCCGGCGAGCGGCCGTCCGACCGGGCCCGGGCGGCCCCGACGAGCGCCTCCGCGGTCTCCTGCGGCCCGGTGCCGGGCGGCAGGCCGGCGAGCACCGCGGCCAGCCCGGACTCGTCGAACTGGTCGGGGTCGCCCACCCGGTGCGCCTCGGTCACGCCGTCCGTGTAGAGCACCAGGTCGTCCCCCGCGGCGAGCTCGAGCCGCTGCGTCCCGACCGCCGCGCCCGGGGTCAGACCCAGGATCATGCCGCCGCCCGTCAGGTGCTCCACCCCGCCGCCGGCGCGCCGGACCAGGCCCGGCGGGTGGCCCGCACCGGCGATGTCGACCTGCCAGGTCCCGCCCGCCGCGGGCCGGTGGAACGTGGCGTAGGCGGCCGACACGAAGCCGATGCGGCCCCCGAACAGCGGGTCCGCGTACCAGCCGCGGAGCACCTCGTTGACCGTCCGCAGCACGGCCGCCCCGTCCCCGTCCGCGGGCTCGCCCAGGGCCGCCGTGCGGACGGCGGAGCGCGCCAGGGCCGTGGTGCGGGCGGCCGCGGCGCCCTTGCCGCACACGTCGCCGACGACGAGGCCGAATCCGCCGGCGGCGGGCACGACGTCCCAGAAGTCCCCCATCACCTCGACGCCGGTCCCGCCGGGCGCGAAGCAGGCACCGATCGTCACGCCGGGGAGCACGGGCGGCTGCGGCGGCAGCAGGCTGGCCTGCAGGGTCCGGGCCAGCTCCGCGGCCTCGGCGGCGTGCCGCTCGGCCTCCGCGGCTGCCCGCGCGGTCTCGGCGAGCGCCCGGCGCAGGGCGATCTCGCCGCCGGCCGCGCGCGCCAGGCCGCGCAGGCCCTCGCGCTGCTCGTCCGTCCACTCGCGGACCACCCGGTCCATGGCGCAGAAGTTGCCGACGACGTAGCCGTCGGGATCGAGGATCGGCACGCCGATCCAGGCGGCGGCCTCGAACTCCTTGATCTGTGGCAGATCGCGCAGCCGCGGCTCCAGCGACACGTCCGGGGCGTAGATCTCCTCGCCGGCGTCGATCACGACGTGGCACGCGGCGTCGTGGACCGGGGACTCGTACGTCCCGTCCGGACCGGTGATCGCCTCGGGGTACGGCGCGCCCTTGAGGAAGGAGCGCACGTCGTCGACCACCGTGAGCGCGACCATCGGGGTGCCGAGGATGATCGCCGCCAGCCGGGTGAGCCGGTTGAACGCCTCCTCCGGTCCGGTCTCGAACAGACGCGTGGCGTGCACGGCCTCGACGCGACGGGGCGATCCGACGCCGGTCCGGTCCCTGCCGGGCGCGCGGGACCCGCTCACTGCACCCTCATCGTTCGGCTCCTCGTGCGTTGCGCGACCGCACTGGGCTGAACGGTGCTCGGGCTGCGTCGATGTTAGGCGCCGGAGGACCCGCGGCGCGGGCGCGGGGCGGTGATCGCGGTGGTGACGGGGGCGTCACCCCACCAACGGCCGGAAGGTCAGGGCCAGGTGGAGGGTGAGCCGGTCCCTGCCGTCGGCCAGGTCCAGGCCGGTGAGCTGGGCGATGCGCCCCAGCCGGTAGTAGAGGGTCTGCCGGTGCACGGCGAGCGCCTCGGCCGTCCGCTGCGCGTTACCGGCCAGGTCGAGCCAGGTGGCCGCGGTCTCGGCGAGCACCGGGTGCTCGAAGAGCGGGCGCACCGCGGGGTCGATCGCGCCCTCGCGCAGCGCCGGCCGCGGCCCGCAGGCGAGCAGGCGGTAGGGGCCCAGGGCGTCCCACCGCGCCACGGGGCGCAGCCGAGGCACCTCGTGCGCGACGCGGGCGGCGAGCCGTGCCTCGCGGACGCTGTCCCGCAGCCCGACGAGGTCTGCCCGCTCGCCGCCGACGCCCGCCACCAGCCGGGTCTGCTCGACGCCGTCGAGCCGGTCGGCGTAGAGCCGGCGGGCGGCCTCGGCGAGGTGGTCCGCGTCGGTCGACGGCGTCAGCAGCAGCACGGTCGGGTCGGCGGGATCGTCGGTGGCGGTCGCGACGGCCGCCCGAGGCAGCCGCCAGAGGTTGAGCGGGGGCACCGGACCGCCGTCGGCGAGGTGCAGGGCGATCGCGCGGACCGGCACGTCGCGGGCCAGCGCGCCCAGCCGGTCGATCTCGGCGGCCGCGATCTCCGCTGTCGCGGGGTCCCCGGCCAGCAGGTCGTGGGCCCGTTCGGCGAGGTGCTCCCGGGTGCGCGCCTGGCCGGCCATGATCGTCCCGGCCCGTGCGGCGTGCCGCATCACACGGTCGAGCCGCTCGTCGGCCTCCGGCCCGGCGAGCCGCCCGGCGGCGTCGAGCACCCAGACGTAGCCGTAGGTCACGCCGTTCCAGCGCGCCGGCAGGCACACCCGCGCGACGACGCCGAAGCCCGGGTCCGCCGGCGTGCGCACAGGCCGCTCGCTGGTCGCGATGCCGAACCGCTCGAACCAGTCCTGCACCTCGGGAGCGGAGCGGCGGTGCAGGATCGAGCGCTGCCGGACCGGGTCCAGCTCGTCGGGGTGCGCGCCGTAGCAGACCAGGTTGAAGTCCCGGTCCTCGAGGACGACGGGCTCGCCCAGCACGCGGGAGACCTCGTCGACGAGCTCCTGCAGCTCCATCGGACAAGTGTATGAGGATCTGGCCCACAACCTCGGACATCCGGCCATGGGCTCGGGAACGGGAACTCCCTACCGTGACTGCACACCGGCGCCGGTCGGCCCTGCCCGCCGCGCCGGAGGCCGGAAGGGAGACCTGCCGTGTTCAGCACGTCCGTCCTCGCCGTCAGCCGCCGACCGCCGGTGCGTCGCCTCGTGACCGGGGCGCCCGCCGCGCGCCGGGTCGTCGACCGCTTCGTCGCCGGTGACACGCTCGACGCCGCCCTCGCCACCACCGCGGACCTCACCGCCGCGGGCCTGCTCGTCACCCTCGACCACCTCGGCGAGGACACCACCGACGCCGCCCGGGCCGCCGCTATCCGCGACGCGTACGTCGCCGCCCTCGACGGGCTCGCCGCGCACGGCCTCGCCGACCGGGCCGAGGTGTCGGTCAAGCTCTCGGCCCTCGGCGCGGCCCTGCCCGGCACCCTCGCCCTCGACAACGCCGCCGCCATCTGCGCCGCCGCCGACCGCGCCGGCACCACGGTGACCGTGGACATGGAGGACCACACGACCGTCGACACCACGCTGGAGACGGTCGCGAAACTGCGCGCCGAGCACCCGTGGGTGGGCGCCGTCGTCCAGGCCGCGCTGCGCCGCACCGAGGGCGACTGCGCCGATCTCGCCCGGGAGGGCTCGCGGGTGCGGCTGGTCAAGGGCGCGTACGCCGAGCCCTCGTCCGTCGCGTACACGGCGAGGGCCGAGGTCGACGCCTCGTACGAGCGCTGCCTGCGCATCCTGCTGGCCGGCCCCGGCCACCCGATGGTGGCCACCCACGATCCCCGCCTGATCGCCCTGGCCGAGGGGGCCGGCCGCGACCCGGCGACCTTCGAGTTCCAGATGCTCTACGGCATCCGGGTCCCCGAGCAGCACCGGCTCGCGGCCGCCGGGCACCGGATGCGCGTCTACGTCCCCTACGGCGCCGACTGGTACGGCTACTTCGCCCGGCGGCTCGCCGAACGCCCCGCCAACCTGGGCTTCCTGCTGCGCGCCCTCCTCACCCGCTGATCCGTTCTCCGAGGAGTCGATCATGGATGCGATCACCACCGTCCCCGAGCCGGCGAACGAGCCGGTGCACACCTACGCGCCCGGCACGGCCGAGCGCGCCTCGCTCGAGGCCGAGCTCGCCGAGCTGCGCGGACAGCGGCCCGACCTGCCGATGACCGTCGCCGGGAAGCGCCGGATGGCCTCCGGCGCGCGCTTCGACGTCGTCGAGCCGCACCGGCACCGCTCGGTGATCGGGGTGTCGGCCAATGCCACCGACGCCGACGTGGCCGAGGCCGTCGCCGCCGCGAAGGCCGCCGCCCCGGAGTGGGCGGCCCTGCCCTTCGACGAGCGCGCCGCCGTCCTGCTGCGCGCCGCCGACCTGCTCGCCGGGCCCTGGCGGGACACGGTCAACGCGGCCACGATGCTCGGCCAGTCGAAGTCCGTGCAGCAGGCCGAGATCGACGCCGCCTGCGAGCTGATCGACTTCCTCCGGTTCAACGTGCACTACGCCCGCCGGGTGCTCGCCGAGCAGCCGCGCAGCGTCCCCGGCGAGTGGAACCGGATGGACCACCGCCCGCTCGACGGGTTCGTCGTGGCCATCACCCCGTTCAACTTCACCGCCATCGCCGGGAACCTGCCGACGGTGCCCGCGCTGATGGGCAACACGGTCGTCTGGAAGCCCACCCCGACCCAGCAGCTCGCCGCCGAGTACACGATGCGGCTGCTCGAGGCCGCCGGCCTGCCGCCCGGTGTGATCAACCTCGTGACCGGCGACGGGCTGGCCGTGTCCCGCGTCGCGCTCACCGACCCGGGGTTCGCGGGCCTGCACTTCACCGGCTCCACCGCCACCTTCAAGACCCTGTGGCGCACGCTGGCCGACAACCTCGACCGCTACCGCAGCTACCCGCGGATCGTCGGCGAGACCGGCGGCAAGGACTTCGTGGTCGTGCACCCGTCGGCCGACCCGGCGCCGCTGACGACCGCGCTGGTCCGCGGCGCGTTCGAGTACCAGGGGCAGAAGTGCTCCGCGGCCTCCCGCGCCTACGTGCCGCGCTCGCTGTGGCCGGCGCTGCGCGAGGAGCTCGCCGAGGTCACCGCCTCGCTCACCTACGGCGACGTCACCGATCTGCGCAACTTCGGCGGCGCCCTGATCGACGCCCGCGCCTTCGGCCGGGTCCGCACGGCGCTGGACCGGGCCAAGAACACCGCCTCGCTCGAGGTCCTGGTCGGCGGGGGCAGCGACGATGCCGAGGGGTGGTTCGTCGACCCCACCGTGCTCGTCGGCAGCGACCCCGGCGACGAGGCGTTCACCACCGAGTACTTCGGCCCCGTGCTCGCCCTGCACGTGTACGACGACGCGGACTGGCTGCCCACCTTGGAGCTCGTGGACCGGACCAGCGCCTACGCCCTCACCGGCGCCGTCTTCGCCACCGAACGCACGGCGATCGACGACGCCCACCGGGTCCTCCGGCACGCCGCCGGGAACTTCTACGTAAACGACCGCCCGACCGGCTCGATCGTCTCCCGGCAGCCCTTCGGCGGCAGCCGCGGCTCGGGCACCAACGACAAGGCGGGCTCGATGCTCAACGTCCAGCGCTGGACCAGCCCCCGGGCGATCAAGGAGACCCTCGTCCCGCCGACGACCCACACCTACCCGCACATGCAATGACGCACTATGGAACCATAATGCGCTAAGCGACGCCGAAATTGCGCGTTATGGAACCATAATGCGGTCAGTACGGCCCAAGAATCGCATTATGGTTCCATAACGCGGTTAGTCGAGGCCGCCGCGCTTGACGAGCTGGGCGGCGATGACGTTGCGCTGGATCTCGTTGGTGCCCTCACCCACGATCATCAGCGGGGCGTCCCGGAAGTAGCGCTCC
>NZ_JNYD01000023.1 GCF_000717175.1 Pseudonocardia autotrophica | reverse complement strand
GACAACGCGACCGGCTCATCCACCAACTCCACAACCTCGGCTACCGGGTCACCCTCGACAAGACCGCGTAGCCCGGCTGCGGTCGATTCTCTTCACAGGGTCGTGAGTGGCGATGGTCGCTGTAGCGACGATCGCCACTCACGGGGAAGGTGGGCGCATGAGCACGACACACCGGATCGCCCTTATCCCCGGAGACGGCATCGGGCAGGAGGTGATCCCGCCGGCCACCGCCGTGCTCGACGCCGTCGGCCGGCGCCACGGGATCTCCTTCGCCTACGACGAGTTCGACTGGTCCTGCGAGCGCCACGCGCACGAGGGCGCGATGATGCCGGCCGACGGGCTCGACCGGATCCGGACGCACGACGCGATCCTGCTCGGCGCGGTCGGCTGGCCGGGCGTCCCGGACCACGTGTCGCTGTGGGGGCTGCTGATCCCGATCCGCCGCGCGTTCGCCCAGTACGTCAACCTCCGGCCGATCGCGGTGCTGGAGGGCGTGCCCTCCCCGCTGTCCGGGGCGAGGCCGGGCGAGGTGGACTTCGTCGTCGTCCGGGAGAACGCCGAGGGCGAGTACTCCGAGATCGGCGGCCGGATGAACCGCGGCCTCCCGTCGGAGCTGGCCGTGCAGGAGGCCGTGTTCACCCGCGCCGGGGTCGCCCGGATCGCCGACTACGCCTTCACCCTCGCGGAGTCCCGGCGCAAGCACGTCACGAGCGCCACCAAGTCCAACGGCATCGTCCACACCATGCCGTTCTGGGACGAGGTCGTCGGCGAGCGGGCGGCGGCGC
The DNA here is from genome assembly GCF_000717175.1 of Pseudonocardia autotrophica. Lineage (GTDB taxonomy): Bacteria > Actinomycetota > Actinomycetes > Mycobacteriales > Pseudonocardiaceae > Pseudonocardia > Pseudonocardia halophobica. Next base: position 90,362 of record NZ_JNYD01000023.1, on the reverse strand, counting down.
ACCCCGGCGTCGAGCTGCGCAGCGAGCACATCGACGCCCTCGCGGCCAAGCTCGTGCTGCAGCCGCAGAACTTCGACGTGATCGTGGCGTCGAACCTGTTCGGCGACATCCTGTCCGACCTCGCCGCCGCGGTCGCGGGCTCGATCGGCATCGCGCCGTCGGGCAACCTCAACCCGGAGCGGGAGTTCCCGTCGATGTTCGAGCCGGTGCACGGCTCGGCCCCGGACATCGCGGGCAAGGACCTGGCGAACCCGTTGGGCGCCATCTGGTCCGCCTCCATGCTGCTGGACCACCTCGGGCACCCGGAGGCCGGCGCCGAGGTGCTGGACGCGGTCCGGGCCCAGCTCGCCGAGGGGCGGGTCCGGACCCGGGACATGGGCGGCACCGCGGGCACCGCCGAGTTCACCCGCGCCCTGCTCGAGCGCCTCTGATCCCTAACGTCCCGGCGCGGGCCGCCGCAGCCCGTCCACCAGGTGGGCCGGGGCATCCGCCCGGGCCTGCAGCTCCTCCGCCAGCCGGTCCCGGTCCCGGCCCGCGGGCAGCACCCCCGCGAACGGCGCGGCCGGCCGGAACTGGACGAGCCGGAACCGCAGCCGGCCCCGGCGGTGCTGCTGCACGAGGCCCCAGCCCACGACGCCGAGGGCGGCCAGGACCAGGCAGGACGCGGCGATCCCCGCTCCGGGTGCCCCGTGGGCGACGACCAGGGCGGCGACCACGAGGGCGACCGGCAGTGCGACGAGTCGAGTCATGATCCGATCTCCGATCCCGGCACGACGGCGGGGGTCGGCGGGCGGGACCCCGCGCCCCGCCCGCCCCCGGCCGTCCGGTGCCGTCAGCCGTCCGCGGACGGCCTGATGTTCTGATTGAGGTGGAAGACGTTGTCCGGGTCGTAGCGCCGCTTGACCCGCGCGAGCCGGTCGTGGTTGCCCCGGTAGGAGGCACGCACCCGGTCCTCGCCCTCGTCCATGAGGAAGTTGACGTAGGCCCCGCCCGCCGAGGTCGGGTGCAGCTCGTCCCAGTAGTCCCTGGTCCACCGGGTGATCGCCCCGGCGTTGGCCGGGTCCGGGTCGACCCCGACGATCACGCCGGCCCAGCCGCCGTCGCGGTAGGCGAACGCGGTCTCGTCCTCCCTCACGCGCGCCGCCGCGCCGTCGATCGGGTACAGGTGCATCGTCGAGTGCCCGCTGGGCAGCAGGGGCCCAAACTTCTCGTGCACCGCGATCCCGGCGTCGGAGATCTCGTCGAAGAAGTCGGCCCGCCAGTACCACTGCAGGCCGGCCGGGTAGAGGCCGTCGAAGGCGCTCTGCAGCGCCGTGAACGGCATCGGCTGCACCCCGACGAGCAGCGGCGAGCCGAACTCGCGGATCGGGGCCAGCACCTCGTCGGCCCGGTCGTGCGGGCCGGTGTAGCACCAGACGATGCCGCAGGCCTTGCGGCCCCACAGCTCCTCCGGGAAGGGCGGCGCGGGCGGGATGGTGAGCAGCGCGAACCACCCGCTGAGCTCCTCCGGCAGCGACGGCACCACCGACCGGTACCAGCGCAGGACCTCGCCGGTGTCCGCCAGGTTGTAGAGGACCGGGCCGGCGACGACGGTCCCGCGATCGCCGATCTCGTGGCAGCGGAAGGTGAAGGAGGTGACGATCCCGAAGTTGCCGCCGCCCCCGCGCAGCGCCCAGAACAGGTCCGGGTGCGACGTCGCGCTCGCGGTCACCACGTGGCCGTCGGCGAGCACGACGTCGGCGGAGACGAGGTTGTCGACCGTCAGGCCGAACCGGCGCGTGAGGTAGCCGATGCCGCCGCCGAGGGCCAGGCCCGCGACGCCGGTCGAGGCGATGAACCCCGAGGGCGTGGCCATCCCGAACGCCACCGTGGCGTGGTCGACGTCGCCCCACGTGCACCCGGCGTCGACCCGGACGGTGCGCCCGGCGGGGTCGACGGTGGTGCTCCGCATCGACGACAGGTCGACGACCAGGGCGTCGTCCCGGACGCCGAGGCCGGCGGCGTGGTGCCCGCCGCTGCGTACCGCGATCTCGAGGTCGTGGGCGCGGGCGAAGCGCACCGCCGCGACCACGTCGGCGGTGTCGCGGCAGCGGGCGATCGCCGCGGGCCGCTGGTCGATCATCCCGTTGTAGACGGCGCGGGCGTCGTCGTAGCCGGCGTCGCCCGGCAGGACGAGGTCGCCGCGCAGGGCGGCCGCGAGGTCGGTGAAGGGCGTGCTGGAGGTGGTGCGCGCAGGCGTGGTGGTCACGCTCGCTCCTTCTCGGTCGGTGCCTCCGAGGTGCTCGGACGCGACACCCACCCATGCTGCGGACGGACCGTTCAACAGCCGTTCGGGTCCGGGGCCCGGGCTCAGGGCGCGGGGCGAACGCCGAACGCCGGGGCCGGAACGCCGTGCGCCTCGAGGTCGGCGAGGCACCGGACGAGCAGGGCGACGCTCCCCTGTTCCCCGGCCAGGCCGGCCGCCGTCCGGAGCCGCTCGACGGCGCGACCGGGGTCGTCGTAGGCCGCCCGCCGACGCATCACCTCGGGGATCCACCAGAGGTCGTCGTGGGCGCGGCCGGCGGCGAGGGCGGCGTCGAGCGTGGCCACGGCGTCGTCGCGGCGGCCGTCCCGGTCGTACCGGTCGGCGAGCAGCGCCAGCCAGTACGGCATCCGCGCGAAGGCGTCGGCGGCCTCCAGGCTCGCGATCCCGGCCCGGACGAGCTCGGTGCCGGAGGCGTCGGCCCGCGACCAGCCGTCGAGCACCAGGCCCCAGTCGCCGTAGTAGGCGAACGCGAACCGGTCGCAGAGCCCCCGCAGCTCCTCGACGACCGCGCCGAGCTCGGCCCGGTCGTCGCGGAGCTGGTGGGTGATGGCCCCGTACGCCAGCGCGACGGCGAGGGCGTAGGCGTTGCCGGACTTGCGGGCCAGGGCGATCGCGTCCGTGCTGCTGGTCAGCGCCGCGCCCGGGTCGCCGAGGAGCCAGTGGGCGTGCGCCGCGAACGCCCGCCCGTGCACGTCGGACCGGGTGCCGATGCTCAGCGGGTGGAAGCCGCCGAACCCCGCGGCGAGGTCGAGGTGCTCGAGCGCCTCGGCGGGGCGGCCCAGGCTGAGCGCCGAGCCGCCGTAGGCGAAGTGCGCGGGCCCGCTCAGATCGGAGTCGGGCTCGACGAGGGACAGCGCCCGCCCCGCCGCGCGGTGCGCCTCCTCGGTGTCGCCGTGCACGAACAGCGACGCCCACAGCCCCACCAGCCCGTTGAGCAGGGACTCCCGGCGCCCGAGCGCCTCGGCCCGGGCCACCGCGCCCTCCAGGGTCTCGCGCAGCCGCGGCGACGAGTACCCGAACTGCGCGTTGAGCGGTGCGGCGACGGCCTCCAGCAGGGCCAGCTCGCGGCGGGTGCGGTCGCCGCCCTCGGGAAGCGTGCGCACGATCGCCAGGGCCTCCTCCAGCAGCCGGACGGCCTCGCCGTGCGCGAACATCCCGGCGGCGACGTCCGCGGCCCGCCGGTAGGCGGCGACGGCCTTGTCGGCGTTGCCGCTGCGCGCGTACTGCTCGGCGAGCTGGGCCGAGATCCCGTCGGGGTCCGCGGCGTGCAGGATCTCCAGGCCCTGCGCGACCCGGCGGTGCAGCAGCCACCGCCGGGGCGGGCTGACCTGCGCGTACGCCGCGTCGCGCAGGAGGTCGTGGGAGAAGTCGTACCCGTCGGCGGTCTCGCGCAGGATTCGGGCGCGCCACAGCTCGTCGACGGCCCCGACGACGGCGTCGGCGTCGAGGTCGGCGGCCTCGGTCAGCAGGTCGAGCGTGAAGTCCCGGCCGACCGCCGCCCCCAGCCCGGCGATCTCGCGGGCGGCCGGGCTCGTCTGCGTGAGCCGCCGGACGAGCACGGCGGTCACCCGGCCGTCCGGGACCGCGCCGGACCCGTCGCCCGCACGGGCCGTCTCGACGATGTAGAGCGGGAACCCGCCGGTGGTGGCCTGCAGCAGCGCGGCCTCGCCGGGCTCCGGGGCCCGCCCGGTGAGCGCCTCGACGAGCGTCGCGGTGTCGGCCGCGTCGAACGGCGGCACCGGAACCTCGGTGAGGAGCCCGGTCGCGCGCATGCGGGTGATCCACTGCACGAGCCCGGGCTCGTGGTCGTCCGGGTCGTCGCGCACGGTCGCGACCAGCAGGATCGGGGCGTCCGGGGTCAGCGCGAGGCAGAAGGTGACGAACGCGAGCGTCTCCGGGTCGCACCAGTGGAGGTTGTCGATCGTCAGCAGGACCGGGCGGCCGAGGTGCAGCAGGGCGCGGGTGATGCCCTCGTGGAAGCGGTGCCGCTGCCAGGCGTCGACCATGGCCGGCGGGCCCGCGTCGGGCCGCGTCCGCGACGCGGGGACCAGGCGTTCGACCTCCGTCCGCCAGACGTCGTCGAGGCCGGTCAGCGCCGAGCGGATCGCGGGCGTGCGCAGCCAGTCCGCCACCGGCGCCAGCGCCAGCCGGCCCGCGGTGCCGAAGCACTGGGCGTCCGCCACCACCGCGCCGCCGCGCCGGACGCCGCCGGACAGCTCGGCCATCAGGCGGGACTTGCCCACCCCGGCGTCGCCGCGCAGCAGGACCAGGCCCGGGTGCCCGGCCGCCGCCGCACGCCAGCGGTCCTGCAGGACGCGCAGCTCCCGCTCCCGCCCGACGAGCTCGGTGCCCGCCCGGCCGGCGCGCGCGGGCGCCGTGGCCGGGGCCGGTGCGGGGCCGCCGCGGGCGAGCACCCGGTTCAGCGTGCTCCGGGTGAGCGGGTCGGGCGCGACACCGAGCTCGCGCTCGAGCACCGACGCGCAGCGGTGGTAGGTGCCCACGGCCCCGGCCCGGTCCCCCGCCTCGGCCTGCAGCGCCATGAGTGTCCGGTAGCCGGCCTCCTCCAGGGGCCGCAGCTGCACCCGCCGGCGCGCGGGCCCGACGGCCTCGGCGGGGTCGCCGGCGCGGGACCGGGCCGCGACGACGCGGTCGAGCAGGTCCACGCACTGCTCCTCGAGCGCGGCGCGGGCCTCCAGGATCCAGTCCTCGGTGCCGCCGGGGAGGAACTCGCCGCGGTAGCGGTCCAGGGCGGCGCCGGCGTGGGCGAGGAACGCGTCCGTGTCGCCCCTCGTCTCCGCCGCGAGCGCGGTGGCCCGCGACCGCGCGAACTCCCGGACGTCGACGAGGCAGTCCGGGGCGTCCTGCCAGCAGAGGTCCCGGGTGGTCACCTGCAGGGACGACCCGTCGTCGAGCAGGGCCCGCAGGTGGTGCAGCTCGCGCCGCAGGTTGGTCAGCGCCTGGTCGTCCGTCGAGTCCGGCCAGAACAGCGGGGCGATCCGCTGCCGGGGCTGCGGGGACCCGGCGTGGACGACGAGGAAGGCGACGAGCAGGAGGCTGCGGGAGGACCGGACCCGGACCGTGCCGGCGGCGTCGCGGACGACCTGCTCGCCGAGCAGGGTGACCTGCAGCATCGCGGCGTCACCTCCGCACGCCCGACCGGGCCGGACACCCGCGGCGCCGGGCGGCGCGCCGGCGGCGTTCCGTCAGCGTCCCGACCGGGCGCCCGGGATGTCAGGGCCGGCCGGCCGCCGGCCCGTGGACCGAACGGCGCAGCCGGGATCCCGTAACGGACAGAACGGACACGTGCTCACGCCGCGCAGAGCACCCCGTCGCGCGCCAGCTCCGCCGCGAAGCCGATCTCGTGGGCGGCCGGCAGGGCGATCGCCGCCGGGAAGACCGTGAAGAACAGGGCCTGGGCGGCGACGTTCTCGGCGAGCACCGCCGCGCGGACCGCCCGGTGCCCGGCGGCGCGGCCGCGCTCGACCACGTCCCGGACGAGCCGGCCGCCGATCCCCCGGCCCTGCCACTCGTCGACGACCTCGACGGCCAGTTCGGACTGGCCGTCGCCGACGGCGATCAGCCGGGCGATCCCGACCGGGGTGCCGTCCGGGGCGAAGGCCGCGACGGCGATGTGCGACCGGCCGTCGACCGCCGCGAGCGCCTCGCGGACCTGCGGGGTCGGCCGCGGGGCCGGCGTGTGGAAGCGGTGGTAGCGGCTCGTCGGGGAGAGCCCCTCGACGACGGCGTCGAGCACGTCGTACCGGCCGGGCCCGAGCTCCCGGATCCGGACCTCGGCGCTCACCGGAACACCGCCGTGGTCAGCAGGGCCAGCGTGAGGGCGCCGAACAGGGCGACCGGCAGGCTGCGGGTGCGGCGCCACAGCAGCCAGGCCCCGGCCGCGGCGACCACGCCCGGCACCGTGCCGGCGACCGTGACCGCGCCGTGCGGGGCGAGCAGCGCCGGCGCGACGAGCGCGCCGAGCACCGCGGGTCCCACGTGCGGCAGTACCCGCGCCATCGCGGGCGGTGCGGGCCGGGCGGGGACGAGGAAGGCCGCCCGCATCGCATAGGTCCCCGCGCCGACGGCGACGAGGACGAGCAGCTCAGGCATCAGGAACTCCTTCGGGACGAGGGGTCCGCCGGCGCCACGCGTCGACGGCGACGCCTGCGGCGATGCCCGCCGCGGCGCCGACGACCAGGCCGAGCCCCAGGGGCAGGGCCGTCGCCGTGAGGGCGACCGCGCCGCCGGCCGCCGCGGCGGCGTAGGCGGCCCGGCCGGTGAGCATGGGCAGCAGCAGGAGCAGCAGGGTCAACGGCGCGGCGAGGTCGACCTGGAACCAGTCGGGGAGCACGCCGGCGAGCAGCACCCCGGCCCCGGTCAGCACCTGCCACGCCAGGCAGAGCGTGACGCCGACGGTGAGGTAGTAGACGAGCCGCTCGCGCGCCCCGCCCCCGCCGTCGGGGGCGCGGAAGCGCCCGACCGCCAGCGCGTACACCGGATCGGTCATCAGGTAGCCGCCGATCCACCGCCAGCGCCGCGGCCACTCCGCGGCGTACGGGGCGAGCGACGCGCCGTAGAGCAGCATCCGGGCGTTGACGACCAGCGCGGCCGCGACGACGAGGACGGCCCCCGCACCGCCGTCGAGCAGGGTGACGGCCACGAGCTGGGTCGCGCCGTTGAACAGCAGCGGCGACGACGCCCACGCCACCCACCCGGGCAGTCGGGTGGAGGCGAGGGTGGCGCCGAGCGTCAGGCCGAAGGGGAGGTAGGCCACGATCACCGCGACCGAGTCCTTGATCGCCCGCCGGTGCGGGGACGTCACGGTGGCCGGCGTGCCGGGGGTGGTCCCGCAGGTGCTCATGCGGCCACCCGCCAGGTGCCCCACTCGCGGGCGCGGGAGGCCACGGACTCCGCCGCCACGAACGACTCGGTCGACCACCAGCGGCGGAACCGTTCCTCGCCGATGGCGGCGAGGAGCCCACTGGTCTGGGACGCCTGGGCACGCAGCGCGACGATCTTGCGGTCGAGCTCCCTGCGCGTGAGGCGGAGCTCGGCGGCCAGCGCCGAGACGGGCGTGCGCAGGGGCAGCCCGTGCGCGAGGAAGACGTCGAACGCGTCGCGCGCGGGCAACCACCCCGCCACGAACTCCTCGGTGGTGGTCGCGTACAGCAGCCGGGCCTCGGGTGCGGCGATCGCGCGGGCCTCGGTCGCCCACGCCGACACCGTCTGGTGGTCCTCGTGCCCGGTCATCCCGTCCGGGCCGAAGGTCACCACCGTGTCCGGGGCGACGGCGTCGACGATCCCGGCCAGCCGGCGGACGACGGCGCCGTGCGGCTGGGCCGCACAGGTCCCGTCGGTGATGCCCAGCAGGTGGTGCTCGGTCACGCCGACGACGGCCAGGGACGCCCGGAGCTCGTGCGCGCGGAGCGCGGCGAGCCGGTCCGGGGGCCAGCGCTCCGGCTCGTCCGTACCGCGTTCGCCGAGGGTGGCGGTCACGCACACCACCCGGTTGCCGGCCGCCGTGGCCCCGGCCATCAACCCGGCCGAGAGGAAGGCCTCGTCGTCGGGATGGGCCCAGATGCCCAGCACGGTGCCGAGGTCGGCGGGGTCGGTGATCGGTGGGACGGTGCCGAAGCGGAAGGTGCTGTGCGACATGAGAGCTCCTGGCGGACGGGGACCCGGACCGGACCCGGATCTGCTGTGGCCCCGACGCTAGGAACGGCCCGTTCGGCTCCCGTTCGGTCCGCGTTCGGCCACCCGAGGCGCCCGAACGCCCGCGGAGAACCCGCTTGACCTGAACCTCGGTTCAGCAGGGAGGCTCGTGCCGTGACGACCACGCCGACCGACCGGGACCGCACCGTCCGCGACGAGCTGTTCGGGCCCCGCCGGCGGGCGGTGACCGTCGGGATCGTGCTGCTGATCAGCCTCGTCGCGTTCGAGCAGATGGGCGTCGGCACCGCCATGCCGGCCGTCGTGGCCGAGCTCGGCACCGTCGCCGACTACGCCTGGCCCTTCGTCGCCTTCATCGCCACGACCGTCGTCGGCACGGTTCTCGGCGGGCGCTGGTGCGACGCCCGCGGCCCCCGGCTCGTCCTGCTGCTCGCCCCGGCCGTGTTCGGCCTGGGCCTCCTCGTGGCGGGGACCGCCGGGTCGCTGCCCCAGCTCCTGGCGGGGCGGCTGCTGCAGGGCCTCGGCGCGGGCGCCCAGGGCGTGGCGGTGTACGTGCTGATCGCGCTGGTCTACTCCGTGCGCGCCCGGCCCGCGGTGTTCGGGCTCGTGTCCTCGGCGTGGGTGGTGCCGTCGCTGGTCGGGCCGCCGGTCGCCGGTGTGGTCACCGAGCACCTGTCCTGGCACTGGGTGTTCCTCGGGCTGCTCCCGCTGGTGGGGCTGGCCGTGCTGCTCGTGCTGCCGGCGGTGCGGGGGCTCGCCCCGCCCGCCGAGCCTGCGCCGCCGCACCGCGGGCTCGTCCCCGCCGCCGTGGCCGCGGCGCTGGGGGTGGCCGCGCTGAGCTGGGCCGGCCAGCACCCGACGGTCGCCGGCGCGGTGCTCGCGGTGGCCGCGCTCGCCGTGCTCGTTCCGGCGCTGCGGAGGCTGCTCCCCGCGGGGACCGTGCGGGCGCGGCGCGGGATCGCCGCCGTCGTCGCCGGGCGGGGACTGATCGCCGGCGCGTTCTTCACCGTCACCGCGTACCTGCCGCTGACGCTGACGGCGACGCACGGCTGGTCGCTGTCCGAGGCCGGGCTGCCGCTGATCGTCGGCTCCCTGGGCTGGTCCGCCGCGGCCGCGTGGCAGGGCCGCCGGCCGGAGCTCCCGCGGCTCCGCCTGCTGCGGATCGGGATGCTGCTCATCGCGGTCGGGACCGCAGGGCTGCTGCTGGTCGCGCCGGCCTGGGGCGTCGCCTGGGCCGCGCTGCCGCTGTGGCTGGTCGCCGGCGTGGGCATGGGGCTGGGCTTCTCCTCGCTCTCCGCGCTCCTGCTGGCCGGCTCCTCCCCGGACGCCGTCGGTCACCACTCCTCCGCCGCCCAGCTCACCGACCAGCTCGCCCAGGCCGCGTTCGTCGGGCTCGGCGGGGCGCTGCTCGCCGTCCTGGTGACCCCGGCCGTCGCGCTGCCCGTGCTCCTGGTCGTGCTGGTCGTCCTCGCCCTGGTCGGGGCGCTGATCGCGCCCCGGACCGCGCCGCAGGAGGGGTCCCTGCCATCACCGGGGTTCTGACGGCGGGGCGCGTGGGTAGCCCGCGCCCTGTGACGACAGCACGTGAGCGGCTGCAGCGGGCGGCCGCGGACCGGTTCGACTTCGCCGAACTGCATCCCGACCAGCTCGACGGCATGGAGCACCTCCTCGAGGGCCGCGACGTCCTCGCCGTCCTGCCCACCGGCGCCGGCAAGTCCGCGATCTACCAGGTGCCGGCCGTGCTCCTCGAGGGCCCGACCGTCGTGGTGTCACCGCTCATCGCGCTGCAGCACGACCAGCAGCAGGGGCTCGCCGAGCGCGACGTCCCCGAGGCGGTCACGGTCAACTCCGCCCAGCCCGCCGCCCGCACGACGCACGCCTGGGAGGCGCTCGCCGCGGGCGAGGCCGAGTACCTGTTCCTCGCCCCCGAGCAGCTGGACAAGGACGAGGTCGTGGAGCGGCTCGTGGAGGCCGGCGTCAGCCTGTTCGTCGTCGACGAGGCGCACTGCGTGTCGGAGTGGGGCCACGACTTCCGGCCCGACTACCTGCGCGTCGGCGCGGCGATCGAGCGCCTCGGCCACCCGCCGGTGGTGGCGCTGACCGCGACCGCAGCGCCGCCGGTGCGGGCGGACATCGTGGAGCGGCTGGGCCTGCGCGAGCCGCGGGAGATCGTGGCGAGCTTCGACCGGCCGGAGCTGCACCTCACCGTGCAGGTCTACGCCGACGACGACCTGCGCCACCGCGAGATCGCCGAGCGGGTGCGCGAGCTGCCGAAGCCCGGCCTGGTGTACGTCGCCACGCGCAAGGAGGCGGAGCGCTACGCCGAGGCCCTGTCCGGCCTCGACATCCGGACCGGGCACTACCACGCGGGCCTGAACCGGAAGCGGCGCGAGGAGGTCCACGACGGGTTCCTCGCCGGCGACCTCGACGTCGTCGTCGCCACCTCCGCCTTCGGGATGGGGATCGACAAGCCGGACGTGCGGTTCGTGCTCCACGCCGCCTCGCCCGGCTCGCTCGACGCCTACTACCAGCAGATCGGCCGCGCCGGCCGGGACGGCGGGGACGCCACCGTCGAGCTGCACCACCACCACGAGGACCTGCGCCTGCAGCGGTTCCTCGTCGCCCGCCGCCCCAAGCCGGAGGCGCTGCACGCGGTGCTCGAGGCGCTCGCGGAGGGCCCGGCCACCGGGAAGGAGCTCGGCGAGCGCTCCGGCCTGTCCGCGCAGCGGCGGACCAACGCCGTGAACCTGCTGGAGCAGGTCGGGGCGGTGCGGGTCGAGGAGGGCCGGATCTCCCGGGCCGACCTGTCCGTGCCGGAGGCCGTCGACGCGGCCGTCGAGGCCGCCGAACGGCACCGCCGGCTCGTCCGCTCCCGGATCGACCTGGTCCGCGAGTACGCCGAGACCGGCGGGTGCCGGCGCCGCTACCTGCTCGGCTACTTCGGCGAGGAGCTCGGCGGGCCGTGCGGCCACTGCGACACCTGCGAGTCGGGCTCGGCCGCGGAGCACGTGCCGGCCGACGTCGGCGACGAGGATGCCGGGCTCACGCCCAGCACCCCCGTCCGGCACCCCGAGTGGGGCGACGGCGTGGTGCTCGCGACCGAGGCCGACCGGCTGACCGTGCTGTTCGACGAGCGCGGCTACACCACGCTCTCCCGCGCGGCGGTCGAGGAGAAGGACCTGCTCGACGTCCGCGAGGCGTGACTCACCGGTCGAGCAGCTCCTTCACCGCGGCGTCGATGAACGCCGTGTCCACCGGGTTCGCCCCGCCGCCCGCGAAGTGCCCCCACACCCCGGGGATCACCCGCAGCTCGGCGTCCCGCATGTGCGAGACGGCCCACTCCTCGTCCTCCGGCGGGAAGTACAGGTCCTTCTCCGCCGGCATCACGATCGCCTTCGCCCGGATCGAGCCGAGGGCCTCCTCGGTCGAGGAGAACCCCGGCGTCTTCCCGACGTCGCCGTTCCACCAGGTGTCGAGCATGGTCAGGAGGTTGTTCGGGTCCCGGCCGTCGAGGAAGAACCCCTCCCAGAACCCCACCGCGAAGTCCTCGAGCGAGGTGTGGCCCAGCTCCCGCCACACCTCGTCCCAGTAGAAGGCCTGCGAGAAACCCCAGCCCGCGTAGATCCGGGCGAAGGCCCGCAGCCCGCCGACCGGCCAGTCGTCCGGCGGGTACCAGCCGCCGTCGAAGCCCACCGACGCGGTCAGCGCGGCCCGCAGTGAGTCCAGGAAGACCTGGTTGTGCGGCGCGGTCCGCGGCGACCCGCAGAAGGGCAGCATGCGCTGCACCATCTCCGGGTGGCTCACCGCCCACTGGTAGGTCTGTCCGGCTCCCATCGACCAGCCGAGCACCAGTGGCAGCGACTCGACGCCGAACACCTCGGTGACGAGCCGGTGCTGCGAGGCCACGTTGTCCCGCACGTTGATCCGCGGGAACCGGGCCCGGTCCCACGGCGGCGGGGTGTTCGACGGCGACGACGACAGCCCGTTGCCCAGCATGTTCGGCACCACGATGAACCACCGGGAGGGGTCGAGCGCCATCCCCTCGCCGATCAGCCACTCGTTGTCCCAGTGCCGCCCGGAGTACCAGGTCGGGTACAGGATCAGGTTGCTGCGGTCGGCGTTCAGCTCGCCGTAGGTCTGGTAGGCGATCCGGGCCGGCCGCAGCGTCGCGCCGCACTCGAGGGTGAACTCCGGGATCTCGTGGACCTCGTAGGAGGCGTCCGGACCCGTCACGAGCTCACCGCGCAGCTCCCCCGGTCCTTTCGCGCCGGGCCGCTCGCCGACGGCCGCAGGTCGTCGTCGAAGATCGCCGTCGGCAGGTAGAGCGAGCAGCAGGCGTTCGGGATGTCGACGACGCCGGAGACGCGGCCCTCGATCGGCGCCGACCCGAGCAGCAGGTAGGCCTGGGGGCCGGAGTAGCCGAACTTCTCCAGGTAGGTGACGGCGTTCAGGCAGGCGTTGCGGTAGGCCTCGGTGGCGTCGTTGTAGAGCTGGGTGTCGGTCTCGTGCTGCACGCCGATGCCGATGAAGGTGAGGAACTCGGAGTACCGCGGCTCGACGTTGCCCGGCATCAGGATCGGGTTGGTCGTCACGCCGTAGGTCTCCATGCCGCCCTTGATCAGGTCGACGTGGAAGTCGATGAACCCGCCCATCTCGATCGCGCCGCAGAAGGTGATCTCGCCGTCGCCCTGGGAGAAGTGCAGGTCGCCGCCGGAGAACAGGGCGCCCGGCACGTGCACCGGGTAGAAGACGCGGCTGCCGCGGGTGAAGTTCTTGATGTCGTGGTTGCCGCCGTTCTCGCGGGCGGGCACGGTGCGGGCGCCGTCGCGGGCGATCTCGCGGAGGACGTCGCCGGTGGCGCTCCCGCCCAGGGTGGCTTCCTCCAACGGAGGCAGGGCCAGGGGCGGCACGCGGTCCGGGTCGGTGGCGATGAGCGCCCGTTCCCGGGCGTTCCACCGGCTCAGCAGCTCGTGGCTGGGCGCGGTGCCGAACAGGCCGGGGTGGGTGATGCCGGTGTACTTCACGCCCGGCAGGTGGCGCGAGGTGGCGACCTGCCCGGAGAAGTCCCAGATCGCCTTGTAGGCGTCGGGGAAGCGGTCGGTCAGGAAGCCGCCGCCGTTCTGCTTCGCGAAGATGCCCGTGTAGCCCCAGCCCTGGCCGGGCGCCGGGCCCGTCTCCTGGGGCACCGGGCCGAGGTCGAGGATGTCGACGACGAGCAGGTCCCCCGGCTCGGCGCCCTCGACCGCGATCGGTCCGGAGAGCATGTGGCAGCGGGTGAGGTCGACGTCCCGGACGTCGTTCGCCGAGTCGTTGTTGCCGATCTGGGCGTCCGTCCACTCCCGGCACTCGACGCGGATCGAGGAGTCGGGGGCGACGGTCACCGCCGGCGGGATGCTCGGGTGCCAGCGGTTGTGGCCGGGCGCCTTCTGGTCACGCATGGGCTTCGCCTGGTCGACGGAGAAGACGACGTCGGGCATGGCGGTTCCTCCTGGTCAGCTTCGGTGATCGAGCCGGACTTGCGTCAGGGACGGGGCAGGCGGGCGTGCCGCGGGTCCCGGCTGATCGGGGTGGCCCTGCGGTTGCGGCCGGGCACGGAGGAGACGACGGCGGGCTCGTCGGCGCTGCGTTCCGAGGCGTCGAGGGCGCGGCGCATCCGGGGGTCGCCCGCGCGCAACGCCGGTGACTCGAAAACCCGGCGGGCCGCGGTGCCGCACTCGGGGCAGGTGGCGGGTGCCCCCGCCTCACGCATCGGCCGGATCACGTCGAATCCCCCGCAGTGGGGGCAGCGGAACGCGTAGGTGGGCACGGGCGCCTCCCCGATTTGCTGTCATGTGAAACTATGTCGAGCGACAGCAATCAGGTCAAGCGGGCGAGCACGTCGAACTCCAGCCCGTCGGCCCGGGCCAGGTAGACGTCCTGCCGGAGGTGGTTGTGCACCAGCGCGACGTCGCCGCGCGGGCTCTCGTAGGCGATCCCCTCCCCCGCCCCCGACACGGCGTCGACGTCGAGCGAGCGGGCCCGCTCGGCCAGCCGGGCCAGCAGGGTCAGCCCCTCGAAGCAGGACTCGGCGAGCGCGCCCGGCACCGGCGCGCGCGGCCCGAACCGCTCGACGTAGCGGCGCGAGAAGTCCAGGCCGGCCGCCGTCGGGAGGCTCTCGAACCAGGCCGCGGCGGAGTACAGCTCGCGCGAGGGACCGCTCGCGAGCAGCATGTTCTCCTCCATCAGCGGGCTGAACCGCACGCACCGGCGGTCGCCGCCCGCGGCCGCGAAGGCACGGTTGAAGCGCACCGCGTCCGAGCCCACCAGGAACATCAGCACGCCCTGCGCGCCCGAGCGCAGCACCCGGTCGAGCGCGTCGGTGAAGTCCTCGGTGCCGAGGGGGACGAAGACCTGGTCGAGGATCCGCACGTCCGGCGTGGTCCGCGCCCAGCGCCGTGCGGCCCGCGCCGAGACGCGGGGCCACACGTAGTCGTCGCCGACGACGCACCAGGTCCGCACACCCAGCTCCGCGGCCATCCAGCGCAGGCCGGGCAGCACCTGCCGGTCCGGGGTCTCGCCGGCGAGGAACACCCCCGGGGTGCGCTCGCCGCCCTCGTAGAGCGGGGCGTAGACGTACGGGACCCGGCCGCTGACCCGCGGCGCGATCTCCTGCCGGACGGCCGAGATGTGCCAGCCGGACACCGCCTGCACCGCCCCCGCCTCGACGAGCGCCCCGACCTCCGCGGCGACCTGTGCCGGTGCGCGACCGCCGTCGACCGCGTGCAGCCGGACCTCGCGGCCGAGCACGCCCCCGGCCGCGTTCAGCTCGGCCGCCGCCAGGGCACCGCAGGACTCGCAGGCGGGCCCGAACAGCCCCGCCGGGCCGCTGCGCGGCACCACGAAGGCGACCTCCACGACGTCGCCGATCCCCGAGCCCTGCTCCCCGCCCCTGCCGGCCGTGCGCATCGCGGACCTCCCCGCTCGCGTCCGCCGTCCGAGTCCGCCCCGTGAGAGTCTTGTCCAGGACAGCCCTCCCCGTCACCCCTCCCCGCAGGAAGTGGACCCGCCGTGAGCAGTGCACCACCCTCGGTCACCGACGCCGGCCTCCTCGACGCGCTCGCGGGCGCGGCGCACCGGGTGGAGCGGCGGGTCGAGGAGGCGCTCGGGCCGGACGGCCCCGGGCTCGACCGGTGGCGCGTCCTCGACCTGCTCGCCGACGGCGAGGGGCACCCGATGAGCGGCATCGCCGCGGCCGTGCGCGTCCCGGCCCCGACCCTGACGAAGATCGTGGACCGGCTGATCGACCAGGGGCTGGTCTACCGGCGCGTCGACGAGACCGACCGCCGCCGTGTGCTCGTCCTGCTGTCGGACCGGGGACGGGAGCTGCACGCGCGGCTGGCGCCGGCCGTCGGCGAGGTCGAGGCGGCGTTGCTGCAGGAGCTGGGGGCGGCCGCGGGCGACCTGCGGCTGCACCTCGGCCGGCTGGCCCGCTGATCCGTTCGGGCCGTGAGTGCCGATGGTCGCTATGGCGACCATCGCCACTCACGAGCGGATCAGCCGGCCCGCGCGGCCAGTGCCTCGTCGAGCAGGCGGTCGTAGCCGTCGGCCAGACCGGCGTGCGGCCCTACTCGGCCTCGAGGTCGCCCTCGGTCTCCAGGTAGGCCTGGCGCAGGGCGTCGAGCGTGGCCTGCTCCGGGGCCTCCCACAGCCCGCGCTCCACCGCCTCGAGCAGCCGCTCGGCCATGCCGTGCAACGCCCACGGGTTCGACTCGGAGAGGAACTTCCGGTTGTCCGGGTCGAGGACGTAGGACTCGGTGAGCTTCTCGTACTGCCAGTCCGCGACCACACCTGTCGTGGCGTCCCAGCCGAACAGGTAGTCGACGGTCGCGGCCATCTCGAACGCGCCCTTGTACCCGTGCCGCCGCATGGCCTCGATCCAGCGCGGGTTGACCACGCGGGCGCGGAAGACGCGGGCGGTCTCCTCGTGCAGCGTCCGGGTCCGCACCGAGTCCGGCCGGGTCGAGTCGCCGATGTACGCCTCGGGCGCCTCGCCGGTCAGGGCGCGGACGGTCGCGACCATGCCGCCGTGGTACTGGTAGTAGTCGTCCGAGTCGGCGATGTCGTGCTCGCGGGTGTCGGTGTTCTTGGCCGCCACCGCGATGCGCCGGTAGGCCGTCTCCATGTCGTCCCGTGCGGGGGCGCCGTCGAGGCCGCGGCCGTAGGCGTAGCCGCCCCAGGTCGTGTAGACCTCGGCGAGGTCGGCGTCGTCCCGCCAGTTCTTGGAGTCGACGAGCTGGAGCAGGCCCGCCCCGTAGGTGCCGGGCTTGGACCCGAAGATCCGCGTGGTGGCCCGGCGGCGGTCGCCGGTGCGCTGCTCGTCCTGCAGCACATGGGCCTTCACGAAGTTCTGCTCGGCCGGCTCGTCCAGGTCGCTGACCAGCTGGACGGCGTCGTCGAGCAGGGCCAGGACGTGCGGGAACGCGTCCCGGAAGAAGCCGGAGATGCGCACCGTGACGTCGATGCGCGGCCGCCCGAGCTCCTCGAGGTCGACGACCTCCAGCGTCGTGACGCGCCGGGACATCTCGTCCCACACGGGCCGGACGCCGAGGAGCGCGAAGACCTCCGCGACGTCGTCGCCGCTGGTCCGCATGGCGGAGGTCCCCCACACCGACAGCCCGACGGACCGGGGGTACTCGCCGCCGTGGTCCCGGCGGTAGCGCTCGACGAGCGACTCCGCCATGGCCTGCCCGGTCTCCCACGCCAACCGACTGGGCACGGCCTTGGGGTCGACCGAGTAGAAGTTCCGGCCGGTCGGCAGCACGTTGATCAGCCCGCGGAGCGGGGAGCCGGAGGGTCCGGCGGGGATGAACCCGCCGTTCAACGCGTGCAGCACCCGGTCGATCTCGTGCGCGGTCTCCGCCAGCCGCGGCACCACCTCGGTCGCCGCGAACCGCAGGATCCGCTCGACCGTCTCGGGATCAGCGCCCTCGTGAATCTCAGAGCCCGACTCACCGGAGCCCACACCCCGACTCGCGGGGTCGTGGGTGGGGGTTCCGCGAGTCGCGCTCTCGGCTTCGGTGAGTCGCGCCGTGAGATTCGCGGCGACGACGGCGGGGACGGCGTCGGGGTCCCAGCCGGCGGCCTCCATGTCGGCGACCAGCGCGTGCGCCAGCTGCTCGACCTCGTCGACCGCACCGCGGGCCTCGCTGCCGTCCTCGGCCAGGCCCAGCGCCTCGCGCAGGCCGGGGACGCTCTGCTCGCCGCCCCACATCTGCCGGGTGCGGAGCATCGCGAGCACCAGGTCGACCCTCGTGTCCCCCTCCGGCGCGGCCGAGAGGACGTGCAGGCCGTCCCGGATCTGGACGTCCTTGATCTCGCACAGCCAGCCGTCGACGTGCAGGAGCATGTCGTCGAACTCGGCCTCGTGCGGCCGGGAGTCAAGCCCGAGGTCGTGGTCCATCTTCGCCGCGGTCATCAGCGTCCAGATCTGCTGACGGATCGCGGGGAGCTTGGCCGGGTCGAGCGCGGAGACGTTGGCGTGCTCGTCGAGCAGCTGCTCGAGGCGGGAGATGTCGCCGTAGGTCTCGGCGCGGGCCATCGGCGGGATCAGGTGGTCGACGAGCGTGGCGTGCGCCCGGCGCTTCGCCTGCGTCCCCTCGCCCGGGTCGTTGACCAGGAACGGGTAGATCAGCGGGAGGTCGCCGAGCGCCGCGTCGGTACCGCAGGACGCGGACATGCCGAGCGTCTTGCCGGGCAGCCACTCCAGGTTGCCGTGCTTGCCGATGTGGACCACGGCGTCGGCGCCGAAGCCCCCGTCGGCGACCGGGGCGGCGAGCCAGCGGTAGGCCGCGAGGTAGTGGTGCGACGGCGGCAGGTCCGGGTCGTGGTAGATCGCCACCGGGTTCTCGCCGAAGCCGCGGGGCGGCTGGACGATCAGCGTGACGTTCCCGGACCGCAGCGCCGCGACGACGATGTCGCCGTCCTGCACGTAGTGCTCCCCCGGCGGCTGCCCCCAGTGCTCGATCACCCCGGAACGGAAGTCCTCCGGGAGGGTGTCGAACCAGCGCTGGTACCGCGCTGCGGAGATGCGGATCGGGTTGCCGGCCAGCTTCTCCTCGGTGAGCCAGTCCGGGTCCTGGCCGCCGGCCTCGATCAGGGCGTGGATGAGCGCGTCGCCGTCCCCTGCCTCGACGCCGGGAAAGTCACCGACGTCGTAGCCCGCCTCGTCCATCGCCTTGAGCAGGGCGACCGTCGACGCCGGGGTGTCCAGCCCGACCGCGTTGCCGATCCGCGCGTGCTTGGTCGGGTACGCGCTCAGCATGAGCACGATCTTCTTGTCCGCGTTGGGGATCCGCCGCAGGTCGGCGTGCCGCACCGCGATCCCGGCGACCCGGGCCGCGCGCTCCTCGTCCGGGACGTAGACGGACAGGCCGTCCGCGTCGACCTCCTTGAACGAGAACGGGACCGTGATCAGCCGGCCGTCGAACTCGGGCACGGCGACCTGGGTGGCGACGTCGAGCGGCGACAGCCCGTCGTCGTTCTCGTCCCAGGCGGCGCGGCTGGAGGTGAGGCAGAGGCCCTGCAGGATCGGGACGTCGAGCGCGGCGAGCTCCGCGACGTCCCACTCCTCGTCCTCGCCGCCGGCCTGCGCCGACGCGGGCTTGGTCCCGCCGGCCGCGAGGACCGTGACGATCATGGCGTCGGCCTGGCGAAGCGTCTCCAGCAGCGCGGCCGGGGCCTGCCGCAGCGAGGCGCAGAAGATCGGCAGCGGGGTGGCGCCCTTGGCCTCGATCGCCCGGCAGAGGGCCTCGACGTACGCGGTGTTCCCGGCGAGCTGCTGGGCGCGGTAGTAGAGCACGGCGACCGTGGGGCCCTGCGCGGGAGCCGCGGGACGCTCCAGTACTCCCCATTCGGGCAGGGCGACCGGCGGCGCGAACCCCTCGCCGGTGAGCAGCACGGTGTCGGAGAGGAAGGCGTGCAGCTGGCGGAGGTTCCCGGCCCCGCCCTGCGCGAAGTAGGTGTGCGCCTCGGCCGCGACGCCGGCGGGGACCGTCGACAGCTCCATCATCTCGGCGTCGGGCGCCATCTCGCCGCCGAGCGCGACGAGCGGGGTTCCGGAGGCGCGGAGGAGGTCCAGCCCCTCCTCCCAGTACCGGTACCCGCCCAGCACCCGCACCACCACGACGGCGGCCTCGGCGACCATCGCCGGCAGCTCGTCGAGCAGCACGCGGTTGGGGTTGGCCAGGCGGAAGTCGGCGCCGGAGGCCCGGGCGGACAGCAGGTCGGTGTCCGAGGTCGAGAGCAGCAGGATCCGCCCCGGGCCGTGGGGGGTCGGGGCAGCGCTCATCGAAGGTCCTCTCCTGCGGGATCCGCGTCCCGGGTCGTGGGTGGTGCGCGGCGGGCGGGTCAGTGTCCTGGCTCCCGGATCCGCGCTCGCCCCGGCCTTCCAGGTCTCCCCGTGGCCGTCCGTGCGGGGTCTGCTCCCCGGTGACAGTGGCGGGACCGCGCCGGACTCGCACCGGTCTTCCTGGGTCCCGCTCGCCGTATGCGGTTGTTCCGGGCCCACTCTCCGCAACGGGATCACTCCGCGTCAAGCGGCCCGGTTCGTGTTTACAGTGCTGCCGTGCCCACCCCTGCGCCCGCCGCCCGCTCGCGCGCCGACGCCTGCCCCGGCGTGCTCGCGCCGCACGACGCGGCCGACGGCGCCCTGGCTCGCCTCCGCCTGCCGGGCGGGGTGGTCGCGGCGGCCCAGCTGCGGGTCCTCGCGGCGTGCGCCGAGGAGCTCGGCGACGGCGCGGTGCACCTCACGTCGCGGGGGAACCTGCAGCTCAGGGGCCTGAACCGGGAGGACCCGCGGCTCGTCTCGCGGCTCGCCGCGGCCGGGCTGATCCCGGCGCCGTCGCACGAGCGGGTGCGCAACGTCCTGGCCTCGCCGCTGTCCGGGCTGACCGGCGGGCGGGCGGACGTCCGGGGCCTGGCGCGTGCGCTCGACGAGGCACTGTGCGCCCGCCCCGCGCTCGCCGCGCTGCCCGGCCGGTTCCTGTTCGCCCTGGACGACGGGAGAGGTGACGTCGCCGCCGAGCGCCCGGACCTGTGCTGGGTCGCGGAGGCGCCGGATCTCGGGTTCCTGCAGGTCGCCGGGGTGCCGACGGCGCTGTCGTGCGTCCCGGCGGACGCGCCCGCCCTGCTCGTCGCCGCCGCTGAGGTGTTTCTCACGCTCCGCGAGGAGGAACGGCCCGGTTGTGCCGGGGCCTGGCGCGCCGCCGAGGTCCCGGACGCCCCGGCCCGGATCGCCGCCGCCCTCGCCCGCGAGTCGGGAGATCCGGCACCGCGAGTCGCGAGCTCCGGCACCGCGAGTCGGGAGTTCCCGCACCGCGAGTCGGGAGATCCCGCAGCGCGAGTCGCGAGCTCCGGCAGCGCGAGTCGCGAGCTCTGCGAGTCGGGGGTTCCGATCGGCCCGATTCCCCGTGACGACGGCGGTGAGGCCCTCGGCGTCGCCCCCGTCCTGGGCGAGATCTCGGTCGCCCAGCTGCGCGGGCTCGCCGCCGCGGCGCCCGAGACGATCGTGACCCCCTGGCGCACGCTGGTGCTGCCCGACCCCGCCCCCGACGCCCGGCAGCGCCTGCGCGCCCACGGGTTCGTGCTCACGGCCGACGCGCCCGCCCTGGCCGTCAGCGCCTGCGCCGGGCGGCCGGGCTGCGCGAAGTCGCACGCCGACGTCCGGGCGGACGTCCGGGAGGTGCTGGGCCGGGCGCGCGAGCTCCCTCGCGCCCACGTCGTCGGGTGCGAGCGGCGGTGCGGGGCACCGCACGAGGCGCACCTCGACGTCGTCGCCCTGCCCGACGGCACCTACCGCCTCGGCGACCGCACCGTCCCCGACCTGTCCACCGCGCTCAGCGTCCCCGCACCCACCGGAGAACACCCCGCATGACCAGCGACTACATCCGCGACGGCGCGGAGATCTACCGGCGGAGCTTCGCCACGATCCGGGCCGAGGCCGACCTGTCGGCCCTCCCGCCCGAGGTGGCGTACGTGGTCGTCCGGATGATCCACGCCTGCGGCCAGGTCGACCTGACCGGCGACGTCGGCTTCTCCCCCGCCGTCGTGACGGCCGCCCGGAAGGCCCTGCAGGACGGCGCGCCGATCCTGTGCGACGCGATGATGGTCGCCTCCGGCGTCACGCGGGCGCGGCTGCCGAAGGACAACGAGGTCGTCTGCACGCTGCGGGACCCCCGGGTGCCGGACCTCGCCCGGGAGCTGGGCAACACCCGCTCGGCCGCGGCGCTGGAGCTGTGGCGGGACAAGCTCGACGGCGCCGTCGTCGCGATCGGCAACGCCCCGACCGCGCTGTTCCACCTCCTCGACATGATCGACGCGGGCGCGCCCCGCCCGGCCGCGATCCTCGGCATCCCCGTGGGCTTCATCGGCGCCGCGGAGTCCAAGGAGGCGCTCGCCGCGCGCACCGACCTCGAGCACCTCGTCGTGCACGGCCGCCGCGGCGGCTCGGCGATCACCGCCGCGGCGCTGAACGCCCTGGCCAGCGAGCAGGAGCTGTAGATGACCGGCACCCTCTACGGGGTGGGCCTCGGCCCCGGCGACCCCGACCTCGTCACGATCAAGGCCGCCCGGCTCATCGGCGCCGCGGACGTGATCGCCTACCACTCGGCCCGGCACGGCCGCTCGATCGCCCGCCGGATCGCCGAGCCGCACCTGCGCGGCGACCAGATCGAGGAGCCGCTGGTCTACCCGGTGACCACGGAGACCGTCGACCACCCGGGCGGCTACCAGGGCGCGATCGACGAGTTCTACGCCGAGGCCGCCGAGCGGCTGGCCGCGCACCTCGCCGCGGGCCGGGACGTGGTGCTGCTGGCCGAGGGCGACCCGCTCTTCTACGGCTCCTACATGCACATGCACAAGCGGCTGGCCGGCCGGTTCCGCGCCGAGGTGGTGCCCGGCGTGACGTCGGTGAGCGCCGCCGCGGCCGCGCTCGGGCAGCCGCTGGTGGAGCGGGACGAGATCCTGACGATCCTGCCCGGCACGCTGCCCCGCGAGGTGCTGGCCGAGCGGTTGCGCGCCACCGACTCCGCGGCCGTCATGAAGCTCGGCCGGACCTTCACGACCGTCCGCGAGGCCTTCGCCGACGCGGGCAAGCTCGGCCGCGCCCGGTTCGTCGAGCGGGCCACGATGGACGGGCAACGCACGGGCGCCCTCGCCGACATCGACCCGGAGTCGGTGCCGTACTTCTCGATCGCCGTGCTGCCCGGCGAGGTCGCCGCGAGCGTCCCCGATGACGCCGAGCAGCGGGCCGAGGCCGACGACCCCGCCCAGGTCGTGAGTGGCGATGGTCGTGATGGCGACTATCGCCACTCACAGGGGCAGGTGACCGTGGTCGGGACGGGCCCGGCGGGGCGGGACTGGCTGACGCCGCAGGTCGCAGCCGCCCTCGCCGCCGCCGACGACCTCGTCGGCTACGGCCCCTACCTCGACCGCGTCCCGCCGAACCCGCGGCAGACCCGGCACGCCAGCGACAATCGCGTCGAGGCCGAACGGGCCGCGCACGCGCTGGACCTGGCCACGTCGGGCCGCAACGTGGCCGTGGTCAGCGCCGGCGACCCGGGCGTGTTCGCGATGGCCACCGCGGTGCTCGAGGTGGCGTCGGAGCCGAAGTACCTCGACGTCCCGGTGCGCGTGCTGCCCGGGCTGACCGCCGCCCAGGCCGTCGCCGCCGCGGTCGGCGCCCCGCTCGGCCACGACTACGCGATGATCTCGCTCTCCGACCGGCTCAAGCCGTGGGAGACGGTCGTCGACCGGCTCGTCCACGCCGCACAGGCGGACCTGGCGATCGCGATCTACAACCCGCGGTCGAAGGCGCGGCCCTGGCAGGTCGGCGCCGCCCGGGACGTCCTGCTGGAGCACCGCGCCCCGGAGACCCCGGTCGTCCTCGGGCGGGACGTCGGCGGCTCCGGTGAGCGCCTGACCATCACCACGCTCGGCGAGCTCGACCCCGAGCTGGTCGACATGCGGACGTTGGTGATCATCGGCTCGTCCACCACCCGGGTTGTGGTGCGCCACGGGCGTTCGACCGTGTTCACGCCCCGCCACTACGGCGCCTGACCCGCGAGTCGGCACCTCCGGGCGACCGACTGTGTGATCCCGGTCGACCGGGATGCGCGACTCGGTGCCCCGGAAGTGCCGACTCGCGGGCTCAGAGGCCCGCGACGGCCTCCTCGGGCGTGGCCACCACGGGCACGCCGGGCGGCAGCGCGGGCCGGTCGACCATCACCACGGGCACGCCGAGGGCGCGGGCGGCCGTGAGCTTGGCGGCGGTGTCCGCGCCGCCCGAGTCCTTGGTCACCAGCACGTCGACGGCGTGCTCGCGCAGGAGCGCCGTCTCGCCGTCGACGGTGAACGGGCCGCGCGCCAGGATCGACCGCATCCGCCGCGGCACGGGCGGGTCGGGAGGGTCGACCGACCGGACGAGGAACCACAGGTCCAGCTCGGCGAACGCCGCCAGGTCCTGCCGTCCGGTCGTCAGGAACACCCGCTCGCCCAGCCCCGGCAGCACCTCCGCCGCCTCGGCGAGGGACGCCACCCGGTGCCACCGGTCCCCCGGCTGCGCGGTCCAGCCCGGGCGGCGCAGGATCGTGAGCGGCACGCCGGTCTCTGCGCACGCGGCCGCGGCGTTCGCCGTCATCCCCGCGGCGAAGGGGTGCGTGGCGTCGACGACGTGCGTGACCGCCTCGCCCCGCAGGTACGCGACCAGCCCGGCGACCCCGCCGAACCCGCCGATCCGCACCTCGCCGGGCGGCAGCCGGGGCGAGCGGACCCGCCCGGCCAGCGAGGAGACGACCGAGAGCGCCCGGTCGGCCGACCCGGGCCGCGGCCCGGCGGGCTGCAGGAGTTCCGCGAGCGCCCGGCCGTCGGACGTCCCGCCCAGGATGAGTATCCGCACGTCAGGAGGGGTCGTGAGCGGCGAGTGCCGCTCTAGGGGCAGTTGTCACGCACGGCAGCGGGTGTCGGAGTACAGGTGGCTGTCCGGGAACTGCTCGGCCGCGAGGGCCGGGCCGACGATGATCACCGCGGTGCGCTGGATGCCGGCCTCGTGCACGGCGTGGGCGATGTCGTCGAGCCGCCCGCGCAGCACGATCTCGTGCTCCCGGCTGGCGTAGGCCACCACGGCGGCCGGGCAGTCGGCGCCGTAGGACGGCGCCAGCTCCTTCACGACCTCGTCGATGCGGTGCACGGCCAGGTGCAGCACCAGCGTGCCGCCGGCGGTGCCCAGCGCCTCCAGGGACTCACCCTCGGGCATCGGGGTGGCCCGGGCCGCGATGCGGGTCAGCGTGACGGTCTGGGCGACCGTCGGGACCGTGAGCTCGCGCCTGAGCGAGGCGGCCGCCGCGGCGTACGCCGGCACCCCGGGCGTGACGTCGTAGGGCACGCCGGCTGCGTCGAGCCGCCGCATCTGCTCGGCCATCGCGGAGAAGACCGACGGATCGCCGGAGGCCAGCCGCGCGACGTCGAGCCCGTGCTCGTGCGCCCGCACCATCTCGTCGACGATCTCGGCCAGCGTCATCAGCGCGGTGTCGACGGTGCGGGCGTCGGGCGGGCAGAGCTCCAGCATCTCCGGCGGGACCAGCGAGCCCGCGTAGAGGCACACCGGCGAGGCCGCGACGAGGTCGCGGGCGCGGAGGGTCAGCAGGTCGACGGCGCCGGGGCCGGCGCCGATGAAGTGCACGGTCATACGTCGCAGCTCCAGATCGTGACGGGCATGGCGGGCTTCCAGCCGAGGAACCCGCCGACGGGCTCGGCGCGCGCGACCTGCAGCCGCACCAGGGTGCCGCCGAACCGTTCGCGGGCGGCGGCGAGCGCGGCCTCGGACTCCACCGTGACGCCGTTGGCCACCAGCCGGCCGCCCGCGGGCAGGGCCTCCACGCACGCCTCGAGGACACCGTCGCGGGTGAGGCCGCCGCCGATGAACACGGCGTCGGGCGGGGGCAGGTCGGCGAGGGCCCCGGGGGCGCGCCCGGTCACGACCTGCAGCGCGGGCACGCCGAGCGCCGCGGCGTTGTGCCGGATGCGTTGCGCGCGTTCGGGATGCGACTCGACGGCGACCGCCCAGCAGGAGCGGTGGGCGCGCATCCACTCGATCGCGATGCTGCCGGCGCCGGCGCCGACGTCCCAGAGCGTCTGGCCGGGGCGCGGGGCGAGGTGGGCGAGGGTGACCGCCCGGACCTCGCGCTTGGTGAGCTGCCCGTCGTGGGCGTAGGCGTCGTCCGGCAGGCCGGGAACCTCGCCGAGCACCCGCGCGCCCGGCGCGGCGGCGCACTCCACGGCGACGACGTTGAGCGCATCGCCCTCCGGGTGCAGCCAGTCCCGCGCGATACCGGAGTACAGCCGCTCCCCCGGCCCCCCGAGCTGCTCGAGGACGGTGAGCCGGCTGGGGCCGAACCCGTCCGCGGTGAGCTGGGCGGCGATCAGCGCCGGCGAGGCGGCGCCCGCGCTGAGGACGAGGACCCGGCGGCCGGGACTCACCGAGCGGCGCAGCCGTTCGACCGGGCGGCCGACGACGCTCACCACCTCGACGTCCTCGCTCGGCCAGCCGAGCCGCGCGCAGGCCAGGGTGACCGACGACGGGTGCGGGATCACGTGCATCTGCTCGGCGCCGACGGTGCGGGCCAGCGTCGCGCCGAGGCCGAAGAACATCGGGTCGCCGGAGGCCAGCGCGCAGAGCCGCTGTCCGGCGTACTTCGCCAGCAGCCCCGGCGGCGCCGGGACCAGCGGCGACGGCCACGCCACGAGCTCGGCCTCGACCTTGCCCGCCACCAGGTCCAGCTGGCGCGGCCCACCGAGGATCACCTCGGCCGCCGCGAGGGTCTCCTGGGCCGTGCCGGCGAGCCCGGACCAGCCGTCCGCCCCGATCCCGACGACGGTGACCGCCGGCCCCTCGTGCGCACCCGTGTTCACGGCTGCAGACCATACGTGGCGGCCGGGTGATCGCGGTCGGCGTCGTGGGCGGAAGCACGGCGGCGCGGGCCCGCCGGTGCGACGATCGCCGGCATGGCTCCCGAGACGGTGGTCTTCGACGTCAACGAGACCCTCTCCGACCTGCGCCCGCTGGCCGAGCGGTTCAGCGAGCTCGGCGCCCCCGAGCACCTCTCGACCCTGTGGTTCGCGAGCACCCTGCGGGAGGGGATCGCGCTGGCCGCCGCCGGCGACTACCGGCCCTTCGCGGAGGTGGCCCGGGAGACCGCGCTGGACCTCCTGGCGCCCTACACCTCCGACGAGGACGCACCCGACCATGTGATCAGGGGCTTCCTCGGGCTGCCGCTGCACCCGGACGTCGCCGAGGGGGTCCACCGGCTGCGGGCGGCCGGCTCGCGGCTCGTCACGCTGTCCAACGGCTCGACCTCGGTCGCGGAGCGGCTGCTCGGCGAGGCGGGGATCCGGGACGAGTTCGAGTACGTCCTCTCGGTCGACGACGCCGGGATCTGGAAGCCGGCCCCGGGCGCGTACGAGTTCGCCGCCCGGGTGTGCCGGAGGGAGCCCGGCGAGCTGCTGATGGTCGCCGTGCACCCGTGGGACCTGCACGGGGCCGCGCGCGCCGGGATGCGGACGGCGTGGATCGACCGGGACGGCCGGCGCTACCCCGAGCACGTGCAGGCGCCGGACCACCGGGTGCCGACGGTCGGGGCGCTGGCCGAGCTCCCGGGTTGAGCCCCCGCACCCGATCGGGGCGCGGAACGGGGGTTCCGGGCAAGCCGAGGTCAAGAGCGGCCCGTATTCTCTCCGCCGCCGATCCGGGTTTCCTCATGCAGTCGTAAAACGGCCCGCCGAAAAGCGCTTTCCGGCGTACTCGCCGCCTTGGTGACCGGCCGTCCGGTTCCTGCCGAGAAAGGGAGTCGTCGCAGGTCACCTGAGCGGATGGAGCGTTCCGCCGCCCCGTTGTCGGAATTGCCGCACCGTCCCCGCACGGCGGCCGCGGAAACGGGGGTCCACGCCCGATCCCTTCCGCGGCCCCCGTTCCTAACGTCGTCGCCGAACCGCCCGCCGAGGGCAATTCCGCGACGACACCCGGGAGACCACCGTGGCCACCACGACCCTGCTCGACCTGCTCATGAACCTGCTGCAGAACCCCGCCGAGCAGCAGGCGTTCCTCGCCGACCCGGCCGGCTACCTCCAGGAGTGCGGGCTCGCCGACCTGTCCCCCGAGGACATCAAGGACGCGGTGACCCTCGCGGCCGACGGCCCGCACCACGACTGGGACGGCCACGGCCACCACGAGCTGCCGCCGGCCCCGCCCGTGCACCACCACCACGACGACTCCGGCCACCACGACCCGCACACCGAGGCCGCCGACTACCTCAAGACGTACATCACCAACACCTTCGTCGACGACCGGAGGACCTTCATCGACCAGTCCTTCCACCAGGACATCGACACCCACGGCGGCGACGTCGACCAGCGCATCGACCTGCACCAGGCCAACGCCACGGGTGACGGGTCCGTCGCGGTCGGCGGCGACGACCGCGCCCCCGTCGCGACCGGCGACCACGCCGTGGCCGGCCGGGGCAACGAGGTGGTGAACGGGGACGACAACGCCGCTTCCTTCGGCTCCGGCTCGGCGGTCAACCAGTCCGGTGCCACCGCCGACCACGGCGGCGCGCTCTCCGGCACCGGCCCCGCCACCGGGAACTTCACCGACAGCAACGACCACCTGGCGAACTTCGGCTCCGGGTCGCTCGCGGACAAGGGCGGCGACGCGACGCAGTCCGACGCGCACAACTCGACGGACAGCCACGACGACTCGCACGACGACTCGCACGACGACAGCCACGTCGACAGCGGCCACAACGACACCGACACCCACGTGTCCGACGACCACTCGTTCACCGACGACCACACGGTCGACGACAGCCACGCGGTCGACAGCCACGCGACCGACGACCACTCGATCGACCACTCCTTCGACCTGCACGCCTGATCCGTGAGTGCCGACTGCCCCTCTAGCGGCAGTCGGCACTCACGACCCCCGGTGAGCTGCGGGAACGCCTGCCCGGCCGCGGCGAGCGTGGCGTCAGCTCACGTCGGAGGAGTGGTCCAGGTGCGCGTAGTGCTTGGGCCGCAGCCGCATCGCGTGCACCACCCGCTCCCCCACCGGCCCGCGCTCGACCACGACCTCCAGCAGGTTGCGGTCCTGGTCCGGGCCGATGCACAGCGTCCGGCCGGGCTCCTGCGGCACCCGCCACAGCGGCGCGGCCACGACCGCCCGGATGGCGTCGGCCGGGATGCCGTGCTTCAGCGCCCCGGGCGTGATGTCCACGCGGACCAGCCTAGAGCCGGGTCCCGCCGCGCAAGGTGTCGAGCAGCTCGGCCTCGGCGGCGGCGAAGGCCGGATCGGTGAGCACGCCGACCTCGCGCGGCCGGGGCAGGTCGATCCGCACCTCGCGGGCGACGTGCGCCGGACGGGGCGAGAGCACCAGGACGCGGTCCGAGAGGAACACCGCCTCCCGGATGTCGTGGGTGATCAGCAGGACCGTCCAGCCGAAGCGCCCGCGGACCTCCTCCAGCCACTCCTGCATCGCGGTGCGGGTGAGCGAGTCGAGGGCACCGAAGGGCTCGTCGAGCAGCAGCACCTCGCGGTCCTGCACCACCGTGCGCAGCAGCGCCGCCCGCTGCCGCATCCCGCCCGACAGCTCGGCCGGCCGGGACCGCTCGAACCCCGCCAGCCCGAAGGGCCCGAACAGGTCCCGCGCGCGGTCGCGGGCCTCCCGCCGGCGCATCCCGGCGACCTCGAGCCCCAACGTCGTGTTGTCCAGCACCGTGCGCCACGGAAAGAGCAGGTCCTTCTGCGGCATGTACCCGAAGGTCTCCCGGCCCGCGGGCGCGCCGTCGACCAGCACCCGGCCGCGATCCGGCTCGACGAGCCCGGCCAGCACGCCGAACAGCGTGCTCTTGCCGCACCCGCTCGGCCCGAGGATCGAGACGAACTCGCCCGGCGCCACGTCGAACGACACCCCGTCGAGCACGGGCAGGTCGCCGAACGCGAGCTCGAGCCCCTCCACGGTGATCTTGAGTGGGGTGATCTTCACCGGCGGGCCCCCCGGATCCACGGCGCCACGACCCGCTCGACGAGGTACGTCAGGCCGAACAGCGCGACGCTGACCAGGGCCGTCACCCCGACGGCGGCGAGGACGAGGTCCGTGCGGAAGGAGTTCTTCTGCTGCGCCATGTAGATGCCCAGCCCGGCCCGGGCGCCGACGTACTCGGCGAAGATCGCGCCCGTGACCGCGTACGTGATCGCGATGCGCAGGGCGGTGAAGAACGACGGCAGCGCCCCCGGGAGCCGGACGTACCGGAACTCCGCCCACCGCCCGCCACCCATGCTGCGCAACAGGTTCGACGCCTCGGGGTCGGCGCGGGAGAAGCCCTCGATGAGCCCGACGGCGATCGGGAAGAAGGTCACCAGCGCGATCACCAGCACCTTCGGCAGCAGCCCGAAGCCGAACCAGATGATCATGAGCGGCGCGATGGCGATGATCGGCAGGGTCTGCGAGGCGACCAGCAGCGGCACCAGCGCCCGCCGGAGCCACGGCGAGAAGTCGACGACGACCGCCAGCGCCCAGCCCACCGCCAGCGACACCGCGAACCCGACGGCGGTGACCTGCAGCGTCGGGAGGGTGTTGGCCCACAGCACGTCCCGGAAGGCCCAGCCCTGCTCGACGACGCGCAGCGGCGAGGGCAGGACCTGCGGGCGGACCGCGAGCGCCGTGACGGCCCACTGCCACGCCGCGAGCAGGAGCAGCACCACCAGCACCGGGGGGGCCGCCCGGCGCAGCAGCGACACCCGGCCCCGGGCCGGTCGGCGTGCGGGCGAGCGGCCCGCCCGCCCGGGGAGGGCGGGCGGGGGTGACCCGGGCTCCGCGAGGACCCGGTCGGCGCGGGTCACGACGTGGCCCCGCCCGGGGCCAGGTAGTCGTTCGTGAACCAGGTCGAGAAGTCGGGACGGGTGGTGACGGGCTTCCCGGAGGCGTCGGTGACCGCGCCCGAGTCGATCAGGAAGCCGGAGAAGCCCTGCCAGCGGTCCAGGGTCTGGGTGCCGACCTTGCCCGCCGCGTCCTTCAGGTAGTCCTGCGCGAGCATGTCCTGGCTGCGGGTCACGAGCTCGGGCTCGGTGAAGGCACCGGGGTTCGCGTCCTGCAGGTCCTTCGCGGCGCGGGCCGGGTCGTCGGCGGCCAGCTGGTACCCGCGCTGGGCGGCCTGCACGAACTTGGCGGCCTGGTGCGGATGGTCCTTCAACCAGGTGGAGTTGCCGATCAGCAGGACGTTGTAGGCGTCGGGGAAGCCGTAGTCGGTGTACTTGAAGGTCTTCAGCGGCTCGTTGCGCATCTGGGCCTCGATGCCTTCCCACGCGACGAACGGCTCGGTGAAGTCGACCTGCCCGGCGTAGAGCGCCTCGTACGCGCTGGTCCCGAGGGTGACGGTCTGGAACTCGCCAGTCCCGCCGGCGTCGCGGATGACCTGGCGCATCTTCGGCTCCTCGCCGGGACCGCCGAACCCGCCGTAGGTCTTGCCGTCGAGGTCCTTGGGCGAGGTGATGTCGGCCCGGTCCGCCTTCACCGCCACCTCGGTGGCCCAGTGCTGCAGGACCGCCATGACCGAGGTGATGTCGGCGCCGGCGGCCTTCGAGAAGGTGAACGAGTCCTGGAAGCTGATCCCGAACTCGGCGGCGCCGTTGCCGACCAGGGTGTCCGGCGAGGTGTCGCTGTACGGCAGGAACTGGACGTCGAGCCCCGCGTCGCGGAACCAGCCCTCCTGCTGCGCGACGTACAGGCCGCTGTGGTTGGTGTTCGGGGTCCAGTCCAGGGCGATCCGGATCGGCTCCGGTGCGCCCTGCTGCTGGTCGGCGGCGCCACCGCAGCCGGCGAGGAGCAGCGCCAGCCCCACCACGAGGGCGGTCAGCCGAAGAACGACACGGGACGGGGACATGCGCGACACGGTCCTCCCTACGCCGGTGCTAACCGGGTCAGGTGCGAACGGTCGACGGCCGGTCCTGCCGCCCTCTCAGCCTCGGATCGTGAGTGCTCCCGCGGGTTCGGAAGCAGACCCTACGTCCCCCCGCGCCCCGGTGCCACCGCCTCCCCCGCCCTCGCGGTGTGACGTCCGCGTGACGGGGAGGCGGCGCGCGGGTCAGGTGATGTCGGCGCGGCGGTGCCGGGCGCGCGGTGCGCCGGACCCCGGGACGTGCGGCCCCTCGGGGGCGGGCGGCGCGGCGCGGCGGCCGGACGCGGAGCGCTCGTCCCCGGTCGGCCCGTCCTCCCGGCGCTGCTGCGGGACCCGCGGTGCGTCGGGCCGGTCCTCGGCGCGACGACGACCGCCGGACCGCTCCGGTGTCCCCGGGCCGGGGAGCGCGGCCTGGTCGAGGTCCCAGGGGTCGCGACCGGGCAGGACCTCGCCGACCGGCAGCCGGTCCGCGGGCTCGCGGAGGCGCCGTCTGCCGCCGCCCGACGGAGGTGCGGCGGCCGGGCGCTGCTCGCCGGACCCGGCCCGCCGGGTCGGCGACGGCGCGCCGCCGTGCCGCGGCTGCGGGACGGGCGGCAGGGCGCCGGGCGGGACCGGGCCCCGGGCCGCGCGCTGCTCGGTGCCGCGTTCGCGCTGCTCGGCGGGTTCCGGCCGCGCCGACGGGCGCGGGTCGGCGACCTGCCGGCCGCGGGGCTCCGACCGGGAGCCGCGGGACCGCTCGGGTGCGGGCTGCGGACGCTCCGGCCCGCGCGCGGTCTGCGGATCGCCGTGCGCCCCGGCAGCCGCGGAAGGCTCGTCGACGAGCCGGCGCCGACCGCCCGAGCGGCTGCGCTCCTGGCCCCGCCGCTGCTCGGGGACCGCGCCGGCCGGGAGCCCCGGCCGGGGTCCCTCCGGTGCGGCGCCGACCCGCTCGGGCCCGCGGTCACCGTCCGGCCGCTCCCCGCCCCGTCCGGGCGCGCTCCGTGCGGGACCAGGCCCGGGCGCCACCGCCCCGAACACCTGGGTCGGCGTGTCCTCACCGGCCGCGGGCGGCGCGTCGGTGCGGTCCAGCACGCTCCGCGCGGCCTCCGCCGGCTCGACGCCGGCCTTGCGCGCCCGGCTGGCCAGGTAGCGCCCGGCCTCCTCGACGTCCGTGCGGTACCGCTCGGCGAGCATGCCGGTGGCGTGCGCGACCGGCAGGGCGGTCTCGTGCTCCGCGGTCAGCCGCGCGACGGTGGCGGTGAGCCGGCGCAGCGCGCAGACGTCCGTGAGCCGCGCGGACAGGACGTCGGCCAGCCCGGCGACGGCGTCGACGTGCCCGTCCCCCACCGGCCGGCCCGGGTGCCCGAACAGCTGCAGCCCGCCGACCGGCTCCCCGTCGACGACCAGCGGAACGACGACCGAGCACGTCAGCCCGGTGTCCGCGGCCGCGGCCGCCAGCTCCGGCGGGCCGATGCGGGTGAGGTCGGGGGTGACCATCGGGCGTCCGGACCGGACGGCGCCCTGCACCGGGCCGGTGCCCGCCCGCAGCTCCATCTCCCCGAGCCGCCCGGCCGCCGTGTCCGACGCCGACACCCCCGCGAGCCCCGGGAACCGGTCCGGCACCTCCACCAGCACGATCGCCGCGCCCGAGACGCCGAGCGTCGCGGGCAGCGCGGTGCAGACCGAGGAGAGCAGCGTGCCGAGATCGGCGCCGGCCACCGCCGTGCGCCCCACCTGCAGCATCAGCCCCATGATCCCGGGATCGTCCGGATGCATCGCCCCAGCCCCCTCGGACGTCTCGCAGTACGAGTGCTACCGCGCGTAGTCAACCATCGGCCGTCCGTGGAACGGCACGGACGATCATGGGCTGGGCCGAACGGATCAGCGCCGGCGGAGCCCCTGCACCTGCGCCCAGGTGGTCTCGTCGACGGGCACGCCGCGGAACCGGTTGCGGGCGCGCACGTCGTGGGCGCGGTCGCCGGGCACCTGCACCCGGGTGTGCCCGGGCGCGGGCGGGAGGGTCCGGAGCTCGTCGAGGAAGGCGGCGATCGCCGGCTGCGTCCGGCCGACGCCGAACAGGCCCGGCGCGAAGGCGATCAGCAGGTCCCCCTTGGTCACCGGGTCCGTGGTGTCGAGCGTGCCCCGGACCTCCCGGCCGAGCGCGGTGCCGGTCAGGGAGGCGACCAGCAGCTCGAGGACCAGCGACAGCGCGTAACCCTTCGGGCCGCCCACCGGGGTGATGGCGCCGTCGAGGGCGGCGGTCGCGTCCGTGGTCGGGGCGCCCTCGGCGTCGACGGCCGCGCCCTCGGGCAGCGGCTCGCCGCGGGCCGCGTGGTCGAGCACCTTGCCGCGGGAGATCTGCCCCGTCGCCATGTCGAGCACGACGGGTTGGCCGCCCGTCGGGATGGCCGCCGCGATCGGGTTGGTGCCCAGCATCGCGGGAGCGGCGCCCCAGGGGTGGACGAGGGCCTCGCTGGTGGTCGTCGCGAGCCCGGCGAGCCCCGCCTCGGCCAGCCGCTCGACGTACGGCGCGAGCATCCCGAGGTGCCCCGCCCGGCGGATCGCCGCGACGGCGACCCCGGTGCGCGGCACCCGCTCGACCAGCGCCTCGACGGCCCGGTGGGCGACGGGCGGACCGAGCCCGGTCCGCCCGTCGACGGTGAGCACCGAGTCGGTGGTCCAGCGCAGCTCGGGCTCCGCGGCGGGGTCCAGCACGCCGTTGCCGATCCGGCCGGCCAGCACCGGCAGCCGTCGGATGCCGTGCGACGCGTGCCCGCGCAGGTCGCCCTCGAGCAGCATCCCGGCCTGCTCGCGCGCCGCGCGGTCCGGTGCGCCGAGACCGGTGAGGACCTCGGTGCTGAGCCCCAGGTGCTCGTCGACGGAGACGCGGTGCACACCGTCGGCGTCGATCATGCCGGCGACCCTACCGGCCGGCGCCGACCCCGGCGGGCGGCGTCGCGACCGGTCCGGCCCCGACCGGGGTGAGGGCGACGGGCGAGGCGGGCGTCTCGGCCAGCATCCGCTCGCAGGTCAGGACCAGTACCGCGGCGGCGGCGCGCTGGTCCCGCGTCGAGACCGGGTGCTCGGCCCGCCGCTGCCAGCGGCTGAGCTGCGCCGCCGCGGCGAGCCGGATCTCGTCGGGGCCGGCGTCGGGCGCGAGGCCCAGCCGTCGGTGGGCGGCGGTGCCCTCGGCGCCCAGCAGCAGCTCGGCCGCGGTGCGCTCGTCGGTGGAGAGGGCGGGGGTCCCGGCGCGCAGCGCGTCGACGAGGTCGAGCTCGGCGAGCTCGTGCGCGGTCGTGCGGAGGCGTTCGAGCAGGTAGCGCAGGTCGCCGTCGTCCCCCGCGGGCCGCGCGGCGACGATCCCGTCCAGCTCGCGGAGCACGGCGCGGGCCCGCAGCGCGTCCGCCCGGTCGGCGAGCCCGCGTTCGAGCAGCTCGCGCAGCCGCGGCACGCCGCTGCGCCGGGTCAGCTCGGCGGCCACCTCGTCCGGCCTCGCGCCGTCGGCGGCCAGCTCGGAGACGAGCGCGGAGCCCATCTTCCCGCGGGTCAGCCCGGCCGCCACGGGGATCACGGTCCAGCAGCGCCGCCGCACCTCGGGCTCCGCGGCGCGCCGGCGGGCCTCGCTCCACGGGTCGCCCGCGAGCTCGTCCGCCCGGGCGAGGACACCGATCGCGGGCGGCCCGTCGGGCGGCGGCACCCCGTCGTCGGCGGGCAGCACGAGCAGCGGGACGTCCCCGGCCGTGCCCTCGACGATCTCCAGGTCGACCTCGCCCGGGGTCGCCGCCAGGGCCGCGACCAGCGTGGACACCCCCGACCTCGGCGGCCCCGAGACCGCAACCCGCAGCGGCCGGTCGAGGTCGGCCTCCAGCGCGTGCAACCGCTCGCGCAGGCCCGCGTCGGCCGACGCGGCCGCTGCGGCGAGCACGCGCCGGACCTGGCCGGGCAGGGACGTGTCCGCGCCGCGGTCGTGGTGCTCCGGCGGGAGCGTCGGCACGGGACGGGTCTCGACCACCAGCCCGGCGACGTCGAGCGCGGTGGTGTCCGCCTCGGCGTCGAGCGCGGGGGCCGGCGCCGGCCCGGTGTCGTGCGTCTCCGCCTCGGGCACCGGGACCGAGCCCTCGACGGTCGTGCCCTCACCCGGCGCCGACCTCAGGTCCACCCGCCCGCCGGCCGCGACGATCCGCGCGGCGACGTTGCGCAGGCCGCGCCCGGCCGTCGCCGCCGCCGGCCCGACCACCGCCGGTTCCGGCACCACGAACCCGGGCCCGCTGTCGCGCACGGTGAAGTGCAGCCGTCCGTGCTCCTCGTCGAACCGGATGACGACGTCGGCGCCGGGGGCGTGCTTGTGCGCGTTGTTCACCGACTCCAGGCAGCAGAAGTACACCGCGGCCTCGAGCTCCGGCGGGTAACGCCGCCCGGCCGGGAGCGCCGACTCCACCCGCACCGGCGGTGGCCCGGCCAGCTCGGCCTCCAGCGCCGCGACCAGGCCGCGCTCGGCGAGCGCGATGGACCGGACCCCGCTGGCGGTCTCGGCGAGCACGGACTCCGCCGTGTCGAGCTGCCCGGCCAGCACCCCGAGCCGCTCGCGGGCCTGCTCGATCCGCCCGTTCTCCACCTCGTGCTGTACGAGCCCGAGCACCAGCCGCAGCGAGACGAGCTGGTGCTGGGCGCCGTCGTGGAGGTCCCGCTCGATCCGCCGGCGCTCGGCGTCCATCTCCGACACCGCCTCGCGCCGGGACACCGCGATCTCGGCCGCGTGCGCGAGCGCCGCCCGCAGCTGGCGCTCCAGCTCCACGCCCAGCCGGCTGGCGGTGACGACCACGCCCAGGCTGTCCGCGATGTCCTCCAGCAGGTGCCGGCGGTCGGCGTGCAGCCCGGCGACGGCGGCCCGGTCCACCTCCAGGGTGCCGAGGTGCTGCGCGCCGCCGCGGACCGGGACGCCGACCAGCCCCGTGCCGTCGTCCCGCCGCGTCGCCCGCCGCGACGCCCATTCGTAGGTGCGGTCCCGGAGCCCGGGCCGTACCACGGTGAGCCGGCAGCGCGACGAGCCGAGGGCCCGCCCGACCGCCTCGGCGACGCGGGCGAGGTCGGGTGCGTCGGACGCCGCGGTCCGGGACAGCGCCGCGACCTCGGCGAGCGCGCTGTACGGGGTGGGCCGGCGGCCGTAGAGCAGCCGGTCGGTGAGCCCCTCCACCGCCCGGTAGACGGGCAGGAAGGCGACGGCGGCGAGCAGCGACGCGCCGAGCGAGGACCACAGCGGCCCGAAGCCGATCAGCCACCCGGCCGCCTCGAACACGACCACCCCGCCCCCGACGACGGCCACCGCCAGCACGGCCGCCAGGACCCGGCTGAACCGCGCCTCCGCCGACCACAGCCGCTCCGCGCGCACCGCGACCAGCACCGCGACCGCGATCGCCGCCGACCCGACCCGCGAGGCCCAGAACAGCAGCGCGACCGGCTGGCCGGCGGCCGCACCCGTCGTCATCGAGTCGTGCGCCGTCGGGTCGTAGAGCTCCAGGCCGGGGACGCCGAGCAGCCAGAGCACGATCGTGCTGATCCCCAGCACGACGATCGCCGCGAACGCCGCCACGAGCAGGCTGAACACCAGCCGGGCCTGGGTTCGCAGGGCCGCGGTCTCGCCGCGGCGGATGCGCCCGGGCAGCACCGCCACCCCGACCAGCGGCACCAGGAAGCCGAAGAACAGCACGCAGCTGGTGGTGTGCCGCAGCAGCGCCGTCCCGAACCCGACGATCCCGAGCACGAGCACGCCGAACACGGCCAGCGTCACCCGGCCCGAACGGCCCCAGCGCGACGGCCACGCGCCCTGCGGCGTCGGGAAGACCAGCAGCGCGAGGACGTAGGCCGCGCAGGCCACGCCGTGCAGCACGATCTGGTGGATGGGCCCGGCCGCGATCCCGGTCGCGGCGTCGACGGCGGTCGCGGCCGCGTGCGCCTGCAGGTTGAAGGCGCCGCCCGAGCCGACCATGGCCAGCGCGAGCAGCCGGGTCGGCCAGCCCGACCCGCCGCGGACCAGCAGCACCACCGCGATCGCGACCGCGCCCAGGCTCAGCGCGTAGTCGACGACGAGCTGGTCCAGCGGCTCGGTGGCGGGCGCCGCGGCGGCGACCGCCTGGGCCCACACCGAGTCGCCGGCCCCGAAGCCGGGCACGTACCAGGCCACCGCGACGTACGCGCCGACCGCCAGCCAGCCGATCGCGACCACCGAACAGACGACGAGGACCACGACGTAGACCGCGACGGCGAGCCGGTGCAGCCCGCTCGCGCCCGCAGGTGCGCGGGCCGGCCGGATCGCGGTCGCGCTCACACCCGCACCTCCCGGGCGACCTCGACGGCGGGCTCCAGCCGCTCCGGCAGGCTCGCGGTGAGCACCAGCCGGCCGTCCTCGTCCGTGGTCAGCCCGGCCTCGCCGCCGAGCGCCGCCAGCCGCTCGAGGTCACCGGCGAGCGCGGCGCGCAGCTCCCCGGGGGCGAACCCGGGCCGCGGGTCGACGACGCTGACGGCCAGCCGCCCGTCGGCGTGGGTCAGCTCGACCTCCAGCTCGGGCCCCTGAGAAGCGGCCAGCCACTGCAGCGCCGAGGCGGCGACGTAGTAGACGCCGGACTCGACCTCCCACGGCAGCCTGTCCTCGGGCGCACCGGCGAGCCGCACCGGCCGGTCCAGGTCGGCGGCCACCTCCTCGAGCGCGCCGACCGGGCCCTGATCGCGAAGGACCTGCGGGTAGACCCCGCGGGCGATGAGCCGGAACCGGTCGAGCAGCTCGTCGAGCTGGGTGCCGGCGCGGCGGATCGCGGACCCCGCGCGGGCCGGGTCCGGCGTGCTCCCGCCCAGGTCCTGACGGGCCCCGTCGAGCACGATCCGCAGGGTGGCGAGCCGGTCGGTGGTGGCCTGCGAGAGCTCGCCGACGAGCCGGCGCCGCTCGACGTCCCGGGCCGTGGCGAGCCGCTCCCGGGACCGCTCGAGCTCGGCGGCCAGCTCCGCGGCCCGCCGGACGCGGTCGCGCAGCTCGGTGTTCATCGCGACGCCGCGCAGCAGCAGCCCCGCCCCGCCGGCGAGGTCCCGCATCAGCTGCTGGTCGGCGGGGGTGATCGCGGTCGGCTTGCGGATGGCGAGCACGGCCCGCAGCGTCTGTCCCTCGACGATCGGGACGACGTGGTCGGCCCGCTGCTCCGGGTCCTCCCCGCCGAGCAGCACGGCGAGGTTCGGCACGGTCTCCCCGGTGACCGCGCGCGGCGGGTGGACCGCGGCCGTCACCAACCGGTCGGAGACCGCGAGCCAGACCCGCGCCTCGCGTGCCGCGGTGCCCTCCGCGAGCACCTCCGCCAGCCCCGGCAGGGCCGAGTCCGGGGTGCCGCTCCGGATCCGCGCGGCCGCCTCGGCCAGCGCGGAGTACGGGGTCGTGCCCCGGGTGTGGGTCACGCGCTCGACGATCCGGTCCACCACCGGGCGCAGCCGCGCCGCGCCGATCGCGCAGACGAGTGCCGCGACGAAGGGCAGCAGCACGCCGATCTGCCCGAGGCCGGTGCCGAGCAGCACCGGCGGGACCACGACGAGGACCGCGAACACGACGAGGACCGCGCCGCCGACCAACGCGGCGCGCAGCCCCAGCGCGGCCCACCTCTCCATGTCCGGCCGTCAGTCGCCGTCCCGCTGCGAGCGGAGGTAGGTGAGCACCGCGAGGACCCGGCGATGGCTCTCGGTCTCGTCGGTGTGCAGGCCGAGCTTGGCGAAGATGCTGGCGATGTGCTTCTCCACGGCCTTCGGCGTGACGTACAGCTGGCCCGCGATGCCGCCGTTCGACCGCCCCTCGGCCATCAGCTTGAGCACGTCGAGCTCGCGCTCCGACAGCGACGCGACCTCGTTCTTCTTCTCCCCGCGGGGCCGTTCGACCAGCCGCTTCGCCAGCACCGGCTCGATCACGATCTCGCCGTCGGCGATGCGGGTCAGGGTGTCGGTCAGCACCTCGACGCTGCCGACCTTCTCCTTGAGCCGGTAGCCGATCGCGTCCGTGCCGATGTCGAGGATCTTCATCAGATAGTGCGACTCGGCGTAGTGCGAGAGGAACAGCAGCCCCATGTTCGGCCACTTCTCGCGGATCCGCTCCGCGGTGACCAGCCCGCCGTCGGGCTCCGGGGGCATCCGGATGTCGAGGACGGCGACGTCGCACGGGGTGCCGGCCAGGAGGGCCAGCAGCTCGTCACCGCCCGCGGCCACCGCCACGACCTCGTGGCCCGCGGCCTGCAGGAGCATCAGCAGCCCCTCGCGGAACAGGGCGCCGTCCTCGGCCAGTGCTACTCGCATGGGATCCTCGCAACGATCGTGCCGGTACCGACGGTCTCGTCCGGCGGGGTGGAAACGTCACACACCGCACCCCCGAGCGGGCGGGCGCGGTCCAGCAGCAGCTCCGCCAGCCCCGGTCCTCCGCCGGTCACCGTGACGACGAGCTCGGCGGCGGAGCCCGCGATCGTCACCTCGCGGGGCGACACCGGGTCGGCGGCCAGCGCGTCGGCCACGGCGAAGTAGACGGCGCCCTCGGCGGCCGGGCCGAACCGCCGGCCGTCGTCGCGCACCCGCAACGGGGCGTCGAGCCGCTCGGCGAGCTCGCGCAGCGCCGGGCCGAGGCCCGCCTCGTCGAGCAGCGGCGGGTAGATCTGGCCGGCGACGTCCCGCAGCTCCTGCAGCACCGCGTGCAGCTCGTCCTGCAGGGTGCCGATGGCGGCGCGCAGCTCGTGCTCGGCTTCCGGGACCCGGTGCCGGAACAGACCCAGCTGCAGGACCAGGGCGGACGCCCGCAGGGCGGCCCCGTCGTGCAGCTGGCGCTCCAGCCGGCGCCGGCCCTGCCACTGGTCGCGCTCGCGCCTGCGACGCGCCTCCGCGACGGCGGACGCGCTCGGGACGGCCGTGGGGGCGGCCGGCACGTCCCCCGTCGGCGCGGGCTCCAGCCTCATCGCTGCATCGTCCCGCCGCCGGGGGGTCACCGGAAGGGGGTCGGCCCCCCGGCGGGGTAGGGACTGCCCCCGCTCGCGCACTTCGAGGTGTGACGGTAATGACAGCGTGACCTGGGACGAGTATCACCTGAGGGCAACGTGCGCTCGTACGGTCGGCAATGCTCATGCGCGGGTCCGACGGGTCCGCGCCTCCGAGAGGTGGCGGAGTGTCCTACAGCCTGGGTGTGGACCTGGGGACGACGTTCGTGGCCGCGGCGGTCGCGAACGCCTCCCGGGTGGAGATGTTCACGCTCGGCGACCGCAGTGTGGTGACACCGGCCGTCGTCTACCTGCGGG
The DNA here is from genome assembly GCF_000717175.1 of Pseudonocardia autotrophica. GTDB lineage: Bacteria > Actinomycetota > Actinomycetes > Mycobacteriales > Pseudonocardiaceae > Pseudonocardia > Pseudonocardia halophobica. Next base: position 50,126 of record NZ_JNYD01000023.1, on the reverse strand, counting down.
AGGACGGCACGGTCGTCACCGGCGACGCGGCCGGGCGGCGGGCGGTGAGCAACCCCGACCGGGTCGGCCGGGAGTTCAAGCGCCGCCTCGGCGACCCCACGCCGGTGATGCTCGGCGGGGCCCCGCACGCGGTCACCGCGCTGCTCGCGAGCCTGTTGTCCGACGTCGTGGCCCGGGTCTCGGCGACCCAGGGCACCGCCCCGGACTCGATGGTGCTGACCCACCCGGCCAACTGGGGCCCGTTCCGGCGCGAGCTGTTCGACGAGGTCCCGCAGCTGGCCGGGGTGGCCATGCCGCGGATGGTGACCGAGCCCGAGGCGGCCGCGGCGCACTACGCGTCGTCGCGGCGGCTGGAGAACGGCGAGATCGTCGCGGTCTACGACCTCGGCGGCGGCACGTTCGACGCCACCGTGCTGCGCAAGCGCTCGGAGGGCATCGAGATCCTCGGCTCGCCGGAGGGCATCGAGCGCCTCGGCGGGGTCGACTTCGACGAGGCGATCCTGGCGCACGTCAACTACGCCGCCGGCGGGGCGCTGTCCGAGCTGGACATGAGCGACCCGCAGACCACGGTCGCGCTGGCCCGGCTGCGCCAGGACTGCGTGCTGGCCAAGGAGGCGCTGTCGATCGACACCGAGACCACGATCCCGGTGTTCCTGCCCCACCGGCACTTCGACGTGCGGCTCACCCGCGCCGAGTTCGAGGACATGATCCGGGCGCCGATCGAGTCCACCATCGGTGCGCTCAACCGCACCCTGCGCTCGGCCGAGGTCACCCCGGACGAGCTCAGCGCGGTGCTGCTGGTCGGCGGGTCCTCGCGGATCCCGCTGGTCGCGCGGATGGTGTCCGAGGAGCTCGGCCGGCCCACGGTCGTCGACGCCCACCCCAAGTACGCGGTCGCGCTCGGCGCGGCCACGCTCGCCGGCGGACCCGGTGCGGTCGCGGGCTCGGACGGGCCCGCGGCGCCGGCCGCCCCGCCGCCCACCACGGCCTTCCCGGCCGTGGCGCTGGGTGCGGCGGGTGGGGCTGCTGCCGGTGCGGCCGTGGCGTCCGTGCCGGAGACCCCGGCGCCGTTCTCGCTGCCGTCGGGCACCGGGCTGCCGAGCTTCGGTCCGCCGACGGGCACGCCCTCCGGGACTCCGACCCCGGCTCCGGCGGCGGCGGCGGCCATGGCGGCACCTCCCGTCGCGGCCGCAGCACCTCCGGCCCCGCCCGCGCCGACGCAGCGGGTCGCCCCGCCCGCGCCGCAGCCGTCCGGCCCGTTGCCGTACGGCGGCGGCCCCGGTGGCCCCGGCAGTCCGGGTGGTCCCGGCGGCCCGGGTGGCGGCGGGGGCGGCGGTGGCGGCGGCTTCGGGGGCGGCACCCCCGGTGGCGGCGCACCACCCCCCGGCGCTCCCGAACCCTCGGAGCCGTCCGGCGGCGGACGCAAGGCCCTCATCGTCGGGCTCGTCGTCGTGCTCCTGCTGGCCGCCGTGGGCGGTGTGGGCTGGTTCGCCGCGAACCAGTTCGGGCTGCTCGGGGGCGGCACCGGCAACACCGGCACGTCGGTCGCCGGCGGCGGGTCGAACGAGGAGATCCCGCCAGCCGCGGACCAGACCCAGCCCGAGATCGCCACCAGCGTGCCGATCCCGTCGCTGGGCTCAGCGATCCCGGTCGGCAAGACCCCCGGCTACATCGCGCTCTCGCCCAACGGCCGGCTGGCCTACATCGCCAACCGCAACGCCGGCGTCGTCACGGTCATGGACACCTCGGTCGACAAGGTCATCGCGACGATCCCGGTCCAGGCCGGGCCGCCGCAGTACCTGGCCTTCGCACCCGACGGCAAGCGCGTCTACGTCTCGATCTTCAACGACCAGAAGACGGTCAACGTCGTCGGCGTGCTCGACACGACCAGCAACTCGATCACCTCGACGATCCCGGTCGGCACCCGGCCGTTCGCCCTCGCCGTCACGCCCGACGGGTCGAAGCTCTACGTGCCCAACCACGACTCCGGCACGGTCAGCGTGATCGACACGGCGACCAGCACGCTCGTGCACGACATCAAGGTCGCGCCGAACCCGCACTGGGTCACCTTCTCGCCCGACGGCACCAAGGCGTACACGGCCAACCACGAGTCCGGCGTCGTCTCGATCATCAACACCGCCGACGACACGGTGCTCGGCGAGGTCAAGGTGCAGGTCAGCCCGCACAGCCTCGAGGTCGCGCCGGACAACTCCGTGGTCGCCAACGTCAACTACGACAGCGACTCGGTCACGGCCATCGACACCAACACCGACCAGGTCGTCGCCACGGTGCCGGTGGGCAAGAAGCCGCAGGACATCGCGTGGGCGCCGGACGGCCGGTTCGTCTACGTCACCGCGGTGGAGGGCGACAACCTCACGGTGATCAACGCCGAGACCTGGACGGTCACCGCCACCCTGCCCACGGGCGACGCCCCGACCAGCCTGGCCGTCACGCCGGACGGGAAGAAGGCGTACGTCACCAACCTCAACAGCGGCACCCTCACCGAGGTCAACCTCACCGGCTGAGCCCGCCGCCCCGCGCACCACGCCGACTCCCGACTCGCACACTCCCGCGAGTCGGGAGTTCGCGCACCGCGAGTCGGGACTTCCAGCACCGCGAGCCGCGCCCTGAGCTCCCGCGAGTCGCGCTCTCAGCTCCCGCGAGTCGCGCTCTCAGCTCCCGCGAGTCGCGCTCTCAGCTCCCGCGAGTCGCGCTGTGGGCTTCCGCGAGTCGCGCCCTGAGCTCCGGCCGAGCACGCCCCGGACTCCCTCAGGTCACGCGCACCTCAGGAACCGGCTCGGTGGTACCGCCATTCGGGGATTTCCGCGATTCGTGGTGCCGCCCGAGTTCAGGCCCGCCCGGCCCGGGTACAGCCACCGCAGTTCTGGCGCGTGGGGGTCAACCCCACCCCGGTCGGCGGGTCGGCCCCGGTAGGGAGTGGGGCCGACGTCATCGTCCGGGGCGTGCTCCGGCGGGATGCTTCTTCTCGTTCGACACCGACACCGGGAGGGCCCCGGCGCCAGGACGGAAGGAGAAGCACGATGTCCGCACAGACCGCTCAGCTCACCCTCGTCACCGGCACCGGCATTCCGGCGCTCACCCACCGCGACCGCGCCGTCCTGCGCGCCGTCGAGGCCGGCCGCGTCCGGCTGTCCGGTGGGTCCGCCCTCGTCGTCGACGGGATGTTCCTCGCCGACCCCTTCGCCGCCCCGCGGCTCACCGACGCCGGCCTGATCGCCGACGCCGACGGATCCGTCGCCCTCACCGACTCCGGTCGCGCTCTGCTCGCGGCGTGACGTCGCGCGCACCCCCGGCACCGGACGGAGCCGGGTGTGTCGCTCCCGAGGACACCGGACCGTCCGGCGCCTGCCGTTCCTGCGCCGTCCCGCCCCCGCTCTCCCGATGCGCGGCGAACCTGGCGGCCTGCCACTTCCCCAGCTCGCGGATCCCCAGCGCCACCAGCACGGCCAGCGCGACCCCGACCCCGATCGTCCACGCCGCGGTCGCTCCCGGCGACGGCGTCGCGGGCAGACCGGCCGCGACGTCCCGCGCCGCCTGATCGTGGTCGTGATGCCCGCCGACCGGGACCGCCGGCCGCGGCGCACCGTACGGCAGCTCGAGGGCCGTGTGCGCCGGCGCAGGCCGGCCGGGCACCACCAGGTCCGACCATTCGACGACGGCACCGGACCGGCTCGTCTGGGTCGCCCGGAACCGCACGGGCCCTGCGCCGTCGGGCATCCGGCCCACCCGCAGCACCAGGTCCACGGGCTCGGACCCGACCGGCCCGCCCGTCCACTCGATCCCGCTCGCGGTGGTCGCGACCTGCCACCCCGCCGGCGACGACGCCTGCGGGTCCACGAGCGGACGCCCCGTCGGCAGATCCACCCGGAGCGCGACGACGGGGTCGCCCGGATCGTCGTTGGTCACCCGGAACGTCACGGCGACGTCCCGCGCGCCGGCCTCGGTGTGATCGGGCGTGAGCGTGACGTCCGCGACCGCGGCACCGGCGAAGACCATGCCGAGCCCGACGAGCGTCAGGACCATCAGCAGGGCGCACCGGACCGGGACGGCGGCTCCGCCGAACCCGCGCATGCCCGCCTCCTCGCGCCCGCTCCCGCCCGGGAACTCGGCCCTGATCGTTGAGCGTTACCGCGCCTCGCCCGTCGGACCGACGGTGAAGGTTCCGCACGATCCGGTCAACCTCCCGCGAGTCGGCACTTCCGGGTCACCGAACCCAGATCCCGGGAGACGACGAACATGCGCAACGCGGTCGCCCTAAACCGCCGACTCGTGCTGCCGGAACTCCCGACTCGCGGTGCCGGAACTCCCGACTCGCGCTGCCAGAACTACCGACTCGCGCTGCCAGAACTACCGACTCGCGCTGCCAGAACTCCCGACTCGCGCTGCCAGAACTCGCGACTCGCGCCGCCGGAACTCCCGACTCGCGGGATGTGGTGCTACACCGCGCCGAGGACGGGTTCGAAGGCGAGTTCGGCGGCGCCGACGAGCTTCCCGTCCCTCCCCAGCGGCGAGACGGCGATGCGGGTGCGGCCCGCGGCGCGGCTGACGAGGCTGCGGCGGTGCAGCTCCTCGCGGATGCGGTCGACGAGCCGGGTGGGGAGGGCGGCGAAGAGGTCGCCCAGCACCACGAGCTCCGGCGCGAGCATGTTCACCGCCGTGACCAGCCCCGTGACCAGCCACTCCCCCACCTCGGACAGCAGGTCGAGCCGTCCGGGACGGGCCTCGAGGTCCCGCAGCTCGGCCACCAGCACCCCGCGGGGCGTGTCCTCGGGCAGCCCGAGCGCGCGGCACAGCGCCGGCTCGCCGACCTCGGTCTCCCAGCAGCCCTGCTCGCCGCAGAAGCACGCCCGCCCACCGGGCCGGACGATCATGTGCCCGATCTCGCCGACGTACCCGCCGGAGCCCCGCAGCGGCACCCCGCCGACGATGACCCCGCCGCCCACGCCGACGTCGGCGGACAGGTAGAGCAGGTCGTTGGCGTCCCGCGCCGCCCCCCGGACGTGCTCGGCGAGGGCGCCGAGGTCGCCGTCGTTGCCGACGGTCGTGGGCGAGCCGAGCACCGCGCCGAGCCGGCTGCCCAGGGCCACCTCCCGCCAGCCGAGGTTGGGCGCCTCGTGGACCAGGCCGTCGGCCCGTCGGACGACGCCGGGGACCGAGACGCCGACCCCCTGCTCCCGCACGCCCAGCTCGTCGCGCAGCAGCTGTGCCGACTCGGCGATGTGCGTGATGACCTCGCCGGGCAGCCGGGTGGTGCGGTGCAGGTTCCAGCTGTGGCGGCCGAGGATCTGCCCGCCGATCCCGACCATCGCCATGGCGACCTGGTCGACGCGGATGTCGACGGCCAGGACGACCGCCGCCTGCGCCTCGGGCAGGACCAGGAGCGAGGGCCGCCCGGCGCCGGTGCGCTGCGCCGGGACGGCCTCCGTGACGACGCCCGCCTCCGCCAGCCCGTCGACCACCGCCTTGATCGTGCTGCGGTTGAGCCCGAGCTCGCTGGCGAGCGTCGCGCGCGTGCAGGGCCCCTCGACGTGCAGGCGGCGCAGCAGCGCGGTCCGGTTGTGCCGGCGGGCGTCGTCGGGACGGGTGCCGGAGGTCGGGACGGTCACCTGCCGGCGGCCGCCGACTTCCGCCGGGACAGGACGTCGACGCCCGCCGCGAGCAGCAGCACCAGGCCCGTGATGATGAAGACCACCGCGGCCGGCTGCTTGAGCAGGCCCAGCCCGTTCTCGACGGTCGCCAGCACCGCGCCGCCGATGACGGCGTTGGACACCCGGCCCCGCCCGCCGAACAGCGACGTCCCGCCGATGACGGCCGCGCCGACCGCGAACAGCAGCGTGTTGCCGCCACCGGCCGCCGGCGAGACGGACCCGACCTTCGAGGAGTAGACGATCGCGCCGATCGCCGCGAAGGCCGAGCTGATCACGAACACCGCCGCCCGGATCCGGACGACGTCGATGCCCGCCCGGCGGGCCGCCTCCCGGTTGCCGCCGACGGCGTAGACGTGCCGGCCGAACCGCGTGCGGTCGAGCACGTAGGTCCCCAGAACCAGGAGGACCAGGACGATCGGCACGACATAAGGGATACCGGAGATGGCGATGACGCCCGGCGACCGGTCCCGGGTCAGCAGGAAGGTCGCCACCGCCCCGAGGACGACGACGGCCCCCACCTTGATCAGGACCAGGCCGGTCGGCTTCGCCACCAGGCCCTTGTGCAGCCGGTTGCGCTGCTGCAGCAGCATGACCGCCGCGTAGCCGCCGGCCGCCACGACGAACAGCACCCACGAGCCGAGGGTCGACAGGTTGCCGTTGGCCACGGCGTTGATCACCGGATCGCGCAGGCCGAGGGTGCCGCCGTCGCCGATGAGCTGCAGGATCACGCCCTGCCAGGTGATGAACAGGGCGAGGGTGACGACGAAGCTCGGCATCCCGATGCGGGCGACGAGGAAGCCGGTCAGGCACCCGACGACCACGCCGACGCCCACGGCGAGCAGCATCTCGATCCACGGGTTGGCCGGTACGCCGATCAGCAGGATCACTGCCGTCAGGACGCTCACCACGGCCCCGGCCCACACCCGGACCCAGATCGCCAGCGCCGCCGCGACGAGCATCGCGACGATCAGCACCGCGAAGACGAACCCGCCCATCGCGCCGAGCATGTTCCCGCCACTCACGAGGTGCAGCGCCATCAGCGCCGCCGCGAGGCCCGACGCCGTGCCCGCGGCGAGGTCGATCTCGCCGGTGAGCAGCACGAACACCAGGCCCATCGCGATGATGGTCCGGCCGGCACCCTGCTGGAGGAGGTTCGCGAGGTTCAGCAGGCTGGGGAAGGTGCCGCCGGAGTCGAGGATCGTGAACAGCACGAACAGCGCGGCGAGGCCGAGCAGCGCGGGCAGCGAGCCGAGCTCGCCGTTGCGCAGGCCCTGGAGGTAGCCGCGGATCGCCTCGCCCGTGGTCCGGGCGGTGGTGTCGATGCCGAAGTCGGCCGCCCGGTTCCCGGGGTCGGCCTTCTCGGCCGCCGACTTCTGCTGCTTCTCGGGTGCGGTCACTGCCCGACCACCCCTTCCGGTCGGGCCAGTCCGAGGTCCCCGGACCGGCCTGCGGTGATGAGCTCGACGACCTGCCCGTGGGTGACGTCGCGCGTGGGCACCTCGGCCACCATGCGGCCGAGGTAGAGGGTGGCGATGCGGTCGGCGACCTCGAAGACGTCGGCCATGTTGTGGCTGATCAGGACGACCCCGATGCCCTGTTCGGCGAGCCGGCGGACGAGGTCGAGGACCTGCCGGGTCTGCGCGACGCCGAGTGCGGCGGTGGGTTCGTCGAGCAGCACGACGCGGGAGTCCCAGAGGACGGCCTTGGCGATGGCGACGGTCTGCCGCTGCCCGCCGGAGAGCGACGCCACGGGCGTCCGCACGCTGGTCACGGTGCGGACCGACAGCGAGGCGAGGGTGCGCCGCGCCGCCTGTTCCATGTCGGACTCGTCGAGCAGCCAGGGCCTGCCGCGCTCCCGGCCCAGGAACATGTTCTGGACGATGTCGAGGTTGTCGGCGAGCGCGAGGTCCTGGTAGACGACCTCGATCCCGAGCTTCGACGCGTCCGAGGGGCTGTGCAACGCGACGGGGTCGCCGTCGAAGAGGATCTCGCCGCCGTCGATCGGGTGGATCCCGGCGACGCACTTGACCAACGTCGACTTGCCGGCGCCGTTGTCGCCGACGAGCGCGGTCACCTCGCCGGCGCGCACCGTCAGGTCGACGTCGTGGAGCACCTGCACCGCGCCGAAGCTCTTCGACACGGACCGCAGCTGCAGGATGGGTTCGGACATGCGGACCTCCATGCGAGGGCGCGCGGCCGGGAGGGTCACCGTCGACGGTCCCCTCCGCGGCCGCGCGCCCGGCTCGGTTACTTGATGCCGGCCGCGTCGCAGGCGGCCTGCGTGGCCTGCACGCAGATCTCGCTCGCCTTGACGTAGCCCGCGTCCGTCACCGTCTTGACGTTGTCCTTGGTGATCAGCTGCGGGGTGAGCAGGACGGACTTGACCTCGCGGTTGCCCTTCGGGTCGTTCACCGTCTGGGTCGCCGTCTGGTCGGCGGTGGCGGTGTCGCCCTTGGCGAGGGCCGCGGCGAGCTTGGCGGTCGCGTCGGCCTCCTCCTGGATCGGCTTGAACACCGTCATGTACTGGTCGCCGCGCAGGATGGCCTGCAGGCCGTCCGCGGTGGCGTCCTGGCCGGTCACGGCCACCTGGCCGTTGAGCCCGTACTTGGTCAGCACGGTGACGATCGCGCCCGCCAGGCCGTCGTTCGCCGCGACGACGCCGTCGACCTTGCCGCCGTTGCCGGTGAGCAGCTGCTCGAAGGTCTGACCGCCGACCTGGTTGTCCCACTTGTCGATGGCCTGGTTCGCGACGAGCTTGAGCCGGCCGTCGTCGTACATCGGCTTCAGCACCGTCTGCTGGCCGTTGTAGAACAGCGTCGCGTTGTTGTCGGTGGGCGCGCCCTCGATCTGGATGACCTGCGCGCCCTGCTTGCTCTGCAGCGCCTGGGCGAGACCCTGGCCCTGCAGCGCGCCGACCTTCTCGTTGTCGAAGGAGACGTAGTAGTCGCTGGTGCCGCCGAGGTTCAGCCGGTCGTAGTCGATGACCGGGATGCCCTGCGCCTTGGCCTTGGCCGCGACGGCCGAGCCGCCGTCCGAGCTGATCGACGCGATGACCAGCACCTTCACGCCGCTGGAGATCATCCCGTCGGCCAGGGTCGAGAACTTCTGCTCGTCGCCCTGCGCGTTCTGGATGTCCGGGTCGAGCCCGGCGGCGCGCATGGCCTTGTCGAGCATGGGCTTGTCGAAGCCCTCCCAGCGCGCGGACGTGTCCGTCTCCGGGAGGATGACGCCGACCTTGACGCCCCCGCCCGCCGGCGCCGCCGAGGGAGCGGTGCCGCCCGAGGACCCACCGGAGCTGTTCGCCCCGCACGCGGTGAGGGTGAGGACCAGCCCCAGACCCAGCGCCGCGATCATCTTCGGCGCGCCTCGCAGCGCCGACCTGCCTACCCGCATCCGCCCTCCACCTCACTGTGGACCCGGTGTCCGACGACGCCGGGTAAATGTTGTGGGCGACAACGTATGCGGCCGAAGTCTGTGATGCAAAGCATGCTGAATCGGTCCAGGTTCCGCAGCATCGTCACGATTCGGTCTCGCCGGGCTGCGTTTGTTGTCGCGCTCCCGTTTCTTGTTGCGCCCTGTAGTCGACCCACTCCGCACCGCGACCGGCACGGGCAACCAGCTCCGTCCGGCACGGCAAGAACGACATTGCGCCGCCCGGGCGCGGGCCGGCGGGGTGAGACACCGTCCCCGGACGGCCCCGGGAGCCGGCCGCGGGGCCTCATCGTCCGGCGTGCTCCGTCCGGGCCCGTTCACGCTCCGTGTCTCCCCGGGCGGCGGCACGACGGGGACCGAGGTGGCCGCCACGGCGGGAGCGGCGCCACCGGATCGGGCGATCTTCACCCGGGTGCTCCTCCACCGCTGACGCTGCGTGACCGAGCCCTTGCGGTCACTCCACGTGACGACGAGGGGTCTCCCGGGGTGGCTCGAGCACCTCGGGCACGCCGTCCCCGTCCCGCGATCGCAGCGCCACCGCGGCGATCACGGCCGCGATCCCGACGCCCTCGGCGGCACCCGGGAGCTGCCCGAGCACCAGGAAGCCGATCACCGTGGCGGTCGCCGGGAGGAGGGCCAGGAGCACCGCGAACCGCCCCTGCCCGACCCGCCGCAGCACCACCTGGTCGAGGCCGTAGGGGATCACGCTGGACAGCACCCCGACGCCGACGGCGAGCAGCACCACCACCGGGTCGGCGAGCGGCGCGAGGCCCGCGGCCCCGCCGAGGAACAGGACCGGGGAGCACAGGACGGCGGCCACGGTGAAGCCGACGGCCAGGTCGTCGACCCCGTTCCCGGCCGTCGCGACCCGTTTGCCGAGGAGGATGTACGCCGCCCACATGACGGCCGCGGCGAGCGCCCACAGCACCCCCGACGGACTGCCTGACCAGCGCACATCCGCGATGAGGGCCACTCCGCCCGCGGCCAGCACCACGGCCCCGACGTCCCGCGGGCGGCGGGAGAGCGCCGCCGCCACCGCGACCGGCCCGCAGAACTCCAGCGCCACCGCGGTGCCGAGCGGCAGCCGCGCGATGGCCTCGTAGAAGGCCGCGTTCATGAGTGCCGTCGCCAGCCCGAACGGGACCGACCGCCGCAGCCGCGGGGCCCGCCACGCCGCCCGGCGGGGCCGCCGCCACGCGAGCAGCACCAGGCCCGCGCCCAAGATCCGTAACACCGCGACGGCCGCGGGCGACAACCGGTCGAACAGCCCGACCGCGAGGGCCGCCCCGACGTACATCGAGGCACCCCCGACGACGAAGAGCACGGGCGCCGGGACCCGGCGGATCATGCTCGTCGTCATGACCGGACCCCCGACTGCGCTCGGTAGTCGCGAGGACCCGACTGTTTACACGCCACACCTTGCGGTGTCACACCATGCACCGCATCATTCACTCGTAGTCAACTGAATCCGTGTTCGTCATCGGACCGCCACCGCGTCGACGGTCGCCCGACCCCGAAAGGTCGATCTGTGATTGTCGTCGCGACACGGGACGGGAACACATGCAGGGGTATTTAACGTCTGCAAGAGTGGGCGCACCGCGCGAGCGGTCGTCACAGCAAGCGACATCGGGAGACCGGTGTCGAGACGGAGGGAGACCGCTATGCAGCCTGGAACCCTGACCCGGCCCGAGTTGACCCTCGCCGACCGCTGTGACCGCTGCGGAGCGGCCGCAAAGGTTCGTGCCGTGCTGCCGTCCGGCGGCGAGCTCCTGTTCTGCGGACACCACGCGCGTGCGCACGCCGACAAGCTGCGCGAGCTCGAGGTGGACGTCCAGCAGGGTGCTGAATAGGCACGAGTGATGGGCGATCGGCGACTCCCCTCGCCGGTCATGTGAGCGTCGTCGAGAGGGCCGGCACCCGCGGGTGCCGGCCCTCTCGTCTGTCCGGGGACGGGTGACGGCGGTCACCGCCACGACCGGATCGTGGCGATGCGCTCCTCGAGCTGCTCGATCGTCGCCATCGCGGTCGGCGGGCCGCCGCAGGCCCGGCGCAGCTCGTTGTGGATCACGCCGTGCGGCTTCTTCGTGCGGTGGTTGTGCAGCGCGACCAGCGTGTTCAGCTCCTTGCGGAGCTTCTGGATCTGCTCGCGCACCGACATCTGCCGCGGCGGCTCCGGCACGGGCGGCGGCGGGGTGGCGCGGGCCGCGGCGCCGGAGCGCGGCGAGCCCCGGTCCACCCAGTCCTGCTGCCGCTGCTGCAGCAGCGTGCGCACCTGGTCGGCGTCGAGCAGCCCGGGCAGCCCGATGTACTCCTCCTCGTCGGCGCTGAACGAGGCGCCGTCGAAGATCAGCTGGTCCAGCTCCGCGTCGGCGTGCAGCGCGGTGAAGGACTTCTCGTCCTCCCCCGGCTCGTCCTGCTGCCGGTTCGCGAGGGCGAGCTCCTCGTCGTTCCACTCCTCCTTGGGCCGGTGCGGCTTGCCGAGGACGTGGTCGCGCTGCGCCTCCAGCTCGCTCGCCAGGCCCAGCAGCACCGGGACGGACGGCACGAACACCGACGCCGTCTCGCCCGGCCGTCGCGACCGCACGAACCGGCCGATGGCCTGCGCGAAGTACAGCGGGGTCGAGGCGGAGGTCGCGTAGACGCCCACCGCGAGCCGCGGCACGTCGACGCCCTCGGACACCATCCGGACGGCGACCATCCACCGCTCGTCGGACTTCGAGAAGGACTCGATCCGCTCCGACGAGCCCGCCTCGTCCGACAGGATCAGCGCGGGTGGCCTGCCGGTGACCTGCTGCAACAGGGCGGCGTAGGCGCGCGCGTTGGTCTGGTCGGTGGCGATGACGAGGCCGCCGGCGTCGGGCATCCCGCTGTTGCGGTGGGCGTCGAGCCGCTTGTCGGCGGCCGCGAGCACCGCGGGCATCCACTCGCCGCCGGGGTCCAGCGCGGTGCGCCAGGCCATCGCGGTCTGTTCCTTGGTGAGCGGCTCGCCGAGCCGGGCGGTGATCTCCTCGCCCGCGCTCGTCCGCCAGCTCGACGTGCCGGAGTAGGCCAGGAACACCACCGGCCGGACGACGTTGTCCGCCAGCGCGTCGGAGTAGCCGTAGGAGTGGTCGGCGCGGCTGCGCAGCGCGCCCTCGCCGTCCCGGACGTACTCGACGAACGGGATGGGGTTGTCGTCCGACCGGAAGGGCGTCCCGGTCAGCGCCAGCCGCCGCTCGGCCGGCTCGAAGGCCAGCTGGACGCCCTCGCCCCAGGACTTGGCGTCGCCCGCGTGGTGGATCTCGTCGAGGATCACCAGCGTGCGCCGGTTCTCCGTGCGCGCCCGGTGCGTGTGGGGGTGCACGGCCACACCGGCGTAGGTGATCGCGATGCCGTGGTAGTCCCGCGAGGTGCCGGCCGACGCCCGGAACTCGGGGTCCAGCGCGATCCCGACCGCCGCTGCGGACTGCGCCCACTGGTACTTGAGGTGCTCCGTCGGGGTGACGACGGTGACCGCCTCGATCGTGCGGTCCGCCAGCAGCTCGCTCGCCACCCGCAGCGCGAAGGCCGTCTTGCCCGCGCCCGGCGTCGCGACCGTCAGGAAGTCCTGGGGCCGGGCGGCCAGGTACCGGGCGAGCGCCGAGCGCTGCCAGGCACGCAGCGGGCGCGAGCCCGGAGCCGACACCGAGGAGAGTCCCTGAATCGGTACGGATTCCGTTTGCGACACACGTCTCCCTGTCCTGCCGACCTCCCCCCGGAGGGGGTGCTGGGGCCGCCGATCAGCGTATCCGGCGGTCACCGGGGGCGACGCCGTGCCCCGACCCGCGGCGCGAACGCGCACGTCACGCGCGGCGGGCTGGCCCGGGGCGCCCGGTCCGGGTACACCTGCGGGCACGGCGGGGCGGCTGGGAGGATCGGCCGGACGGGCACCGGGGGACGAACCGGGCGGGAAGGAGCGCACACGATGACACGGCGCGGCAGGTGCGGGCGATGACCCGGCCGGAGGCCGACGACGCCGCGCTGCCGCTCGACGCGCTGCTCACCGAGGCCGCCCGCGGCCCGCTGGCGCGGCTGCTGCCCGTCGGCCCGGCCGCGCGGCTCGCCGCCGCCGCGCTGCGCTCCCCGGGCGCCACCGCCGGCCGGGCGGCGGGCCTGCTCGCCGAGCTCGGCCGCATCGGGCTGGGCGCGCGCCCGGCCTCGGGCCGCACGGACGACCCGCGGCACGCCGACCCCGCCTGGGCGGACGACCCGCTGCTGTCCCGGCTGCTCCAGGCGCACCGGGCGGCCCGCTCCTCCGCGCTGGAGCTCGTCGAGGACCTCGCCGCCGACGCCGACGACGCGGACCGCCTCCGGGTCGCCGTCGCCCGGCTCGCCGACCTCCTCGCCCCCGGCACCAACCCGCTGCTGCACCCGCGCGGGCTGCGCGACGCCGTCCGTTCCGGCGGCTCGAGCGCCGTCCGGGCGGTGCGCGCCCTGGCGGCGGACCTCGCGTCCCCGCCGCGGCTGCCCGAGGGCGGCGCCCGCCTCGAGCCCGGCACCGAGACCGCGACCGCGCCCGGCGCCGTCGTGCTGCGCACCCCGCTCTTCGAGCTGATCCGCTACCTGCCCGCCACCGAGCAGGTCGCCGAGGTGCCGGTCCTGGTCGTGCCGGGCGTGGTGAACCGTTTCCACCTCGTCGACCTCGCCCCGGACCGCAGCCTGGTGCGCCGGCTCGTCGCGGCCGGTCAGCAGGTGTTCGCGTTGTCCTGGCGCGATCCCGGCCCGGAGGACGCGGGGCTGGGGCTCGACGCCTACGCCGAGGCCGTCGTCGAGGCCCTGGCGGCGTGCGAGCGGATCTGCCGGGTGGACCGGACCACCCTGTTCGGCATCTCCACCGGCGGGTTGCTGGCCGCGGCCGTCACCGCGCGGCTGGAGCGGCAGGAACGGGTCGCGGCGCTCGTGCTGGCCGGCACGACGCTCGACCGCGAGCGCTCGCGCACCGGCCCCTCCGCCGCGCCGGTCGACGACGCCGAGGTGCGCGCCGCCGTCGCCTCGATCGGCCGGGCGGGCCTGCTCGACGGGCGCCGGCTCGCCGAGATCCACGCCCTGCTCTGCCCGGAGGCGCTGGTCTGGCCGGCCTGGGAGCGCCGCTACCTCGCCGGCGTCGACGAGGGCGACATCCGGCCCGATCCGCTGCGCGCCTGGAACCTCGACGCGCTGCACGTGCCCGCCGCGCTGTTCCGCGACCTCGCCGGGCTGGCCCTGACGGGTGCGCTGACCCGGCCCGGGGCCGCGCACGTCCTCGGCGGCCCGATCGACCTCTCCGCGGTGGACCGGGACGTCTACCTGCTCGCGGGCGTCGCCGACCGGGTGGGGAGCTGGCAGGCCGTCTACCGGACCTCGCAGGTGCTGGGCGGCAAGTGCCGGTTCGTGGCCGTCCCCGGCAGCACGGCGGCCGCGGTGGGCTACGGCACGAACGCGCACCGGGTCGCCGCGGGTGCGGTGTCGGCGGGCAACCCGGCCGACGCCGAGCGGTGGCGGGCGGCCTCGCACGTCGAGCAGGGCTCGTGGTGGGAGGACCTGGTCACCTGGCTGGGCGAGCGATCGGGCGCCGTGGTCGACGCACCGCCGGAGCTGGGCGGACGCGGGCTGCACCCGATCCACCCGGCCCCGGGGACCTACATCGGGACCTGATCGGTCACGGGACCACGGTCACGGGCCAGCGCCCGGCCCGGACCACGCGCACGGCCACCGAGCCGAAGAGCCTGTGCCCGGCCTGCACGCTGGCCCCGACGAGGATCGCGTCGGCCCGCTCGCGCTCGGCGACCTGGGTCAGCGCCGGCACCGGATCGCCGACGACCACCTCGAACGCCACCTCGACGCCGTACTGCGGCCCGAGCTCCTCGGCCCCGGACCGCAGCTCCTGCAGCAGCGAGTCCTCCTGCGGGTCGGTCACGGCCGCGGCCGCCAGGGGCACCGCCGTGGCGAAGGCGACGGACGGGATCCGGTCGGCGTACACCGCCACGACCCGGCCGCCCTGCCGGCGGGCCTGGCCGACGGCGTAGTGCAGTGCCCGCCAGCCCGTCTCCGACCCGTCGATGCCGACCACGACGGCCCGCGGGCCGTCGCAGCCGTACTCGAAGCCGCCGCTCACCGTCGCCCGCCCTCGCGCCCCAGCGCCTGCTCGGCGAGGATCGCCTCCTCCTCGACCGCGGGCACCCGGGTGACGGCCTCCTCGGCGGCCGCGTCCTCGGCCGCGGCGTTCTCGTCGGCGTCCTCCAGCGCGCGGTGCACCGTGCTCAGCAGCAGCGCCCCGGCGAGGACGACGACCGCGGCGATCCAGAACGGGACGTGCACGTTCAGGCCCTCGGCCAGCAGCCCCGCGACGAACGGGGCGAGCCCGCCGCCGATGAACCGGACGAAGCCGTAGGTGGCGCTGGCGACGTTGCGCGGCACCGGCGAGATGCTCATGACCGCGGTCGTGACCAGGGTGTTGTTCAGGCCGACGAACGCGCCGGAGAGGACCACCGCGACGATCACGGTGGGCACCGAGCCGGAGAAGGTGCCGATCACCGCGAGGATCACGGCGACGCAGATCAGGCTCCCGTAGAGTGTCCGCGCGGTGCCGAAGCGGTCCTTGAGCCAGGTGGCGCCGAACACCGCGAAGAGCGCGACGAGCACGCCCCACGCGAAGAACACGGCGCCCAGCCGCAGCGCGGAGAGGTTCATGAGGAACGGCGCGTAGCCGAGCAGGGTGAAGAAGCCCCAGTTGTAGAGCAGGCCGACCAGGCTCGTGGTGCGCAGGCTGCGGTGCCGCAGGGCGGTCAGCGGCTCGGAGAGCCTCGACGGCTCGGCGGGCCTGGGGGTCTTGTCCACGAACACGACGGTCGCGACCAGCGCGATCAGCATCAGCGCCGAGACCCCGAAGAAGGGGCCGCGCCAGGAGATGTTGCCGAGCAGGCCGCCGAGCAGCGGCCCGGACGCGATGCCGACGCCCAGCGCGGTCTCGTAGAGCACGATCGCCCCGCCGAACCCACCGCTCGCGGAGCCGACGATCACGGCGAGGCTGGTGGCGATGAACAGGGCGTTGCCGAGGCCCCAGCCGGCCCGGAAGCCGACGATCCCGCCGATGCCGCCGGCCAGTGCGGCCGCCGCGGCGAACACGACGATCAGCGCCAGCCCGATGACCAGGGTGCGCTTGGCGCCGATCCGGCTGGACACCCAGCCGGTGACGAGCATGGCCACCGCGGTGACCACGAGGTAGCTGGTGAAGAGCAGCTCCACCTGGGTGTGGCTGGCGTGCAGCTGCGTCGCGAGCGCGGGCAGGATCGGGTCGACGAGGCCGATGCCCATGAACGAGATGACACAGGCGAAGGCGACGGCCCAGACGGCCTTCGGTTGCCGGAACGGACTTGCGGACGTGCCGTGAGAACTCACGACGGCTCCCCCTCGGTACGGGTCTCGCGGGTGGTCGGGGTGCCGGCGGCCTCGCCGCCCGGCCCGGTGGGGCCGGTCGGGGTCGTCGGGTACGGGGTGTCGGTCAGGGCGGCCAGGGCGTGCGTCGCGCCGAGCAGCGCGCGCCGGTCGTCGGCCGACAGGGTGGTGATCCGCGCGGCGAGGAACTCCGTGCGCCGGGCGTGCCGGCCCGCGATGTAGGCGCGGCCCGCGGCGGTGGCCGAGACGAGCGTGGCGCGGCCGTCCGACGGGTCGGGGGCGCGCTCGACCATCCCGGCGGCCTCCAGCCGCCCGACTATGCCGGTCATCCCGGGCTGCGAGGTCCGCTCCTGGGCGGCCAGCTCGGTGACCCGGCGCGGCCCGTGCCGGTCGAGGTCGTCGAGCACGGCGAGGGCGACGGCGTTCCACTCCTCGGCCCGCAGCGTGCGGCGCAGCCAGCTCGCGGTGCGTTCGAGGACCTGGGCGAGCTCGGCCACCTGCGCGTCGTCGCGCGCCGGGCGCACGGATGCCGTGGGGGTCACGTGCACCATTACATCACGCAACTATATAAGTGGTCGATGCACCGTGGCTCACACCCGGATCCCGGAGCGGTCGAACGCCTGTTCTACGGTCACCCTTGGACGTTCCGCCCGTGAGGAGAGGGAGCACGTGACCGCCGAGACCGAGAGCACCTCGACGACCGCCTCGACCGACACCGCCCCGACCGGGGGTGCCGCACCCGACACCGCTCCTTCCGCCGCTGCGACGCCCGAGGGGGGCGCGGCCCCCGCCGGGGCGACGGCGGCCGAGCCGGAGAAGCGCAAGCGGGGCCGGCCGAAGGGCTCGACGGCCCGCACGACCCGGGTGGTCGAGCTGACCCTCACCGTGAGCGGCACGGCCGACGGCGAGTGGCAGGCCGAGCTCAAGCGCGGCACCACCTGGCTCGCCCGGGCGCTGCCGGTGTCGGCGGGCGCGGTGCAGAAGGCCGCGGCCGAGCTGCACGCCGAGATCTCCGGGCCGATCGAGGAGGTCATCGGCGAGGCGCGGGCCACCCGGGAGGCCAAGGTCGCCGAGCTCGAGGCCCAGTTGGAGCAGGCCAAGAAGGCACTCGCCGAGCTCGACTGACCCGCCGCGCCGATCCCGCGACGATCCCGCGCCGGTCCTGCGCCGGTCCCTCGCCGACGGCCGCCCACCGGTCGGCGCCGGGCCTGTGGACACGCCGCGGGGGCCTCGCCGGAACCGTCGGTGGGCGTCGCTAACTTGGCCCACGTGTGGGTGGTGCACCGGGCCGAGCGGGCCGACCGGCTGGCCGACGCGCTCGCCGAGGTGATCGGCGGGCCGGCGGCCGATCCGTTCGTGCCCGAGATCGTCGCGGTGCCCGAGCGCGGCGTCGAGCGGTGGCTCGGGCAGCGCCTCGCGCACCGGCTGGGCACCGTCGCGGGGGCGGACGGGGTGTGTGCCAACGTCCTCTTCCCGCCGCCCGGGCAGGTCCTCGCCGAGGCGGTCGACGCCGCCACCGGGACCGACCCGGAGACCGACCCCTGGCACCCGGCGCGCGCGGTGTGGCCGCTGCTGGAGGAGGTCGTCGCGGCCGTCGAGGCGCCGGGCGAGACGTTCGCGGCGCTGGCCGCGCACCTTTCGCAGAGCGGCGGCAGCCGGACCTACGCCGTCGCCCGCCGCCTCGCCGACCTCTTCGCCGGCTACGCCGTCCACCGGCCGGACATGCTGCGCGCCTGGTGGGCGGGCTCGCCGCAGGGCGTGCCGGAGGACCTGCGCTGGCAGGTCGAGCTGTGGCGGCGGCTGCGCGCCCGGATCGGCGTCCCCGGCCCGGCCGAGCGCCTGGAGCAGGCCGAGCGGGCGCTGCGCGCGGACCCGGGCCTGGTCGAGCTGCCGGACCGGCTGTCGGTGTTCGGTCCCACCCGGCTGGCCGCCGAGCACCTCGCCGTGCTGTCCGCGCTGGCCGAGCACCGCGAGGTGCACCTCTGGCTGCCGCACCCCTCCCCCGCACTGTGGGGGAAGCTGTCGCCGGCGCAGGGCGCCGCCGTCCCGCGTCAGCAGGACGGGTCGGCCGGCGAGGTGGTCAACCCGCTGCTCCGGTCCCTCGGGCGGGACGTGCGGGAGCTGCAGCTGCGGCTGCCCGCCGGGGTCGCGGACGTGCACCATCCGGCCGACCCGGCGCCGGCCACCCTGCTCGGGCGTCTGCAGGAGAACCTGCGGGAGGACCGGCTGCCCGCCGGTGAGCTGCCGCTGCTCGATTCCGCCGACCGCAGCGTGCAGGTGCACGCCTGCCACGGGCCGGACCGGCAGGTGGAGGTGCTGCGCGAGATCGTCCTCGGCCTGCTCGCGGCCGACGAGACCCTCGAACCGCGGGACGTCATCGTCATGTGCCCGGACATCGAGGCGTTCGCGCCGCTGATCTCGGCGTCGTTCGGGCTGGCCGCCGCCCTGCCCGAAGCGGGCGCGGCGGGCGCCGACCCCGAGGACACGCATCCCGGGCACCGGCTGCGCGTCCGGCTCGCCGACCGGGCGCTCCGGCAGGCCAATCCCCTGCTGGGCACCGTGTCGGCGCTGCTCGAGCTGGCCGACTCCCGGGTCGCCGCCTCGCAGGTGCTCGACCTGGTCGGCTCCGCGCCGGTGCGCCGCCGCTTCCGCCTCGACGACGACGCGCTGGACCGGATCGGCGAGCTGGTCGTCCGGGCCAGAGTGCGCTGGGGGCTCGACGGCGAGCACCGCCGCCCGTTCAAGCTCGACGGGTTCCCGCAGAACACCTGGGCGGCGGGGCTGGACCGGATGCTGCTCGGGGTCGCGATGGCCGAGCGGCCCGGCGAGCAGGGCTGGCTGGGCACCGCCCTCCCGCTCGACGACGTCGACTCCTCGGACGTCGACCTCGTCGGCTCGCTCGCCGAGCTCCTCGACCGGTTGCACACGACTCTCGGCGCGCTCGCCGGGCCGCAACCGCTCACCGCCTGGGTCGCGGCACTGCTCGACGGGCTGTCCGCCCTCACCGCCACCACTGCGTCCGAGGCGTGGCAGGACGCGCAGGCGCGGGCCGAGCTCGCCGAGGTGGTGCGCTCCGCCGGCCCGCAGGGCGGCACCGTCCCGCTCACGCTGTCGGACGTGCGGGGTCTGCTGGCCGACCGGCTGCGCGGCCGCCCCAGTCGGGCGAACTTCCGCACCGGCACGCTGACCGTCGCCACGCTGGTGCCGATGCGGTCGGTGCCGCACCGGGTCGTCTGCCTGCTCGGGGTGGACGACGGGGTGTTCCCCCGCACCGGCGCCCCCGACGGGGACGACGTGCTGGCCCGCGACCCGCGCGTCGGCGAGCGGGACCCGCGAAGCGAGGACCGCCAGCTGCTGCTCGACGCGATCACGGCCGCCACCGAGCACCTGGTCGTGGTGCACTCGGGCATGAACGAGCGGACCGGGGCGGACCGGCCGCCCGCCGTCCCCCTCGGCGAGCTGCTCGACGCGGTCGACACGACCGTCCGGGTCGAGGACGGGCGGGCGAGCGAGGCGATCACGGTCCGGCACCCGTTGCAGCCCTTCGACCCGCGGAACTTCACCCCCGAGCTCACCGCGGGGACCACGCCGTTCAGCTTCGACCGCAACGCCCTGGCCGGTGCCCGGGCGCTGCAGGGCGAGCGCCGCCCCGTGCCCCCGTTCCTCGCCGCGCCGCTCGCGCCGCCGGAGTCCGGCGACACCGTGGAGCTCGACGACCTGGTGCGCTTCCTCGAGCACCCGATGAAGGCGTTCCTGCGGCAGCGGGTCGGCATGGTGCCGCGCTCCGAGGACGAGGAGCCGGCCGACGCGTTGCCCGTCAGCCTGGGCGGGCTGGACGAGTGGGCGGTCGGGAACCGGATGCTGCGGGACCGGCTCGCCGGTGCCCCGGCCGAGCAGTGCGTGCAGGCGGAGTGGCGGCGCGGTGAGCTCCCGCCCGGCACGCTCGGCGGGGCGGTGCTGGAGAAGGTCAACAGCGCGGTCGAGCCGCTGGTCGAGGCGAGCGCGCAGCTGCGGACCGGGGAGCCGGTGTCCCGGGACGTGGCGGCGGACCTGGGCGGGCTGCGGGTCGTCGGCACGGTCGCCGGCCTCTACGGGTCCACGCTGGTCACGGTCGAGTACTCGCGGCTCGGGCCGAAGCACCGGCTGCGGGCCTGGGCCCGGCTGCTCGCACTCACCGTGACCCGCCCGGACACCCAGTGGCGGGCCGTCACGCTCGGCCGCGGGCGCGGCGGCGGGGCCATGCGCGCCACGATCCGGCCGCTCGGCGCCGACGAGGCCCGGGCGGCGCTGGCGGACCTGGTGACATTGCACCGCGAGGGGCTGTGCGAGCCGCTGCCGGTCTCCACCCCCTGCACCGCCGCCTACGCGAAGGCGCGCCGGGCGGGTGCGGCGGCGCGGGACGCGGAGCTGGCCGCGGCCAAGGAGTGGACGTTCGAGAAGGAGGACGAGGCGATCGTCGCGGTGCTGGGCGCGGACCCGGAGTTCGAGCGGCTGCTGGAGCAGCGGGGGGTGGTGGAGACCCGGTTCGGCGAGCTGGCCGAGCGGATCTGGCGGCCCCTGCTCGACGCGGAACACGTGGAGTTGTTGTGACACAGGTGCTCCTGGCCCACCCGCAGTTCGAGGTCGACGGCCCGCTGCCCACCGGCACCACCGTGCTGGAGGCCAGCGCGGGCACCGGCAAGACCTTCACGATCGCCGCACTCGCCACCCGGTACGTCGCCGAGGGGATCGCCGCGCTGCCCCGGCTGATGCTGGTGACCTTCGGTCGTGAGGCCACCCAGGAGCTGCGCGAACGCGTCCGGGAGCGGCTCGGCGCCACCGAGCGCGGGCTCGCCGCCGGGGTGCCCTCGGCGGACCCGGTCACCCGACTGCTGCAGCAGGGCAGCCCCGAGGAGGTCACGGCGCGGCGGGCCCGGCTGCGGGCGGCGCTCGCGGAGTTCGACGCGGCCACGATCGCCACCACGCACCAGTTCTGCCAGCAGATGCTGGCCGGGCTCGGGGTGGCCGGGGACAGCGACCCCGACGCGGAGTTCGTCGAGCACGTCGACGACCTGGTCACCGAAGTGGTGGACGACTTCTACGTCCGCAAGTACGCCGCCCCCGGTGCCGGCCGCCCGGACTTCTCCCGGGACGAGGCGCTCAAGCTCGCCCGGCAGGCGGTCGGCGACCCGCAGGCCCGGCTCGAACCCGCGGACGCCTCGCCCGGCTCGGTCGCCGGGGTCCGGTACAACTTCGCCAAGGCCGTCCGTGGCGAGGTCGACCGGCGCAAGCGCGCGCGGCGGCTGTTCTCGTACGACGACATGCTGACCCGTCTCGCCGGTGCCCTGCGGGACCCGGTGCGCGGCGCCGCGGCCCGCGAGCGGCTGCAGGCCCGGTACGACGTGGTGCTGGTCGACGAGTTCCAGGACACCGACCCGGTGCAGTGGGAGATCCTGCAGCGGGCCTTCCACGGGCACGTCACGCTCGTCCTGATCGGCGACCCGAAGCAGGCGATCTACGCGTTTCGCGGGGCCGACGTGGTCTCCTACCTGGAGGCGGCGAAGGAGGCCGGGGAGCTGCGGACCCTGGGCACCAACTACCGCACGGACGAGGCGCTGCTCGAGGCGCTCGACGGGGTGTTCGGCGAGGTCGCGCTGGGGTCGGACCAGATCGTCGTCCGGCCGGTGGAGGCGCACCACACCGCGCGGCGGCTCGCCGGAGCGCCGTCGGACGAGCCGTTCCGGCTGCGGGTGGTCGACCGGGACCGGCTGGAGCCGCTCACCGGCCGGCGGCTGGGCCGGGCGCAGAAGGCGCGGGAGGTGGTGGCGGAGGACGTCGCCGCCGACATCGCCGCCCTGCTCGCCTCCCCCGCCACCGTCGAGGACCGGCCGCTGCGCGCCGGCGACGTCGCGGTCCTGGTCCGTACCAACGCCCAGGGCGTCCAGGTGCGGGACGCGTGTACCGCGGCCGGTGTGCCGGCGGTCCTGACCGGCACCACCAGCGTGTTCACCACCGAGGCCGCGGCGGAGTGGCTGACCCTGCTCGAGGCCGTCGAGCAGCCGCAGCGGGCCACCCGGCTGCGCGCCGCCGCGCTGACCTGCTTCGTCGGGCACACGGTCGAGGAGCTGTGCGGCGAGCGGGCCGAGGAGCTGATCGACGAGCTGGGCACGGACCTGCGGGCGTGGCACGCGGTGCTGGCCGAGCGCGGCGTCGCGGCGCTGCTGGAGGCGGTCACCAGCCGCACCCGGCTGCCGTCGCGGCTGCTCGGGCTGCGCGAGGGCGACCGGCGGCTCACGGACGTCCGGCACATCGGGCAGGTGCTGCACGGGGCGTCGCTGGAGCGGCACCTCGGCCCGTCCGCGCTGGTCGAATGGCTGCGCCACCGCATGGCCGACGCCGCGCGGGACACCACCACCGAGCGGAGCCGGCGCCTGGAGTCCGACGCCGACGCCGTGCAGATCGTCACGGTCCACCGCAGCAAGGGCCTCGAGTTCCCGGTGGTCTACGTGCCGTTCGGCTGGGACCGGTGGGTCAACGACAAGGCCGAGGTCCTGCTCGTCCACGACGACGCCGGCGCCCGCGTGCTCGACGTGGGCGGGGCCGTCGGGCCGCACCGCTCCGAGCGGCTGCAGCGGCACCTCGAGGAGGAGGCCGGCGAGGACCTGCGGCTGATGTACGTCGCGCTCACCCGGGCGCGCTGCCAGGTGGTGGCGTGGTGGGCGCCGACCACCACCACGGAGTGCTCGGCCCTGCACCGGCTGCTGGTCGGGCGGCCCGCCGCCGGCACCGTGCCCGAGGCCGGCTACCGGGTCCCGTCCGACGCGTCGGCGCTGGAGCTCCTGCGTTCGCTGCCGGGCGTGGCCGTCGAGACGCTCTCCGACCGCACCCCCGTCCCCGCCCCGGACCGCGACGGCGACCCACCTCGGCTGGGTGTGGCCCGGTTCGCCCGCCGGCTCGACGCGGCGTGGCGGCGCACCTCCTACAGCGCGCTGACCGCCGACGCCCACGGCCACCACACGGCGGTGGAGACGCCGGAGCCGCCCACGCCGGGCGTCGGGTCGGAGCCCGAGGAGCCGGGCAAGGACGACGAGGCCGAGCTCGAGCTGCTCGACGTCATGTCCGAGCTCGGGGCGGACCTGCCCTCGCCGATGGCCGACCTGCCGCTGGGCACCGGGTTCGGCACGCTGGTCCACGCCGTCTTCGAGCACCTCGACACCACCGCGGCCGACCTGGCCGCCGAGCTGCGGGCCCGGGTCGACGAGGAACTGGCCCGGCAGCCCGCCGAGATCGACCCGGAGGCGCTCGCGGCGGCGCTGCGGCCCGTCGTCGAGACGCCGCTGGGGCCGCTCGCGCGCGGGCGCGCGCTGCGGGAGATCCGGCCCGCCGACCGGCTGGCGGAGCTGGACTTCGAGATGCCGCTGGCCGGCGGCGACACCCCGTCCGGGCAGGTCACACTCGGCGACCTGGCGCCGGTGCTGCGCCGGCACCTGCCCGCCGGAGATCCCCTCGTCGGCTACCCGGACCTGATCGCCGCGCCCGGCCTGGCGGGGCAGCCCCTGCGCGGGTACCTGACCGGGTCGATCGACGCCGTCCTGCGGGTCGACGGCCGCTTCCTGGTCGTCGACTACAAGACGAACTGGCTCGGCCCGTCCGGTCCCGGCGGCCGCGAACCGCTGACCGCCGCGCACTACGCCCCGCCGGTCCTCGCCGCCGCGATGCAGGCCGCGCACTATCCGCTGCAGGCGCTGCTGTACTCGGTCGCGCTGCACCGCTTCCTGCGCTGGCGGCTGGCGGGCTACTCCCCCGAGCGGCACCTGGGCGGCACGCTGTACCTCTTCCTCCGCGGGATGTGCGGCCCGGACACCCCGCAGGTCGACGGCACCCCCTGCGGCGTCTTCGGCTGGCACCCGCCCGCCGCCCTGATCGCCGAGCTCTCGGACGTCCTCGACGCCCGCGTGACCGGCCATGATCGCCGGCCCGGACCGACCGCGGCCGCAGGTGGCGCCGAACGGCCCGAAGCGGTGATCACCCCGGACACCGACTCGGGCCCCACCGCATCTCCTGCCGAAGATCGGCAGCCGGGACCGCTCCCGGCCGAGGGCGGCCCGGAACGGTCCGGAACGGCGATCACCTGCGACGCCGACTCGGGCCCCGCCGCACCTCCTGTCCAAGATCACCAATCCGGACCGCTTCCGGCCGACCGCCGCGGTGGGCCGACCGAAACGGCGGTCATGAGCGATGGAGAGCGGGTGGAGTTGCCGCTCGACCTGCCCGAGCCCACGGAGGCGCCGCATCCGCGGGAGCGGACCTCACGGCCGCGGAAATCAGCGCACGTGGAGACCGAGGAGCCCGGGCTGTTCGATCTCGGTGACCTCGGAGGCGGCCGGTGAGCATCCCCCGGACCGCCGCCGCCCCGGAGCGCGATCCCTACGACCTCCGCACCGCCCGCACCGCCGCGGGCCTGCTGGGTGAGTTCAACGTCGCCGGGGTGCTGTCGGCTGCGGACGTGCACGTCGCGAGCCGGCTCGGGCGCCTCGGCGGCGATCCCCGGGGTGAGCCCGAGGAGGTGCTGCTCGCCGTCGCCCTCACCGTCCGCGCCATCCGCAACGGCTCGGTGTGCGTCGACCTGGCCGAGGTCGCCCACACCGTCCTGGGTGAGGGCGAGGAGTCGGTCGACGTCTCCGCCCTGCCGTGGCCCGAGCCGGCGGCCTGGCGCGCGGCCGTCGAGCAGAGCCCGCTGGTCGCGAGCGGCGCCGACGCCGCGTCCGGGCGCCCGCTGCGGATGATCCCGGTCGCGGGCGGCCGGGGCCTGCTCTACCTCGACCGCTACTGGGCCGAGGAGGAGCTGGTCCGCCGGGAGCTACGGGACCGCGCCGCCGCCGAGCAGCCCGAGGTCGACCCCGGCCGGCTCCGGGCCGCCCTCGCCCGGCTGTTCGACCACCCGGCCGAGGCCGGCCACGAGGCGGACGCGCCGCAGGGCACGGACCTGCAGCGGCTCGCCGCGGCCGTCGCCGCCCTGCGCCGGGTCACCGTGCTCGCCGGCGGCCCGGGCACCGGTAAGACCACCACGGTCGCCCGGCTGATCGCGCTGCTCCACGACCTGCACGAGCTCGACTCGCCGTCGCCGCTGCGGGTCGCGCTCGTCGCCCCGACCGGCAAGGCGGCCGCGCGGCTCGGCGAGGCGGTGGCCCAGCACACGGCCGAGCTGCCCGAGGAGGACCGGGCGCGCGTCGGGTCCCCGGCGGCGTCGACGATCCACCGGCTGCTCGGGCGGCGCCCCGGGTCGTCGAGCCGCTTCCGGCACGACCGGGCCAACCGCCTCCCGCACGACGTCGTGGTCGTCGACGAGACCTCGATGGTCTCCCTCACCCTGATGGCCCGGCTGCTCGAGGCGGTCCGGCCCGACGCCCGGCTCGTGCTGGTCGGCGACCCGGACCAGCTCGCGTCCGTCGAGGCGGGCGCGGTGCTCGGCGACCTCGCCCGCGCGGGCGGTCGCCCCGAACCGGCGCTCGAGGACCGGCTCCGGGAGGTCGGGGCGCTCGCCGTGGAGGACCCGCCGGTGGTCCACGGGGTGGTCACGCTGCGGCACACCTGGCGCTTCGAGGGCGGCATCGCCGAGTTCGCCGGCGCGGTCCAGGCGGGCCGGGCGGACGACGCGGTCGCCCTGCTCCGCGAGGGCCGCGCCGACCTGCAGTTCGTGGAGAGCGACCTGGAGGTGCGGGAGCCGGCGGGCCTGGAGGGGCTGCGGGCGGACGTGGTCGACGCGTCCGGCGCGCTGATCTCCGCGGCGGTCGCCGGCCGCACCGGCGAGGCGCTCGACGCCCTCGAACGCCACCGCCTGCTCTGCGCCCACCGCCGCGGCCCCTACGGCGTCACGCGCTGGGGCCTGGAGGTCGAACGCTGGCTGGCCCAGGCGCTGCCCGGGTTCGACGAGGTGGCGCCGGGCCAGCCCGGACCGTGGTACCCGGGCCGGCCGCTGCTCGTCACGGCCAACGACTACGACCTCGGCCTGTACAACGGCGACACCGGCGTGGTCGTGCGCCAGGGCGGCGCGCTGCGGGCGGTGTTCGGCCGGCCGAACGCGCCCCAGTCGTTCGCGCCCGCCCGGCTCGGCGGGGTGCAGACGGTGCACGCGATGACCGTCCACCGCAGCCAGGGCAGCCAGTTCGCCCGGGTCACCGTGGTGCTGCCGCCCCCGGACTCCCCGCTCCTCACCCGCGAGCTGCTCTACACCGCGGTGACCCGCGCCCGCACCGCCGTCCGGATCGTCGGCAGCGAGGAGGCGGTCCGCGCCGCCGTCGCCCGCCCCGTCAGCCGGGCCAGTGGCCTGCGGGAACGGATGGGTTGACCGACCGCCCGTACAGCCGTGGGCGAACACGCGCGCACAGCGGACGAATGCCGGTGACCCGGCGCGGCCGGGCAGGGCAGGATGGGTGCCATGCCGGAGGCTGCCTCCTCGCTCGTCCCCGCCAAGCCCGCCCTCGTCACCGTCGACGACGACCCCAGCGTCTCCCGCGCCGTGGCCCGCGATCTGCGGCGCCGGTACGGCGAGACCTTCCGCGTCGTGCGCGCCGAGTCCGGGCAGCAGGCCCTGGACGCGCTCAAGGAGATGGCGCTGCGCGGCAACGACGTCGCCGTCCTGCTCGCCGACTTCCGCATGCCCGGGATGAACGGGCTGGAGTTCCTCGAGCAGGCGATGGACCTGTACCCCGCGGCCCGGCGGGTCCTGCTGACCGCCTACGCCGACACCGACGCCGCCATCACCGCGATCAACGTCGTCGACCTCGACCACTACCTGCTCAAGCCCTGGGACCCCCCGGAGGAGAAGCTCTACCCCGTCGTCGACGCCATGATCGACGCCTGGCGGGCCGCTCCCCGCAAGGAGGTCTGCGAGACGCGCGTGATCGGCCACCGCTGGTCCGCCCGCTCCCACGAGGTCCGGGACTTCCTCGCCCGCAACCAGGTCCCCTACCGCTGGTACCCCGTCGACCAGCCCGAGGCCGCGCGGCTGCTGCAGGCCGCGGGCGTCGACGACTCGCACCTTCCCGTGGTGATCTCCCCCGCCGGGGAGTGCCTGGTCGCTCCGGACGAGATGCAGCTCGCCGAGCGCGTCGGGCTGGCGACCGTCCCGGTCACGGACTTCTACGACCTCATCGTGATCGGCGGCGGCCCGGCCGGGCTCGGCGCGAGCGTGTACGGCGCGTCGGAGGGCCTGCGGACGGTCCTGGTCGAGCGCACCGCGACCGGCGGTCAGGCCGGGCAGAGCTCCCGGATCGAGAACTACCTGGGCTTCCCCGACGGCGTCTCGGGCGCCCAGCTCACCGACCGCGCCCGGCGCCAGGCCGTCCGGCTCGGTGCGGAGGTGCTGACCGCGCGCGAGGTCGTCGCGCTGGAGGCCAACGGGCCGGCCCGCACGGTCCGGTTCGCCGACGGCAGCGCGATCCATGCGCACGCCGTCGTGCTCGCCACCGGGGTGAGCTACCGCGAGCTCGACGCCCCGGGCCTGGCCGACCTGGCCGGCCGCGGCGTGTTCTACGGTTCCGCGCTGACCGAGGCGGCGGGCTGCGCGGGCGCCGACGTCTACATCGTCGGCGGCGCCAACTCCGCAGGTCAAGCCGCCGTCTACTTCTCCCGGCACGCCCGCAGCGTCACGATGCTGGTGCGCGGGCCGGGGCTGCAGGCCTCGATGTCGCAGTACCTCATCGAGCAGATCGAGGGCATCCCGGAGATCACCGTCCGGACGTGCACCGAGGTCGTCGAGGCCACCGGCGGCGAGCACCTCGAGAAGCTCACCCTGCGGGACCGCAACACCGGGGAGACCGAGACGGTCGACGCCGGCTACCTGTTCGTGTTCATCGGCGCGACCCCGCGCACGGACTGGCTCGGCGAGCTGGTCGAGCGCGACGCCGGCGGGTTCGTCCTGGCGGGCCCCGACCTCGTCGTCGAGGGCAGGCGGCCTGCGGGATGGACCGAGGACCGGGATCCGTTGCACCTGGAGACGAGCCTGCCGGGGGTCTTCGTCGCCGGCGACGCACGGGCGGACTCCGTGAAACGGGTCGCGTCGGCCGTGGGCGACGGGGCGATGGCCGTGTCGCTCGTCCACCGCTACCTGGAGAGGCCCTGATGAGCGCACCGATCGCCTGCGACCCGGACGAACTGCGCCGGCTCTTCCTGTTCGAGAAGCTGCAGCCGGACCAGCTCGACGCGCTGTGCCGGCAGGGCCGGATCGAGACGTTCGAGCCGGGCCAGGTGTACCGCGAGGGCGATCCGGCCACGTGCTTCTACGTGCTGGTCGAGGGCACGGTGGTGCTCGCCCGGCGGTCCGGGGAGGAGGACGTCGAGGTCGAGCGGACGTCCCAGCCCGGGGTGTACGCGGGCGCCTGGCACGCCTACCTCGGCGACCGGGTCCCGCAGGTCTACAACAACTCGCTGCGGGTCACGGTGCGTTCGCGGTTCTACGTGCTCGACGCCGAGAAGCTCTCCACGCTGATGCGCGAGTGGTTCCCGATGGCGCTGCACCTGCTCGAGGGCCTGTTCTTCGGCATCCAGAACACCCAGCAGGCCGTCAGCCAGCGCGAACGGCTCCTCGCCCTCGGCTCGCTGTCGGCCGGGCTGACCCACGAGCTGAACAACCCGGCCGCCGCGGCGGTGCGCGCCACGTCCACCCTGCGCGAGCGCGTCGCCGGGATGCGGCACAAGCTCGGGCTGATCGCGGCCGGCCCTTACGAGCGGGCCGACCTCGAGACCCTCATGCGCCTGCAGGAGGACGCCGCCGACCGGGTCGGCAAGGCCCCCGAGCTCGGCCCGCTCGAGACCGGCGACGCCGAGGACGAGGTCGGCGAGTGGATCTCCGACCAGGGCATCGAGGGCGGCTGGGACATCGCGCCGAACTTCGTGGCCGCGGGGATCGACGTCGACTGGCTGCAGCAGGTCAAGGCGAGCGTGCCCGCGCCGATACTGGAGAGCGCGGTCCGCTGGCTGAACTACACCGTCGAGACCGAGCTGCTGATGAACGAGATCGCGGACTCGACGACCCGGGTCTCGACGCTGGTCGGCGCGGCCAAGCAGTACTCGCAGATGGACCGGGCGCCCTACCAGACCGTGGACGTGCACGAGCTGCTCAAGTCCACGATCGTCATGCTGCACGGCAAGTTCGGGAACGGCGTCCAGCTGGTCAAGGACTTCGACCGCAGCCTGCCGAAGATCTCCGTCTACGCGGCCGAGCTGAACCAGGTCTGGACGAACCTGATCGACAACGCCGTCCAGGCGATGGACGGGCACGGCACCCTGACGGTGCGCACCGCGCGGGAGGGCGACCGGCTGCTCGTCGAGATCGGCGACACCGGGCCCGGGGTCCCGGCGGAGATCCGGTCGCGGATCTTCGAGCCCTTCTTCACCACGAAGGCCGTCGGCGAGGGCACCGGGCTCGGCCTGGACATCTCCTGGCGGATCGTGGTCAACCGGCACCACGGCGACCTGCGCGTGCTCTCCGAGCCGGGGAACACCCGCTTCCAGGTCCTGCTGCCCTTCGACGCGCTGATCGACGAATCGTGACAGTGGAGGAATCGTGACGACCATCGACCCGTCGGTGCCGCCCTCGGGCACCGGGTGCGCGGAGTGCGAGGCCGCCGGCGGCTGGTGGGTGCACCTGCGCCGCTGCGCGACCTGCGGGCACGTCGGCTGCTGCGACACCTCCCCCGAGCAGCACGCGACCGCGCACTTCCGCTCCACCGGGCACACCGTGGTGCAGAGCTTCGAGCCGGGCGAGGACTGGTTCTGGGACTACGACCGCGAGGTCGCACTGTCCGGCCCGGCGCTGGCGCCGCCGTCGGCGCGCCCGGAGGCCCAGCCCGTCCCGGGTCCGGCCGGCCGGGTGCCCGCCGACTGGCGCTCGAAGATCCACTGAGCTGATCCCCCGAGCAGATCCACTCAGCAGATCCACTCAGCAGATCCATCGAGCAGATCCATCGAGGCCGGCGGGCACCGGCCCGGCGGCAGGGCGGAGAATCGCGCCGTGCTGACGAGTGCCGGGATCCTGCTCCACCGCGACCGCGCCGGGATCGTCGAGGTGCTCCTCGGGCACATGGGCGGGCCGTTCTGGTCCCGCAAGGACGCCGCCGCCTGGTCCATCCCGAAGGGCGAGCTCGACGCGGGCGAGGAGCCGGTCGCCGCCGCGCGCCGCGAGTTCGCCGAGGAGCTCGGGTTCCCGCCGCCCGCCGGGGAGCTGCACGAGCTGGGCTTCGTCGTCCAGTCCGGGCGGCGCAAGACGGTCCTGGGCTTCGCCCTGGGCGGCGACGTGCCCGACGCGGAGGTCGCCGCCGTGGCCGAACGGCCGGACGACGGCTCGTGGATCGAGATCGAGTGGCCGCGCAACTCCGGCCGCCGGATGCGCTTCCCGGAGATCGACCGCGCCGCCTGGTTCGACCTGGCGACCGCGCGGATCAAGCTCGTGAAGGGGCAGCTCCCCTTCCTCGACCGGCTCGAGACCCTCCTCGCCGCGGCCTGAGCCCCGAACCCCGGCGGATCCCCGCCCGTTCGCCCACTGAACCCTCATCTGAATCGATCGTGAGCAGTCTCACCTGCGGAGGATTGGCGCTCACGGCCCGGGTTCTGCCACCGTGGAACGTCGACGCACGCGGTCGTGCGTCCGAAACCCCGACCGCCCGTCGCGCGCGCCCTCCCCGAGCGTCGCGACCGTCACGGTGGGCCCCTCCGAGCCGGCAACCCGGACGCCGCCGGAGCGCGCGGCCCGCCCGAGGACCCACGTTCATGCCCGTCACCCCCGTCGGGTCGCACCGGCGTGCACCCGTACGCCTCCGTGATCTCCGCCCGTTCCCCCGTACGGCGCTTCCGGCCGGACCGGATCCCGCCGGCCGCGCGCCGGCCTCCTTCCGCCGGCTGCGCACGGCCGTGACCGCGCTCTTCGCGTTCGACGGCGCGGTGTTCGGCAGCTGGGCCGCCCGGATCCCGGACGTCACCGCCCAGGTCGGCGCCACCCACGCGACGCTGGGCGTCGCACTGCTCTGCGTGTCGCTCGGCGCCCTGGCCAGCATGCAGCTCACCGGTCTGCTCGCCGGCCGCTTCGGCGCCGGTCGGGTCGCGCTCGCCGGCACCGCGGGCGCCGCGCTGGTGGTCCCGCTGCCGGGGCTCGCGACGTCGATCCCGCAGCTCTCCGCCGTCCTGCTGCTGTTCGGCGCGCTGACCGGCATGGTCAACGTCGCCATCAACAGCGCGGGCGTCGCCGTCGAGGCACGGCGGCCCGGGCGGGCCCTGCTGCCCGCGCTGCACGCCGCGTTCAGCCTCGGCGGGCTCGCCGGCGCCGCCGCCGGTGGTGTCGCCTCCACGCTCGGCCCGGTGCTGCCGCACCTCGCGGCCGTCGGTGTCGTCGGTCTCGTGCTCGTCGCCGCGACCCGGTCGACGCTGGCCGGGCTGCGCGACGGTGAGGCCGAGCCGGACACCGACCGTCCGGCGGAGGCGGGCCCACCGCGGCGCGGCCGGGCCCTCGTCGTGCTGCTCGGCCTGATCGCCGGCTGCACCGCCTTCGGCGAGGGTGCGATCACCGACTGGGGTGCCCTGCACCTGCGCGAGACCCTCGGCGCCACGCCGGCGCTGGCCGCCGCCGGCTACTCCTGCTTCTCGCTGGCGATGGCCTGCGGCCGGCTGACCGGTGGTGTGCTGCTGCGCCGGCTTGGCGAGACCCGGCTGCTCGGCGGTGGTGCGCTGCTCGCCGCGGCCGGGATGACCGCCGCGCTGGTGACGTCGTCGCCCGAGCTGGCGTTGGCCGGGTTCGTGCTGGTCGGGCTGGGTCTGGCCAACCTCTTCCCGGTCACGATCGCCCGCGCCGGGGCGCACTCGGGCTCGCGCGGCGTGGCCCTCGCGTCGACCGTCGGCTACAGCGGGCTGCTCGGCGGGCCGCCCGCGATCGGATTCCTCGCGGAGCACGCCGGGCTCCCGGCCGCGCTGGCGTCGGTGCCGCTGCTGGCCGTGGTCGCGACCGGGCTGGCGATCGGCGTCGCCAAGGACAGGCCGCGCCTGCGGCTCCCGAGCCGGCTGCCCGTTCCCGTCCGTCCGGTGCGCGCGGCCGTCGGCCGGGTCGCGCTGGCCACGGCCCGCCCCGTCGACCCGGCCGGTATCGGGATCCTCGCCGCCCGCACGGCCACCGCGGTCGCACGCACCCAGCCGTTGCGCATCGTCCGCACCGCCGGCTCCCGGGTCGCCGTGACCGCCCGGCCCGCGATGCTGCGCGGGAAGGCGATCGTCCACCGGGCCGCCGCGGACCTGCCCGCCCTCACCCCGGCGACGACGACCACGCCGCCGACCCGCGCCCCGGGCGCCCACATCCGCCCCTACCCGGGCCTGGAGCTGCTCGCCTCCTGACAGCCTCGTGGGTGCGGGCGACCGTCCGCACTCACGGGGACAGGCGCTTCCCCAGCCGCCGACGTGCCCTGCCGACCCGCTTCCGCAGCCGTCGGCGGGGCCGGCGCGACGACCGGGCGAGCCGATGGACGGCCGCGCGGATCTCGGGGATCCGCACACTCCCCTCCAGGCGCCGCTGCACGTCCGCCCTCCGCGGCATGACGAGCCGGACACCGACCTTCCCCAGCTTCACCGCGAGGAAGCCGAGGGCGACGCCGATCGGGAGCAGGACCACCGTCAGGCACAACACCAGCCCGACGACCATCAGCAGCGAGGCCAGCACCAGCAGCAGCACCCCGGCCACCGCCCGCAGCGCGCGGATCATCGTCGCTCACCCCAGATGCAGACGCCGCCGCAGCCGGGCACCGCCGCCGCGCACCGAGTCCTCGGCCCGGCGGACGAGCCCCTCGACGCGGGTGCTGCCGGGCACCATGAGCTTCGCCGCCCGGCTGAAGCAGGACAGCCCCAGAACCACGACCGGGATGCCCAGCGGCAGCAACAGGACGGTCGCGCACAACAGGACCCCGACGAGCAGCAGCACCGTCCCGAGCAGGCCCAGCACGATCGCGAGCAGCGCGCGCACCACCGCGGACAGCAGGCCCGTGACGGCCCCGAGCAGACCGGACACCAGGCCGGTGACCCCACGAAGCAGGCCCATCGGCACACCTCCCCCGACTGGCCCCGGGTACCCCGGTCACGCCTGCTCAAACGGTGTTTCGGTGATCACCCTCCGTTCGGCGCCGCCCGCCGACCGCCCGGCTTCTTCTCGTCCCGCGGCGCTTAGCACGGAGCGAGCCCGGGTACCACCGCCGACATGCCGAACTCGAGCATCAAGAACGAGAAGATGTACGAGGAGCTGCGCGACCGCGGCGAGAGCAAGGAGAAGGCCGCCCGGATCGCGAACGCCTCCGCGTCCGAGGGCAAGAAGAAGGTCTCGGCCCGCGGCGGCAAGTCCGGCTCCTACGACGACATGACCAAGGACGAGCTCTACGAGCGCGCCAAGAAGGTCGGCATCGAGGGCCGGTCGGGCATGTCGAAGGACGAGCTGGTCAAGGCCCTGCGCGACCACTGACCCACCTCGGGGCCGCTCGGGTGGCGCCCTCCGGCGAAGCGCACCATCCTGGACGTGAACAACGTTCGGCGCGTTTCGTCGCAGGGCGGACGCGTTCGTCTCCACCACGAGGAGGAGCACCGTGAGCAGCACCGACACATCCGGCGAGGCGCGCGCCGCGGAGGAGCGCGCCGCGCACCGTCTCGGCCTCCTGCACCGGACGGGATCGGTGGTGATCGGGCTCGGCCTGTGGGTGTTCGCGGTGCTGGGGTTCGTGCAGCGCCTGGACTTCTTCTCGACCCAGGGCCAGCCGGTGCTCGGCCTGTCCTCCAACGGCCTGCTCTCCGCGATCTCCGTGGTGTTCGGCGCGATCCTGATCGGCGCCGGGATCCGCGGCGGGCGCCTGTCCTCGACCGTGCAGGTCGTGGTCGGCGCGCTGTTCCTGCTCTCCGGCATCGTGAACGTGCTGGTCCTGAACTCGGACCTCAACCTGCTCGCGTTCCGGATGCCCAACGTGATCTTCAGCCTGGTCGTGGGCGGCATCCTGCTGACGGTCGGGTCCTGGGGCCGGTTCACCGGCCGGCTCCGCGCCGACAGCCCCTACTCGCGCGAGCGCTCGGTCGGCACGTTCGAGGACCCGCAGCTGAGCCCCGAACTCAGCGGCATCGACCTGGAGGGGAGTGCGGCCGAGGCCGCCGCGGCCCGCGAGCTGGCCGAGGCGGAGCGGGCGGTCGCGGAGCACCGCGCACGGCCCGAGGTGGTGGCCGAGGTGCGCGCGCTGGCCGGCGTGCGCCGGCCCGAGGACCGCATCCACGCGTGGCAGCAGCGGCACCCGGGGGGCGCTGCCCCCTCCTGAGGATTCCCGGCGCCGTCGCGGCCCAGCGGTACCCCGACGACGCCGGACGCCCGCCCGCCGCCGGACGAGAGCCCTCCGGCGGCGGGCGGGGAAACCCCGTCAGGCGCGCGGCACGATCGGCGGCCGCCGGTGCGCCCGCACCTCCGGCGGCTCCGCCGCGTACCGCTCCACCTGCACCGTCGTGAGCTGCCCGGTGCAGGCCTGCGCCAGCCGCGAGGTCCCGACGTCCCGGGTCAGCACGTTCGGGTTGCCGTGCACGCAGGTCGGGTCGTCGGCCGAGGCGGGCGTGTACCAGGCCCCGGTCGGCAGCTGCACCACGCCGGTCCGCACCTCGTCCGTGACCCGGGCCGCCGCCAGGCAGGCGCCGCGCGCGTTGACCAGCCGGACGACGTCGCCGTCGGAGATCCCCCGCGGCGCGGCGTCGGCGGGGTGGATCCGTACGACCTCCCGCCCGCCGACCTTCCCCGCCGCGCTGGTGGCACCGAAGTCGAGCTGGCTGTGCAGCCGGGTCGACGGCTGGTTGGACACGAGCCAGAGCGGTTGCTCCGGGGTCGGCGGCTCGGTCGGTGGGAGCCACTGCGGGTGGCCCGGGCAGTCGTCGTAGCCGAACGACGCGATCCGCTGCGAGGCGAGCTGGATCCGCCCGGACTCCGTCGGCAGGCGGCCGGTGCCCGCGCGGAACGCGGCGAGCAGGCCGCCGTCGTCCGCCCCGGGTGGGAGCTCGTGCTCCCCCGCCGCCCAGAACTCGTCGAAGGTCGGTGCGGGGAAGCCTTTGTCCGCCAACGCCTTCTCGGTCCGCTCCCACAGGTGCGCGAGCCACTCGCGGGTCGTCCGGCCCTCCGTGAAGCGCGGGCCGAACCCGAGCCGTCCGGCCAGTGCGGCGAGGATCGCGTGGTCGTCCCGGGCCTCCCCGTACGGCTCCGCGACCTGTTTCATGGCGACGACCAGCGGGTCCGTGCCGTGCGCCCCGATGTCCTCGCGTTCGAGCGTGGTCGTGGCCGGCAGGACGACGTCGGCGTGCCGCGCCGTGGCCGTCCACACCGACTCGTGGACGACGAAGGTGTCCACCCGGCCCAGCGCCCGGCGCAGCCGCGCGAGGTCCTGGTGGTGGTGGAACGGGTTGCCGCCGCACCAGTACATCAGCCGGATGTCGGGGTAGGTCCGGTCCTCGCCGTTGTACGAGTAGCGCTCGCCGGGGTGCAGCAGCATGTCCGCCACGCGCGCCACGGGGATGTAGCTGCGCACCGGGTTCGGCCGCCGCGAGAGCGTCGGCACCGGGACCGCGTTGCGCGGCCGGCCGTAGTGCCCCAGCGACCCGAGCCCGTAGACGAAGCCGCCGCCGGGCAGCCCGATCTGGCCGAGCATCGCGGCCAGCGCGAGCCCCGCCCACACCGGCTGCTCGCCGTGCTCGGCACGCTGCAGGGACTGCGAGACGGTGATCAGTGTCCGTCCTGCGGCGAGCCGGCGGGCCAGTGCCCGGATCTCCTCGGCGTCGATCCCGCAGATCCCCGCCGCCCACTCGGCGTCGCGCCCGCGCAGGGAGCGCTCGTACTCCGGCCAGCCCGCGCAGTGCGTGGCGAGGAACTCGCGGTCGTGCAGGCCCTCGGCGAGCAGGGTGTGCGCCAGGCCGGTCATCAACGCGGCGTCGGTGCCGGGCTCCGGGGCGAGCCAACGGGCGTCGAGCTCGTCGGGCAGGTCCTGCCGCAGCGGGCTGACCAGCACGAACCGGGCCCCCCGCCGGTGCGCCGCCCGCATCGCGTCGCGCTCGACGTGCCGGCTCACCCCGCCCGCGGCGACCGTCGAGTTCTTCAGCGCCATCCCGCCGAAAGCCAGCACGGTGTCGGTGTGCGCGGCGATCTGGTCCCAGGTCACCACCGAGCGGGTCACCGCGTCGAAGGGGCCCAGGACGTGCGGGAGCAGCACCTCCGCCGCTCCGCCCGAGTAGGTGTTGACGGACTGCGTGTAGCCGCCGGCCAGGCCCAGGAACCGGTGGATCTGGCCCTGGGCGTGGTGGAAGCGGCCGGCGCTGGCCCAGCCGTAGGAGCCGCCGTAGACCGCGGTCGGGCCGTGCTCGGCGTGGACCCGGCGGAACTCCGCGGCGAGCCGGTCGAGCACCTCGTCCCAGCCGACCTCGAGGAACTCCTCCCGCCCGCGCCGGTCGGTGGGCCCCGGGCCCTGCTCCCACCAGCCGCGCCGGACCGAGGGGCGGGCCACCCGGACGGGGTTGCGGACGGCGGCGGGGATGTTCTGCAGCACCGGCGACGGGTTCGGGTCGGCCTCGTGCGGTCGGACCTGCAGCTCACCCTCCCGCCACTCGGCCCGGAACACTCCCCAGTGCGCGCTGTGCGGGACCGCCGTCATGTCCCCCATCATGCGGCACGCGCCGCGGCCGACCGGCGCCGATAGGGTCGGCCCATGGCACGGACGCCCCGGCGGCACGATCACGACGCGGGCGGCGACCGCGCCCTCCTCGACGCCAAGGCGGCGCTGCGCGAGGAGGTCTGGACCGCGTTGACCGAGGCGAAGGTCGCGCGCTTCCCCGGCGCCCGCAACCGGATCTCCAACTTCACCGGGGCGGAGAAGGCCGCCGAGCTGCTGCGCTCGTTGCCCGAGTGGGAGAAGGCGCGGGCGGTCAAGTCCAACCCGGACTCCGCGCAGCTGCCGGTCCGCCGGCGCGCCCTCGAGGACGGCAAGACGCTCTACATGGCCGTGCCGAAGCTCGCCGAGGAGGACCCGTTCTTCCTCCTGGACCCGGAGCACCTGGCCGACCCGCCCCGGCGCGCGGTGTCGATCAAGAACGCCACCCGCTCGGCGCGCCGCGTGGCCGTCGACGACCTCGACCCCGTCGACCTCGTCGTGACGGGATGCGTGGCGGTCGGCGAGGACGGTGCCCGGCTGGGCAAGGGCGGCGGGTTCGCCGACCTGGAGTTCGCGCTGGCCGGCGCCGCGGGGCTGATCTCCGACCGGACCGTCGTGGTGACCACGGTGCACGAGCTGCAGGTCCGCCCGGCCGGGGTCGTCCCGACCGCGGCGCACGACGTCCCGGTGGACCTCGTCGTCACCCCGGACCGGGTGATCGACTGCCGGCCGGCGCGGGGCACGCG
Source organism: Pseudonocardia autotrophica (assembly GCF_000717175.1). Lineage (GTDB taxonomy): Bacteria > Actinomycetota > Actinomycetes > Mycobacteriales > Pseudonocardiaceae > Pseudonocardia > Pseudonocardia halophobica. The sequence continues at coordinate 12,227 of NZ_JNYD01000023.1, read as the reverse complement.
GCCGACCGGGGAAGTGCGGTGGGAGTCGCTCACCGACGAGAAGATCGCGGCGATCCCGCTGCTGGCGAAGCTGCGGAACCAGGGGCTACGGAACCAGGGAGGTGCCTCGTGACCCGGATCGAGCTGGTCCAGGGCGACATCACGACCCAGGAGGTCGACGCCGTCGTCAACGCGGCGAACTCGGGTCTGCTCGGCGGCGGGGGCGTCGACGGCGCGATCCACCGCGCCGGCGGCCCCGCGATCCTCGCCGAGTGCCGGGAGCTGCGGGCCACGCGCTACCCGGACGGGCTGCCGACCGGCCGGGCGGTGGCCACCACGGCCGGGAACATGCCGGCGCGGTGGGTGATCCACACCGTCGGGCCGGTGTACGCGAAGCGGGAGGACCGCTCGCACCTGCTCGCCTCGGCGTACCGGGAGTCGCTGCGGGTGGCGGACGAGCTCGGCGCGAGGTCCGTCGCCTTCCCGGCGGTGTCCGCCGGGATCTACGGCTGGCCGCTCGCCGACGCCGCCCGCATCGCCGTCACCACCGTGCGCGAGGCGGACACGCAGGTCGAGCTGGCGCGGTTCGTGCTGTTCAGCGCGGAGATCCTGCGCGCGTTCGAGAAGGTCTGAGAGGAGCTCGATGATCACGATCGAGGGGTCGACGCCGTCGGTGGACCCGCAGGCGTGGGTGGCGCCCGGCGCGGTGCTGGCCGGGCGCGTGCGGCTCGGGGCCGAGGCGAGCGTCTGGTACACGTGCGTGCTGCGCGGTGACATGGACTCGATCACGGTCGGCGCCCGCTCCAACATCCAGGACGGCACGGTCGTGCACGCCGACCCCGGGTTCCCCGTGGCGATCGGGTCCGGGGTCAGCGTGGGACACCGGGCGGTGCTGCACGGCTGCACGATCGCGGACGACGTGCTGATCGGCATGGGCGCGGTGGTGCTCAACGGCGCGCGGATCGGCTCCGGCACGATCGTCGCCGCGGGCGCGGTGATCACCCAGGGCGTGGAGATCCCGCCGAACTCGCTGGTCGCGGGCGTGCCGGGCAAGGTGCGCAAGGAGACGGGCGAGGACGAGCGCAAGGGCATCGCCCTCAACGCCGCCGCCTACGTGCACCTCGCCGGCGTCCACCGCACGGCCACCTGACGCGTTATGGAACCATAATGCGCTTTCAGGCCGTCGAAACTCGCATTATGGTTCCATAACGCGCTCTCACCGGCGTCGAATTCGCATTATGGTTCCATAACGCGATTCGAGGGTGGCTCAGTCGAGGACCGACCACTCCCCCCGCGCGACCCGGCCGGCGAGAGTGAGGAGGCCGACGGCGTGGTCGTGCAGGCGCTGCCCGATCTCCTGCGGCGCCTTGCCCGCGCTGGCCCGGGCCCACGTCCCCTCGAGGACGATCCCGAGCTTGAACCCGGCGAGCGCGGTGTACCAGTCGACGTGCACCGGCTCCCGGCCCCCGGCGTCGGCGTAGGCCGCGACCAGCTCCTTGCGCGTCGGCAGCCCGCCGAGTTGCGCGAGCGGGCCGCCGACGTCCATCGCCGTCGGCTCCTGCGGCCAGGTCACCATCAGCCAGCCCAGGTCCAGCAGCGGGTCCCCGACCGTGCACATCTCCCAGTCGACGATCGCCGCGACCTCGGGCTCGGTGCGGGCGAGCAGCACGTTGTTGAGGTGGAAGTCGCCGTGCATCACGCCCGGCGGGGCGTCGGGCGGGCGCTGCTCCTCCAGCCACCGCGCGACCAGCTCGACGTCCGGTAGCCCGCCCGGCTCCCAGTCCGGGAACTCGCGGTAACCCTCGAGGTGGCGCAGCCACTGCGGCACCTGCTTCTCCAGGAAGCTGCCGGGCTTGCGCAGCACGTCGAGCCCCTGGGCGGTGGGGTCGAGCGCCCCGAGCCTGGATAGCGCGCGGGCCATGGCCAGACCCTGACCGTGCCGCAGCTCGGCGTCCGCCCGCTGCTCGGGCGTGACCTCCTCGCCGGGGTTGACGCCGTCGATCAGCTCCATCAGGTAGAAGACGACGCCGAGCACCGAGGTGTCCTCGCAGCCGGCGATCAGCCGTGGGTGCGGGACGTCGGTACCCGCGAGGCCGCGCAGCACGGTGATCTCCCGCGCGATGGTGCGGTCGCTCGTCGGCCGCGGGTGCTCGGGCGGGCGGCGCAGCACGACGGGCCGGCCGTCGAGCTCGATCCGCAGCACGACGTTCTGGGTCCCGCCGGCCAGCGGCGTGACCTCCCCGATCCGCCCCTCGACGCCCTGGGTGCGCAGCCAGGCGGCCAGCGCGTCGAGGTCGACGGTGTCGACGGCGCTCATCGCTCGTTCCGCTCGGCCCGCAGCCGCCGGGTCTCCTCGGAGGTCCGGGCGCTGAGCAGCCCGGCGGCGGAGTCGACGAGCTGGCTCACGAACAACCGGTGGTCGCGGCGGCCGGGGGCGCGGGCGCGCTGGGCCAGCTCGACGTCGACGAACCGGATCACGTGGAAGCGCCGGTGCAGCACCACGGCGTCGGGGTCGAGCAGCGGTTCCAGCAGCGCCCGCCAGCGCAGGATGCTGCCGCCCTCGACGTCGTAGCCCAGCGGTTCGGTCTGCGGCTCGGGCCGGGTGAGCAGGTCGGCGACGGTGCGCAGGTAGCCGGCGCCGCTCGCGCCCTGGTCGAGCTTGACGGCGCTCGGCCGGACCAGGGCGCCGGCGAGCGCGGCGATCCGGGCGTCGGCGTCGCCGGCGGTGCCCGCGGCGAGGGCGGCCTCGTACTCGTCGAGCAGGGCGTGCCGGGCCGCCTCGATCTCGGGGCGGTGCCGGTCGATCAGCGCCTTGAGCAGGCCGTCGCGGTCGGTGAACCAGTACTGCGCGGCGATGACGTTGCGCGCCCCGGCCGCCCGGCCGATCTCGCGCAGCGACACCGACTCGCTGCCCCGCTCGGCGAAGAGCGCCTCGGCGGCGTCGAGCAGCCGGGAGCGCGTGTCGCCCCGGCCGTCCGTCCTGGTGTCGGTGTCGGTCATGCCGGGGCCCAGGCCATGCCGCCGTCGACCTTGAGGATCGCCCCGGTGGTGAAGCTGGAGTCGGGGCTGGTGAGGTAGCGCACGGCCCCGACGATCTCGTCCGCCTCGCCGATCCGGCCGAGCGCGGCCGTCTCCCCCTTGGCGAACATCTCCTCGTCCCACGCCTTGCTGATGTCCGTGCGGAACATGCCGGGCATCACGCCGTTGACCCGCACCGTCGGGCCGAAGGCGCGGGCCAGGCCGAGGGTCATCGCGTTGAGCCCGGCCTTCGCGGTGGCGTAGGGGAGCTCGCCGGGCGCCGGCTGGACGGCGGCGATGCTGCTGACGTTGACGATCTGCCCGCCCTCGCCCTTCTGCATCGCCTCGCCCGCACGCACCGCGAGCCGGAACGGACCCTTGAGGTTCACGCCGATCACCTTGTCGAACAGGTCCTCGCCCACCTCGCCGAGGGACGGGTACAGCGGCGACATGCCGGCGTTGTTCACCAGGACGTCGATCCGGCCGAACTCGTCGAGCACGTGGTCCATCAGGGCGTCGCAGTCCGCCCAGCGTCCGACGTGACAGGCGACCCCGAGGGCCTGCACCTCGAACTCGTCGCGGAGCTCGGCGGCGAGGGCCTCGCAGGCCTCCGCCTTCCGGCTGGCCACGACCACCCGGTGGCCACGGCGCGCGAGATCCCGGCAGATCTCGCGCCCCATGCCCCGGCTGCCCCCGGTCACGACAGCGACCTTGCTGTCCATCGGCGTCCTCCGTTCATGCGCCTGCATCACCGAACGGGAAGCCTAGCCGGTGATCAGCGCGTGGAACCCCGTTCGCGCCATTCCTCGTCCTCGCGGTCGGCCTGCTCGGTCCGCTCGCGGGCGATCTCGAGCGCCCGGGCGGCCGTCTCCTTGTCCGGGTACGGGCCGAGGCGGTCGGCAGCCCGGCAGCCCTCCGGACCTTCCACGGTGTGGTGCTTGAGGCAGAAGAACCATTGCTGCTCGCTCATGGAGGTGAGCGTGTCAGGTCTCGTCCGATCACGCTCGTACATGCCTTGCTAGTTATATAACCGTCGCGGTACATTGACGTGGTGCTGCCGTTCGCCGTTCTCGCCGAACCCACGCGGCGCCGGATCCTCGACCTGCTGCGGGAGCGCCCGCGCCTGGTCGGCGAGATCGGCGCCGAGCTGGGCCTGAGCCAGCCGGGCACGTCCAAGCACCTGCGGGTGCTGCGCGAGGCCGGGCTGGTCGAGGTGCAACCGGACGCGCAACGGCGCCGGTACGCGCTGCGGGCCGAGCCGCTCGCCGAGCTCGACGCCTGGCTCGCCCCCTACCGCCGCTTCTGGAACCGCCGGTTCGACGCCCTCGAACGAGAGCTCGACCGCATGCCCGACGAGGAGGGCCCGTGACCCCCGACAGCCTCACCCTGCGCGACGGCCGCACCGTGCTCCGCCTGGAGCGGCCGCTCCCCCACCCGCCGGAGAAGGTGTGGCGCGCCCTGACCACCCCGGAACACCTCGCGCAGTGGTTCCCGTCGACCGTGCGGCTCGACCTCCGGCAGGGCGGCGAGATCGTGTTCGACGACGGCGCCACAGGCGGCGTCGTCACCGACCTGGACCCGCCGCGCCTGTTCGCCTTCAGCTGGGGCGACGCGGACCACCTGCGCTGGGAGGTCCACCCGGCCGACGGCGGGTCGCTGCTGGTCCTGCACCACGCCTTCACCGACCGCCACGGCGCCGCCAGCTTCGCGACGGGCTGGTCCGCCTGCATCGAGGGCCTCTCCCAGGTGCTCGCCGGGCAGGACCCGGCACCGACGGTCGACATGACGGCGCGGCACGAGGGGTACGTGCGGGAGTTCGCCCTCGACGAGCCCGTGGTCGACGGCGACACGGTCCGGGTCGAACGGCAGCTCACCGCCCCGGCCGACGCCGCGCAACCGCTGTTGAAGCCGGCCGTCCTCGCCGGCGGGACCGTGCACTGGGAGCTGGTCGAGGGCACGGGCCACGGCGCCCGGCTCGTCGCGGTCGCGACGGGCCCCTTCGACGTCCCGGTCGCGGACGCCGCCGGGGCACTGCGCGCGAGGGTGCAGGAGATCGCCGCCGAACTCGCGGCCACCCCCGCCACCCGGTGAGCGAACGGCGTTCTCGCTCACCAGGCATGAGCGAGAGCGCCGTTCGTGCAATTCGGCGTGATCGTGAGCGTTGCTAACAGCTCTGAGTGCGAGCTATCGTCGGTGGTGTGACCGCACCCACCACCACCTCCGACGACGTCCTGCGCGTCGTCGTCGGGATGCGGCGCGTGCTCCGCCGGCGCCTGCGCGCCCGGTTCGGGCAGCCGCCGCTGCGCGGGGCCCAGGCGGAGCTGCTGCAGCAGGTCGACGCCGAGCCCGGGATCGGGGTGGCCGCCGCCGCGCGCGCTCTCCACCTCGCCGGCAACTCGGTGAGCACGCTCGTCAACCAGCTGGTCGATGACGGGCTGCTCCGCCGCGAGCCCGACCCCGCCGACCGCCGCGCCGTCCGGCTCTTCCTCACGCCCGCGGCCGTCGAGCGCCTGGCGCTGCGCCGCGCCGCCCGCCGCGAGCTGCTCGACGACGCCCTCGCCCGGCTCGACGCCGGCGACCGGGCCGCGATCACCGCCGCACTGCCGGCCCTGGAGCTCCTCCTCGCGACGCTCGAGGGCCCGTCCGACCGGGAGGCACCGTGACCGGCCCGGCGACCCGCTCCGATCCGCCCGCCGTCCGTTGCACCGGGCTGCGCCAGGCCTTCGGCGACACCGTCGCGGTCGACGGCCTCGACCTCGAGGTCCACCGCGGCGAGGTCTTCGGCCTGCTCGGCCCCAACGGCGCCGGCAAGACCACCACGATCCGCTCGATCACCACCCTGCTGCCCGCCCCGCCCGGCACGGTCACCGTGCTCGGTCGCGACGTCGCGCGGCAGAAGACCCAGGTCCGGCGGCTGATCGGGTACGTCCCGCAGCAGCTGTCCGCGGACGGCACGCTCACCGGCCGGGAGAACGTCATGCTGTTCGCCCGGCTGTACGACGTCCCGCGCCGCGCGCGGAAGGACCAGGTCGAGGGCGTGCTCGAGGCGATGGACCTGGTCGAGGCCGCGGACCGGCCCGTCAAGACCTACTCCGGCGGCATGGTGCGTCGGCTCGAGCTGGCGCAGGCCCTGGTCAGCGCACCGCAGCTCCTGGTGCTCGACGAGCCGACGGTCGGCCTGGACCCCGTCGCGCGCGACGGCGTGTGGGAGCGGATCGCGCGCACCCGCGCCGAGACCGGGATGACGGTGCTGGTCACCACGCACGCCATGCAGGAGGCCGACGAGCACTGCGAGCGGATCGCGCTGATGCATCGCGGCCGCATCCGGGCGCTCGGCACCCCCGCCGAGCTCAAGGGCGCGATCGGGGAAGGGCGGGACGGCGGCGCAGCCACGCTCGACGACGTCTTCCGCCACCACACCGGCGACACCCTGACGGAGGACAAGGGAGGGATCCGCGATGTCCGCGCCGCTCGCCGCACCGCCGGCCGCCTGGGCTGACGCCGAACCGGGTCCCGTCGCGCTCGTCCGGACCGCGGTCTCGCGCGTCGCCACGATGTGCCTGGTGGAGCTGCAGAAGCTCCGCCACGACCGGACCGAGCTGGTCACCCGCGCCGTGCAGCCGGCCCTGTGGCTGCTCGTCTTCGGCCAGGTCTTCACCAACATCCACGCGATCCCGACCGGGAACATCCCCTACCTGGACTTCCTCGCGCCGGGCATCCTCGCCCAGTCCGCGCTGTTCATCGCGATCTTCTACGGCATCCAGATCATCTGGGAACGCGACGCCGGGGTGCTGGCCAAGCTGCTGGTCACGCCGACGCCGCGGGTCGCCCTCGTCGCGGCCAAGGCGTTCGCGGCCGGGGTGCGGGCGGTGGCGCAGGCCGTGGTCGTGCTGCTGCTGGCCCTGGTCCTCGGCGTGGCACTGACCGCGAACCCGCTGAAGCTGCTGGGCGTGGTCGTGGCGCTGATGCTCGGCTCGGCCTTCTTCTGCTGCCTGTCGATCACGATCGCGGGGCTGGTGCTGTCCCGGGACCGACTGATGGGCATCGGGCAGGCGATCACGATGCCGCTGTTCTTCGCCTCGAACGCGCTCTACCCCGTGGAGCTGATGCCGACGTGGCTGCAGTGGGTCAACCACGTCAACCCGCTGTCCTACGAGGTGGAGGCGCTCCGCGGGCTGCTGATCGGGACACCGGCGCGGCTGGGCCTCTGCTTCGGCGTGCTCGTCCTCGCGGCCGCGGTGATGATCACCATCGCGAGCGCTCTGCTCCCCCGCCTGACCCGCTGACCCCGTGAGTGGCGATAGTCGCCATAGCGACTATCGCCACTCACAGACGCGGGTGACGACGGTGGCCACCTGCTCGGCGACGACGTCGGCCGGGGCGAGCGGGAGCACGATGTGGCTCACCGTGAGCCGGGCGGCGGTCTCGGCGGCCAGCCCGACGGCGTCGGGGGCGAGCTCGGGCCAGCGGCGGCGTAGGTAGCCCGCGGCCCGTTCGCGCGCGGCCACCACGATCGGCTCGCTGTCCGTGCCGAACAGCTCCGGCGTGCCCTCCTCACCGGTCAACAGCGTCTTGAGCAGCGGGTTGTCCTCGGCCCGCGCCAACGCCCCGCGCACCGCCGCCACCCACGCCGCGTGCAGGTCGGCCTCCCCGGCCAGGGCCTGCTCGATCTCGTCGAGGAACCGCTCGGTCGAGCGCAGGACCAGCGCCGACGCCACGCCGCGGCGGTCGCCGAACTCGTTGTAGAGGGTCTGCCGGCTCACCCCGACCCGCGTGGCCAGGTCGCGCATCGAGAAGGCCCGGAACCCCCGGTCGACGACGAGCTCCTCGGCGACGTCGAGCGCGTCGTCGCGCAGTCCGGCGCGCGCCCGCTGGGCCATCGACCTCGGTTCCATCGCGCCATCGTGGACGTCCACGCCTGATTCGTCAATCCTGTGGACACATCTCGTCACAATGTCTAACGTCGGCGCCGTAGCCGAGGTCGAGGTCGAGGTCGAGGGAGAATCACGTGACGGTGATCGAGCAGGTGCAGCAGGTCGGTGCGGGACTGGGGTCGCTCCCCCGCCGCGCCCGCGAGCGGTTCTCCTCCGTGCTCACCCTGCCCCTGCCCGAGCAGGTCGACCGTGCCCTGCTCGAGCGCTCCGGCGGCGGCGTCGGCACCCCGTTCTCCGCCGCGCCGGAGGGCCTGCGCCCGGTGCCCGGCGACGACGGCCTGCCGCTGCTCGGGCACGCGTTGGCCTACGTCCGGTTCGGCACCGACATGAACCGCCGCCGCAGCGCCCACTACGGCCCGGTCTGGTGGATGCGCACCCCGAACGGCCGCGCGATCGTCGTCGGCGGGGCCGCGGCGACCCGCGAGGTGCTGACCAACCGGGACAAGGCCTTCTCCCAGGAGGGCTGGCGGGTCCTGGTCGACCGGTTCTTCCACCGCGGGCTCATGCTCATGGACTTCGACGAGCACCGCGCCCACCGGCGGATCATGCAGGAGGCGTTCACCGCCGACCGCATCAAGTCCTACGTCGACGAGGCCGTGCCGGTGATCCGCGAGGTCGTGCCGGGCTGGGAGGGCGCGCTGCGGCTCTACCCCACGCTCAAGAGCATGACGCTCGACATCGCCACCCGGGTGTTCATGGACGCCCGCAGCGGGCCGGAGGCCGACGAGATCAACCGGGCGTTCGTCGACTGCGTCCGCGCGGCCAACTCCTTCGTGCGCCACCCGATCCCGGGCTCCCGGTGGCAGAAGGGCCTGCGCGGCCGGGCCGTGCTCGAGAAGTGGTTCCGCGACGCGCTGCCGGCCAAGCGCGCGGGGACGGGCGACGACCTGTTCACCGCCCTCTGCCACGCCGTGACGCCGGAGGGCGAGCGGTTCTCGGACGACGACGTCGTCAACCACATGATCTTCCTGATGATGGCAGCGCACGACACGTCGACCATCGCCACCGCGTCGGCCGCCTACCACCTGGCCCGCAACCCGGAGTGGCAGGAGAAGGCCCGTGCCGAGTCGCTCGCGCTGGGCGACACGCCCCCGGACGTGGCCGCGCTGAAGTCGCTGACCACGCTCGACCTCGTGATCAAGGAGGCGCTCCGGATGGACGCCCCGGTCCCGGTCGTGATGCGCACGGCGGTCAAGGACACCGCGGTCGCCGGCTACCACGTGCCGAAGGGAACCCGGGTCGTCGTCGCGCAGGGGGTCAACCACTACGACCCCGAGTGCTGGACCGAACCGGAGACCTTCGACCCGGACCGCTTCTCCGAGGCGCGTCGCGAGGACCGGTCGGACCGCGACGCGTGGGTCCCGTTCGGCGGCGGCGTGCACAAGTGCATCGGCCTGCACTTCGGCACCTACGAGGTCACCGCGATCCTGCACGAGATGCTGCGGACCCACCGCTGGGAGATCGAGCCCGGCTACACGCTGCGCTGGGACAACACCTCGCTGCCCGTCCCCGTCGGCGGCATTCCCGTGCGGCTGCACCGGCTCTGAGGCCTCGTGAGTGGCGATGGTCGCTCTGGCGACCATCGCCACTCACGGGTAGGCCCCCGCCCGCTTGCGGTCCGCATGATCGGGCCGGTCTCGACGTCGCCGATGTTCGGCAGCGCCCCGATCCGCTCGGTCAGGTAGCGGAAGAGGTCGGCCTCGTCCCGGCAGACCACGGACACCGTGAGGTTGGCCCGGCCGGTGGTCGCCGCGCAGAACGCGACCTCCGGGTGCGCCGCGATCGCCCGGCCCGCCTCGAGCAGGTGCGCGGGCGGCACGGTGAGCCACATCCGGGTGTGCGCGTGGAAGCCGAGCAGCCGGTCGTCGACGTCGAAGTCGAAGAACAGCAGGCCGGCGGCCCGCAGCGCCTCGATCCGGCGCGCGACGGTCGACTCCGACCAGCCGGTGGCCGCGGCCAGCTCCGCGTAGGGCGCGCGCCCGTCCCGGTTGAGCACCCGCAGCAACGGCCGGTCCGCATCCGTGATCCCGGCGGCGGGCTCGGCCCGGAACACCGGCCGCAGGGCGGCGAGCTCGTCCGAGGTGAGCACGTCGACCGCGTGGAAGATGTCCGGCCCGCCGCCGAAGACGTGCAGGATGCTGTGCGCGGTCACGGTCTGGATCTGGGCGGTGCGCTGCAGCCGCTGCAGGATCAGCTCGTCGCGCTCCTCGGCCGACCACGCCTGCACGCTGGCGCTGATCTCGGTGCCCCCGGACAGCAGCTGCACCCAGCGGGTGTCCTCGCGGCGGGCGAGCGCCTGCGCCACCTCCTCGGCGCTGCCCGGCCGGCAGCGCATCCGGATGATCCACTGCGCGCCGCCGAGGCCCGCCCCGCCGACGGCGCCGACGAGCCGCACCCGGTCCGCCTCCCGCATCCGGGCCCAGCGCCGCGCGACCGTCCGGTCCGACACCCCGAGGACCTCGCCGACGTCGAGGGGCACGTCTCCGCCCCGGGGCTGGTCGAGGCCGTCGTCGCGGGGCAGGCGCCGCGGGTCGACGAGGTCCGCGAGGCCGTCGCCGCCGGGCTGCACGCGGGCTACCTGGTCGCCGGCGCGGCCGGGGTGCTCGGCGGGCTGCTGGTGCTGTGGCTCGTGCGCCCGGCAGCCCGCGCCCACGCCCCGGAGGCGGTCCCGGCGGCCGCGAGGGCGCGCGGATAGCCTGCCGTGCATGAACGAGGGCCGGGAGGAGCGCGCGTCCGGTGCGGCGGAGACGGGGGCCGGGCTGGCGGGCTCGCCCTTCCGCGTGGACCGCGACCGGATCGCGGCATCGCCCTTCTTCGCCCGCCTCGCCGGCGTCACGCAGGTGGTGAGCCCGAACGGGGCCGGACTGCTGCTGCACAACCGGCTCACGCACTCGTTGCAGGTCGCGCAGGTCGCCCGAGCGATCGCCGAGCGGCTCGGCGAGGAGTCCGGGCCGGTCGTCGAGAAGCTCGGCGGGTGCGACCCGGACGTCGTCGAGGCCGCCGCGCTGGCCCACGACCTCGGCCATCCGCCCTTCGGGCACCTCGGCGAGCAGGTGCTCGACCGGCTCGCCCGAGAGCGGCTCGGCCTCGCCGACGGTTTCGAGGGCAACGCGCAGAGCTTCCGGATCATCACCACGATCGACCTGCACGGACCCGGGCGCACCGGCCTCGGCCTGACGGCGGCGGTGCGCGCCGCCGTCCTCAAGTACCCGTGGGCGCGCCGCGGGTACCCGGACCCGCACCCGAGCGAGGCGGAGCTGCCGCCCCGCGGCGGCGGCCCGCTGCCCGGCGTGCCCGACTCCGGCTCGGCCAAGTTCTCCGCCTACGTGACCGAGCTCGGCGAGCTGCGGACCGCGCGGGCACCGTTCCCGGTGACGCCGTGGCAGCAGACGGTCGAGGCCGCGGTGATGGACACGGCCGACGACATCGCCTACGCCATCCACGACGTCGAGGACTTCCACCGGGTCGGCGTGCTCCAGCAGGCCGGGGTGGCCTCCGAGCTGCGCGGGTGGGAGCGGTCGGCCGAGCCGGGCCCGACCGCGGGGCCCGGTGCCGCGCTGGAGCGCCTGCGCCGCAGGCTCGCCGAGCGCGACGACTGGGTCTACTCCGACGACGCCTTCGCCGCCGCCGTGTCCCGGGTCCGGGCGGAACTGGTCGACGGCCTGCTCGCCGTGCCCTTCGACGGCTCGATGGCCGCCGAACGGGCGGTCGCCGAGTTCTCGGCGCGCTGGACCTCCCGGCTCGTCGGCGGCATCCGGGTGCTGGAGGAGCCGCCGGTCCGCGCGGCGCACGTGGCGCTCGGCGAGGCGCAGTGGCACGAGGTGGCGGTGCTGAAGTTCGTGCACCAGCAGTTCGTGCTGCGCCGCGCGGACCTGGCCTCGCACCAGCGCGGCCAGGCCACCGTCGTCACGGGGCTGGTCGGGGCGCTGCACGACTGGCTCGCCGACGGCCGGGCGGGCGGGGCCGTCAGCGCTGCGCCCGGCCTCCCGCCGCGGCTGCACGACCTCGTCGAGCTGGCCCGCGGCGAGTTCTCCGCGCTCGCGGAGGAGGGCGTGGTGAGGGCGGCGCAGGTCGGCGACCTCGCCCGCGGCCGGGCGGTGATCGACTACGTCGCCTCCCTCACGGACGCGCAGGCCGGCGCGCTGCTCGACGTCCTCACCGGACGCTCCGCCCGCCTCTGGACCGACGCCATGGCCCTCTGAGATGTCATGGCCCTACCCCGGGCCGCCTCGAGGGATGAGAATCTGGACGGGGTCGGCTGTGCTCGTTCGTGCTTGGTGCGTGCGAACCCGTCTC
>NZ_JNYD01000022.1 GCF_000717175.1 Pseudonocardia autotrophica | reverse complement strand
GGGCAGGGCGGCGGGGGGACGCGGCGGGGTGGCGGGCGCGGGGCGGCGGGGGGCGGGCACGCTCCCGATCTGCACGGGGATCCCGTGGTCGAAGCCGGCGGGGGTCGGGGCGGGGCGCATGCGGCTCCTCCGGGTCGGCCCGGCGGGGGTTCCGGGCGGTCGGGGAAACCCTGTCGTCGCCCGGCGCGCGGAACGACCGTGCTGCCCGGTCGACCGCACGCGGCACCCACACCTCGGTCCGGTGTTGCCAGCACCACCCTCCGGTGCGTCGGCCCGCCGCAGCGCGGGGCGTCCGCTCAGCGGATCCGGCCGAGCACCTCGGCGAGCCGGTCGGGCATCGAGAACATCGGGGCGTGCGACGAGGGCAGCCGCTCGACGTGGTCGGCGGCCGCGGCCATCGCCTCCTGGGCCCCGATCGGGATGGTCGCGTCGTCCTCGCAGATCACATAGGTCACCGGGTGCATCCGTTCCGGCGCCGAGCTGGGTGTGGCGAAGCTGGCGATCGACTGGGGGCGTGCCCGTCGCAACAACGACTCGGCCCGCTCCCGCTCGACGTCGGCGCACAGCCACTCGTGGAGGAGGCCGACGTCGTCGACGGGCCGCAGCGTGCCGTCCTCGCCGGGCTCGACCCAGGGCAGCGGCGGCAGGGTGCCCAGCAGGTCGAGCAGCGACGCCCCGCGCGCCGGCCAGGCCGCGGAGACGTACACGCCGTGCGCCACGTCGGGATGGTCGGCGAGCTCGGTGACGACCATGCCGCTGTACGAGTGCCCGACGAGCACCACCGGCTCCTCGGCCGACTCCACGTGCTGCCGGACCGTCTCGACGTCGCCGGCGAGATCGCCGAGGGGCGCGGGGTCCGCCCCGCAGCTCGGCAGCTGGGGGACGACGTCGACGGTGTGCCCGGCCTTCTCCAGCCGGGGACGGACCTCGTCCCAGTACCAGCCGCCGACGAAGGCGCCGTGGACGAGGACATAGGTCGTCATGGGACCGAGAGTGGTCCCCGTCACATGCGGCGGCAACCGCCGAAAGGCGGCGCCGCGTCAGACGTCGACGGTGCCGCGGGGCTGGTCGACGGCCGCGGCCTGGACCCGGGGCTGCTGCCGGTAGCCCGGGCGGGGGTCGGGGAGCAGGCCGAGGGCCACCCCGACGGCGGCCAGGTCCGGGTAGGTCCCGATCGGCAGGGACCACAGCTGGGCGGTGGTCACGGAGTCCGCCCCGTAATGGTCGGCGTGCGCGATGATCTGCCACTTCGCCGCGGGGTAGGTCAGTCCGGCCAGCACCTGGCCGATGCGCGCCAGGTCGGCGCGGGACGTCCGTCGGTACACGGTTCCTCCTGGTCGGCGCGCTCCGCGAGGGGCTCCGGGCGCGTCGCCGCAGAGTGCCCCACATCACACTCCTCAAACACCGCCGTCCCTGCGACCCGCCCGAGGGGGCGTCTGTTGTGCGGCCGAGGCGCGCCCCCGTAGGGTTGGCGGGCGGTTGAGGCGACAGTCCGCAGCACGCGTCCGCGGAAGTCGAGGAGCACGGTGCGTAATGAGCAGTGAGACCCCCGCCGACGAGGGTGGCGTCGAGATCGATGACGTCGTCCGCTTCGAACGGGCCGGCGAGGGTGACGGCGCGTCCCTGGTCGCGCACGTCCGCGGTGAGATCGACACGTTGACCGCACCCCTGCTGCGCACCGAGCTCGACGCCCGGCTGCCCGAGGCCCCGCTGGTCGTCCTCGACCTGTCCGGGGTGACCTTCCTGGGGTCCGCCGGGCTGGCCGTGCTCGTCGCGGCGAAGGACGCGGTGGAGCGGCGCGGCCACACGCTGCGGCTGGTGTGCGGGTCGCGGATCGTGACCCGGGCGCTCGAGGCGACCGGGCTGCTGGCGCTGTTCGACGTGGCCGACGGGGTGTCGGACGCGCTGCGCCCCACCGGCTGAGCCCGCCAGGGAGGCGTCTGGGCGCCTGGTGGCCCCCGCGGTCTTCAACACCGACGTGGCCGAGCACCTCGGTCAGGCGGGTTCGATTCCCGTCCGCCTCCGCCAAGCCCTCACCGGCTGACGCGAATCCGGCCGGTCCCCGCCTGCACCCGTCCGACGACCGCGGCGCCGGGCAGTTCCGCCACCGCGGCCGCCGCCCGCTCCGGGTCGGCGCCGAACAGCAGCCCGCCCGAGGTCTGCGCGTCGGCGAGCAGCAGCACGTCCGTCTCCGTCACGCCTGGCCCCAGGTCCAGCACCTCGGTGACCCAGTCCCGGTTGCGGCGCGTTCCGCCCGGCACCGTGCCGGCCTCGGCCAGCTCCCGCACGCCCGGGAGCAGCGGCACGTCGGCGACGACGATCTCGGCGTCGATCCCGGAGGCGGCCGCCATCTTGCGCAGGTGACCGAGCAGGCCGAACCCGGTGACGTCCGTGCACCCGGTCGCCCCGGAGGCGAGCGCGGCGGCCGAGGCGGCGGCGTTGGGCGTGCACATCGAGTCGACCGCGCGGGCGAGCAGGTCCTCCCCCGCGGTGCCCGCCTTGACCGCCGTGGTGGCGATGCCCACGCCGAGGGGCTTGGTGAGCACCAGCGCGTCCCCCGGGCGCAGTCCGGTGTTGGTGAGGATCCGGTCCGGGTGCAGCTCGCCGACCACGGCCAGCCCGTACTTGGGCTCCGGGTCGTCGATCGAGTGCCCGCCGACCACGGCGAACCCGCATTCCCGGCCGGCGTCGGCGCCGCCCTCCAGCACCTCGGCCAGCATCTCCGGCGGCAGCGTCTCCGACGGCCAGGCCACGATGTTCAGGGCGAAGAGCGGCCGGCCGCCCATCGCGAACACGTCGGACACGGCGTTGGTGGCGGCGATCCGGCCCCAGGTCCGCGGGTCGTCGACGACCGGGGTGAAGAAGTCCGTGGTCGCGACGAGCGCGCGGTCGGCGTCGAGCCGCCAGACGGCGGCGTCGTCACCCGTCTCGGTGCCGACGAGCAGATCGGGGTGACTGGGCGGGGTCACGCCCGCGAGGACCTCGGCGAGCCGGCCGGGCCCGATCTTGCAGCCGCAGCCCGCACCGTGGCTGAACTGGGTGAGCCTGCGCGTCTGCTCGGTGGAACCTGCGGTCATCCTCCGACCGTATCCCGTCCGCCCGTCGCACGCGGGCTCCCACTGACCGACCCCGGCCGACCCCGCAGGGAGATCGTCCGCAACGGGAGTCACACTCTGGAGGCGTGACATCCGTTCCGGAGCGTGACGCCGACCCGGTCAGCCGGTCCGGTGCGTTCGAGGTCGTGCGCCGCGGCTACGCGCGCGACCAGGTCGACGCGCTGGTCCGCGAGCTGGAGCGGCGCGCCCAGGCCGCCGAGAACGCGCGCCGCATGGCCGAGCAGCACGCCGCGGGCCTCGCGGAGGAGCTGCGGACCCTGCGGGCCGGCACGCCCGCGGAGGGCCTGCCCACGGTCCCGCAGAGCTTCGGGTTCCGCGCGGAGAAGGTCCTGCGCCTCGCCGAGCGCGAGGCGTCCGACATCCGGGCCGCCGCGGAGCGCGACGCCGCCGAGACCCGCGCCACCGCCACCCGCGAGGCGACCGACCTGATGGAACGCGCCCACACCGCCGCGGGGCAGGCCCGCGCCGAGGCCGAGGCCGAGTGGGCGGCCGTGGTTACCGAGCGGGCCGAGCTGGCGGCGCAGGTCGCCGAGCACGTCGAGCGGATGGAGGAGCTCGCCGGGCTGCGCGCCGCGCTGCGCAACGAGCTGGCCCGGGTGCACGCCGCGGTCGGCGCCGAGCTGCGCGGGCTCGACGCGGCACTCGCGCCGGATGTCACCGCCGACACCGGCGGCGACGCCGAGGAGCCGGTCCGCGTCGACGTG
The DNA here is from genome assembly GCF_000717175.1 of Pseudonocardia autotrophica. Lineage (GTDB taxonomy): Bacteria > Actinomycetota > Actinomycetes > Mycobacteriales > Pseudonocardiaceae > Pseudonocardia > Pseudonocardia halophobica. The sequence goes on along the minus strand of NZ_JNYD01000022.1, from coordinate 190,801 downwards.
TCCGACCCGGTCGACGTGTCCGACCCGGTCGACGTGTCCGACCCGGTCGACGTGTCCGACCCGGTCGACGTGTCCGACCCGGTCGACGTGTCGGACCCGGTCGACGAGGCGGAGGAGGTCGAGGAGGCGACGGAACCGGCCGGGGCCATCCCGCCCGTCGTCGAGCAGCATGAACCCGGCGTCGAGCAGCCCGAGGCGGCCACCGAGCCGGCTGAGACCGAGCCCGCCACCGGTGAGCCGTCCGACGAGCCGGCCCCCGCGGTGTGGACCCCCACCCCCGGCACGGCGGACCTGTTCGAGGCCGAAGCGGCCCGCCCCGCCGACCGCGGCTCCGTCCGCGTCCCGGAGCAGCGGCGCGAACAGACGACGGAGAGCAGACACGCCCTGCGCTCCGGCTGACGGGCACGGCATGCTCTTCCCATGACGGACGCTCCGGTCCGCGGCACGACCGCTCCCCCGCCCGCGGACGCACCCGACCCGCGCCGCGCCGTACCGCGCACGGACGCGGTGCTCGCCGACCCGCGCCTGGCGGAGGCGATCCACCGGCTGGGCCGTGCGCTGGTGAAGCGCGCGGTCGCCGGCGCGCAGCAGCAGGCCCGTGCAGGTGCCATCACGCCCGCCGAGGTCGCCGAGGCCGCGCTCGCCGCCCTCCCGCGCACCGCGACCCGGCTGCGTCCCGTGCTCAACGCGACGGGCGTGCTGCTGCACACCAACCTCGGCCGCGCCCCGCTCTCCGCGGCCGCCCGGGAGGCCCTCGCGGTCGCCGCCGGCACCTGCGACGTCGAGCTGGACCTCACCACCGGCACCCGCGGCCGCCGCGGCGCCGGCGTGATCGACGCCCTGCTCGCGGCCGTCCCCGGGGCCGCCGCCGCGCACGTCGCGAACAACGGCGCGGCCGCGCTCGCGCTCGTCGCGGCGACCCTCGCGGCCGGGAAGGAGATCGTGGTGTCGCGCGGCGAGCTCGTCGAGATCGGCGACGGCTTCCGCATCCCCGACCTGCTCGAGTCGACCGGCGCGCGGCTCCGCGAGGTCGGCACCACCAACCGCACCCACCTCGCCGACTACGCGCGCGCGATCGGCCCGGACACCGGGTTCGTGCTCAAGGTGCACCCCTCGAACTTCACCGTCAGCGGCTTCACCAGCGAGGTCGGCCCGGAGGAGCTGGCGGGGCTGGACGTGCCGGTGGTCGCCGACATCGGCTCCGGGCTGCTCACCCCGCACCCGCTGCTGCCCGACGAGCCGGACGCCGCCGGCATGCTCGCCCGCGGCGCCACGCTGGTCACCGCGTCCGGCGACAAGCTCCTCGGCGGACCGCAGGCGGGCCTGGTCCTCGGCGGGGCGGGCGAGGGCGCGGAGCTGGTCGAGAAGGTCCGCCGGTTCCCGCTGGCCCGGGCGATGCGCGTCGACAAGCTCACGCTCGCGGCGCTCGAGGCCACGCTGCGCGGCCCCGGCACGCCCGTCCGGGCCGCGCTGGACGCCCCGGTCGAGGAGCTGCGGCGCCGCGCCGAGCAGCTGGCCGCCCGGCTGGGCGAGGTCGCCGAAGCCGTCGACTCCATCTCGACGGTCGGCGGCGGGGGCGCCCCGGGCGTCACGCTGCCGAGCGCCGCCGTCGCGCTGCCGGAGCGGTTCGCCGCGGCCCTGCGCGCCGGCGACCCGGCCGTGCTGGGCCGGCTGGAGGGCGGGCGCTGCCTGCTGGACCTGCGCGCCCTGGACCCGGCCGACGACGAGGCCCTCGCCGCCGCCGTCGCGGCCGCCGCCCCGACCGGGACCTGACGATGCCCGCCCGCGTGATCGCGACGGCGGGGCACGTCGACCACGGCAAGTCCACCCTGGTCCGCGCCCTGACCGGGATGGAGCCCGACCGGCTGGCGGAGGAGCTCCGCCGCGGCCTGACGATCGACCTCGGCTTCGCCTGGACCCGCCTCGACTCGGGCACCGACCTGGCCTTCGTCGACGTGCCCGGCCACGAACGCTTCGTCACGACGATGCTGGCCGGCGCCGGGCCGGTCCCCGCGGCGATGATCGTCGTCGCCGCCGACGAGGGCTGGATGCCCCAGTCCGCCGAGCACCTCGACGCGCTCGACGCCCTCGGCGTGGAGCGCGGGCTGCTCGTGATCACCCGCTCCGACCTGCTCGACCCGGAACCCGCCCGGGAGGACGCCCTGGCGGCGCTGGCGCGCTCGTCGCTCGGCGCGCTGCCGGTCGTCCCGGTGTGCGCGCCGCGCGGCGAGGGCATCCCCGAGCTCCGCGCCGCGCTCGACGCGCTGGTCGGGGACCTGCCCGAGCCCGATCCCGCCGCCGACGTCCGGCTGTGGGTGGACCGCGCCTTCACCATCCGCGGCGCCGGGACGGTCGTGACCGGCACCCTGGGCGCGGGCCGGATCCGGCTGGGCGACGAGCTGGAGCTCGGCGGCCGCCGGGTCGGCGTGCGCGGGCTGGAGAGCCTCGGCGAGCCGCGCGAGGAGGTCACCGGCGTCGCGCGGGTGGCCGTGAACCTGCGTGGCCTGCCGAAGGAGGCCGTGCGTCGCGGGGACGCCCTGCTCACCCCGGGCGCGTGGCTCACCGCGACCGACATCGACGTCCGGCTGCGGGCGCCGGGCGGCGGGGTGGATCCCGACGCGCCCGTCGAGCTGCCCGGAACTCTGATGCTGCACACGGGCGCGGCCGCGACCGGGGTCCGCGTGCGCCCGCTCGGCCCCCACCACGCCCGGCTGCGGCTGGAGCACCCGCTGCCGCTGCGCCTCGGCGACCGGGCGGTGCTGCGCGACCCCGGCCGGCGTGCGGTCCTCGCGGGGGCGGTGGTCCTGGACGTCCGGCCGCCCGCGCTGGCCCGGCGCGGCGCCGCCCGGCGCCGGGCGGACGAGCTCGCCGCCCCCGGCTTCGGCACCGCGGCCGGGGAGGTGGCCCGGCGCGGCGTCGTGCGGGCCGCGGACCTGGTCGCGATGGGGGTGCCACCCGCGGAGGTCGCGGCTCTCCGCGTGCCCGCGGCCCACGGCTGGCTGGTCGACCCCGCGCGTGCCGTCCGGGCGGTCGCCGCCCTCGCCGCGGCCGTCGAGGCGCACGACGCCGCCGAGCCGCTCGACCCGGGGCTCACGACGGAGGCCGCCCGCCGTGCCGCCGACCTGCCCGACGCCGCGCTGCTGCCCGCGGTCCTCGCCGCCGCGTCGAGGCCGGACGACGGCGGCGGGGTCCCGCTCGTGCTGCGCGACGGCCGCGTCCGGCTCGACCGGGCCCACGCCCTCCCGGCCGCGGTCCGGGAGGCGCTCGCGACCCTCCGCCGCGACCTCGCGGGCGACCCCTTCGCGGCCCCCGACGCGGACCGGCTCGCGCAGCTCGGCCTCGGCACGAAGGAGCTCGCGGCGCTCGTGCGGGCGGGCGAGCTGGTGGAGCTCGCGCGCGGCTTGGTGCTGCTGCCGGACGCGCCGGAGCGTGCGGTCGAGGTGCTGCGGACCATCGGCCCGGTGTTCACGCTCAGCGAGGCGCGGCAGGCGCTCGGGACCAGCCGCCGCGTCGCCGTCCCGCTGCTCGAGCTGCTCGGCCGGACCGGGCACACCCGGCGCCCCGACGACAGCCACCACGAGCTCCGCTGAGCGCTCTCACCGCCCCTCGGGGACCGCTCGCCGCGCCGCCTTCAGGCGCGGGCCACAGGGGTCGCGCTCCGAGTGGCAGTGAGGTCCGGCAGCCCTTACCGTTCCGCCAATGCAGCACACGCACGACGCCTCCGGCGCCGCGGTCCGCCGCGGCGAGTCGGACGACCAGATCACCGTCTCCACGCGGCCCGCGGGCGACGGGCAGGTCGTCGTCGAGGTCGGCGGCGAGGTCGACATGCTGACCTCCCCGCAGCTGCGCTCGGTCGTGCTCGGTCAGCTGTCCGACGGCGCCCAGCTCGTCGTGCTGGCGCTCGACGGCGTCACCTTCCTCGGCACCAGCGGTCTCGCGGTCCTGATCGAGGTGCGGGAGGCCGCACACCAGGCCGGGGTGGAGCTCCGGCTCGCCTGCACGGGCCGCCGTGTGCTGCGTCCGCTCTCGATCGCGGGGCTGGTCCCGATGTTCGACATCCACGACACCGTCGAGCAGGCCCTCGAGGCCACCTGATCCACCCCGGCACCGTTGTGACGAGGGTCACAAACATGGTGTGTCGACGTGCGGACCCACGCCGATCGCGGGATCCTCTGCGGCCGCTCTGAGCTGCAGGGACACCCACCGGGTCGGCTCCGGCCGGTGTCCGGTCCGGTCGTCCGCGCCCGGACGACTTCGCTCTCTCCACTGTGTTCCGCCTCATCGGGCGTTTGGCCGTGGAGACCTTGGGGAACGCCGCGGCAGATCGCCCGGCACGTGGTCGGGCCCTCCGACGAGAGCGAAGGTGAGCCGAGTGAGCGACGTTTCCCGCCTCCCTGGGCCCATGGACCACGCCTGGCAGTGGCAGCGCCTGGGCGCGTGCCGCGGCATGGACAGCGCGGTCTTCTTCCACCCGGACGGCGAGCGGAACCCCTCCCGCGCCCGCCGGACGGCCCAGGCGAAGGCGGTGTGCCAGCGTTGCCCGGTGATGGACATGTGCCGCGAGTTCGCACTCGAGACGCGCGAGCCGTTCGGCGTGTGGGGCGGCCTCGGCGAGTCCGAGCGCCGCGTGCTCCTCGAGCGCCGCGACCAGCAGAAGCGCCTGGTCTCCGCGAGCTGAGCCTCCCCGGCCGAGCGTCCGCCGGCTGAGGCTCCGCCGGCTGAGGCTCCGCCGGCTGAGGCGTCCCTCCCGCGGCGTCGGGGGCCCCGGGAGGACCGACACGACGAAGGGGCGGTCCCGGAATCATCCGGGACCGCCCCTTCGTGTGTCGGAGGATGCGCCGGGGCCGCAGCCGTCGGAGCCCGAAGTAGGCCGTGCTAGGCGTCGCCGACCACGCTGAGCTCGAGACATCGGTAGCGCAGCAGCGGCAGCCCGTAGACCCGCACCACCCGCTGGACGGCGGCCACGACCGTCGTCCGCTCCGGGTCCGCCGGCGAAGGCAGCGGGGCCACGCAGTACACGCCCGGCTCGGGGTCGAAGCCGACGAGCTCGGAGAGGGCGGCGACCAGGTCGTCCTCGGCCGTGGCGCCGATCCGGCCGGGCAGCCCGAGCCGGTGGACGTGCACGTCCTGCAGCCCGAGCGCCTCGACGGCGGCGGCGATCCCGTCCTCGTCCTCGTCGTCGTCCTCGTAGTCGTCGTCCTCGTAGTCGTCGAGGTCGTCGAGATCGAGGTCGTCGGCGAACCGGGCCGCGTCGGGGTCGTCGAACGGAACGCCCGCCCGGTCGAGGGGGACGGGCAGGCTCGCGACGCCGTCGAGCTGTGCGGGGACCGATACCGGCGCCGAGACGGGCGCCGAGACCACCGACACCGCCGGCGCGTCCGGCCGCGCGAGGAGCAGGTCGACCCGGCCGGCGTCGGCGACCACGCGCGCGAGGTCCGACTCCGGCCGCAACAGCTCCATGGGGCTCACCGCGACGGCCACCAGCCGCCGTCGCGCGGGTGGGACGCGGGACGGCCCGCCGCGCCGCTGCGCGGGCGTGCCGATGCCCTCGATGTCCGGCACCGCCACCATGCTTCGTTCGCCCCCTGCCCGATCGGCGCCGTTGCCGACCGTCTCGCTTCCGGCCTGTCGACCGGTGTCAACGGCATCGTTTCCTGTTCGCGTCCCCGAAAGCTGCCCCGCACGCCGAACGGACGGCGCGGGTCCGTGAGCGGGCGGCAGCGGCAGGCAGTCGGTTACCCCGATCGGGTGCAGCGGTCGTCAACACGGGACGAGCGGGAAGGCCCGGCTGACTTCAACGCTCCAGCCGGACGGCGAGCACGGCGATGTCGTCCCGGACGTGGCGCGGCTCGCAGGCTGCCAGCACCTGGTCGACGACCGCCTCGGCCGGCGAGTCCGAGGGGATCTCCCGCAGGGTGCGTTCGAGCAGCTCGGCGCGCTCGTCGGCGTCCTCCCCCGCGATGTCGGTGAGACCGTCCGTGTACAGCAGCAGCAGGGCGCCCGCGGGCACCGTCAACGTGGCCTCCGTGCGGCCCTCCTCGCCGGCCCGGCCGAGCGTCGGGACGACGCCGATCATCGGCGAGAGGTGCTCGTCGAGCCGCCGCAGCTCGCCCTCGCGGGTGAGGAGCAGCGGGGCGGGGTGCCCGGCGTTGGCGTAGCGCAGCAGCCGGTCGCCCGAGGCGTCCGGCGGCTCGAGCCGCGCGTACACCGCGGTCGCCATCGAGGCCATCTCCAGCCCCTGCACCAGCTGGTCGCAGCGGTCGAGGACCGAGCCCGGGCGGCCGCCGTCCCACGCGTAGGAGCGCAGCACACCACGCAGCTGCCCCATCGCCGCGGCGGCGGACAGGTCGTGCCCGACGACGTCGCCCACCGCGATGCCGACCGCCCCGTCGGGCAGCGGCAGCACGTCGTACCAGTCGCCGCCGACCTGGTTGCCGTCCGTGCCGACCCGGTACCGCGCGGCCAGCTGCAGGCCACTCACCTCGGGGACGGCCGGCAGCAGGCTGTGCTGCAGGGTCGCGGCGGCGGCGTGCTCGCGCTCGTAGAGCCGCGCGTTGTCGACCGTCAACCCCACCCGCCCGGCGAGGTCGGTGGCCAGGTGCAGGTCCTTCTGGCCGTAGCGGCGGCCGTACGGGTGCTGGCTGACCAGCGTGAGCGCGCCGAGGACCCGGCCCCGGGCGCGCAGCGGCACCACGATCGCCGACCGCATCCGCAGCCGGTCGTAGAGCTCGGCGGCGTCCGGGTCGTCGTCGTAGCGGTCGGCACCGTGCTCGGGCAGGTCCGACAGCAGCACCGGCTCGCCCGTCGCCAGCACGTGCCCGGTGGTGCTGCCCCGGCCGGCGCGGTAGTCCCGCAGGCCCGCCATCCGCGCCATCCGGTCCTCGTCGGCCCGGTCCCGGGCGGCCACGGCGGCCCGGCGCAGGAGCCCGGAGCCCGGGCGGTCGAGCAGGTCCACGGCGCAGACGTCCGCGAGCTGCGGCACGACGAGGCGGGCCAGGCCGTGGCACGCGTCCTCGACGCCCAGCGCCTCGGTCATCTGGGTGGTCGCCTCGGCGAGCATCCGCAGCTGGCTGCGGGCCTCCTCGGCGTCCGCCAGGGCCGCCCGGCGCTCCTGCTCGACGAGCACCCGCTCGGTGACGTCGTTCTGCACGCCGACGAAGTTGACGAGGTCCCCGGCGCCGTCGACCACCGGCGAGATCGACACCTGGTTCCAGAAGGCGGTGCCGTCCTTGCGGTAGTTCAGCAGCACCTCGGTGATCGGCTCCTGCGCGCGCAGGGCCGCGCGGATGCGCTCGATCGACGCCGGGTCGGTGTTGCGGCCCTGCAGGAACCGGCAGTTGCGGCCGACCGCGTCCTCCACCGCGTACCCGGTGAGCCGGGTGAACGACGGGTTGACCCAGATCAGCGGGTCGCCCGCGCGCCGCGGGTCGGTGATGGTGAAGGACATGTCGGTGGCGACGACCGCGCGGTCGCGCAGCACCTCCAGCCGCCGGCGGTCGCCGTGCTCGCTGCCCGAGAGCTGCAGGAACACCACGAGCGCGCGGGACCGCAGCTCCTCGGGGACCGGCAGCTGCTCCCCCGCGTCGCCCAGCCCGCCCGGCCCCAGGACGAAGCCGGTGACCCACAGCAGCCGGCCCTCGGCGGCCTCGCGCTGCTCCTCGGTGGCGGTCGAGCCGCGGCGGGCGGCGTCGTGCACCGCGACCGGCTCGCCGGCGACCGGGATGCCGGCCGCGACGAGCGACAGCGGCGAGCTCGTCTCGCTCATCCGCTTGCCGCCGAGGTCGGTCAGGCCGGCCGCGTCGCCCCACGCGTCGATGTCGACCGGCAGCGAGACGCGGTGGCCGGTCAGCTCCACGGCCGCCGCATTGGCGTAGACGACCCGCCGCTCGTCCAGGTCGATCATGAGGACGGCCGCGGGCGCGTCGTAGAGCACCTGCGGCAGCTCGCCGGCGCCGCCGGGCAGGCCGCTCTCCGCGACCCCCTGGGCCACCTCCTGAGCCAGGTCCTCGGCCAGCCCGCGCGGGTCGGTCGTCTCCACGCGCAGATCGTAATGGCGTCCCGGCCCACCCGCGCCCCGGCCGCCTCCGCCCGATGGGTAGGGTTCGCCGGGATCGGTTGAGCCCGCAGCCGTCTCGCGTCCCGCCCGTCCGCGATCCGCGCGGGCACGCCGTCGCTGGAGGTGAGTGTCCTGTCGTCCCCCGCCTCGCGTGGCCCGTCCCGTCCCGGTGGTCTCGACACCAGCCTCACCCGGCCCGCGCCCGGCGTGCACGTCCTCGTGGTCGACGGGGAGGTGGACACGCTCACCGCGCCGACCCTCGGCGAGGCGCTCGGCGCGCTGCTCGAGCAGGAGCCGACGGACGCGGTGGCCGCGGTCGACCTCGACGGCGTCGGGTTCCTGGCGTCGAGCGGGCTGGCGGTGCTCATCCGGGCCGCGCACCGGGCGGAGGCGCAGGGTCGCGCGCTGCACCTGCTCGGCGGCTCCCGGGCGGTCACGCGGCCGCTCGAGGTCACCGGTTCCGACCGGTTGTTCACGCTGCTCCCGGGTCTGGACGAGCTCCTCGGCCGGGTCCACGGCGACCGCTCCACCGGTCGAGTACGCCGACCGGATTGATAAGAACGCACCCCGGGTAGCACGATGGGGATCGAGGGCCCGAGCGGGTCCGTGACGAAGGGAAGACGTCGCGTGTCCGAAGTGGATCCCGTGGGCGCCGGAGACGGCCCGGGGACGGTGGAGACGCCGGGATCCGTGGTGGAGGTGCGCACCAGCGCCTCGGCCTCGCTGATCCCGACCATCCGCGCCGTCGCCTCGGACCTCGCCGCCCGCGCGGACTTCGACCTGGACGCCATCTCGGACCTGCGGATGGCCGTCGACGAAGCGTGCGCGACCCTGGTCGACGTCGCCGCGCCGGGGTCCTCGCTCCGGTGCACCTTCGACGTGCGCGAGGAGCTCATCCGCGTCCACGCCGAGGTCGACACCGGCGACGCGGCCACCCCCGTGTCCACGGACACCTTCGGCTGGCGGGTCCTGCAGACCCTGGCCGACGAGGTGGAGCTCGAGGCGAACGGCAGCGGCACCGTGGGCATCCGCCTGCACAAGCGCGCCGACGCAGCCCCCCGGTGAGTGCGGCCGACTCCGAGTACGGTCACCTGACCCCGCTCCTGGCGGAGTACGCCGGGCTCGACGAGGACGACCCCCGCCGCGAGGCGCTGCGCGACCGGCTGGTGACCGGCTTCCTGCCGATCGCGCAGCACATCGCGCGCCGCTTCGCCCATCGCGGCGAGCCGCTCGACGACCTGGTCCAGGTCGCCACCGTCGGGCTCATCAACGCCGTGGACCGCTACTCGCCGGAGAAGGGCACGGACTTCTTCTCCTTTGCCGTGCCGACCATCAGCGGCGAGGTCCGCCGGCACTTCCGGGACCAGGGCTGGTCGATGCGGGTGCCCCGGCGGCTCAAGGACATGCACGTGTCCATCAACGCCGCGGTGTCGGACCTGTCCCAGCGGCTCGGCCGCGCGCCCCGGCCGTCGGAGATCGCCGAGCAGCTCGGCGTGCCGGTCGCCGAGGTCCTCGAGGGCCTGGAGGCCTCCGAGGCCTACCGCAGCTCGTCGCTCGACGAGATGCTCTCCTCCGAGCAGGGCAGCGCCACCGTCGGCGAGCTGGTGGGCGCCGCCGACGCGGAGCTGGACCGCGTCGACCACCGGCAGGCCCTGCGGCCCGTCCTCGGCGAGCTGGCCGAGCGCGAGCGCACCATCGTCATGCTGCGGTTCTTCGGCAACATGACCCAGACCCAGATCGCCGAGCAGGTCGGCATCTCGCAGATGCACGTCTCGCGGCTGCTCGCCCAGACCCTCGACCGGCTCCGGTCCCGGCTCGACCCGGACACGCGCACCGGCTGATCACCCGGCGGTGTGGGCCGCGCAACAGACCGTGCGGGCCCCGAGACAGCGGCCGGGCGCGTCGGCCAGGATGGCCGCGTCGCAAGTCGCCGGGGACAGGAGCGTGGACGTTGAGCGGTGGGCCGGAGCACGTACTGGTCGTCGGGGCGGGCCTCGGCGGCATCCGGACCGTGGAGCAGCTGCGCCAGGCCGGCTACGAGGGCCGGATCAGCCTCGTCGGCGCGGAGGCGCACCCGCCCTACGACCGCCCGCCGCTGTCCAAGCAGCTCCTCGCCGGCGACTGGGAGGCCGAGCGGCTGGCGCTGAAGGAGGAGGCCGCGCTCGAGGACCTCGGCGTCCGGATGTACCTGGGGCTGCGTGCCGTCGCGCTGCGGCCCGGCGAGGTCGAGCTGGCCGACGGCGCGGTGCTCACCGCCGACGCGATCGTGCTCGCCCCCGGCGTCGAGGCGCGCCGGCTGCCCGGCCAGCCCGAGGGCGTCCACACCCTCCGGACCCTCGACGACGCCCTGACCCTGCGCGACGAGCTCGACAAGGCGTCGACCCTGCTCGTGGTCGGCGCCGGGTTCATCGGCGCCGAGGTCGCCAGCACCGCGATCGGCAAGGGCGTGCAGGTCACGATGGTCGAGGCCGCACCGGTGCCGCTGGTGCGCGGCCTGGGCGCGGAGGTCGGCGCGCTCGCCGCGCGGCTGATCCGCGAGGGCGGCGTGGACCTGCGGACGGGTGTGGCGCTCACCGGCTTCGTCGAGCCCTCCGGCGCCGGCGTGGCCGTCGAGCTGGCCGACGGCTCGCGGATCGAGGCCGACGTCGCGCTCGTCGGGATCGGCGGCCGGCCGGACCTCGGCTGGCTCGCCGACGCCGGGCTCGACCTGACCGACGGGATCCCGTGCGACGCGCAGGGCCGCGTGCTCGGGCTCGACGGTGTGTGGGCGGTGGGCGACGCCGCCGCCTGGGACTACCCGGCGCAGGGCGGCCGGCACCGGCACGAGCACTGGACCTCGACCGCCGACCAGGCCACGATCGTCGCCCGGGCGATCACCGGCACCGAGGCCCCGCCCGCCACGGTCCCCTACTTCTGGTCGGACCAGTTCGGGCTCAAGATCCAGCTGATCGGGCGACCCGATCTCGCCGACGGGATCGTGCCGCTGCACGGCGAGGGGCTCTCCGGCGGTGCGGTGAAGGGCACCGTCGCCGGGTACCTGCGGGGCGACCGGCTGGTCGCGGTGGCCGGCTTCGGCGCGGCCCGCTACATCGCGCGCTACCGCGCGCTGCTGCTCGCCGAGGCCGACCGGGCCCAGGCGCTGGAGTTCGCCGCCTCGCTGCGACGGTGAGGGTGCCGGGGGCCCGGGGCCCCCGGACCCGTCAGGAGAACAGCTTCTTCAGCACGGCAAGGGCGAGGACCGCGCCGACTCCGATCAGCGCGTAGCGGATCTTCGGGTCCTCGAGCTTGATCGCGATCTGCTGCTTGCCCGAGTCGACGAAGCGCTTCGGGTTCGCGCGGTCGGTCAGCGCGTCCAGGCTGTCGGCGAGCGCGTCCCGCGTCTTCTCGATCTCGCTCTGGATGCTCTCGGGGTCGCGGGCCACGACACACTCCTCGGTGCTCGTCATCGGACTCTGACTCGGCCACACCGTAGACGAGCGGTCCCGGCCGGGCCCGGCGGGCGTCCCGGTGTTGCGGGAACTGACAGGATCGGGGCATGACGACACGCCTCGCGCCGGGCGACGCCGCCCCGGACTTCACGCTGCCCGACGCCGACGACAAGCCGGTCTCGCTGTCCGACCTGCGCGGCCGCAAGGTCATCGTGTACTTCTACCCGGCCGCGTCCACGCCCGGCTGCACCAAGGAGGCGTGCGACTTCCGGGACAACCTGGCCGAGCTCAACGACGCGGGGGTCGACGTCCTGGGCATCTCCCCGGACAAGCCGGCCAAGCTCGCCAAGTTCCGGGACAAGGAGGGCCTCACCTTCCCGTTGCTGTCCGACCCGGACCGGAAGGTCCTCGAGGAGTGGGGCGCCTTCGGCGAGAAGACGATGTACGGCAAGACGGTCACCGGGGTGATCCGCTCGACCTTCCTCATCGACGAGGAGGGGAGGATCGAGGCCGCGCTGTACAACGTCCGCGCCACCGGTCACGTCGCCAAGCTCCGGCGAGACCTCAAGATCTGACCCCTGTGGACAACTCGAGCGGATTCGAACGCATGTTCGCTACGTTCGGATCATGCCGAGAGCCCGCAGGTGGACGGACGAGCAGCTGGTCGAAGCGGTGGCGTCGAGCCGCACGCTGAGCGAGGTGTGCCGGAAGCTGGGGCTGCAGCCCGGGAAGTACGACGTGCTGCGGAAGCACATTGCGCGGCTCGGGCTCGACGCCTCGCATCGGCCACGAGCCTCCGCCGGCTCGCCGCGCGCCGGCCGGCGGTACAGCGACGAGCAGCTGATCGAGGCGGTGCGGGCCGAGGAGACCGTGCACGGGGTGCTCCGGCGGCTTGGCTACACGCCCAACGGCGGAATGTTCCGCGCCGTGTCGGGGCACATCCGGCGACTGGGCCTGGACACCTCGCACTTCACCGGGCAGGCGTGGGCGAAGGGGCTGAAGGTGCCCGCCGCGGGTCGACCCACGCCCCTCGGCGAGATCCTGGTCCAGAACTCGACCTACACCTCCACCGGTTATCTGCGCCGCCGCCTCATCAAGGCGGGGCTCAAACCGAATCACTGCGAGGAGTGCGGCCTCCGTGAGTGGCGCGGCCGACCGCTGCCGCTCGAGCTCGATCATGTCAATGGCGACCACACCGACAATCGCCTCGAGAACCTCCGTATCCTGTGCCCCAACTGTCACGCCATCACGGAGACGTGGGGCGGACGGAAGAACAAGAAGACGCCGGCGTAGCCCAACTGGCAGAGGCGCATGACCTAGGATCATGACAGTGCGGGTTCGAATCCCGCCGCCGGCACCCCATCTGAACAGCGACAACGTGGTGAAGCCCAACGAGCGGAGGCTCAGCGGGCCTGCTGCGTCTCCTCGCTCGGAACCTCCTCCGGGATGGGCTTGCGGGCCGCCACCACGATCCCCGCGAGCCCGATCAGCCCGCACACCACCGACACCGCGACGAGCGCCGGTGACGGCCGTCCGCTGACCGCGTCGCCGAGGACCACGATCGCGACCGTCCCCGGGATGATCCCGACCACGGTCCCGAGCAGGTACGGCACGAACCGCACCCTGGACAGCCCGCACACGTAGTTGAGCGCGGCGAAGGGCACCAGCGGCACGAGCCGCATCGAGGTCACGGCGAGCGTGCCGTGGTGGTCGAGGCGCCGGCGCACCCAGGTCACCGCCGACCCCCGCACGTACCGCTCCACGAGCGCTCCGCCCGTCGCCCGCACGAGAAAATAGGCGAGCACGCCGGCCAGGGTGGTCGCCGCCAGCGTGACCACCAGCCCGACCGCGGAGCCGAACAGCACGCCCGCCGCGAGCGTGAACACCGTCCGCGGCACCGGCGCCACGCACAGCCCCGCCTGCAGCCCCAGGAACAGCAGCGGCGCCCAGGGACCCGCCTCCGCGGTCAGCCGCCGCAGGTCCGAAACACCCGGCACCCCGTAGATCCGCGCCACCACCAGCACCACGGCGACCAGTGCCACCACGCCGAGCCCGGCCAGCACGGGACGCCACCACTTCACTCCCGCGACGGTACCGACCGCGCCGCCCAGCCCGTCGTCACACCCGGCCGCCCGGGACCCGCAGCACCAGATCTAGGCCCCCGGGCCCGACACCGAAGATCACCGCACGCTCCATCGCCCGCCCCGTCCAAGATCGTCGTATCGGACCGCTCCGCGCCGGATATGGCGCTCATCGGTTTGAGGCAGCGATCACGCCGGCCACCGCCACCCGGCGGCGTCACAAGATCGCCGAATAGGACCGCACAGCGCCACATCCGGCGCCCACCGGTCCGCAACGACGATCATCGTCACGACCCGCAGCCGAGACCACTCGCGTCAGCGGAGAGCGACGACCCGACGGGTCCATGAGCACACCCCGCGCCTTCCGATCACCGGAACCCGCCCGGCCCGAACACCCCCGCCGGGCTACCGTGCGGCCGTGAACACCGAGAAGCGCGAGCTGGACCTCGATCCCGCGGGCCTCGCCGTCCGCCGCGAGGTCCTGGGCGCCACGCACGTCGACGCCTCGCTGGAGCGGGCCGACGACGTCACCGGCGAGTTCCAGGAGATGATCACGCGCTACGCCTGGGGCGGGATCTGGACCCGGCCCGGCCTGGACCGGAGGATGCGCAGCGCGATCACGCTGACCGCGCTCGTCGCGCACGGGCACCTCGACGAGCTGGAGCTGCACCTGCGCGCGGCCCGCCGCAACGGGCTGACCGACGAGGAGATCGTCGAGGTGCTGCTGCAGAGCGCGATCTACTGCGGTGTCCCCGCCGCCAACAGCGCCTTCGCCCGGGCGAAGAAGGTCCTCGCCGAGGACGCCCCCACCGACTGATCGGCAGGGCCACGCACCATGCCCCCATCACGCGCTTCCCACGCGCGACCAAAACGCGTCATGGTTCCACAACGCGCCTCTGAGCTGCGGGTTTCCAGCGTCATGGAGCCATAGCGCGCGGCGCGGTCGAGCCCTCAGCCCGGCAGGGCTTCCAGGTGCGGGAGGAGGGCACGGAAGGCCCGGCCCCGGTGGCTGGCCGCGTCCTTCTCGTCCGGGCTGAGCTCGGCGGAGGTCCGCTCCTCCCCCTCCGGCACGAAGATCGGGTCGTAGCCGAAGCCGTTGCTCCCCCGCGGCGCCCGGACGAGCCGCCCGCGCCACTCCCCGTGCACGACCTCCTCGGGCCCGTCCGGGACCACGAGCGCCGCCGCGCAGACGAAGGCGGCGCCGCGGCGCTCGTCGGGGACGTCGGCCAGCTGGCCGAGGAGCAGGTTCAGATTGGCGAGGTCGTCGCCGTGCCGGCCCACCCAGCGCGCGGAGAGCACCCCCGGCATGCCGTTGAGCGCGTCGACGGCGAGCCCGGAGTCGTCGGCGACGGACGGCAGCCCGGTCGCGGCGGCCGCGTCGCGCGCCTTGGCCAGCGCGTTCTCGGCGAAGGTCGCGCCCGTCTCGGGGGCCTCGGGGAACTCGGCGACGTCGGCCAGGCCGAGCACCTCGACGCCCGAGCCCTCGGCCAGCCGGCGCAGTTCGACGAGCTTCCCGGCGTTGCGCGTGGCGAGCAGGATCTTCACGACTCGAGCGCCTCGGTCTGGATGCGGGTGAGCTGCGCGATGCCCGCCAGCGCGGAGTCGAGCATGGCGTCGAGCGTGCTGCGGGTGAACGTCGCACCCTCGCCCGTGCCCTGGACCTCGATCAATGTGCCGGTGTCCGTCGCGACGACGTTGGTGTCGACCTCCGCGCGCGAGTCCTCCTCGTAGGGCAGGTCCAGCCGCACGCGCCCGTCGACGACGCCGACGCTCACCGCCGCCACCTGGCACGAGATCGGCTTCGGATCGGCCAGCTTGTTGCGCTCGCCCAGCCAGGTCACGGCGTCGACCAGGGCCACGTACGCACCGGTGATGGCCGCGGTGCGGGTGCCGCCGTCGGCCTGCAGGACGTCGCAGTCGAGCGCGATGGTGTTCTCTCCCAGCGCCTTGAGGTCGATGCAGGCGCGCAGCGACCGCCCGATCAGCCGACTGATCTCGTGGGTGCGGCCGCCGATCCGGCCCTTGACGGACTCGCGGTCCGAGCGGGTGTTGGTGGCCGAGGGCAGCATCGCGTACTCCGCGGTGAGCCAGCCCAGCCCTGATCCCTTGCGCCAGCGCGGTACACCCTCGGTCACGCTGGCCGCGCACAGCACCTTGGTGTCCCCGAACTCGACGAGCACGGAGCCCGCCGGGTGCTTCTGGAAACCGCGGGTGATGCGCACCGGGCGCAGCTCGTCGTCGCTCCTGCCGTCTGCTCGCGTCACCCCGACATCCTAGGAAGGGGGCTCAGACCTCGTACTCGCCGTCCGGACGGACCAGCTCCACCGGCCCGTCGAACGAGGCCTTGGCCTCAGCCAGCATCGCGTCGGGGTCGGTCCAGATCGGCACGTGCGTGAGCAGCAGCCGTCCGACGCCCGCCGCCGCGGCGTGCTCCCCCGCCTGCCGGCCGGACAGGTGGACACCCGTGGGCATGTCGTCGGTGTGCGGCCAGGACGCCTCGCAGAGCAGGACGTCCGCACCCCGCGCCAGGTCGACGAGCCCCCGGCAGGGCCCGGTGTCGCCGCTGTAGACGAGGCTGCGGCCCCCGTGCTCCACGCGCAGGGCATAGGCCTCGCAGAGGTGGTCGACCGCCGCCGCCCGCAGCACGGCTCCGCCGACGGTGGCCTCGCAGCCGTCGCCGAGGGCCCCGAAGGCGAAGACGTCCTCGAGGTCAGTCTCGGCCCGCTCGGCCGCCGACGGGGCGTAGGCCGCCCCGAGCCGCTCCGGCGCCTCGACCGGCGCGAACACCGGCAGCCGGTTGCGCGTGGGGTCGAAGGGCGGGGCCGGGTGGTAGCGCCGCCACACGGCGAGCGCCGAGAAGTCCGCGCAGTGGTCCGGGTGCAGGTGGCTGAAGGCCACGGAGTCGAGCGCCCAGGGGTCCAGGGCGCGCTGCAGCGCGCCGAAGGTGCCGTTGCCGAGGTCGAGGGCCAGCCGGGTGCCCCCCGCCTCCACGAGGTAGCCGGACGCCGGCGAGCCCGGCCCCGGTCCGCTGCCGGAGCAGCCGAGCACGACGACCTTCATGTGAGGAGGCTAACCCCTGGCCGAGGTGCGTCGCAGCCACCACAGCCCGACGAACGGCAGCACCAGCGGGATGAAACCGTAGCCGCGCCCGTAGACCGACCAGACCGTGTCGTCGGGGAAGTCGCCGGTGTCGAACACGGTCAGCGTGCCGACCACCAGCACCCCGACCAGCTCGAACAGGACCGCGCCCCAGGCGAGCCGTCGATACCCGGGGCCGTGCCCCGCCAGGCCGATCGTGGCCAGGATGTAGACGACGCCGGCGAGGCCCGAGAGCAGGTAGGCCACCGGCGCCTCGGCGAACTTCGCGGCGATCTGCACGCCGGCCCGCGCCGTCGCGGAGAGGGCGAAGATCGCGTAGACGGCGATGAGGACCCGGCCGGGTCCGCTCGACGTCGCGCGCGGCTCCCTGCCCGGCCCCCTCGTCGGCTCAGCCATTCCCGGCGACCCACAGGTCGTGCAGCCGCCAGACGGCCACCCCGGTCCCGATCGCGCCGACGGCGATCACCGTGCCGCCCCAGCGGGTCGGCTCAGCGGTGGCGAACTGCAGGGCGATGGGCATGACGCACACGCTGACCAGCAGGTAGATGAGGAAGGTCGACTGCTCGGGCAGCTGGACGCCGGTGAACACGCGCACCGCCGCGACGACCGCCTGGACGACCAGGACCGCCTCGAACACCCCGACCGCGATCCGGTGCGTGCGGTCCGGCGGGCGGTTGCGGACCGTGGTGAACAGGCCGTACAGGGCGACGGCCGCCGCGGCCACGTAAGCCACGATCTCCAGGACGCCGATCACGCTCCGACGCTACCGGAGCGCCTCCACGGCATCGGTCGGCACCTGCTGGACCCGGCCGATCTCCGGGCCGAGGAAGCGCCGGCCGAGCCGCCGGAAGGGCTCCGGGTCGCCGGTCGCGAGGAACTCGTGCGGGCCCGGCGGCGGGTCCGTCTCCGGGTCCCGCGCGAGGTCCGACGCCATGAGGGTGCGCACGACGTCCTTGGCCGTCTCGTCGGCGCTCGACACCAGCGTGACCTCCGGCCCCAGCACGATCTGCAGCACGCCGGTGAGCAGCGGATAGTGCGTGCACCCGAGCACCACGGTGTCGACGCGGGCCTGCTGCAGCGGCTCCAGGTAGCTCTGCGCGAGCCCGAGGACCTGCCGCCCGCTCGTCATCCCCCGCTCCACGAAGTCGACGAACCGCGGGCAGGCGACGGCGGTGACCTCGACGTCCCGGGCCGCGGCGAAGGCGTCCGTGTAGGCGCCGGAGGCGATGGTGGCCTTCGTGCCGATCACGCCGATCCGGCCGTTGCGGGTCGCGGCGACCGCGCGCCGGACGGCCGGCAGGACGACCTCGACGACGGGCACGGGGTAGCGCTCGCGGGCGTCGGCCAGGCAGGCCGCCGAGGCGGTGTTGCAGGCGATGACCAGCAGCTTCACGCCACGGTCGACCAGGTCGTCCCCGATGGCGAGCGCGTGCCGGCGGATGTCGGCGATGCGCAGCGGGCCGTACGGGCCGTGGGCGGTGTCGCCCACGTAGACGATCCGCTCGGCGGGGAGCTGGTCGATGACGGCGCGGGCGACGGTGAGGCCGCCGACGCCGGAGTCGAAGATGCCGATGGGCGCGTCGAGATCGGTCACGGGTGTCCTGCGGTGATCGGGGGCGGGGGCGAGGTCGCGGCGCCGACCATCAGACCGGCGCCGGCGTGCGGTCGGCCCGCGCGACGATCCACGCGGCCAGGATCCCGAACAGCGCGCCGAACAGGTGGGCCTGCCAGGAGATCCCGGGGTTGCCGGGGAGCACGCCGAACAGCATCCCACCCTCGAGGAACAGCAGGACCACGGCCAGCGCGATCTGCCGGCCCGAGCGCGCGAAGAAGCCCCTGGCCAGCAGGAACAGCAACCAGCCGAAGATGACGCCGGACATGCCGATCGTCGACGCCATGCTCGGCCCGACGAGCCACACGGCCGCCCCGCTGCCGAGCCAGATCAGCGCCGTGACGCCGACCCACTGCCGGATCCCGCCCGCCATCGCGAGCCAGCCGAAGACCAGGAACGGCAGGGTGTTGGCCCAGAGGTGCGGCCACCCGCCGTGCAGCAGCGGCGCCCAGAGGATGCCCCACGCCCCGTCGGCGTTGCGGGAGATGATCCCCTCGTTGTCGAGGTACTGGCCCGACATCTGGTCGTAGAACTCCACGGCGTAGAGCACCGCGGTGAACAGGAGCATGACCACGGCCGCCCCGAGCGGGTGCGGCGGGACGATGCGCGCGATGCCGCGCGACGACCGCGCGGCGGGGAGGGAGCTCGGTACCTGCGGCGCAGCCATGTGGCCGAGAGTACGCGGGAACACCGTCACCCTGCCGTGAACCGGAATCGGACCAGAACCGTCGGACCCCTGGTGCTGGTGAAGGCGACCCGGCGGGACGTCGCCGCGGCGACGCCCGCCGTCCATCTGGGGTGACTCAGGCCCAGAGGTGGCCCTCGATGCCTTCCGCGGCGTCGTCGAGCTCGCCCGAGTAGGCGCCGGTGGAGAGGTACTTCCAGCCGCCGTCGCAGACCACGATCACGATGTCGGCGCTCTCGCCGGACCCGGCGGCCTTCTCGGCGACCGCGAGCGCGGCGTGCAGGATCCCGCCGGTCGAGATGCCGGCGAAGATGCCCTCCTTCTCGACCAGCTCGCGGGTGCGGCGCAGGGCGTCGTAGCTGCCGACCGAGTACCGGCCCGTGAGGACCGAGGGGTCGTACAGCTCGGGGACGAAGCCCTCGTCGAGGTTCCGCAGGCCGTAGACGAGCTCGCCGTAGCGCGGCTCGGCGGCGATGATCTGCACGTCGGGCTTCTGCTCGCGCAGGTAGCGGCCGGTGCCGACCAGGGTGCCGGTGGTGCCCAGCCCCGCCACGAAGTGCGTGATCTCCGGGCAGTCCCGCAGGATCTCCGGGCCGGTGGTCCGGTAGTGCGCGTCGGCGTTCGCCGGGTTCCCGTACTGGTAGAGCATGATCCAGTCCGGGTGCTCGGCGGCGAGCTCCTTGGCCATCGCGACGGCCTGGTTGGAGCCACCCGCGGCGGGCGAGGAGATGATCTCCGCGCCGTACATGGTGAGCAGCTGTCGCCGCTCCTCCGACGTGTTCTCCGGCATCACGCAGACGATCCGGTAGCCCTTGAGCTTCGCGGCCATCGCCAGCGAGATGCCCGTGTTCCCCGACGTCGGCTCGAGGATGGTGCAGCCGGGCGTGAGGAGACCGTCCGCCTCCGCCTTCTCGATCATGGCCAGCGCGGGCCGGTCCTTGATCGAGCCGGTGGGGTTGCGGTCCTCGAGCTTCGCCCAGAGCCGGACGTTCTCCGCGGGCGACAGCGACGGCAGACCGACCAGGGGGGTGTCCCCCACGGCCTGCAGCAGGGAGTCGTAGCGCGCCATCGCTCCTCCAAGAGCGGGCAGAGGGCGGCGGGGTTCGGTCCCGTCGCCCGGTGCCGTCAGCTCAGCGCATGCCGCCGGCGACGGCCGGCAGGATGGTGACGGTCGAGGTCTCCTTGACCGGGGCCTCGAGGCCACCGGCGAAGCGGACGTCCTCGTCGTCGACGTAGATGTTGACGAAGCGGTGCAGCTTCCCGTCCGAGATGAGGCGGTCCTTGAGGCCGGCGTGCCGCGACTCGAGGTCGTCGATCACCTCGGCGACGGTGCCCCCCTTGGCCTCGACGGCCTTCTCGCCCCCGGTGTGGGTGCGGAGGATGGTCGGGATGGAGACGGTGACGGCCATGGTTCTTCGGTGCTCCTGCTCGGGTTCGTTCGGTGAGGGTGTGGCGAGGACGGGTCAGCCGAGGTCGGGGACGTCGTCCGCGCCGGTGTGCGCGAACATATAAGTCTCCACGACCTCGACTTCTTCCTCGGTCACCACACCGTCGACGATCCGGAACGACCGGAACTCGTGGCCCGTGTGGTTCGTCTCCGCCGAGTCGCGGGTGGAGACCAGGACGTAGTGCGCCTCGGGCTCGGAGGCGTACGAGATGTCGGTGCGCGACGGGTAGGCCTCGGTCGCGGTGTGCGAGTGGTAGATCACCACGGGCACCTCGTCGCGCGAGTCCATCTCGCGGTACAGCCGGAGCAGGTCACCCGAGTCGAACTCGTAGAACGTGGGCGAGCGCGCCGCGTTCAGCATCGGGATGAACCGCTCGGGCCGGTCGGAGCCCTCGGGACCCGCGACGACGCCACAGGCCTCGTCCGGGTGGTCCCGGCGGGCATGGGCGACGATCTCGTCGAGGAGATCCTTCCGGATGACCAGCACGTTGCCAGCGTACGTAACGCGTCCGTCCGGAGCACATCCGCCCGACGAGACTCACATGCCCGATCCCGTACCGCCGTCCTCGCCGCGCAGGACGCCCGGTCCGTACGTCGGGACATCGGCCAGCCAGACGCCCTCGGGATCGTCCTCGACCAGCCAGTCCGGCCGCGGGTGCGGCTCGCCGCGGCGGGTGCCGCCCACTCCCGCCGGCACGAAGGGGAGGTGCGACGACGTCGATCGCGCCGCTGGGGCGGGGCGTGCCTGCTCGGCCAGCGGGTCGGCGCCGCGTAGCCGCTCGACCGGGGCGAGCCGCGGGGCCGGCTCACCGAGGCGCGGGGCGGTCGTGCGGGGCGCCGTGGTGCGGCCGGTCTCGAGCGGCCTCGCGGAGGGCATGGCCGTGCTTGCGCTGCCGTACCTACCGGGCGCCCGGGGCACCGAGGGGCTGAGGACGCCGGGCGGCAGGTCGACCGCGGCCCGGGGTGCGAGTGGCCGGTCGCCGGACGGGAGCGGTGGCGTGGCGGCCCTGGTGGAGCGGCTCAGCCCTGCGATCGGCGTCGGCGCGCGGCCGGCTGGCGGCGTTCCTTGCACGGGCGTGGCGCTCGGCGTGCCGGCGCGGCCGGACGCGGCGGCGGGACCCGGCGGGGTCGCGGCCGGAGCCACAGGCGGCGCCGTGACGTCCGTGGGACCGCTCGGGACCGGCGCGGGCATCCCCGGTGGGGCCGGCGATCCCCCGGTTCCGGGCGGAGCGGTCGCAACGGTCGTGGGCGCGGCCGAGACGGCGGCACCTCTGTCATCGGGCCATCCGGGCGCGGTGGCGGGTGCGACGGCGGCGGTGTCGGGCGTCGGGAGCGCGAGCGGGGTGAAGGCCTGGAACGCGGTCGAGAGGTTGGCGTTCGAGTTCTCCTGGTACCGGTTCGCGACGTGCGCGGCCGACTGCTGCCGCTCCAGCGCGAGCTGCGAGGTGGCGGAGTTGCCGAGGTGCGAGTCGGAGGGCTGCAGGGCGGCGAGCTCCCGGTGTGCGACCGTGTAGTACTCGGCCTGGTCGCCCAGCGCCCGCGCCGCCAGCTGGAACATGACGGTGCCGACCCGTCCCGGCTCCCCCAGCTTCCGCAGGTACATCCGCGTGCCCTCGGCCGCCTCGCCCTCGTGCGCGTCCGCGTACTCCCGCTCCAGCGCCTCGAGCTCGGCGTTGACGTCCGCGAGCTTCCGCGACACCTCGGCCAGCGCCTGCTCCGCCGCCCGCATCGACCCCGGCCCCGGCCCGGTCGCCACGGGGTCCCGGATCTCCGGCAAGGTCATCCCCTCGAACGCCACCGCCGTCCCGTTGTACGCCCTCTCCGCCACAGCTCCCCCTACTTCCGCAGCGCGTCCAGAAATTCCGACGCCATTGCTCGAGCCCTGCCACACAACGAAGGCGACGAATCGGTTAGATTACGAACCTCGACATTGAAAGATTGAGTCTCAGCGATTCCAACCCAATATTGACAAGATACCGAACTTGGCGAGCCAAGATGGACAGCAGGGTATCCGTCGACCTCTTCCTCCTCGAATGACGGAAACGAGTCTCTCAGGTCATACGCCAGCTGGACTCCTGCATCCGTCCTGAGTCCGAGGCTTGACATATAATTCCCATCAACCGCAACCCACGCACACCCCGTCGCAATGTTCGTGGAGTAATCACGACCAGTCGATTCATCCAATCCGAGCCGACGCAAGCGCTCCGCGCCGAGCATCGAGCAGGATGCGAGACCGGACGCGTCGAGCGGCTCAGCGATCTCCGGAACTTGGAGAGTCGACGCGGCCGTTGGCGCCGCCGAAGCTTGTTCTACCGATGTTGTCGCGGGGCCGGAACAGGCCGTCGAAACGACTGCGAATGCGAATGCGGCAAGCCAAGCACCAATCGCACACCTCGACATCAGTCAGGCACTCCGGCTGTCGGCGCTCACGTAACCGGCCATCTGAGACTCGAGCGCTTCCTTCGCTTCGATCAGCTGTCGACGCCACTCTCCCAGATAAGACCGAGCGCCCTCAAACATGCTCACGGCCTGCCGAGCCGCATTTCTGCTTACTTCGTCATTGCCTGGCGCTGCAACGAACATGAAGGAGGCCAAACGCACTTCGGTCATCGCAAGCTCTCGAATCACACCCTCCAACCTCCCCACCAACCCCTCCACCCTCTCCGGGTCGACCCGGAGCACGGGTGAGTAGCTGAGGGACTGGGGGGAGCGGGGGACGACGGGACCCGGGTCGTCCCACCGAGGAGCGGTCATGCCGGGATGATCTCAGCGAACCACCCGACACGGGCACGTCCGCGACGAACCCGTTGCGATCGTGAACACGATCGGGGTGCGCAGGACCTACAGCACCTGCATCCGCGCCTGGACCAGCGAGTCCTGCACGAAGGTGAGCCAGTGGTAGACGCCGAGGTGCGGGGCGCGGGGGTCGTCCTCCGGGAACTCCTCGGGCGTCTCCTCCGAGACGTCCAGGGCGGTCCCCAGCGCGAGCCGGACGTCGTTGAGCGCCGCCAACCACTCGTCGGCCTGCTCGACCGTCAGCTCGACCCGCCCGCCCCGGCCGGGCAGCGCGGTGAGCACGGACTCCGCGGCGTGCTTCTTCGCCTGGATGAGCTCGGGTTCGTGCAGCGAGCGCAGGCCGGCGGCGAGGTCGGCGTCCTCCGAGGTGAAGTCCGGCAGCAGGCGGGCGAGGACCCGGTCGTCCGGGCGGGAGGTCGGCCCGGTGCGCATGCCGGTCAGCTCGGCGAGCTCGTCCTGCGGGGTGTCGGCGGTGCGCCCGTCGAGCATCTGGGTGACCTCGGTGACCAGCCCACGCAGGACCGTCGACTCCTGCTCCTCGAGGGTCGCGACGAACCGGGTCCGCGCCCCGCGCCCCGCGCGCTTCCAGCCGTTCACGTGCGCTGCATGGTGGCCCAGAGGCCGGCCGCGTGCAGCTTGGCGACGTCGCCCTCGATCTTGTCCTTGTCCCCGGCGGAGACGGCCGCCTTGCCCTTGTGGTGCACGTCGAGCATCAACGCCGTGGCCTTCGGCTCGGGGTAGCCGAAGATCTTCTGCAGCACGTACGTGACGTACGACATGAGGTTGACCGGGTCGTTCCAGACGACGGCCTGCCACGGGGTCGCTCCCGCGACGTCCTCGTCCAGGGCAGGGTCCACCTGGGTGGTGGGCGAGCTCAGCGGCGCGGACATGTGTCCATGGTGTCACGCACACGCGCTCCCGCAGAACGCCGCATAGGCTCTCCGCATGAGCGGCCCCTCGGGTTCGAGCGCCAGCACCGCGCTCCTCACCGACATGTACGAGCTGACGATGGTCGCCGCGGCCCTGGCCGACGGCACCGCCGAGCGGCAGTGCGTGTTCGAGCTGTTCGCCCGGCGCCTGCCGGACGGCCGCCGCTACGGCGTCGTCGCGGGCACCGGCCGGGTGCTCGACGCGCTGCGCGACTTCCGCTTCGGCGACGCCGAGCTCGCCTCGCTGCAGGGCGCGCTCGACGAGCGCACCCTGAAGTGGCTGGCGGACTACCGCTTCAGCGGCGACGTCGACGGCTACCCCGAGGGCGAGCTCTACTTCCCCGGTTCCCCCATCCTCACCGTCACGGGGACCTTCGCCGACGCCGTGATCCTCGAGACGCTCCTCCTGTCGATCCTCAACCACGACAGCGCGATCGCCTCCGCCGCCGCCCGCATGGTCACGGCGGCGGGCAACCGGCCGCTGATCGAGATGGGATCGCGGCGCACGCACGAGGAGGCCGCGGTCGCCTCCGCCCGCGCGGCCTATCTCGCCGGGTTCGCCGCCACGTCGAACCTCGAGGCCGGGCGCCGGTACGGCGTCCCGACCGCCGGCACCGCCGCGCACGCCTGGGTCCTCCTGCACGACGACGAGTCGGCGGCCTTCCGCAGCCAGGTCGAGACCCTGGGCGTGAACACGACCCTGCTGGTGGACACCTACGACATCCGGCAGGGCATCGAGCGCGCGATCGAGGCCGCCGGCCCCGAGCTCGGTGCGGTCCGGATCGACTCCGGCGACCTGGGTGTCCTCACCCGGCAGGCGCGCGAGCAGCTCGACGCCCTGGGCGCGACCGAGACGAAGATCGTCCTCTCCGGCGACCTGGACGAGTACGCCATCGCCTCGCTGCGGGCCGAGCCGGTCGACTCCTACGGCGTCGGCACGAGCCTGGTCACCGGGTCCGGCGCCCCGACGGCCGGGATGGTCTACAAGCTCGTCGAGGTCGACGGCCGGCCGGTCGCCAAGCGCTCCAGCAGCAAGGAGTCCCGCGGCGGGCGGAAGTCCGCACTGCGCCGGTACAAACCCACGGGCACCGCGGTCGAGGAGGTCGTGCACCCCGTCACCGTGCGGCCCGAGCACGGCCCGCACGACCGCGTCCTGCCGATCCCGATGGTCCGCGAGGGCGAGCCGGTCGCCGACCTGCCGAACCTCGAGGAGGGGCGCGAGCGGCTGCGGGCGGCCCTCGTCTCCGTGCCCTGGGAGGGCCTCAAGCTCTCCCGCGGCGAGCCCGCCATCCCGACCGTCTTCCCGGAGCACTGAGCATCGGGTAGCGAGAAAGAGCACTGACAGCATGCGCGCGCTGATCGTCGTCGACGTCCAGAACGACTTCTGCGAGGGTGGCTCGCTGGGCGTGACCGGCGGGGCGGCCACCGCGGCCGCGATCTCCGAGTACGTCCGGCAGGCCGACTACGACCACGTCGTCGCCACCCGGGACATGCACGTCGCGCCGGGCGGCCACTTCAGCGACACCCCGGACTTCATCGACACCTGGCCGGTGCACTGCGTCGCCGGCACGCCGGGCTCGAGCTTCCACCCCGCGCTCGACGTCGCCCGGATCGAGGCCGTGTTCGACAAGGGCCACCACGCCGCGGCCTACTCCGGGTTCGAGGGCTGCGAGCCGGGCCGGCTCACGCTGGTGGAGTGGCTGCGGGCGCACGACGTCGACTCCATCGACATCGCCGGGCTCGCCACCGACCACTGCGTGAAGGCCACCGCGCTCGACGCCCGCCGCGCCGGGCTCGACACCGGCGTCCTGCTGGAGCTGTGCGCCGGCGTCCTGCCCGCGACCACCCGGCTCGCGCTCGTGGAGATGCGGGAGGCGGGAGTCGTGATCGCCTAGCGGCTCACGGCGTCCCGCGGCGCCACGCCGTCGGGGTGACCCGGTGGGCGCTGCGGAAGCGGCGGACGAAGTAGCCCGCGTCCCGGTAGCCGATCCGCCGGGCGATGTCGGCGACGGTGAGGTCGGTGTCGGCCAGCAGCCGGCGCGCCTCCCGCATGCGCCGCTCGGTGATCCACTGCTGCACGGTGCGGCCGGTCGCCCGCCCGACGACCGTGGTGAGGTGCCCCGGCGTCAGCCCGACCGCGTCGGCGACGTCCCGCAGCGAGATGGCCTCGTGGTACCGGGACTCGACGATCTCGAGCACCTCCGCGACGAGGGGATCGACGTCGAGCTCGTCCGGCAGGTCGATGCCGAGTCGGCCGAGCCGGACGAGCAGCAGGGTGAGGTGGGCGCGGGCGGCGTCGGCGTACCCGTCGCGGCGGCCGCGCAGCTCCGCGTCGAGGTCGGTGAGGTGGGCGAGCCAGGCCGCGCGGTCGTCGGGCGGGACCCGCAGCCGTTGCCCGCCGCCGCGGTGGTTGCCGACGAACGGGGCGAGCAACGGGTGTCCGCGCCAGGAGACGAGCGGGGCGGCGGCTCCCGGGTCGACGGCGTCGGGCGGGAAGGAGACCGCCCAGACGTCGCCGTCGGGGTCCGGCCGCCCGGGCGTGACGACGGCGCCGGGCGCGATGACGAACGCGTCGCCCGTGGCGATCGTCCGGTCACGCCCGTCCACCCTCGCGACGAGGCTGCCGCACGCGACGTAGAGGAGCAGCAGGAAGTCGTGGGCGTGGGTCCCGCTGAACCGCGGCCCCTCGGACGGGTGGTCCCCGACCCAGTGCTGCACGGTGACCGCCGGGAGCCCGGGCCGGCGGACGTAGTCGAGCAGCGGGACGTCCTGCGCGGTCCGGCGCACGACCTCACCCGAAGAACGTCCCCCTGCAGCCACACTTCGTCCCTTGTCCGCAGCTCACGTGGCATGGACGCTAGCAGGGAACCACCGAACTTCGTACGCCCCGGGAGTGCACCGTGCCGACCACCGAGACGCGGGACTACCTGCCCGCGATGATCAACCCCGCGTTCCTGCCCTTCTACGACCGCTTCGGCAAGCTCGCCGGGGTCGGCGACTCCTACTGGCAGCTCGTGGCGCAGGCCGCGATCGAGCCCGGCGCGACCGTGCTGGAGATCGGTTGCGGCACCGGCAACGTCCTGCTGCTGGCGAAGCGCGCGGTGCCCGGCGCGACGGTCATCGGGACCGATCCCGACGGCGAGGCGCTCGCCCTCGCCCGGCGCAAGGCCGAGCGCGCGGGCCTGGCCCTGCAGCTCGACGAGGCCTACGCCCAGTCGCTCCCGTACGGCGACGGGACCGTCGACCGGGTCCTGTCCTCGCTGATGCTCCACCACCTGCCCGAGGACGCGAAGGTGGGTGCGTTGCGCGAGGTCCGCCGGGTGCTCGCACCGGGCGGGAGCCTGCACCTGATGGACCTCGACCACGACCCGCGGGAGTCAGGGGGCGTGTTCGCCCTGGTGAACGGGCTGCACGGGCTCCTCCTCCGGCTGCGCGGAGGACACGACCACGGGGCCGGGCACGGCCACGGGCAGGGGCACGGTCACGCTCAGGGCCACGGTCACGGGCAGGGCCCGTCGGTGCTCGACCTGCTCGCGCAGGCCGGCTTCACCGACGCGACGACCGTGAGCCGGGGGCGCACCCGGCTCGGTGGGCTGACCTTCTACCGGGCGACCGCGTAGCTCAGCCGCGCATGCGGAACGGCTCGAACGCGGCGCGCAGGTCGACGTCCCGGCCGTCCGCATCGACGGCCCGGACGGCGCCGGCGGCGTCGGCCAGCCCGACGCAGCGGTGCCCGTCGAAGAGCCCGCAGGCGTAGCGGACCTCGTGGTCGTCGAGCTCCAGGACGCCGACCCGCAGCTGGTAGATGCCGGGGTAGTGCACCTGGTCGCGGTACTCGACGCGCAGCGAGCTCGGGGACAGCCCGTCGAGCGGCCCGCCGAGCGGGTAGCCGAGGACGTCGGTGTGCAGCTCGGCGAGGCCGTCGAGGTACCAGCCGGCGAGGGCCACGTTGTTGACGTGCCGGTTGGTGTCGATGTCGCCGAAGCGGGTCCGGACGTCGTAGCGGAACGGGTAGTTCTCGCGGACGAGGCGCGACGCGTCGAACTCCCGGCGCGCGGTCGGGGCGGCCTCGGGCAGCACGAGGCCGGCGAGCGCGGTGCGCATCTCCTCGGGCAGCGGCGCGGGCCGGCCGCCCTCCACCCACACGCTGGTGGACTCGCCGGTGGCGACCAGCTCCGCACCGGTGAAGACGCCGTAGCCGTAGCTGAACGACGAGCCGCCGACCCGGTTCACGGCCATGCCGACCCGGTAGTCGTCGGCGATGCGCAGCGGGGCGAGCACGTCGACGTTGATCGAGGCGAGGAGCTGCCCCGTCCCGGCCGGGCGGTTGCCGAACGTGCGCTCGGGGAAGGCCCGGTGCTCGGTGGTCACCCGGGCGTCCTCGAACCAGCGGACCAGCGCCTCCCGGCCGACGCGGCGGCTCGGGTCCAGGTCGCTGTAGCGCGGCGTCACCTCCAGCACCATGGGGTACCGGTCCGCCTCGGGTCGGATCTGCGTGGACGTCACCCGGTTCATGATGCCCACCTACCCCCGCGTGAGC
The DNA here is from genome assembly GCF_000717175.1 of Pseudonocardia autotrophica. GTDB lineage: Bacteria > Actinomycetota > Actinomycetes > Mycobacteriales > Pseudonocardiaceae > Pseudonocardia > Pseudonocardia halophobica. The sequence continues at coordinate 162,128 of NZ_JNYD01000022.1, read as the reverse complement.
TGCCGTAACGGGACGACGTCACGTGTGACCATCCCGACCTCGGCGCGGTTCCCCGCGCCCGACCGGGCCGGTTGGCGGGACCTGTCGGTGCCGGCGGCTATCGTCGGGCGGTGCCCCTCGCCTCCGCCTCCCCGCCCGTCCGGTCCCAGGACCTGCCGGGCGTGGCCGAGCTGCTCGAGGTGGCCGTCACGGCCGTCGGCGGCACGCGCCGCGAGGGACAGGACGCGATGGCCCAGGCCGTGCGCAAGGCGCTGTCGAGCGGCGAGCACCTCGCCGTGCAGGCCGGCACCGGCACGGGCAAGTCGCTGGCCTACCTGGTGCCCGCGATCCGGCACGCGATGGCCCGCGACACCACCGTCGTGATCTCCACGGCCACCATCGCGCTGCAGCGCCAGCTGGTCGACCGGGACCTCCCCCGCCTTGCGAAGGCGCTCAAGCCCGCCCTCGGCCGCGAGCCCACGTTCGCGATCCTCAAGGGCCGCCGGAACTACCTGTGCCTCAACAAGCTCCACGGCGACGAGCAGATGGCCGACCCGGGCGAGGAGCAGCTGTTCGACGCGTTCGCGATCTCGGCCATGGGGCGCAACGTCAAGCGGCTGCACGACTGGGCGTCGGACACCGAGACCGGGGACCGGGACGAGCTGGTCCCCGGCGTGCCGGACAACGCCTGGCGCCAGGTCTCGGTCACCGCGCGGGAGTGCCTCGGCGTCTCGCGGTGCCCCGTCGGCGAGGACTGCTTCGCCGAGAAGGCGCGGGCGGAGGCCGGCCGGGCGGACGTCGTCGTCACCAACCACGCCCTGCTCGCGATCGACGCGATGGGCGAGGCCCAGGTGCTCCCGGAGCACGACGTCGTGGTGGTCGACGAGGCCCACGAGCTGGTCGACCGGGTCACCGGCGCCGCCACGGGGGAGCTCACGGCGGGCACGGTCGCCGCGGCGGCGCGGCGCTGCGGCAAGCTCGTCGACCAGGCGCTGGCGGACCGGCTGGCCGAGGCGGGCGAGGGCCTCGGCATGGTGCTCGAGGACCTGCCCAACGGGCGCTGGGAGGCGATCCCGCAGGCCGCCACCGGCGCGCTCACGGTGATCCGGGACGCGGCCGGCATGTGTCGGCAGGCACTCGGCGGCGAGCGCCGCGAGGACCCCGAGGGCGCCACCGGGCGCAAGCTCGCGCTCGCGCTGCTCGACGAGGTGTCCGAGTCCGTCGTGCGGGTGTTGAAGGCTTTCGAGGAGCCGGACCCCGCCAAGCGGTACGACGTCGTGTGGCTGGCCGAGCAGGGCCCGGACGGCGCCCGGCACAAGGTGCTGCGGGTGGCGCCGCTGTCCGTCGGCGGGCTGCTGCGGGAGCGGCTGTTCGGGCAGCGCACCACCGTGCTCACCAGCGCGACCCTGGCCCTGGGCGGCTCGTTCGACGCGCTGGCCCGGCAGTGGGGGCTGCCGCCGGAGAAGATCGTGTCGGCCCGTCCCGAGGGCGGGGTGGAGTCGGCGGGCGGGGACTCGGCGGACCCCGTCCGGGACCCGGACGCGCCGCGGTGGAAGGGCCTCGACGTCGGCTCGCCGTTCGCCCACGGGCGCAGCGGGATCCTCTACGTGGCCAAGCACCTGCCGCCCCCGGGGCGGGACGGGCTGGCGCCGGAGTACCTCGACGAGATCGCCGGGCTGGTGGAGGCCGCGGGCGGGCGCACGCTCGGGCTGTTCTCCTCGATGCGGGCCGCGAAGCAGGCCACCGAGGCGTTGCGCGGGCGGTTGTCCGTCCCGCTGCTCTGCCAGGGGGACGACTCCACGATGCTGCTGGTCAAGCGGTTCGCCGAGGACACCGAGACCTGCCTGTTCGGCACGCTGTCGCTGTGGCAGGGCGTCGACGTCCCGGGCCCCTCGCTGAGCTGCGTGATCATCGACCGGATCCCCTTCCCGCGCCCGGACGACCCGCTGGTCGCCGCGCGGCAGAAGGCGGCGGACTCCCGGGGTGGCAACGGCTTCCTCACGGTCTCCGCCACCCACGCCGCGCTGCTGCTCGCCCAGGGCGCCGGCCGGCTGCTGCGGGGCACCGACGACCGGGGGGTGGTCGCGATCCTGGACCCGCGGATCGCCACCGCCCGCTACGGCGGCTTCCTCCGCGCGTCGCTGCCGCCCTTCTGGCAGACCACCGACGCCGGGAAGGTCCGCGCCGCCCTCACCCGCCTCCGGGAGGCCTGACCGCCCCGACGAGCCGCGTGCGACCCGCTCGTCAGTCGGCGGCGGCGCAGGTGATGGTGCCGGGGTCGACCTCGGTGAAGCCCGCGTCGCGGACGCACACCACGTCGTCGCGGGCCAGCAGGGCCTCCCACAGGGCCGGGTCGCGGCGCACCGCGAACCGCGGCGCCCCGGTCCACCCCCGTACCGCGGCGAGGATCATCGAGGCGTGCCCGACCTGCGCGGCGGCCTTGCCGACCGTCATGTCCACGGCCGGGTTGACCACGATCAGCGGGACGCCCTCAGGGACTTGGCCCGGGTCGTCCGACGGCAGGTCCGTGCCGCCGATCTGCAGCCGCGACACGGCCTTGGGGACGTCGTCGACGGGGCCGGGCAGCAGGGCCCGGGCCTCGGCGCCGTCGACCTCGACCGTGACGCCGGGCAGCTCCTGGGCCGCCGCCCAGTGCGCGCCGCGGGCCCGCCGCGCGATCTTGCGGATGCGGCCGTCGACCCAGGCCCGCAGCGGCTCGTGCCACTCCCCCTGCGCCCGTGCGTCCACGCACACGGCGAGCGCGGCCTGTGCCGCCGCCTCGAGCAGCGCGGTCCGCGCGGGCAGCTCCCGCTCGATCCGCAGGATCACGGGCATCGCTCGGACCACGCCGTCGGCCTCCGGCGGGATCACCGCGGGCGCGCCCGAGTAGCGCGCCCCGAGCGGCGCGAGCACCGGCGCGCGGGGCTCGTCGGCGGCCAGAGGCTCGTCGGCGGCCACGGGCTCCTCGGGCTGCTCCGGCTGGGCGCTCACGCGATCGGCACCCGCCGCAGGACGCCCTCGGCGGCGTCGGCGCGCTCCACCTCGTCCCGCGTGATGCCCAGGACGAACAGCACGACGTCGAGGTAGGGCTGCGACAGCGCCGTGTCGGCGATCTCCCGCAGGGCGGGCTTGGCGTTGAACGCGATGCCCAGCCCGGCAGCCGAGAGCATGTCGATGTCGTTGGCGCCGTCGCCCACCGCGACGGTCTGCTCGACCGGGATCTCGTGCTCCGCGGCGAAGCGCCGCAACGCCTCCGCCTTGCCCGGCCGGTCGACGATCTCGCCGACCACGCGTCCGGTCAGCCGGCCGTCCTCGATCTCGAGGGTGTTGGCAGCGCAGAAGTCGAGACCCAGCTCGGTGACCAGGCCCTCGATGACCTGGGTGAACCCCCCGGACACGACGCCGGTGCGGAACCCGAGCCGCTTCAGCGTGCGGATCGTGGTGCGGGCGCCGGGCATGAGCTCCAGCTCGGCGGCCACCTCGTCGATGACCGACTCCGGCAGCCCCTTCAGCGTGGCGACGCGCGCCCGCAGGGACTGCGCGAAGTCCAGCTCGCCGCGCATGGCGGCCTCGGTGACGCGCCGGACCTCGTCCTCGGCACCGGCCCGGGCGGCCAGCATCTCGATGACCTCGCCCTGCACGAGGGTGGAGTCGACGTCGAACACGATGAGCCGCTTGCTGCGCCGGGACAGCCCGACGCGCTCCACGGCGACGTCGACCCCGGCCTCGCGGGCGACCTCGACCAGCTTGGTGCGCAACGTGCCGTGCGGCTGCTCGGGATCGTCGGGGTTCGGCGAGACCTCCAGCTCCAGCCCGGTGACCGGGTAGTCCGCGACGCGACGGATGGAGTCGATGTTGGCCCCGACGTCCGCCAGCGCCTGCGCGACCATCCCGAAGGCCCGCGCCGTGATCGGCCGCCCGAGCACCACGACGGCGTGCGTGGACTGACGCCGCCCCTGGCCGTTCGTGCCGATCGAGGTGTGGACCTGCATCCCGATGCTGTGCATCGCGGCCTCGACGGCCTCCTGCAGCTCCTCGGGATCGTGCGCGACGGCGACGAGCGCGCCGAGGGTGAGCCGGCCGCGGATCACGACCTGCTCGACGTCCAGCAGCTCGACCGCGTGGCGTGTGAGCACGGTGAACAGCACCGAGCTGACGCCGGGACGGTCGGGCCCGGTCACCGTCACGAGGACGGTCGACCGGGCCTGATCGTGCTGTGGCACTTACCGGGAGCGCGGGTCGTCGTCGGGCTGGGTCTCCCGCGAGACGCCCTGCGCGGCGATCTCGGACGGGGCGGGGTGCCCGCCGACGTGCGCCTCGGCCCGGGCCCGCTCCACCAGGTGCGGGTAGTGCAGCTCGAACGCCGGGCGCTCGGAGCGGATGCGCGGCAGCTCGGTGAAGTTGTGCCGCGGCGGCGGGCAGCTCGTGGCCCACTCCAGCGAGTTCCCGAAGCCCCACGGGTCGTCGACCGTGACCACGCGGCCGTACCGGTAGCTGCGGAACACGTTCCAGATGAACGGCAGCGTGGACGCCCCGAGGACGAACGCGCCGATCGAGGAGATCATGTTCAGCGTGGTGAAGCCGTCCGTGCCCAGATAGTCGACGTACCGGCGCGGCATGCCCTCGTTGCCCAGCCAGTGCTGGACGAGGAACGTCATGTGGAAGCCGATGAACGTGGTCCAGAAGTGGAACTTGCCCAGCGTCTCGTCGAGCATCCGGCCGGTCATCTTCGGGAACCAGAAGTAGATGCCCGCGTAGGTCGCGAACACGATCGTCCCGAAGAGCACGTAGTGGAAGTGCGCCACCACGAAGTACGTGTCGGACACGTGGAAGTCGATCGGGGGGGAGGCCAGCAGCACGCCGGTCAGTCCGCCGAACAGGAACGTCGCGAGGAAGCCGACGGAGAACAGCATCGGCGTCTCGAACGTGAGCTTGCCCTTCCACATCGTGCCGATCCAGTTGACGAACTTGATGCCCGTCGGGATCGCGATGAGGAACGTGGTGAACGAGAAGAAGGCCAGGAGCACCGCGCCGGTCGCGTACATGTGGTGCGCCCACACGGCGACGGACAGCGCCGCGATCGCGATGGTCGCGAAGACCAGCGTCTTGTAGCCGAAGATCGGCTTGCGGCTGAACACCGGGAAGATCTCGGACACGATGCCGAAGAACGGCAGCGCGACGATGTAGACCTCGGGGTGGCCGAAGAACCAGAACAGGTGCTGCCAGAGGATCACGCCGCCGTTGGCCGGGTCGAAGACGTGGGCACCGAGGTGGCGGTCCGCCGCGAGGCCGAACAGGGCCGCGGTGAGCACCGGGAACGCGATCAGGACCAGCAGCGACGTGATGAAGATGTTCCAGGTGAAGATCGGCATCCGGAACATCGTCATGCCGGGGGCGCGCATGCAGACGATCGTGGTCACGAAGTTGACGCCGCCGAGGATCGTGCCCAGACCACCGACCGCGAGACCCATGATCCACAGGTCGGCGCCCGCACCGGGCGAGCGGATCGCGTCGGACAGCGGCGTGTAGGCGAACCAGCCGAAGTCCGCGGCGCCGCCGGGCGTGAGGAACCCGGACAGCACGATCAGCCCGCCGAACAGGAACAGCCAGTAGGAGAAGGCGTTCAGCCGCGGGAACGCCACGTCCGGGGCGCCGATCTGCAGCGGGACGATGTAGTTCGCGAAGCCGAAGAGGATCGGCGTGGCGTAGAGCAGCAGCATGATCGTGCCGTGCATGGTGAACAGCTGGTTGTACTGCTCGCTCGACAGGAACTGCTGCCCGGGCCGCGCGAGCTCGCCACGGATCAGCAGCGCCATCGCCCCGCCGGCCATGAAGAAGCCGAACGACGTGACCATGTACAGGATCGAGATGTCCTTGGGGTCCGTCGTCCGGAGCATCTTCAGGAACGTGGAACCCTTACCCGTCCGACGCGCCGGGTACGGGCGCGTCGTGATCGGCTTGGGCGCGACGGCTGTCACTGTGCCTCCTGCACTGGACCTCGCTGAACCTCGCTGGCTCAAGGTGGTGGGCCAGGTCCGGACTCTATCTCCCGCCAACCGGACCGCACGCCCTCGGGCTGTGCCGAGGGGAGCGGGCACGGTTCGCACGGGCATTGTGCTCTACGCAGGGTAGAACGACCAACCGAGGGGGGCCAGGCAGGGGCCCGGACCTCCCCCGTCGGTGGGGTCACACGTCCCGCGGCGCGAGCTCGACCGCCGTGACCGAACCCTCGGCCAGCCCCTCGTTGCGACACACGGCCTTCTTGACCGGCAGGACGTAGGTGCCGCGCGCGGCGTTCGGGGAAGATCGATGTCCGCCACGTGGTGGCGCCGACGCGCACGACGACCGGGATCGAGCCGAACCCCGCCGTGGGCGGGGCCCGCTCGCCGATCTCCTCGGCGATCTCCGGAGGCAGGCTCACGAAGGTCCACGTGTCGTGTCGGCGGGCGTCCCACACCCACAGCTCGGCGCGGAAGGAGTAGGTCTGCGGCGCGGTCGCGACGCCAGCCTGCCCTCCCCCACCGACAATTCCGGCGTGACGCTCAACGCCGGGCCCGGCCTCGCGGTGGCCGCTGCGCTCGCGGTCCTGATCGCCGCGGCGACCGCCCTCCTCGCGCAGCTGGGGACGGCGCGGGCCGCCGTGCTGGCGTCGGCGCGGGCGGTCGTCCAGCTCGGCGCGGTGTCGCTGCTGATCGGCGTGGTGGTGCGGTCGCTGGGGACCAGTGCGCTGTTCGTGCTGCTGATGGTCGCAGTGGCGGCCTTCACCTCCGCGCGCCGCCTCACCCGGCACCCGAGCGGCTGGTGGGTGGTGCTGCCGATCACGGCGGGCCCGCTGCCGGTCGTCGCGCTGCTCGTGGCGGGCGGAGTGGTGCCGGCGACCGGGATCGCCGTGATCCCGACGGCCGGCATCCTCATCGGCGGCGCGATGACCGCGACCTCGTTGGCGGGCAGGCGGATGCGCGACGAGCTGATCGCGCGCCGGGGCGAGGTGGAGGCGGCCCTGTCCCTGGGGTTCCTCCCCCGCGACGCGAACGTGGAGATCGCCCGCCCGAGCGCGGCCCAGGCGCTGGTGCCCGCCCTCGACCAGACCCGGACCGTCGGGCTCGTCACGCTGCCGGGCGCCTACGTCGGCATGCTGCTCGGCGGCGCCTCCCCGGTCGAGGCCGGCGCCGTGCAGCTGCTCGTGCTGGTGCTGCTCCTGGCCGTCGAGACGGTGGCGGTGGCCCTCACGGTCGAGCTGGTGTGCCGGGGCCTCGTACGGACGTAGGCGCCCAACGCCCACATCGCGGGTCGGGTTGAGTGGCCGGGCCGCCCGCGACGGCTGAACCGCGCTGCGGGAGCGGGTGCTCAGGGACGCATCGGGAGGAAGAGGTCCGTGAAGACCTCCGGCGCGGCGGCGGGGCTGGGCGGGTCGGTGACGATGTAGAACTCCGTGCCGAAGCCCATCGCGAAGATCGGGTCCGGCATGGCGAGCATGAAGTGCTCGGGCCCCATCTGGCTGGCGTGCACCCGCATCGAGGCGCGCTTCTGCTCCGCGAAGTCCACGGCCTCGACCCGGTGGGTGATCTCGGCCTCGGGCTTGCCGAAGGTGGGCGGCGGGATCGTCTCGTCCGGGGTCTCCCAGCCCTCGGGGATCTCGCCGGAGGCCCGCAGCCCGCGCATGCCACGCAGCATCCAGTCGCGGTTGATCGTGTTCTGCGCGACGACCGGCACCCCGGCCAGCTCCGCCGCCCGCTTGCCGACGCGGTGGACCTGGATGTGGTCGGGGTGGCCGTAGCTGCCGTTGTCGTCGTAGGTGGTGAGGACGTCCGGCTCCTCCTCCTCGAGGATCACCGCCAGCCGCCGCGCCGCCTGGTCGACGCCCGCCTGCCAGAAGCAGTACGGGGCGTCGTTGGTCGGGTCGCCCATCATCCCGGAGTCGACGTAGCCCAGGAACTCCACGCGCGCGGCGCCGAGGACCTTGGCCGACTCGTAGCACTCCGCGGAGCGCCGCACCGACAGCTGCTCGCCGTCGGCCAGCGCGCCCGGGACGGGTTCGCCCAGCTCACCGCGCGTCGCGAAGACCAGCACCACGCGGTGCCCGGCCTTGGCGGCCTTGGCGAGGGTGCCCGCGGTGGTGATCGACTCGTCGTCGGGATGGGCCTGGAAGCTGACGATGGTCCCCACGGCGCCGAACCCTACCCGCGCAGGTCACCGGGGGTCGTGAGTGCCTACCGCCCCTCTAGGGGCAGTAGGCACTCACGGGTCAGCAGAGGACCGCGGTCAGGGCCGGGGCGATGTCGGCCAGCCGCCGCACCGCCTGGTAGCTGCCGCCGCCCTTCGCCGCGAGGGCGCGGGCGGCCTTCTCGGCGTCCTCGTCCGGCAGCGGACAGAGCACGTGCACCCGGTCGATGCCGCCGAGGGCGGTGAGCGGGTCGTCGCCCGAGGTGTGCAGGCAGTCGGACAGCAGCACGACCATCCGCTCGTCGGCGACCGCGCCCGCCAGCTGCACCGACGCCTCGCGCAGCGCCGCCGCCACGTCCGTGGTGCCGTGCCCGCGCAGCGCGACCAGCTCGCCGATCAGCTCGTCCGGCGGCCGGCGCACGCCCTGCCGCTGCAGGGTGCGCACCTGGGAGCCGAAGGCGAGCACGCCGGGCTCGAGCTTGCCCGAACCCGACTCCGACGCCAGTACGACGCCGGCCGCGGACACTGCTGCCAGCGCCACGGCCAGCCCCTGCATCGACCCCGAGATGTCGACGACGAGCGACACCGCACGCCGGTGGGCCGTCCACCCCCGGGTGACGATCTCGTCCGGCCGCGGCCGCCGGCTCGCCGTCGGCTGCCAGTTGTCGAGCGTGCGGTCCAGGTCGAGGTCGCCGTCGCCGCCCTTGGCCGGGGCGATCTTCCGGGTGCCCCGCGCCTTGGCCGGCCCGACCTTGCCGAGCTGGATGAACACCCGGCCCGCGAGCTTGCGCGCCTGGGCCCGCAGCGTCGCGTCCGTGGCGACCGCGAGGTCGGCGAGCAGCGCCGCGGCCTGCTCGGGGTTCTCGGCGAGCGCCGAGTCGAACGCCGCCTCGTCGAGCTGGCCGACCTCCGGCGAGATCTCCTCGAAACGCTCGTGCCGGGAGCCGAGCTCGCCGCGGCCCATCGTGCGCTGGCCCCGGCTGTTCTGCGGCTTGTCCCGCCCGGACTGGCCCCCCGATCCCGGAGGAGGGGGGCCGTCAGCTTTTCCCGGGTCGGACTCCTCCCGGTCGGTCGGCTCGGGCGCGTCCTCCGGCCAGAGCCGCTCCAGCAGCTCGTCGATCACCGACTCCGGGGTGCGGTCCAGCCCGTCGGCGACCTTGATCCGGCCGGACAGGGCGGCGTGCGCGGCGTCGCGCGCGGTCTCGCGGGCGGGCTTGTCCTCGCCGCGCAGCTGCGCGAGCCCGGTGAGCACGTGCGCGAGGTCGATCGCCCCGCGGACGGACGAGCCCATCCGCAGGTCCCGGTGCTCGCGGGTGGCCCGCGTGAGCCCGACGGACAGCTCGTTCACCCAGCCGTCCACCCCGCTCACCGAGGTCGTGATCGCCCGCTCCGCGTCCTCGGACTGGTAGCCGAGCACCACCCGGCACATCCGGTCGGCGATGGCCTGGCTGACGCGGGCGGTCCCGATGGCGTCGAACGGGTTCATGGCGGCGATCAGCCGGAAGCCCGGCCCCGCCGTGACCGTGCCGAGCCGCGGCACCGCGATCTCACCCTCCGTGAGAACGGTGATCAGGACGTTGAGCGTCTCCTCGGGGACCCGGTTGAGCTCCTCGAGGTAGAGCAGCCCGCCCTCGCGCATGGCGGTCAGCAGCGGGCCGTCGACGAAGCTCGCCGGCAGGTAACCCTCGTTGAGCACCTGCGCCGGGTCGAAGGCGCCGATCAGGCGGGCCGGCGTGAGCTCGGCGTTGCCCTCCACGAACACGACGTGCTGCCCGGCCTCGCGCGCGATCGACCGCAGCAGGGTGGACTTGCCCGTGCCGGGCGGCCCTTCGAGCACGACGTGCCGGCCGGTCGCCAGGGCGACCGTCAGCACCTCCCGCTCACGACGGAGTCCGACGACGGGCGTCGGAGGGGCGGTCGTCACGAATACCTCCTACGAAGGGGTGGCACCGGCGCCTACCCCGACTCATTGGTAGCAAATCCCCGCCGCGCACGGGAGAGGTGATCTTCTACGCGTCGTTGACGGCGCGTGATCTCGCTGTAGAGTTCGACCACCCGAACAGGCACAGGAGCCCGGTTCATGAGCGAACTCTTCAACGCTGCGGAGTACCTGACCGAAAGCCGGGTGTCGGCGGGCGACGGCGCCCGCACCGCGGTCCACCACCCGCGGGGCACCCTCACCTACTCGGAGCTCGCCGCGGAGGTCCGCCGGGTCGCCGGTGGGCTGGCCGGGATCGGCGTGCGTCCCGAGGAGCGGGTCGTGCTCTGCATGGCCGACGACGTCGAGCTGTTCACCGGCATCCTCGCCACCATGTACCTCGGCGCGGTCGCCGTGCCGTGCTCCACGATGCTCACGGGCGCCGAGCTGGGCACGCTCGTCGTCGACTCCCGTGCCCGCGTGCTGATCGGCAGCCACCAGTTCACCGAGGCCGTGCACAGCGCCGCGGCCAGCGCGCCGGACCTGCGCCAGCTCGTCCTCGCCGGCGCCGACCCGGTCGCGCCCGCGCCCGGCGTCAGTGCCCTGACCTGGGAGCAGATGCTCGCCGCCGGTGCGCCGCTCGAGGCCGCGTACCCCACCTGGGACGAGTCGCCCGCCCTGTGGCTCTACACGTCCGGCACCACCGGCAAGCCCAAGGGCGCGATGCACCGGCACGCGGACATCCGCTACGTCGCCGAGACCTACGGGCAGCAGGTCCTCGGCATCCGGCCGGACGACGTGTGCCTGTCCGTCGCCAAGCTCTTCTTCGCGTACGGCATCGGCAACTCGATGTTCTTCCCGCTGTCGGTCGGCGCCTCGGCGGTGCTGCAGCCCGCCCGTCCGACGCCGGACCTCATCGCGAGCGACGCCCGGACCTACGGCGCCACGCTGCTGTTCGGCGTCCCCAGCTTCTGGGGCCCGCTGCTGGCCGCCGACGTGCCCGACGACGCCCTCGCCGGCGTCCGGCAGGGCGTCTCGGCCGGCGAGACCCTGCCGGCCCGCATGTTCACCGGCATCCGGGACCGCTTCGGCGTCGAGATCCTCGACGGCATCGGCTCCACCGAGGCCCTGCACATCTTCATCTCGAACCGGCCCGGCGCCGTCGTGCCGGGCAGCTCGGGCTTCCCGGTGCCCGGCTACGAGATCGAGCTGCGCCGCACGGACGGCTCGGTGATCTCCGGGACCGGCGAGTCCGGCATGTTGTGGATCTCCGGCGACTCGATCTGCACCGGGTACTGGTGCCGCACCGCCGTGAACCGGCAGGTGTTCCAGGGCGAGTGGATGCGCACCGGGGACCAGTACGTGCGCAACGACGACGGCAGCCTCACCTGCCTCGGCCGCACGGACGACGTGCTCAAGGTCGGCGGGATCTGGGTCGCGCCGGCCGAGGTGGAGTCCCGGCTGCTGGAGCACCCGGCGCTGGCCGAGGCGGTCGTCGTCGGGATCCCGGACGCCGACGGCCTGGACAAGCCCGTCGCCTACGTCGTGCCGCGGGCGGGTGCGGTGGTCGACCCGGACGAGGTGGTGGCCTTCTGCAGGGCGGGCCTGGCCTCGTTCAAGCGGCCGCGCTCGGTGATCGTGGTCGAGGAGCTGCCGAAGACCGCGACCGGGAAGGTCCAGCGCTACCGCCTGCGGCAGAACCACCCCGTCACGGCGTAGCGCCCCACACGGCACCGGCGCCCGCACAGGATGCGGGCGCCGATCGTCGCCGCGGCCCGGGACAGGGCCGGATACCGAGCCCGACCAGTGCGAACCCCGGCCACGGCGGCGAGTGCGACGCGAGCCACGCGGGCGAGACGAACGCGCTCAGTAGAACTCGACGGTGTCGACGATGTTGCGTAGTGGGCGGCCGTCGAGCAGGCGGGAGGCGTTGTCCGCGAACAGCTCCGCGATCCGCCGGTCCTCCTGCCGGTCGAGGGTGGCGGTGTGCGGGCTGATCAGGACGTTCTCGAGGTCCCACAGCGGGCTGGCCGGGTCGAGGGGCTCCTCCGCCACCACGTCGAGCGCGGCGAACCCGATCCGCCCGTCGCGCAGCGCCTCGACCAGGGCCGGCTCGTCGATCACCGTGCCGCGCCCGACGTTGACCAGCGTGCAGTCCGGCCGGACCGCCGCCAGCATCGCGGGGCCGATCAGGCGCTCGGTCGCGGCCGTGGCGGGCAGCGTCACGACGATCCCGTCGACCCGCCCGACGACGGAGGCGAGGTCGTCGGGGTGCACCACCTCGTCGACGCCCTCGGGCGGCGGCCCCGGCCGGCGCGCGGTCCCGATCACCCGGCAGTCGAAGGCGCGCAGCCGCCGCACCACCTCGCGGCCGATCCCGCCGAGGCCCACCACGAGGACGGTCCGGTCGGCGAGCTGCCCCATGAACCACCGCGGGCCCCACTCGTGCGCGCGTTGCCGGGCCTGCAGCCGCGGCAGGGTCTTGGCCCCCGCGAGCAGGCCGAACACGGCGAACTCGGCGAGCGGGCCACCGTGCACGCCCGCCGTGGTCGTGAAGACGACCCGCTCCAGCTGCGCCGCGGTGAGGCCCGCGGCACGGACCGTGGCCCCTCCCCCGGCGGCCATGGTCTGCACCCAGCGCAGCCGGGGGTTGGCCGCGACGGTACGGGCCAGCGCGGCGGCGTCGTGCTCGCCGGGGATGCCGTAGAGGGCGTCGGCGGAGTCGAGCAGCTCCTCGAACCGCCGCTGCTGTGCGGGGGTGCGCCGCCAGTCCGGGTCGCCGGTGTGGTCGGAGGGCCAGCGCATCGGCGGCAGCAGCGCGTGCTCGCGGACCAGGGTCAGGCGGGGTTCCCGCTCCTCGACGAGCCGGCAGAGGTCCTCGTCGAGCGGGGTGGCCAGGACGACGCGCACGTCCCCGACCCTGCCGGACGGCGGATTGACCACACGCCACCGGCCCCCGACGATCACGCCATGACGCTGCTGCGCGGAGTGCGGTCCGCCACCGTCGACACCGACCGCCTCCGCATGCACCTGCTGGAGTCCGGTCCCGAGGGCGGCGAGCCGCTCGTCCTGCTGCACGGCAACCTCTCCACCGCCCGCTTCTACGAGCACCTCATGCCCCGGTTGGGCGAGCGGTACCGGGTGATCGCGCCGGACATGCGCGGCTTCGGCGACACCGAGCCGAAGGCGCTCGACGCCACCCGCGGCCTCGGCGACTGGGCGGACGACACCGCCTCGCTGCTGCGCGCCCTCGGGATCGACCGGCCGCCGCACCTCGTGGGCTGGTCCACGGCCGGCGCCGCGATCGCCGCGTACGCGAAGAGCCTGCCCGTCGCCTCGCTGACCTTCCTCGACCCGGTCTCCCCCTACGGCTACGGCGGCGTCCGCGCCGACGGCTCGCCGGTCTCCCCCGACTTCGCCGGTTCGGGCGGCGGCGCGGCCAACCCCGAGGTCGTCGCGCGGCTCGCCGCGCAGGACGCCTCGGACGAGAGCGCCTTCTCCATCCGCAACGTCATGCGGGCGCTGTACTGGTCGCCGACCTACCAGCTGCCCTCGGACCGCGAGGACGTCCTGGTCGCGGAGGTGCTCAAGACCCTCGTCGGCGACGACGGCTACCCCGGTGACACCGCGACGTCGTCGCACTGGCCGGGCATCGCGCCCGGCAGCCGCGGCATCCTGAACGCGTTGTCGCCGAAGTACTGCCGGTGGGCGGACCTCGTGGACCTCGACCCGAAGCCGCCGGTGCTCTGGACCCACGGGAGCGCGGACCTCGTCGTGTCCGACGCGTCCCCGCTCGACTTCGGCGTGCTCGGCGCGAGCGGCGCGGTCCCCGGTTGGCCCGGCGAGGAGGGATTCCCCGCGCAGCCGATGGTCACCCAGATCCGCGAGGTGCTCGACGCGTACGCCGCCGCGGGCGGGCGGGTCACCGTCGAGATCTTCGACGGCAGCGGGCACGGCCCGCACGTCGACGCCGCGGACCGCTGGACCGAGGTCCTGCTCGCGTTCCTCGCCGGTGCCTGAGTACGACGATCGGGTGAACGACCGTCGGAGCGCCGCCGCGCCGTCCGATGGAGGGGTGTGAGCGGACCACAGGGCCCCACGAGCGGGGTCGAGCCCGACCCGGGGCTCGACCTGCTCGCCCTGTACGACTCCGCGCTGCCCGAGATCTACGGCTACCTGCTGGCCCGCTGCGGCCGGCGGGCGCTCGCCGAGGACCTCACGGCGGAGGTGTTCCTGGCCGCGGTCGCGGCGTGCCGGTCCGGCACGCCGCGGGTCAGCACGGCGTGGCTGGTCGGGATCGCCCGGCACAAGCTCGTCGACCACTGGCGGTCGCTGGAGATCCGGGACCGCGCGCTCCGGGTGCTGGAGGCACCGGAGGCCGAGGACCCCTGGGAGGCCGAGCTCGACGCCCTGCTCGCCCGCGAGGTCCTCGACGCCCAGGCCCCGCAGCACCGGGCCGCCCTGACCCTGCGTTACCTCGACGGGCTCTCCGTCCCCGAGGTCGCCGAGATCATGGGCCGGACCGTGCACGCCACCGAGGCGCTGCTCGTCCGGGCGCGCGGCGCGTACCGGCGCAGCTACACCGCCCACACCGACTGGACCGGAGGAGGCCCGGCATGACCGATCCGCTGGACGTCCTCCGCGAGCCGATCCGGCCCGTCCACCCCGATCCGGGGTTCGCCGCGCGGTTGCGCGGGCGCCTCGAACGGCTGGTGCTCGGGCCCGAGAGCGAGGAGGGCCGCGTGAGCCTGACCGACGAGTCCGCGACCACCGCCGCGGCGGCACTGCCGCTGCACACGCTGACCCCGTACCTGGCCGTCCCCGACGCCGAGGCCGCCCTCGACTTCTACGTCGACGTGTTCGGCGCGGTCCGCCGCGGCGAGCCGATCGTGATGCCGGACGGGCGGATCGGGCACGCGGAGATGGCGCTCGGCGACTCGGTCGTGATGCTCGCCGAGGAGTTCCCCGAGCTGGGGCTGCGGGCGCCGGCGCCGGACGCGGTGTCGGTGTCGCTGCGCCTCGAGGTCGCCGACCCCGACGCCGTGGTGGAACGGGCGGTCGCGCGGGGTGCGTACCTGGAGCGGCCGGTCACGGACTCGCCCTACGGGCGCGGCGGCGTCGTCGTCGACCCCGCCGGGCACCGCTGGATGGTCTCCCGCGCCCCCGCCGACTCCTGACTCACGCCGGCAGCAGGGACTCCACGACGTCGGCCGCGGCCCGGGCGCCACCCTCCGCCCGGACCTCCGCGCGCAGGGCGGCGCAGCGGGTCGCCACCTCCGGCGACTCGGTGAGCTCGAGCAACGCCTGCCGCAGCCGCTCCGCCGTCGCCTCCTCCCGCGGGACGTGCCGGCCGACCCCGAGCGCCTCGAGCAGCGCCGCGTTGCCGAACTGGTCGACGGCCTGCGGCACCGCGATCATCGGGACGCCCTGGTAGAGCCCCTCCGAGCAGCCGCCGGAGCCGGCGTGCGTCACGAAGGCGCGGGCGTGGCCGAGC
Source organism: Pseudonocardia autotrophica (assembly GCF_000717175.1). Taxonomy (GTDB): domain Bacteria; phylum Actinomycetota; class Actinomycetes; order Mycobacteriales; family Pseudonocardiaceae; genus Pseudonocardia; species Pseudonocardia halophobica. The sequence continues at coordinate 146,574 of NZ_JNYD01000022.1, read as the reverse complement.
GCCGCGAACTGCGGCACCCACCGGTGGACCTCGACGTTCGACGGCAACGGCCCGATCTCCGCGGCCGACACGTGCGCCCCCGCGGCGATCACGACCCGCCAGCCGAGCGGCGCGAAGGCCTCGACACAGGCCCGGTAGAGGTCCGGCTGCCGGGTGTAGTTCGACCCCAGCGACACCAGCACCATCTGCTCCGTGCCCGACGGATCGGCCGGCCACTCCTCGTGCCGCCGGTCCAGCGCCGGCCCGACGAAGGTGTACACGCGCTCGTCGACCCGGTCGGCGTTCGGCTGCATGGCCCGCGGGATCTCGACGACGCAGCGCGGCGGCCGGCCGGCGAACTCGTCCGGCGTGAGCGCGATGCCGAGCCCGTCGAGCCACGCCCGGAACCGCCGCTGGTACGCGGCGTGCTCCGGGGTGTTGCGGAAGGCCAGCGCCTCGGCCATGTCCTCCTCGAACCCCTCCCACGCCACCATCGACGGCGAGAGCTGGACGAGCGGCAGGCACCACCGCGCCGCGAGGGCGCGACCGGGGTAGCCGCCGATGTCGTAGAGCACGAGGTCGGGCGGGTCGCCGGCGAGGGCCTTCTCGACCTGCGGGTACACGTGCTCCGCCTCGTCGAGGAAGATCGACATGCCGGCGACGGGGTCCTCCGGCCACGACTCGCCCCGCGACTCGTCCGGCACCAGGGAGTCGACGACGAGCGGGACCGCGCCCGCCGCCGCGACGGTCGCGGCGAAGGACCCGGGGATGACCCAGGAGACGCGGTGGCCGCGTTCGGCCAGCTCGGCGACGACGCCCAGGTGCGGGTTGGTGTGGCCGTGCGCGCCGACGCCGGCCATGAGGATGTGCGACAAGGGGACTCCAGGAGCTCTGCGGGTGCGACGGACGGACATGCGGACGACCCCGCGCGGGAGGCGGGGTCGTCGGGGCACGGCCTCCTCAGCCGTAGAGCTGCTGGATCACGGCGCCGAGGTTAGGGGCACCGGCGCCCGATCACCACGGGATTTCGCCGGCGCGGTCGCGGTAGGTGCCCGTGGGCCCGTCCGGCCCGACCTGCGCGAGCTCCACGATCGCGTCGGTCCCCTCGGTCACGGTCTGGTGGCCGCTGTGCCCGTTGAGGTCCGTGGCGGTGTAGCCGGGGTCGGCGGCGTTGACCCGGAACCGCGGCAGCGCCTTGGCGTACTGCGTCGTGATCATGTTCAGCGCGGACTTCGACGACGGGTAGGTCAGTGACAGGATCTGCGACTCGATGCGCGCCGGGTCCGCGGTGATCGTCAGGGAGCCGAGGCCGCTGGACACCATCACGATCCGCGGCGCCGCCGAGCGCTCCAGCAGCGGGAGGAAGGCACGGGTCACCCGGACCGGCCCGAACACGTTGGTCTCGAAGACCTCCCGCAGGGCGTCGGCGCCGGTCTCCCGCACCTCCACCCGGGGGCCGGTGATGCCGGCGTTGTTGACCAGGACGTCGAGCCGGCCGTACCGCTCCTCGACCTCCTTCGCGGCGGCCTGCACGGACTCGTCGGAGGTGACGTCGATCGGCAGCACCTCGACCGTGCCCGCCAGCTCGGCGCCCTGCAGTTCGTCCACCGTCGCGGCGCCGCGCCCGGCGTCCCGCGACCCCAGCAGCACCGTCCAGCCCAGCGCGGCGAGGCGACGGACCGTCTCGCGGCCCAGTCCCTTGTTGGCCCCGGTCACCAGGGCGATCGTGTTCTCGCTCATGACTCCACCGTGCGCTGGCGTCCCGGACGCGACCAGGTCCGGCGGATCGTGGGACCCGCGGTACCAGGCTGGGCCCGTCGCCGCCCGGCATGCTGGAGGACGTGGACCGGACGGAACTGGGCAGGACCCTGCGGACGTGGCGGGAGCGGCTGCGCCCCGCCGACCTCGGCCTGCCTGCCGGCACCCGCCGCCGCACCCCCGGCCTACGCCGCGAGGAGGTCGCGCAGGTCGCCGGGATCTCCGTCGACTACCTGACCCGCCTCGAGCAGGGCCGCGGCCCGCACCCGTCCGACGCCGTGCTGGGCGCGTTGGGCCGCGCGCTGCGGCTGAGCACGGACGAACGGGACCACCTGTTCACGCTCGGCGGGGTGCGGCCGCCGGCACCGGGCACGATCTCGGGCGAACCGCGGCCCAGCCTGCTGCGGCTGATGGACCGGCTGACCGATCTGCCCGTGCTGCTGTTCAACGCCCGGATGGACGTGCTGGCCTGGAACGCGATGGCCGCCGCCCTGCTCGGAGACCTGTCGGCGGTGCCGCCCGGGGAGCGCAACATGGCCCGGCTGGCCTTCCTCGGGTCCGGCAGCCGGGTCGTCACGGACGACGACGCCGAGCGCGACCGCCTCGACCGCGCGCTCGTCTCGGACCTGCGCAGCTCCTCCGCCCGGTATCCGGACGACCCGGGCCTCCACCGGTTGATCGCGGCCCTGGAGAAGGGCAGCGAGCGGTTCGCCCGGATGTGGGCCGAGCGGACCGTGCGGGTGCGCCACGGCGACCGCAAGCGCATCCGGCACCCCCAGGTCGGCGAGCTGACGCTGGACTGCGACACCCTGCACGACGCGTTCGACGACCAGATGCTGCTCGTCTACTCGGCCGCTCCGGGCACGCCGGAGGCCGAGGCGCTCGCCCTCCTGCGGGTCCTCGGGATCGAGTCGCACGGCGAGGTGAACGGTGCGGCGGACGGCCGGCCGGACCGGGCTCCCGACCGGCGCGCCACGCCGACCGATCGGCTCACGGATCACCCGATCCGGTGAAATCGCTGGCTACGATTTGCGCGTGAGCCTGCTGCGGGATCTGCGCGCCGCCGTCGTCGAGTGGAAAGCCCACCGCCTCCTCCGCCGCCTGATGGAGACGGTCGGCCGGCCGGGACTCCGGGCGGTCGCGGCCGAACCGGCCCTCGCGGCCGTCGTCGACCAGCACGCGGCGGCGGTGCGGGACATCGTGCGGGACGGGATGCGCCGTTCCGGCGGTGGCTCGGTCGCCACCCTCACCCCGACCCGGACCACCGCCGGCGGTGCCGTGCGGCTGGCCGCCTACGCCCGCTCCCTGCTCGACGAGCAGCGCCGCAGCGGGGCCACGATCGCGTTGCCGCAGAAGGGGATCTGGCGCCCCACGGACTGGGCGACGCTGCGCCTGATCGCGGTGTGCCAGCTGGTTTCGCGCGGCACGGTCTAACTGTCGAGCGCCGGGTCGGCCTTGAGCCGCACCCCGGACAGGCGCAGCCGCCGCGACTCCGTGAGCAGCATCGCGAGCGTGGTCGCGGCGGCCTCGTAACCGGTGCCGTGCGGCGGGCGGATGTTGGACAGGCAGTTGCGCTCGGAGTCGCGGCGGCCGCGCCGGGGGGCGTACGTCAGGTACGCGCCCAGCGAGTCCGTCGAGCTCATCCCTGGCCGCTCCCCCACCAGCACGACCACGGCCTCGGCGCCCAGGGCCGCGCCGATCTCGTCGCCCAACGCCACGCGCGCCTGAGTGGCGACGACGATCGGGGCGACCCGCCAGCCGTCCAGCCGGGCCAGGACCTCGCGCAGCAGCGGCGCGGCGTGCCGGTGCACGGCGAGCGGGGAGAGCCCGTCGGCGACCACGAAGGCGACGTCGTACTCCCCCGGTGCGAGGTCGTCCGCGCCGGAGAGCCGTCGGCCCAGGTCGGGACGCTGGAGGTACTCGGCGCGGTCGTGCGCGGCGCTGGTCGCGGTGCGAACGTCGAGGCCCAGCCCGCGGAGCTCCTCGATGACCGCGCCGACGTCGAGCGGCGCGTGCACGGCGTCCCGGGCGGCCGCGTGGGCGGCCCGCAGCTCCAGCAGCTCGGCGGTCGGCAGGGCGTCGCCGGCGCGGCCGAGCGCGACGCGGGCACGGGTGGCCGCGCGCAGCCGGGCGAACGGGTCGACCGGACCCTCGGTCGCGGGAACCGTCACAGCAGGGGTTCCCGGTCGTCCTCACCCTTCGGTGAGTCCGGACCCTCCTCCTCGGCCAGCAGCGCGTCGATGTCGTCGAGCACCCCGTCGCCCGGGTTCCGCGGGCCGACCGGACGGGAGCCCGTCGCCTCCTCCGCCCGGCGCCGCCACGCAGCGGCCCGGTCCGTCACCGCACACCCTCCGTGAGCGCCCGCAGCGCGGACGAGTCCGCGCCCAGCTCCCTGATCCGCCCGTCTCCGGTCATGAGCTCCATCCGTTCCAGCCAGGCCGCGAACTCGGGCGCCGGGGCGAGTCCCAGCACCTGTCGTGCGTACAGCGCATCATGGAAGGACAGCGACTGGTAGTGCAGCATCACGTCGTCGCCGCCCGGCACGCAGATCACGAACGAGCAGCCCGCCACGCCGAGCAGCGTGAGCAGGGTGTCGGTGTCGTCCGCGTCGGCCTCGGCGTGGTTGGTGTAGCAGACGTCCACGCCCATCGGGACGCCGAGAAGCGTGCCGCAGAAGTGGTCCTCCAGGCCGGCGCGGGTGATCTGCTTGCCGTCGTAGAGGTACTCCGGCCCGATGAACCCGACGACCGTGTTGACCAGCAGCGGGTCGAACGCCCGCGCCACCCCGTAGGCCCGCGCCTCGAGGGTCTGCTGGTCCACGCCGTGATGGGCATCGCCGGACAGCGCGGCGCCCTGGCCGGTCTCGAAGTACATGCAGTTCGTGCCGACGGTGCCGCGCTTCAGCGCGAGCGCCGCCTCGTGCGCCTCGCGGAGCAGGTCGAGCGTCACGCCGAAGCCCTCGTTGGCCGCCTGCGTACCGGCGATCGACTGGAACACCAGGTCGACCGGTGCTCCGCGCTGCATGATCTCCAGCGACGTCGTGACGTGCGCGAGCACGCAGCTCTGGGTCGGGATGTCGTAGCGGGCCCGGACCTCGTCGAGCAGGTGCAGCAGGTCGGTGGTGCGCTGGGGCGAGTCGGTGGCGGGGTTGATCCCGATGACGGCGTCGCCGCAGCCGAGGAGCAGACCGTCCACGATGGACGCCGTGACGCCGACCGGGTCGTCCGTCGGGTCGTTGGGCTGCAGCCGGGTCGCCATCGTGCCGGGCAGCCCGACGGTGGAGCGGAACGCCGTGACCACCGGGGTGCGGCGGGCCACGGCGATCAGGTCCTGGACCCGCATGAGCTTGCTGGTGGCCGCCACCATCTCGGGGGTGAGGCCGTCCTTCAGCACCGTCGTGTCGGTGCCGGGATCGAGCAGGTGGTCGCGGAACTCCCCGACCGTCATCGCCGCGACCGGGGCGAACGCCGCGGCGTCGTGGCCGTCGACGATCAGGCGGGTGACCTCGTCCGTCTCGTAGGGAACGACCTGCTCCTGCAGGAACGTCGCCAGCGGCAGGTCGGCGAGAATCTCCTGCGCGGCGACCCGCTCCTGCTCCGACGCCGCCGCGATCCCGGCGAGGACGTCGCCCGACCGCTCCGGCGTGGCCGCTGCGAGCAGCGCCTTCAGGTCTGCGAACTCGTAGGTGTGCCCGCCGAGGGTGGTCCGACGTCTCATTCGAGGTCCCTCTCGGCCGCGGCCAGGGCGGCGAACTCCTCGTCGGGGCACTCGCCACCAGGTGGTGCCGACTGTAGAAGCCGAAGTACGCCATGAACAACGCGAACGCGCCCAGCGTGCACAGGGCGGCGACGCTGTCGACGACGAAGGTCGCGATCACGGCATCACCGCGACGACCAGGGCGAACCCGGTCGTCCGGACGCCGCCCGGCGTGCGGTACGGGCGCGGCATGTCCGGCTCGTGACGGCGCAGCACGATGTGGCTGACCATCATCAGCACGTAGCTGAGCGCGGCGCCGAACACCGCCATGTCCAGCAGCGTCGCGCCCTGGCCGGTGAGCGAGAGCAGGAAGCCGATGATCCCCGGCACGATCAGGGCGAGCGTGGGGGCCTTGCGCCCGTTGGTGACCGACAGGACCCGCGGCAGGTACCCGGCGCGGGACAGGGCGAAGGTCTGCCGCGAGTAGGCGTAGATGATCGAGAAGAAGCTCGCGATCAGGCCTGCGAGACCGATGTCGTTGACGACGGTGGCGGCCGCGCCCTCGCCCAGTGCCTCGACGAGCGGGTTGCCGGACTCCGACCGCGCGCTCGCGCCCAGCGCCCCGGTGGAGAGCACGAGCACCAGGCCCCGGTCGCGACGAAGTCGCCGGAGATCACGTATCCGACGCCGAGGCCCGCCAGCAGCACCCAGCCGGCCGCGCCGCGGCGTAACTGGCGCCGGGCGAGGTACTCACCGCCGTCGGCGGTCGGTGTGTTCCCGGCGGTGCTCCCGTCCGTCGGTGTCGTGCCCACGAGGCCTCCCGCGTCGCCGTCCCGGCACCGTGTCCGGTACCGCCCGAACGGTACGAACGGTTGATGACCGGCGGCTCACGCCGAGGTTTCCAGCTTCGCGGGAATACCCACGGGGGGTATGGTCGTTCGTGCGTGCACGAACGCGGACCCACCAGGGAGGCGGAGATGGACCACCGGGAACACGGTGTCGCGACGCCCGGCGAGACGTCGCACGACGGGCACGCCGGGCACGTGACCCACGGGGAACACGGCGGTCAGGAGGTGCACGCAGGTCGCGAGGGGCACGCGGGTCACGGTGCCGGGCACGGGGGGCACGGCGCTCACGGGGGGCACGGGGACCACGCCGCCCAGTTCCGCGACCGGTTCTGGTGGAACCTCGCGCTGGCCGTCCCCGTGGTGGCGTTCAGCCCGATGTTCGCCGACCTGCTGGGCTACGAGCTGCCCGGCTGGACGTGGTGGATCTCGCCGCTGCTCGGCACCGTCGTCTTCCTCTGGGGCGGCGCACCCTTCCTGACCGGCGCGTGGTCGGAGATCAAGGCTCGGCAGCCGGGGATGATGCTGCTCATCGGGCTGGCGATCACGGTCGCGTTCGTCGCGAGCGCGCTCACCACCGCCCGCCTGCTGATGCTCGACTTCTGGTGGGAGCTGGCACTCCTCGTCGTGATCATGCTGCTCGGGCACTGGCTGGAGATGCGCGCGCTCGGGCAGGCGTCCGGCGCCCTCGACGCGCTCGCCGCCCTGCTGCCCGACTCCGCCGAGCGCGTCACGGACGCCGGGGTGGAGGAGGTCCCGCTCGACGCCCTGGTCGCGGGCGACACCGTCCTCGTCCGGTCGGGCGGGCGGGTGCCGGCCGACGGTGTGGTCGTCGACGGCGAGGCCGCGGTCGACGAGTCGATGATCACCGGCGAGTCCCGGACCGTCACGCGGCAGGTGGGCGACCGCGTCGTCGCCGGGACGGTGGCCACGGACTCGGCGGTCCGCGTGCGCGTCGACAAGGTCGGCGAGGACACGGCGCTGGCGGGCATCCGTCGGCTCGTCGAGCAGGCGCAGACCTCGCGGTCCCGCGCCCAGGCGCTGGCCGACCGGGCCGCGGCGCTGCTGTTCTGGTTCGCGTCGGGCGTCGCGGTGGTGACGTTCGTGGTGTGGGTCCTGCTCGGCGACGTCTCGGCCGCGGTCGAGCGCACCGTCACCGTGCTGGTGATCTCCTGCCCGCACGCGCTCGGCCTGGCGATCCCGCTGGTCATCGCGATCTCGACGGCGCGGGCGGCGCGCACCGGCATCCTCGTGAAGGACCGGCTGGCGCTGGAGCGGATGCGCAAGGTCGACGCCGTGCTGTTCGACAAGACCGGCACGCTGACCACCGGGCGGCCCGCCGTCGTCGGGACGGTGGGGGCGGCGGAGACCCTGCCGCTGGCCGCCGCCGTCGAGGCCGACAGCGAGCACCCGCTGGCGAAGGCGGTCGTGGCGGCCGCCCGCGAGACCGTGCCCGCGGCTTCCCGGGCCACCGGCTTCCGCTCGCTCACCGGACGGGGCGTCCGGGCCGAGGTCGACGGCGCGGAGATCGCGGTCGGCGGCCCCGGGCTGCTCCGCGAGTCGGGGGCGCCGGTGCCGCGGGAGGTGTCGGCGCAGGCCGCCGAGTGGGCCGCCGCGGGCAGCACCGTGCTCTACGTGCTGCGCGACGATGCGGTCGTGGGCGCCCTCGCCCTGGCCGACGCGGTCCGCCTCGAGTCGAAGGCCGCTGTTCGCGCCCTGCACGACCGGGGCGTCCGCGCGGTGATGATCACCGGCGACGCCCGGCCGGTGGCGGAGGCCGTCGGCGCCGAGGTGGGGGTCGACGAGGTGTTCGCCGAGGTCCTGCCCGAGGACAAGGACGCGGCGGTGGCCCGGCTGCAGGAGCGCGGCCACACCGTGGCGATGGTCGGCGACGGTGTCAACGACGCCCCCGCCCTGGCCCGCGCGGACGTCGGCATCGCGATCGGCGCCGGCACGGACGTCGCCATCGAGTCCGCGGGCGTGGTCCTCGCCTCCGACGACCCGCGGGCGGTGCTGTCGGTGATCGAGCTGTCCCGCGCCGGCTACCGCAAGATGCTGCAGAACCTGGCGTGGGCAACGGGCTACAACCTGATCAGCGTCCCCCTGGCCGCGGGCGTGCTGGCCGGGGTCGGGTTCGTGCTGCCGCCCGCGGTCGGGGCGATCCTGATGAGCCTCTCGACGATCGTCGTCGCGGCCAACGCCCAGCTCCTGCGCCGGGTCGACCTCCGCCCCGACCACCTGGCCTGACCGACCGTCGCATCGAAGATCGCCGGTCGTGGAACGAGACCCGCGGTGAGCGCGGCTCCCGCTCCACCACCGGCGATCACGGGGCCCGCTCCCTGACGAGATCGCCGATCCTGGAGCAGGACGGTCGGGAAAACGACCCTCCCGCTCCACATCTGACGACCAGGGGCAGCCGGCCGAGCTCCACTGTCGCGCCGCAGCCCGGGAACAAGATCACTGACTGCGGAGCAGCACGGTCGAAGGGACGACTTCCCCGCTCCGCAACCGGCGATCATGACCTATCCCGGTGGCAGTTGCGGCGCATCAGCCGCGCAGGACGCTCCCGCGCCACGACCCGTGCCCCGCACCGCCCTCGCGCTCAAGATCACCAGTCGTGGAACAAGAACCGGGGCAAGCGGGGCTTCCGTTCCCTATCCGGCGATCACGGGTTCGCCGACTCGGCCCACTGTCACTCCGCAGCAGCTAGCGGCGCCAGCCTCCGCAAGATCATCCATTGTGGAGCAGCACGGTCGGAAGAACGACTCTTCTGCTCCGCAACCAGCGATCATGAGGTTCGCCGAGCTCCACGCCGCGCCGCAGCAACCGCCACCGCCACTCACAAGATCACCGCTTCCGGAGCAGGAGGGGCGGAAAACTGACTCCCCCACTCCACAAGCAACGATCACGACCAGCCGCCGAGGCGGATGTGGCGCACCAGCCGCGCAGGAGCGGCTCCTGCACCGCAATCCCGGCCTACTCCGGCGCGTCGATCGCCTACAGCCTCGGGGGTGTTGGGCGGCGCAGTGCTGCCGCTCGTGGCGACCCTGCTCCAGAGCGGCTTCGGCGGCATCGCGATCGTGCTCTACCTCTCGCTGGCGGCCGTGATCAACGTGCTCGGTGAGACGCGCGACCGCGACCTCACCGGCTGATCCTCCGCCGCGCGCGGCCGGGGGATCGGCGGCGCGGCGAACTCCAGCTCGAACCCCAGCTGCTCCCCCTCCGGCGCATTGGGCGCGCGGTAGTGCCCTTTCACCCAGCCCAGCGCACGCGGGTGGCCGTGCACGAACATCGCGGCCTCCCTTCGCGGCCCGCACCCAGTGCAGCACGACCCACCGACAGAAACCGATCAGGTGCGCGGCGGCCCGCTCGTCCCGCGGACCACAAGCCGCGTGGGCAGGTCGACGTCCGGGACCTCGTCCAGCCGTCCGGCCAGCGCGTCGAGCAGCAGCGCCGCGGCGCGTTCGCCCTGCTCACGGGCCGGTTGCGCGACGGTGGTGAGGTCGGCGAACTCGGCCACCGCCTGGTCGTCGAACCCGACGACGGACATCTGGCCGGGCACGTCGAGCCCGGCCCGCCGCAGCGTCCGCAGGGCGCCGAGGGCCATCTCGTCGGACATCGCGAGCAGGGCGGTGGGCAGCCGGGGACCACTGAGCAGCCGCTCGACGGCCCGGGCGCCGGCGACGGCGTCGTGCCCCGCCGGGATCACCCACTCCGGCCGCAGCGGCAGCCCGGCCTCCGCGAGGGCCTCGGTGAACCCGACGCGGCGGGCGTCCGTGGTGTCCCGCCCGACCGTGTCGTCGGGATCGAAGGACAGCAGACCGATCTCCGTGTGCCCCAGCGCGACCAGGTGCCGCACCGCGGTCGCTGCCCCGGCGCGGTCGTCGATCCCCACCCGCGGCCGCCCCGGGAACGTCCCGCCGACGACGGCGATCGGCACGGCGAGCCGCTCCAGCACCTCGCGCTCCGCCTCGGTGAACGACGACGCCACGACGATCAGCCCGGCGACGGCCCAGCGCTCCAGCGTGGCGAAGACGTGCGCGCGGCCCTCGGGGTCGCCGACGTTGTGCAGCAGCAGCTGGTGCCCGCCGGAACGCAGCACCTTCTCCACCCCGCCGACGGCCTCGGCGAAGAACCAGGCCGACGGGAAGCGGGCGAGCGCCGCGACCGCGGGCGGCGCGGCGCGGCGGACCGGGCGCTCGGGCGGCAGGTAGGCCAGCTCCGCGACCGCGCGCCGGATGCGTTCCCGGGTGTCGGCGGCGACGTAGGACGTCCCCGACAACGAGCGCGAGACGGTCGACGGCGCGACGCCGGCGAGGCGCGCCACGTCCCGGATGTTGGCCCGTCGCCTGTCCATCCCGCCTCCCCGCCGTACCTGTGGAACAGTATGGAACAGCAGGCAACGCGAGCGGGAGGTTCCATGTCCGACACGGCCGCGTGGTGGCGGAGCGCCGTGATCTACCAGGTGTACATCCGCAGCTTCGCGGACGGCGACGGCGACGGCATCGGCGACGTCGCCGGCCTCCGGCAGCGCCTGGACCATCTCGCCGACCTGGGCGTCGACGCGATCTGGATCAACCCGTGGTACCCGTCGCCGCTGGCCGACGCGGGCTACGACGTGTCCGACTACCGGGACATCGACCCCCGCTTCGGTACGCTGGCCGACGCCGAGGCGCTCGTCCGCGAGGCCCACGACCGGGACCTGCGGATCATCCTCGACATCGTCCCGAACCACACCTCGAGCGAGCACGCGTGGTTCCGCGAGGCGCTGCGCGCCGGCCCCGGCTCCCCCGAGCGCGACCGCTACATCTTCCGGCCCGGGCGCGGGCCCGGCGGCAACCGGCCGCCCAACGACTGGCGCGCGATGTTCGGCGGCGGCGCGTGGACCCGCGTCACCGAGCCCGACGGCACGCCCGGCGAGTGGTACCTGCACCTGTTCGACGTCGAGCAGCCCGACCTGAACTGGGAGAACCCGGAGGTCCGCGCCGACTTCGAGAAGACCCTGCGGTTCTGGTTCGACCGCGGGGTGGACGGCTTCCGGATCGACGTCGCCAACTCGCTGATCAAGGAGCAGGGGCTCCCGGACGTCGGCGACCGGCAGCACCACGACCCGGGCCCGCACCCGCACTGGGACCGCGACGAGGTGCACGACGTCTACCGCGAGTGGCGCGCGGTGGCCGACACCTACGACCCGCCGAAGGTGTTCGTGGCCGAGGCGTGGGTGCCCGAGGCGGACCGCTTCGCCCGCTACCTGCGGCCGGACGAGCTGCACACCGCCTTCAACTTCGACTTCCTCAAGGCGGCCTGGCGCGCTCCGGCGCTGCGCGAGTCCGTCGAGCGCACGCTGCGCGAGCACGCCGTCGTCGGGGCACCGCCGACCTGGGTGCTGTCCAACCACGACGTCGCGCGGCACACCTCCCGCCTGGCCCGCGACCCCGCCGCCGGCATCGGCACCTCGCTCGACTCGATGATCGACCTCCCGGCGGACCTGGACGCCGGGCTGCGCCGCGCTCGCGCCGCCGCGCTGCTGATCTTCGCGCTGCCCGGCGGCGCCTACGTCTACCAAGGCGACGAGCTGGGATTGCCGGAGGTCGAGGACCTGCCGGAGGCGTCCCTGGACGACCCGACCTGGCGCCGTTCGGGGCACACCCAGCGTGGCCGGGACGGCTGCCGCGTCCCGATCCCCTGGTCCGGCGACGGTCCGCCGTTCGGCTTCGGCCCCGGCGACGACCAGCCGTGGCTCCCGCAGCCCGAGTGGTTCTCCCGGTTCACCGTCGAGCGCGCGGACAAGGACCCCGAGTCGATGCTCGCGCTGTACCGGCGGGCGCTGCGGATCCGCCGCGAGACGGCCGCGCTGGGCGACGGGCCGCTGACCTGGCTCGACGTCCCGCCCGGTGCCCTCGGTTTCGCCCGCGACCACGGCTTCGCGCTGTTGCTCAACGTCGACGCCGAGCCGTTTGCCCTCCCCGAGGGCGCCGAGGTGCTGCTGGCCAGCGGCCCGCTGACCGACGACGGACTGCTCCCGCAGGACACGACGGTCTGGCTGCACGTCGCATAGCCGCTGCTCCGGATGCGGGAGTGACGCGGGGCGCGCCGCGCCCCGACGATGCCCGGGTGGAGCCGAGCGAGCAGACGACCGGTTACCGGGCGGAGTACCGGGACCTGCTCACCCAGGCGTACGACCTGGACAAGCCGGCGGCACCGGCCGACGAGCTCTCGTTCCTGCTCACCGCGGTCGGGGCGGCGGAGCCCGTGCTGGAGCTGATGTGCGGGAGCGGGCGGTTCCTGCTGCCCCTGCTCGCGGCCGGCGTCGACGTCGACGGGGTGGACGCCTCCCCGTCCATGCTCGACGCCTGTCGCGAGCACGCCGCCGAGCAGTGCCTCGACGTCTCGGGGCGGCTGCACGAGCAGCGCGCGGAGAACCTGCGGCTGCGCCGCCGGTACCGCGCCGCGTTCTGCGCCGCCGGGTCCTGGGGCCTGGTCGCCGGCGACGACGAGGTGGCCCGCGCGCTCGCCGCCGTCCGCGCGCACCTGCTCCAGGGCGGCACCTTCCACTTCGAGGTCGAGACCGGCCCGGAGCCGCCGGGCGCACCGGGCGGCGTGACCTGGTGGACCCGGCCCGACGGCGCCGTCATCACCGCCCGCGGCGGCAACCGGATCGACCCCGCCACCGGCCTCGAGCACGGTGTCGGGATCTACGAGCTGTTCGTCGACGGCGTGCTGGTGCACACCGAGCTGAACCGCTGGGTGCGCCGCTTCTGGTCGGCCGACGCGATCGCCGCGGCGGTCCGCGCGGCCGGGTTCGCCGAGGTCGTCGTCCGGTCCGGGTACTCCGACGAGCCGCCCGGTCCCGACGACGTCCTGCTCACCGTGCACGCGACCCGATGAGTCCCCGGCGTCTCGGCGGTCGGCCCTGCATGAGCAGCCTCACGGACGCCCTCGCCCCGTACGTGGCCGACGGCTCGGTGCCCGGGGTCGTCGCCGGCGTCGAGCGCGGGAGTGAGCTGGAGGTCGTCGTGCTGGGCGGGACCGGCCCCGGCGGCCCTCCGCTGCGCCGTGACGCGCTCTTCCGGATCGCCTCGATCTCGAAGCCGATCACCGCCGTCGCCGCGCTCACGCTGGTCGAGGAGGGCACGATCCGGCTCGACGAGCACGTGGACCGGCTGCTCCCCGAGCTCGCCGATCGCCGGGTGCTGCGGTCCGAGGCCGCGGAGCTGGGCGACACCGTGCCCGCGCCGCGGCCGATCACCGTCGAGGACCTGCTGACGTTCCGGTCCGGGCTCGGTGTGCCACCGCTGGAACCCGGGACCCTGCCCTGGCAGCGCGCCTACGCCGACGCCCGGCTCGGCGGCGACGGTCCGCCAGGCTCGCACCCCGTGCCGCCGCCCGACGAGTGGGCGCGCCGGCTCGGCACCCTCCCGCTCCTGGCCCCGCCGGGCGAGCGCTGGCTCTACCACACCGGGTCCGACGCGCTGGGCGTCCTGATCGCGCGGGCCGCCGGCACGAGCCTCGGCGCGCTGCTGACGGAGCGGGTGCTGGCCCCGCTCGGCATGGTCGACACCGGGTTCTCCGTGCCGGCCACGCAGCTGCACCGCTTCCAGCCGCAATGGCAGGGCGGCGCAGTGTTCGATCCTGTCGACGGGCGGTGGGCCCGGCCGCCGGAGTTCGAGTCCGGCGGCGGTGGGCTGGCCTCCACGCTCGACGACCTGCTGGCCTTCGCCCGCATGCTGCGCCGCGGCGGCGCTCCGGTGCTGCGCCAGGAGACCGTCACCGCGATGACCCGCAACCGGCTGACCGAGGACCAGCGCGCAGGTGCGCGGCTCTTCCTCGGGGGTGCCGGGTGGGGCCTCGGCATGAGCGTCGGACCCGACGGCCGCTACGGCTGGGACGGCGGCCTCGGCAGCTCCTGGCGCAACGACCCCGCCCGCGACCTCACCGGCATCCTGCTCACCCAGGCGATGTGGCCCGACCCCACCGGCTCACCCGTCACCCACGCCTTCTGGAAGACCGTCGGCTGATCCCACGACCGTCACGCTGAGCGACTACGGTTCGGCGCGTCGCTCACGAAGCGTTTCGAACCACGCGGCCGAGTGGCACACGGTCGAGTGGAAGCCTTGTGCGCGAAGGGCACCACGACTGCGGACGGTGCACGCTCCCGAGTCGTGAGGGAGCACACACCATGATCGTCACCGCGCCGCGGGCGGCCGGCCCGACCCCGCTTGTCCGCCGGACGGGCGGGTGGGACGGCCGCGCGACGCTGCTGGGCACGGCGCTCGGCGTGGCCGTCCTGGCCCAGGGCGCGTTCTACGCCGGCCCGTTCACGGTGGTCGCCGCGCTCGTCGCCGGTGCCGGGGTCCTGGCCGTGGTCCACCGCGCCCCGGTTCCGCGCCCGCTGTCGATCGCGGCGGCCTGCTGGGCCGGCTTCGCGCTGTGGGTGCTGGTCCGGGCCCTGCTCGACGACGCCGTGGCCTACGCGGTCCCGGCCGCCGCCGTCGCGCTGCTGCTCGCGGTCGCCCTGCCGGTCGCGGCCGGGCTCGGCGGGGAGGGGCGGCGGCTGCTGCAGACCGTCGCGCTCGCGCTCGCCGTGGTCGTCGCCGCGTCCGGGTGGGTCGGCACGGCGCTGCACCTGTCCCCCCTGTCGATGCCCTCCTCCGGACTGTGGCGCGCCGCCGCCACGATCACCTACGCCAACGCGGCCGGCGCCGCGCTGGTCACCGGCCTGCTGCTCGCGCTGGTCACGCTGCCCGCGACCCGCTCGCTGCTCCGCCGGGCCGTGGTCGCGACCCTGGTGCTCGGGCTCGCGGTCACGATGAGCCGCGGCGCCGTACTGGCCCTCGCGGTCGGGATTGCCGTGCTACTGGCGACCGCCGCCGGGCGTCGCGGCGTCCGCGGTCTCCACCCCGTGGTCCCGGCCGTCGCGGTGCCGTGCGCCGCGCTGCTGCCTTCCCTGCCCGACGGCGCGGAGGCGCGACCGCTGCTCGCCCTCGGCGGGCTCGTGGTGGGCGCCGCCGTGCTGCTCGCGGCCGACCGGCGGCGCCGGGCCGCGGCCGGGACCGCGCTGGGCGCCGTGCTGCTCGGCCTCGCCGACCTCGTCACCGGCCCGCTGACCGGGGCCGACCCGGCCGTGGCCGTCGACGCCATCACCGAGACCCGGCTGACCGGCGCGTCCGCGGACCGGGTCGACCTGGTCCGGGAGACGCTGGCGCACTTCGCCACCGCCCCTGTGACGGGCGTCGGTCCGGGGATGCTGGACCTCACCTACGTCGACCACGCCGGGCGGCTCGTGCACGCCTGGTTCACGCACCTCGAGTACCTGCAGGTCGCCGCGGAGACCGGACTCGTCGGCCTGACGCTCGTGCTGGCCGGTACCGCCGCGCTGGTCGCCGCCGCGTGGCGGGCACGCAAGGCGCGCCGTCTCCCGCTCCGCGCCGCCGGGGCGCTCGCCGTCCTCGCCGCGTTCGCCACCCAGAGCGCGCTCGACTTCCTCTGGCACGTCCCCGCGTTGCCGCTGCTGGTGTGCCTCGCCGTGGCCACCCTCCTGCCCGCCCCCGCCCGAACCGACACCGTCACGAAGGAGCCCGTCCGATGAGTCGCTCGTCCTCCGGCCGCACCGGCGCCCGCACCGCGCTGCGCGCCGGCCTGGTCCTCGCCGCCAGCGGGGTGCTGGTCTGGGCCGGCGGGGCCGCACCGGCCCTCGCCCAGTTCAGCCCGCCCACCTACGTCACCTGCACGAACCTGCCCGGTCTCGGCACCGGGGTCGCCGTCGGGCAGGGCAGCGCGCCCGTGCCCGCCGGACTCTGCGGCCCGGTCGGCGGGTTCAGTGCGCCGGCCGTCCAGCCCGCCCCGCCGATGGTGCCGGGCAGCCCGTTCTGACCGCCGCGACGCCCGGTCCAGCAGCGCGGCCGGGTCGACGCGGTCCCCTACCGGTAGCGGTCGTCGTACCGGGCCCGGGCGCGCTCCCGGACGGCGCGGGCCGCGGCATCGCGCACGGCCTGTGCGTGGCCCGGCGGATAGCCGGCCCTGCGCACACGGTGGTCCACCGAGTCGTGCAGCAGGAAGATCGCGAACTGGGCGGACACCAGCCAGCCCAGCAGCAGCCCGCACAGCCGCACCCACAGCGGCCCGGGCACGAACAGCACGATCGGCACCGAGACGAGCGTCAGCGGGAGCGCCGTGCGCAGCAGGTGCCGCGCCACCCAGGTCGGGCAGGTCGCGTCGTACAGCACCCACTCGCGGTACCGCTCCGGCAGCCGCCCGCCGACCGCGTACCAGACCCACCGGGCGGGACCCGGCCGCTGCACAGCCACGCGACCGAGGCTAGTCGGGTGGGTGTGGACTGACTGCGTGATCACCGCGGAGCTTCGGACACGGACCACCACGGCCCACTCGCAGCGATCATGAAGGTGGCAGGCGGCCCGGACCGCTCGCGCACCGTCCGTGATCGCGACGAGCGTGCAGCCAGTGCTCCCTCCACGACCACCACTGCACAACGACAGTGATCTTCGACCGGCCGCCGGCGCGGACGAGCCGCGCGTCCTCAAGATCGCGACGACCGTGCAGCCAGTGCTCCCGGCACGACCACAACTACCCACTCACAGCGATCTTGGAGCCGACCAGCCGCCCGGACCGCCCGCGCACCCCCATGATCGCGAAGACCGTGCAACCAGTGCTCCCGCCACGACCACCACTGCTCACTCGCAGCGATCATGGAGCCGGCCATCGGCCCGGACCACCGTGAACCTCTCAAGATCGCGACGACCGTGCAGCCAGCGCCCCGGGCACAACCCCTGCTGCGCACTCACAACGATCTTGGGACCGGCCGGCGGCCGCGACGACTCACGCGTCCTCATGATCGCGACGGCCGTGCAGCCAGTACTCCCGGTACGACCACAACTGCCCACTCACAACGATCTTGAGCGTGGCCAGCGGCTCGGACAGCCCAAGCGTCTTCATGATCGCGACGAGTGTGTCGCCAGCGCTCCCGACACGACCACCACTACCCACTCACAGCGATCTTGGAGCCGACCAGCCGCCCGGACCGCCCGCACACCCTCCATCATCGCGAAGACCGTGCAACCAGTGCTCCCGGCGCAACCACCACTACCCACTCACAGCGATCATGGAGTCGGCCGCCGGCGCGTTCCCCCGCACCACCACCCCTGCCGACCCGGCACGAGGCCGGGTCGGCAGGGACGCAGGACCTGGTCAGTGGCGCAGGCCCGCCTGCTTGAGCAGCGGCATCACGTTGTCGCCGAAGTACTTGAGCTCCTCGTTGTAGTCGATGAGCCCGAAGATCATGCCCTCCATGCCGGCCTCGTTGAGCTTGCCGAGCTCCTCGGTGACCTGCTCGGGGGTGCCGACGATGGGGTAGCCGCCCCAGCCGGCGATGAAGCGCTCCTGCATCTCCTTGACCGCGTGGTCGAAGGACTGGCTGGCCCCGGACCCTGCGATCTTGATGACGTTGCCCGCGGCGCCCCAGTCGCCCTCGTCGACCACCTGCTGGAAGGCGCGCTTGGCCTCCTCCTCGGTGTCCCGGCAGACGACGAGGCCGTAGGTCATCACGTGGATGTCGCGCTGGTAGTCGTCGCGGGCCTTCGACTTCACCTTCTCGACGTACGCCTTGATGTTCTCCAGCGTGTCCAGCGAGGCGAAGTTGAAGTCGACGTTGCGGGCGGAGAACTCGATGCCCGATGGCGAGTTGCCCGCGTTGAGCAGCGCGGGCCGCGGGCCCTGGTGGGGCTTGGGGTAGGCCTCGAGCAGCTCGGCGTCGAAGTACCTGGAGTGGATGGAGAAGGTGCCCGGCTCGGTCCAGAGCTTGTTCACGAAGTTCAGCCACTCCTGGCCGTAGGCGTAGCGCTCGTCGTGCTCGCGCTGCTCGGAGCCGAACATCTCCATCTCCGGCGGCACCCAACCCATCACCATGTTCAGCGCGAAGCGGCCGCCGGAGATGCGGTCGACCGTGGTCGCCTGCTTGGCCGCGACGATCGGGTGCATCGTCGGCAGGTGCGACGTCGCGGCGACCGCGATCCGCTCGGTCGCCTCGGCGACGCCCGCCGCCCAGGTGTAGGTCTCGAAGCAGTTGCCGTTGAAGTTCGTGGACCCGCCGAAGCCCTTCCAGCGGGCGACGGGGACCAGGACGTCGAACCCGAGCCGGTCGGCGCGCTGCGCGATCTCCTTGGTGTGCTCCCAGGTGATCTCGTAGCTCGACGGGGCGTGGCTCATGATCAGCCCGTAGGAGCAGTTGGTGCCGAACAGGCCCAGCTTCATCTTCTGGTCGCCGAACAGCGGGTTGGTCTCGGTGCGGTCGGCCGCGGGCTGGGTCTCGCTCGCGGGGCGGGGGTCGGTGGGGGCGAGGCCGAGGCGCTCGTTGGCGGTCACGGTCATGGTCGTCTCCAGGGCAGAGGAACGAGCGGCACCTTCGCTCGAACCTGCTGAGCGAGAGTGCCGTTCGTGCGGAACGGTTACTGGGGTCAGCCGAGCTGGAAGGGGTCGCGGGTGCCGCCGGTGAGCTCGACGAACACGGACTTGTTCTCGGTGTACTCGTTGATCGCGTCGACGCCGTTCTCCCGGCCGATGCCGCTGGCCCCGAAGCCGCCGAAGGGCATGTTGGGGGCGATCACGCGGTAGGCGTTGATCCACACCGTGCCTGCGCGGAGCTTGCCGGCGACGCGGTGGGCGCGGTGCACGTCCTTGGTCCAGACCGCGCCGGCCAGCCCGTACGGGGTGTCGTTGGCCAGCTTGAGGGCCTCGTCCTCGTCCGTGAAGGTGTAGGCGGCCAGGACCGGCCCGAACACCTCCTCGCGCACGATGGTGTTCTCCGGCGTCACGTTGGTGACCACAGTGGGCTTGACGAACAGCCCGCCCCGCTCGGCGTCGGGCTCGCCACCGCAGGCGAAGGTCGCGCCCTCCGCGGCCGCGCCCTGCAGGTACCCGAGGACCTTCTCGTACTGCGGCCGGTTCGCCACCGGGCCCATCTCGGTGTCGGCCTCGGTCGGGTCGCCGAGCACGATGGCGTTCGCGCGGGCGACGACCTTCTCGACCAGGGCGTCGTGCACGTCGGCGTGCACGATCAACCGGGAGCCGGCCATGCAGGTCTGCCCGGTGGCCGCGAACACCCCCGCGACCAGGCCGTTCGCCGCGGCGTCGAGGTCGGCGTCGGGGAAGACGATCTGCGGGGACTTGCCGCCCAGCTCCAGGGTGACCCGGTTGAAGTTGGCCACCGCGGCCTGGGCGACCTTCGCGCCGGTCGCCGACGAGCCGGTGAAGGCGACCTTGTCGACGCCGGGGTGCGTGGACAGGGCCTCGCCGGTGGACCGGTCCCAGCCCGTCACGACGTTGAGCACGCCCGCCGGCAACCCGGCCTCGTGCAGGATCTCGGCGAACGCCACGGTCGAGGCGGGCGCGTGCTCCGACGGCTTGACGACCATCGTGCAGCCGGCGGCCAGGGCCGGGGCCAGCTTGAACGTCAGCAGCAGCAGCGGCGAGTTCCACGGCGTGATCGCGCCGACCACGCCGACGGGCTCGCGGGTGGTGTAGCCGAAGTAGTTCGGGTTGACCGGCGGCACGGTCCGGCCCTCGACCTTGTCGGCCAGCCCGGAGAAGTAGTAGTACCACTGCGGCAGCGACTTCAGCTGGCCGAGCATCTCGCGCAGCAGCTTGCCGGAGTCGTTGACCTCCAGGCGGGCCAGACGCTCGGCGTCGGCGGCGATGGCGTCCCCGCACTTCCGCATGATCGCGGCGCGCTGGAAGCCGGTCATCGTGCCCCACTCGCCCTCGAACGCGGAGCGGGCGGCGGCAACGGCCTCGTCGACGTCCTCCGGGCCGCCGTCGGCGAGGCGGGCCCACGGCTCACCGGTGTACGGGTTGAGCGACTCGAACGTGCGGCCCGAGCGGGCGTCGACGGGCTTGCCGCCGATGAAGAGCTTCAGCTCCTCGAGGGATGTCGTCATCGACCTCTCCTTCTTCCACTGGTGCGGGGTGCGGCCGCGGATCCGGCGGCGGACGACGAGGGACGCTAGGGATCCGGCGGGGGCCGCCGATATCCGCGGACCGCAGTCGCGGAGCCGTTCCGTGCGAGATCAGGGGCACACCCTGGGCGTCCGGCGCTGCACTCAGCGGATAGCGCGCCGCGCTCTCGGGCTAGTAGTGGACGCCCGGGGTTCCCTACTGTCGGAGGCGCCTTGATCGGGCGGCTCCCCCGCCGCCCGCAGCGCGGTGAGGGAGCGCGCCGCGCCCATGACACGAGGAGGTGTCCGGATGGAGGTCGCTGCCGAGCCCGTGCAGGTCCTTCCCGCCCGTCTCACGCGCTACCCGATCCTGGACACCCACAGCCTGGACGAGGCCCGCGAGGCCGTGACGCGGGTGTACCTCGACCACGACCTGACCGCGCCGGACGACCGGCTCGAGATGACGCTCAACGCCACCTCGGACCGGCTGTTCACACTGGGCTACCTCACGTACAAGTCGGCCGCGAAGCTCGTCATGCCGCCGACCGAGGACTGCTACCACGTCAACCTGACGACGGCGGGTCGCACCGAGGCCAACCGCACGGACGGCGGACGCGCCACCACCACTGCCCGGACCAGCGGCATCGTGCTGCTGCCGGACCAGGAGAACACCGTTCGCTGGCCCCCGACGCGGAGCAGCTGATCCTCAAGATCCCGCGGCGCAGCCTGGAGGACCACCTGAGCGAGCAGCTCAACCGGCCCGTGCACGAGGTGCTGGACTTCGACTACGGGATCGACCTCACCACCGCGGCCGGCCGCACGCTGCTGGCGTCGGTCGAGTTCTTCGTGCGCGAGCTGGACCGGCCCGGCGGGCTGGCCGACATGCCGATCGCGCGCGAGCAGTACGAGGCGTTCGTGATGACGCAGCTGCTGCACGCGGGCCGGCACCAGCACACCGACGCCCTCCTCGCACCGGCCGATCCCGCCCGCTCGGGGCGGCTGCGGCCCGTCCTCGACTACATGGAGCAGCACGCCGACGAGCCGCTCACCCCGCAGGAGCTGGCCCGGGTGGGCTGCATGAGCGTCCGGACCCTGCACGCGACCTTTCAGCAGGAGCTCGGCGAGTCGCCGATGAACCACCTGCGGCGCATCCGGCTCGACCACGTCCGCGCCGAGCTGCTGCGCTGCGACCCGGCGTCGACCCGGGTCACGGACGTGGCGCTGCGCTGGGGCTTCTTCCACCAGAGCCGCTTCGCCCAGCAGTACCGGGAGCGGTTCGGCGAGCTGCCGCGCGAGACCCTGCGCGAGCGCGCCGGATAGCCCCGGACGGCGCTCGGCGGATATCGGGTCACCGCCATCGGATAGCCGGGCCGTCCCGCGCCTCCTACCGTCACGGACGTGCTCGACGACGACACCACCGACCCCGCGCCCGGCGCCCTGGACGGCGTGCGTGTGCTGGAGCTCGGCACGCTCATCGCCGGTCCCTTCTGCGGCCGGCTGCTCGCCGACCACGGCGCGGACGTGATCAAGGTCGAGGCCCCGGACCGGCCCGACCCGCTGCGCCTGTGGGGCCAGGCCGAGCAGGACGGCCACCACTTCTTCTGGACGGTGCACGCCCGCAACAAGCGGTGCATCACCCTCGACCTGCGCCGCGACGAGGGCCGCGAGCTCTTCCTGCGCCTGGTCGACACCGCGGACGTCGTGGTCGAGAGCTTCCGCCCCGGCACCCTGGAGCGCTGGGGCCTGGGCTACGACGTGCTCTCCGCCCGCAACCCTGGGCTGGTCCTCGCCCGGGTCTCCGGGTACGGGCAGACCGGCCCGCTCAGCCGTCGTCCCGGCTACGCCTCTGTGGCCGAGGCGGCGGGCGGCATGCGGTACCTCAACGGCTTCCCCGGCGGGCCGCCGCCGCGCGCGGCGCTGTCGATCGGCGACTCCCTGGGCGGGATGTTCGCGATGCAGGGCGTGCTCGCCGCGCTCCTCGCCCGCGGGCAACAGGGCCCGCACCAGGGCAAGGGCCAGGTCGTCGACGTCGCGCTGGCCGAAGCGTGCCTGGCGATGCTGGAGTCGGTCATCCCGGACTACGACGCCACCGGTCTGGTGCGGCAGCCGTCGGGCACCCGGCTGGACAAGCTCGCGCCGTCGAACCTCTACCGCAGCCGCGACGGCCGCTGGCTGATCATCGCGGCCAACCAGGACACCGTGTTCGCCCGGCTCTGCGCCGCGATGGGCCGCGAGGACCTGGTGTCCGACCCGCGTTTCGCCACGCACGTGCCCCGCGGCGAGCACCAGGACGAGATCGACGCGATCGTCGCCGAGTGGGCCGGGCGGCACGACGCCGACGAGCTGACCCGGCTGCTCGAGGAGGCCGGCGTGGTCGTCGGGCCGGTGGACACGGTGGCCGAGGTGGTGGCGAACCCGCAGTTCCGCGCCCGCGACATGCTCGTGCCGCACTTCGACGAGGCGATCGGCAAGGACGTCCTCGGCCCCGGCGTCATGCCGGTGCTCACGGGTACCCCCGGCGGGGTCCGGTGGGCCGGGCCGCCGAAGCCAGGGACGCACAACGCCGAGGTCTACACCGGGCTCCTCGGCCTCGATCCCGCCGAGCTCGCGGCCCTGCGTGCCGCCGGTGTCGTCTGACCCGCCGTCCACGTCGTCCGAATCGAGGTACCCGTGCTCTCCCTGCCCCGCTCCGTGGACCTGCGCGAGGTCGGCCTGCGCGACGGCCTCCAGCTCGAGGCCCCGATCCCGCCGGCCGCCAAGCTCACCCTGCTCGACGCGATCGCCGCGACCGGGGTGCGCCGGGTCGAGGTCACGTCGTTCGTCTCGCCGCAGGCGGTGCCCGCGCTCGCCGATGCCGAGCAGGTCGTGGGCGAGCTGCACCGCTGGCCCGAGCTGCACTTCTCGGCGCTCGTCGCCGGCCGCGGGGGCGCCCGACGCGCGGTGGCGGCCGGGATGGCGAACCTCGAGTACGTCGTCTCGGCCTCCGACGGGCACTCCCTCGCGAACGCCCGCCGCACCACCGGCGAGGCCGTCGAGGCCGTGGTCGACATCGCCGAGCTGACCCACGGCGCGGGCGGGCGGCTGGAGGCGATCATCGCCGTGGCCTGGGACTGCCCGTTCGACGGCCGCACCCCCGTGGAGCGCACGGTCGAGGTCGCCCGGCGGGCGGTGGAGCTCGGGGCCGACGAGCTGTGCCTCGGCGACACCATCGGCACCACCGTGCCGGGTCGGGTCGTGGAGCTGCTCGACGCGGTGCGCGCGGCCGTCCCGGGCGTCGAGGTCGGCGTGCACTTCCACGACACCCGCGGCGCGGGCCTGGCCTGCGTGCTCGCCGCGGCCCAGGCCGGTGTTACCAAGATCGACGCGTCCGTCGGCGGGCTCGGCGGCTGCCCCTTCGCCCCGGGCGCGAGCGGCAACATCGCGACCGAGGAGGTCGTCTACCTGCTCGAGGAGTCCGGCGTGGACACCGGGCTGGACCTCACCGCGGCGCTCGACGCGGCCCGGGTCGCCGAGCGGGCCGTGGGCCACGACCTGCCGAGCAACCTGCACCGCGCGGGCGGCCCGAACCGCCCGCGCGGCCGGGCGTCCGTCACGCGCTGATGCCGTAGGCGCCGCGGTGGAACAGCAGCGGCGCCCGGGACGGGTCGGCCCCCAGGTCCCGTACCCGCCCGACGACGATCGTGTGGTCGCCGCCGGGGAACTCGTCGGCGAGGGCGCAGTCGATCCAGGCCGCCACGCCGTCGAGCCGCGGGGCGCCGGAAGGGGCGGGCGCCCACGCGACGCCGGCGTACTTGTCGGTGCCCGACCGGGCGAACGCCGTGCTGAGCTCCTCGTGCCCCTCGGCGAGGACGTTCACGCAGAAGGCCCCCACCTCGCGGATCCGGGGCCACGTCGAGGAGGTCCGGGCCGGGCTGAAGGACACCAGCGGCGGATCGAGCGACAGCGAGCTGAAGGACTGGCAGGTGAAGCCGGCCGGCCCGTCGGGGGTGATCGCGGTGACCACGACGATGCCGGACGCGAAGTGCCCCAGCACCTCGCGCATGCGGAGGGGGGCGACCGGCGGGGGCACCTCGGTGTGCGTCTCGTCCATGCCGGAGGACGGTAGGCCGCGGCCGCGAGCGCCGATATCCGCGGACCGCAGGCGGACAGCCGCAGCGCGGCTGTGTCCGGCGTCTCCCCCGAACGGCCCGCGCTGCACGGATAGGAGTCGGCTCACAACGGATAGTCGGAGCGGCCCGCGCTCTCCTACCGTCGTGGTGTGCTCGACGATCCCGTCCGTCCCGGGTGGGCATCCGACCGTGAGGAATCGACGATGACGTCTCCGACTCCCGCCCTGCCGTCCACGCGCGCCGTGCAGCGGGCGGTGGCCGCGCTCGCCGCCGGCCGGATGGTGATCGTGACCGACGACGCCGACCGCGAGGACGAGGGCGACCTCATCCTGCCGGCCGCGACGGCCACGCCCGAGCAGATCGCCTTCGTGGTGCGGCACACCACGGGGATCGTCTGCGCCCCGATGCCGGCCGCGCGGGCCGACGCCCTGGGCCTGCCGCAGATGGTCACCGACAACAGCGACGCCCACGGCACCGCGTTCACCGTGACCGTCGACCACCGCGACGCGGGCACCGGCGTCTCCGCCGCCGACCGCGCCCGCACCCTGCGCGCGCTCGCCGACGGCGCGACCCGGCCGGACGACCTCCGCCGGCCCGGGCACGTCTTCCCGCTGCGGGCCCGCGAGGGCGGCGTCCTCGTCCGGGCCGGGCACACCGAGGCCGCCGTGGACCTGCTGCGCCTCGCCGGGCAGGAGCCGGTCGGCGTGATCGGCGAGATCGTCGACGACGACGGCTCCATGGCCCGCGGCGAGCGGCTGCGCGCCTTCGCCGCCGAGCACGACCTGCCGCTCCTCGCGATCGCCGACCTCGTCCGGCACCGGCGGGCGACCGAGCAGCTGGTCGAGCACGTCGCCACCTCCGCGATGCCCACGGTGTTCGGCGAGTTCCGGGCCGCCGCCTACCGCTCCACGCTCGACGGCACCGAGCACCTGGCGCTGGTGTACGGCGACGCCGTCGCGGCGAGCCGGTCCGCCGGCGGCGCCCTGGTCCGGGTGCACAGCGAGTGCCTGACCGGCGACATCATCGGCTCGCTGCGCTGCGACTGCGGCGCCCAGCTCGAGCAGGCCCTGCGCGCGATCGCCGCCGAGGGCGCGGGCGCCGTGGTCTACCTGCGCGGGCACGAGGGCCGCGGGATCGGGCTCGCCCACAAGATCCGCGCCTATGCCCTGCAGGAGAGCGGACTCGACACCGTCGACGCCAACACCGCCCAGGGCCTGCCGGTCGACTCCCGCTCCTACGGCGTCGGCGCGCAGATCCTCGCCGACCTCGGCATCACCCGGCTGCGGCTGATCACCAACAACCCCGCCAAGTACGGCGGGCTCGACGGCTACGGGCTCGAGATCGTCGGGCGGGTGGGCCTGCCCTCCGCCCCCTCGCCGCACAACCTCCGCTACCTCCGCACCAAGCAGGAGCGGATGGGGCACGTGCTCAGCCTCGAGGACGAGGTGGGCTGAGGCACACGTCGGGGGCGCCGAAACCGTTCCACGGAGCGTCCGGCGCGTAGAATCAGGCCCCCTGGTCGCTTTCCCGTCCGCATTTTTCCGCCTGCAGACCCTTGTCGCCGCAAGGGTACGGCGCTACGGTTTCTGCGCCACCGGTGGCGACGGGAAAACGGTCGACGGGAGGCGTCATGATTCGAAGGGTCATCGCTGCGGTGTTGATCGCCGCAGGTCTTACGGTCGGCGGGGCAGGGGTCGCTTTCGCGGGCGATTTCGGCGCGGGCAACAGCTCGGCGGGCCCGCACGACGCAAACGCCAAGTGCCACCCGCCCGGCCAGACCACGGGCGACCCTGGCTGCTAGCGACTCTGCCTGCGGCAGAGCGCATCCGGGCTGACTGCATCCGGACGGGCAGACGCGATGGCGAGCCGCGGTCCGGGCGCGCCCGGACCTGGGGGGTGCCGGGGCGCAGGGACTTCCGCGTCGATCGTCGGCGGACGATCTGCGCGGGAGCCCCGCCCCGCACCGCAACCGTTCTGCGCCGATCATCACCGGCGAGCGAACTCCCTCAGAATAATGCTATAAACGCGGCGCCTCGCCATTGCCCGCACGATTTTCCGGCTACCGAGCAGCGCCTGAGATTTCCTCTTCGCCCTCGATCCGGCGCGGCGCGTCGAACCTCTGCGCGCCAGGCCGCGCCGACGTTTCCGCGCATTTCGACGGACCCCTTCGCCCTCGATCGCCCCCGTCGCGACGACGCCCCGCGACGCGGCTGCCGTCACGTCGATCTCCGCTCGGCTATCGTGGGCTCATGTCATCGGACAGTGACACGTCGGGCCGCGCGGAGCGGCGCGACCTGGCGTTCGACGCCCTCGCCGACCCGGTGCGGCGGGAGATCCTCGCCGTGCTGGCGGAGGAGGACGAGTGCAGCGCCGGCGCCCTGGCCGAGCGCATCACCAGCGTCGGGCGCACCGCCGTGTCGACGCACCTGCGCGTGCTGCGGGTGGCCGGGCTCGTCACCGAGCGCCGGGCGGGCCGCTTCCGGTACTACGCCGTCGACCCGACCGGCTCGGCGGCCGAGGTGATGACGCTGCTGCAGGGTCTGTTCCAGCAGTCCCTTCACGACGTGCGCGCGACCGTGGAGAATCGGCCGCCGGCGTCCGGCAGGACCGACACCGACAGGACCGACGGGGCCGCGGAGGCGGGATGAGCAGGTACCGGGTGAGGGCGCGGTAGCGGTGGGGACCGTCGCGGTCTCGGCCGAGGAGTTCGCCGCCGTCCCACCCGAGGTGGTGTTCGACCGCTTCGGCGGCGGCACCGGGGCGGGCTGGCTGTTCGACGCCGCCTGCGACCGGATCGCCGTCGGCGCGGTGGTCACGCTGCGGGTCCCGCTGGGCGGGGCGGGACCGGTCGACGTCCTCGGCCGGATCAGCGCGCTGCGCCGCCCCACCTCGCTCACCGTGAGCCACGACCAGCCCTGGCGCGGCCGGATCCGGCTCCGGTTCACCCCCGCACCCGGCGGTACCCGGATCCGGCTGCACGCCGAGATCGACGAACGCGGGCTGGAGTGGCTCATGCGCCGGCAGGGCCTGCCGGTCCGGCCGGGAGCCGCGGCGGGGCCCCGGATCGGCCTGCTGACCAGCAAGTCCGGCCCGGGCAGCCTCTTCGCCGCGGCCACCGAGAACGTGGCGACCCTCGCCCTCGAGGAGATCAACGGCGACGGCGGGGTCGCCGGCAGGCCCGTCGAGCTGCTCGTCGCCGACGACGCGACCGACCCGGCGACCGGCGCCGTCGAGGCACTCCGGCTCGTCCGCTCGGGCTGCTCGACCGTCTTCACCATGACCACCTCGGCCACCTACGACGCGGTGTCGGCCGCCCTCGGCGACTCCGGGGCCCTCGTCGTGCAGTCGCACATGAACGAGGGCGGCGGGGAGAGCCGGCTGCGGATCCGGCTCGGCGAGCGGCCGGCCCGCCAGCTGGCCGCCGCGGCCACCCCGCTGATGCGCGCGGCCGGGGGCCGCCGCTGGTTCCTCGCCGGCAACGACTACGTGTGGCCGCGGGAGGTCAACGCGGCCGCCCGGGCGGTGCTGCCCGCCGTGGGCGCCGAGCTGGTCGGCGAGCGGTACGCGCCGCTGGGGACCGAGGACTTCGCGCCGATCGTCGAGACGATCGCGGCCTCGGGGGCCGACGTCGTGCTCAACTCGTTCGTGGGGGCGGACTCCGCCGCGTTCGAGCGGCAGTGCCACGCCATGGGGCTGCGGGACCGCGCGCTGAGCCTCGGCCCGGCGCTCGACGAGGTCACGCTGGAGCGGGTCGGCGCCCCGGCCGCCACGGGGATCCACGGGGTCTCCGGGTACTTCCAGCAGCTCGACACCGAGGGCAACGGCACGCTGCTGCAGCGCTACCGCGCGACCTTCGGCCCGTGGGCCCCGCCGCTGTCCACGTTGACCGAGTCCGTGTTCGAGGCGATCCACATGTGGGCGGCGGCCGCCCGGCGGGCCCGCACCACGGACCCCGGCCCGGTCGCTGACGCGATGCGCGTGGGGCGCTACGAGTTCCCGCGCGGCACGGTGACGCTCGACGGCACGGACCTGGTGCAGCAGCAGCTCTACCTGGCCGAGGCCCGCGGGACGAGCTTCGCGGCCCTGTGTCCGGCGGACGTCGCCGGGTGAACACCGTGTCAACGCGTCAAGAACCGTTGACACGATGTGACCCATGTCCCTAGCGTCCTCGAGCGGATCCACCCGACCCGAGGAGTGCACGTGGCGATCCCTCCCCCCGATGCCGCCCGGCTGGCGGCGCTGAACGAGCACCACGCCTTCGGGCTGTCCGAGGCCGAGCTGGCCGAGTACGCGCCCGCGGTGGCGGCGACCCTGGCCGCGTCCGAGCGCGTCGAGGAGCTCTACGCCGCGACCGCCCCGTCCACACCGGACCGGGCCTGGTCGCAGCCGGCGGACAACCCGCTCGGCGCCTGGTACGTCACCACCTCGATCCCCGGCGCGGCCGAGGGCCCGCTGGCCGGCAGGACGGTGGCGGTCAAGGACAACGTCGCCGTCGCGGGCGTGCCGATGATGAACGGCTCGCGCACGGTGGAGGGGTTCGTCCCGACCCGCGACGCCACCGTCGTCACCCGGCTGCTGGCGGCCGGCGCGACGGTCGCCGGCAAGGCGGTGTGCGAGGACCTGTGCTTCTCCGGGGCCAGCTTCACCTCCCACCCGGGCCCGGTGCGCAACCCGTGGGACCCCGCGCGCAACGCCGGCGGCTCGTCGTCGGGCAGCGCGGCGCTGGTCGTGACCGGCACGGTGGACCTCGCCGTGGGCGGGGACCAGGGCGGCTCGGTGCGCATCCCGGCCGCGTTCTGCGGCGGGGTCGGGCACAAGCCCACCCACGGGCTGGTGCCCTACACCGGCGCGTTCCCGATCGAGCAGACCATCGACCACCTCGGCCCGATCACCCGCACGGTCGCCGACGCGGCGGCGATGCTCACCGTGCTGGCCGGGGTCGACGGGCTCGACCCGCGCCAGCCCACCACCCTCGACGCCGTCGACTACACCGCCGCCCTCGCCACCCCGGCCGACGGACTGCGGATCGGCGTGGTCGGGCAGGGCTTCGGCACCCCGGTCAGCGACCCGGGCGTGGACGAGGCGGTGCGCGCCGCCGTCGAGACCCTCCGCCGGGCCGGGCTGGTCGCCGAGGACGTGTCGATCCCCTGGCACGCCGACGCGATGGCGGTCTGGAACGTGATCGCCACCGAGGGCGCGGCGTTCCAGATGCTCGACGGCAACGGCTACGGCATGAACTCCCAGGGCCTCTACGACCCCGAGCTGATCGCGCACTACGCGGCCGGCCGGATCGCCCGGGGCGCGGAGCTGTCGAAGACGGTGAAGCTGGTCGGGCTCTCGGGCCGCTACACCTTCGAGCAGGGCGGTGGGAAGTACTACGCGATGGCCCGCAACCTCGCCCTCGAGCTGCGCAAGGCCTACGACGACGCGCTGTCGGCCCACGACGTGCTGGTCATGCCGACCCTGCCCTACACCGCCCGCGAGCTGCTGCCGCTCGACGCGCCGTTGGAGACCTACCTGCCCACGGCGCTGTCCATGATCGGCAACACCGCGCCGTTCGACGTCAGCGGCCACCCCGCCGTCAGCGTGCCCGCCGGGCTGGTCGACGGGCTCCCGGCCGGGCTGATGATCGTCGGCAGGCGGTTCGACGACGCGACGGTCCTGCGCGTCGCCCACACCTTCGAGCAGGCCGTCGGCGGCTTCCCCGCCCCGCCGGCCCTGACCACGGCGGGAGGCCGGGCGTGAACGGCGTCTTCGATCTCGGCGGCACGGACGGTCTCGGCCCGGTCCGCACCGATCCCGACGAGCCCGTGTTCCGCGCGGAGTGGGAGAAGGCCGCGTTCGCGATGTTCGCGACCTGCTTCCGCGCGGGGTTCTTCAACGTCGACCAGTTCCGGCACGGCATCGAGAAGATGGACCCGGCCGAGTACCTGCTGTCGAACTACTACGAGCACTGGACCCACACCGTCGAGCACTACGCCGAACGGGCGGGCGCGATCGACCCGTCCGAGCTCGAGAAGCGCACCCGGTACTACCTGGAGAACCCGGACGCACCGCTCCCCGAGCGGAGCGACCCCGAGCTGCTGGCCTTCGTCGACGGCGCGATCAAGGCGGGCGCACCGGCCACCCGGGAGTCCGACAAGATCGCGAGGTTCGCGGTGGGCGACACGGTGACGGTCGCGACCGACAGCCCCGAGGGCCACACCCGGAGGGCCCGGTACATCCGCGGGCGGACCGGCGTGATCACCGGGGCGCACGGCACGTTCATCTACCCCGACACCGCCGGCAACGGGCTCGGCGACTGTCCCGAGCACGTCTACACCGTGAAGTTCACCGCCACCGAGCTCTGGGGCGACGGGACCGGCGACCCGAACGCCGTCGTCTACTTCGACGTCTGGGAGCCCTACCTCACCCCCGCCTCCCCCGAAGGAGCCTGACATGGCCGAACCGACGGACACCCCGCTGCGCTCCCAGGAGGAGATCGCCGCGCGGGTCAAGGCCCTCGAGGCCCTGCTGATCGAGAAGGGCGTGATGACCACCGAGGCCGTCGACCGGATGGCCGAGGTCTACGAGAACGAGGTCGGGCCGCAGCTCGGCGCGCAGGTCGTCGCACGGGCGTGGACCGATCCCGAGTTCAGGGCGCGGCTGCTGGAGAATGCCACCGCCGCGTGCGCCGAGATGGGCATCGGCGGCCTCCAGGGCGAGGACATGATCGTCGTCGAGAACACCGACACGGTGCACAACGCGATCGTCTGCACCCTCTGCTCGTGCTACCCGTGGCCCGTCCTGGGCCTGCCGCCGAACTGGTACAAGGCCCCGGCCTACCGGGCGCGGATCGTGCGCGAGCCGCGGAAGGTCCTCGCCGAGGACTTCGGCTTCCCGATCCCCGACGACGTCGAGATCCGCATCTGGGACTCCAGCGCCGAGCTGCGCTACTGGGTCCTGCCGCAGCGCCCGGCGGGCACCGAGGACCTGGGAGCCTTCGAGCTCGCGGCGCTCGTGACCCGGGACTCGATGATCGGCGTCGGCCCGGTGAAGGCGGCGGGCGCGTGAGGCCCGACGCCACCGAGCTCGGCGACGCCCGCCGGCGCGTCGAGCAGCTGGTCCGTGGGATGCCGGGCGGCGACGCCGACTCCCGGTCCTTCGAGGAGCCCTGGGAGCTGCGGGCCTTCGCCATGGCGGTCGCGGCCTACCACGAGGGCCACTACGAGTGGAGCGAGTTCCAGCTCTCGCTGATCGAGTCCATCCGCCGCTGGGAGGAGGGCGAGGGCGGCGAGCCGTGGAGCTACTACGCCCACTGGCTCGAGGCGCTGGAGACCGTCCTCGCCGCCAGCGGTGCACTCTCGGACTCCCTCGCGCTCGACGAGCGCACCCGCCAGGTGCTGACCACGCCGCGCAACGCCGACCATCACCACGCCCACCGGGAGCCCGTCGCGGTCTCCCCCGCGACCCGGTGAGCACGACCTGACCCCCGCCCGGCCCGCCGCGCCCCCTCCCGGCGGGCCGGGCGGCTCTCACCAGCGGTTGCGGAGGCGGTCCCGCCAGGGGCGGCCGTCGGGGTCGTAGAGCAGGCGGTAGGCGGGGACGGCCCACAGCTTGGTCGGCCGCGAGAGGCGTTCGGGCTCGTGGTGGCGCAGCTGCCCGGGCGGGCGCGGGCCGCGGCGGCCGCCGCGGTGCCAGTCGTCGAGCGCGGTCGCGGCCTCCTCGACGGCCCGGACGGCGGAGGCCGGGTCGACGAGGTCGGCGTCGTCGCCGTCGGACCGCTCCAGGTGCTCGCGCAGCAGCCGCAGGCGCAGTGCGCGGGCGAAGATCCGCGCCCCGTCGCCGAGCCCGCCGATGTCGACGGGCGCGCGCTCGTCCCGGGCCTCGTCCAGCACGGCGGCGGTCAGCTCGCTGTCGTGGCTCCACGAGCGACGGTTGAGGTTGGCGCTGCCCACCGCGGCCCAGACGTCGTCGACCACGGCGGCCTTGGCATGCACGTACACCGGCGTGCCGTCCCGGTTCTCCAGGTCGAACACGTGCACCCGGTCCGCGGCGGCCCGCCGGCACGTCTCGATCGCCTGCAGCCGGCCCACCTGGTTCGGCGGCAGGGCGAGCCGGCCGTCGACGTCGGGGTGCCGCGGCACCACGACCAGCAGGTGCAGCTCCGGGCTGCGGCGCAGCGCCGCGGCGAACAGGTGCGCGACGTGCGGCGACCACATGTACTGGTCCTGCACGAAGACCAGGCGGCGGGCCCGGCGCAGCGCCTTCGCGTACCCGCGCGCCACCGATCGCTCCCCGCGGGGCGCGAACGGGTAGCCCGGGCGGATCGCCGGGTAGGTGCGCAGGACCTGGACCGCGGCCGTGCCGGCCGGACCCGGATCCGCGGGCCGCTCCGGGAGCGGGTCCGCGCGCAGGTCCGCGTGGCGCACGGCGTCCCGGATCCGCGCGATCGGATTGTGCGTGTCGAGCGAGTGCGGGTCCTCCCACCGCTCCCGGAAGACCTGGTCGAGCAGCCCGACGGCCGGCCCGCGCACCTCGAGCTGCAGGTCGTGCCAGGGCGGGGTGTCCCCGTAGGCGGGGTTCATCGGCAGGCCCTGGCCGTCGCCGCCGTGGTCGTGGTCGTCGCCGCGGGAGTGGCACAGGTCGATCCCGCCGACGAAGGCGACGTCCCGCGCCGGCTCGCCGACGCGGCGCAGCACCACGAGCTTCTGGTGGTGCGACCCGGCCCGCCGCACCCGCTGGTCGAGCAGCACCTCGCCGCCGGCGTCGCCCACCTCGTCCCCCAGCTGCCGGTTCTCCTCCTCGCTGTAGGCCAGCTCGTCGGTGTGCGAGCGCCACATCAGCCCCTTGACGACGACGCCGCGCCGCGCGGCCGCGGCGAACAGCTCGCCCACCGTGGGACCGTCCGGCGTGAGCCGCTCGTCGGCGTCGCCGCGCCAGTCGGTGAAGAACAGGTGGTCGCCCGGGCCGAGCGCGGACACCTCCTCGACCAGCCGCGGGAAGTAGCACGCCCCGTCGACCAGCGGGCGGACCACGTTGCCGGTGCACCAGGCCGGCAGTCGGCAGGCGGGGTTGCCCCGTTCCCCGTCGCCGAGGAACCAGTCGTCGAGCCCCATCCGCGCACCTCCCCGGCCGGACTCTCGCGCCTCGGCACGGATCCGACAACCCGGGAGGCTTGCATAGTGTCGCCGACACTAGTAGTTTCGACACTATGACCCAGCGGTCCGGACTCGCCCTCGCCGTGCTCGCCCTGGCGGCGGAGCGGCCGATGCACCCGTACCGGATGCAGCAGCTCATCCGGGAGCGCGGCAAGGACCAGGTGATCAACGTCGGGCAGCGGTCCCAGCTGTACAAGACGATCGACCGGCTGGTGCGGGACGGTCTGCTGGTCGAGCAGGCGACCGAGCGGGAGCACGCGCGGCCGGAGCGCACGGTCTACACGGCGACCGAGGCCGGGGTGCGCACGGCGGTGGAGTGGACGGTCGACATGCTCGCGGCCCCGCGCCGCGACTTCCCGGAGTTCACCGCGGCCCTGGCCTACCTGCCGTTGATCACCCCGGAGGTGGCGCTCGAGGCGCTCGGGACCCGGCTCGCGAGCCGCAGGGCCGAGCTCGAGCGGCTGCGCGCCGACCTGGCCGGCGCCGGGCACCTGCCCCGGCTCGTGCTGATCGAGGGCGAGTACGCCGTCGCCCTGCTCGAGACGGACGTCCGCTGGATCGCCTCCCTCGTCGACGACCTGCGCAGCGGGGCGCTGACCTGGGACCGGGAGGAACTGCTCGAACTCGCCGAGAAGTTCGAGACCTGATCGACCACACCCGAATCGACGACTCCGGGGGGAGCCATGTCGAAAGAGCTGAGGACCATCGTGATCGGGGCGGGCACCGGGGGGATGTGCCTGGCCCACGGCCTGCGGCAGGCGGGCATGGAGGTCGCCGTCTACGAGCGGGACCGCACCCGCACGGGCGGCCTCAACGGCTACCGGGTGGGCATCTCGCCCAACGGCGCCCGGGCGCTGAAGGCCTGCCTGCCGCAGGACCTGTTCGCCACGTTCGTCGCCACCACGGGCCTGCCGTACAGCTATCTCACGATGTACACGGAGCGATTTCGCGAACTGGTCGGCATGCGCTTCGACGACCTGCCGCAGAGCGGGGACCGCCCCGAGGACCGCGACCACAACGTCAGCCGGATGACGCTGCGCCAGGTGCTGTTCACCGGCATGGAGGACGTGATCACGTTCGACAAGACGTTCACGCACTACGAGCAGCACGCCGACGGCACCGTCACCGCACACTTCGCCGACGGCGACTCCGCCACCGGGGACCTCCTGGTCGGTGCCGACGGTGCGAACTCCCGCGTCCGGAAGCAGTACCTGCCGCACGCGAGGCACACCGAGACCGGCCTGGTGGCGATCGGCGGGAAGGTCGCGCTGACCGAGCGGAACGCCGAGCTGCTGCCGGAGCGGGCGAGGGACGGGATGTCGATGCTGTTCGACCGGCGCGGACAGTTCGGGATCATCCACGCGATGCGGCTGCCCTGGCGGGACGGCGCCCCGCGGGAGGGCATCGGCGCCAGCGACGCCACGCTGATCGAGGCGTGGCCGGGCCTGCGCTACGACAACACCACGGACTACCTGTCCTGGGGCCTGTCGACCTCGCGCAGCCTCGCGGCGGCCGACGTCCTCGACCGCCGCGGCGAGGACCTGCACGAGGTCGCCCTGTCACTCACCGAGGACTGGGACCCGCGGTGGCGGGAGCTGGTGGCGACCTCGGATCCGACGGCCGCGCTGGCGTTGAGCATCCGCACGTCGGAGCCGGTGCCGGCGTGGCAGCCGAGCTGCGTGACCCTGGTCGGCGACGCGATCCACACCATGACGCCCGGCCGCGGCGCCGGCGCCAACACCGCGCTGCGCGACGCCCGCGAGCTGCGGGACCGGCTCGTCCGCGTCCGCGACGGCGAGCTCACCCGCGACGAGGCCGTCGGCGAGTACGAGGAGCTGATGCGCCGGTACTCCGCCCTGGCGGTGAAGGAGTCCCTGGAGTTCATGAACGACGACGGCACCGCCCGCCGCCCCGTCGTCGGTCCGCTGAGCGTGCTGGCCCAGCGCACCGCGCTGCGGGTGGTCAACCACCTCCCGCCGGTCAAGCGTCGGATGGCCGCGGGGATGCAGAAGGTGCGGGACTCCGAGCTGGTGTGACGCGGGTCGGTGCGCAGAGGGGGCCGGACCCGGCATCATGCGGTGCCCGCCCGTTCCCCTCCCGAGGAGCCCGCGCATGTCCGGATCCTGGGCCCGCGTCGACGACCTCGTCGCAGGTACCGCCCGGCTCTTCCCCCGGGCGGAGGCCGAGCTGGTCGCGTGGCGGCCGGAGGAGGTCGCGGGCGTCCTCGACGAGGTGCAGCGGCGCACCGACGAGGGCTGGTGGGCGTTCGGGACGGTGGCGTACGAGGCCGCCGGCGGACTCGATCCGACGCTCGTGACCCGCGAGCCGGTCGACGGGCTCCCGCTCGCCTGGTTCGGCCTCACCCGCGAGTCGCACCCGGTGCCGGTCGTGGCGCACGGCCCGCGCTCGCCGCTGTCGGCCGGGCCCTGGGAGCCGGAGTGGGACGCCGCGGCGCACCGCGCGGCCGTCGGGACGGTGCGGGAGCGGATCGCCGCCGGCGAGACCTACCAGTGCAACCTCACCACCCGGCTGACCGCGCCCGTCGCCGGCGACCTCACGCAGCTCTACCGGGACCTGGCGCTCGGCCAGCGCGGCGAGCACCACGCCTACCTGGACACGGGCCGGTTCGTGGTCGCGTCCGCGAGCCCGGAGCTGTTCTTCTCCCTGCGGGGCGACCGGATCCTGATGCGCCCCATGAAGGGCACCGCACCACGCGGCCGCACGACCGCCGAGGACGCCGAGGCGGTGGCCCGGCTGCGCGGCAGCGCCAAGGAGCGGGCCGAGAACGTCATGATCGTCGACCTGGTGCGCAACGACCTCGCGCGCCTCGCCCGGCCGGGCACCGTGACCGTGCCGCGGCTGCTCGGGGTCGAGCGTTACCCGACCGTCCACCAGCTCACGTCGGACGTCACCGCACAGCTGCGACCGGGTGTCGGGCTCACGAAGATCTTCCGCGCGCTGTTCCCGTGCGGCTCGGTCACCGGCGCGCCGAAGGCCCGCACGATGGAGCTGATCCGCGAGATCGAGGCGAGCCCGCGAGGCGTCTACTGTGGAGCGGTCGGCGTCGTCGCGCCCGCCGGCCACCCGGAGCGCGCCCGCTTCTCCGTCGCGATCCGGACGGTGGTGGCCGACCGCGCGCGGGGCACCGCGACCTACGGCACGGGCGGCGGCGTCACGTGGGGGTCGGAGCCGGGCGCGGAGTACGCGGAACTGCGGGCCAAGGCGCGGGTGCTCGACGCCCGGCCCGAGGACTTCCACCTGATCGAGACGATGCGGCACGAGGCCGAAACCGGACTGCGGTCGCTCGACGCCCACCTCACCCGGGCCGCCGACTCCGCCGCCTACTTCGGGTTCCGGTTCGACGAGGCCGCCGTCCGATCCGCCCTGGCCGCGCGCCTCGCCGGCTGCGGCGGCGCCCGCGTCCGGCTGCGCTGCTACCGGGACGGCACGTCCGGCATCGACGTCGAGGACCTGCCGCCGCCCGCGTCCGGGCCGGTCCGGCTGGTCCTGGACCCCGAGCCCGTCGACTCGACGCAGTGCTGGCCGCACCACAAGACCAGCCGCCGCGCGCCCTACTCGGTGCGGCTGGCGCGCCATCCCGAGGCCGACGACGTCCTGCTCGTCAACGAGCGGGGGGAGGTCACCGAGTCCTGCACGGCGAACCTCGCGGTCCGGCTCGACGGCGAGTGGTGGACGCCGGCGCTCGGCAGCGGCTGCCTGCCCGGGGTCGAGCGGGGCCTGATGGTGGCGGTGGGGCGCCTGCGCGAACGCGCGCTCCGCCCCGGCGACCTGCTCCGCGCCCAGGAGCTCGCGCTGGTCAGCTCGCTGCGCGGGTGGCGGGCGGCGACGCTGACCAGCGCAGCGGTCCCCAGTGGGCAGCCCACCTGAACCCGGTGGTCATCAGGAGTTGAGGGCTCTCACGGCCCGTCCGGTGAACCCTGAGCTCCTGGTGATCATGGTCTGACCCCGGCACACCCGACGCGAGCACGGCCTGACCGGCGCGGACCGCGTTCCTGCTGGTCAGCAGGGGTCGTGAGCGGCAGGTGCCCCTCTAGGGGCAGTTGCCACTCACGGGTCGGGGCAGGGGGCTGACAGCGGCGTGTCGGGCGGTGACAGCGTGCTGCAAGGCCCACGCCCCACCCTCCTTCCATCGACGAGCGAGGGGAGGGACGGGATGGCCGCCCGGGTGATCGAGGAGAGACGTGAAGGGGGCGCGACCGCGCTCCTCCCGGCCCCGGTGGCCGTGCTGGGCCTGGGTTCCTTCGCGATCGGGACGGACATGTTCGTCCTCGCGGGGGTCCTCACCGGGACGGCCGCCGACCTCGCGGTCGCGCCCTCCGAGGCCGGTCTCGCGCTGGCGGTGTACGCCGGCACCTACGCGATCGGCGCCCCCGTGCTCGGCACGCTGCTCGGCGGGCGGCGGCTCCGGCCGCTGCTGCTCGGCTCGATCGCGGCGGTCGGCGTCGCCGCCGTGGCGACCGCGCTCGCGCCGAGCCTCGGTGTGCTGATGGCCGCGCGGGCGCTCGCCGCGCTCGCGGCGTGCGTCCACGTCCCGGCCGCGGCGGCGGCCGCCCTGGCCGCGGTGCCCGCCGAGCGGCGGGGGCGCGCGGCGGCGGTCGTGCCCGCCGGGTCGTCGCTCGCGATGGTCCTGGGGGCGCCGTTGGGGGTCGTCCTCGCCGACGTGTCCTCGTGGCGCGCCGCGTTCGCGCTGGTCGCGGTGCTCGCCATGGGCGCCGCGGCCGGGCTGTGGCACGCCGGAGCCGGCGCCGCGGACCTCCCGCGGACGACGGCCCGCGAGCGGTTGCGGCCCCTGCGGTCGCCGGCGGTCGTCGGCGTCCTGGGCGTGTCGGCGCTGCTCATGGCCGGCTCGCAGGCGGTGCACGCGCACCTCGACGTCCTGCTGACGGGCGGGCCGGGGCCGGTGCTCGCGGCCATGGGCGTCGGCGGGGTGCTCGGGACGTGGTGTGGCGGCGTCGCCGCCGACCGCTGGGGCGGCCCTCGCGTGGTGGCCGTCGCCGCCGTCGGGCTGGCGGCGGCAGTCGTCGCCGTCACGGCCGACCCGGGCATCCTCGGGCTGCTCCTCGCGGCCGTCGGCTGGGGTGCCGCGGCCTGGGCGTGCATCCCTGGCCAGCAGCACCGGCTGGCCGGGCTGGCCGCCGGCCCGCTGCCGGTCGTGCTGGCCCTCAACGGCACGGCCGTCCACCTCGGTTTCGCCGCCGGCACACTGCTCGGCGGCCTCGCGCTCGACGCCCCCGACGGGGGCGCGGACGCGGTCCGGCTCGTCGTCGCGGCCTGCTGCGGCGCCGGCCTGCTCCTGCACCTGCTCCTGATCAGAAGGGACCGATCATGATCACCACCGCGGATCGCGTCGCCGAGCTGGGCACCGTCCTGGGGATCTGGGCCCACCCCGACGACGAGGCCTACCTGTCCGGCGGCCTCATGGCACTGGCCCGCGCGCACGGGCAGCGGGTGGTCTGCGTGACCGCCACCCGCGGCGAGCGCGGGACCTCCGACCCGCAGACCTGGCCGCCGGACCGGCTGGCCGAGGAGCGCACCGGCGAACTGGCCCACTGCCTGGGGATCCTCGGCGTGCGCGAGCACCGGTTCCTCGACTACCGGGACGGGGAGTGCGCCGATGCGGACGCGGAGGTCGCGATCGCCCGGCTCGCCGGGATCGTCGAGGAGGTCCGCCCGGACACCGTGCTGACCTTCGGACCCGACGGGATCACCGGGCACTCCGACCACCGGACCGTGTCCGCGTGGACGAGCGCCGCCGTCGAGCGGGCCGCGCCGCCCCACACCCGGCTGCTGCACGCCGCCGTGCCCGCGCGGCACGCCCGGCGGTGGGCCGGGGTCGACGCCGAGCTCGGCGTGTACGAGCCCGGGTACCCGCTGGTCGTCGAGCAGGACCGGCTCAGCATCGACCTGGCGCTGCCGCCCGTGGTCGCCGCGCGCAAGGTCCGCGCGCTGGCGGCGCAGACGACCCAGACCGCGGGGCTGATCGAGGCGCTGGGCCGGGAGCGGTACACGGCCTGGGTGAGCGAGGAGTCCTACCTCGAGGCGGAGCGGGCGCCGCTGGTGGCCGCCTGAACCCGGTCCGCGCGGGTGACGGCCTCGCGGGCCAGCCGGAGGATCTCCGTCCGGTCGGGCACCGGCCCGTCGGGCGACGGAACGGGCCGGGCCCCGGCGACGGCGGGCGCGTCGGGGGCGAGGTCGGCGGCGGCGTCGATCAGGGCCGCCGTCCGGTC
This sequence comes from Pseudonocardia autotrophica, assembly GCF_000717175.1. Taxonomy (GTDB): domain Bacteria; phylum Actinomycetota; class Actinomycetes; order Mycobacteriales; family Pseudonocardiaceae; genus Pseudonocardia; species Pseudonocardia halophobica. The sequence goes on along the minus strand of NZ_JNYD01000022.1, from coordinate 106,853 downwards.
GTCGCCGAGGGTGCGCAGCAGGTCGGCGAGGTTGCGCAGGGTGGTCCAGAGGTGGGTCCAGTTGCCGGTGCGCGCGAAGCCGTCGACGACCCGGGTGTAGCCGCGGAGGGCGTCGTGCACCCGGCCGGCCCGGGCCAGTACCGCGAGCAGCCCGACGCTGGCCACGCCGGCCAGGAACGTCGCGCCGACGCCGCGGGCCAGGCGCAGCGCCGTTCGGTAGTGGGCCTCGGCCGCCTCGAGGTCGCCGGCCAGGCCCTCGATCTCCCCGGCGACGTAGGCCGCCCACGAGCGCATCGACGGGGACACCGCGGCCGCCGTGCCCCGCCCGTTGAGCTCGCGGGCCGTGTCGAGGTCGCCCCCGTACGCGGCGGCGAGGGCCGCGATCCCGAGGCACTCCCGGTGCTCCCCGACGGCCGCGACCGCGGCCAGCGCGTGCTCGGCCGTCGCCTCGAACTCACCGCGGGCCAGGGCCACGACGGCCAGCGCCATCCGGCCGTACCAGGCGTCGTCCGGGTCCGGGCCACGCTTGAGGCCGGTCCGCGCGAGCCGCTCCGCGCCGGCCGCGTCGCCGCGGTGGTAGACCGCCTCCGCCGCGACGCCCAGCACCGCGGCCGCGCGGGGGTGTGCGGCCAGCGCCGGATCGGCCGCGAGCTCCTCGGCCCACCCCCGCAGCTCGACGAGGTCGCGGTAGCCGATCGCCTCGAACAGGGCGACCACGATCGCCGCCGCGGAGTCGAGATCCGCGCGCCGTCGGGCGAGCCGCCAGGCCACACGGAGGTTCGCGATCTCGCGGCGCAGGGTCGCGTCCGCCTCGGCCTCGTCCGCGCCGTCGAGCCCCGCCCGGATCCGCTCGGTCAGCCCGACCGCCCAGCGCACCAGGAGCGCCTCGGCCGCGGGCACCTCGCCGGCCGCGGCCAACCGGTCGGAGCCGAAGGCGCGCAACGTCTCCAGCATCCGGTACCGGGTCCCGTCGGCGAAGTCGGCGTCGAGCAGCGAGGCGTCGACGAGCCGGGCCAGCAGGCCGCCGGGGTCCCCGCCGAGGCCGAGGTCGGCGGCCAGCTGCTCGGCGGTGTCGAGGTCCGCCCCGTCGGCGAACAGCGCGAGATGGCGGAACAGCCGCTGCTCGTCGTCGGTGAGCAGCTGGTACGACCACTCGATCGTCGCGCGCAGGGTGCGGTGCCGGGCGTCGCCGGTCCGCGCACCGCCGAGCAGGTCGAGCGAGCGGTCGAGCCGGGCGTGCAGGTCGGCCAGCGACAGGCTGGACAGCCGGCCCGCGGCGAGCTCGATCGCCAGCGGCAGCCCGTCGAGCCGGCGCACGATGTCCGCGACCAGCCGCAGCTCCGCCGGCCCGGGCGGCGGCCCGGGCCGGGCGCGGCGGGCCCGCTCGAGGAACACCGCGACCGACGCCGATGCAGCCACCTCGCCGCCGGGCTGCGGCACCGGCAGCGGGGCCAGCCGGTAGGTGTACTCGGCGGCCAGTCCCAGCGGCTCCCGGCTCGTGGCCAGCACGGACAGCCGCGGGCAGGCCGCGAGGAGGGCCTCGACGAGCTCGCGCGCGCCGGCGAGGAGGTGCTCGCAGTTGTCGACGACGAGCAGGCCGGGCCGGTCGCCGAGCAGTGCCAGGCAGGAGGCCAGGACGTCGCCGCGGGAGACCACCAGGTCGAGGGCGGACGCGAGGGCGTGCGGCAGGCCGGCGGGATCGGTGACCGGAGCCAGCAGCACCACGGGCGCCTCACCGCGGCCGGCGACCTCCAGCGCGACCCGGGTCTTGCCCACCCCGCCCGGACCCACCACGGTCACCAGCCGCTCCTCGGAGAGCAGCCGGTGCAACGCGCTCACCTGCTCCTCGCGGCCGATCAGCCGGGTCGCCGGCGTCGGGCGTCCGGGCGCGGCGGGAGCGGGCCCGGCCGCCCCGGCCGCGACGGCCCGCTCGACCTCGCCGAGCGCCGGTGACGGGTCGAGCCCGGTCTCGTCGGCCAGCATCCGCCGGAACTCCCGGCCCACCCGCAGCGCCTTGGCCGGCTGTCCGCTCGCGGCGAGCGCCCGCATCAGCAGCACCGCGCCCGGCTCGCGGAGCGGGTCGGCCGCGTGAGCCGCCGCCGCCTGTCCCAGGACGCCGGCGCCGTCGCCCGCCTCCACGGCCCGGCCGACCAGCGCGTCCGTCACCTCCTGACGCAGCCGCTCCTGCTCCTCGACGGCCACGGCGATCGGCGGGACGTCGGTCAGGTCCGCGAGGACGGGGCCGCGCCACAGTGCGTGCGCCTGTCGCAGCAGCGGAAGAGCGGCCGCCGGGTCGTCGAGGCCCCTCGTCCGGGCCAGCAGCGCCCGGGCCTGCGCGAGATCCAGCTCGTCGGCCGCCAGCTCGAGCCGGTACCCGTCCTGCAGGGTCCGCAGCCGGTCGGCCGCCGGACCGAGCAGCGTGCGCAGCCGCGAGACGTGCGTGTGCAGGGCCTGCCGGCCGGAGTCGGGGACGCCGCCGGGCCACAGGGCGTCGAGCAGGTGGTCGACCGGCACGGTGCGGCCCCCGGCCAGCGCGAGGAGGGCGAGCGCGGCGCGGCGTTTCGGGCCGGGGACCTCGACCGGCGTCCCGTCGACGAGCAGGCGCAACGGCCCGAGCACCTCGACGCGCACGCCGCCCATCCCCCACCTCCGCCGACAGCATGCCCGGGCGGCGGGAGTGCTGTCAGCGCCCGGACAGCCGGAGCCAGGCCCGTGCAAGCCCGGGGGCGCACGGTCGTCGTCGACCGGCACCCGAGCCGGGCGGACGGAAGGAGCAGGGATGGATCAGGACACGGTGGCCGAGTTCCTCGGGCGTTTCGTCACCGAGATCGGCGCCACGGGCGCCGCCGGATCGGTCGCGGTCGGCAACCGCCTCGGCCTCTACACGGCGCTGGCCGACGGCCCGGCCACACCCGCGGCCTTCGCCGCGCGCACCGGGTGCCACGAGCGTCCGCTCACCGAGTGGCTGCGCGGGCAGGCCGCGGGCGGCTACATCACCTACGAGCCCCGGACCGGCGAGTTCTCGCTGACCGAGGAGCAGGCCTACTGCCTCGTCGACCCGGACGGGCCGAACATCTCCGCGGCGTACCGGCTGGTGCTGGGTTATCTGCGGGCCGACGAGAAGATCGCGGAGAGCTTCCGCACCGGAACCGGGGTGCCCTGGGACGCGCACGACGAGGACGTCTTCCACGGTTGCGCCGCCTTCTACCGCTCCGGATACGTCGCGGAGCTGGTGCAGAACTGGATCCCCGCGCTCGACGGCGTGCAGGCGAAGCTGGAGGCCGGTGCCCGCGTCGCCGACGTCGGCTGCGGGCTCGGCGAGTCCGCGCTGCTGATGGCGAAGGCCTTCCCGCGCAGCACGTTCGCCGGCTCGGACTACCACGCGGAGTCGGTCGTCGAGGCGCGCAAGCGGACCGCCGACGCCGGCGTGGCCGACCGGGTGACCTTCGAGGTCGCCTCCGCGCAGGAGTTCACCGGCACCGGGTACGACCTGGTCGCGATGTTCGACTGCCTGCACGACATGGGCGATCCGGTCGGGGCCGCCCGCCGGGTCCGGGAGGCGCTGGCACCGGACGGGACCTGGATGGTCGTCGAGCCGGCTGCGGGCGACACCGTCACGGACAACCTCCACCCGGTCGGCCGGCTTTACTACAGCGGCTCGACGTTCCTCTGCGTACCCAACGCGCTCTCCCAGCCCGGGGGCTACGCCCTCGGCGCGCAGGCGGGCGAGTTCCCGATCCGGCAGATCGCGGCGGAGGCCGGCTTCACCCGGTTCCGCAAGGCCGCCGAGACGGCGTTCAACGCGGTCTACGAGATCCGGCCCTGAGATCCGGCCCTGAGATCCGGCCCTGAGATCCGCTCCTGAGATCCGGCCGATCCGGCCCCGGGGGACGACGGGGCGGCGGCCGGACCTCCCGGCCGCCGACCCCGAGCTGGCACGATCGTCGGGCATGGACACCGCACAGCTGGACGCCGCCGGGCGCGAGGAGCGGGCCGCGCGGGCGCGCAGCCTCGTCGAGCGGATGGCCGCCGAACGGATCGCCGCGATCGCGCTGACCTTCGTCGACACCGCCGGCATCACCCGGGCCAAGGGCGTGCCGCTGGCGGCGTTCGAGCACGCGGCGGCGTGGGGCGTCGGTGCCACCCCGGTGTTCGACGCGTTCGGCGTCGACGACTCGATCGCCGCCACCACGGTGGCGAACCCGACCGGGGATCTGCGGCTCCTCCCCGACCTGGACCGGCTCGTCGCCCTCGCCGCCCAGCCCGGGTGGGCCTGGGCGCCCGCGGACCGGTGGACCCAGGAGGGCGGGCCGCACCCCGGCTGCGCACGGCTCCTCGCCGCCCGGACGGTCGACCGCCTGGCCGACGCGGGACTGACAGCGCGGGCCGCCTTCGAGGTCGAGTGGGTGGTGTACCGGGCCGCGGACGGCGAGCCGGAGCCCGCCGCGACCGGCCCGGCGTACGGCATGACCCGGCTGGTCGAGCTGTCGGACTACGGCGTCGACCTGCTCCGCGCGCTCGCCGCCGAGGGTGTCGACGTCCGGCAGTTCCACCCGGAGTACACGCCGAGCCAGTTCGAGCTGTCGGTCGCGCCGGAGCCGCCCGTCGCGGCCGCCGACACCGCCGTCCTCGTGCGCACCACGATCCGCGCGGTCGCCGCCCGGCACGGTCTCGCGGTCTCCTTCGCACCGAGCGTCGCGGACCCCGGCGTCGGCAACGGCGGCCACCTGCACGTCTCCCTCGACCGCGACGGGCGCAACGTCTTCTCCGGGGGAGACGGCCGGTTCGGGCTGACCCCCGAGGCCGAGGCGTTCACCGCCGGGATCCTGGACCGGCTGCCCGCGCTGCTGGCCGTCGGCGCCCCCAGCGTCGCGAGCTACCTGCGGCTGCTGCCCTCGCACTGGGCGGGGGCCTACGCCTGCTGGGGCCGGGAGAACCGGGAGGCCGCGGTCCGGCTGGTCACCGGCTCCCACGGCGAGGAGACGACCGCGGCCAACGTCGAGGTCAAGTGCTTCGACCAGGCCGCCAACCCGTACCTCGTGATCGCGGGCGTGCTCGCGGCCGGGCTGGCCGGCCTGGACGAGGGCGACACCCTGCCGGAGCCGGTGCACGCGGACCCCGCCGGCCTGCCCGACGACGAGCGCGCCCGGCTCGGCGTGGAGCGCCTGCCCACCGACCTCGCCACCGCCGTCGCGGCGTTCGAGGCCGAGCCGGCCCTGACCGGGGCCTTCGGCCCGGCGCTCACCGAGACGCTGCTCGCCGTGCGCCGGGCGGAGGCCGACACCTTCGCCGGCCGGACCGCCGCGGAGATCATCGCCGCCACCCGGTGGCGGTGGTGACCGCCTGGGCCGAGGAGCTGCGGCTCGTCGACCATCACTGCCACAGCGTGGTCACCGACGAGCTCGACGCCGCCGCGTTCGGTGCGCTGCTCACCGAGGCGCCCGCGCCTGCCGGCGACCCGTGGGACTCGATGCTCGGCCTCGCGGTGCGCCGCGAGTGCGCCCCGGTCCTCGACCTCCCGCGGCACGCCCCGCCGGCGGACTACCTGGCCCGCCGACGGGAGCTCGGCGCGCCCGTGGCGACCCGTCGGCTGCTCGCCGCCACCGGCTCGGACGCCCTGCTCGTCGACCACGGCCTACGGGCCGCCGACCTGCTCGGGCTCGACGGGCTGTCCACGGCCGCGGGCGCGCCCGTCGCCGAGGTCGTGCGGCTGGAGGCCGTGGCCGAGGACGTCGCGCGGTCGGGAGTGCGCCCGGCCGACTACGCCGACGCGCTCGTCGAGGAGCTCGCCCGGCGCACCGCGGGCGCGGTCGCGTGCAAGTCGATCCTGGCCTACCGGCACGGCTTCGACGTTCCGCCGGGCCGCCCCGCACCGGCCGAGGTCGCGGCCGCCGCCGCGGAGTGGTCGCGCACCGGCGGCCGCCTCGCCGATCCGGTCCTGCTGCGGCACGCGCTGTGGTGCGGTGTGGACCGCGGCCTGCCGGTGCAGCTGCACACCGGCTTCGGCGACCCGGACGAGGACCTGCACCGGGCGAATCCGGTGCTGCTCACGGACTTCTGCCGGGCCACGGCGGGCACGGGCACGCCGATCGTGCTGCTGCACTGCTACCCGTACCACCGCGAGGCGGCCTGGCTGGCCCAGGTGTTCCCGCACGTGTGGTTCGACGTCGGGCTGGCCTCCACCTACGTCGGGCACCGCGCGGCCGAGGTGCTCGCCGAGGCGCTGGAGCTCGCCCCGTTCGGCAGGCTCCTCTACTCCTCCGACGCCTTCGGGCTGCCCGAGCTGTACCTGGTCGCGGCCCGCGCCTTCCGCCGCGCCGCCGCCCGGGTGCTGGGCGGCTGGGTCGCCGAGGACCAGGCCGCCGAGGACGAGGTGCGGCGGATCGCCGCGATGATCGCCGGCGGGAACGCCCGCGCCCTCTACCGGGTGCCGTGATCAGCCGAGCCCGAGGACCCGCACGGCGTTGTCCTTGAGGATCAGCGCCCGGACGTCGTCCTTGATCTCCAGGTCCGCGAAGTCGGCGAGCCACCGGTCCGGGGTGATGACCGGGAAGTCCGAGCCGAACAGCACCTTCCCCCGCAGCATGGTGTTCGCCGCCCGCACCAGCTGCGGCGGGAAGTACTTCGGCCGCCAGCCGGACAGGTCGATGAACACGTTGGCCTTGTGCGTGGCGATCGAGATGGCCTCGTCCTGCCACGGCACGGACGGGTGCGCCATCACGATCGTGAGGTCGGGGAAGTCCGCGGCGACGTCGTCGAGCAGCATCGGGGCGGAGTACCGCAGCTTGATCCCGTGCCCGCCCGGCAGGCCCGCTCCGATCCCGGTCTGCCCGGTGTGGAACAGCGCCGGCACGCCGGCCTCGGCGATCGCCTCGTACAGCGGGTAGTACCTCGGGTCGTTGGGCTCGAAGGCCTGCAGCGACGGGTGGAACTTGAACCCGCGGGCACCGCGCTCGACGAGCGTGCGGATCCGCGTGACGGCCGCCTTGCCGGCGTGCGGGTCCACCGAGCCGAACGGGATCAGCACGTCCGGGAACTCGGCGGCGCCGTCGAGGATCTCCTCGCTGGACAACGCCGGGTGCCCGGTACCCGAGGCCGCGTCGACGGTGAACACCACGGCGGCCATGTCGCGCTCGCGGTAGTGCTCCGCGATCGCCGCGACGGTCGGCGTGCGGTCCTGGTCGGCGCGGAAGTACTGCGCCGAGGCGTCCATCAGCTCCTGGTCCAGCGAGAAGCAGCCGTGTCCGTCCTGCTCGACGTGGGTGTGCACGTCGATCGCGACCAGCCGGTCGATGTTCACGTGTCCTCCGGGGTTCCGCTTCGGTGCGCCACGGCACCGTATCAAGCTTCCTGAGATAGCGGGAGCCCCGGTCGGTGCACCCCGACCGGTCATCGCGCGTCGGGCCGATCGACCAGGCGGAGGACCTCGGCCACCAGTCCGCGGTGTCGCTGCACCACGTCGGCGCCCTCCTCGGCCGCGGCCCGGGCCAGGTCGTCCGTCGCCACCCGCAGCGCCGCGTTGACCACCGCGGCCCGCGCCCGCACCTCCAGCGAGTGGGGCGGCAGATCGAACCGCGCGGCGAGCGCGGCGGCGATGGCCGTCTCGGCCCGCTCGTGCAGCACCAGCCAGACGGCACGGAGGGCGGGCTCGTCGCGCGTCAGGTGGACCACGGCGAGCACGGCGTCGAGGTCCGCGCGCGAGTCCTCCGGCACCACCGTGTACCGCTCGCGCAGGTGATCGGCGAGCGCGACGCCGCGCGGCCAGGTGCGGAGCACGGCCTGGAAGGCCTCCAGGGACTGCGAGAGCAGCGGCTCCACGCAGCTCTCCTTGCTGCGGAACGAGCGCCACAGGGTGCGCTCCGAGACGCCCGCGGCCCGCGCGATCTGCTCGCCGGACGTCGTCGCCACGCCTTGCGCCCGGAACAGCCGGACCGCATGCCGGGAGATCTCCAGGCGCTGCGCACGGCGGCGCTCCTCACTGACCGGCGGCCGGCCCCGACGGGTGCGCGGCTCCGTCACCTCCATGCGCCCTCCGGTTCCGTCGCGGAGCGGCCAGCCTACGGGCGGTGTCCGGCTCGTCCCGGTCGTCCTTTAATTGGCAGACACTGCCAGAAAATCGTACGGTCGGGGGTGCGCCCTTTCGGAAGGAGAGTCATGACCGCAGTCGCCCCGCCCACCACGGACCACACCGAGCGCGACCGCCCCGACCGCCGGCTGCCCTTCACCCGCCCCAACATCCTCGAGCTCGCCCCGCTGTACGAGGTGCTGCGCCGCGAGGCCCCGGTCGCGGCCGTCACCACCCCCGCCGGCGACCCCGCGTGGCTGGTCACCCGGTTCGACGAGGTGCGCGAGCTGCTCGGGGACAAGCGCCTCGGCCGCTCGCACCCGGAGCCCGAGCGCGCGGCCCGCATCTCCCACGCCGCCGTCCAGGACGGGCCGACCGGCTCCTACGAGACCGAGCAGGCCGACCACACCCGGATGCGACGACTGCTCACGCCGGCCTTCTCCGCGAAGCGGATGCTGCGGCTGGGCGACCACGTCCAGGAGCTCGTCGACGGCTACGTCGACCGCATGGTCGCCGCGCACGAGGCCGGCGAGGCCGTCGACCTGCACACCGCGCTCGCGCTCCCATTGCCCGTCGCGGTGATCTGCCGGCTCCTCGGCGTCCCGGAGGAGGACCGCGAGCACTTCCGGTCGCTGTCGGACCGCATGGCCACCTACTCCGAGGACGGCGACGCGCACCGCGCCCGCGCCGAGTTCGGGCGGTACATGGCCGGGCTGGCCGAGGCCAAGCGCGCGCACCCGACCGAGGACGTCATCTCCGACCTCGTGCAGGCCCAGGCCGCCGACGAGGCCTTCGACCACGAGGAGATGATCCGGCTCTCCGTCGGCCTGCTCTTCGCCGGCCACGAGACCACCGTCAACCGGATCGGGCTCGGCACCCTGTTCCTGCTCACCCGGCGCGAGCACTGGGACCACCTCGTCACCGACCCGGACGGCCGGGTCAACGCCACGGTCGAGGAGATCATGCGGCTCGGCGCGCCCGGCGACCTCGGCCTGCTCCGGTACGCCCACACCGACCTCGACGTCGCGGGCGTGACCATCCGGCGCGGCGACGCCGTGATCCTCTCGATCAACGCCGCGAACCGCGACCCCGAGGCCTTCGCCGACGCCGAGACCTTCGACCCCGACCGGGCCGAGCACTCCCACCTCGGCTTCGGGCACGGCGCCCACTTCTGCATCGGCGCGAGCCTCGCCCGCGTAGAACTGCGGACGGTCTTCGCCACCCTCGCCCGCCGACTGCCCGGCCTGCGCCTGACCGCCACCCTCGACGACATCGACGTCCGCACCGACCACATCACCGGCGGGGTCACCGAGCTGCCCGTGACCTGGTGACGCCCGCCTGAGACGACCCGCCAGCCGCCGGAGTGTCGACGGCCGGCGGTCGCGTAGGGAACTCAAGATCGCCGGTCGGGACCGGACCCGGCCGCACGCGGCGGCGAGCGGTCCGAGACGGCGATCATGGCGCGGCGCGGGCCCACAGCGGGCTCGCCTATGCCCATGATCGCTGATCGAGACCGTAGACGGCCACATGTGGCCGCGGATGTCTCGAACGGTGATCACAGCGCAGTTTCCATGATCGTTCTTACGACCACGGAGCCGCCAGAACAGACGCCAGACAATCGGAAGCGATGATCACGATCCATGGCGTGGGCCATCACCGCCGCTCATGATCGCCGGTCGAGACCGACACCGGCCATACCAGGCGGCGAGTGGCCCCTGACGACGTTCATCAAGCGGTCGTGCCGCCGTCAGCTTGACCACCTCTGTCCGTGATCGCCGTCCCGGACCGCACACAGCCACCTACGGCCGACAAATGTCCCAAATGGTGATCATGATCAGGGCCGTGATCGCCACCTGCGACCGGGGAGCCGACAGAACTGTCGCGGAACGGTCACAAGCAGCATTTGTGGAGCCCCCTACACACGACCGCCGACCGCCGGAGATGTCCCGGCGGCCGGCGGTCGCGTCCTGACGGTCAGTCCCCGGCGACGGGGTCGAACCTCCGAACGTCGGCGGGGGCGGCACCGGACGGGGCCGCGGCGCCGTCCCATGGCGACGGCGCACCGAGCTCGACCCGCACGTCGGTGGTGGTGCCGGGCTCGACCCGCACGCTGCGGACATCCGGCGCGTAGCCGGCGGCGGTGAGCGTGTAGGTGCCCGCCGGCAGGTCGGCGAAGGCGAACCCGCCGTCGACCCCCGTGGTGGCGGTGCCGACCACCTCGCCCTCCGGCGAGATCAGCGTCGCGACGGCCTCGGCCACGCCGCGGCCGGTGCGCGCGGCGGTGACCGTGCCGCGCAGCTCGGCCCGGACCGGGAGCTGCAGGTCGACGGCCGCCGCCTCGCCGTCCGCCACCAGGACGGTCGTGACCACGGGCTGGTGGCCGGCCAGCGCGGCGGTGAGGGTGTAGCTCCCCGCGGGGACGCCCTCGATCGCGTAGCCACCGGCCTCGTCCGTACGGGCGGCGCCGGCGACGTCGCCCCGGGCGTCGATCAGCGTGACGGCCGCGCCGGCGGCGGGCTCGATCGCGCCCCGGTCGACGGTGCCGGAGACCCTCCCGCCGCCTGCGAGGGTGATGTCGTGGCGGGCCGGGCGGCCGGCCACGGCGACCATCGACGCCGAGGGCCGCAGCGATCCCGAGGACACGACCAGCAGGTACGTGCCGCCGGTGCGCAGGTGGATCTCGTAGCCGCCGTCGGGCGCGGTGGCGGTCCGGGCGACCTGCTCGCCGCGGGCCCCGGTGAGGGTCACGGCGGCGTCGCGGATCCCGGCTCCGCCGGCGCCGGTCACGAAGCCGTACACCGCCGGGCCGACTCCGTCGGGGTCCTGCGCCGGGCGCGGTCGGGGGCGGGGCGACGGCCGGACGGCCTGCTGGGGCCGGGCGTGCCGGCCGAGCGACCACTCCCCGGCCGGCGCGGCGAGCGCAGCAGGCGCGACGGGCGTGGCGGGTGCGGCCGGCGCAGCGGGCGCAGCGGGCGCGACGGGCACCCCGCGCTCCCCCGGGACGACCGGGATCGGCATGGTGGCGGGCTCGATCGCCGCGGCGGCCGGTGTGGCGAGGGTCGCGGGGGCGACAACGCCGTCCACCTCCTGCCGCTGCTGCTCGATACCGCTCTGGGTGCGCAGCGGCACCTCCTTGATGAACACGATCGCGAGCAGCGAGACCACGGCCAGGCACGCGGAGACCAGGAAGATCGTGGCGGTGCCGTCGCCGTAGGCGGCCCGGACGATGTCGGCGACGAACCCGGGCAGCTGGTTCAGCGAGCCGATCCCGACCTCACCGGAGCCGCCGGCCGGGACCGCGACCCCGGCGTCGGCCAGTCCGTCGGTGGTCAGGGTGGCGACCCGGCTGGCGAGGATCGAGCCGAGGACCGAGACGCCGATCGTGCCGCCGAGCGACCGGAAGAAGGTCACCGTCGACGACGCGGCGCCGAGGTCCTTCGCCTGCACGGTGTTCTGCACCGCGAGCACCAGGTTCTGCATGGTCATGCCCATGCCGAGGCCCAGCACGGCGAGGAAGGTGCCGACCAGGACCATGTTCGTGGCGTGGTCGATCGTGGCGAGCAGGCCGAAGCCGGCGATCATGAGGATCGCCCCGCCGACCAGGAAGCCCTTCCACCTGCCCAGGCGCGAGATGAGCTGCCCGGAGAGGGTGGCCGAGACCGTCGAGCCGATGATCATGGGCAGGGTCAGCAGGCCCGAGGCCGTCGGCGAGTAGCCGCGCGCGATCTGGAAGTACTGGCCGAGGAAGACCGCGCTGCCGAACATCGCCACGCCGACCGCGACGCTCGCGACGGTCGCGAGGGTGGTCGTGCGGTCCTTGAACAGCCGCAGCGGGACGATCGGCTCCGCGGCGCGCGACTCGACGAACACCGCCAGGCCCAGCAGGACGACGCCGATCGCGAGCAGCGACCACGAGGTGCCCGAGGTCCAGGCGAAGTCGTTGCCGGCGAGGGTGACCCAGATCAGCAGGTCGCAGACACCCGCGGCGATCAGGGCCGCGCCGAGGTAGTCGATCTTCACCTGCCGCTTGACCACGGGCAGGTTCAGGGTCCGTTGCACGACGACCAGCGCGACCACCGCGACCGGCGCGCCGACCCAGAAGCACCAGCGCCAGCCCAGCGAGCTGTCGACGATCACGCCGCCGATCAGCGGACCGGCCACGGTGGCCAGGGACATCACCGCGGCGATCGGACCGGTGTAGCGGCCCCGCTCCCGGGGACTGATCATCGGCCCCAGATCGGGGTGCTCGCCGTGGACGACAGCAGGGTCGCGGTGACGACCCAGGTGTACTGGCTCTGCGAGCCGTGCAGGTCCGTGATGATCGTCGGCAGCGCGTTGGACACGATCGTCGACGACAGCAACGCGGTGAACAGCGCCAGCAGCATCCCGGTGAGGGCCTGCAGGATCTGGCTGTGGGTCATGCCGGCGCCGCCGCCGGCCCCGGCAGGGGCACTGCTCCCCGTCCGGGCCCGGGGCGCCTCCTGGGCGTGGGTGATGGACACGGTGTCTTCCTCGTCCTCGTCATTGATTGCTACATGCAACGATAGTCAGATGTATGCACCATGCAAGTTACTGCGAGGTGATCGTGCTCACCGCGTCGACCTCACGGGTCAGGCCACCCCGCCGTTGACGTAGAGGACCTGCCCGTTGACCCACCGCGCGGGGCCGGCCAGGAAGGCCACCGCCTCGGCGATGTCGGCGGGCTCGCCCAGCCGCTCCAGCGGCGGCATCGACGCGAGCCGGTCGACGGCCTCCTGCGGCTTGCCCTCGAGGAACAGCGGTGTGGCCGTGGGGCCGGGCGCCACGGCGTTGACCGTGACGTCGCGACCGCGCAGCTCCTTCGCCAGGATCATCGTGATGGCGTCGACCGCGCCCTTGCTCGCGGCATAGCCGGCGTAGGTGGGCAGCGCGAGCTTCACGACCGAGCTGGAGAAGGTCACGATCGCGCCCCCGGTCCGCACCCGGCCCGCCGCCTCGCGGGCGACCACGATCGTGCCGCGGACGTTGGTGCGGTGCATGCGGTCGAAGTCGTCGAGATCGAGCTCGGCCAACGGCGCGAGCAGCATGATCCCGGCGGTGTGGACCACGACGTCGATGCCGCCGAAGGCCTGCTCGACCTCGTCGAACATCGCCGCCACGGCCTGCTCGTCCGCCACGTACCCGCCGACGACGAGGCTGCGGCCCCCGGCGGCCTCGACCGCGGCCGCGGCCTCCTTCGCGCGCTCGGCGTTGCCGGCGTAGTGCACGGCCACGGCGAACCCGTCGGCGCCGAGCCGCTCCGCCACGGCCCGGCCGATGCCGCCGGAGCCGCCCGTCACGAGCGCGACGCGGGTGGTCTGGGCGGTGGTCATGTCGTCCTCCTTGATGTGTACGATGAGTTCATAAAAGCACATGTGTACGACGAGTTCAATTAGGAGGGTTCGTGGGCCGAGGGCGCCGTCCGACGGAGCAGGTGCGCGGCGAGGTGCTGGCCGCGGCGGGCGCGCTGCTGCTCGACGGGGGCATGGCCGCGTTCACCGTCGACGAGGTGGCGCGGCGCTCGGGCGCGAGCAAGGTGACGATCTACAAGCTGTGGCCGTCCAAGGGCACGCTCGCGCTGGAGGGTTACTTCACCACCGTCGAGGCGGCCCTCGAGTTCCCCGACACCGGGGACGTGCAGGCCGACCTCCGCACCCAGCTGCACGCGTTCGTCGACCTGCTGACCACCACCACGGCCGGGCGCACGGTCGCCGAGCTCATCGGGCACGCGCAGACGGACCCGGAGCTGCGCGAGGCCTACCTGCGCACCTACTCCTCCCCGCGGCGGCGGCTCGCGGTCGAGCGCATGGAACGGGGCCGCGCCGCCGGGCAGCTACGGCCCGACCTCGACCCGGAGACGGTCGTCGACCAGCTGTGGGGCGCCTGCTACCACCGGCTCCTGGTGCCCGACCTGCCGCTCGACCACGCGACCGCCGACGCGCTCGTCGGCAACCTCTTCCGCGGGATCGGGGCCTGAGTCAGCCCAGCCGGTCGGCGAGCCCGGTCAGCGCGACCACGGCGCCCGCGACCCCGTCCGGATCGACGCGCAGCCGCAGCCCGGGCAGCATCCCGGCCAGGTCGTGGAACAGCTGGACGCCCGCGCTGGACAGCACCGTGATCCCGTCGAGGTCGATCCGCAACGGGCGGGTCCCGCCGCGCGCGCCCTGCAGCAGCTGCGCCCGCAGCTGGTCCACGGTCGTCAGGTCGACGGGGCCGGACACCGTGGCGACGCCGGCGACCTCGTCGAGGTCCACGGCGAGCTTGTCGTCCCGGGGTCGCGGCTCCGGCGCCGGCGGCGGCACCCCGATCGTGACCGGGCGGCCCAGCCGGCGGCGGAGCCGCACCGTCGTGCCCGCGGGGCCCTGCTCGATCACGGTGTCGTCGGTCAGCTCGCGCATCATCAGCACGCCGCGCCCGCCGACCACCGGGCCGGGGGGCGGCGGCCGCCAGCGTCCGGCGTCGGCGACGGTCAGCCGGACCGCGCCGTCCGCGCCCAGCTCCGCCTCGAACCGCACCGGCCGCTCCGGTCCCTCCGTACCGGCGTACGCGTGCCGGACGACGTTGGAGAGCGCCTCGACCGCCGCGTAGACCAGGGAGTCGACGTCGTCGTCGCCCGCGCCGACCTCCGCCAGCCACCCCGCGAGCCCGCGGCGGACCACCGCCAGCATCGACGGCTCGGCATCCAGATCCAGCACGAACGGCGCCGGCGGCGTGCGGCGCTCGGCGATGACCAGCGTGACGTCGTCCTCGTAGCCCTCGCCGAGGAAACCCATCCGCTCGGTGACCACGGTGGCGAGCCGCTCCACGCCCGAGTCGGGCAGCGTCGTGTCGTCGAGGACACGGTCGTCGAGGTCCCGCCGCGCCGCGGCCGCCGTCCCGGCCAGGGAGGCGACCGTCTCCCCCAGCGGCCGGCCCGGCCGTTCGACGAGCCCGTCGCTGTAGACCAGCAGCGTCTCGCCGACCTCGACCCGGTCCCGGACCCACGCGGCCGCGGGGCCTCCCGTGCCCAACGGTGTCGTGGCGGGCACCGCGAGCCGGCGCGCCCCGTCCGGTCCGACGACGACGGGCGGCGGGTGGGCGTGCGCGGCCACCTCGAGCTCCCCGGTCGCCGGGTCCAGCACGGCCACGCACACACTCGCGGCGCGGGTCGCGCGCTGCCGCGCGGCGAAGCGGTCCAGCCGCTGCAGCGCCGCCGCCGGGGCCTCCCCCGCGTGCAGCGCGTCGAGCGCGACGGCCCGCAGCTGCCCCATCGCGCCGGCCGCGCCCGCGCCGTGGCCCACGACGTCGCCGACCAGCAGCGCGACGCGGTCGTCGGGCAGCACCAGCACGTCGAACCAGTCCCCGCCGGCCGCCAGCTCGTCGCCGGCGACCCGGTAGTGCGCCGTGGTGACGAGCTCGGGGAGCACGGGCACGCCGGTGGGCAGCAGGCTGCGCTGCAGCTCCAGCACGATCTCCGACGCGTGCCGGTACCGCCGCTCCGACGCCGCCGCCGCGAGCTCCGCCTCCTCCTGGCGCAGCGCCTGCGCGGTGGTCTCGGCGATGTGCACGACGAGCCCGCGGACCGTGCCGTCGGCGTGGTGCGTCGGCAGGAAGGTGTAGGTGAAGAAGCCTTCCTCGAGGCGGCCGTCGCCGTCCCGGTCGACCAGCACCCGGCGGTGCTCGGCCGAGACCGGGCGACCCGCGGAGTAGGCCTCCTCCATCATCTCGAAGATCTGCTGCCCCTCCAGCTCCGGCAGCACCTCGCGGATGGGGCGGCCGACGATCCCGGGCCGGAACCCGGCGGAGGCGCGGGCCCCGGTGTTGGCCGCGACGACCCGCAGCTCGGGACCCTCGAAGGCCCAGATGATCGCCGGGACCGACTCGAACGCGTCGAGGACGTCGGCGGGAGCACCGGCGTCGCTCGTGTCGTCGTCCACCGGCATGCCGCAGATCGTGGCACAGCGGCCGGGCGGCCGCGCGGCGCTCCCGTGTCAGAGGTCCGGCGCCGCGGCGTGTAGGGCCGGCCCGGACGTCGCCCAGGCCGTCGACCGCCCCGCCTGCGCCCGGCTCAGGCCGAGCAGGCGCGCTGCGCCGGGACCGTCTCCTCCTCGTCCCGGAGGACGTCGTCGCCGTAGAGCGCCTCGACCCAGTTGCTCTGGTACACGGTGTCCAGGTAGCGCTCACCGAGGTCGGGGGCCAGCGCCACCGACACCGTCCCGGGTGTGCCGTGCTCGGCCAGCCAGCGGGTCGCACCGCTGACGACCGTGCCGGTCGACCCACCGAACAGGAACCCGCGGCGGGCGAGCCGGTGGCACATCCGCACGGTGTCGGCCTCCTCGACGCGCACCACGTCGTCGACCAGGGACCGCTCGAGGAACTGCGACGGCACGCTGCTGCCCAGCCCCGGGATCATCCGCCGCCCCGGCGCATCGCCGAAGGTCACCGAACCCGCTGCGTCGACCGCCACGATCCGCACCTCCGGCGCGTACTCGCGGAACCAGCGCGCGCACCCCATCAGGGTGCCGGTGGTGCCTGCGCCCACGAACAACACGTCGAGGTCCGGGAACTCGCGGTGGATCTCCGGCGCGGTCCGCCGGTAGTGCGCCCGCCAGTTGTCGGTGTTGCCGTACTGGTTGAGCCACACGTACTTCTCGTCCGAGGCGAGCAGTTCGCGCACGTGCCGCAACCGGGCGCCGAGCAGCCCCTCCTCCGGGTCGGGGTCGGTCATCACGTGCACCTCGGCCCCCAGCGCCTCCATCATCCGGCGGGTCGCCAGGTTGCACCGGGAGTCGGTCACGCACACGAACCGCAGGCCCTTGCTGGCCGCGAGCAGGCTCAGCGCGACCCCGAGGTTGCCCGACGACGACTCGACCAGCACCGACCACGGGTGGATCACGCCGCGCCGCTCGGCGGCCTCGACCATCTCGGTGGCCGCCTTGAGTTTGATCGATCCTGCGAAGTTGAACCCCTCGCACTTGAGGTGCAGCGGCTGGTCGACGATCGCGGCCAGATCGACGTACAGCGCATCCTCGTTGTACTGATGGGGCTCGGAGATGACGGGCACTGTGGCCCTCCTCGTCTGACTGCTCGCCCGCGGCGCGGTGGCGCCGGCGAGACCGTGATGGAGAACGACGGAGGTTCGGGGTTCCGGTCCGCGGGCGCGCCGAGGCGACCCTCCGCACCGGGGTGGATCTCCGGCCGTCGCGCGGGGCGCGAGGGCGGCCGGTGTGCCGGGTGGGTCCCGCGTGTCGCGGGGTGGTCCGTCCCGGGAATCGGCATTCGAGTGGTCGGTGACCGGTCAGCGCGAACCGGGTGGGAGCCGCACGGGTACGGCGGCCGCGAGCCCCGGTGGCCGGCGGGATCGCCGCCTCCGGGACGTCACCGACGTCGCTCTCCTGATGTCGTCACGAGCGGTCAAGGTTCCCCCCTTCCCGACCGGCGACGGCACCCCCATGCCTCGCCGATCAGTGCCCCGCCGCCCCCTTGCGGCGAGTCGTGCACGTAGATCCCTCCGGAGGACCCGTCTGTTTCACACCGGTCGAGAATTCACTCGGAAAGCGTATATGGGGTTGCGCGACAACAGCGTTCCGTGCCTATCCCGCGACAACCGGGTGATCACACCGATGCCGGCATTCTCCGGGCGATCTCGGCCTGGCCTCGACCTGGCCTCCCCCCGACGGCGTGACCACCGTGGACCCACC
The DNA here is from genome assembly GCF_000717175.1 of Pseudonocardia autotrophica. GTDB lineage: Bacteria > Actinomycetota > Actinomycetes > Mycobacteriales > Pseudonocardiaceae > Pseudonocardia > Pseudonocardia halophobica. Next base: position 89,090 of record NZ_JNYD01000022.1, on the reverse strand, counting down.
GGTCGTCCTCCATCGACTTCGGACGTGATCGCGCGCACACTGCCACCATGACCGCGCCGGACGAGTTCGTCGGGCGACGTGAGGAACTCGGCGTGCTGGCCGAGGAGTTCGACCGGGCGAGGGCCGGCCAGGCGCGGGTGGTGTGGCTGACCGGCGGTGCCGGGATCGGCAAGACCTCCGTGCTGCACCGCTTCCGTGACCGGGCCGGCGCCGGGACGGTGCTGTGGGTCGCCGGCGACGAGGCCGAGGCGGGCCTGCCGTACGGCCTGCTGCGGCAGCTCCTCACAGACGTGCCGGCCGAGCTGGTCGCGGACCTGCCCGTCCTCGCCGCGGGACCGGCGCCCGGGGCCGATCCGGTCGACGTCGGGGCGGCGCTGCTGGAGGTCCTGAGCGCGCTGCAGTCCGCCGGGCCGGTCCTGGTGGTCGTCGACGACGCCCAGTGGGCCGACGAGCTGTCCGTGCGCGCACTGGTGTTCGTGGTGCGGCGACTCCGCCGGGACCAGGTCCTGCTCGTGGCCGGGGTCCGCGCGGAGGACGCGCCGTCGCCGGCCTGGGGCCGCGTCCTCGCCCAGGAGCCGCTCCTGCGCCGGATCTCGCTCACCGGGCTGGTCCCCGACGACGTCGGCGCCCTGTCCGTCGCCCTCGGCGGACCCGAGCTGCCGCCCGCCGCCGCGCGCCGCCTGCGCGACCACACCGAGGGCCACCCGATGCACGTCCGGGCGCTGCTGGAGGAGATCCCGCCGGCCGACCTGCTCGACCTCGCCGTCACCCTGCCCGCACCGCGCTCGTTCGGCTCGCTGGTCCTGGTCCGCGTCGCCGCGCTGTCCCGGCCGGCGCAAGAGGTCGTGTTGACCGCGGCCGTGCTGGGCGTGCGGGCCGCGCTGTCCGACGTGGCCGCGCTGGCCGGGGTGCCGGATCCGCTCGCGGCGCTGGGCGAGGCCGTCGCCGCGGGCGTGCTGCAGGAGGTGCCCGCCGGCGTCCGGCCCGACGTCGTGTTCCGGCATCCGCTGATCCGCGCCGCGGTCTACGCCGACCTGTCCCCCGAGCGGCGGCACAGCCTGCACGCCGCCGCGGCCGAGCGCCTGGGCGGCGCGGCGGCCCTCGAGCACCGGATCGCCGCCGCCGTCGGGCCGGACGCCGTGCTGGCGGCGGAGCTGCAGGAGCTGGGCGAGAGCGAGCGCGCGGGGCGGCGGTGGCGGGACTCGGCGGCGCACCTGCTCGCCGCGGCCGACCTCAGCCCCACCCACCGGGAGCGGTCGGCCCGGCTCGTCGGGGCGCTGGAGTCGATGCTCGCCGGCGGGGACCTCGCCGCGGGCCTGCGGGCGGAGCCGGAGGTGCGGGCGGCGGAGCCGAGCCCCGGGCGCAGCCGCGTCCTCGGCCAGCTCGCCGCGTTCACCGGCCGGTTCGCGGTGGCCCGCGAGGAGCTCACGGCCGCCGTCGAGCAGGGCGGTCGGCAGGACCCCCGGCGGCCGGCCGCGGCGGCGCACCTCGCCCTCGTCTCGCTCATCGAGGGCGACACCGCCCGGGCCGTCACCTCGGCCGAGGAGGCACTCGCCGCCCACGAGGCCTCGGACGTCGCGGCGACGGCGCGGTTCGTGCTGGTCGTCGCGCTGGCCGCCGAGGGCCGCCACGCGGACGCCCGTGCCGTGCTCGACGCCGGCCGGTCCGGCCCGGAGTCCGTCGAGGCCCGGGCGCTGCGCGGGATCCTCGCGCTGTGGTCCGGCGACGCCGCCGGGGCCGCCCGGACCCTCTCGGAGGTGGTCGACGACCGCGCCCAGCACCTGCCGATGCAGGGTCGCCTGCTCACCCTGGGCTACCTCGCCGAGGCGCACTACCGGACGGGCGACTGGCAGGAGGCGACCGTCGAGGCGGAGCTGGCGATCTCGCTGGCCCGGGACGCGGGCGTGGTGATGGGCAGCGGCGTGGTGCGCGCCATCGCCGCCTACGTCGCGGCGGGCCGGGGCGACCGGGAGACGGCGCGCGCCCACACGGCTGCGGCGGCCGGGGTCGCGCAGGCACTCCCGTGGTGGGGCGGGCGCGCGTACGCCGCCCTCGCCGCCGCCACGCTCGCGCAGGCCGAGCACGACCACGCCGCGATGCTGGAGGCGTTGCGGCCCTACGACGATCCCGCGCTCGCCCGGCTGACCGACAACCTCGGGACCGCCGGCTGGCGGGTCCTGCGCACGGAGGCCCTCCTCGGGCAGGGCCGCGAGCAGGAGGCGGACGACGCCCTGCGCGCGCTGGAGGCCCGGATCGCGGGCCGCCCGCCGGGCTGGCCGGAGGTGGAGGCCGCCCGGCTGCGCGGCCTGCGCGAGGAGCTGCGGGCGGACCGCGGAGCCGCGGAACGCGCCTACCGGCAGGGCCTCGCGACGGCCGACGACGTCGGTGCGGCCCTCGGCCGTGCCCGCCTGGAGGTCGCCCTCGGCCGGCTGCTCCTGGCCGGCCCCGAGCGGCGCCCGGCGCTGGACCTGCTGCGGACCGCCCACGACCGGCTCGCCCGCCTCGGCGCCGCCCCGTTCCTCGCGGAGTGCGCCGAGCTGCTCCGCTCCGCCGGGCTGCACCCGCCCTCGTCCGGCGACGCGCTGGGCCTCACCCCGCAGGAGCTGGCCGTGGCCCGCTCCGTCGCCGCCGGGCGCACCAACCGCGAGACGGGTGCGACGCTGTTCATCACCGGCCGCACCGTCGCCTTCCACCTCAGCAACATCTACGCGAAGCTCGGCCTCTCCTCCCGTCGCGAACTGGCCGCGCGGCTGCAGGAGTTCGACGCCTGACCGCCTCCCGGGCGCGCAGCTGGGCCGTGTTCAGAAAGTCCTGGTCGATGGGCTTCGTGATCCAGATCGTGTCTGGCAAGGCGCCGCCCCGGCCTCGTACCGGGCGTACTCGGCCGCGGGCGGCAACGCCGCCGGGCACGATCTGGGCGCGAAGACCGCGATCCGGGGCTTGCTGAACACGGCCTAGGGTCGGGCCGTGGAACCGCGGGCGGCCGAGTACTTCCTCGCCGTCGTCGAGCACGGCGGGGTGACCCGGGCGGCCCAGGCGCTGTACCTCGCGCAACCGTCGCTGTCCGAGGCGATCCGGCGGCTCGAGGAGGAGCTCGGCGTCGTCCTGTTCGAGCGGTCCGGCCGCGGTCTCGTCCCGACGCCCGCCGGTCGGGCCCTGGTCGAGCCGGCCCGCCGGATCGTCGCCGACGTCGAGCGGGCCCGGCGCACCGTCGAGGAGGTCGTCGCGCTGCGGGCCGGCGAGCTCGTGGTCGCCGCGGTGCCGGCGCTGGCCGTCGACCCGCTGCCCGAGCTGGCCGCGGCCCTGCGCCGGCGGCTGCCCGGCGTCCGGCTCGTCCTGCTCGACGGCACCGCGGAGGGCGTCGAGGCCGACCTGCGGGCCGGGCGCTGCGAGGTGGCACTGACGGACGGGCCGCCGGCCGACCGGGACCCACTCTGCCGCCACGACGCCGGCGGGCGGGAGATCGTGCTGGTCACGGCCGGTGCGGAGGAGCTGCCCGATCCGCTGCCCCGGTCCCGCCTCGCCGAGGTCCCGCTCGTCACGGAGCTGGGCGACAGCTGGCTGCGCGCCGAGCTGGGCGAGCCGCGCACCGCGGTGGAGTGCGCGCACCGGCAGGCGCTGTGGGAGCTGGTCGCCGCGGGCGCCGGGGCGGCCCTGGTCTCCCGGGCCGGTGCCGCGCGGGAGCTGCCCGGTGCGCGGACGGTTGGCCTGGACCCGCCGCTGCACCGCCCGGTCGTCGTCGCCCACCGTCCGGGGCCGCTCTCCCCCGCCGTCGCCGCGTTCCTCGAGGTCGCCGGGCTGGGCTGCGGCGACCCTCAGCCGAGGGCGGCGACGAACGCCTGCCCGGCGGGCGAGAGCCGGCGCGGGTCGTAGATCACGCCGTGCGGCCGGTGCACGGCCGGGCGTAGCGCCCGCACACCGGCCCCGAGCCCCGCCAGCCGCTCGGCGGCCGACCGCTCCAGGAAGGTGGCGCCCACCCCGGCCAGCACCAGTGCCCCGATCGCCTCGCGGTGGTGGCACACCGCGGCGACCCGGGTGCGCTTGCCCACCGAGAGCAGCTCGCGCTCGATCTGGATCCGCACCGGCACCGCCTGCGGGACGACGATCAGCGGCAGGTCGGGCAGGTCCGCCAGGTCGAGCGGGTCGGCGGCGGGCAGGTCCACGTCGGGCGGGGCGACCAGCCGGTACTCGTGCCGGCCGAGCTCGCGCACCGTCAACCCAGGGGCCGGCACCGGGAGGTGGGTGAAGGCCAGCTCGCAGTGCCCCTGCCGGACCAGGGCGGCGGAGTCGTCGTCGTCCGCGAGGGCGCCGATCCGCACGGCGACCTCCGGGTGTGCCCGGCGGAAGGCCCCGACGAGCCCGGCGACCGGATGGACCGCGACGTAGGTGGAGGCCAGGACGTCGAGCCTGCCCCGCACCGGGCCGTCCGGGCCGACCGCGGCCCCGTCCGCGGCGAGGGCGCTGCGGACGATCCGGCGTGCCGGCCCGACGAACGCGCGACCGGCCGCGGTGAGCACCATCCCGCGGCCGATCCGGTGGAACAGCTCCGCGCCGAGCTCGCGCTCCAGCGCCCGTACCGCCTGGGAGACCGACGGCCCCGCCAGCCCCAGCGCCGTCGCGGCCCCGGCCACCCCGCCGTGCTCGACGACCGCGAGGAAGTACCTGGCCTGCCTGAGCTCCACGACCTCAGCGTAGGGAGGCTCAGATGTGCCGGCCGCCCGTCACCTCGAGCACGGTGCCGGTCATGTAGCTGGACAGGTCCGAGGCCAGGAAGAGCGCGACGTTCGCGACCTCGTCCGGCTCCCCGATCCGGCCCAGCGGCACCTCGGCCCGCTTCGCCTCGAGGATGTCCTCGCGCAGGTCCGCGGTCATCGCGGTGGCGATGATGCCCGGCTGGATCGCGTTGACCCGGATGCCCAGGTGGCCCAGCTCCTTGGCCGCGGCCTTGGTCAGCCCGACGATGCCGGCCTTGGCGGCGCTGTAGTTGGTCTGGCCCATCATCCCGACCTTGCCCGAGATCGACGACATGTTGATCATCGCGCCGCGGCCCTGCTCGCGCATGACCAGCGAGGCCGCCCGGACACCGAGCCAGCAGCCCCGCAGGTGCACGTCGACGACGGCCTCGAAGTCCTCCAGCGTCATCCGGCGCAGCGTGCCGTCCCGGAGGATGCCGGCGTTGTTGACCATCACGTCGAGCGACCCGTGCTGGTCGACGCAGGTCCGCACGAGCGCGTCGACCTCCTCGGGCACCAGCACGTCGCACGCCACGCCGGTGACCCGCTCGCCCAGCTCCTTCGCGGCCGACTCGGCGGCCTCGCCGTCCCGGTCCCCGATCACGACCGAGGCCCCGTGCGCGGCGAAGGTCCGGGCGATCGCCAGCCCGATCCCGGCCGCCCCACCGGTGACGACGGCGGCCCGCCCTGCCAGCAGCTCCATGACGTCCTCCTCAGCCCGCCACGTCGGCCAGCAGCCGCCGGGCGATGATCAGTTTCTGGATCTCGCTCGTGCCCTCGTAGATCCGGAAGAGCCGGGCGTCGCGGTAGAACCGCTCCACCGGGACCGAGCGCATGTACCCCATCCCGCCGTGCACCTGGACACCCCGGTCGGCGACGCGCCCGAGCATCTCGCTGCAGAACAGCTTGGCCGACGACGGGGCCAGCGTCATGTCCTCGCCCGCGTCGTAGGCGCGGGCGGCCTCCAGCACCATCGCCCGGCCCGCGTACAGCTCGGCCTGCGACTCGGCGAGATGGGCCTGGACCAGCTGGAACTCCCCGATCGCCTGCCCGCCCTGCCGGATCGTCGCCGCCGCCTGCACCGTCTCCTCGAGGATCCGGTCGGCGAGCCCGACGCACAGCGCGGCGACGTGCAGCCGGCCGCGGGCCAGGGACTTCATCGCCGTCCGGAAGCCCGCGCCCTCCGCGCCGACGAGGGCGTCGGCCGGCACCCGGACCTCGTCGAGGACCACCTCCGCGGTCCACGCCCCGGCCTGCCCCATCTTCTTGTCCTTCGGCCCGACGAACAGCCCGGGCGTCCCGGCCTCGACGAGGAACGCCGAGATCCCGCGGGAGGTGCCGGCCGTGTCCGAGTCGGTGCGGGCGAACACCACGAACAGGTCCGCGACCGGCGCGTTGGTGATGAACCGCTTGGCGCCGTCGAGCACCCAGCCGTCGCCCTCGCGGCGGGCCCGGGTCCGCAGCCCGCTCGGGTCCGACCCGGCGTCGGCCTCGGTCAGCGCGAACGAGGCGATCACCTCGCCGGCGGCGATCCGCGGCAGCCAGGTCTGCTGCTGCTCGGGGCTGCCGTCGTGCACCAGCACCTTGCCGGCCAGCCCGTTGTTCGTGCCGACCATGGAGCGGAAGGCCGGGGTGGTGCGGGCCAGCTCGAACGCCAGCCGGACGTCCTCGGTCATCGAGAAGCCCAGCCCGCCGAACTCCTCGGGCAGCGCGAAGCCGAACAGCCCCATGGCCGCGGCCTTCTTCCGCAGGTCGGGCGGGATCTCGTCGGTCTCCTCGATCTGCTCCTCGCGCGGGCGGACCTCGTCGTGCACGAAGGTCCGCACCGAGGCGAGGATCGCCTCGAAGTCGTCGGCGTCCATGGTTCCTCCAGGGCAGGTCGGGCTAGAGCAGTTCGAGCACGGTCGCGTTGGCGGTGCCGCCGGCCTCGCACATGGCCTGCAGGCCGTGCCGGACCCGGGCGGACCGCATGCGGTGCACCAGCGTCGTCATCAGCCGGGCGCCGGCGCCGCCCAGCGGGTGGCCCAGGGCGATCGCGCCGCCGCGGGCGTTGAGCAGCCGGGGATCCGCCCCGGTCTCGGCGAGCCAGGCGCAGGTCACGGCGGCGAAGGCCTCGTCGACCTCCACCGCGCCGATGTCGTCGAGCCGCAGCCCGGCCCGCTCGAGGACCCGTGCGGTGGCCGGGATCGGCGCGGTCAGCATGGTCACCGGGTCGACGGCGGCGAGGGCGAAGGCGTGGAAGCGCACCAGCGGGGTCCAGCCCTTCCGACGCGCGATCTCGCTGGTCGTGACCAGGTGCGCGGCCGCGCCGTCGGCGAGGTGCGAGGAGTTCCCCGCGGTGATCACGCCGTCCGGCCGGAACGCCGGCCGCAGCCGCGCCATCGACCCGGGCGTGCCGCCGCGCCGGATCCCCTCGTCAGTGTCCACGACGAGCGGCGGGCCGCCGTCCTCCGCGGGGACCGTGACCGGCACGATCTCGCCCTTGAACTCGCCGCCGTCCGAGGCCAGGGCCGCTCGCTCGTGGGACTCGAGGGCGTACTCGTCGAGCTGCGCGCGGGAGAGCCCCCAGCGCTCGGCGACCACCTCGGCGGCGCGGCCCCGGTCGAAGTCCACGCCGAAGTACCGCGCCCGTACGGCGGGCCCGTACGGCAACCCGGGTCCCCGGGTGCGGGCGGAGCCCATGGGCACCCGGGTCGCCGACTCCACTCCGCCGCAGACGACGACGTCGTACTGGCCCGCGATCACGCCGGCGGCGCCGAAGTGCACGGCCTGCTGCGCCGACCCGCAGGCCCGGTCCACGGTGGTCCCGGGCACGGTCTCCGGCCAGCCCGCGGCCAGCGCGGCGAACCGCCCGACGTTGGCCGCCTGCTCGCCGACCTGCGACGCGCAGCCCCACACGACGTCGTCGACCGAGGCGGGGTCGAGGCCGGTGCGCTCGGCGAGCGCCCGCAGCACCGTCGCCGACAGGTCCACCGGGTGCACGCCCGCCAGCGCGCCGCCGCGCCGGCCGATCGGGGTGCGGACGGCGTCGACGACGACGGCGTCCCGCATCCGGTCACGCACCGACCAGCCTCGACCGCAGCTCGGTCTTGAGGACCTTGCCGGCCGGCGACGTCGGCAGCCGGTCGGTGAACACCACCTCGCGGATCCGCTTGTAGGGCAGCACGCGCTCGCCGACGTGGGCCATGAGCGCCTCCGCGGTCAGCCCGGCGCCCGGGTCCGCCACGACGAACGCGACGGGCAGCTCCCCCGCGACCGGGTCCGGCCGCCCGACCACCGAGGCCTGCCGCACGCCCGCGACGCCGGTCAGCAGCTCCTCCAGCTCGCGCGGGTAGACGTTGTACCCCTTGTAGATCAGCATGTCCTTGGCCCGACCGGTGATGGCCAGGTAGCCGTCCTCGTCGAGCCGGCCGATGTCGCCGGTGCGCAGCCAGCCGTCCGGGAACTGCTCCGCGGTGGCGTCGGGGCGGCCGAGGTACCCGGCCGTGACCTGGGGGCCCCGGACCCACACCTCGCCGTCCGCGCCCTGCGGCACGCAGCGGGACGGGTCCTCGAGGTCCCGGATCTCGATCTCCGTGTCGAAGCCGGGCACGCCGACGGTCCCGATCTTCCGCAGCCCGTCCGGGGTGGTCGGCGGGAAGGTGACGGTGCAGGTCGCCTCGGTCAGCCCGTAGCCCTCCAGCACGGTGGCGTTCGGGAAGGCCGCCGCGAGGCCGGCGTGGGTGGCGGCGTCCATCGGCCCGGCCCCGCTGGTGATCGCCCGCACCGAGGTCAGGTCGCGCTCGACGAGGTCCGGCACCGCGAGGACCGCCTGGTACGCCGTCGGCGCGGTCGCGGTGTAGGTCGCGCCGTACCGCTCGACGAGGTCGAGCAGGCCGGCCGGGTCGAAGCGCCCGGCGATCACCGCCGTGACCCCGCACGCCACCAGGAAGTTCAGCGTGACCAGGGCGTGCTGGTGGTAGAGCGGGGAGGTCACGACCGAGACCGAGCGGCCGAGGTCGACCGGGAAGTCCGCGGTGTCGGGCAGCTCGCGGAAGCGGATTCCCGAGCCGTCGACCTCGGGCAGCACGCCGGCCCGCCAGCAGGACATGTGCAGCACGTTCGCGACAAGGTTGCGGTGCAGCACCTGCACCGGCTTCGACGCGCCCGTCGTGCCGCCGGTGTAGGCGAGCAGCGCGGTGTCGTCCGGCCCGGTCCGGATCTCCGGCGGGTCCGAGGGCCGGCCGCGGGCCAGCTCCGGCAGGCCGACGCCGATCGCCGTCAGGCCGGGCGCGACGGCGGTCGCGGGCAGGGTCACCACCAGGTCGAGGTCGGGCAGCGACTCGGCGCACGACGGGTGGGTGATCGCCGCGACCGCGCCGGTCTCGCGCAGCTGCGCGGCGAGTGCCGGCGCGGGCTGCAGCGGGTTCAGCAGGGCGACGGTGCCGCCGGCGAGCAGGATCGCGTAGTAGCCGACCGGATGCCACAGGCCGTTGGGCCCGTGCAGCGCGACGACGTCGCCCTCCCGGATCCCGTTCGCGCGCAGCCCGTGCGCGGCCTTCGCCGCCGTGCGGAGCAGCTCGCCGTAGGTCAGCGACTCGTCCCCGTCGCGCAGCGCGGCCCGGTCGGGAAAGGCCGAGGCCGCCCCGCGCAGGAACGCGGCCGCCGGCAGGGCCGGGTAGTCGAGCGAGCGCGGCAGGGAGGCGGGCCAGATCGTCACGCCGCCACCGCCGGGGTGGCGCGGGCGACGGTCTCCCGGTCGCGGTCGGGCCGCACGATCAGGGCGACGACCACGCCGCCGACCACCGCGGCGAGCCCGAACACCTGGAAGGACAGGGCGTACCCGGCGGCCGGGCTCGCGGCGCCGTCGACGATCAGGCCGGTCACCGCGGGGGCGATCAGCCCGGAGAGCGCCTGCAGGGCGAGGAAGATCCCGAGCACGGTCGACTGCCGCGCGGCGGGCGCGATCAGGGAGACCGACGCGGACATCAGCGGCAGGCACACCGCGCCGATGCCGTAGCCCACCGACACGATCGCCACTGCCGCGGCCGGCGCGCCGACCAGCGGCAGCACGGCCAGGAGCCCGCCGCCGAGCACCAGCCCGGCCGCGCTGATGAACCCGCGCATGACCCGGGAGCTCGCGCCGCGGGCCAGCCGCCGGTCCGTCCAGGCGGACACGCCGATCATCACGACCATGCCGACGATGCTGGGCAGGCCGAGCATGCTGCCCGCCTCGAGCCGGCTGAAGCCCAGGCCCGTCTCGAAGTACGAGGGCAGCCAGGTCAGCACGACCGTGACCAGCCCGTACATCGTGAAGGTGCCGATCACGGCCCCGATGAAGGTCGGTCGCGTGAGCACGACGCGCAGCGGCGCGGACGGGGCCGACGCCCGCGCGTCGGGGGTCCGGAGGGCGTACGGCCCGGGCTTGCCGATCAGCAGCCACAGCCCGGCCCAGACCATCCCGAACACGGCCAGCGCGACGAACGCCGCCCGCCAGCCCCACGTCACCACGATCAGCGTCAGCACCGGGGCGATCGCGATCTTGGCGATCGACGCGCCCGAGCTGACCAGCGCCGACGGCAGCGCCCGCCGCTCGGGCGGGAACCAGCCGAACGACGCGACGCTCGCCATCGCGGTGCCCGGGCCCTCGGCCGCGCCCAGCGCGATGCGCCCGATCAGCAGGGCCGCGCCGGTCGCCCAGAGCAGCACGGGCAGCTGCGTCACCGACCAGAGCAGGGCCAGGGCGAACAGCACCCAGCGCATGCCCACCCGGTCGGCGACGAACCCGGTGACCACGCCGGTGATCGAGAAGAGGAAGTAGAAGGCGCTGCCGATGAAGCCGATGTCGGCCGCGGTGAGGCCGAGGTCGGCCATGAGCGGCTGGGCGGCGATCCCGAGGATCGCCTTGTCCGCCCAGTTGACGACGATGAACAGGACCGCCATCGCGGTCACGGACCAGGCCCGGACGGGGTTCACCCGCACGTCGGACCCGGTGGACGGGGACCGCACGGGGGCGGCCGCGGCGTCGTGCACTGCCATCTTCCAGCGTCCTCCTCGATGAACACGCGGCCGCGGGTGCGGCCCGATCAGTCAACGGGCGAGGAGTGATCGGGTCAAAGAGACAGCGGCTCACGAACCGGGAGGAGATTCCTATGGGGTGCACGGGAAGGACGCGAGCCCGCGGCCTACGGGGGCGTGGTCGCGCTGAACCGGAAGGAGCGCCCTCCCAGGCCCGTCTCCGCCTCGGCGAAGCCTGCCGCGCGGAGCCGGTCGGGCAGGGTGGCGGGATCGACGGGCACCATGGTGTCGCGCACGTGCAGCAGCCGGAACCGGAGCGAGACCCGGCTGTCCGAGCCCGCGAACGTGCCGCCGGGCCGCAGCACCCGGGCGGCCTCGGCGAACAACCGGTCCTGCTGTGCCGCCGAGGGGACGTGGTGCAGCATCGTGAAGCAGACCACCACGTCGACGCTCCCGGCCGGGAAGGGCAGGTCCGCGCCGTCGCCGGTCCTGACCTCGACCCGCCCGGCGAGATCCCACCGCAGGTCGGCGGCGAGCACCGGGTCGACCTCGACGGCGGTGAGGCGGCCGGCGCGCTCGGCCAGCCAGCGGGTCGTCACCCCGTAGCCCGGGCCGATCTCCAGCACCTCGCCGGAGAGCGCCACGCCGTCGAGCGCCCACGGCATGACCTGGCCGTGCATCCGCTCCGCCCAGCCCGCGGAGCGGCACAACCGGCGATGGACGGCGTTCATCGGCATGGGCCGGGACGCTAGACGCCGTCCGCCTCCTGGTCGACCGGCCTGTCGCGTCCGGACGGCACGGGGCGGTCCACCGCCGCGGACCTCGACCGGCGAGGTCCGGGGCCGCGTGTCGGCCGGGCGTCCGACCGAACGGCGCAAAGGGCCGCGTCCGGTCGTCGTCAGAGAGGGCGACGACCCCAGTTCGACCAGTGACACCCCTGGTGCAGGTGGGTTGCGCGATGCACCATCGAGTCATGCCACGGTGGGCATGGGGCTTGATCATCGTGCTGGTCCTGCTGATCTGGGTGATCCCGAACCCGGCGGCGGCAGGAGCAGCGGTCGGCAACGCCTTCCAGGCGATGATCATCTTCTTCCGGAGCATCGGCACCGCGGCCTCCGCGCTGATCGTCCTCTAGCGCTCCGCGGGCTCCCCCGGCACGGCCGCCCCGGTCCGGATCAGCATGCCGTCGACCAGCAGGTCGGCGTAGGCCGCGCCGATCTCGTCCGGCGAGCGCTTCCCGTCGGGCCGGTACCAGCGGTAGACCCAGTTGGCCGCCCCGAGCACGGCGAGGGCGGTGAGCCGGGGGTCCAGGTCCGGCTTGACCCGCGGGTCGGCCTGCGCGTCGGCGACGAGGTCGGCGACCACGGCCTGGTACTCGCGGATCGGCAACCGCGCCCGGTGCTCGTCGGAGAGCTGGTCGAACTCGTGCAGGAGCACCGTCGTCCCGACGAGGTTGTCGGTCAGGTACAGCACGTGCCCGCGGATCACCGCCCGCAGCCGATCGACGGGATCGAGGTCGGCCGCGGCCAGCGCGCGCAGGTTCGCCAGGCCGGCGCCGTAGACGGACCGGACGACCTCGAACAGCAGCTCGTCCTTGCTGCGGATGTAGTGGTACAGGCTCCCCTTCAGCACGCCGAACTCGTCGGCGATGTCCTGCAGGGTGGTCGACCGGTATCCCTTGCGCGCGAAGATCCGGGCCGCGATGTCCAGCAGCTCCTGCCAGCGGCCGTCGTCGGAGCGGAAGGGCGGCGCGGTGCCGGTGCGCGGCGCCCTCCTCCTGTTCACCACCCCGTGGACCTCACCGCCGGGTCACACCCCGGCCGACAGCTCGTCGAGCAGCCGGTCCCGCAGGCGGAACTTCTGGATCTTGGTCGCGGACATCGGCCAGTCGGAGGTGACCCGGACGTACCGCGGCACCTTGTACTTCGCCAGCCCCGCACGGCAGTGCGCGAGCACCTCCTCCTCGGTCAGCGCCGCGCCCGGCCGCAGCTCGACGAACGCCGCCGGCACCTCGCCGTACTTCGGGTCCGGGACGCCGACGACCGCCGCCACCTGCACGTCCGGGTGCGCGGCCAGGTGGGCCTCGACCTCCAGGCAGCCGACGCTCTCGCCGCCGACCTTGAGCATGTCCTTCGTGCGGCCGCGGAAGGTGAGGTTGCCCGCGGCGTCGATCGAGGCCAGGTCGCCGGTGTGGAACCAGCCCTCGTCGTCGAAGCTCGCCGCGGTCTTCACCGGGTCGTTGCGGTAGCCCTGGAAGAGGTTGAACCCGCGGATCCACAGCGGCCCGGTCTCCCCCGGCGGCAGCGCGGTGCCGGTCACCGGGTCCCGGACCAGCGCCTCGACGCCGGTGAAGGGCTTCCCCGAGGTCAGCCGCGCCTCCAGCGGGTCGTCGAGCCGGCCCATGATGGCGACCCCGCCGGTCTCCGTGGACCCGTAGCAGCTGACGTGCGCGGTGTGCGGCAGCTGCTCCTGGAAGCTGCGCAGCAGGTCCGGCGGGCCGACGGTGAGCATCGCGCGCGCCCGTCGGAAGGTGTCCGGGCCGTACGAGTGGTGGCGCAGCAGCGGGCCGGTCAGCGTGGGGTAGGCGGGGTAGAGGATCGTCGCGCGCTCGCGCTCGATCTGGGCCATCGCGGCGTCGACCTCGAAGTGGGTCATGGAGAGCCAGGCGGCGCCCGCGTTGAGCACACCGACCATCGGCGCCTGCGCGCTGACGTGGAACATCGGCAGCGGGTTCCACATCCGGTCGGCGGCGGTGAGCGCGAAGGCCTCCTCGCCGACCGCCCGCCCCAGCCCGACGACGGAGCGGTGCGTGAGCGGGCAGCCCTTCGGCTCCGCCGTGGTGCCGGACGTGTACATCATGATGTACGGCATGTCCGGCGTGACGGCCTCGGCCGCCGCCAGCGCGGTGCCCTCGTCGACCGCGGCGCCGAGGGCGAGGAAGTCCGCACTGGTGCGGAAGCCCGGTGCCGCGCGGGTTCCGATCACCACCGCCGTCTCCAGCGCGGGCGCGCCGGCGAGGGCCGGCGTGGTCCCGGGTGCGGTGCCCGCCAGCTCGGGGAAGGCCTGGTGCAGCCGCGCCACGTAGTCCACGTGCTCGTCGACGGCGTCGGTGGTGAGCAGGACCTTCATGGCGGAGTCGGGGACGACGTGCGCGATCTCCCGCGGTGCCAGCCGGGCGTTGACCGGCACGAACAGCGCCCCGGTCATCGCGGTCCCGATCATGGCGTGGGCGAAGGCCAGTCCGTTGAGCATCAGGGTGCCGACGGCGTCCCCCGGCCCCACACCGAGCGCGGTGAGCGCCCGCGCCACCTCGGTCGCCGAGGCGAGCAGCTCGCGGTAGGTCTGCCGGACCTCGAGGAAGACGAACGCGTCGGAGTCCGGGTGCTCGCGGGCCGCCCGCAGGACCAGGCCCGGGATCGTCAGCGGAGCGCTCACGAGAACGACCGTGGCAGGCCGAGCCCCTCGGCGATGCCGTTGCGGGCCATCTCGTTCGTGACCGGCCCGATCCGGAACAGCCGCACGTCCCGCCAGTAGCGCTGCATGTCCGTCTCGGCCGAGTAGCCCATGCCGCCGAGGATCTGCAGGCCCAGGTCGGCCGCCTGCCCGGCCAGCTCGGAGGCCACGACCTTCGCCATGTTCGCCTCCTGCCCGCACGGGCGGCCCGACGACTGCAACCATGCCGCGCGGTAGACCATCAGCTCGGCCTGGTCGCGCCACATCGCGATGTTGGCGACGTGGTGCTGCAACGCCTGGAACCGGCCGATCGGCCCGCCGAAGGCCTCCCGTTCCTGCATGTACCGCAGCGCGTCCTCGAGGACCCCGTCCATGATCCCCACGCAGAACGAGGACAGCATGATCCGCTCGTTGTTCAGCGTGGGCAGCAGCATGTACCAGGCCCGGTCCTGCTCGCCGAGCAGGTTCGCGTCGGGGACGAACACGTCGTCGAGGAAGACGTCGCACGAGCCGAGCGCACGCATCCCGAGCTTGGGGATCTCGCGGACCGTCACGCCCTCGGCCTTCGCGGGCAGGATGAACAGCGAGACGCCCTGGTGCCGCTTCTCGCCGTGGTCCGCGGTCCGGGCCAGCAGCAGGATGTAGTCGGCCACGTGCGAGGCCGAGCTCCAGGTCTTCTGCCCGTTCACCACCCAGCCGCCGTCGACCTTCCGCGCCCGGGTCCGCATGCCGCCCAGCAGGTCCGTGCCGCCACCGGGCTCGGTGAACCCGATCGCCCACTTCTCCCGGCCCTCGACGATCGCCGGGAGGTGCTCCGCCTTCTGCTCCTCGGTGCCGTAGAGCCCGACCGACTTGCCGCCGGCGAAGGAGGTGATCCCCCAGACCCAGGTCAGCCCGGCCAGCGACCGCGCCAGCTCACGGGCCAGGATCATCTGGGTCAGCACGTCCCCGCCCTGGCCGCCGTACTGCTCCGGGATCCCGATGCCGTGGAAGCCCGCGGCCGTGAACTTGTCGAACAGTGCGAACGGGAAATGGTGCTCGTCGCGCTCGAGCTCCCGCGCCCAGGACTTGGGGACCTCGCGGTCCACCCACGCCCGCACGGTCTTCCGGAAGAGCTGCTGCTGCTCGGTCAGCTCGAAGTCCACCGCGACACCTCCGTTGGTCCGCCGCGGCCCGACGCTACCCGCCCAGACAATCGTTTGGTAGGGCTCGCGCGCCGAACAACAGGTTCGACACCGAATCCGGTGAGCGACCGACGTCAACTTCTCCTTGACGATCGCGGCGTCAATGCTAGGTTGACGTTTGTTGACGAGGCGTGACGTCGAGGGGCCGGGGAGGTGCGCCATGGCCAAGAAGAAGGACAAGAAGAAGAAGGGCAAGAAGAAGAAGTGAGCCCTGCGGGTTCGCTCCGTCGAGCCCGGTGGCGCCGCGACGATGCGGTCCGGCGCCACTCCCGCGTCCCGGGGGCGGACCACGGGATCACGGTCGGCGACCCTGGCCTGTCGGACGGGTCGAGTTGCCTGCGCCCCCGTGTGCGGAGTCACATTTCTCACTAGGCTGGTCGCGGCTGGTCCTCGCAGTCCGAGCAGGAGGTCGCCCGATGCCGCGCCGCCCCCGCCACGTCCGCCTCACCGAGCCGCTCGTCCGTTCCGACGGCGTGCTACGCCCGGCGAGCTGGGACGAAGCACTCGACCGCGCCGCCGCCGGGTTCCGCGGCGTCGCCCCCGAGGCGTTCGGGATGTTCAGCTGTTCCAAGGCCACGAACGAGATGAACTTCGTCGCGCAGAAGTTCTCCCGGGTGGTCATGGGCAGCAACAACGTGGACTCCTGCAACCGCACTTGACACGCTCCCTCGGTCGTCGGTCTGACGGCAGTGTTCGGAGCGGGTGGCGGGACGTCGGCCTACGTCGAGGCCGAGGACGCCGATCTGCTGGTCCTGTGGGGTTCCAACGCGCGCGAGACGCACCCGATCTTCTTCCACCACGTCCTGCAGGGCCTGAAGAAGGGCGCCCGGATGTGGTCGGTCGACCCGCGGCGCACGTCCACGGCGCAGTGGGCGGACGGGTGGCTGGGCCTCGACGTCGGCACGGATGTCGCGCTGGCCAACGCGATCGGGCGGGAGATCATCCATGCCGGCCTGGTCAACGAGGTGTTCGTCGAGCGCTCGACGACCGGGTTCGAGGACTACCGCGCCACGGTCGAGCCCTACACGCTCGAGCGTGCCCAGGAGATCACCGGCGTCGACGCCGACCTGATCCGCGGCCTGGCGCACGCGTACGCCCGCGCCGACCGCGCGCAGATCTGCTGGACGCTCGGCATCACCGAGCACCACAACGCCGCCGACAACGTGTTCGCCCTGATCAACCTCGCGCTGCTGACCGGGCACGTCGGCCGCTACGGGTCGGGACTGGTGCCGCTGCGCGGGCAGAACAACGTCCAGGGCGGCGGTGACATGGGCGCCATCCCGGCCAAGCTGCCGGGCGGCTACGACCTCGGCGACGAGGAGGCACGGGCCCGGTACGAGCGGGCGTGGGGCGTGCCGATCTCGCCGAAGCCGGGGATGCACCTGTCCGAGATCTTCGAGGCGATGGACACGGGCACGCTGCGCGCGCTGTACTGCATCGGGGAGAACCCGGCCGAGTCGGAGGCCAACGCCGCCCACGCCCGCCACCTGCTGGAGGGCCTGGACCACCTCGTCGTCCAGGACATCTTCCGGACGGCCACGGCCGAGCTGGCCGACGTCGTCCTGCCCGCCGCGGCGGACTGGTGCGAGTACGAGGGCACGGTGACCAACTCCGAGCGGCGCGTCCAGCGCGTCCGCAAGGCGCTCGACCCGCCGGGGTCGGCCCGCCCGGACTCGCACATCATCTGCGGCGTCGCCGAGCGGATGGGGCACGCCTGGGGCGAGCCGACCGCCGAGGAGGTGTGGGACGAGCTGCGGTCGCTGTCCCTGAACTGGCACGCCGGCATGTCCTACGCCCGCCTGGACGCGCTCGGCGGGATCCAGTGGCCGTGCCCCGACGAGGACCATCCCGGCACGCCGACGCTGCACACCCGGCTGTGGGCCGAGAACCCGGAGGAGCGCGGCCGCCTGGCGCCGTTCATGCCGGTGGAGCACGCCGCCCCGCTCGACGTCCTCAGCGAGGACTTCCCGATCCGGCTCACCACCGTCCGCATCCTCGACGCCTACAACTCGGGGGTGCAGAGCGGCGGGTACTCCTCGCCGATGCGGCGGCGCGAGTCGCTGCGGATGGACGCCGGGGACGCGGCGGAGCTGGGCATCGCCGACGGCGAACGGGTGCGGGTCGTGTCCCGCCGCGGCGCGGTCGAGGCGCCGGTGGCGTTCGACCCGTCCCTGCGGCCGGGCCTGGCGTCGTTCACGCCGCACTTCTCCGAGGAGGTCGACATCAACGTCCTGACCAACGACGCGTGGGACCCCAAGTCGGGTACGTCGGAGTTCAAGGCGACGGCGATCCGCATCGAGAAGATCTGATGGACCTGCGCCTGTCCGGCACCGCGCCGACCGAGGCCGAGCGCCGCGCCGTCGACGCGGCGTTCGCCGCGCACCGGTCGCCCGACGACCTGCCGGGCGCCGACGTGCGCTTCCCCGACTCGGGGCACGCCGCCCGGGGCCGCCGGCACATCCTGCTGCCGGCCCTGCACGCGGTGATGGACGAGGTCGGGCACCTCACGCCGGGTGCGCTGAACCACGTCGCCCGGGTGCTGTCGGTGCCGCCCGCCGACGTGTACGGCGTCGCCACGTTCTACGCGATGTTCAGCGTCACGCCGCGGGCGCCGCACGTCGTGCACGTGTGCGACGACGTGGCGTGCGCCCCGGCCGGCGCCGAGGACGTCATCGCCGGGCTGGCCGAGGACCTCGGCGAGGAGGGCGAGGGCAAGGAGGTCTGCTGGGTGCGCAGCCCGTGCCTGGGCCTGTGCGAGCGGGCCCCGGCCGTGATGCTGCAGCTGGCCAAGCGGCCGGACGTGAGCGTCGCGCCCGCCGCGATCGGGGGTCTGCGGGCGGAGCTGGACCGGATCGCGACCGAGGAGCCCGCGGAGGTCCCGTCCGCGGACGCCGCGTTCGCCGACGTCACCGTGAGCGTCCCCCAGGCCGGGCAGCCGCAGCTGACCCTGCTGCGCCGGGTGGGCGTCGTCGACCCGGAGAGCATCGACGACTACCGCGCCCACGGCGGCTACGAGGCGCTGCGGCGCGCGGTCGAGATGGGCGCCGAGCGGGTCATCCGCGAGGTCTCCGACTCGTCGCTCACCGGGCGTGGCGGGGCCGCGTTCCCGACCGGGGTCAAGTGGGACGGCGTCGCGCGCGCCCCGAGCCGCCCGCACTACCTGGTGTGCAACGCCGACGAGTCGGAGCCCGGCACGTTCAAGGATCGCGTGCTCATGGAGTACGACCCGTTCGGGCTGATCGAGGCCATGACGATCGCCGGGTTCGCCACCGGCTGCGAGCGCGGCTACCTCTACATCCGCGGCGAGTACCCCCTCGCCACGCGGCGCCTGGAACACGCCATCGCGACCGCCCGGGCCCACGGGTACCTCGGCGACGACGTGGCGGGGGACGGTTTCCGCTTCGACATCGAGCTGCGCCGCGGGGCCGGCGCCTACATCTGCGGCGAGGAGACCGCGCTGCTCAACTCGATCGAGGGCCACCGCGGCGAGCCCCGCAACAAGCCCCCGTTCCCCGCCACGAGCGGGCTGTTCGGCAAGCCGACCGTGATCAACAACGTCGAGACGCTGTACAACGTCCTGCCGGTGCTCGCCGTCGGCGGCCAGGCCTTCGCCGGGGTCGGCGGCGGCCGCTCGACCGGCACCAAGCTGTTCTGCGTGTCCGGCGCGGTCGCCACACCCGGCGTCTACGAGGTGGAGTTCGGCACCACCCTGCGCGAGCTGCTGGAGCTGGCCGGGGGCGTGCGCGGGGAGCTGCGGACCGTCCTGCTCGGCGGCGCGGCGGGCGGGTTCGTCCTGCCCGAGCACCTCGACGTCCCGCTCACGCTCGAGGCCGCGCGCGAGATCGGCGCCACCCTCGGCTCCGGGGTGGTGCTGGCGTTCGACACGCAGGCCGACCTGACCGGGACGCTGCGCCGGATCGCGGCCTTCTTCCGCGACGAGTCGTGCGGGCAGTGCGTGCCCTGCCGGGTCGGCACCGTCCGTCAGGAGGAGGCGCTCGCGCGGCTCACCCGGGGCGCCGCGAAGGGCCCGGAGCTGATGCTGCTCGACGACCTGGCCCGCGTCATGCAGGACGCGTCCATCTGCGGCCTGGGGCAGACCGCCCCGGCCGCCGTCATGTCCGCACTGAAACTGGGGCTGCTGTGACGACCGTGCTGCTCGGCTCGATCTCCCGACTCGTCACCGTCACCGTCGACGGCCGCGAGCTCCGCGTCCCCGAGGGATCGACGATCCTCGATGTGCTGCGTGAGCAGGGCGTCGAGACGCCGACCCTGTGCTGGGCGCCGAACCTCACGCCCATCAACGCCTGCCGCGTCTGCATGGTCGAGGTCGAGGGCTCGAGGGTGCTCGTGCCGTCGTGCGCACGGAAGGTCGACGACGGCATGGTCGTGCGCACGGACACCGAGAAGGTGCGCCACAGCCGCCGGATGGTGCTGGAGCTGCTCGCCTCGTCCACCGACATGACCCAGGCGAGCGCGGACGTGCAGCGCTGGATGGTCGAGTACGGCGTCGACCCGGACCGGTACGGACCGCCCGCCCCCGCCGAGGAGGACCGCGCGGGTCGCCGGCCGGGTCACCACCACGTCCCGGACGGGTCGACGGCGGCGAACGTCGCCCAGCCGGTCAAGGTCGACAACGACCTCTACGTGCGCGACTACGCCCGCTGCATCCTCTGCTACAAGTGCGTGAAGGCCTGCGGCACGGACGCGCAGTTCACCTTCGCGATCTCCGCCGCGGGCCGCGGGTTCGACGCCCACATCGCCACCGAGTACGACGGCGAGCTCCCCGACTCGGCCTGCGTGTACTGCGGCAACTGCATCGGGGTCTGTCCGACGGGCGCGCTGAAGTCCGTCCGCGAGCACGAGCTGCGCGAGGACGGGGACTGGCACCCCGAGTCGGAGACCGTCACCACCACGATCTGCTCGTTCTGCGGGGTGGGCTGCAACCTGGAGCTGCACGTCCAGCAGGGCAGCATCGTCAACGTGACGAGCCCGTCGGACCACTCCGTGACCCACGGGCACCTCTGCATCAAGGGCCGCTTCGGCTTCCAGCACGTGCAGAACCTGCCCGAAGCCTGAGCGCCGCCCCGGGACCCTGCGGTCGGAGACTTCTGGCCCACCCGGCGAGCCGCTACGTTCCGCACACCGACGCTCGCACGACGACGTGAAGGGTGGGGCCGCGTGGACCCGACGATCGTGGACACCGATCGCTATCCGCTGGACGACCCGGCCCTGGTCGACCGGGTGCGCGCCGATCTGCGCGAGTCCGGGTGCTGCGTGCTGCCGGGGTTCGTGCGGGCCGGGCAGGTCGAGGCGTTGCGCGAGGAGGGCCGGGCCCTGGCTCCCCGCGCCCACCACGAGACCGAGATCGTCAACGTCTACAACACCGCCCCGGACCCAGCGCTCCCGGCGGAGCACCCGGCGCACCGGCTGATGCAGCGGGGCAACGCGTTCGTGGCCCGGGACCGGATCCCGGCCGACGCGCTGATCCAGCGGCTCCACCGCGACCGGGCCGTCCAGCGGTTCGTCGCCGCCGCGTTCGGCCTGCCCGAGGTGTTCGCGCTCGCCGACCCGCTGTCGGGTCTGGTGCTCAACGTCGTCGTCCCCGGTCGGGAGCACCCCTGGCACTTCGACACCAACGAGTTCACCGTCAGCCTGCTCACCCAGGCCGCGGAGGCCGGTGGGGCGTTCCAGTACTGCCCCGGCATCCGGTCGTCGCAGGCCGAGAACCTCGACGCCGTCTCCGCCGTGCTCGACGGCGACCACACGGCCGTCCGCACCCTGGACCTGCGCCCCGGCGACCTCCAGCTCTTCGCCGGCCGGTACTCCCTGCACCGGGTCAGCCCGGTCGAGGGCGGCCGGGACCGGCACACCGCGATCCTCGCCTACAGCCGTCGGCCCGGGGTGGTCGGCACGGCGACCCGGACCCGGCAGCTGTTCGGCCGGGTCGCCGCCGCCCACTCGGTCCCCACCGGCGCCGGCCGCGTCGACCGGCTCCTGATCTGAAGGACTCCCGGTGATCCTCTCCCCCTTGACCTTCGGCAACGAGGACGCCCTGCCGCGGGTGCCGCTGCCCTCCCTCGAGGACACGGCCCGGCGGTTCCTGGAGTGGTGCGCCCCCCTGCTGACCGACGACGAGCGCGCCCGCACCGAGAAGGCCCTCGACGAGTTCCTCGCCGCCGAGGCCCCGGAGCTCGACGCCGCCCTGCGCGCCTACGACGCCACACCCGGCGTGCACAGCTGGCTGGACGCGTTCTGGCGCTCCCGCTACCTCGGCCGCCGCGACCGGATCGCGCTCAACGCCAACTTCTTCTTCCTCTTCCAGGACGCTCCCGGTCTCGGCCGGATCGAGCGCGCCGCCGAACTGACGGCCGCCACCGTCGCGTACAAGCTCGCCATCGACGCCCAGGCCGTGCCGCCGGCGACCCAGCGCGGCGCGCCGCTGTCGATGGAGCAGCTCAAGTACCTGTTCTCGGCCTGCCGGATCCCCGGCCGCGAGATCGACGCCAGCCGCACGCCCTACACCGCCGCCTGGCCGGGACCGTCGACCGAGCGGCACGTCGTGGTGTTCCACCGCGGCCACGTCGTCCGGCTCGACGTGATCGCGCCGGACGGGACGCCGCACTCGGCCGCCGAGATCGCCGAGGGCCTTGACGCCGTCGTCACGGCCACCGCCGAGCGCGGCGACGGCGTCGGGAGCCTCACGACCAAGGCCCGCGCGGCCTGGGCGGAGAGCCGCGACGCGCTGCGGGAGCACAACGCGGACGTCCTCGAGACGATCGAGACCGCGTTGTTCTGCATCGCCCTGGAGGACGCCCTTCCGGCCGAGCCTCGCGAGGCGTGCGACATTCTCCTGCACGGTGACTCCGGCAACCGCTGGTTCGACAAGTCGCTCACGCTGATCGTGTTCGGCGACGGCACGGCCGGGCTCAACGGCGAGCACTGCGAGCTCGACGGCACCACCGTCATCGGCTACGTCGACGCGATCCTCGGCGCACCGACCCCGGACCTCCCCGGCGCGGGCCCCGCCGCCGTCACGCCCGTCCGCTGGCGGCTCGACGACGCCCTGCGCGCCGACATCGCCCGGGCCGCATCCGGGTTCGCCGACTTCGCCGCGGCCTGCGCCACGTCGACCCTGACGATCGAGGGCTTCACCAGCAGGCGGGCCAAGGAGCTGCGCTGCTCCCCCGACGCGTTCGCCCAGCTGGCCTTCCAGCTCGCCCACCGCCGCGCCAAGGGCCTCACCGGCGCGACCTACGAGTCGATCGCCATGCGCCGCTTCCACCACGGCCGCACCGAGGCCATGCGCGTGGTGACCCCGGAGGTCGTCGCGTTCGCCGACGTGATGACCGACCCGGCCGCGGACGACGACGTGCGGCGGGCCGCCTTCCGCGCCGCCGCCGAGGCCCACGTGCGCCGGGCGAAGGAGTGCCAGGCCGGGTACGCCCCCGAGCAGCACCTCTGGGAGCTCCAGTGGATCCAGCGCCGGCGCGGCGGCCCGGCGCTGCCGTTCTTCGACAGTCCCGGATGGACGATCCTGCGCGACGACTACCTCTCCACCAGCTCCGTCCCCTCGCCCCGGATCCAGTACTTCGGTTTCGGCTCCACCAGCCCCACGTGCATCGGCGTCGGGTACGGGCTGCAGCACGACCGCTTCGACGTCTACCTCGCCACCCCGTCCGCGGTGGCCGACCGGATGCACGTCTTCGCCGACCGCCTCCGCGAGGCCGTGGCCGAGCTCGACACCCTCCTCGCCGGAGAGGAGGCCCCCGGATGACCCCGGCGCGGACCGTGACGTCCAAAGCCGACTTCAGCGGCATCTACACCGCGCCCGACCCGCGGGCCTACTTCGCGGCCCTCGCGCCGCTGGAGTACCAGGTCCCCGCGCACGCCCTGCCCGTCGTCCGCGCGGAGATCGACGCGGCCGGCCGGGATCCACGGGCACGGACCGTGCTCGACCTCTGCTGCTCCTACGGCACCAACGCGGCGCTGCTCCGCACCTCGGTGGGGCTCGGCGCGCTCGCGGCGCGCTACACCAACCCCGCTCTCGCCGAGCTGTCCCCGGGCGCGCTCGCGGCCGCCGACGCCGCGTTCTTCCGTGTCCGGGAGGACCGCCCCGACGTCCGCGTCCTGGGCCTCGACGCCTCCGCCCCCGCCGTCCGCTACGCGTCCCGGGCCGGGCTGCTCGACCGCGGGTTCGCCGAGGACCTCGAACGCGCCGATCCCTCCCCCGGGCTCGCCGCCGCACTCCCCGAGGTGGGGACGGTGGTGTGTACCGGCGGCGTCGGGTACGTCGGCCCGCCGACCTTCACCCGCCTCCTCGCCCACCTGCCGTCGGACGTCCGGGTGGTGGCGTTCGTGCTGCGCGTCTTCGACTACGACGAGATCACCGGCGTGCTCGACGCGCACGGGCTCGCCACCCACCGCCTGCCCGGCACCGTCCGCCAACGCCGCTTCGTCGACGCGGCGGAACAGGCCGCCGCGATCGCCGACGTCCGCTCCCGCGGCCTCGACCCGACCGGCAAGGAGTCCGCGGGCTGGTTCCACGCCGACTGCTACATCAGCCGCCCGCGCCCCTGAGCCGGCGTGTGAGCCGGCGCCGGGAAGGCGGCGTGGGCTCAGTACGCCACGATCCGGTCCTGAATCAGGTGACCGCCGGTCGCGGGACGGAGGTGGGAGCGGTCCACCATCCGCGCCGTCGGCCATGCCGAGCAGGATGAGGGTGCGGGTGATCTCCTCGCGAACCACGATCGCCTGTCCCGCCTTGCCGGCCCCCCAGCAGCGCGAAGTACCGGCTCGAGAGGTGGCACGCCGTGACCGGATGGGACGTCTACACCGTCGCCGGTGTGCTCGCCTCAGTCACGTGCATGACCCTCGACGACCCCGACCCCCCTGACCCGGAGAGCCCGTTGCTCAGCCGGCGAGGTCGCCGATTCCACGAACCCCCTCACGAGCCTCCTACCGGTCGGCCTCCGCACATACCTGGCGGTCGTGCGGGGTGGGCCCTCGGGGGCGGTGCCGGCGCCGTCGACGATCTCGAATCGGGCGCCGGGGATCCGTTCGGCCGCCGCCGTGGTCCAGCGAGACGATGCCGTCCCGGTCGCCCCAGGCGACGGTGGTCAGCGTCTCCTCCAGCCGGCCGAACCGCTCGGCCGTCCGCGGGAACGGCAGGCCCAGCCCGCGCGCCTCCTCGGCGTACCAAACTGCGCCGATCCCGAGCCAGGCCCGGCGCCGCTGAGCACGTCCAGCGTCGTCACACACTTGGCGAGCAGCGCGGGCTCGCGGAACGTCACCGCGCTGACCCAGGTCAGCAGCTCCACCCGGGAGGTGCACGCCGCGAGGTAGCCCAACGTCGTGTACGCCTCGAGCATCTCGCTCTCCGCGGATCCGTTCGCCGGGATCTGCCAGAGGTGGTCCGCCACCGCGAGCCGCGCGAACCCGGCGTCCTCGGCGGCCACCGCCACCCGCCGCAGGTCCGCCGCGAGGGCGGGCGGCCCGCCGGGCACGCGGAACTCCGAGAGCTGCAGACCGATCTTCATGGGCGACACTGCCTCCCCTTCGACGACCGAGAGACCCGATCGTGCCCGCCCGGCGCTGGAGACGATGTGACCTGGATCCGGGGATCACGCGAACCGGAGCACCACGTCGTCCCGCGGCTCTCGGGGTGACAGAGTCCGGAGACGAGAAGAGCCCGGACTGGGTGTCCGGGCTGATCAGGAAGGGTGGAGCTGAGGGGATTCGAACCCGTGACCCCTCGACTGCCAAGATCCCCCGTGGCCCACGAGTGGCTCCACGGCGAGTTGCCTGGCGCGGACCTTGGCAACACTCGAGGCGTCACCGCGGGGAGGTCGCTGTGAACTCGCGACCCACCACGGTCAGAGCCGCCACGATCCTGGGCCGTGCCAAGATCAAAGCCCCGGTGACATGACCGAAGAGGTCAGGGGCCATCCGGGGCTATTCGCTCATCAGGATAGCACCCGCGCTCGTGAGAGGTCAGGCATGACGGCTGATGGCTGGTCGAGGACTGGCTGTCCTCCCCGCGCTTTGCCGTCTACCTCGCTGCGACCGAGGGCGATCGCGACGGCGCACTCAAGCTCTACGAATGGAACGCGGCGCTCTCCTCGGCCTTCCACCACGACCTGGGGCACCTCGAAGTCGCGCTGCGCAACGCCTACGACCGGGCCCTCACCGGTAGCGATCAGCCCGACGGACCGCACTGGGTCTTCGAGCCCGCTCGCCACTTCCCGCCGCAGACGAGAAAGGCCGCCAACGGCAGACGCTACGACGCCAACGCGACCTCGCGGCGGCTCCTCGATGCCGCAGTGAACGACGCCCGCCGCAGTACGCGGGCGCACGACGTCCCACCGGGCAAGGTCATCGCCGAACTGGGGTTCGGCTTCTGGCGCTACCTCTCCTCGCGCCGTCATCACGACGACCTCTGGGTCCCGCGACTGCACACGGCGTTCAGACCCGGAACCGACCGACGTGCCGTCGACGAACCCGTCCGACGGCTCCACGAGTTGCGCAACCGCGTCGCTCACCACGAGCCACTGCTCGGCCACGATCTCGCTGCACGCCACCGCGACCTGCTCACGGTCGCACGCCTGCTCTCGCAACCGCTCCACGAGTACCTGCACGCACACACCAGGTCCGCGAATTTGATCGCGACGCGGCCCCACTGATACCGCGGCGTACACGCTGGGCGCCGGGCCGGCCGTTCGACATCTCGTGCACCTCGCCCCGGGCCGACCACTGTGGATCACCGGAACGGAGGACAGGACCCGCCGGGGCGGAATCCGCAGTTCACGGCCCGTCTCCCGCTCATCAGTGTAAACTTATCGAGGAATCGACTTCGCGGCCGACGGATGGGATCCAGCATGGCAGAAACCCCGGGTCTGTCCCGGCGCGCTCGAGTGCAGCCGCGGCTGGCCGAGCTCATCGCCTCGGAGTTGCGCGAGCAGATCCTCAACGGCGTGCACACCAGCGGCCTGCTGCCGAAGCAGGACGATCTCGTCGCGATGTTCGGGGTGAGCGCCCCTCCGCTGCGGGAGGCACTGCGCATCCTCGAGGGCGAGGGCCTGATCACCGTCCGGCGCGGTAAGGCGGGCGGCGCGCTCATCCACATGCCCGACGGGGGCTCGGTGTCGCACTCCATCGGGGTGGCGCTACAGGGCGACCAGGTCCACCTGCGCGATCTCGGCAGTTCGATCCTCATGTTCGAGCCGGCCTGCGCGGCCACCTGCGCCACCGACGAGGGGGCCCGCGAGGCCCTCCGCCCGCTGGTCGAGGGCAACCTCCGGCTCACCGAGGAGGTCATCGGCGACGGGCCGGCGTTCACCCACCGGGCCCGCCAGTTCCACGATCTCGTGGTCGCGCAGACCCCGGTCGCCACGACCCGGATCATCGTGCGCAGCCTCGTCGCGATCTGGTCGACGCAGGAGGAGACCTGGGCGCACGAGGCGACCGACCTCGGCCGGTACCCGACCGTCGACGCACAGAAGCAGGTGCTCGCCGCGCACCGGCGGATCGCCGACAAGATCTTCGACGCCGATGCGGCGGGCGCCGAGCGGTACGCCCGCGCCCACCTCGAGGCCTCGCAGCAGAACATGCTGTCCCAGTTCGGCGACCGCGTCGTCGACGCCTCGTCGGCGCGTGCGGTCCGGGGCCTGCGGGACGAGACGGCGCGGCAGTCCGAGATCGCCCGGCTGCACGAGCTCGAGGCGCAGCCGGCGCGGAGCTGGGCCAGCGCTCTCTGACCGCCCCCCAGCGGGGGACCCCGGCGGCGAACCCGCCGGGCGTGCCCCCGCCGGCGAGCTCAGCGGGGCAGCCCGAGCACCCGCTGGGCCAGCAGGTTCAGCTGGATCTGCTCGGAACCGCCGTAGATCGACGCGGCGCGCGAGTAGAGGTAGCGGCGCATCCACTCCCCCGCCGCGTCGGACTCCGCCGGCAGCACGGCCGATGCGCCGAGCAGGTCGATGGCGGCGCGGTGCAGCGCCTGGTCGACCTCTGTCATCAGGATCTTGTCGACCGACATCTCCGGCCCGGGCAGGGTGTCGGCCAGGTCGCGTTCGGCGAGCCGGCGCCGGACGTGCGTGGTGAGGATGCGGAACCGGACCTCCAGGTCCGCCACCCGCCGACGCACCGCCGCGTCGGTCCGCAGACGGTCGCCGAGCAGGGTGCGGAGCTCGCCGAGCGCCGCGCCGAACTTGGAGAGGTAGCCGACGTCGGCCGCGCCCCGCTCGTACGCCACGGTCATCATCGCGATGGGCCAGCCGTCGCCCTCGGCGCCGAGCCGGTTCTCCTCGGGCACCTCGACGCCGTCGAAGAACATCTCGCAGAACTCGGACTCGCCGGTGGTGGCGACGATCGGCCGGACCTCGATCCCGGGCGAGCGCATGGGCACGACGAACGCCGAGACGCCCTTGTGCCGCCCACCCGACTCTCCGGTGCGGGCCAGCAGGATGCAGAAGTCGCAGTACTCGGCGTAGCTCGTCCAGACCTTCTGCCCGGTGATCCGGTAGCCGGTGCCGGTCCGCTCCGCACGCGTCGAGAGGTTGGCGAGGTCGGAGCCCGCGTTCGGCTCGCTGAAGCCCTGGCACCAGTAGTCCTCGCCGCTCAGCAGCCGAGGCAGGTAGCGGTCGCGCTGCTCCTGGGTCCCCCACTGCAGGAAGGCACGCCCCATGTAGCCGATGCGCGGGGCGTCGGGCGCGCCGAGGGCGCCGATCTCCTCGTTGAGCGCGACGTCGTAGACGTTGCTCAGCCCGCGGCCGCCGTACTCGGTCGGCCAGGACAGGCCGACCCAGCCGCCCGCGAACAGGACCTGGTGCCAGCGCTTGAGAAACAGGCCGCGCGGCTCGTCCGCCCCCTGCTCGATGACGTTGTCGCGCAGCCACTTCCGCAGCCCGTCGCGGAAGGCGACCAGTTCAGGGCTCTCACTCAGGTCCATCGGTGGCCTCCTGGTCGACGAGGGCGAGCAGCGCGTCCGCGGTGGCCTCGGCGCCACCGAACACCTCGGCGTCGAGCAGCGCACGGCGCAGGTGCCGGTGCGCGGGGAACTCCCAGGTGATCGCGACGCCGCCGAACACCTGCACCGCGTGCTCGACGATCTCGACGCCCGTCCGCGCGGCGTAGGACTTGGCGACCAGCGAGGTCTCCCGGTGCTCCGCGTGTGCGTCGAGCGCCCACGCTGCGGTGATCACCGCGCTGCGCAGAGCCTCCACCTCGGCGTACGCCCGCCCGCAGAGGTGCTGCACGGCCTGGAACGACCCGATCGGCACGCCGAACTGGATCCGCTGCTTCGCGTACTCGACGGCGTCGGCGAACAGCCGCCCGGCCGTGCCGAGGAGGTCGGCGGCGAGCAGCAGGCGTGCGAAGGAGCCGAAGCGCCCGAGCGCGTCGGCCGAGGGGCCAGCGGCCAGCCGGCGGGTGCCGCCGGACGGGCGGGCGACCGACCGCGAGAGGTCCTGCGTCCCGGTGGGGTCGCCGAGATCGACGACGAGCAGGTCGTGCCCCGACAGCGCGAGCGCGTGCCGGAGAGGCGGCCCGGCGTCCCAGGCGAGACCGGTGCCGTCGACGGTGAGCCCGGCGAGGTCCTCGGTGAGCAGCACGGTGGCGGGCGCGTCGAGGGAGGCCCCGGCGAGCCGCGCCAGCTCGCCGGCGAGCAGCGCGCCGACCAGCGGCGCGCCGCAGACCGCGCCCGCCAGCTCCTCGACCACGATCGCGGTCATGGTCGCGGTCGCGAGCGGCGAGCCGTCCTCGTCCGCCTCGCGGAGCTGGGTGAAGCCGGCGCCGTCGAGCGCGGACCAGCACCCGCTGTGGTCCTCCCCCGCGGTGTCGCGACAGCGGCGCGCGATGTCGCGGGCGGTCGCGCGGAGGTCGGCCTCCTCCTCGGTGTCCGGTGCCGTGGTGGGGACCAGCGTCGCGGCACTCATCGGGCGGTCCACTTCTTCGGCTTGGCCGCGGCCCAGTCCAGTCCGTCGACACCGATCGGGTTGCCGATCTGCGTGTACATCAGCGCCGACGCCATGGCCTGCTCCCGGCCCAGGTCGCGGGACCTCCACAGGGCCTTGATCGTGCCCTGCACGGCGGCCGGGGGCTGGCTCGCGATCGTCGCCGCGAGCTCGTGGGCCCGGTCGAGCAGGCTCTCCGCCTCGACGACCTCGCTGACCAGGCCCGACTCCCGGGCCGTCTCGGCCGTCACGCGCTCGTGCAGACCCATGACCGCCATCCGCACCACGTCCGAGTAGCGCATCCGGTAGCTCAGGCTGATCGGCTCCAGGGCCGCGACCATGCCGTAGGTGACGTGCGGGTCGAAGAAGGTGCTCTCCGGAGTGGCGAGCACGATGTCGCACTCGCCGATCCAGTAGAACGCCCCGCCCGCGCACATCCCGCGCACGGCTGCGACGACCGGCTTCCACACCTCGTTCGACTTGGGTCCGAGCTCGCGGCCCGGGTCCTCCGACTCGGCCCACGGCGCCGCGGTGTCCAGCCAGGGCGAGTCGGAGCCGGACGTACGCTCCGTGGTGTCCAGGCCGGTGGAGAAGGCCCGCTCCCCGGCACTGGTCAGCACGATCGCCCGCACGGCAGGATCGGCGCGCAGCTCGGCCCACAGCCGGGCGAAGTCGCGGCGCATCTGCTCGTTGAAGGCGTTGAGCACCTCGGGGCGGTTGATCGTGACGGTGGCGACACCGTCGTCCGCCCGGTCCACGAGGACCGTGTCGTAGGCGGATGTGTCGGGCATGCGCTGCCTCTCCTCGCCGAGGGGTCGCTTACTCCGCTATCTTTACAAGATATGTAAGGATAACGCCAGTCGCCGTCCCGAGGAGCACGCCCATGACGACCGCCGCCGAACTGTTCTCCCTCGAGGGGCGCACGGTCCTGCTGACCGGCGCCACGGCCGGGTTGGGCCGGCGCTTCGCCGAGACCCTCGCGGCCGCCGGGGCCACGGTCGGCGTCGTCGGCCGCCGCCCCGAGCTGTGCGAGGAGATCGCCAAGGAGAACGACGGCTGCGTGCCGCTGCCGTTCGACCTGGCGCGGACCGAGGAGCTCCCGGGCCTGGTGGACACGGCCGTCGAGCGGCTCGGCCCGATCGACGTGCTGGTCAACAACGCCGCGTACATCGCCGGCGGGGCGAAGGCGGAGGACGAGACGCCCGAGCAGATCGCGCAGACGCTCGCGGTCAACCTCGTCGCCCCGATCACCCTGGCGCAGCGGATCTACCCGTCGATGAAGGAGCGGGGCGCAGGCGTGATCGTCAACGTCACGTCGATCGTCGCGCGGGCGGGCATCGCCTGGTTCCCACAGGCCACCTACGCGGCGTCGAAGGGCGGGTTGGAGGCGATCACCCGCGAGTGGGCCGCGCAGTGGAGCCCGCACGGGGTGCGGGTCAACGCGCTGGTCCCCGGCTTCTTCGAGAGCGAGATGACCAGTGAGGTGATCCACAAGCGCCGGGTGCAGGAGTGGATCCTGAGCAACACGATCCTGCCCCGCCACGGGCAGGTCTCGGACTTCGACGGCGCGCTGCTCTACCTGTGCAGCGACGCCAGCAGCTACGTCACCGGCCAGACCCTCGTCGTCGACGGGGGCTGGACCGCGCACTGAGGTCCACCGACGCGCGACGGGCCGCCCGGGAGATCCGGGCGGCCCGTCGTCGTTCTCAGGCGGCCGTGGTCACGTGGTGGCGAACCCGCGCCGCAGCTCCCGGCGGAGGAGCTTGCCGGTCTCGCTGTAGGGCAACGCCTCCCGGAACTCGATCAGCGCCGGCGTCCTCGACGACCGCAGCCGGGCGCGGACGAAGTCCCGCAGCTCGTCCGCCTCGATGGCACGACCGTCCCGCGGCACCACGAACGCCGCGACCGTCTCGCCCCACTCCACGTCCGGTGCACCGACGACGGCGACCTCCTCGACGTCCGGGTGCTGGAGCAGGACGTCCTCGATCTCGCCGGGACTGAGGTTCTCGCCGCCCCGCACGATCACGTCGTCGGCCCGGCCCTCGATGAAGAGATACCCGTCGGCGTCGAGCCGCCCGTGGTCGTTGGTGGGGAACCAGCCGTCGGGGTCCTTGGCGTCCTTGCCCTCGTACTCGCCGGCGATCTGCTCGCCGCGGACCACGATCTCGCCGACCTCGCCGGGCCGGAGCACCGTGCCGTCGACGTCCCGGATCTGCAGCTCGACACCGGGCAGTGCCCGTCCGACCGAGCCGAGCCGGGCCGCCACGGCGGGATCGTCGCTGGCGTAGGCGACGCGGTGGTCGTCGGGACCCAGCAGCGCCACGGTCGAGCTGGTCTCGGTGAGGCCGTAGGCGTTGACGAACCCGACCCGCGGCAGCAGCTCCAGCGCGCGGCGCACCACCGGCAACGGCATGCGCCCGCCGCCGTAGGACAGGTGCCGCAGCGCCGGCAGGTCGGCTCCGGTCTCCTCCACGACGTCGAGGATCCGGCCGAGCATCGTCGGCACGATCATCGCGTGCGTGATCGCCTCGGCCTTCGCGAGCTCGACCCAGGTGGCCGCGTCGAACTGCGGCAGGTACACGATCCGCCGGCCCAGGTAGACGTTCGACAGCACCGACGCCATCCCGGCGATGTGGTAAGGCGGCACGCTGACCAGCGCCGCCTCGTCCCCCTCCGCGCCCAGGAACTCGGTGGAGCCCAGGACGTAGGAGGTGAGGTTGCGGTGGCGCAGCAGGACCGTCTTCGGTGCACCGCTGGTCCCGCTGGTGAAGAGCGCGATCGCGACGCCCTCGCCGTCGTCGGCCGGATCGGGGACGACCTCCGCCGGGGTGAGGTCCCCCGGCGCGAGCAGCCCGGGGCACGCGTCCAGGCCGTCGATGCCGGCGACCCGCGGGGCCGTCCGCTCGTCGGGGACGACGACGGCCGGGCTGCACCGCTGCAGCGCCGCGCGCAGCTGCTCGTCGGTGAGCCGGTAGTTCACCGACGTGAAGGTGGCGCCGGCCAGCGCGCTGCCGAACAGCAGTGCCGGGAGGGCGTCGCTGTTCTGGCCCGCCTGCACCAGCCGGGTCGCGCCGCGGCTGTGCAGGAAGCCGGCGACGCGGGCGGCCCGGTCGCGCAGTTCGGCGTAGGTGACGCCGTCCGCGGCGCGGCCGACCGCCACGCGGTCGCCGGCGGCGTCCGCGGCCATCTCGAGCAGGAGAGTGAGGTTCACGGACTTCGTCTTTCCTCGTGAGCGGTGATCAGAGCAGGGCGTGGTCCCCGGCCCCGACCAGGCCGTCGCCGTACAGGCCGGCGAAGGGCACGGTGGCCATGCCGTCGAGCAGCCGCTTGCGGGTCTGCGAGTGCCCCCACGGCAGCCGGCGGATCGCCTGGCTGTGCCGGGAGAGCCAGCTGAGGTCGACCTCGTCGCAGAAGCCCATCGCGCCGTGCATCTGGTGGGCGGTGCGGAACACGGTCTCGGCCGTCTCCAGGGCCGACACCCGGCAGGCGAGCACGTCGACGGCCGCGCCGGGCTGCCCGCTCAGCACCGACCACAGCGTGTACTTGGCCAGCTCCTGGAAGCCCTGCAGCGTGGTCGTGGTGTCCGCGAGCCGGAACTGCAGCGCCTGGAAGGAGGCGATGGGCTGGTCGAACTGCTTGCGGTCCAGCATGTGCTGCCGGGTCTTGTCGAGCGCCGACTCGAGCATCCCGAGCAGCGTCCAGCAGGGCAGCAGCAGGGCCAGCGGCGCGGAGTCGTCGGACTCCCAGGTGCCCAGCTCGACCTCGCTGACCAGCGGGCCAAGCTTCGTGCCGAGCGCCGGACCGGCCGAGACGACGGGCGCGCGGCGGGCACGACCGTCGGAGACAACCCAGTTCAGCTCGGGCGCCAGGCTGATCAGGTTGACCCGAGCGACCGGCCCGGTCGCCACGGCGACGGCGCCGAACCCGGCGTCGGGATCCGCGGCCAGCCGCTCGGCGACCGGATACGGCAGGGCGACCCGGCCGGCCGACCGGCACGCGGCCGCGGCGGCCTCGCCGTCCTCCGCCGACTCGCGGGGCCGCAGGTCCCACAGGCCCAACTGGTCGAGGATCCCGGTGACCTCGTCGATCCCGGTGCCGGCCTCGGCGGCACGGGCGAGGTCGGCGCCACCGACCTTGGCCAGCGCGGCGTCCATGACCCGCCCGAGCTCCAGGGCGTCGTCGGTGAGCTCCGTCTTCATCGCAGCGTTCTCCCCGCTCGGTGCTGTTCGTTCGCTCCGCACGCTCCGCTCACTTCGTCTTCAGCAGCGACCGGGAGAGCAGCAGCCGCTGCACCTCGATGCTCCCGGACGCGACGGTCGCGGCCTGCGCGTAGCGCCAGTGGTCGTCGACGGCGCGGGCGAACAGGTCGGAGCGGTCCGCCGCTCCCACCGCCCGCTCCTCGAGCATGTCCATGAGGACCTCGGCGACCTCCTGGTCGGTCTGGGTCACCGCGATCCGGTACGACGCCGTATCGGCCGGGTCGACCGCGCCGGCCTCGATCTTCTCGACCACGCGGTAGGCCAGCAGCCGCGCCTGGCGGACGTGGATGAGCGCGGTCGCCCAGCGCTCCTTCAGCTCCTCCGGCAGGGTTTCCCAGCGGTCGCCCAGTGCTGCGGGCGCCATGTTGAGCAGCCGGTCGCAGCGGGCGTAGCGGGCGATGCCGACCCGCTCGAAGGCCAGCGCCTCGCGCACGATCGACCAGCCGGCGTCGACCTCGCCGAGGACGTCCGCCTCGGTGACGGGCACGCCCTCGAAGAACACCTCGTTGAGGTGGTGCGGGCCGACCATCGCCTCGATCGGGACGACCTTGATCCCGGGGCGGTCCATCGGCACCAGGAACACCGTGATGCCCTTGTGCTTCGGCGCGTCCCGGTCGGTGCGGGCGAGCAGGAAGCACCAGTCGGCCATCGTGGCGTAGGAGGTCCAGACCTTCTGGCCCTCGATGCGCCAGCCGCCGCCCTCCTGCGGGACCGCGGCGGTGCGCAACGAGGCGAGGTCCGAGCCCGCCTCGGGCTCGGAGAAGCCCTGGCACCAGATGACCGTGCCCGCCCCGATCCGGCTGAGGTGCTCGCGCTTCTGCTCGTCGGTACCGAACCGCATGATCGCCGGCCCGACCCAGTTGACGCCCATGTACTGCGCGCCGCGGGGCTCGAAGTGCCCCCACATCTCCTCGCGCATCACGGCCTGGTCCCACTGCGAGGAGGCCGAGCCGCCGTACTCCACCGGCCACGCCGGGGTGAGCTGCCCCTTCTCCGCCAGCAGCCGGCAGAACGCCTGGGCCGTCTCGAGGTCCTTGGGGTCGCGGGTGAACGCACCCAGGAAGGTCTGCGGCACGTGCTCGCGCACGAGGGTCCGCAGTTCCGCACGCAGCGCTGCGCTGCTCTCGGAGTCGGAGAACTCCACCGTCACACCTCCGTCGTCAGACCACAGCAGCGTGACATGAACAAGTAATCTTTACAAGTATTACTGCCTTTGGTCAGGCGATGACGAAGCCGTTGTCCACCGGAAGGGTCACGCCGGTGACCGCGCCGGAGCGCTCCGAGGCCAGCCACAGCACGGCCTCCGACACGTCCTGCAGCCCGATCCGCCCGCGGTGCATGGCGTCGTTGAAGCCGCCCGCCACGCGGTGCTTGTTCGCCTCCACCCACGCACCCATGGCCGGGTTCTCCACCATCGGAGTACCGACGGCGGTGGGGTGGATCGTGTTGACCCGGATGCCGTGCGGCCCGAGCTCGTTGGCCCAGGCGCGCATCAGGCCGACGAGCCCGTGCTTGGCGGCCGTGTACGCGTCGGCCCGGACGTCGCCGCGCGAGGTGCCCTTCAGGCCGGACGTCGAGCTGATGATCACGATCGAGCCACCCCGGCCACCCTCGACGAGCGCGTCCCGGGTCGCCTGCAGCGTGTTCCACGCCCCGGTGAGGTTGACGGCGATGTAGTCGGCCCAGATCTCGTCGATCGTGGTTGTCTCGGTCTCCGGCAGACCCTGGGCGACACCGGCGTTGGCGACGACGACGTCGAGCCGTCCGAACGTCGCCATCGCCTTCTCGACGGCCGCGACGAGCTCCTCGCGGTTCCGGACGTCGGCGTGCGCCGTCAGGCAGCGGCCGCCGGCCGCCTCGACCAGCCGGGCGGTCTCCGCCAGGTCCTCCTCGGTCCCGAGGGCGTAGGGGACCGTCGCGATGGGCGCGCAGATGTCGACGGCCACGATCGCGGCGCCCTCGCGGGCGAGGGTCAGCGCGTGCGAGCGCCCCTGCCCGCGGGCGGCCCCGGTGATGAAGGCGACCCGGTCCTGCAGATCGCCCCGCCCGTCGTCCGCCATGTCCGCGCCTCCACACCTCGATGAATACTGGTAAAGATTGTGCAGATGCTAGGATCGCGGTTCCGGCCCGTCAAACGACGTTGCCGCACCCCCGCTCGCCGCCGAGGAGGAGTCCGTGCGCAGCATCCATGACGAGGTGGACGTCGACCTGGTCGTCGCCGAACGGGTCGACGCGGCCGACGGCGTCATCGTCCTCGATCTCCGCGCCGCGGACGGCAGCGACCTCCCCGCCTGGGATCCCGGCGCCCACATCGACCTGCAGCTGACCCCGGAGCTGTCGCGCCAGTACTCGCTGTGCGGCGACCCCGATCGCCACGACGTCTGGCGGATCGGCGTGCTCCTGGAGCCGGAGAGCCGCGGCGGCTCCCGCTTCGTGCACGACAAGCTGCACGTCGGCGCCGAGGTGCGCGCCCGCGGCCCGCGCAACCACTTCGCGCTGGAGCCCTCGCCGCGCTACGTCTTCGTCGCCGGCGGCAT
This sequence comes from Pseudonocardia autotrophica, assembly GCF_000717175.1. Classification (GTDB taxonomy): domain Bacteria; phylum Actinomycetota; class Actinomycetes; order Mycobacteriales; family Pseudonocardiaceae; genus Pseudonocardia; species Pseudonocardia halophobica. The sequence goes on along the minus strand of NZ_JNYD01000022.1, from coordinate 52,981 downwards.
CGGCGTCACGCCGATCGTGCCGATGATCGGCGAGGCGGAGCGCGCGGGCGCGGAGTGGACGCTGCTCTACGGCGGCCGGACGCTGTCGAGCATGGCCTTCCGCGAGGAGCTCGCGCTGCTCGGCGGGGGCCGCGTGACCGTGACCCCGCAGGACACCCACGGTCTGCTCGACCTCCCCGCACTGCTCGCCGATGCGCGCGCCGACACGCTGGTCTACGTCTGCGGCCCGGAGCCGCTGCTCGACGCCGTCACGGCCCTGACGGACCCGTGGCCCGCCGGCACCCTGCACCTCGAGCGCTTCACGCCGAAGACGCTCGGGCCGATCGGGGACGCGTCGTTCGAGGTCGAGCTCGCCCAGTCCGGCCTGACGCTGACGGTTCCGCCGGACCGGTCGATCCTCGACGTCGTCACCGAGGCGGGAGTCGACGCGCCGTCGTCGTGCGGCGAGGGGACCTGCGGGACCTGCGAGACGGTCGTCCTCGAGGGCACCCCCGAGCACCGCGACTCGCTGCTGACGCCCGAGGAGCAGGCGGCGAACGAGACGATGATGATCTGCGTCTCCCGCGCGGCCTGCCCGCGGCTGGTCCTCGACATCTGACCGCCGCTCACCCGATTCACCGCACGAGTAGGAGGAAGCGCGTGGGAGTCCGATTCGAGCCCGAACCCGAGAACCACCTGGCGGTCATCACGATCGACCGCCCGGAGGCCCGCAACGCGGTCAACGCCGAGGTCGCGCAGGGGATCGAGGAGGCCGTCGACGCGATCGAGGCGGACGACCGGATCTGGGTCGGCATCCTCACCGGCGTCCCCCCGGTGTTCTCCGCGGGCGGCGACCTCAAGGAGATCGGCAAGGGCCGGGTCAAGACGCTGCACACCAAGCGCGGCGGCTTCGCCGGGTTCGTCCGGCGCGAGCGACGCAAGCCGTTCATCGCCGCCGTCGACGGCTACGCGCTGGCCGGCGGCACCGAACTGGCCCTCGCCTGCGACCTCGTCGTCGCCTCGCGCGGCTCGACCTTCGGTATCCCCGAGGTCAAGCGGGCGGTCGTGGCCGGGGCCGGCGGGCTGTTCCGGCTCGGCCGGCGGATCCCCTTCGCCGTCGCGATGGAGTGGGCGCTGACCGGCGACGCCTATCCGGCCGAGCGGGCCGCCGAGCTCGGGCTGGTCAACGAGCTGGCCGAGTCCGGGAAGGCCCTCGAGGCCGCGCGCGCCCTGGCCGCCCGGATCACGGTCAACGCGCCCGTCGCGGTGCAGCTCTCCCGGCAGCTGATGATCGAGGCGACGCACCTGGTCGACGAGGACGAGGCCTGGGAGCGCAACCGGGCGGTGGTCCGCGCCGCCGGCGAGACGGAGGACTTCGCCGAGGGCATGAAGGCCTTCGTGGAGAAGCGCGACCCGGTGTGGAGCGGTCGGTGAGCGGCGGCTCCGGCGGTCCGGTCGTCGTCATCGGCGTCGGGCAGCTGCGCAACAACCGCGAGAAGGACCCTGCCCGGGCGCTCGAACCGGTCGAGCTGATCCGGCGGGCGATCGGTGCGGCCGCCGACGACGCCGGGCTGCCCGAGGGCGCGCTCGGCGAGGTCGACGCCCTCGGCGTGGTCCAGGTCGTCTCCTGGAACTACGACGACGTCGGCGCGGCGGTCGCCGAGGCCGTCGGCGCGCGGCGGGCGAAGACCTCGGTGTCGGAGGTGGGCGGGCACCAGCCCGTCGCCGTGCTGACCGAGCTCGCCCGGTCCATCGCCACCGGCGAGGCCGAGCTGGCCGTGGTGTGCGGCGGCGAGGCGCAGTCCTCGGTGGAGCTGCTCGGCGCGGTGAAGGAGCCGGAGAAGGCCGAGAACTGGAGCCACACCCCCGGTGGGCCGGGCACGTTCACCCGGGCGACCGGCGGCACCGAACGCATGTGGGACCTCGGGCTGGTCGGCCCGATCCGCATCTACCCGCTGTGGGAGAACCGGCTGCGCCACGACCTCGGGCAGAGCTTCGCCGAGTCGCAGGCCTGGTCGGCCGAGATGTACTCGCGGTTCAGCGAGATCGCCGCCGGCAACGAGGCGGCGTGGAACACCGACGCGCTCACGGCGGAACAGATCGCCGAGGTCGGCCCGAAGAACCGGATGATCTGCTTCCCCTACCCGCTGTGGATGAACGCGCTCAACCGCGTCGACCAGGCCGCGGCGGTGATCCTGGCCAGCCCGGCCGCGGCCGACCGGCTCGGCGTCCCCGTCGAGAAACGGGTGTACCTGCGGGCCGCGGCGGTCGACGAGGACTGCGAGGACGTCCTGGAGCGCGAGTCCTACGGGCGCTCGCCCGGCCTGGAGCGCAGCCTCGACGCCGTCCTCGGGTCGGCCGGCACGCGGGCGGAGGCGCTCGACGTCGTCGACCTCTACAGCTGCTTCCCGATCGTGCCGAAGCTCGGCGCGCTGCACCTCGGGCTGGACCGGGACCGCGAGCTGTCCGCGACCGGCGGCCTGACCTCCTTCGGCGGGGCGCACAACAACTACTCCGCGCACGCCCTGGTCGCGGTCGTCCGGCGGCTGCGCGAGGGCGGCAGGACCGGGCTGGTCTACGCCAACGGCGAGTACCTCACCAAGCACGCGGCCGTGGTCCTGGACCGTGAGCCCGTCGAGGACTTCCGCTGGTCCACGGCCGCGGCCGACGAGCACGGCCCGGTCGCCGTCGACGACACCCTCACCGGCCCGCTGGAGATCGAGACCTTCACGGTGGAGTTCGACCGGGAGGGCAACCCGGCCCGCGGTTACGTCATCGGCCGATCCCCGGCCGGGACGCGCACCGGGGTGCGCGTGTCCAAGTCGGACCGGTCGACCCTCGCCGCGCTGGTGGACCCGCAGTCGGACCCGATCGGGCGGACGGGCCGGGTGGTCACCGAGGGCGAGCGCCGGCTGTTCACGCTGGCGGACTGAGCCCGAGAACGACGACGCGCCGCCGACCTCCCCGGGGTCGGCGGCGCGTGGTCGTTCCGGGAGCGGACTCTCAGGGGCGCGGGCGCACCGGGAGGGCGGAGAAGCCGTTGTTGACCCCGACCAGGCCGTAGCGGCGCACCCGGTCCGCCACGACCTCGTAGTCCGGGATCCGCCGCAGCACGGCCTCGACGGCGACCCGCAGCTCCATGTGCGCCAGCCAGATCCCGAGGCAGTAGTGCATGCCGACGCCGAAGGCGAGGTGCAGGCCGTCCTTGCGGCCCAGCTTCACCTCCTCGGCGCCGGGGAAGCGCTCCTCGTCCCGGTTCGCCGAGCAGATCAGCGCCGCGACCCGGTCCCCGGCCTTGACGTGCACGTCGCCGAAGGCCTGGTCGGTCACCGCCGTCCGGGCGACCAGCGGGGTGACGGCGGCGAGCCGGGTCAGCTCCTCCACCGCGTCGGGGATCTTCGCCGGGTCCTCGACCAGCTCGCGGCGCAGGTCGGGGTGCTCGGCCAGGTACAGCACGATGTTGTCCATCGACGCCGCCGTCGTCCGCACCCCGCCGAGCAGCATCGACAGCGCGAGGTCGATCACCTCGTCCTCGGTCAGCCCCGTCCTCGGGTCGACCATCGCGGTGACCAGGTCGTCACGCGGCTCGGCCTTCCGGGCCCGGACGACCTGCCCGACGAGCTCGCGGACCTCGGCGAACTTGTCCGCGGTGCGGGCGGCGAGGGCGTCGCGGTTGCCGCCGGCCTCGGGGTCGATGGCGAAGGCGTCCTCGAGCATCAGCACGACCTTCTCGGGGTCGCCGATCTCGCCGCTCGCCAGCCCGACGAACTCGCTGATGGTGGCCACGGTGAGGCGGAAGCTGAACTCCTGCGCGACGTCGAACTCCGGCTTGCCCACCAGCTCGTCGAGCAGCCGGTCCGCGGCCGCGCGGGCGATCGGCGCGACCTTCTGCTCGATGTTGCGCTTGGCGAACAGGTTGCGCAGCGGCTTGCGCAGGCGGTCGTGGGCCGGTCCGTCGAGGCTCCCCGGGATGATCGCGGGAGCGTGCGGGGCGGTCGGGATCAGCTTGCCGCCGCGCAGGCCGTCGGCGCTCTTCTCGACCGTGAAGTTCTCGGGGTCGGACAGGATGCGCCGCGCGTTCTCGTAGGTGGAGGCGACCCAGTAGCCGTCGTGCGCCTCGGTGAACCCCATCGGGCACGTGGCACGGAGCTCGGCGAACTTCGCCGGGGCGTCCTGCCCGAACTCCGGGGTGTGGTGGTCGAACTCGATCGTCGGACGCTCGCTCATGCCCTTCCTCCCGACGTGACGGGCACTGCCGCCAGGCGGATCACGCCGCCCTCGGCGAGGCCCTCGATCGTCGCGTCGTCGTAGCCCAGTTCCGCGAGCAGCTCGCGGGTGTGTTCGCCCAGGTCGGGCACGCTCTCACCGGGCGCGGCCGGCACGTCCCAGAAGCCGGCCACCAGGTCGAGCCGGCCGTAGCCGCGGGTCTGCAGGGTGCGCGCGACGCCCAGGTCGGCGTGCACCACCGAGTCCATGAAGGCGTCGAGGCGGTCCTCGGCGACCCGGCAGGACCGCACGCCCGCCGCCGCCAGCCCGGCCAGCGCGTCGTCGACCGCCTGGGCGGCCAGTGCGCCCACGGGGTCGGGGCCGAGGTGCGCGGCGAAGGCCTCGGCCTGCCCCTCGTCGGCCGCGTCGACCAGCAGCCAGCCGTCCATGCACCGGTAGAGGCGGTGCGCGGGGTCGAGCCCGGTCTGGTCGGCGTCGAGCACCGGCGCGGGGGTGACCGCCCCGTCGGCCAAGGTCACGGCGACCTCGGAGGCCGCGGTGATCCCCGCCGCCAGCAGCGACGTCCCGGTCTCCCCCGGCGTGCCGGTCGTCTCGCGCTCGTAGAGGCCGAGCAGGGCGCCGAAGGCGGCGATCATGCCGGACTGGACGTCGAACACCGAGTTGCGCAGCCAGATCGGTGTGCGGCCCTCCCCCGCGTTGGCGTGCTCCCAGCCGGTCAACGCCTGCGCGGTCGGGTCGTAGCCCGGCAGCGGCGCCATCGGCCCGCGCGGACCGTAGGCGCTGACGTGGCTGAACACGATGCCCGGGTTCACCGCGCGCAGGCCGGGGCCGTCGAGCCCGAGGCGGGCCGCGGGACCGAGCCGCATGTTGTGCAGCACGACGTCGCCGGACCGGATCAGCCGCCCGAGGGCCTCCCGGGCGTCGGGCGCCTTGAGGTCGATCGCCAACGACCGCTTGGCGCGGTGGCAGCCCGCGAACTGGGTGAGCCCGCGCCCGCGGTCCCCCGCGAGGGGCTCCACCTTGACGACGTCGGCGCCGAGGTCGCCGAGGCACTGCGCGCCGAAGGGACCGGCGACGACCGACCCGAAGTCGAGGACGCGCAGGCCCGCGAGCGGCCGCGGGTCCACCGGCGGGACGGACACCTCGTGCGTCCGCGGCGCCCACCTCGTCAGCACCTCGTCGAGCGCGGTCGAGCCCGCCGCCGGGGCCGGGCCGGTGATCCGGCTCGGCGTGCTGGTCTCGACGGGCGGCCCGGCCTGCAGCGCACGCCCGACGACCGGGTCGTCGACCTCGGCGACGTAGCCGTTGACCCGAACCTGCTCGTCGGTGAAGCACTCGCCGAGCTCGCGGACGACGATGCACGGCACGTCTGCCTCGCCGAGCTCGTCGCGCCACTCGTCGCTGGATCGGGTGCGGAACACGCGGTCCCAGGTCGCCCAGTTCTCCGGGGTCACCCCGACCTCGGACAGGTCGACGAGATCGGCCAGCGCCAGCGCCTCCAGCACCGGCGGGGACTCGATCCAGCCGCCGACCGCGCCGGCGAGCTGAACGTACCGCCCGTCCGCGCACCCGAAGATGGACAGGGCGGCGTCGGGCCAGATCTTCGGCAGCGTGTGCCTGTCCAGGCCCGCGGGCAGCCGCTCCCAGCGCTGCCAGTACAGCGCCGCGGGGGCGAGTCCCCCCTGGAACACGCTCGTGCCGACCGGGAGCACCGCGCCGGTCCGGGCCCGCTGCACGAGCCGCGCGACGACGCCCGCGGCGGTCAGGTAGGCGGCGCTCCAACTGGGGAACGGCAGCCGGATGTAGACCGGGCCGGGGCGGTTGCCCTGCTGCTCGTCGAAGAAGCCCTGCTCGGCCTGCACCATCGCGTCCGTCGCGGCGACATCGGCGAGTGGGTGTCCGGTCGGGTAGCTCGGCACGGTCGCGACGATCAGGCCCGGGTGCCGCGCGGCCAGGGTCTCCGGGTCGAGGCCGCGGGCACGGGCGGCCTCGACCGGGAGATCGTGGACCAGGACGTCGGCGCGCGAGAGCAGCGGTTCCGGATCGCCGACCACGGACCGCTTGCTCCGGTTCCACGTCGCGAAGGCGACGGGCCGCGCGGCGCGGTCGGGATCACCACCGGCCGGCTCGATCTTGACGACGTCCGCCCCGGCCTCGGCGAGCAGCCGGCACGCGACGGGCCCGGCGATCCCCGAGGCCAGCTCGACGATCCGGACGCCGTCCAGCACACTCACGCGCTCACCTCCGCGACCAGCGACGCGAAGGTCTCGCCCGCCCAGGCGTAGTCGGCCTTGCCGTTGTCGTGGCGGCGGATCGCCGGCACGTACGCCACCGCCTTCGGGATCTTGTACCCGGCCAGCGCGTCGGCGCAGCGGGCGCGAATGGTGTCGCGGTCCAGCTCGGGACCCGCGGCCACCAGCAGCGCGACGACCTCCTGGCCCCACCGCTCGCTCGGGCGGCCGAACACGATCGCGTCGGCGATCTCGGGCAGCGCGCGCAGCACGCCCTCGACCTCCTCGCCGTAGATCTTCTCGCCGCCGGAGTTGATGACCGTGGCCTCGCGGCCGAGGAAGCGGATCTCGCCGGTCCCGTCGACGCTCGCGCGGTCGCCGGAGATAGACAACCGGAGCCCCTCGACGACCTTGTAGGTCGCCGCGGTGCGCACCTCGTCGTTCAGGTACCCGCGGGGGAGCTCGCCGGCGTTGGAGAGCCAGCCGATGCCCGGGCTCTCCGCGGTCAGCAGCCGGGTGTGGTCGTCGGACACGACGAAGGTCTGCGGCCCGGCCCTGAACGCCGGCTGGGCGCTGCTGGTCTGCATCGCCTGCGGCCCGGTCTCCGACGAGCCCAGTGTGTTCACGAGCTTCAGGCCCGGGAAGTAGGTGTCCAACTCGGACCAGGCGGACGGGGACAGCGCGGCCCCGCTGGAGAAGATGTAGGACAACCCCGGCGGCTCGGCCCCGGCGCGCAGGGCCTTGACCAGCGGCTGCGCGAACGGGTCGCCGATGATGGCCATCCAGGTGACCTTCTCGCGCCGGCACAGCTCCAGCGCGCGCTCGGCGTCGAAGCTGTGGTCCTCGCTCAGCACGAGCGTGCCGCCGCGCGACCAGGCGCCGTAGGAGAACCAGGCGGCGGCGCCGTGCATCAGCGGCGGGGCGACGAAGGCGCGCAGCCACCCGCGACGGGGAGCATCGCGGGTGGCCGCCTCCAGCGACTCCACCGCGATCCCGCAGGGTCGCCCGGCGAGCTCGCGCAGCCGCCAGATCACGCCCTTCGGCATCCCGGTGGTGCCGCCGGTGTAGAGCACGTGCACGTCGTCCGGGGAGGGCACGACCGGCTCGGCCGGCGGCCGTGCGCCGGCCAGCACCTCCTCGTAGGCCCGCGCACCGGCGGGCAGGGCCGCGCCGGAGCCGTCCTCGACGACCACCAGCACCGGCTGCAGGTCCTCGACCAACGCGAGGGCCTGCTCCAGCACCGGACCGAACTCGCGGTGCAGGACCATCGCGACCGGCCGGGCGTCGCGGAGCAGATAGGCCAGCTCGTCCGCCCGGTACCGGTAGTTGACGTTGAAGGGGGCGCACCGGGCGCGGTAACACCCGATGCTGCCCTCCAGGTACTCCGGGCTGTTGCGCAGCAGCAGCCCGACGGTGTCGTTGGGCGACCGCCAGTCGACGGCCGCCCCGTCCCGGGGGCCGAACCCGCAGCCGGTGAGGAACCACCCGAGCCTCGTCGTCCGCTCGCGCACCTCGGCCCACGTGAGCCGGCGCCCGCCCTGGACGACGCACTCCCGCTCCGGGACGCCGTCGGCGACGGCGTCCCACAGCTGCAGCAGGCCGAACGACCTGACCTCCCCGGCCGACGGTGACGGGCTCATGGGTTCCTCTCGACGTGCGGGTACTGCTGTGAAGGGAGTCGGCGAACTGCCCCCTTCGTCCGAAGGGGCCTCGGCTTCCGAGGCCGATGGGTTCTCAGGCGGTCATCGTCACGCGGAGCGCGGCTCGAACTCGATCCGCACGTCCTCGATCGCCCAGGTGAGCCCCAGGTGCTCCTTCGGGGTGCAGCCTTCCTGCAGCCGGAACGACGGGATCCGCCGGTGCAGCTCCTCGAAGGCGATGCGCAGCTCCAGGCGGGCGAGGTGCACGCCGACGCAGCGGTGCGCGCCCAGGCTGAAGGACAGGTGCGGCTTCGACTCGCGGGTGAAGTCGACGGTGTCCGGGTCCGGGTAGTACTTCGGGTCCCGGTTCGCCGCGGCGAGCGGACAGAACACCCGCTCGCCCTCCGGCAGCTCGAGGTCGGCCACCTGCGCGGACGCGGCGGCGACGTTCCGGGTGGGCATGGCCGGCGAGGTCCAGCGCAGCAGCTCCTCGATCGCGGGCGCGAGCGCGTCCGGCGTCGCGAACATGGCCTCCCACTGCTCCGGGTGGGTGGCCAGGTAGGCGATGCTCTGCCCGATCACGCTCTGGACCGTGTCCAGACCGGCCATGAGCAGCAGCACGAACAGGTCGGAGAGGTCGCTGTCGGAGATCGGCTCGCCCTCGAGCCCCTGGTTCACGATCACGCTCGTGATGTCGTCGCCGGGGTTGGCCCGCCGGTCGTCCACGATGGCCTGGATGTAGGCGCGGGACTCCTCGCTGGCCTTGATCCGGGCCTGCATCGTCTCCTCCTCGGTGCCGCCGGGCACGCCGTGGAGGAAGATGTTGACCCAGTCGTTCATGCGCTCGGCGTCCTCGAGCGGCCAGCCCATGATGGACAGGAAGACCGTGCCGGGGAACGGGAAGGCGAACTGCGGCACCACGTCGCACTTCCCGGTCGCCACGAACCCGTCGATGAGCCCGTTCGCGACGTCGCGGATCTGCTTCTCCATCTCCTGCACCCGGGCCGGGGAGAAGAGCGGGTCGAGCAGCTTGCGGTACTTCCGGTGCACGTCGCCGTCGAGCTCGATCGGGATCTGCTGCTTCTGCCCGAACGCCACCTTCCCGTCCGGGATGTTCGGGAAGCTGACGAAGCCGCGGTTGTTGCGCCGCAGGATGCTCGAGATGTCGTCGTAGGTGGTGGCCACCCAGAACCCGCCCTTCTCCGAGAAGGAGACGGGGCACTTCTCCCGCAGCTCGGCGATCTCGTCCAGCTTCTGCTGGATCGTGCCGCCGGGGTAGACGTCGTAGTCGTGGCGGCGCTCCGCCTTGACCTCGTCCAGGGTCTTCTCGGTCATCGGTGACTCCCGCAGGTGGTGGTGGGCGCGCTCAGCCGTTGAAGTTGCCCTTGCGGGCGTTGTCGTTCAGGTTCTCCCGCCAGTTGGCGCCGAACGGGATGGCGACCTGGGCGAGGGTGCCGCCGTCCGTGGTCGGGATGGTGACACCGGACATGTACAGCAACTCGTCCGACGCCAGGAACAGGGCCGGGTAGGCGCTGTCCAGGATGCGCGGCGGGCGGCTGATCTTGAGCGGGATCGGCGAGTGCTCCGGGATCCACTCGCCCGCCATCTCCTCGTGGGACTTCTCCAGCACGGGGGCGTCCGCGGGGAGGATGAAGTTGGCGGACATGCCGTGCGTGGGGGCGATCGCGTTGATCCGGATCCCGTAGCGGCCGATCTCCCAGGCCGCGCAGATGCGGACCAGGCCGTTGATACCGGCCTTCGCCGACCCGTACTGCGGAAAGCCCGGGTAGCCGACCAGGGAGGCTGCCGACGAGGTGCAGATGATCGAGCCGCCCTCGGGCCCGCCCGGGTTGTTCTTCATGGCCCGCACCGCGTGCTTGACGGCGAAGAAGACGCCCTTGAGCACGACGTCGTGGGTCTCGTCCCACTCCGCCTCGGAGATGTCCTCGAACGGGGTGAGCCCGAAGTCCTTGGCCGGGATGCCCGCGTTCGCGAACATCACGTCCAGCCGCCCGTAGGTGTCGACGGCGGCCTGCACCGCGGCCTCCACCTCGGACTCGACGGTCACGTCGGCCTTGACGGCGATCGCCTCGTTGCCGTCGGAGAGCACCTGCTTGAGGGTCTCGTTCGCGCGCTCCTCGGAGACGTCCGTGATCACGACCTTCGCGCCCTCCTGCGCGAAGAGCCGCGAGGACACCCGCCCCAGGCCCGAGCCGGCACCGGTGATCACCGCGACCTTGTTCGCCAAACGCATTGCCGTTCCTCCTGTGCCGCAGATCCTTCTGGGCGGACACCTGCCGCGTCCCGTCGATGGGTCGGAGCCGTCCGGAGCGCACGGCTTCCCGTGTGCCGGCGGTCACGCCAGGCGAAGTCTCACATGACCTGTTTATCTTTGCAAGTATTACGGTAATGACGATTGAAGCGGTCAGTCGGACGACGGCAGGCTCTTCGCCTGCTTGATCCCCAGCACCTCGTCGCCCACCCGCAGTTGCCCCGCTCCGGCCTTGGTGCACAGCAGCTCCATGCCGGTGGCCGGGTGCACGTACCGCTTGCCGGTGAGCGACCCCGGGCCGTCCTCCCCGATCGGGCTGCCCGCGTCGACCGGCAACGGCGCCATCGGCACGTTGCCGCAGGTCAGGTCGACGTCCTCGGAGGGCGGACGCACCACGATCACCTGCGTGGTGCACCCGCTGCTGCCCAACCTCGCGCCGGTCGTCGGCTTCATCGCTCGTCCCCTTCCGCTCTCACAGGAGCACCTGCACGGTCTTCGCGGCCACGAACTCCCGGACGCCGCCGAGGCCGCCCTGGACGCCGTAGCCGCTCTGCTTGCGGCCGCCGAACCCGATGTGCGGACCCGCCGGCGCGCCACCGCCGTTGACGCCGACGTTGCCGGTGTCCAGGGCACCGGCCACGCGCAACGCCCGGCCGACGTCCGCAGTGAACACGTAGCCCGCCAGGCCGTAGTCGCTGTCGTTGGCCAGCGCGACGGCCTCGTCCTCGTCGTCGAAGGTCTGCACCCCGACGACGGGCCCGAAGACCTCCTCGCGGGCCAGCTCGACGGTGTTGTCCGGGAGCTCGACGACGGTCGGGTCGACGAAGAAGCCGTCGGCGAGCTCACCGCCCGCGCGCTGCCCACCTGCGAGGACGAATCCGTAGGCGCGGGAGCGGTCGATCATCCCGACGATGCGGTCGACCGCGGCCTGGTTGATCACCGGGCCCATCGACACGCCCTCGGTGAACGGGTCGCCCTGCCGGATGCCGGCCAGCGCCGCGGTCAGCCGCTCGACGAACTCGTCGTGCACGGAACGGTGGACCAGCAGCCGGGAGCCGAGCGTGCAGACCTGGCCCGCGTTGGCGGTCAGGGTGAGGGCCGAGGTGACCGCGCGGTCGAGGTCGGCGTCGGCGAACACCAGGCTCGCCGACTTGCCGCCCAGCTCGAACACACACGGGGTCAGGCGCTCCGCGGCGGCCGCGGCGATCCGGCGGGCGGTGGCCGGGCTGCCGGTGAAAGTGATCTTGTCGATGCCCGGGTGCGCCACGAGGTGCGACGAGGCCTCCACCCCGGCCGTGACGACGTTGAGCACGCCCGGCGGCAGCCCGGCCTCGAGCGCGAGCTCGGTGGTCCGGATCGCGCCGAAGGGTGCCAGCTCGGACGGCTTGGCCACGACGGTGCACCCGGCCGCGAGCGGTGCTCCGATCGTCATGCCGTAGGCGCCGGTCGAGCCGTTCCACGTGGCCAGCCCGGCGACCACACCGACCGGCTCGACCGCGGTGTACTCGAAGACGCCGCGGCCGGTGAGCGGCACGGTGTCGCCGGCCAACCGGTCGGCCCAGCCGGCCGCCTCCTCGATCCAGTCGGCGCCGTAGTGCACCGAGAACGGGGTGTAGGCGCGCGGGCCGCCCATCTCCAGCGAGGCGATGGTGGCCAGCTCGTCCACGTGCTCGCGGATCAGCTCGGCGAAGCGGGTGAGCACGCGGCGGCGGTCGACCGGGTTCCACGCCCGCCAGGCGGGCAGGGCCTCGCGGGCGGCGGCCACGGCCGCGTCGATCTCCGCGATGCCGGCCATCGGGACCGCGGCCTGCGTCTTCCCCGTGGCAGGGTTGACGTGCTCGTACGTGCCGCCGGACGCGCGGTCGAGGCGGGCGTCGCCGATCACCAGGCGGGTGGGCAGGACGGACGTGCGGTCGTCGGCGAGGGTCATGCCGTGCTCCTGTTCGGGGTCGGTCCGCCCTGCTCGGTGGCGAAGAGCGCGACGCTGCTGAGCTCGGAGATCGGGCCGCCGGAGACCAGGCAGACCTTCGCCCCGGGGACAGGGTTGGGCGACTCCCCGCGCAGCTGCCGGACGGCCTCGACGGCGTTGCCCATCCCGTGGAGGAAGCCCTCGGCGAGGTCCCCGCCGCTCGTGTTGATCGGCAGCCGGCCCGAGGGGGCGACGAGGTTCTCGAAGGTGAGCACCTCGCCGGCCGTCTCCGCGGTGCAGAAGCCGAGGTCGATCAGCGCCGAGACGGGCGGGCCGGTGAAGTTGACGTAGAGCTGCACGACGTCGACGTCCGCCGCGGTCAGGCCGGTGCGCTCCCAGACCCGTCGGGCGGGCGCGGCCTGCGACGACGCGTGGTACGGCTCGTGGTTCTCGTCCATCTCGCCCCACCGGCCCTGGGCACCGTAGGCCGCGCCGAGCAGGTACACGGGCTTGTCGGTCAGGTGCCGGGCCCGCTCGGCGGAGGTGAAGATGATCGCCGCAGCGGCGTCGTTCTCCCTCGAGGAGTCGAACAGCCGGATCGGCTCGGCGATCAGCCGCGAGGAGTCGTAGGCCTCGTCGGTGAGCACCAGGTCCTTGCCGACGGCCCACGGCGTGCGGTTCGCGTGGTAGTAGCTGGCCTGCGCGACGGCCTTGAGCGCGCTCGCCGGCACGCCCTCGGCCTCGAGCAGCCGCTGGGTCCGCAGGCCGAGTGCCTGGGCGGGGGCGTCGATGCCGTGGGCACGGTAGGCGAGGCCGAACACGCCCTGGCTCACGGCCGAGCTGAGCCGTCCGCTCGTCGACTCGGCGGTGGCCCGGTACACGACCACGGTCTCCGCCTGCCCCGAGAGGATGGCTGCCTCGGCCTGCGCGATCGCCCCGGCGCTGCCGCCGCCACCGCCGCCCCAGACGAGGCTGCTCCAGCGCAGCTCCTTCGTGCCGAGCGGCCCGGTGAGCCGCGGCCCGTCCTGGAGATCGGCGCCGTAGGAGACGAACCCGTCGATGTCGGCGGTGTCGATCCCGGCCATCGCCGCGGCGTCGTCGATGGCCTTGAGCAGCAGCTTGCGCTCGGGATCGGGCGACTTCCCGCGCTTGTGGTACGCCGTGCTGCCGTATCCGACGGCGGCGATCTGCGCGGGCTTCATGCCGCCACCTGCTCGCCGAGCGACCAGGTGAGCACCGGCAGGTCCGCGGTACGCGGCGACGCCGGCTGGAACGAGCCCGTCAGCGGGGCCCCGATCCGGATGCCCTCCTCGCTGCCGGTGAGCAGCCCCATGATCCGCGCACCGCCGGCCTGCGGGAGCTCGACGAGCACGTTCACGTACGGCACGAGGTCGGCGTAGGCAGGCACGAACGGCAGGTGCGTACGGATCCAGGAGTAGACGCGTCCCACGGGCTCGACCTGCTCCCAGACCATGTCGTAGGCGCCGCAGGCCGGGCACCGCCAGTCCGCGGGCCAGCTCCACCGCCGGCATCCCGCGCAGCGCTGGATGCGGAGCTCCTCCGCACCGAGACCCTCCCAGTAGGGATGGTCGACGCGGTCGGAGAATGGATGCACCTCGTCGCGTTCGTTCGCCATCGTCTCCCTCGTCGATGCTCCGGGCCTGCTGTGCCATAAAAGTTTATAAAGCTTATGCAGTCAAGACCCTGAACCTACAGAAGTAAGGCCCGGTCGCCCTCCTCGTGGGAGTCGGGCGACCGGGCCTCGGGGAGCCCCGGCTCAGGACCGATGTTCGCTCCGCAAGCTCCGCTCAGCCGTGCAGCGGGTACGTGTTGCTGATGTCGACCGTGTTCGGGATGTCGAAGTACGAGATCCGGTTGGTCGCGAAGCTGGCGAAGATCATCTTGCCGGGGACCGTGTTGTTCAGGTCGCACGGCATCGACACCGGGGACGGGGTGTCGATCTCGGCCAGGGTGTTCTTCTCGACGTCGAGCTGGCCGATCCGGCTGCCGCCGGTGAAGGTTCCCTCGACGAAGTAGATCTTGCCGTCGCTGCCGAAGCGCAGCTGCCCGGGCTGCGGGAGCGGGTTGCCGAGGGACAGGCTGCCGCCGAGCAGATCCTGCCGCATGGCGAGGAGGTCGTACTCCTTGATCTCGCCCGTCGCCGGGTCGAGGCGGCCGATCTTCGACGCCAGCGTCTCACCGAAGTACAGGTACTTGTCGTCCGGCGACACGGTCAGCCCGGCGGGGAAGGTCACGCCCGGGGTCGGGATCGAGTACTCCTTCCACTCATGGGTGTCCACGTCGAACGTGGCGACCTTGTTGGCGAAGCCCTCGGTGATGGCGACGGTCCCGCCCGGGCCCTCCTCCATCGCGACCGGACCGGCCGCCGGCGTCGGGATCGGGAACAGCTCCCACTCCTCGGACTCCGGCTCGAAGCTGCCGATCGCGTTGAGCCCGATCGCGGTGAAGTAGATCTTCCCGTCCTTCGCCCAGGTCGTGTCGAAGGAGACGCCCGGGCCGTTGTTGATCTCCACCGGCAGCGGCTGGGTCGGGACACCGACGTTCGCCCACGGGAAGGCGTGGGTGGTGATCTCGTCGGTCTCCGGGTCGAACTCGCCCAGGGCGTTGCCGCCGACCTCGCCGAACCAGATGTGGCCGTCCGGCCCGCGGTTCTGGCCGCCGGGCAGGCCGCCGGGGTTGGGCAGCGGGACGTCGCGCACCTCGCCGGTGTGCGGGTCGACGACGCCCATCGCGTTACCGACGAACTCGTCCGAGACGAGGTCGCCGTTGTTCGCGATCGCCACCTCGCAGGAGAAGCCCGCGGGGGTCGGGAAGGCCGGGAACTCGTGGATCGGCCCGGTGCCGGGCAGCGTCGCCGTGCCCGACTTCATCCCGGGGGCGTCCGTCGCCCACGGTTCGGCGGCCGCGGCGGCCGCACCCTCGGATCCGGGTCGCGCGGCACCCGGTTCCGCGGCGGCGGGCCCGGCCACCAGCACCGCGCCCACCACGAGTGCGGCGCTCGTCGTCGCCGCGACCACCACCCTGCGCCTCGTCCTTGAAGCCCGCATCAGCTCTTCGCTCTCCTCGGTCAACGTCCGGTCGTCGAACTGGCCGACCGGCCCTCGGCCGTCGGCGGCGAGAGCCAATGATCACCAGTAATCTTTACAACGATGACGAAGATCGCAGGATGCGCGGTTCACCCGAATCGGGGAGGAGGCCGGGCTCGTCAGACGTCGACCGGGCGGGCGCGCCTGCGCACAGCCAGCAGTCCGAGCCCGCCGATGGCAGACAACGCGACCAGGAGCAGGCTCAGCGGCCAGGTGCCGGCGCCGAGGTGCGCGAGCTGAACCGCGAGCAACGGCGTCGCGGCCGCGCCGATCATGTTCCCGGTCTCGCGGGCGAGACCCATGCCGCTGTAGCGGACGCCCGGGTCGAACAGCTCGGTGACCAGCGTCCCGGCCACCGCGACGATCGCCGTGGCCGCGACGCCGTTGGCCAGGATCATCGCGATGAACAGCCCCGGCGGCCAGTCGCCCCGCACCAGGGCGAAGAACGGGAAGGCCAGGACGGCCGAGAAGGCCAGTCCGAACGCGATCACCGGCCGCAGCCCGATGCGGTCCGACAGTGCACCGAAGACCGGGGTGAGCACCGTGCCGGCCAGCTGCGCCGAGAGCAGGGCCGCGAAGGTGACCGTGCGGGACAGCCCGACCTGCTCGCCGCCCGCATAGGACACGACGAACACGATGTAGAAGTAGCCGAACCCGGTCTGCGCGGTGACGATCGCGATGATCGCGAGCACCTGGCGACGCCGGGTGCGCAGGATCTCGCGGAGCGGGGACCGCACCGTGGCCCCCGCCTCCTCGGCGCGGCGGTACTCGGGGGTCTCGGGCAGGTGCCTGCGCAGCCAGATGCCGTAGCCCACCAGCACGATGCTCAGGAGGAACGGGATCCGCCAGCCCCAGTCGAGGAACTGCTCGGAGGTCGTCAGGGACGACACCGCGAGCAGCATCAGGGTGCCCAGCACGCCGCCGAGCGCCGCCCCCGTACCCGGCAGCGAGCCGAGCAGGCCGCGCCGTCCCGGCTTGGCGAACTCCACCGCGACGAGGGTCGCGCCGCCGAACTCGGCGCTCGCGCCGATTCCCTGCAGCACCCGCAGGGCCACGAGCAGCACCGGAGCCGCCGCACCGAGAGTCGCGTAGCCGGGTACGAGGCCGATGCCCATCGTGGCCACACCCATCACCAGCATCGTCCCGACCAGGACCCGTCGTCGCCCGATGCGGTCGCCGACGCTGCCGAGCACCGCGCCGGCGATCGGCCGGACCAGGAAGGCCACCGCGAAGGTCGCCACGGACTGCAGGGTGGCGAGGAAGGGCGACGAGCCCGCGAAGAAGACGGTGCCGAACACCGTCGCGGCCGCGGAGCCGTAGAGGCTGAAGTCGTAGTACTCGAGGACGGTGCCGACGAACGCGGCCTTCCCGGCCCGCCCGCTCCGCGACCCTTCCGGACCGGCACGTTCGCCGGCGATCGAGGGCTGGACGTCCGTCATGGGCTCCTCCTCCGGGTGCGGTCCCTCGACCGCCCCTCCGCGACGACGGCGACGCGGCCCACGAGGGGAGGTGAGCCGCGTCGCACGCGAGAGAGAGTCACACAAACGGGTTATCTTTACAAGTATTACTAGTGCAATTCGCTTGAGAAGACGGAGTAGCCCCCGTCGACCACGATCGCCTCCTGCCGCGGCACCGTGAGGCCGGTGCGGGTCCAGCCCGGGACCAGGGTGTTGACCCGGACGCGGTGACGGGCCAGCTCGACGGCGAGCGTTCGGGCCGGCCCGAGCACACCGGTCTTGCTCGCTGCGTAGGCGGCCTGCTGCGCCGCACCGAAGCGGCTGACCCTGGACGACACGAGGATCATCGAGCCGCCCGTCCCCTGCTCGACGAACCTGCGGGCGCCCTCGCGGCAGGAGAGGAAGACGCCGTCGAGGTTCGTCGCCATGACCCCGCGCCAGTCCTCGGACAGATCACTCACCACACTCTCCCGTGGGTCAATCTACAGAGATAAGGTAAGTCTGCGATACGATGACACACGATCCGTCTACCGTCGCGCCTCGGCGGCGGAGGCTGCCGCGACGACGCGAGGGGTGCGCCATGGTCCGACCGCACGAGCCCGCTCGCGCCCAACTCGGACGAAGGTGAGATCGATGGAACACGGCCACCGCCGGCTCACCCTGCCGGGCGAGGGCGTCCGGCTCGCCGCGGACCGGTGGGCACCGCCCCTGCGCACGCGCCGCGGCACCGTCCTGCTGCTGCACGGCGGCGGGCAGACCCGGCACTCCTGGCGACACACCGGCCGACGGCTGGCCGCGGAGGGCTGGACCGCGATCACGTTCGACCTGCGCGGACACGGCGACAGCGACTGGGCGCCGGACGGCGACTACACGCTCGACGCGCACGTGGCCGATCTGCGCACGGCGGTCGCCGTGCTCGACGAAACCCCGGTGCTCGTCGGCGCCTCCCTCGGCGGCATGACCTCCCTGCTCGCGCTGGCAGCCGACCCGACACTGGCCCGCGGCCTGGTGCTCGTCGACGTCACGCCCACCACCGAGCGCGCGGGGACCGCGGAGATCACCGACTTCATGCGCTCCGGCACGGCGGGATTCGCCACGCTCGACGAGGCGGCTGCGGCCGTCGCCGCCTACAACCCGCACCGGACCCGGCTGCCGCGGCCCGAGGGCCTGAAGAAGAACCTCCGCCGCCGCGACGGTCGCTGGTACTGGCACTGGGACCCGCGCCTGCTCGACAGCCGGCAGACCGACCCGCGCACGCTCGACGAGAACGCCCGGCGCGCCCGCGAGGCCGCGCGTGGGCTGGCCGTGCCCACGCTGCTGGTGCGGGGCCGGCAGTCGCGTGTGGTCAGCACCGCGGGCGCCCAGGAGCTGCTGAGCCTGGTCCCGTCGGCCCGCCTCGTCGACGTCGACGGCGCCGGGCACATGGTCGCGGGCGACGACAACGACGTGTTCGGCGAGCACCTGCTGGACTTCCTCGACGGTCCGGTCCGGCTCGCCGGATGAGGACTCACCCGCCTGCGACCGCTTTCGGCACCATCGCCTGGCGCTGCGGCGGTCGGCTCGGGTCCGGCCATCTCGCGGTCCGCGAGCGGTGCCCCTCGGCCGAGCACCCGGCCTGGTTCACGGCGCACGACCACCGTTGACCGCTCGCCATCCTCAACCTACAGTCGTTAGATATGTGCGAGGAGGCCCGATGACGACCGACGCCGCCACCCGAGCCACCGTCCGGAACCTGGCCATGCGGACCGTCCCCCGGGGTTGCCCGCTGTGCGAGGCGATGTGCGGCCTGACGGTCACCCTCGACGCCGAGGACCGGGTGGTCTCGGTCCGCGGCGACGCCGACGACGTCTACAGCAGGGGCTACCTCTGCCCCAAGGGCGCCTCGCTCGGGGCCGTGGACGACGATCCCGACCGGCTGACCCGCCCGCTCGTGCGGCGCGCCGGCGAGCTGCGCGAGGCGAGCTGGGAGGAGGCGTTCGCCGAGGTCGACCGGCTGCTCACGCCCCTGCTCGCGGAGGACCGCAACTCGGTCGCCGCGTACACCGGCAACCCGACGGGCCACAACGTCGCGTTCACCCTGCTCGCGGGCCGGCTCGCCCGGTCGTTGGGCAGCATCCAGGCCTACTCGCCGGCGACGATGGACCAGCTGCCGCAGAACGTCACGGCGGCCCTGCTGTTCGGGGAGCCGAGCAGCATCCCGGTGCCGGACCTCGAGACCACGGATCTGCTGGTGATCGTCGGCGGCAATCCGCTGGTCTCGAACGGCAGCATCGGCGCCGCGCCGGACTATCGCGGGAAGCTGAAGGCGCTGCGGGCCCGCGGCGGCCGGGTGGTCGTCGTCGACCCGGCCCGAAGCGCCACCGCCGCGGCGGCGGACGAGCACCTGCAGATCCGGCCCGGCACGGACCTGTTCCTGTTCCTCGGGATCCTGCACGTCCTGTTCGCCGAGGACCTGGTGCGACCCCGCGCGGCCGCAGGCCGGCTCAGCGGGCTCCGCGAGCTGCGCGAGGTCGTCGCGGCACACCCGCCCGCGGCCGTCGCCGAGGTCTGCGGAATCCCACCGGAGACGATCGCGCGGCTGGCACGGGAGCTCGCCACGGCGGACAGGGCCGCCGTCTACGGCCGGCTCGGGACGACCCTCAACCGGTACGGCACTCTCACCTGCTGGGCGCTCCAGGCCGTCAACGTCCTGTGTGGGCACCTCGACCGACCGGGCGGGCTGCTGTTCACCCGGCCCGTCACCGGCGGGCCGACCACGCGGAAGGCCCCCAAGCCCGCGCACCCGTTCACCGTCGGCCGGTACCGGACGCGGGTGAGCGGGCATTCCGAGGTGCTCGGCGAACTTCCGGTCGCGGCGCTGGCCGAGGAGATCCTCACCCCCGGTCCCGGCCGGGTCCGCGGACTGGTGGTGTACGCCGGCAACCTCGCACGCTCGCTGCCGGACTCCGCACGCATGCAGCGCGCCCTCACGGAGGTCGAGGCGCTGATCTGTGTCGATCCCTACCTGAACGAGACGACGCGGTACGCGGACGTGATCCTCCCGCCGCCGGGCACGCTCACCCGGGACCATTTCGATCTCGTGCTCTACCAGTACGCGCAGCGCAACTACGCGCGCTTCTCCACACCCGCTCGCGAGGTCCCCGACGGAATGCTCTCGGAGTGGGAGATCCTCCTGCGGCTCTGCGCGATCTACGAGGGCCGCGGCCCCCACGCCGACCCCGACGAGATCGACGACGAGATCGCGACGAGCCTGCGCCGCTCCATCGCCCGCAGCCTGGGCGCAGAGGAGTCCGAGATCGTTGCCGGCGTGCCCGGTCGCGGCCCGCGACGGCTGCTGGACCTGCGCATCCGCTCCGGCCCCTACGGCGACCGGTTCGGGCGTGATCCGGGCGGGCTGTCGCTCTCCCGACTGCTGGAGTTCCCGCACGGCATCGACCTCGGACCGCTGGAGCCGCGGCTCGACGAGGTGATCCGCACGCCGTCCGGCACGATCGAGCTGGCCCCGCCGATGATCCTCGAGGCCCTCGCCCGGGTCGAGGTCCCGCAGCCCGAGCCCGGCACGCTGCTGCTCATCGGCCGCCGTGACCTGCGGTCGAAGAACTCCTGGCTGCACAACGTCTCGCCGCTCGCGAAGGGCAAGGACCGGTCGGCGCTGCACGTCTCCCCCGCCGACGCCGAGGCGTACGACCTGGCCGACGGCGGGTTCGCGCGGGTGACCTCGGCCGCCGGCGAGATCCGGGTGCCGGTCCGGGTCACGGACGAGGTGGCGCCCGGCGTCGTCTCGCTGGGCCACGGCTGGGGCCACGACGACCCGCACGCACGGCTGCGGGTCGCTGCGCGGAAGCCCGGCGTCAACAGCAACACCCTCACCGACGGCACCGTGCTCGACCCGCTGTCGGGGACGGTGCAGATGAACGCGATCCCGGTCCGCCTGGCCCGCACCTGAGCCCGAGCGGGGACCGGCGGTTCACCTCCCTCGCGAGACCGTGCCCAGCGCGCTCTCGAGATGGCGCAGGTGCTCCGCCACCGACCCCAGGCCGGCGTCCATCGTGCTGAACGACAGGTGCGACGCGCCGTGGTCGACCCAGAAGCCGATCTCCGCCGCCAGCTCGTCCGCGGGTCGACCCGGCACCCGGATCCGCGGCTCGACGCCGATCCCGGCCGGGTCGCGCCCCGCCTCGCGTGCCGCCCGGCGCACCGCCTCCAGACGCGCGGCCGCCTCCGCGCCCGGCTTCTCCAGCGGGAACCAGCCGTCGGCGATCCGCCCCACCCGGGCGAGCGCCGCGGGTGCCTTCCCCGCCAGCCACACCGCGATCTCCCGGCGCGGCCGCGGCGCGAGGCCGACACCGTCGAGCTCCTCGACGCTCGTCCGCGCCGTGACCGACGGCGCCGACCACAGCGACCGCAGCAGCGCGACCTGTTCCTGGATCCGCGCCCCACGTCGGGCGAAGGGCACGCCGAGCGCGCGGTATTCGGACTCGTTCCAGCCCAGACCGACCCCGAGCCGCAGGCCGCCCTCGGCGAGCCAGGCCGCCTGCGCCGCCTGTTTGGCCACGAGCGCGGTCTGCCGCTGTGGCAGCACCAGCACGCCGGTCACCAGCTCGAGCCGGCACACGGCGGCCAGGTACCCGAAGAGCACGAAGGGTTCGTGGAACTCCGAGTCGTTCCGGTAGAGGTGCGTCCATTCCGGACGAACCGCCGGATCGACGCCGAGCACGTGGTCGTAGACGAGGAGGTGGTCCATCCCCAGCCCCTCGACCCCGCGGGCGAACTCCGCGATGTCGGCCGCGTCCCGCAGCACGTCGTACTGCGGGAACACCGCCCCGATCCGCATCTCAGCGCACCAGCTCGATCCCGGCCAGGTCACCGGCGTCCCGCCAGTCCCGCAGGAGCCGGTCGAACTCGTAGAACCCGCGCCCGTACCGCTCGCCGGTGGCGGGCCGGATGCCGCCGTGACCGCCGCCCTCGTTGTTGTAGTAGCCCGGCGTGCACTGTTCGAGGAACGTCTTCGGCGGGGCGAGTTCCTTGATCAGCGCGACCCACGCGTCCTGCGCCTCGCGGGTCGGCTCGATGGTCGCGGCGCCGCGGGCCGTCGCCGCGGCGATCAGGTAGGCGATGTGCTCGCCCTGCTGCACATAGTTCGCCGTGACGCTGGCGTTGCCCCCGCCCTGGGTGTTCCCCGTGAAGAACAGGCCGGGGAAGCCGTGGCTCGTGAGGCCGTGCAGAGTGCGGAAGCCGTCCCGCCAATGGTCGAAAAGGGACAGCCCGCCCCGACCCTCGATCGCGTCGATGCCGGAGGCCACGCTCAGGTCCTGGGCGGTGATCTCGAAGCCGCTGGCGAAGATCACACAGTCGACCTCGTGCTCCTGCCCGCCCGCCACCAGGCCCCTCGCGGTCATCCGCTCGATGCCCTTGGTGGCCGACACGTCGACCAGCGTGACGTTGGGCCGGTTGAAGGTCTCCAGGTAGTCATTACTGGAGCAGGGCCGCTTGCACAGGTAACGGTAGTAGGGCTTGAGCGCCTCGGCCGTCTCCGGGTCGTGCACGATGTCGTCGACGCGTCGCCGGACGCGCTCCATCACGCCGTAGTCCTCCTGCTCGCGGATCGCGGCGAGCTCGGTGGGTTCCAGGGTGCAACCCGCGATGCGCGCGGAGACGTTCCGCCCCACCTCGGTGAAGAAGTCGCAGGCGACGTCCTCCGCGGGCGAGAGCGTCGGGAACGGCTCGGAGGCGAAGGCGTGGAAGGCGGCCTGCCGGCGTTTCTGCCAGCCCGGCGTCAACGACGCCGCCCACTCGGGATCGGTGGGCGGGTTGCGGCGTTCGTCCACGGCGGACGGTGTGCGCTGGAAGACGGTGAGGTGCTTCGCGTACCGGGCGAGGTACGGCACGATCTGGATCGCCGTGGCGCCGGTCCCGATCACCGCGACGCGCTTGTCGTGCAGCTTGTCCAACACCGTGTCTCCGGGGCTGCCCCCGGTGTAGCCGTAGTCCCACCGCGCCGAGTGGAAGGTGTGGCCGGCGAAGTCGTGGAGGCCGGGGATCCCGGGCAGCTTCGGCTTGCTCCACGGCCCGGTCGCCATCACGACGTAGCGTGCGCGCAGCTCGTCGTCGTGGTTGGTGGTGACGGTCCAGCGCCTGGTCGTCTCGTTCCAGCGCATCGCGCGGATCATGGTGCCGAACAGGGCGCCGTCGTAGAGGCCGTAGTGCTTGCCGATGGCGCGGCAGTGCTCGTAGATCTCCGCGCCGTCCGGGAACCGCTTGGACGGCATGGCGTCCAGTTCCTCGAGCAGCGGGATGTAGCAGTAGGACTCGTTGTCGCACTGGATCCCCGGGTACCGGTTCCAGTACCAGACGCCGCCGAAGTCCCCGCCCATGTCGACGATCCGGACGTCCTCGACGCCCGCCTCCTTCAGGTGCGCGCCGGTGAGCAACCCCGCGAACCCGCCGCCGACCACCAGGACCTCGACGTCCTCGTGCAGCGGCTCGCGCACGACGGGCGGGCTGTGCGGGTCGGCCTCGAAGAAGTCGTCGCGCTCGCCCTGTCCGGTGTGGATGTACTGCGCCGACCCGTCGGTCCGCAGGCGCTTGTCCCGTTCCGCGGCGTACTTCTCCCGCAGCGCAGGGATGTCGAGGTCGGTGGGCGTGGACGAGGGTCCGCAGGTCGTCACGATGCGTCTCCTGTACTGATTCCGAGGCCGCGCCGCAGCACGGCGAGGCGGCTGCGCTTGAAGTCCTCGCTCACCCGCGCCGTTCCCACGTCGAAGCCGTGGAAGGTCCGCGGGTAGACCTCGACCCGGGTCGGGACGCCCGCCGCGATCAGGCGCGTGGCGTAGTCGAGGTCCTGGTAGACGAGCAGGTCCAGTCCGGCGGCACCGATATAGGTGGGCGGCAGCCCGGACAGGTCTGTCGCGCGCGCCGGGGCGGCGTAGGGCGACACGTCCGGCCCGCCCACCGCATCGGCGCCGAGCAGGCAGGACCAGCCGAAGTCGTTGCTCTCCCGGAACCAGGCGATCTCCCCGGTGACGCCGTCCGGCGCGACAGAGCGGTCGTCGAGCATCGGGTAGATCAACGACTGCAGGACGAGCGGCGGGAACTCCGCCTTGTCGCGGGCCATGAGCGCCAGCGCCGCGGCGAGCGCGCCGCCCGCGCTCACCCCCTCCGCGGCGATCCGCGTCGGGTCGACGCCGAGCTCCGCGGCCTCGGAGTGCAGCCAGCGCAGCGCCGCATAGCAGTCCTCGATCTGGCTGGGGTAGCGCGCCTCGGGCGCGAGCCGGTAGTCGACGGAGACGACCATGATGCCCAGCTCCGCCACGATCCGCCGGTTGAACGGCGCCCCGTTGTCGGCCGTATCCCCCACGAACCCGCCGCCGTGGATGAAGAGGAGCGCGGGCACGACACCTGTCCGCACGGCAGGCTCGAAGACCACGACCCCGACGTCCGTGCCGGGCACCCGTCGCTCGGACCGTGTGACCCCGTCCGCGGGCGGCGGGCCCGCGCCGGACCAGACGGCGCGCATTCCCGCCCGGTCGGCCTCGAGGGTGTCCGCGCCGAACGGCCGCGTGGGCATCCGCTCCAGGAGTGGCTCGAGCTCCGGGTCGATCGCGGTCACCGTGGCTCCGGCATCCGGCTCCGGGCGCTGACCAGGGAGATCCCGCCGTCGCTGACCAGGTGGGCGCCCGTCACGTTGGCGGCCAGGTCGGAGAGGAGGAAGCCGATGGAGTCCGCCATCTCCTCCGGCTGCGCCCACCGGCCGCGCGGGGTGTTGAGCGCGCCGAGCTCCGCGACGAGGTCCGCGCGGTCGCCGCCACGGTCCGCGACGGCCTGCCGGAACGTCTCCTGCGCGTCCCAGATCCCACTGTCCACACTGCCCGGCACGACGACGTTGACCCGGATCCCGTCGGCGGCGTTCTCCAGCGCCGCGACCTTCGCCAGATGACCCAGCGCCGCCTTCGCCGCGCCGTAGTCCGCGGTCCCCTCCATCGGCCTGATCCCGGCGACGGACGAGGTCAGGACGATGCTGCCGCCCCGGCCCCGCATCAGCCGCAACGCACACCGCAGTCCGTGGAACGCGCCGTCCAGATTCGTGCCCAGGACCCGACGCCACTGCTCCGCGGATGTGTCCGCGACGGGAGAACCGGCCGGCGGCACCCCGGCGTTGAGCACGGCGTGGTCGAGCCGCGACGTCTCGGCCTCGATCCGCTCCCAGAGACCCGGGTCCCCGACGTCCCGACGACCCGTCGGACCTCGCACGAGAGGTCGACGGCCGCCAGTCCCGTGGCATCGACGTCGACGAGGATCAACCCGGCGACCCCGGCCTCGTCGAGCCACCGCGCCGTCGCCCGGCCGATGCCCGACGCCGCGCCGGTCACCAGCGCCCGGCGGCCGCCGAAGTCGAGCTTCTTCGCGATGCTCCTCGACTCTGGGCTCACCGGGACGGGGTGAAGCGCAGGGGCAGCGACTCGAGCCCTCGCACCTGGCTGTGGTGGAACACCGGATCCCCGTCCAGCTCGTAGTCGGGCATCCGGCGGTGGATCTCCTCCAGCGCCGTGCGGATCTCGATGCGGGCCAGGTGGGAGCCGACGCAGCGGTGGATCCCGGCCCCGAAGGCCAGGTGGCGGTTGGTCGGGCGGTCGAGCCGGAGGGTGCCCGGGTCCTCGAACTCGGCGGGGTCCCGACCCGCGGCCGACGACATCAGCAGCACCCGGTCGCCCGGCTCGAGGGTCACCCCGCGCACGACCGTCCGCTTCTTCACGAGCCTGCCGAGCGCGACCGGCGAGTCGATGCGCAGCAGTTCCTCCGCCGCGGCACCGGCGAGGCCGGGATCGGCGATCAGGGCGTCCCGCTGGGCGCGGTCGCGCAGGAAGTGCAGCATCCCGAAGGACAGCACCCCGCGGACGGTGTGCAGGCCACCGACCATCAGCAGCCACAACATCTTCTGGAGCTCGGTGTCGGTGAGCGGGCGTTCGTCGTCGTACCGGGCGGTGAACAGCACGGACATGACGTCGTCCGGCCGCGGGTCGTTCCGCCGGGCGATCATGTCGCCGAAGTAGGCGAACACCGCGTCGTTGGCCTCGGAGCGGACCCGGGCGTCCTCCTCCGGGGACGCCCCCGGTTTCCCGACGAGCATGTCGGTGGTCCAGCGGTCGAACTGCGGGGCGTGCTCGGCGGGCCAGCCCATCAGCGCGACGAACGTGCCGGCCGTGATCGGCTGCGCGAACTCGGTCACGAACTCGCAGGTCCCTCGCGCGGCGAAGGCGTCGATCAGCTCGACGGCCACCGCGCGGATCCGGTCCTCGAGGGCCTTCATCCGGCGCGGGCTGAACAGCGGGTTGAGCACGTCCCGGTAGTGCTTGTGCGCGGGCGGGTCGATCTCGTTGGGGATCGAGGGCTCGGTGGTGATGCGCGGGACCTGCGCGTTCTCGACGGAGAAGACCTCCCAGTCCCGGCAGGCCTCGTGGCAGTCGTCGTAGCGGGTGAGGATCCAGTGCCCGCCGTGCCGCGGCGACCAGGCGACCGGCGTCTTCTCCTGGTACGCGGCCAGTGTTTCGTGCGGGACGGCGAGGGCGGGATCGGCGATGTCGAAGTCCACCACCAGCTCGGCGGGGACGTCCTCGGTTCGGGTGGGCATGGCGGTACTCCGATCGTCGTCGGGACGGAGTGCGGGTCAGCGGGTGAGCGGCCGCCAGCTCAGCTCGTCGTACAGCAGGCGGCCCGACCGGGTGCGGCGTTCCTCGGTCCGCAGCACCAGCAGCCCGTCCTCCCAGCGCGCGACCCGGACCAGGTCCGTCCCCGGGTGCTCCGGGTAGAGGGAGATGTCGAGGTGGTGGGTCACCGTGTCCCCCGCCAGCTCGAACCAGCCGCCGTAGCCGACGAAACCGAGGGCGGCGGCGCCGCGGGTGGCGTCGTCGACCTGCAGGAAGTCGCCGTCGGTGGGCCAGGCGCGCTCGCGCTGCATGAGCAGTGCCGTCACCCGCCCGTCGGGCTGGTAGCTGATCCGCCCCACGGGGTCGGGTCCGAGGACGTCGCCGATGACCTCACCGTCGACGAGCCGGACGAAGCGGACCAGGTCCCAGGTGCCGTACAGCTGCTCGGCGGAGAGTGCCGTGCGTTCGCTCGTGCTCATGCGGTGGCCGGGGTCTCGGAGGTACCCGGCTCGGCGACGGGCCGTGGCTCGGCGCGGCGGTCGGCGAGCCCGCTGCGGGGCACCGCCGCCACGAGGACGGACGCCGCGACGCCCACGGCCGCGAAGGCCCAGAAGGCGCCGGTCGCACCCGCGGAGGTCGCCATGATGAGACCCACCATGATCGGCCCGACGACGCCGCCGAGCCGGCCGAGGCCGGTGCAGAGACCGAGGACGGTCCCGCGCGAGGCCGCCGGGTAGTAGATCCCCGCGAACCCGTAGACGGCGGTCTGGGACGACGCGCAGAACCCGATCAGGAGCACCAGCGCGAAGACCACACCCTGCGCCGGGCCGAGCGTCAGCGTGGCGACGGCCAGCGCGCCCAGGACGAAGCCGGTCGAGATCACCTTGCGGGACCCGAAGCGGTCCGCCAGCCCGGTGAGGACGACCATGCCGATCGCGCTGCCGATGTTGAACGCCAGGAGGAAGGTGAGCGCGGAGCCGAGGTCGTAGCCGGTGGACCGGAGGATCTGCGGGATCCAGGTGTTCATGCCGTAGGACACGAGCAGCCCGAAGAAGCTGATCAGCGGGAAGAGCACGGTGGCGAGGCGGAAGCCCGGGACGAACAGGGTCCGCAGCGCGGACCGCCGACGGCCCTCCGCGGCGGGCGGAGCCGCCTGCAGCGCGACGGCCGACTCGGCGCTGCGTCCCAGGTCGTACCGCTCGGCCAGCGCCTGCGCCTCCTCGTGCCGGCCGCGGGCCACGAGGAAGGCCAGCGACTCCGGCAGGTTCCGATAAGCCACCACGAAGAGCGCGATCCCGATGATGCCGGCGGCGGCGAAGAGCGAGTGCCAGCCGAACGCGGGGATCACGAAGATCGCGATGACGGAGATGATGGCGCCACCGATCGGGAAGCCGGTCTGGATCACGCCGTTGTAGAACTGCCGGCGTTCGATCCGCACGTACTCCATCGTCAGTGCGATCACCGTGGGCAGTGCCCCGCCGAAGCCGAGGCCGGCCAGCAGGCGGAAGGCGCCGAACATCTGCAGGTTGGTCGCCACCGCGCACAGCGCGGTGAAGATGCTGAAGCTCGCGACGCAGGCGAGCACGATGGGCCGGCGGCCGACGATGTCGGTGAGGTACCCGGCGAGCATCGCGCCGAGCATCATCCCGAACAGCGAGAGGCTGCCGATGAACCCGGCCTCGACCGCCGTGATGCCCCATTCCTTGTTCTGGATCAGCACGGGCATGACGGCGCCGAACATCAGCAGGTCGATGCCGTCGAGGACGGTGACCGCGAGGCAGGTCAGGACGACCGCCCTGGACCCCGCGGTACGCGCGGCGGGTCGGGACATGGTGGCTCCTCGTACTCTCTGTCGACGATGACGTCCGAGCGTCAGGTGGTGGGTGTGCGGGTGCCCCCGACGATCGTCGAGAGCACCCGCACCGGCTCCGACGACCTGTTCTGCCAGGCGTGCCTGCTGCCGTTCACCACGACGAGATCGCCGGCACGCAGCGCGACCTCGCCCTCGTCCAGCTCCTCAGAGGGCCGCCGCGCTCGCGAACAGCGCCGTGGAGACGACCGGGTCGCCCGGGCCACCGGTCATCAGGGACAGGTTCGCATCGGGCACCTGGTTGGTGGAGGTGCCCCGGATCTGCCGGACGGCCTCGCCGACCAGGCTCATGCCGTGGATGAAGCCCTCGGCGAGGTTGCCGCCGGACGTGTTGATCGGCAGGCCGCCGTTCGGGGCGATCAAGTTGTCGAAGGTGACGAACTCCCCCGCGCCCTCCGGCGTGCAGAAGCCGTGCTCGATCAGGGCGGACACGCCCATCCCGGTCATGTTCTCGTAGATCTGCGCGACGTCCACGTCGCCCGGCCCGTAGCCGGTGTCCGCCCACAGCCGGTCGGCCACGCCCTGGAAGCCCGCCGACCAGTACGGGTTGCCGCTCTCCTCCCGCATCCCCCAGCCCGATGCCGCTCCCATCGGGGCGCCGAGCAGGTAGGCGGGCTTCTGCTTCAGGTCCTTCGCGCGCTCCGCCGACACGAGGATGACGGCGGACCCGGCGTCGTTCTCCCGGGAGCAGTCGAAGAGGTGGTAGGGCTCGGAGACCCAGCGGGACTCCTCGTAGGTCTCCGCGTCGAGCTCGGTGTCGCGGCCGATCGCCCGCGGGTTGCGCCTCGCGTGGTGGTACGAGGCCAGCGCCATGTCCCGCAGCGTGCGCGCGGGCACGCCCTCCGCCTCGATCAGCCGCATCGACCGCAACGCGCACAGCTGTGCGGGCGAGTCCAGGCCGTTGACCAGGTGCTGGGGTGACGTGTCGTCCTGCGCGACGTCCACCCGCAGCCGGCGGCCGCGGTACTCCGACATCGCCCGGTACACCACGACCACGTTCGCCTGGCCGGTGACGATGGCCGTGGCCGCGAGGCCGAGCGCGCCCGGGATCCCGCCGCCGTGGGTCCACACCAGCGCCCCGAAGCGCAGCTCCTTCGTCCCGAGCGCCGGCATCATCCGCTGGCCGTCGTTGCGCTCGGAGCCGTAGGAGACGAACCCGTCGATCTCCGACGGGTCGACCCCGGCGTCCTCGGCGGCGGACACGATGGCCCGCAACACCAGCTTGAGCGCGGGCTCCCCGGACGTGCCGCGCTTGTACCAGGGCGTGTCGCTCACACCGACGACGGCGGTGGTGCCGCGCAGCATCGTGTTCACCATCAGTCCACCACGCTCCATCGCACGGCCGGGTACCCCTTGCTCTTCGCCGAGGGAGGGTCGATGTGGCCGCGCACCTCGACGCCGCATCGGACGCCGGAGTCCGGCCCCGCGAGCGCGCCGACCACCCGCGCCCCGTCGGCGCCCGGCAACTCCGCGACGACTACGACGTAGGGCACGTCCTCGGCACGTTCCTTCGTACGGTCGAAGGCGTAGTGCGCGCGTGTCCAGGAGTAGATCCGCCCGCTCATCTCCACGGGCTCCCAGAGCTGCTCCCACGAACCGCAGTGCCCGCACCGGAAGTGCGCGGGCCACATCCACTGCTTGCAGTCCGCGCAGCGGGGCAGCCGGAACTCGCCCTCCTCCAGGGACTCCCAGAAGCGGTCGTCCGCCCCGATGCCCCCGGTGATCCGGTGGGCGTGGAACTCGTACTCCACGGATCCCTCCTCAGCCCCAGTGCCGGGGGTCGTCGAGCGCAGCCGCCATCCAGCGGTGGAAGTGCTGGTTGGCGATCTCGTTGCGGCCGAAGTACAGCGGCCCGATGTCCTGGTTGGACACGGCCTTCTGCAGCCCCTCGTTGACCACGAGGTCCTCGTCCCGCAGCACCGCCATCAGGATGTTCCAGTTCTTGTCCCAGCGGGCCTTCTGCTCGTCGGTCACGGCGGGCTCGCGGGTGAGGATCCGCATCTGCATCCGGGTGCCCGTGGCGGTGCCCGGCGCGGGCACGAAGTTGAGGACCTCGAGATGGTCCGGCTGGCGGAGCACGCTCATGTTCGGCATGAGAAAGTGCGCCACGGTGATGTGCCGGTCGATCTCGGCTGTCTCCGGGTCCTGGCCGCGGACCTTGTCGATGCTCTTGCGCGCGGAGACCATCCGGCCGTGCCGGCCCATCGGCTGCCAGGTCTGCAGGTTGTTGTAGAAGTACGGCGCGACGGTGCCGGTGTGGGCGTAGGCGATGTGGTAGCCGTCGAGGAAGGCGTCCATCAGCACCTTCCAGTTGATGTCCACGTCGAAGTTGCCCGCCACGTAGCAGGTGTAGCGGTCCATCTCCAGCGCGGAGAGCGACGCCTCGAACTCCGCGCCCAGCCACTCGCCGATGTCGATCTTCCGGTCGCCCGCGGCGGAGTCGACGACCCAGACGAAGCCGTGCCGCTCCTCGACCGGCACCTCCTTCAGCCCCAGGCAGGACTTGTCGACCGTGCCGAACGTCGGCTCGTCGGCGATCGCCCGCAGCGAGCCGTCGCCGGCGTAGGACCAGCCGTGGTAGCGGCAGGAGAAGAACCGTCGCGAACCGGAGTCCTCGTTCACCAGCCGTGCCCCGCGGTGCCGACAGGTGTTGACGAAGCCGCGCACCTGGCCGTCGGCCTGGCGGACCAGCACCACCTCGTTGTTCGGCAGCTGGGCCACGAGGAAGTCGTTGCGGTTCGGCAGCTCGCTGCCGTGGGCGGCAATGATCGGCACGTGGCCGAACAGGTCGGCGCGCTCGCGCACGGCGAGGGCGGGGTCCGAGTAGACCCGCGCGTCGATCTCGAGGACCTCGGGCGCGAGGTCGGTCGTGCCGCGGTCGAGGTGGTCGAAGAGGGCGCGGGCGAACCCGGCCTTCGTCTCCGCGTCGTAGGGCAGGTCGGTGTACACCATCGGAGCCCTCCTCCTGAGGGCCGCCCGCCACTGTGGATCGTGCCGTGGTGGTGGGACGGCTCCGGCTCGTCGTCGTCGACGATTGTTCGGGAACGGGAAATGCGATCGGGAGAATCCGCCTGCGGCCCCGGGAATGGGCTCGCTCCACGTGTCACCCGGTCGATGGTGGCACCGCCTCGCACCGTTTCCGGTGCGTGGTCGGTGTCACCTTATTGGGTTAGGTTGCTGGGGTCAAGCCACCGCTCACAGCTGCAGGCTCTTGATCTCGACGAACTCCTCGAGGCCGAACGCGCCGCCCTCGCGGCCGTGTCCGGACTGCTTGAAGCCGCCGAACGGGGCGGCCCCGTTGAACCGGCCGCCGTTGACCTCGATCTGGGTCGCCCGCATCCGGCGCGCGACGCGCCGGGCACGGGCGGGGTCCGCAGACCAGACCGCGCCGGCGATCCCGTAGATCGTGCCGTTCGCGATCGCCAGGGCCTCCTCCTCGCCGTCGAACGGGATGATCGACAGCACCGGCCCGAAGATCTCCTCCTGGGCGACGGTCGCGGTCGGCGCGACGTCCGACAGGACCGTCGGGGCGACGAAGAAGCCCGGACCCGCGGGCGCCTCGGACGAGCCGGTGACCAGCTTCGCTCCCTCCTCGAGGCCCGTGCGCACGTAGTTCAGGATCTTGTCGCGCTGCGCGCCGGTGACCATGGGGCCAAGCTTGGTGGTGTCTGCGGTGGGGTCGCCGGGGACGTAGGCCTCAGCCGCCGCCTTCGCCAACTCCTCCGCCGCTCCCAGCCGGTCGCGCGGCACGAGCATCCGAGTCTGGGCGTTGCACGACTGGCCACCGTTCATGTAACAGGCCCGGACGGTGTGCGGGACGGCCTTGGCGAACTCCTCGTCGGACAGGTCGTCGAGCAGGACTGCGGCGCTCTTGCCGCCGAGCTCCAGCGACACGCGCTTCACCGTGCCCGCGGCGAGCTCCAGGATGCGCTTGCCCACGGCGTTCGAGCCGGTGAAGCTGACCATGTCGACGTCCGGGTGCACGGCCAGCGCCTCGCCGACGATCGGCCCGTACCCGTTGACCAGGTTGAACACGCCCGGCGGCAGACCGATCGCGTCGATCGCCCCGGCCAGCGCCTGCGCGGTCAGCGGGGCCACCTCGCTGGCCTTGACGACGACGGTACAGCCGGCGGCGAACGCGGCGCCGATCTTGGCGGTGATCTGGTGCAGCGGATAGTTCCACGGCGTGATGGCGCCGACGACGCCGACGGGCTCGCGCACGATCAGCGAGTTGCGCAGCGGCTCCTCCCACGGGAAGTCCGCCGCCGCGGCCGCCGCCTCCCGCAGGTCGACGATGCCGAGCCCGACCTGGGCCCAGCGGGCGGTGCGCCGCGGCGTGCCGACCTCGGCCACCACGATGTCGGTGAGCTCGTCCTGCCTGCGCTCCAGCTCGTCCGCCAGCCGGAAGACGATCTTGGCGCGCTCGCCCGGGTCCGTCGCGGCCCACCCCTCGAGGGCCCGGCGGGCCGCGGAGACCGCCACATCGACGTCCGCGGGCGAACCCGCGGGCACGTCGCCGATCCGCTCCTCGGTGGCCGGGTTGAGCACCTCGACCCGCTCGGTGCTCGCCGAGGCGGTCCACGCCCCGTCCACGTACAGATCGAAGGTCACGACGTGCACTCCCCCTCGTCGGGCAGGCTCGGGAAATGGCGGCGAAATCGACGCCGGCAACAGGGTCGCGGCGAATTCCGCGGCGACCGATCTTTACCTTACGGGTGTAGATAGAACGGTGTCAACCGTGCCGATCAGGCGATACCCCCACTGACCGGAAGCGTGTGCCCCGTGACCATCGCGGCGGCGGGCGAGCAGAGGTACACGACGGCGGCTGCCACCTCCTCGGGCACCACCGCCCGCTCCACGAACTGCCCGCTCGACACCTGCTCGGCGATCGCCTCCGGACTGAACCAGGCCTCGACGGTCGGGGTGAGGGTCAGCCCGGGCGCGACGGCGTTCACCCGGATCCCCTCCGCGGCGTACTGCTTGGCGGCGTACCGGGTCAGGTGCACGACCCCGGCCTTCGCTGCCGCGTAGGCCGGTGAGGCGGTGGTCTGCGGGCTCATCCCGGCGCTCGACGCCATGTTCACGATCGCCCCGCCGCCTCGGGCGAGCATCGCGGGGATCTCGTACTTCATCCCCAGCCACGCCGAGGTCAGCGACATGCCGAGGATCCAGTTCCACTTCTCGAGGGACGTGGTGGTGACGGTACGGCCGAGCTCGCCGCGCCCCACGTTGTTCAGCGCCAGATCGAGGCCGCCGAACTCGTCGACGACCCGGCCGACCATGGCCGCGACCTGCTCCTCGTCGGTGGCGTCCGTCCGTACGAAGAGGCTGCGGGCGCCCGCGGCGACCAGCTCCTTCGCCGTGGACTCACCGCGATCGGCGTCGAGGTCAGCGATCGCCACCGCCGCACCCGCCTCCGCCAACGCCCGGGCCGACGCCAGCCCGATACCCGAGGCTCCCCCCGTCACCAGCGCGATCTTCCCGTCCAGCACGCCCATGGGCCGGTCCTCTCCCCGCCGGGTCCACGACGGACCCCGGATGGGCGGCGAAGATACCTTACGCAAATAGGTGAAAGTAGTCCTCGACGCGTTCGTCGGTGCGCCATAATCCGCGCATGCCGCGGCCCGCCCAGCCCCTTCTGAGCTACCCGTCGATCGTATCGTCGGCGTTGGCGATCATCGACGAGGAGGGCCTGGAGGCGTTCAGCCTGAAGCGCCTCGCCCGCGAGATGAACGTGCAGGCGCCGTCGCTCTACTACCACTTCCCGGACAAGGCCTCGATCCTCGAGGCGGTCGCCCGGGCGATCGTGCTGGAGACGCCGCGACCCCGGGAGCGGAACCCGGACGACTGGATCGAGTACTTCGTCACCCAGAGCCTCAACTTCCGGCGGACCATCCTGCGGCACGCCAACGCCGCACCCGTGCTTCTCCAGTTCATGCCGCGGGACGTCTTCGCGCCCGTCTACGAGATCTCCGCGGCGTTCCTCTCCGAGGTCGGCGTGCCCGACCACCTGCAGGTTCTCGTGCTCGACGGTCTGGACCGCTTCACCCTGGGCGCCGCACTGACCGAGGCGATGAAACGCCCGGCGAACCGCAAGGAGATCTTCCCGGACGTCGACCCCGGGTCGGAGCCGGCGCTCACCCGGGCGATCGAGGCCAACGCGCTCGACCCCGAGACCCTGTGGGCCGAGTCGATCCGGACCTTCCTGCGCGGCATCGACGACCCGCGCCTCGGCCGCCGGCCCTGACGTCGACGGCGACCCTTGACACCCCTCTACCTACCATCGTAAGGTAAGTTTTCGTTCGGCTTTTCCGAGCCATTTCCGTGCGATACCTCGTCAATGCAGACAGGAGTGCGGACGAATGCCCTCGCGTCCCGATTCGCTGCGCGTCCGGCGCCACCCTCTCCTGCCCACCACCGGGAGAACCGCATGATCACCGACGGCGTCCGCTGGTGGGCGCGCAACAACCCCGACCGCCTCGCGATCGTCTTCGACGGCACGGACGAGGTGGACTACGCGACCCTCGACCGCTGGACCGACAACGCCGCCCATCGGCTCGCCGCGCTCGGCGTCGGCAACGGCGACCGTGTCGGATTCGTCGGCGCCAACAGTCTGGAGTGGATCGCCTCCGCGATCGGCGCCCTGAAGCTCGGCGCCGTCGCCGTTCCGTTCAACAACCGCTTCACGCCCACGGAGTTCCGCCACCAGCTCACCGACGCCGAGCCCGTCGCGGTGGTCGCCGACGAGGCGTCCCGCGAGCGGATGGCGGACGCGATCGGGGACGACCCGATCCGGCTGCTGCCGATGGAGTCCTTCGCCGAGCAGCGCACGGCGCCGCACACCCCGGTGCCGCCGCCCACGGTCGACCCGGACGACGTCGCGATCATCGTCTACACCAGCGGCACCACGTCGAAGCCCAAGGGCGTCACGCTCTCCCACCGCAGCTTCGTCAGCTTCCTCACCGAGTTCGCGGTGACCGAGCCCGTGATGCGTCCGGGCGGCCGGATGATCTTCGTGCTGTCCATGTCGGGGATGCCGGGCCTCCCGTGGCATGTCCTGCACCCGCTCACTCGCGGCATGACGCTGTTCTACGAGCGCGGCTTCGACGCCAAGGCGATGCTGCAGCGCATCAGCGAGCAGCGGGTCGAGGTGGTGTGCGGCGTGCCGCTGCTGTTCGAGCAGATGTCCGCGCTGCCCGAGTTCGCGGAGGCCGACCTCTCCTGCATCCAGCTGGCCACCGTGGCCGGTGCGCGTGTGTCTCCGGACAACCTGAAGGTCTGGCTGGACAAGGGCGTCGTGCTCCGGCAGTCCTACGGGATGACGGAGCTGCACGGCCTGTCGTCGATGAACCCCGTCGAGGAGGCGATCGCGCACCCGGAGGCGGTCGGTCGCGGCTCGGTCTTCACCCCGCACCGGGTCGTCCGGGCGGACGGCGCCGAGTGCGCGCCGGGTGAGGAGGGCGAGATCGTCGCGAAGGGCCCGTCGATCACGCCGGGGTACTGGCGGAACCCCGAGGCGACCGAGGCGGCGTGGCGGGACGGCTGGTTCCACACCGGCGACCTCGGCGTCGCCGACGAGACCGGACTGATCCGGATGGTCGACCGGATGAAGGACCTGATCATCTCCGGCGGGTACAACATCGCACCGTCGGAGATCGAGAACGTGATCGCCGGGCTGCCCGGGGTCGACGAGGTGTGCGTGGTCCCCGTGGCCGACGAGCGGTTCGGCGAGACCCCGGCGGCGGTAGTACACGGTCTCGACGCGCCCGACGGAGCGGCCGTCGTCGCCCACTGCACCGAGCACCTAGCGGGCTACAAGGTCCCCCGGTACGTGGTGCACGCCGCGGACCCGCTGCCGCGCATGGCGAGCGGCAAGATCGCGCGCCGCGAGATCCGGGAGCTCTACGCCGACGTCCCCGCCACGCACGCCAAGGTCCGATGAGTGAGCGTGCGAGCGAATCATCGACGCAGAGCACCGCGCTCCGGTCCCCCACTGCCCTGGAGGGGATCACGCCGGAGTGGCTGACCGGGATCCTCGCGCGCACCACCCCGGGCGTCGAGGTCGCCGAGGTGGCGGTCGACTCGGTCGTGTGGGGCACGGCCACCAAGGTGATGCTGCGCGTCGGGTACACGCAGAACCCGCAGGGCGGCCCGCCGGAGGCGTTGTGCCTCAAGGGCGGATTCGACGACGCCATGCGCGCCCTCGGGCACCGCGGCTACCGGGCGGAGGCCCGCTTCTACGCCGACATCGCCCCCGCGCTCGGCGACGTCGTGCCTCGCTGCTGGGGCACCGAGGTCGACGACGAGGGCGAGCAGGGCCTCGTCGTGCTCGACGACCTGCGCGAGCCGGGTGTCGCGTTCGGCCGACCGCAGGACCGCTACACCCCCGACCAGGTCGCGGCCGCGCTGGAGCTGCTGGCGGACATGCACGGGCGCAGCTGGGACCGCACCGGCCCCGGCGCCACGCCCTGGCTCGTCGTCGGCTCGCCGCAGTACCGGACCGTCGTCACGGGCTTCCTGTCCGAGGCCCACTGGACGGCGGCTCTGGAGCGGCCCACCACCGACTGCTTCACCCCCGCGATGCGCGATCGCCGGCGTGTGGAGCGGGCGATGCACCAGCTCTGGGAGATTGACGACGCGGGCGTCCAGTCCCTCGCGCACGGTGACCCGCACATCGGCAACACGTACCTGGTCGACGGCGCGATCCGCTTCCTCGACTGGCAGGTCGCCTGCCTCGGCCCGTGGTCGGACGACACGGCGTACTTCCTGGTGGGCGCCCTCGACGTCGAGACCCGCCGGGCCTGCGAACGCGACCTGCTGCGGACCTACCTGGCGGCGCTCGCCGCGACCGGTGCCCCCGCCCCCACCTTCGACGAGGCCTGGGCGGCCTACCGCCGCCACCACCTGCACGGCCTGCTGTTCGCCGTGTGCCCGCCCGAGAAGCAGGGCGAGGAGGTCTGCCGGCTGATGGGCGAGCGCTACGCCGCGGCCGTCGCCGACCACGACACCCTGGCCGCCCTCGGCCAGTGACCACGCGCCCCTCATGGGCGCGCGAGGAGGAGGACCGATGAAGTCCAGAGCAGCTCTGCTCATGGAGGTACCCGGTAAGTGGGAGGTCGTCGAGGTCGACGTCGACGAGCCCCGCGCGAACGAGGTGCTGGTCCGGTACGTCGCCACCGGCCTCTGCCACTCCGACGAGCACCACGCGACCGGCGACAACGCGACCCAGGTCCTGCCCTACTGCGGCGGCCACGAGGGAGCGGGCGTCGTCGAGGAGGTCGGCCCGGGCGTCACCATGCTGAAGCCCGGCGACCACGTCGTCACGGCGTTCATCCCCGGCTGCGGGCGCTGCCGCTGGTGCGCGGGCGGGATGCAGAACCTGTGCGACCTCGGTGCGCTGATTCCGAAGGGCGCCATGCTCGACGGCACCTACCGGATGCACCTCGACGGCCGGGATGTCGCCCAGGCCGCGTTCGTCGGGACGTTCTCGCAGTACAGCGTGGTGCCCGAGCTGTGCTGCGTCCCGATCGGAAAGGACATCCCGCTGCAGACCGCGGCGCTCGTCGGCTGCGGTGTTCCCACCGGATGGGGCTCGGCCGTCAACGCGGGCGGCGTGGAGCCGGGGAACGTCGTGATCGTGATGGGCACCGGGGGTCTGGGGATCAACGCGGTGCAGGGCGCGAAGCACGCCGGTGCGGTCCGGATCATCGCCGCCGACCCGCTTCCCTTCCGCCGGTCCAGCGCGCTGCAGTTCGGGGCCACCGACGCGGTCGAGTCGATCGAGGAGGCCGCGGACCTCGCCCGGTCGCTCACCAACGGCCAGGGCGCGGACGTCGCCGTCGTGACCACGAGCGTGCTGAAGGGCGAGCACATCGCCCAGGCCTTCGACGCCGTCCGCAAGGACGGCACGGTGGTCGCCACCGCGGTCCCCGGACGGGCACCGAGCCCGATCCCCCTGGACCTCGCTCAGCTCTCGGCCTACCAGAAGCGGATCCAGGGCTGCCTCTACGGCGCGTGGTCCCCGACGAAGGCGGTCCCCGCCCTGCTCGACCTGTACCGCGCCGGGCATCTCAAGCTCGACGAGCTGATCAGCCGCACCTTCACCCTCGACGAGATCAACGACGGCTACGCGGCGATG
This sequence comes from Pseudonocardia autotrophica, assembly GCF_000717175.1. Classification (GTDB taxonomy): domain Bacteria; phylum Actinomycetota; class Actinomycetes; order Mycobacteriales; family Pseudonocardiaceae; genus Pseudonocardia; species Pseudonocardia halophobica. The sequence continues at coordinate 14,507 of NZ_JNYD01000022.1, read as the reverse complement.
TACGAGGGCAGCACGCTGCGCAGCGTCGTCGTGCATTCCGGCTGAGTCCACTCCACCCGACGGGAGCATCCCTTGCGCTTCGGCCTGTTCATGCCGCCGTACCACAACCCCCGCCGCAGCCCTGCCGTCGCGATCGAGCAGGACCTGCGGCACATCGAGGCCCTCGACCGCCTCGGCTACGCCCAGGTCTGGTTCGGCGAGCACCACAGCGGCGGGTTCGAGTACACCCCCTCACCCGAGTTGATGATCGCCGCGGCCGCCCAGCGGACCTCCCGGATCGAGCTGTGCAGCGGTGTGATCTCGCTGCCGTACCACCATCCGCTGATGGTGGCGGACCGGATCGCGTTCCTCGACCACATGACGCGCGGCCGCATCCGGATCGGGTTCGGTCCTGGCGCGCTCGTCGCGGACTCGCAGATGATGGGCATGGACTACGACCTGCTCCGGCCGCGGATGGAGGAGGCGCTCGACGCGATCATCGAGCTGCTCGGGACCTCCGGCCCCGTCCACCGCAAGACGGACTGGTTCACCCTCGACGACGCCCGGCTGCAGCTCCAGGGCTACCGGCCCGGTGGGATCCCGCTCGCCGTCGCCGCAGCCATGTCGCCGTCGGGGCCGAAGCTGGCGGGCCGGCACGGGCTGGGGCTGCTGTCCGTCGGCGGAACCTCGGCCGCCGCCGCGGAGCTGCTGGCGAAGACCTGGGGGATCACGGAGGCCGAGGCAGCCGCGCACGGGCAGACCGTGAGGCGGGACGACTGGGCGATCGTCGGGAACGTGCACCTCGCCGAGTCGGACGAGCAGGCGCTCGAGGACACCCGGTTCGGGCTGGCGGACTTCATGGCGTACCGGCACGTCACGACCCCGATGCAGATGATCGCACCGGGCGAGGAGGTCTCCCACGAGGAGCTGGTGCGCCGGGTCAACGAGTCCGGGTACGGCTGTATCGGCGGGCCGGACCGGGTGGCCGACTACGTCCGCGGGCTCGTCGAGCTGACCAGCGGCTTCGGCACCTTCCTGCTCACCGCCCACGACTGGGCGGACACCGCCGCGACGACCCGTCAGTACGAGCTGTTCGCCGACGAGATCATGCCCCGCTTCACCGGCACCACCGACTCCCTGAACCGCTCCTACGCGTGGACCGCGGAGCGCAAGGACGGCTTCAGCGAGCGCTTCCACGCCGGCATCCGCAAGGCCCAGGCGGACTACGCCGCCGGGCGAGGCGGCTCCGCCGGCTGACCCGGACGCCCCCCACCACAGAAAGGCGACGCCAGTGCCCACCCGTCTCGAGGACGTCCCCGCCGAGCTGATCACCGACTTCGACATCACCGACCCGGCGCTGGCCGATCCCCACGACGCGCTCGCCGTGCTGCAGGAGAAGACGCCGGTCGCCTGGTCCCCGCTGCACGGCGGGCACTGGATCGTCACCCGCTATGACGACGTCCACGCGGTCGTCCGGGACTGGGAGACCTTCTCCAACACACAGAACCAGGTCCCCGTGGTCGCGCCGGTGCCGGCGATCCCGCTGCAGATCGACCCGCCCGAGCACAAGCTGTACCGGCAGATCCTCAACCCGCTCTTCAACCCGGGCCGGATGCGCGCGCTGGAGGAGGCGATCCGGCACACCACCACGTCGCTGATCGACGGCTTCGCCGGGCGCGGGCGCTGCGACGTCGTGCAGGAGCTGGCGCACCCGCTGACGATGGCCACGTTCGTCTCCCTGATGGGCTGGCCGCTCGACGACGGCGAGCGCTTCACCGAGTGGACCGAGGCGATCCTCGTCGGGAAACCCGGTGCCCCGGCGGAGGAGGACGCGGCGTTCCGCCAGAAGGCCAACGAGGAGGTCTTCGCCTACTTCACCGGCGTGATCGCCGACCGCCGCGGCGGCGACGGCCAGGACCCGACCTCGCAGATCGTCGACGCGGAGTTCGAGGGCCGTCCGCTGACGGACGACGAGCTGCTCCGGATGTTCTGGCTGCTGATGCTCGGCGGGCTGCACACCGTGCGCGGTGTGCTGGGCCTGGGGCTCATCCATCTCGTTCGCAACCCGCAGGAGCGGCAGCGGCTGCTCGACGACCCGTCCCTGCTGGGCGGCACCGTCGAGGAGCTGCTCCGGGTCGAGGCACCGGTGGCCGCCGGCCGGGTCGTCACCCGCGAGACGACGCTGCAGGGGGTGACCCTGCAGCCCGGCGACATGGTGCTGGTCATGCTGTCCGCGGCCAACCGGGACCCGCGGGAGTTCCCCGCGCCCGACGAGCTGCGCATCGACCGGACCCCGAACCGGCACCTCGCGTTCAGCGGCGGCCCGCACCGCTGCGTCGGCTCGCACCTCGCCCGCATCGAGCTCTCGGTCGCCCTCGCGGAGATCCTCCGCCGGATCCCGGACTTCGAGCTGGACCCCGAGCACACGCCCGAGCTGCACCACAGCCAGGTGCGAGGGATCAACTCGCTGCGCATCCGGTTCACCCCGGAGACGTCCTGACCCCTGTCGAGATCGTAGGGTTCCGCTGGCAACAGGGGTTCTCGGCGGAGAGCGGGGTGACCGGCGCTGGCGCACCTTCGGCGCACTGCTGGCCGACGGGGCTCTGGGGTGGGACGTATTCCTGGCCGAATCGGTGACGCCGGACGACGTGGTGACCCAGATCGACGGCGACTGCATCTCGGACGTCCTCTTCACCTCCGGGACCACCGGCCGTCCCAAGGGCGTGCTCACCACACACGCCCAGAACCTGCGCGGCTACTTCGACTTCTCCCGCCTCGCCGGGTTCCGGGACGGCGGCCGCTACGCCATCGTCAGCCCCTTCTTCCACGCGTTCGGCTACGACGATGATCCCGACCGGAGCCTGAGCTCCGGCTCAGTCCCCCAGGTCCGCCGCCAACTCGCGGTGCAGGTGCTGGCAGGACTGCTCGTTGCGGCCGTAGAGGAAGGTGCCGTGCGGGTGGGCCTCGGCGTTCTGCTGGATGGTCAGCTCCATCGGCCAGTCCTCCTGGACGGCGGCCTCCTCGAGGATCTCCCAGCTCCGCATGATCCGGCGCTCGATGCGCTCGTCGCGCTTCTCCGGACGGACCAGGAAGCGGATCTGCGTGGTGGAGCGGCCCGCGGTCCCGGTGTCCGGCCAGACCGTCCAGAACTCGACGTGGTCCGGCGTGGAGATGACCATCGAGTTCGGGTAGAGGAACAGGTTGCTGCCCATGTACCGGAAGCTCGCGTCGGTCGGCTCGCCGGCGCGGGCGGCGTCGCCCATCCGCGTGCGCGGGCTGAAGGACTGCCCGTGCCGCCCGTACTGCCGCCACACGCTGGTGTTCGTCTCGATCAGCTTGCCGACGCCGGTGGGGTGCAGGAACTTCGGGTGCAGGACGTCGATCGCGCCGTCCAGGACGATCTTCCAGTTGATGTCCAGGGTGAAGGACCTGTCGAGGAAGATCTCCGCGCCGTCGAGGCCGAACGGGGCCAGCTGCGCGTCCACCTCCGGGCCGAGCCAGTCGTCGATGTCCCAGTCCTGCCGGCCGGACAGGTCCGCGAAGAGGAACCCGTGCCGCTCCTCGACGCGGATGGTGTGCAGGCCGTGCCGGTCCTTGTCGACGTGGGTGTAGAAGTCGTCGTAGGGGACCCCGCGCAGCCCGCCGTCCTCCCGGCTGTAGCTCCAGCCGTGGTAGTGGCAGGTGAAGTAGCGCTGCTTCCCGCAGGGCGCGTCCGCGACCCGGCCGCCGCGGTGCCGGCAGATGTTGAGGTAGCCGCCGACCGTCCCGTCCGACTTCCGGACGACGAGCAGCGGGATGCCCAGCACCTCACGGGTGACGAAGCTGCCGCGCTCGGCGATCTCCGACCCGTGTCCGATGATCACCGGGAGTCGGGCCATCAGCTCGCGCTCCTTCGCGGCCCGCTCCTCGCTGACGAAGTGCGCGATCGGCACGCGGAGGTCCGTCGGCGACATCTCCGTCGTGCCGGCCTTGAGGTGCTCGGTGAGCAGGTCGGCGACGTCGCTGTTCAGCAGGCTCATGTCCGGTTCCCCCGGGTGGTGGTGAGCGGCACCGCGTCGGGCGGCACCTCGGGATAGGCCGCGCGGATCTCGCGCTTGAGGATCTTGCCGCCGAGCGTGCGCGGCAGCGGGGCGCCGGTTCCGACGATCCACTTCGGACGGCGGTAGTCGGCCAGGACCGTGCCGACGTGCGATCGCAGCTCGTCGACGTCGACCCGGTCCAGGTCCGGCACGACGAGCATCGGGACCTCGCCCCAGCGCTCGTGCGGGACCCCGACGACCGCGCACTCCTCCAGCCCGGGCCGCCCGGCCAGCACGGTCTCGATCTCCGCCGGGTACACGTTGAGCCCGCCGGAGATCAGCATGTCCTTGGCCCGGTCCACCAGGGTGAGGAAGCCGTGCTCGTCGAGCCGGCCGATGTCGCCGGTGTGCAGCCAGCCACCCGCGAGGGTCTCGGCGGTCGCCTCCGGACGCTTCCAGTACCCCGTCATCACCGACGGGCCACGCAGGAGGATCTGGCCGGGCTCGCCGACCGGGACGTCCCGGTCGGCGGAGTCGACGACCCGGATCTCGTGGTGCATGATCACGCGCCCGACCGACCCGACGTGGTCCGCGGCCTCGTCCTCGTAGAGCAGGGTGGCGTAGCCGCCGGCGAACTCGGTCTGCCCGTAGCCCTGGCGCATGCCGACGCCGAGCCGCTGCCAGGCGCGGATCACCTCGATCGCCATCGGCGCGCCCGCGCCGACCCCGGCGCGCAACGCGGACAGGTCGGCGTCGGCGAGCTGTGGGAGCGCGAGCACTCCCTCCCACACCACCGGCACGGCCGAGCACACGGTGATCCGCTCGCGTTCGAGCAGCTCCAGGATCTGCGGCGGGTCGAACGTGCCCTGCACGATCGCCGGGGCGCCGGTGGTCACCGACTCGCGCAGGTAGCTCGACGAGCCGCCCGTGAAGGCCAGCGGCACGATGATGAGGACGCGGTCCCTCCAGGTCAGCGCGTCCGCGACGGCCCGGGCGTTCCCGTTGGCGACGATCGCCCGGTGCGGCAGCATGGCGCCCTTGGGCACGCCGGTGGTGCCGGAGGTGTAGGCGAGCAGCGCCGTCTCCTCCGGGTGCGGACGACGGGCCGGCGGCCGCTCGCCGGTCAGCCGGAGGTCGTCGAGCGGGGTGCAGCCCTCCACCGGTTCCGTGGTGAGCACGGTGAGACCGAGCACCGCGGTGCGGGCGTCGGCGAGCACCGGGACGAGCGCGGGCTCGGTGACGACCATGCGGCTGCCGGCGTCGACGACCGGGTGCACCATCTCGGCCGCGGTGAACCGGACGTTGAGCAGCTCGACGGCCGCACCGACGCGGAACGCGGCGTGCATCGCCTCGACGAACTGGACCTTGTTGGTCATGAGGATGCCGAACACGTCACCCGGACGCAGCCCGGCCCGGTACAGGCCGGCGGCCAGCTCGTCCGCGGCGCGGTCCAGCTCGGCCCAGGTGTACTCGCGCTCGGCGAACCGGACGGCGAGGTGGTCGGGCAGCCGACGCGCCCAGAAGCGCAGCAGCTCGGAGAAGTGGCCGCTCACGACCCGAGCACCTCCTCCGTGTGCTGCCCCAGCTCGGGGGCGAGCTCCGGGGCGAACTCCTCCCCCACGACGCGGACCGGGCTGGCGGCGAAGCGGTAGCCGCCCTTCTCGTAGGTGGTGGCCCGCGCCCGGAAGTGGGGGTCGTCGAGCAGCTCCTCGACGGTGTTGACCGGCCCGCCGGCGACGTCGTGGGCGAGGAACAGGTCGGTCCACTCCTGCTTGGTACGCGTCCGGAACAAGGCGTCGAGCTCGCGCCACACCTGCAGGGCGCGCTCCTCGCTCCCCTCGTCCACGGTCGACAGGTCGATGTCCAGCAGGTCCGGGCGACCCACGGCCGCGCAGAGGGCCCGCCAGAACTTGGGGTGGTGCGAGCCGAGGACGATCGCGCCGCCGTCCTTCGTGGCGTAGGCGTCGAGCAGCGGCCAGTCCGGCAGCCTGCCGTCCGGCGTCCAGCACGGGCGCGCGTAGGTGCGGTCGGCGTTCAACGCGGCGTCGATCCTGTCCGGCATCCACGCCGTGGCCACGTCGATACTGCTGACCTGCAGTCGCGCGCCGACACCGGTCTCGCGGGCCCGCAGCACCGCGGCCAGGATCGCCATCGCCCCGTACGCACCGACGGCGTACATGGCCTGCGGGACCTCGGCCGAGCCGCCCATGACCCCGGGCGGCGACGGGTGGTCGGTGTCGACCGTGCGCATGCCCGCGTAGGCGTCGAACCACATGCCGCCGGTCGCAAGGTCGCGGTACGGCCCCTCGGCGCCGGTGCCGGACACCTCGCACAGCACGGTCTGCGGGCGCACCTCGCGCAGCGCGTCCCAGCCGAGGCCGAGCCGCTCCAGATGGCCGTGCCGGGTGCCCTCGACCACCGCGTCGGCGGTCGCGGCGAGCCGCAGGAACGCCTGCCGCCCCTCCTCGGACCGCAGGTCCAGGGCCACGCTGCGCTTCCCCCGGTTCCACCGCAGGTGCATGAAGCCGGGGCCGTCCGGGGAGCCGACGGCGCGGGCCCCGTTGTGCCGTACGCCCTCGCCCGTGCCGGTCTCCACCTTGACCACGTCCGCCCCCAGGTCGGCGAGGTGGCCGCCGACGGACGACGGCGCGAGCTGTGCGACCTCGAGGATCCGCACGCCCGCCAGCAGGGAGTAACCGCTCACGTCCCTCGACTCCATCGTCGACGCCTCCAGGTCCGGGATGCGTCGACCGTGGCACATGAGACATTATTCGTCAAGCGTCTCATTTCGCAGACCTGGCCTAGACTCACCGCCATGGCGAGCCCACGCGCGAGCACGACCGAGGAGCCGGCAGGCATGCAGGCGCAGCTGCTCGACGCCGCGGAGGAGTGCTTCGAGCGCTTCGGGATCGCCAAGACGACGATGGAGGACGTGGCGAAGGCCGGCGGCGTCTCGCGCGCCACCGTGTACCGGTACTTCGCGGACCGGGAGGCGCTGGTCCTGGCCTCGATCACCCGTCGGGCGCGCCTGAACATCCCGCGCGCCCAGGCGCACATCCGGCGCTTCCCGAGCTTCGGGGAGAAGCTGGTGGAGGGCCTGATCTACAACGTCGACCGCGGCCACAAGGACCCGGTGGTACAGCTGCTCGTCACGGGCGACCAGCCGGGTCTGGCCGCGCGGATCCTCGGCGGGGAGGGCGTGTCCCACCAGCTGACCTATGAGCTGTGGGAACCGATCCTGCAGGCGGCACAGCAGAACGGCGAGATGCGGGCCGAGCTGGACCTGCACGAGGCCGCCCGGTGGCTGGCCCGCATCACCACGATGATGGTGTCGCAGGAGGAGGGCATGCGCCTCGCGCCGGACGAGCTCCGGCGCGAGCTGCGCACGTTCCTGGTGCCCGCGTTCCTCGCGTGAGGATCAGGCGAGCAGCTTCCGCAGCTCGCGGTGGAAGATCTGGTTCACGACCTCGTTGCGGCCCAGCACCATCCCGCCCGCGTTCGCGCTGACGAGCCCGGTCTGGGCGGCCCGCAGCAGGGGGAAGTCCTCCTGGTGCAGCACGGCGAGCAGGATCTTCCAGTTCTTGTCCCAGACCTCCTCCCACTTCTCCTTCGTCATGCCGCTGGCCTCGAGGCTGGGCACGAGCAGCCGCATCTCCATGCGGCAGCGCCCCGGGTCGGTGGGGTGCGGACGGAAGGTGAGCAGCTCGAAGTGGTCGTCGGGCTGGCGGAGCAGGGTGCTGTTGGGCAGCAGGAAGTGCCCGTCGATGACGTACCGGCCGAGGTCGCGGTCGCCGGGGTCCTCCTCCAGCCAGCGGTCGATCTTCTTGCGGGGCGAGAGCATGCGCGCGTGCCGGCCGAAGTCCTCGACGACCTGCACGTTCGTGTGCACGTGCTTGCCCGCAGTGTTAGGGTGCGCGTACTGGATGTGGTAGTTGTCCGTGAACGCGTCCTGCATGAGCTTCCAGTTGGCGGGCTCGTCGAAGCCCTCGGACCGGACGGCCAGCAGGTCCTGCAGCCGGTAGCCGGCCAGGATGTCGTCGACCTCCGGACCCAGCCACGAGGCGACGTCGATCTCGGCTCCGCTGTCCACGGCGTCGTCGACCATCCAGATCAGACCGTGCCGCTCCTCGGTCGGGAGCTCGATCAGCCCGAACCGCGTCCGGTCGATCTCGCCGAACGTGTTGTCCCGGGTGATCGCCCGCAACGAGCCGTCCGTGTCGTACGACCAGCGGTGGTAGCCGCACGAGAACAACCGGCAGCGGCCCTTCTCCTGCTCCTCCAGCAACGCCCCGCGGTGCCGGCACAGGTTCACGAACGACTTCACCGAGCCGTCCTTCTGCCGCACCACGATCACCTTGTTCCGCGGCATCTGCAGCGTGAGGAAGTCCCCCGGCTTCGGCAGCTCGGTCGCGTGGGCCACGATCGACGGCACCCGGCCGAAGACGAGGTCGCGCTCCCGCTGGGCGATGCCCGGGTCGCGGTACTGCTCAGGACCGAACGGGACGACCGAGTCGAACTCCTCGGTGGTGTCGTTGCGCAGGTGGTCCAGAGCCCGCCGGATCCGGTCCCCTCGAGGCGCAGCTGTCATGGCGACCCCCTCGTCGACGTTTATCTACTACATCTAGGTTTACACCACCGAGGGCTCCAGTGGAAGCCGGAGCGGGCGCACCTCGACGGGGATCCCGGTCAGCCGGGCCATGTTCGACTCCGGCTCGTAGCTGCCCGGCCCGTGCGGCATCAGCCGGTTGACGTTCACCCCGGGGCGCTCGCGGGACAGCCGCAGTCCCGGCTGGAGCCCCCAGCCGTGCTCCATCGCGACGACGCCCTCCCGCAGCCCGGGATCGAGAGCGACGGTCGCCCGGACCTCGCCCCACGCCGAGCGCACGACAGCCTCGTCGCCCGGGGACAGTCCGAGCCGCGTCGCGTCGTCGGGGTTGAGGGTGAGCGGATTGCGGTCCCGCGGCCCGCGCTTCATCTCGGGCACGTTCGCGTACCAGGAGTTCTGCGCCTTGGCGTCCCGCCGGGAGATCAGCTTGAGCTGGTCCGGTTTCTCGGTCGCGAGCTCGGCGAAGATCCGGGCGCACCGCGCGATCGCGGCGTCGAAGGCCGCCGGGCGGCAGTCCACGCGGCCGTCGGTGGTCTGGATGTGTCGGGCGAACAGGGACCCCGGTTCGGCGTCGCCGACGGGAAGCCCGTGCGAGCGGGACGTCACCTGCTCGCGGGTCAGGCCACCCGCGGCCAGCATGTGGTCGACGCGGGACCAGCGCGCGGTCTCGGGGTCCTCGGCGTCGAGCACGGACGGAAGCCCCATCTCCTGGGCGATCCGGGCGAGGATCCACCACTCCTCGCGCCGCTCGTGCCGCGGCGGGACGACGGCGGGCGTCCACTGCACGAACGTGCTGGCCGCCATGCCGAGGGTCGCGACGTTGACGTCGGCCCGCTCGTACATGTCGGCGGCCGGCAGCAGCCAGTCCGCGTACTCGCCCGTCGCGTTCGGGTAGAGGTCGATCACGACGAGCAGCTCGAGCGCCTCGAAGGCCTTCCGCAGCCGCTCCTCGCCCGGGATCGTGAGCAGCGGGTTCCCCGCGATCACGACGAGGGCGCGGATCGGCTGCTCGGCGTCGAGGACGTAGTCGGCCAGCAGCGCGCCGGGCAGGTGCCCGCGGCGCATCGGGCCGAACTCGCCGTCGACGACGTCGCGCGCCAGGTCGCCACGGGCCTTCCGGGCCGCCGGGTAGACCTCGCGGCCGGGGATGTTGCCGCCCTCCCGGTCCAGGTTGCCGGTGACCAGCACCAGCATGGTCATCAGCCAGTACGCGAGCATGCCCTGCCGGCCCATGTTGACGCCGGTGGACATGTGCGCGGCCGCGCGCGGGGCGGCGGCGAAGTCGCGGGCGATCCCGCGGATCCGGTCCGCCGGGACTCCGCAGACCTCGGCGACCCGCTCGGGCGGGTAGTCCGCGACGAAGGCGCGCAGCTCGTCGAGGTGCGCCCCCTGCTCGTCGGCGACGGGATCGAACCCGCACGTGCGGTCGATCTCGTGGATCAGTGCGGCGAGGAGGTAGACGTCCGTGTCCGGCTTGATCGGCACGGTCTCGCCGGTCCGCGGACCTGCGGTCTCGGTGTCCCGCGGGTTGACGAACCAGATGCGGGCGCCCCGCGCGGCGGCGTCGGCGAGCTCGCGGTAGGCGTTGGGCACGACGAGGAAGCTGCCCTTGCTCACCCGCCAGTTCGAGCCGAGCAGCAGCAGCGCCTCGGTCCGCCGCAGGTCCGGGAGGGCATGCAGGGCGGAGGTACCGAACATCGCCGTGGCGGCCGCGAACTTGTTGCTGCAGTCCTGTGTGGCCGAGTTGAACACGCGGGTGACGCCGAGGCGCGCGAACAGCTCCGGTGTGCCGATGCCGATCTGCGAGTTGAAGCTGGCGGGGTTGCCCATGTAGAGCCCGATGCTCTCCGGGCCGTACTCGTCGAGGAGCGAGGTGAGGGTGGCGGCGATCCCGCCGACGGCGTCGTCCCAGGACCTCACCTCCGCCTCGCCGTCGAAGCGGTGCAGGGGATGGTCAAGGCGGTCGGGGTCGGCGTGGATCGCCGCGCCGGCCATGCCCTTCCGGCAGGCGAAGCCGCGGGAGACGGGGTGGTCGCGGTCCGGCTCCAGGGCGACCAGCTCGCCGTCGCGCACGGTGGCGACGAGGCCGCACGCCGGTTCACACACCCGGCAGTAGGTGGCCGTGCGTCGCTCTCCGGACATCCCCGCCCCCTCCGCGTCGAGAAATCTAAAGGTAATAGGCAGCGTGGCGCGCGACAAGTGCGGGGCGGGATCGCGGATAATGGTCCGCATGCCACGCCCGGCGAAGCCGCTGATCAGGTACGACTCGGTGATCGAGATTTCCCTGCGGATCATCGACACCGAGGGCCTCGACGCCTTCAGCCTCCCGCGGCTGGCGCGCGAGCTGAACGTCCGCGCGCCCTCGCTCTACCACCACTTCCAGGACAAGGCCGAGATCCTCCGGGCGGTCGCGCGGGCGATCGTGCTCGAGGCGAAGTGGCCGGACGAGCAGAGCGTGCCGAACTGGGTGGAGTGGTTCGTGCGGCTGAGCCTCGACTTCCGCAGCGCGGTGCTGCGGCACCGGAACGCCGCCCCCGTCCTGCTGCAGTTCATGCCCCGGGACGTCCTCACCCGCACCTACGACACCAGCGCGCGCCTGCTCGCGGAGCTCGGCGTGCCGCCCGAGCAGCGTGTGCTGATCCTCGACGGCATGGACAAGCTCACGGTCGCGGCCGCCATCACCGAGGCGGTCAAGGGCCCGGACGAGCGGGGCCGGGCGTTCGCGAACGTCGACCCCACGACCGAGCCGACGCTGGCCGAGGCCGCAGAGCTCAACCCACGGTCCGTCGAGGACCTGTTCGCGGAGTCCATCCGCTGCTTCCTGCGCGGCGCGCTCCCGTACATCGACGTGGACGCCCCGGCACCCAGCCGCGCGGCGATCGCCGTCCCCGGACCCGGGACGTCCGCCGCATCGTGAACTCAAGCCATCAGGCAGCGGCCGCATCGGCGGTGCCGCGACCCGCACGGTCGCACCGGATCGATGGCTGAACTCGCGGGGACCTGACCACTCGCGAGGACCAGCCGGTGACGCGCCTCAGCTGGTGACGAGCGAGGCCGAGATCCCGGCCAGGTAGAGCCGCACCGATCGTTCCAGCAGCGCCTCGCCCTCCGCTCCGCCGGACTCGATCGCCTCGACGAGGTACGGGTACCGCTCGCGCTCCACGCCCTGCGGGATGTGGGTACGGCCGTGCACCGCGTCGCCGGCGTCGGCGAAGGCCATGCCGAACACGAGCTTCTCCAGCCCGCGCATGATCACCCAGCGGTCCCCGGCCGGCACCCCACCCTCGGCCAGGACCCGGGCACCCCGCTCGTGCGAGGGCATGATCACCGTGTTCGGGAAGTAGGCGTAGAGCAGGCCCGCGGCACGCGGATGGTCGAGGAGCAGGCGGTAGGTGCCGAGGCAGAGCGCCACGAACCACTCCTGCCACTCCCCCGGCGCCGGGACCGGCGCGAGACGCACCGAGGACAGCAGCGCCCGCGAGGCCTCGGTGAGCAGGTCGGAGCGGTTGGCGAAGTGGTGGTAGAGCGAGGGGCTGCGCACACCCATCTCGCGGGCCAGCTTCTCCAGCGAGAAGCTCTCGTAGCCCTGCTCGTCGATGAGCCGCAGCGCGGCCGCGACGGCGGCGGCGCGGGAGATCAGCGGCTGCTTCGGACGGGGCATCACCGCAGCCTAGACGGCCGCGCGGCGGGGATTGTCGAAGGAACGGAAGATCACCTCGCCCGAGTCGGTGTCCACGATGGCGTAACCGACCTGATCGCCGCGGGCGGGCTGGTCGCTCATCCCGACCGACCCGGGATTGACGATCAGTGTGGGGCCCACCCGTCGGGCCATGGGCAGGTGCGTGTGTCCGAGGACCACGAGGTCGGCGTCGAGCTCACCGGCGCGCTCGAACTCCGGGCTCTCCGGATCGAGGTAGCGGGCGTAGGGCGGGAAGGGGCTGCCGTGCACCATCAACAGGCGCATCCCGCCGATGGTGCACCGCAGCTCGGTGGGCGCCGCCTCGACGTACGCCAGTTCGGCCCGGGAGACCCGCGGCGACTCGCGGGCGCGGGTCCCACCCGGGCCGAGGAAGGACAGCTCGTGGTTGCCGAGCACGTAGAGCGCCTCCGCCTCGCGCATCGCCCGGACGATGTCGTTCGAGAACCGGTGGTCCGAGAAGGCGTCCCCGGCGACGAGCAGTGCGTCCGCCTCGGCGGCGAGCTCACCGAGCGCACGGTCGAACGCCGCGGCGTTGCCGTGCACGTCGGCGACGATGCCCATTTTCACGTCGGCAGGGCTTCACGCCACCGGTTGCGCCGGCGCCGCCAGCTCGGGGTGTGCCTCCCGGATCTGCCGGCGCGCGATCTTGCCGCTCGCCATCCGGATCAGCGGCTGCTGCTGCACCACGACGTGCCGGGGCACCTTGTACCCGGCCAACCGCTCCCGGCAGAACGCCGTGACCGCCTCCGGTTCGAGGTGCGCCTCGGCATACACGATCGCCGCCGGCGTCTCGCCGAACTTGGGATCGTCGGCCGAGATGACGCACACCTCGACGACCTCGGGGATCTCGGCGATCACCGCCTCGATCTCGGACGGGGCGACGTTGTAGCCGCCGGTGATGATGATGTCCTTGAGCCGGTCGACCACCCGGATGTAGCCCTCCGCGTCCTTGATCCCGACGTCGCCGCTGTGGAACCAGCCCTCCCGCATGGCGTCGGCGTAGGCCTTCTCGTTGCGCCAGTAGCCGGGCGTGACGCCGGGGCCGGCCACGATGATCTCGCCGGGTTCCTCCGGGTCGCAGTCCGTCCCGTCGGGCCGGACCACCCGGTGCCGGGTGAAGACCGTGCCCCGGCCGATCGACTCGGGCCGGGAGACGGCCTGGTCGGCCGGGTTCAGCGTGGAGATCCCGCCGAGCTCGGTCATGCCGTAGGCCTGCCGCAGCAGCACGCCCTTGTCCAGCCACGCCCGGATCGTGCCGACCGAGGCCCGGGCCCCGGCGATCGTGACCAGCTCCAACGACGACAGGTCGGCCGCGGCGAACGCGGGCTGCTTCGCCATCTGCTCGAACAGCACCGGTACGCCGCACATGATCTGGATCTTCTCGCCGGCGAGCCGCCGCAGGGCGGTCGGTGCGTCGAAGCCCTTCTCGTAGTACATCGACACGCCGCGCGTCAGCGGGTGCAGGAAGTGCCAGAGCAGCCCGGGTGCGCCGGACATCGACAGCAGGTAGATCATCCGCGCGCCCGGCCGGATCGCGGGCTCGGCGAAGGCGAAGTCCGCGATCAGGTTGAACGTGCTGCGGTGCGTGAAGATCACGCCCTTGGGCCTGCTGCTGGTGCCGCTGGTGTAGATGATCTGCGTGACGTCGTCCGGCCCCGCCGTCGGCCGCGGCACCGGGGCCGGGTCCGTGTCCCGCAGACCAGTGAACTCCGACAGCCCGAGCAGGCTCACCGACGTGCCCCCGAGGGCGGCGGCGATCCGCTCCCGGTGGGCCTCGTCGGCGAGCACCACCCGTGGCTCCGAGTCCTCGACGAGGTAACGCAGCTCGTCGCTGGTGAACCGGTTGTTGAGCGGGACGACGATCGCGCCCAGCTTCAACGCCCCGATCCCGGCGACCACCCACTCCAGGGCGTTGTCGCCGATGATCGCGACCCGGTCCCCGGGCACGACGCCGCAGGCCGCGTGGAAGTGCGCCGCGGCGTCCGTCCAGCGGTCCAGCGTGCGGTAGTCGACGACGTCCGTGCCGTCGAAGACGATCGCCGGCCGCTCCGGCGCGGCCGCCGCCCAGTAGCCGAGACCGTCGGTCACCAGCTCCGTCATCGGGTCTCCGTAAGGTTGTTGATGTTCGGGACGAGGTGTTCCGGACGCCCGCGACGGCAGGGTGTGGCTGATCGGTTCTTGTCGTTGGTGGCTTCTGAGGAGT
>NZ_JNYD01000021.1 GCF_000717175.1 Pseudonocardia autotrophica | reverse complement strand
CGACAGCACCGGCGCCTCCCGTAAATGCGGCACCGCCACCGGTCGTGACGGTGACCCGCGCCAACTTACGAGCGAGGCGCCGGCCCCCATACGGTCTAGTGGTGTGGCAGCAGGGCCGGCTCGACTTCGCAGCCCTGCAGGAACGCCTGCAGCCCTCGACTGCCGGCGCCGGTCGGCTCGCCGCGGCCACGCCGGCCGCCTATGTCGTGTTCGACCTGCTGGCGCGCCAGGGCACGGACCTGCGCCCGCTGCCGTGGGCGGAGCGGCACCGGCGCCTGGAGGAGCTGCTCGGCGCACGCTTGCCGCACGGGCTGGTGCTCATGCCCACCTCCGCCGACCCGGCGGTCGGACGCTTGTGGATGCGGGAGCACACCGCGTCGGGCATCGAGGGCGTGGTGGCCAAGCGGGTCGACCAGCCCTACCGCGCCGGTGCCCGGGGATGGCGGAAGGTCAAGACGCGGCTGAGCGCCGAGGCGGTCGTCGGGGGAGTGCTCGGCACCCTCGCCGAGCCCGACGCGCTGGTGGTCGGCCGGTTCGGTGCGCACGGCCGGCTGCGAGTCGCCGGCCGCACGACGCCGCTGTCCCCCGCCGCCCGCGCGCAGCTGCGAGGTGTGCTGACCGCGCCGGCCGGTGGACATCCGTGGCCGGAGGTGATCCCGTCGGCCCGATTCGGGCAGCGCCCGAGCGAACCGGTCGCGTACGTGCAGGTGGCACCTGAGGTGGTGGTCGAGCTCGAGGTCGACGCCGCCTTCGAGTACGGCCGCTGGCGTCATCCCGTGCGGTTCATGCGTTCACGGCTGGACCTGCGTCCCGAGGAGGTAATGCAGGCTTCCGCCGCGCTGGATCCGGACGTGCTCGCAGTCCAGGAGGTCGGCGACCCCAAAGCGCTCACGGGCTACCGCTCTGAGCGCCTTGACACGATCTCAAGGGCAGGCGATACCTACAGTTCGCCGTTCACTTGACCCTCGAGCGCAGCGGCGACGGCCTCGAACTCGGCGAGAGCGGAGGTCAGGTCCTCGACGATCTCCCGGGCGATGACTGCGGGCGCGGGGAGGTTGTCGGTGTCTTCGAGCGACTCGTCGCGTAGCCACGTGATGTCGAGGTTTGCGTTATCGCGGCTGACGAGCTCGTCGTAGGTGAAGGACTTCCACCGCTCGGATTCGGTGCGCTCGTCGCGGGGCTTGCCTGGAAGGTACGCGTCGACGAACTCGTCGAGGTGGTGGCGGCGCAGCGGGTTCTGCTTGAGCGTGAAGTGCTGGTTGGTGCGCAGGTCGTACACCCAGAGGCGCTGGGTCCAGGGCTGCTCGGAGGCTGGCTTCTTTTCGAAGAACAGCACGTTGGCCTTCACGCCCTGGGCGTAGAACACGCCGGTCGGGAGCCGCAGCATCGTGTGCAGGTCGAAGTCGGCCAGCAGCTTGCGGCGGAGGGTCTCGCCGGCACCGCCTTCGAACAGCACATTGTCGGGTAGTACGACGGCCGCGCGGCCGTTGATATCGAGAATCGTCATGATGTGCTGCAGGAAGTTGAGCTGCTTGTTCGAGGTCGTGACCACGAAGTCCTGGCGCTCGATCTCTCTGTCCTCGCGAACCTCGCGCCCGTCGGAGCCGATCATGGTGAGCGAGGACTTGCGCCCGAACGGCGGGTTCGACAGGACGACGGACCAGCGGCGTCCGGGGTCTGCGATGAGAGCGTCACGGACGTCGATCAGCGAGTCGCCGTCGGGCGTCCCGATGCCGTGCAGTAGCAGGTTCATTGCAGCGAGCCGGGCGGTGCCGTCGACGAGCTCGTAGCCGGTGGCGAACTCGTCGCGCAGCCTCAGTCGCTGTACCGGGGTGAACTGCTCGGAGCCCTCTGCTGCTCGTTCGTGGGCGACGAGGAGGAACCCGCCTGTGCCGCAGGCTGGGTCGACGACGGTGTCGTCGGCCGTGGGCTGGATGACGTCGACGATCCCGGCGATCAGGTCTCGCGGGGTGAAGTACTGCCCCGCGCCTGAGCCCTTGTCGGAGGCGCCCTTGGCGAGCAGCTGCTCGTAGGCGTCGCCCTTGAGGTCGGTCCCGGAGGCCGACCAGTTCTCCTTGTCGATCAGGTCGACGATCAGGCGCTTGAGCTTGGCGGGGTCCTGCACGCGGTTCTGTGCCTTGCGGAAGATCGTGCCGAGTGTGCCCGGCTGCTCCGCCAGCCCAACCAGAATCTCCGTATAGGTGACTTCGAGGTCTGTGCCCTCGGCGTCAAGCAGCCGCTGCCACGAGTACTTCTCAGGGACGATCTGCTGCGGCTTGAGCTTCCGGGTCGCCCGCTCGTGCGCCATCTTGAGGAACAGCAGGTAGGTCAGCTGCTCGGTGTACTCGATGACTCCGACGCCGTCGTCGCGCAGGACATGGCAATACGACCAGATCTTGTCGACCAGACGGCGGGAGTCCACGGGCATGTCCGGCAGTCTCGCACCCGGCTGTCCGTCGGCTCAGTCGACACCGCGCTTCTCCCAGGCGCCGAAGGTCTTGCCGTCGCTGGCGACCCACTCGATCCGCCCGTTGCACGAGGCACGTCCCTGCAGAACCGATCCGGCCGCTGACGGCGAGGTGAAGACGATGTCCCGAGCGACTCGGCCGTTCCCGTCCTCGACAACGATGGATCCGTCGGCGAGCAGCCGTTCGAACTCGGCGTGTCTCGCCGCATGCTGCTTCGCCGTGCTGGCCGAGTGCTTCGGGCTTCCCGGTGGGAATACCGCGACGATCTTCGAGCCCGCCAGCACTGTGAACTCGCCGTCGACCTGCTGTGCCTGCGCGTCAACTCCCAGCTTCGCGTTGAGCAGCCGGAAGACGGGGGATTCCTGCGGCTCGGCGGGCGCTTTCGGGGAGGGCTTGACGCGAATCGCGTTGATCCCCAGCACGGGCAGCACGATCTGCAGCTGGGCTACGAACTCGTTCATGTCCGAGACGTCGGCCTCCGGCAGCTTCGGCACATCCGGCGCCTGGCTGTTCTCGACGGTCACACGGCCGGCCTGCTTGACGAGCGCGATCAGTCGGGCCTCCAGGTAACGACCGTGAGCCTTAGTGATATTCGCGTCCTTTGACGTAACAACGACGACACGGTCCCAGAAGTCCTTACCCTTGACATGCTGCTTGAGTCGGTCTCGGACGACGTCGGCTTCGCCGATGTAGCAGCGCGTTTCTCCCAGTTCGCTGCTACCGAGCAGGAAGTAGACGCCGGTGCGCTCAGCCTCGTCGCGAGACAAGAGCTTCGCGATATCGGAGCGGGACGCGGTGACGACGTGCCCAGTCCAGTTGGGAATCTCGGCTGTTGTCAGGCCACCCGGCGTGCCCTCCACCAGGAATAACTTGATCTGCTTTCCGCTCACGCGACGACCGATTCATCGGATACCGGTACCTCACCGGTTCGACAAGACAATGCACCCGTGAAGGCCGCGGCTAGCACGGCGCGGCGCAGCGCCTTGTTCTGCGTCTCGGCTCGAGCGATCTCCTCGCGAAGGCGAGCCATCGAGTCCAGTTCGTCGCGGAGGCGCGCGATAGCAACTGACGCATGTCCGGATGCCGGAACGATCACCGGCATGCGCCTGATCATCGACAGGCTGATTGAAGCAAGGTTGACGCTCTGTTTCCCGTTTCGCTCGGCCCAACGGCCACCGATTGTGTTGGTCGTCCAAGACAGGAAGTAGGGGTCGAGTCGCGGGTTACGAACGCGTGCGCGGAAGACATGGTTCTGGTGGATACAGTGCTCGATCTGGCCCTCCCACACCCACCCGCGCGCGAGCTTGTCACGATCGCCGCCCTCATTGAGTAGGACGTCACCTGGCCGAAGGGACAGCGCCTCAGCCTTGGAGGGGCTCACACGGATGCGGGCGACGTCGCTCAGATCGAGTCGGCCCCGTTGGACGTTAGCAACGCGAAGATAGGGAACCTCAATAAAGCCGGGGTCCGCCTGTTTCTTAGCGTCCTTCGTGACTCCACCGACGACATCAGCGACATCGCCGAGACGAGACCATGTCCACCCCATCGGAAGGTCTGGGAGGTTGCCATCGTTCGAGCCGACGCCGGCGAGCTGGCACTCCGATCGCTCGCTGTCGTGACTGGATCCTGTAATTGCATCCAGCACCAGGCGCTCCTGTAGACGATGCAGGCGCTGGGCGGCAACTGCCAACGTTGCTGCCGCTGCATCAAGACGGGAGAGGTGGCCTTCGAGAACGACAACGATCCGCCGCTGCTCTTCCAGCGTGGGTAATGGGAGGGCGATCTTCTTGAGTTTCGCGACGCTAAGCGTGTGGAGTCCGCTAGTGGAGCTCGCCACTTCTGTTAGATTCTGGCGAATAGTAGGAGAATTCCAAATCAGGCCAAGATACTCTGGTAACAGGGCCGGTCCTGGGCGAACCCGAATCAAATGGTTCTGGTGGACACAATCTTTGATCGACCCGTCCCAGACCGCGGCGCGGCCGATCTGCGCTGGACTTCCATTTCCTTCGACTACCAGCAAGTCCCCCGGGTGGAGGCGAAGCCGATCAAGTTCGTCCTCGCCGAAGAGCTCGATCTCGTGCACCGTGCGGAGATCAAGCCCAGCTGCCGTGACATTAGCGACTCGAAGAAACGGATAGCGGTTTGACCTCGGTGCTCGTTTCGGCTGCTTCTGGATTCCGCCCTGAACTGCCGCAATCTCTGCGAGCGGTGCGTAACGCCAAGTTGCTGGGAGGTCGGTCACGCGGTCAGTTCCTCGTTCAAGTCGTCGATCAAGTCAGCTGCGCGATCGCCGAGGTCGCGGAGGGCACCGTCGATGCCGCCGCGTTCGGTGAAGGGCGCCTCTTCGAGGTCGTCTGGTGTGATGCCGGCAGAGGAGGCGATGACGGAGACCATGCGGTCTAGCCACCACCTCTCGGTGTCGGTGAAGCGCACGCCTGCTTGTTCTTGTTGGGCGAGCCAGCCTACGTACTTCTCCTTGACGCGGTTGGCGTAGGGGACGAGCTGGTCGTCGGAGCCGAGGGTGTAGCGCAGCAGGGAGACGAGGTCGGTGAGGGATAGCCGGGTGCGTACCTGTGGGCCGGCGGCCTGCCGGTGGGTGACGTCGATGGCGAGGTAGGCGTTCCAGATGAGGTCGGGCGTCCAGTTGCGGGGCGGGCGGGCGATGCGGTCCGCGAGTTCCTGCAGGTCGGCGTAGTTGATGCGGCGGTCGCGGGCCTCGCCCAGGAGCTGGATCGCAGTGATCTCGTCGCGGTGCTCGTCGAGGAAGGCCTTCCAGGACTCGATGGTCGTTCGGGCGCGGTCGGTGTCGACGACGCCGTGCGCGTCGATGAGGGTGTCGACGCTGATCTCGTCGACGACGCGGTCGTGGGTGCGGCGTAGCTCGATGATGCGGTTGCGCAGTTCCGGGTTGGCGGCGACGGGCTCAACGGCCTTCTCGATGAGCTCGCGGATCGCTGCCGCCGGGTCAGCAGCGCGCTCGGTTGCCTGCGCCTGGCGGTCGGGGTTGACGGCCTCGACGAGCCCGCGGACGACGTCCTTGATGGGAGTCCCGGCGACGTCGTCGAGCTCGGCTCGCTCGGCCGGGGTCAGCTCGAGCTCCAGCTTCGCGAGCCGGGACGCGAGCGTGGCGGCGTCGTTCTCAGTGAGGGTGAGGTTGGCGGCCTTGTCGAGCAGCTTCTTGAGCGGGACGGTCTTCTCGCGGTTGAGCGGGGGCTGGACGAACGGGTGCTCGGTGACTCCGATGGCGTCGACGAGCACGAATCGGGTTTTCACGTCGGCGTCGGGGGTGACGCTCTGGAAGTCCGCGGGGGAGATGGTGCGCGCGCCACGGCCCTTCATCTGCTCGAAGTACTGGGCGGAGCGGACGTCGCGCATGAAGAAGACGCACTCCAGCGGACGGACGTCCGTACCTGTCGCGATCATGTCGACGGTGACGGCGATGCGCAGCGTAGGCGAGGTGCGAAATGTCTGGAGTTGTTCCTTGGGTTTGGTGGCGCTGTAGGTGATCTTCGCGGCGAAGTCGTTGCCCTTGCCGAAAACTTCTCGCACTGTCGTGACAATCTCTTCGGCGTGCGCGTCGTCCTTGGCGAAGATCAGCGTCTTGGGGACGCTGGAGCGGCCGGGGAAGATCTCGATGAACAGCTTGTCGCGGAACGTCTCGAGGACGGTCCGGATCTGGCTCTTGCTGGTGACGGCGCGGTCGAGCTGGGTGTTGGTGTAGTCGAGGTCGTCGTCGAGAGCTTCCAGGCGTTGCTTGCGGGTGCGGCGGTCGACCTTGGGCACGATCGTGCCGGCCTCGATGGTGGAGCCCTGCTCGGTGATCTGGGTGCGGATGCGGTAGAGGTCGAAGTCGACGTTGACGCCGTCGGCGACGGACTCGGGGTAGGTGTACTCGGAGACGAGGTTCTGCTGGAAGAAGCCGAAGGTCTGCTTGCCGGGCGTGGCAGTGAGACCGACGATGTGGGCGTCGAAGTACTCCAGCACGCGGCGCCACACTCCGTAGATGGAGCGGTGCGCCTCGTCGACGATGATCAGGTCGAAGGCCTCGGGCGGCAGTTCGGGGTTGTAGCCCACGTCGACGGGTTTGTCGGGGACGTAGGTGTCGATGTTCTGGTCGTCGGCGTCTGCGACGTCCTCGCCGCGCAGCGCCATGAACACGCGCTGGATGGTGGAGACGGCGACCTTCGTCGAAGCGGCCATCCCGGCTCGGCGGACCTTGTCCACGTTGTACAGCTCGGTGAACCTGCGGTTCTCGCCGGGCGTGCGGTAGTTCTGGAATTCGGCCAGCGTCTGGTCGGCGAGGTTGTTGCGGTCGACCAGGAAGAGGATCCTGCCGAAGCCGCCCCACTTGAGCAGCCGATATGACAGGGTCACCGCGGTGTAGGTCTTGCCGGCGCCGGTGGCCATCTGGATGAGGCTTCGACTGAAGCGCTGCTCGGCGAGGCTGTTCTCTACACCCTTGATGGCCTTGATCTGCGCGGGCCGCAGCGGGGCCTCGTCGAGCGCGGGCAGCTGGCGGACCTTCGCTCGCCAGGTCGAGTGCTCTGAGTCCGCATCGGCTTCGCGGAGAATGCGGGCCAGCGTGGCCGGCTTGGGGAAGTTGAAGAGGCGGCGGGCACGAGGGTCGGGATCGAATCCGTTGGTGAAGTGTGTCTCCGAGCCAGACGCCTCGAACACGAAGGGCAGGCGACCGTCGCGCAGGATAGCCCTGAGCTGGACGTCGGCCGGGAGCCCGTCGGCGTACATGCTCGACTGCCACTCGACCCCGCTCAGCGTCGTGCCCTCGGGCTTCGCCTCGATGACGCCGACGGCCTTCTTGTCGACGTAGAGCAAGTAGTCGACTCGCCCGTGGCCGGCCTTCATGACGATCTCGCGCACAGCGACGCCCTGCGAGGCGTACAGGCTCAGGTTCTTCTTGTCCTGCACCGCCCATCCCGCTGCTGTGAGCTGACGGTCGATGAGCACGCGTGCACGCTGCTCGGCTGCGAGCCGGCCACCCTCATCCTTAGGGATCATCACGAACGAGAATTCCACATCCGTGGTCCCCCCGTTACCTCTAGTGACCTAGGGCGAGATCACGATTGTGGTCGTATGTGGATGCTGGCCCCTACTCTTGACGACCTGGCCCGCTACCCGTCGGCTGTTGCCCGTCGGTCGGGGTCGAAGCGGTGCCGGTTAGCGGGCGCTCAGCTCAGTGCGGCGCGGGCCAGGGGAGCGCTGATGGACGCCCACCCGCTGCACAAGCGGCACGCTCAGCCCCGGAGGCCACGGCAGTCAGTGCTGTGGGAGGACGTGCCGTCGTATCGATCGCCACTGACCTACTCCGATTGGCCGCCAACCAGCGGTGCCGTCAGTCGTCTCCTGAAGTAGACGATCGGCCCGGACGACGCGGGCAGTGCCCGATCGTCAGAGGGAGGGGCAGGTGGCTGCGACCGCTGTGCCGCCACCGAAGGCGCAGGCCGGCTCCGGCTCTCGGAATGTGTCCGGCGCTGCGGGGTGCCTGGTCGTGTTCCTTCTCGTGCTCGGCGTTCTTGCGGTCGCTTGTCTGCCGGAGGCCGAGGGTGAACGCCGGTCTTTTCCCGAGAAGTGTTCTGAGGCCCCGCCTACCTACTCCGCACGGTCGACCTGTCAGCCAGGCGGCGAGGCGGTCGTCGTCACGCGCATCGTTGACGGCGACACCGTTGAGCTCGAGGACGGTAGCCAGATCCAGCTGATCGGCATTGACGCACCCGAAGTCGACGAGTGCGGCGGTGCGGACGCTGCCTCGTTTGTGCGTCGCGAGCTCACCGACCAGGTCGTCCACGTCTACACAGACGGCCGGAACGCGGTGGATAGGATCGGACGGCCGCTCAGGTATGTGCGCTACGGCGAGAGCGCTGGTTCGACCAAGGACCTCGCGCACGAGATGATGCAGCAGGGGCTCGTACGACGGTTCCCGGCGTACGCCGGAGATCCCGTCTACACCGTCGAGCTCCAGAGCGCCTACGAGGCGGCGAGGGCCGCAAGGCTGGGCATCTACGGCTCGACCTGCATACGCGTGGTGTCGCCGCGGCCGGACACCAGCACCTCCGACTACTCCGACAACGACCGCCGAACCGGCAGGCATCAGAACGCTACCGCGATGTCAGTCCACGCCCTGACGATGACGATGATGTGACCGCGCCGCGGGACGGCGACAAGAGCGACCCCGACCCGGGCTACACAGGACCCCGGTGCTACCTGCCCGGTGGCGAGACTTACCGGCCCTGCTAGCGAAGCGGTGGCGGTTGCGACCGTGGCGGGAATTCTCGGTCGTAGCGGCGCCCGCCACGTCGGCGTCCCGGCCGTGTGGCCTCCTTCGTGGCCTCCAACCAGTTCCCGCGATGCCAGTCATGAGCCGAGCCGAGTCTCTGAGCTGCACTGATGCAGCTGACGCCTGCCGTGACCACGAAGACGAAAATTCTCGTAATGCGTAGGTCTGGGGTTCGACTCCCCAAGGCGGCTCCACGTAAATCTGCAGGTCAGACGCCATGTTGACCTCCAGTGAAGCGATCTTCCGCGAAGATCGTCGGGCGGCTAGTCCACATCTGGTCGCACTTGCTCGAACCGGGCCTGTTTGGGTAGGTGGCGTCGGATCCGACGGTGTCGCGCACTGTCGACCGGCTCGCCGCCGACGCTTCGGCCGTGTCGGCGGCGATCGACCCCGCCCGCGCGGTCGCACGTTCGCGGGCATGAGTGCTGGCCGGGGCGCATGCTCCCGATCACGAAACCGACGTGGCGCGGCCGCTGGTCATCGACGTGGACGCCACCCTGGGCACACTCCGCATTCGGGCAAGGGGGTGCGGCGCCGACGTTCAAGAAGGATTTCGGGCATCACCCGTGTGCGCGTTCGTCGACCACGGACCGACGGGCACCGGTGAGCCTCTCGCCGTGCTGCTGCGGCCCGGAACGTCGGGTCGAACACCGCCGCGGACCACCTCACCGTCATCCGGGCCGCGTTGCGCCAGCTCCCCGGACACGGACCGGTCGCCGAGCGAGCCGGAAAGTCCTGATCTGGGAACCGCAACGGAGATCATTTCGAGTGCTCGAACCACTTGCCGACAGGCGTTCTCGTGCCTCCAAGTCGGCCACCCATCGCCGTTCTTACCCAACGCCGGGGTTTCAGGTGGCGATGACGACTTCCACGTCGGCCGCGGCGAGGGCGGTTCGAAGGGGCTCGGGTGGCGCTGCGTCGGTGACGAGCACGTCGATGAGGTCGAGCGGGCCCAGGACCATGGCCTTCTTGCGGTCGAACTTGGTGTGGTCGGCGGTGACGACGACGCGGTCGGCCAGGCTGGCGAGGAGGCGGCGGACCTCGACCTCGGTGGGGTCGAAGTAGGTGATGCCGCGGTCGACGGAGAGGCCGCCGCAGCCGAGGATCAACAGATCGAGGTGGACCTGTGGCGGCTCCCGCACGATGCCGGGGTTGACCAGGCTCAGTTCGGGGGTCAGCAGGCCGCCGAGCACGATCACCCGACTTCCGCCCTCGCGCGCGGTGATCGCAGCGTGGAGTGCGTTGGTGACTACGGTGAGGTCGCTGCGATGGGCCAGTTCGGCGGCGACGGCGTGGCAGGTCGTTCCGCTGTCGATTCCGACGGCGGCACCCGGTTCGACGAGTTGGGCGGCGACGCGGGCGATGGCGGCTTTCTCGCCCGCCTGGATCGAGGCCCGGGAGCCGTAGGCGGGGGCGCGGCGGATGATCGCCCCACCATGGACCCGGTGTAGCTGTCCGGCCTCGTCGAGCTCGGCGAGGTCGCGGCGGATGGTCATGCCGGACACGCCGAAGCGCTGTGCCAGTTCGGTGACGTCGACCTGTCGGTTTTGCTGCAGCGTCTTGAGGATGTCGCGCTGACGAGCACTTCGTGCGTCCTCTACGGCGTTGTCCTGCGACACCCGGGTAACGCTACCGGGCCCTGCGATCGCCTTCAGGCTCATGACCGGCACCTACCCCGATGCCGCAGCGATCGTTTCTCCAGCTCGCCGACCTGGACGCCTGCGCTTGCCCGGGCTCCACGTACTCGCCTCATCCCGGCCTCCTGCCTCTGCACCTCCGGTCGGAGGTCATGTGCGATTGAACATAGCAGCTTCATGCGAGTTGCGAACAGATCGGCGGAGCCGCAGACCGTCCCACCTGCGGTGATCAAAAGATGCTGAAGGGTGCACCCCTTGACTCTCCCTGACGGTACACCTACTCTCCTCGCATCCAATGTTCATTCGAACATCGCTGTTCGGAGGTTGAAGTGGCGATACGCATCAAGGCGGGCATGGAGAAGGTGCCCGGCGGGTTGATGTTGATTCCCCTGCTCGTCGGGGCGGTGATCCACACGGCGGCACCGGACGCGGGGAAGTTCTTCGGGTCGTTCACCGGGGCGATGTTCACCGGCTTGGCGCCGATCCTCGGCGTGTTCTACGTGTGCCTGGGTGCGACATTGGACCTGAAGGCCACGCCCTACATCGCCAAGAAGGGCGGCGCACTGCTCGGCAGCAAGATCCTGTTCGCGGCGGTCGTGGGCATCGTCGCGGGCCGCTTGCTGGGTGAGGCCCCGATCTCCGGCGGGCTGCTCGCGGGCTTGTCGGTGCTGGCGGTGGTGGCAGCGCTGAACGACACCAACGGCGGGCTGTACATGTCGCTGATGGGGCAGTTCGGCCGCAACCGCGACGTCGGTGCCTACAGCGTGATGAGCCTGGAGTCCGGCCCGTTCCTCACGATGGTCACCCTCGGCATCGCCGGGCTGTCGGCGTTCCCGTGGCAGGCGCTGGTCGGGGCGATTCTGCCGCTGGCGCTGGGGATGGCGCTGGGCAACCTCGACCCGGCGATGCGCCGGTTCCTGGCGCCCGCGGTGCCGGCGCTGGTGCCGTTCCTCGGCCTCACCCTCGGGTTGACCATCAACCTGACCGCGGTGTGGCAGGCGGGTCTGCTCGGCATCGGGCTCGGACTGTTCGTCGTGCTCATCGGTGGCGCGGTGTTGCTGCTGGCCGACAAGCTGACCGGCGGTGACGGCATCGCCGGACTCGCCGCGGCCACCACGGCCGGCAACGCCGCGGTCGTTCCGACGATCGTCGCGCAGGCCAACCCGGCCTACGCCCCGGCCGCGCAGAGCGCCACCGTGCTCGTCGCCGCGTCGGTCGTCGTCACCGCAATCCTCTGCCCGATCATCACGGTGCTGTGGGCCCGGGTGGTCCTCAAGCAGCCCGCTGGTGGAACGCGCGAAGCCGAAGCCGCCCTCGCAGCCGATCTGCACCCGCACCTGGACCACGTGCCCGCCGACACCGGCGAGTCCGCACCCGGGGCTGCGCACGTCTCGGTGGTCGGCGACACCGTCGCGGACCGACCGCACGACGACCGGACCAGGACGACCGACCGCAGCGACGGCGCCGCGTCGACCAGTGATCCCACGAGCCGACAGCCGGAGCGCACCGTCCGCTGCGACCGGCAGGAGCGAGAAGCAGATGCGTGACCCGCGAGTGGTGCGCTGCGCCTACTACCTCGAGTCGGAGATCGAGCCGGCCCGTGCCGCGGCGATCCTGGCCGGCGAGCAGTCCAGCGGGACGTTCGTGTCGGTGCCCGGCGAGTCGGCGGAGCTGCACGAACGGCACGGCGCACAGATCGTGGACGTGCAGCACCTGGGCCGCCGTAGCCCGTCGCTACCGTCGCGGACCCAGCCGGAGAAGGTCCATGCGGCCCGCGTGGTGGTCGAGTGGCCGATGGAGAACGTCGGCACCGACCTGGCGACCCTGCACACGACCATCGCCGGGAACCTGTTCGAACTGCAGGAGCTGTTCGCCTGCCGGGTGCTGGACCTGCAGCTGCCGGCGGAGTTCATCGCCGCGCAGCCGGGCCCGGCCTTCGGCATCCCTGGGACGCGGCGGCTGCTGGGCGACGTCGCGGGCGCGATGATCGGCACGATCGTCAAACCGAACGTGGGGCTGTCGGAGGAGCAGTTCCGGTCCGTGGTCCGCGAGCTCGCCCATGCCTCGATCGACCTGATCAAGGACGACGAGCTGATGACCGACCCCAGCTACCTTCCGCTCGAGCGCCGGGTCGCCGTGGCCACCGAGGAGATCCGGGCGGCCGAGCAGATCACCGGGCACCCGACGATGTACGCGTTCAACATCACCGGAGACCTCGCGGGCCTGCGCCGACGGCACGACCTGGTCGTCGAGGCCGGCGGGCGGTGCGTGATGCTCAACGTCCCGGTGATGGGCCTGCCGGCACTGGCGTGGCTGCGCGAGTTCGCCGAGGTCCCGATCCACGGCCACCGGGCCGGCTTGGCCGGCTCGATGCGCTCGCCCGCGCTCGGGATGTCCTATCGGGTCTGGCAGCAGCTCGCCCGCCTCGCCGGCGCCGACCACGTCCACGCCAGCGGGCTGGGCAGCAAGTTCTACGAGACCGACGACGAGGTCGCGGCGAACGTCGCGAGCCTGCTCGCACCGCTCGGCGCCACCCGCGGCCCGGTACCCACCCTCTCGTCCGGGCAGAACGTCACCACAGCCGCACCCACCTACGCTGCGGTTCGCTCCACCGACCTGCTCATGCTCGCCGGTGGCGGCGTCGCCGCACACCCGGACGGACCCGCCGCCGGAGTACGCAGCCTGCGCGACGCCTGGGCCGCCGCCATCGACGGAGTTCCGCTGCAGCGGGCCGCGGAGCTCGCGGCGGACACTGGTGATCCGGCGCTGCTGCACGCGGTGCAGAAGTTCGCAGGTCGCACGCCGCCGGAGGAGGAGGACTGACATGCCCGCCGTCAGCTTCGTCGCCGATGACCTCACCGGTGCCGCCGACGTCCTCGCCCAAGCCCACCGATACGACCTCGAGGCCGTCCTTGTCGTCGGAGGCGGCGATAACCCGCTGCCGACGGACGCGGACGTCGTCGGCATCGCCGGTCCCGCGCGCTCACTCGGCGGGGAGGCCTTTGACGAACTGGTCCGGTCACAGCTCGCTCAGATCGCGCGGACCTGCGCGCAGGTGTTGCTCTACAAGGTCTGCTCGACCTTCGACAGCCTGCCCACCCTGGGCAGCATCGGTCGAGGCATCGAGTTGCTGCGCGAGCAGTTCGCCGGGCTGGGCCCGGTCGCCGTCGCCCCCGCCCAACCGCAGTTCGGGCGCTACACCGCCTTCAGCAACCACTTCGGGGTGTTCGCCGGGCAGGTGCACCGCCTCGACCGGCACCCGGTGATGTCCCGGCATCCCTCGACTCCCATGCACGAGGCCGACCTGCGCCAGGTGCTCTCCGAGCAGTTCACCGACCGTCAGGTCCCGGCTGCTGTGCACCTGCCGGCCTACGCCGACGGCTCGTTCACCGAGCGCTGGGCGGCCTGCCAGGCGGAGTCCGTGCCGGCGTTCGTGGTCGATGCCGTGACCGACGATCATCTCGACGAGGTTGCGCGCGCCCTGCGCGGCGCGGGCCAGACCTCCGCGCCCCATCCGAGCGTCGTGGTGGGTTCCGGTGGGATCATGGCCGCGTTGGCCCGCACCGCCACCGGCCGCGAGGCGCGCCGACCCGGTCGCCAGCACGCCTCCGGGCCGGTGCTGGTGGTGAGTGCCTCGGCCTCGAGCACGACCGCCGCGCAGATCGGCGACGCTGTGACGCACGGCTGGGCCGACGTAGCGGTGCCGGTCGATCTGCTCAAGAGCGACGACCCGGACCTGGCCGCCACGCTCGAGAAGCACACCGGCGCGGCACTGTCCGCAGGCCGCGACGTCGTCGTCCACACGACACGGGGTAGTGAGGACCCGCGATATGCGGCGGCGGGTCCGGTCGACCCACGCCATGTCGGCGGACTGCTCGGCACCCTCGCCGGGCGCATGGCCGCCGCCGGGCTCACCCGTGACGTCGCCGTGCTGGGCGGTGACACCTCCAGCCACGCCCTGATGGCCATGGGCGTACGCGAATTGCGCGTGTCCGACCAGTTCGTCACTGCCGGACCGATATGCCGCACCGACGACCGCGCCACCGTGGCCGGATGCCGGCTGCTGCTCAAGGGCGGCCAGGTCGGTCCGCCCGACATCCTGCGCCGGTTCGCCGGCCAGGCAGCCCACCACTAGACCACCCCTGCTGAGAACAACAACCTTCAAAGACGAACGGGGACGACCATGAAGGCTGTCGTCAAGACTTCCGCCGAGCGCGGTGTCGAGTACGTGACCGACCACCCGGACCCCAAGCCCGCCGACGGCCAGGTGGTCATCGAGGTGGGCGCGGCGTCGCTCTGCGGCACCGACCGCGAGGTCTACGAGTGGACGCCCTCGGCGCAGACGTTCAACCTCGACCTGCCCGTCGCCGTCGGGCACGAGGGCGCAGGCACCGTCGTGGAGGTCGGGCCCGGCGTGACCGGACTCCGGGTCGGCGACCGCGTCGCCCTGGAGAGCCACCTGATCTGCGGGCAGTGCTTCCCTTGCCGGACCGGCGACGCGCACACCTGCGAACGCACCCGCATCATCGGCATGCACATCGACGGGGTGTTCGCTGAGTACATGGCTGCGCCGCAGGACATCTGCGTCAAGCTGCCCGACCACGCCTCCCTCGAGGTCGGCGCCCTCCTCGAAGCCGCAGGCGTCGCCGTCCACGCGATCCAGCGGTCCGGCTACGCCGTGGCCGGGCGGGCTGTGCTGGTCAGCGGCGGCGGGCCGGTCGGTCTCGTCGTCGCCCACCTCGCCCGACTGATGGGCGCCGCCCACGTGATCGTCGTCGAGCCCAACCCCTACCGCCGCGCGCAGGCCGAGAAGATCGGCGCACTGGCGATGCCCCCCGGCGACGAGGTCGCCGAGCGGTGCCGTGAGCTGACCGGCCGGCGCGGCGGCTTCGACGTCGCCTTCGAATGCTCGGGTGCCCAAAGTGCACTGCCGTCGGTGTTCGAGGCCCTGCGCCGCGAGTCGACACTCGTGACCGTCGGGCACCCGAGCCGACCCGCAGAGATCAACATCGCGGCCTACATCAACAAGAAGGGCATCACCCTGCGCGGGATCTTCGGCCGGCGCCTCTGGGAGACCTGGGAGCAGACCATGCTGCTGCTGGACTCCGGCCGGCTCGACCTCGAGTGGCTGATCACCCACCGCATGCCGCTCAGCCAGGTCGACGAAGCAGTCGACCTCCTCACCGGGGAGGCCTGCAAAGTGCTGCTGCTGCCCGGCCTGCACTGACCCACGACAGACGTCGGAGCCGCCCTCAGGGACGGCCCCACGTTGATTCCTGAAGAATTCACTCGACGTGGGGTATGACGCGAGTCGACGCACAAAGATCGTCTGAACCTCGGGCCGGCCACGGCGACCCGGACCGGATCCGGGAGCTGATCCAGGCCAGGACGGACGTGGCCCGGCTGAACTACAGCCACGGCGACCGGGACGACCACAAGGGTCTACGACATGATCCGTGACGCCGCCGATGCGAACGCGAACACCCGGGGCGGCCTCAACACCACCTCCGGCCGAGCTAGGTCAGCTCCGCTCACGGGGGCGGCCACGTGGTAGCCCTCCGGGAGGTCGTCGGGATGGCACGGGCCGCCATCCTGTTGATCTGCCCCGGCGAGGGCTGTCGGGTTCCGCCTTCCGAGGCTGAGGTGCTCGGCTCCCCACGACAGCCGCCTTTCTCCAGGATCGCTGCCAGTTTCGAGCGCGACAACGAGCTGAGCGATGCCGAGTGGCACGGCGCCGATGACCTGCCCGAGGCGCGGTTGGAAGCCCGTCGGCGGCGAGACCGTCCAAGAGCGGCGCGGGCACCGGTGTAGGCGCCGAGGCGGATCTCCACCTGGCACGGATCCCCTCGACGGCTGGGACAGCGTCGTGGCTGAACTGGATGGTCTTCGGCGGCGAGTTCACCAGCGTCCCCGCCCTTGCAGTGACGACGTGGTCCGCTGGTCATCGCGAGCGAACGAAGTGGGCGCGGGAGACGCTGGCCGAAGCGTTCTTCGATGCCGCCGCGCGGGGCGCGTCCGCAGCAAGGCCCTGCGCCGCCTCGGCCTTACGATGGTGGGCCAGCGGGTGAGATTGAGGGTCACCCGGCGCTTTCGCCATCTCGGTCGGTTCGACGTTCGCGTCGTTCAGCTCGACGAAATTGACTTCGCGCTCGTGCTGCGCCGCCTCGACCGCCGCGAGCGCCTTTGTCAGGCGCGCCTGTCGGGCGATCAGCTCGTCGCGCTGATCGTCGGTGAGGAGCAGACCAGGGGTTCGGCTTAGGTCGTCTTCGTTCTCGGCCATGGCGGGATCGCAGAGCGAAGTCGTCATGCTGCAGTCCTGCGCGTACGGCGCTCCGACGGCCGTTCAGCTGGGGCAGGGACCGGTCTCCACCGGCAGCGGCGCGGCGCATCTCTAGGCCAGAAAATCTCACCTCTGCGCACTAGACATTCGCGCTCGGCTGTGTGTACTCTCCTGCATGTCAGAGAGCGAAGAGACGATCAGCGCGGGAGATGACGTAACTACCCGCGGAGCAACACCAGTAAGTCTCAACACTGAGGAGAAGGGAAAACGGCACCACTGTCAGACCTGCTGTCGGCCCGCGGGCCGGGTGGGTACCCGCCTCGTCGGAACGGAAGGTGATTCTCGGTTACCACGCGGATGCGTTGTCTCGCAGGAGTCGTTGTTCAGGGTCCTGCGAGTCGAGGAAGCCGACCTTCGAGTCGGTAGATGGTGTGAAGAGCTAACCCCTCGGGGCCCCGGTGCGACTGCACCGGGGC
The DNA here is from genome assembly GCF_000717175.1 of Pseudonocardia autotrophica. GTDB lineage: Bacteria > Actinomycetota > Actinomycetes > Mycobacteriales > Pseudonocardiaceae > Pseudonocardia > Pseudonocardia halophobica. The sequence goes on along the minus strand of NZ_JNYD01000021.1, from coordinate 84,073 downwards.
CCCTCGTCCGTGGAGGTGGAATGACCCGAGACCCAAAAGCTGCGGCTGACAAGTTCGACGACGAGCACTACCCCGCCTACACGATGGGCCGAGCGGCCGAGATGCTCGGCACCACCGCGGGGTTCCTGCGCAGCCTGGATGAGGCGAAACTGCTCGTCCCGCAGCGCTCGCCCGGGGGGCATCGTCGCTACTCCCGGTACCAGCTCCGCTTGGCCGCTCGGGTCCGGGCACTGGTCGACGAGGGCACGGCTGTGGAGGCTGCGTGCCGCATCGTCGTTCTGGAGGACCAGCTCGAGGACGCCCGGCGCATGAACGCCGAGCTGAACCAGCGCGTCCAGGCGAGCGGGCCCACCCCGACCACCGCTTCCGACTTGTCCTGATCTCAGTCCAGCAGGAGGCCAATGGGCCGACGAACCCGGCGGCGCCGAACCCCCGGCGGCCTTGCTGTTCTTAAGGGCCTTCTGCTTCAGCTCGGCCTGGGCAAGCGCGAGCTTCTGGCGCCTCAGGGTGGACAGGTCCCGCGAAACCCGCCCCATGAGATCGCCGACCGTGACGTCGGCGACATCGGGCGGGACGTCGCCCCGGCCGCCCACAGGGGTCGCTGCAGAGGGGGCGGCGGCCCGATCTGCAGTGGCGGGACGGGCGGTCTGGTCGAACCGCCCGAGGTCAGGGGCCGAGTGCCGGCCGGGCACGGGCCCCGTGGGCGGGGTGCCGGGCGCGTTCACCGGCGCCGCCGCGCTTCCATGACAGTCGGTGGGGTTACCGGTCGGCGAATACCCGGCGGCACGCGGATTCCGCCGCTCCTCCGGGTGTTCGCGGCCTCGGCCGCGGCGGCAGTGGGGTCCTTAATGGGCTTAGGTCAGCGGCTTCCGCTCGAACACGTCCTCGCGCGTGGTGACGAAGCTGCGGCGTTCGGCGTGCTCGGGTATCAGCTCAAGGGGCTGCGCGCCCGCCTTGCGGGCCGGCCGCGCCACTGGCTCGTGTCCGCGGCACTCGCGTTGATCCTGTTCAGCCTGCCGTCTTCAGGTCGGGTGCTGTCCGGCGGTTCGTCTGATTCGCGGAGGGGCGCACCGTGGTTTGACGGCGCCCACGGTCGGGAATGCTCTGCGTCGATCGGGAGGTACTCAGATGTCGTCGGCGTCTGATGACTTGGGCTGCTCCTTTCGTCGGTCCGGGGATGCGGTGGTCCTCGCGCTGAGCGGGCCGGTCGACTACACGACTGTCTAGCAGGCGTGTGCCGCCCTCGAGCGGGCGTTCGAAGATCGCTCGTCCAGGACGGTGATTCTGGACCTGAGCGAGGTCGACTTCCTCGGCTCGGCGGGGATCGGCGCCCTTGTCGACGCGGCGAAGGCGCAGCGTGACAACGTCTTGTTGCGGGTCGTGGTCGACCAGAACCGGCCCGTCATCCGGCCGATGCAGCTGACCGGGCTCGACACGGTGTTGGCTCTCTACCGCTCCCGCGAAGACGCCCTGCGCGACGTCGACCGGTGGGCGGGAACTCCCTCCACTTCCTCCGGGATGCCCTCGTGAGGTGAATGCTCATACGTCCGGTGCATCGACGTCCGGTGCGTCGACGTCCGGAGCGCGGGTGGGAAGGGTGGGGAACATCCTGAGGTGCGCCGCTGTGGACCAGTCCACCAGCAGCAGTGTCGCGTCGTCCTGGAGCCGTCCGTCCTGGTGTTCCATCACCGCCATGCCCAGCCGGCGCAGGGTCTCGGGGGCGGACAGTCCGGCTGCCGCGGCGTGCTCGGCCAGCTCGATGAGGCGGTCCTCGCCGAAGAAGGCACCCTGCGCGTCGCGCGCCTCGGTGATCTCGTCCGAGTAGAACAGCAGGCGGTCACCCGGCTCGAGCTGCTCGCGCGACCCGTCCCCCACGGGGCGGCCGTCGCCCGGCCGTGCGGTTTCACCCCGAGGGGCGGCCGGGGAGGGCCGGCTAACTCTTTGACGATCTTGCCCTGGCGCAGCAGCAGCGGCGCCGGGTGGCCGGCCAGTAGGTAGTGGAGGTCGCCTGTGACCGTGTCGAAGCGGGCGAGGACGGCCGTGGCGAGCTGCAGTGGACCGGGCTGGGCGGCGATGACGTCGTCGGCCCGGGCCGCATCGCCGCGAGGTCGCGTTCGCCGGGCCGACGGGCGTTGCGGATGGCGGTGATCACCAACGCGGTGGTCAGGCCGGCCCGGATGTCGTGCCCGACGGCGTCGAACACGGCGAGCTCGACGACCTCGCCCTCGACGTTGTAGTCGTACGCGTCGCCGGCGACCTTGGTCGTGCGGCTGCAGGAGCGCCGACACGACCACCCGTTCGGTGGCGAAGGTCCGCGGCGGGACCAGTTGCCAGAGCAGGTCCGACGGGAGGGAGAGCGGGCCGTCGCTTTGCCACCGCCTGAGCCGGTCGTTGTAGGCGAGCTTGGCCATGACGAGGTGGCCCATGAGTCCGGCCAGGGTCCACAGACGACGCCGGAGAGCGGGGCTGTCCACGGCCGTCCGGGCGTCGTCGAGGAAGCCGATGCGAAGGACGCCGACCCGGTCCGTTCCGTCGAGCAGCGGCACCCACAGCGCGGGGGCCCCTCGCTCGCCGCTGCCGGTCAGGATCTCCGCGAGCTGGTAGGCCCGGCCGGCCAGGTGCCGACGACCTCGATCTGCACACCGGGCTCCGGATGCACGGGGGTGAGCACCCGCTCGGCCAGGTCGACCAGCAGGATCTCCGCGTTCAGGCCGACCTCGCGCACTGCGGTGTCCACGATCGCCGACAGCTGCTCCCCGCGGGCGAGGTGCGAGCTGTCGATGACCTCGGCGAGGACGCGCTTCAGGCCGAGAACGCCTCACATGACAGCTCGCGGCCGCCTGGCCGCGCGAAGATCGAAAAATTACTGAGACACTGGGTCCACCATCCATCCGCCTGCAAACAAACCCCGGACTCGCCTGGCCGGACGGGCCGCGGCCCGCCCGAACAGGCGGCCCGAGTGACCGCCATCGCCTAGTCGCGACGGTCCTGACGGCGGTTGACCCGGCGAGCGGTGCGACGGGCCGTGCGGCGGGCAACCCTGCGCGATCCGAACATCTCTACCTCCGTGTGTGATGAGCGTGCCATTTACGAGGCGCCGGTCGACGCCTTCTCGAGTTCGTGCATCTCCCTGGCCTCCGCCTCCGAGACCACTCCGATCTTGATCAGGTCCAGGGGGCTGATGAACCCGTCCGCGACGCGGAACCCGCCTGCCTTCGCGATGGCATCGCGAAGCGGCACCGCCCAGTGGTGTTCGATCAGAAGCAGCGCGGCCGCCGAGTTGTTGGGGATGTCCGCCAGCACGTCCCAGGCGTCCTCGTCGGAGAACATGTGGATGCCGTCGGCCATGGCTTCGGCGCCGGCTATGGCGCCCTCGTCGAACCCCTCCTCGCCCTCGATGCCCAGCCCGATCAACGCGCCGACCTTGCTGCCGAGCTCGATGGCCTCCTGCTCGGTCAGGTTGCTGAGGTGTTCGACCTCGATCTCTCCCTGGGCGTCCTTGTACACCGCTAGCGAGTCGATGACCCGCACGGTGTCGCTTTCCCGCAGTCGCTCCAGCTCGCCGATGATCTCGCCGTGGAAGTCGGGGTTCTGGAAACCCAGCACGATCAACTGGACCGGTCCGATCGCCATCTCTGTCTCCCTCTCGGATGTCGGTGCCCGCGGGCCGCGGCGGCCCGGGGGACTGAGCTGAGCGCTCACCGTCGTCGCCGGTCTCCCGCACCGCCTCCTCCGCTCGGGGTGACACGGGACACCGGCTGGGGTCAACTCGTCGGGGTGTGGCGCGTCTTACGCTTCGAGTCGGCTCGGGGCCGCGAACTGCCGCCGGGAGTGGTTCACCGACGACTTCGCCTGCCTGCGCGCGGTGCGACCGGCGCTTGCGAGCCGACAGGTAGGGGCCGACGACTTCCTGACAGCGGTGGGCTCGTGGCCTGGCTGGCGACTCAGCCCGTGTTGACCTGCACTCGTGCCGCGTCGAGCGACGATCAGCCGGCGTCGACGCTGCCCCGGGTCGGCCGGCACCGAGCTACCGATCCGGTCGGGCAGCGCCCGCGAGGTCGGTGCGGCTCGCCGCCGCGCCCGGAGCGTGTCCGGCCGGCGGCACCTACGGCCCTCGCGCCGCAGGAGGGCGCGGCGCAGCACTCATCGGTTGCCCGGCGCAGGTCGGTCAGAGGAGGCCGGAACAGGGGCGGGTCCGACGAGCAAGAGACCCTCAGCTGCGTGCCTCCTGCGGTCGGTAGACCGAAAGGGCCCAGATGACGGCAACGTCGAGTGCGATGAGCAGTATCGACCACCACGGGGAGTAGGGCAGGAACAGGAAGTTCGCAATCAAGTTCACGCTCGCTGTCAGAATGCCGATGGCACGGGCCCAGAGCTGCCCGGCGAACTCCGAAGCCCGCGGCGGCGACGACCACACCGAGGATCAGGTGGATCCAGCCCCAGGTGGTCAGGTCGAGGGAGTAGAGGTACCCCTGCACAGGCACGTAGAGCCCGTCGTCAAGGAGCGCGGAAATCCCGGCCAGCGCGGACAGGACCCCGAGGACGACCATGATGGTCCCGGCGAACATGGCGAGCCCGGTCGCCCCGGGTCGGTGAACCGGTGTCGTGGCGAGCCGCTCGCGGGGCGGTGGGGCGCCGGGCGTGGCCGGGTCGATAGTGCTCATGCTCTTGTTCCTCCTCTTGCAGTTTTGTGCATCATCGCGAGGACCCGCCCATCCCCTCGTACGTCTCGGTGTCCTCGCTGGCGCTGTCAGTGCTCGTCACTGGGCTCGACGCGGAAGAGATGCCAGGCCCACGGCCCCAGGCCGACGTAGAGCCCGTCGGTGAGGTCGTCATTCGAGCGCTCGAATCTGCAGGCGCTGGCCCGGTTCCAGCAGCTCGACTCCGGCGGCCGTTACGGCGGTGTGTGCGGGCATCGCCGCCCTCGCTTCACCGGCCCCGCGGGGGAGCGGCACGTGAGCGGTGCACTGCGGCAGGGTCGGAGGCCGGTCGGTCGGGCTCTGTGCCTCCCTCTGACCGAGCCGTAGTGCGGCAACCGGCTGCTACCGCTGGTTGCCGGCGACTCTCCCACGCCGGCAACAAGATCCCGGACCCGGTGAACTGCGCCCGGCGGGTCGCGAATGCCGTCGCCGAGTCGCACCATGTTCCGATGCTGTTCATCGGGCCCGGGGCGGACGAGGCGACCGACCAGCACGAAGGTTTCGTCGCCGGCCGCTACCGCAACGGCGCGCTGTCCGACATCTGGACCGACGTGACCCGCTGCGCGGAGGGAACGTTCACCGCGTTCGTCGGGGCATGTGAGTGCGGGTGGCGTGGCCCGCTCCACGCACCCGACGGTCTCGGGGCGGAGGACTGCCGCAGGGAATGGCTCACCCACCACTTCGCGCACCTATGCGAACTGCGACCGGCTCTGGCGGGCCGGAGCCTCGGCGCCGACGACTTCTTGACGCCGGGACAGGTCCCTGCCCTGCGCGGTGAGCGACCCGACCGAAACGCCACGGCGGGCGCCGAGCACCCGAACCTTACGAGCAGGCCACGGTATCCGGGTTGCCGTGCGTCCGATCTCGCCGCCCTGTGGCCGCAGGTGGCCCCGCCACCACCGCCCGCCGCGACGGAGACTCCTCGGTCCTGTGCGTGCGCAAGTACTGGATCGGCAACGCAAATGAGGCCGCGGACCAGCACTCCGCCCTCGCCAAAGCCGTCACCAGCGTTTTGGATTCGCGAGACCGTCGGCTTCGCCTGCGAGCTCATGTGCGGCAACGGGATCCGCCTTGACCACCACGTCGGTTGCTTCGTCGCCGACTCCGAGGCCATCTCTACTCCTACGAAGGCACTGCGAAATGAACACCCCCATCGTCGGACGAGCCCTCACCGGCATCAGCGGATTCATCTGACACGTCACCATCGGCGCAACGCCACTGGATGTGGGCGTTTCGTAGTTGCGGTGCGGCTCCGCCGGCTCGTCCTCGGCCACACGCAGAGCACTTTCCCGCTGCCGCGTCGCGTCGGCGGCCCCGGCGGCCCCGGCGGCTGAGCAGCGTGTCCCGCCGATGCCCCGTGCCACCGGTGCCATTGTCCGGTTCGGGTCGGCGGCTCGGCGACGAGGGACGGAAGGCCCTCGTGAACGCCGTCCTATGCGCCTCGCATCAGGAGGCCGAGACCGGTTGCTTGCCATCGGAACCCTTGAGCGAGGCTGGTCAGGAGAAGAGCATGACCTTGCCGGGTAACTCTTGGCATTGCAGACGCGGCCGAGGCGGAACGTGACGCTCGACGCACGCGCATACGCCGACGATCTCGCGGAGGCGGCAGGCAGCTGATGATCGCAGCTGCTGCTCGGCGTGAAGAAGAGGTCGGTCAGGCCAGACCTCGCGCATGGGCACGGGAAGGCGGCTGATTGGTCGGCCCACTGATGGTTAAGTGGAGGGATCAGTTGTGGCAAGCGCCAAACGGGGCGCCTCTCTGAAGCATCCAGCGGTGCTCGAGCAGATCGAGGCACGGCAGAATCACTTCGAGGTGCGGCTGGCCGACAGCATCACCGCCTTCGCCGGCTCCATGAAATTCGTCTACATCCACGCCATCGACTTCGCTGTGTGGATGATCTTCCTGGAACGGGACCCGTGGCCGAAGCTGACTCTGGTTGTCTCGTTGGAAGCTATCTTCCTGTCCACTTTCGTGATGATCGGACAGAATCGCGCCGCGGCGTTTCAGCAGGCCAAGGCCAACCACGACTTCGTCGAGCAGGAGCAGGAGCTCAGTACCAACACCCAGTTGACCCGCGAGACCCAGAAGTTGATCAGAGAGATCCATGGCCGAGTAGTCGGTGATCCCGCGATCAAGCCCACCGCGGACGATCGACGGTGAGCAGGCATCGCGCCGGCGAAGCAACATCCACAACCCACCGGCGCGGAGGACTTCGGTCAGTTCGCGCTGTCGCTGGTGCAGGGGAGGGTCGCTGCGCCGACGTCCGGCCGCGCGACACCGGGGCACCTGCAGGCGTGGTGGGAGCCCAGTTTGAGCTGCCTGCACTCGCCGGGGTGGTGGCGGCGGCACTGGGAACGAAGCGGTGTCGCCATCGTCGAGCTCGCCGACGCGATGCCCGACGGATGGCGATGCTGGCTGGACTGGCAGCACGCCGTCGCGGCGGACAACACCGTGGAGATCGAGGCGCTCACCGCCGACCGCGGGTGGCATCTCGGCTATGTCCGAGCGGTCGCGCGTCGGAACGACCGGAGCCTCGACGAGCCCATCGTGTCGGTCCCTGTCACCTACCAGGAACGACCGGTGCGCCGGACATGATCCGCCCACCACATCAAGAGCGTGTCTTGCCAGTTCGGGTTAGCTCGCTTGCGAGGCGGTGGGGTAACGACAAGCTTCACCAAGTCGAGCCGGTGACCACTCCTTCCCGAAATCAGGAACGACGAGGGGATCAACATGGAACGAGTGCGCAGAGCCTTTGCCGTCGCGGCAGCTGCAGCGGGACTCGTACTCCTACCTACAGGCGTCGCACATGCAGCGTCTCCAGGCTCACCGCCGCCCGGGACGCCAGCGGGCACCGGTGGCGGCTGCCAGCAGAACGGTCAAGCCGTCTCAGGCGCGACGCGGACATTGGCGCCGTTCGGCACATTCGTCCGCACTCAGGCACCGATCGCGGACGACAATGCAGCCTTCTTCACTGATTTCTGCAAGTAGCAAGTTCTGCCGTTCCCAGACCCGGCGTGGGAAGGGCGCGAGAACACCTTCTGTCGCCAGCGACGGTCAGGCTCCTAGCGTGCCTGAATCAGCGTCGTTGTCTCGTCGTAACTGATCGGAAGCATGATCAGCGAGAGAGAGACGGTTTTTAACCGTCGGGCGGTCGGCCCGCCGTACTATCCGGCAGCGGGACGACCGAGACGGCGGGCTCACGTCCTCGCGTGGTCATCGGCCGGACGGGCGAGGTTCTCGAGTTCGGTGACGGCGGCCGTGCTGTGCGCGTCCCTGGTGATGCGCTCGGCCAAGTGACGGGACCGCTGGGTGAACGACGGATCGTCGAGCAGGCGGCGGACTGCGGCGGCGATCGCGGTGGGCTTGGCGGAGGGCTTGAGCCGAACACCGATTCCGGCGGCGACGACGCGGGCGCCGTTGTTGGGCTGATCGCGGCCGAGCGGAATGACCAGCTGGGGCACCCCGGCGGCGGCGGCCTTGATGACGGTGCCGTGCCCGCCGTGGCTGACCACGGCCGCGCAGTGCGGCAGGAGCTCGCGGTGCGGGGCGGCGGTGACGACGCGGACGCGGCCGGTCCCCGGGACCTCGGCGGGGTCGATCTCGGGGCCGGTCGTGACCAGCCCGCGCACCGGCAAGGTGTCGAGTGCCGCCACGACCCGACGCAGCAGGTCACCCTGGTTCATGAACGTCGATGACATCCCGACCAGGACGAGTGGCTCATCCCCGGGCGGGAGTTCGACGGGCTCGACCCATACCGGGTCGTCGAGCTGCGGGCCCACGTAGCGCACATTGGCCGGCAGCTCGGTCGGGAAGTCGAACACCGCCGAGCTCAACACCAGGATCCGGGCCACCCGGGTGTGCTGGTCGAACACGTGCCGCAGAGGCGGGAGCCCGAGATCGGTCCGGGTGGCGTTGAGTGGAGCGAGCCCGCGGTCCCACAACTTCGTGGCCAGCGTGTTCACCGCCGCGTCGCGGAGGCGACCGAGCGGTGTCCTGGCCGGGAGCCACGGTGTGCCGAAGGGGGGTACGCCGGGTGCGGCCATGGCGTAGCAGTTGGGCATGGTCACCGCGCACGGGACGCGCCGGGCCTCGGCGGCAGCCATGCCGCCGAGCATCAGCATGCTGGAGACCAGGACGTCGGAGCCGCACTCGTCGAGCGCCGCCCCGACCTCCCGGGCGTAGGCCGCCGAGGGGCCGGCGAGGATCCGGTCGACCAGCCTCCCGATGAGCTGGGGCGGGCTGGACAGGTCGGCGTCGGTGAACGGGTCGGGATCCTGTGGCGAACGCCGATGGGGAACCTCGCGCCAGGCCCGGAACGATGCTCCGGCCGCCTCCACCGCTGGTCGCAGGGGAGGCCCGGCGAGCACGACGACCCGATGGCCGCGTTCGGTGAGCTTGCGGACCAGGGCGAGCTCCGGTGGCGCGCTGCCGCCGGCGTCCCAGATCGTCGCGAGGTAGTCCATCTCGCACCTTCTCTCACCCGGGCGGGGCGAGCGCCCCGCGTACCAGCCGTTCCATGACGCGGGCGGTCTCGGCCAGGGAGGCGCCGAGGTCGCGGCGGAGGAGTTTCCACAGGTAGACGTCGGTGGCGGCGTAGAGCGCGAGGAGCGTCGTCCGGCGGGCACGGGGATCGGCCGGCAGGCACGTGCCGAAGGTTTCCTCCAGCCAGGCCTGGTGGTGTTCGCGGCCCATCCGCGAGATCTCGGCCAGTGCCGGGATTCGGTTCTCGAGGGCCAAGGTCCGGATGTTGAGGTCGCCCATCATCTCGTACTGGCGGAGCACCGCCCGGACCGCGGAGCGGGGGTCGCCGGCGCGGGCGGTGGCCCGATCGGAGTCGATCTCCCGCGCGAATTCGGTGGCGAACTCGACGGCCAGGCCTTCCTTGGAGCCGAACCGGTTGAGGAGGGTCTGTGTGCTGACACCGGCCTCGGCGGCGATCGCCGCGAGCGTCACCTCCTCATACGGGGCGGCCAGGAAACGGGCCCGCGCGGCGTCGAGGATCCGCCGGTGCGTCTGCTCCGCGGCCGCCGCCCGTGCCGTCATCCGGTACCCACGCGTCGTTTTCATTGGCACGAGAGTCAAGCGCCAACTTGGGTGCCAGTCAAGCGAAAGACGGCAGCACCGAGCGGCCGACCTGGGGAAACATCGCGGCGGTACGCAGAAGTACGTACACCACGGCTCAACTGCGCGCCCCGCCCGTCTCGGGGAACCTCGCTCCCCGGGGAGGGCTCCGGCCGCTGACAGTGCTCGATCTCAGACCGTACCCGGCATGCCCGGCGCAGGCTCCGGCATAGAGCAGCCAACCAGGAGCGAGCCCCTCTGCCGGGGGCTTTGTGAAGTGCCAGCCAAAGACCCCGGGCAGCGCTGGCGTGGGGGAGGGCCCCTCGGGTCGAGTCCGAAGACGTTCGGGCTTCAGCAGCGCCGCGATCAGTGCTGCGGGATCTTTGATCTTGTCGAGCATGTCGTCAGCGTGCCGAGTCCCGCAGCTCCAGTTGTCTCGACCTCGTCCCCGCTATTGACCCAAGCAGCGTCCGGTGTCCAACCGGAGAATCCATCGCGGGCAGTCACCGGCGGCTCGGTCGACCCCGCCCGGACCCTGGGCCCGGCCATCGTCGCCGGCGAGTTCAGCGCCCCGTGGGCCTACCTGCTCGGTCCGATCGTCGGCGGCGGGCTGGCCGCCCTGCTCTACCACCGCTTCCTGGCCAAGGGCGACAAACCCGCGTAACGCGGAGCGGCACCGCGGCTCGCACCCACGCACACCACGGCGCCGTCGAGAAGGGCGGCGCCGTGGTGTGCGGGTGGCGTCAGCGGTCGGGCGAGTTCCGGGCGCGGTCGGTCTGCACCCCGTCGGCCTCGATCTGCTCCTTGCGGACCTCGCCGCTGACCTGCTCCTGCTCGGTCACGGTCTCCTTGTCCAGGCGCACCCGCTCCACCGGGACGGCCTCGGTCTGGGTGACCGGCCGCTCGGCGTGCAGCGTGACCTCGTGCTCCTCCTCCGAGATCGCCGGGCCGTCGGTGGCCGCGTCGACGTTGGCCTCGGAGATCGGCTCCCGCGAACGCCGGCGACGAGGCTCGCGAAGACCAGGTGCGTCGCACCGACGGCCATCTCGCGCTCACTGACCACCAGCGCGACGACACCGGCCAGCAGCTGCCAGCGTCGCGAGGCACACGTCGGCCGTTGGCGGACTGATTCTGACGTCGGCTCCCGCACCCGCCGCCGAGTGGCAGGTGACCGGGCACGGACAGCAGCCCCTCGCAGGCCGGTACGGGCAGTCATATCGTCACGCAGGCCCGCCCGCGGATCCGCCGAGGCCGAGATCGCCCGGAAGGTCGCACACGCCGAGGCCGAGCGCCGCGCGACAGAAGCGATCACTGCCTTCGAACCTCTGGGGATCTGGTCGACGACGACGTCGTCGCCGTCGTCCGCGAAGCCCCCGCCAACGTTGCCAAGCACGCCGGGGCCGACCAGATCCAGGTCGACCTCGTTGTCACCGACCCGGGTCCGGAGTCTGCTCGAGGGCTCGTCGCCGTCGGCGACGATCATGAGGGAGCGACCCTCACGGTGATCGTCTCCGACAACGGCATCGGCATGGCACTGCCGATGCGTCACAGTGGTCTGGCCAACCTTTGACGCCGGGCCGAACGTCGCGCGCGAGCCCTTTGACGGGGTGTTCGCGCGGGTAGGGCGTCCACAGCCGGCTCCGGGGCGGGAACGTCGATGACCCCGAGGACCTCCCGCCCGCCGAACCCCGAGATCCGGGCAGCCTTCATGATTCCTCCAATGTGCCTGCCAGCGGTACGGTGTGCACGATAGCGAAACATGAGTGGCGTTCCTAGATGCGAGACGGTCGTGCCGGAGTGTTACGCTCCCAGCCCCGACCAGGCACGACGAAGGCGCGGATGTGACGGCGACGGAGAAGCCGGCCGGTAGTGTGCGGCCGTTGAGCAGCGCATTGAGCACTCTTCGGGTCCTGGAGGAGGTCGCCGCACGTCAGCCCATCGGTGTCTCCGAGCTCGCCCGGGTCACGGCGATGCCGAAGAGTTCGGTCCAGCGCTGTCTGGTGACCCTCCAGCAGGCCGGCTGGCTGCGGATCGTCGACCCCGAGCGCACCCGATGGGGCGTGACGATGAAGGCACTCACCATCGGCCTGCGCGGGACCGGCGAGCAGGACCTGCGCGACCTCGCGCGTCCGGTGGTCAAGCGCCTGGCGGCGGAGACGGACGAGACCGTGCACTTCTCGGTCCGGGATGGCGACGACATCGTCGTGATCGCGCGCGAGGACAGCACCCACGTGGTCCGGGTGTTCATCGAGGTCGGTAGCCGGGTGCCGTTGCGAGCCTCGTCCGCGGGCCTCGCGATCCTCGCCGGACTCGACGCGGCCGAGGTCGAGGAGGTGCTCAAGCATCCCGTCGAGGATTTCGCCGAGCCGGTCCCGACCGCGGAGGAGGCGCTCGGGGAGATCGCGCGGACCGCCGAGCGGGGTTACGCGCTGAACGGGTCCGCGTGGTTCCGGCCGCACGTGACCTCCCTCGGCGCCGCGGTCGCCAACGCCGCCGGGCGCCCGTTCGCGGGGCTGACCCTGGCGATCCCGGAGATGCGGTACTCGCCCGCGGACGAGGAGCGGTTGGCGCGGCTGACCGTCGCGGCCGCCGAGGAGATCAGCGGGCTGATCTCCTCGGCGTGAGTGCGGCTCAGAAGGCGCGGTGGTACTGGCGGGGCCAGGAGTCCGTCGCATCGGAGCTCCTGGCGCGCAACGCCCAGTAGGGGTCGCGCAGTAGCGCGCGGCCCACGAACACGGCGTCGACGAGCGCGGGGACGGCCTCGTCGAGGTGCGCGGCCTCGAAGACCATCCCCGAGGCGGCGGTGCGTATACCCACCGTGCGGAACAGCGGTCCGTAGCGGGCGTTGTGCAGCGGCTCGGTGAGGCGCACCGCCTCCGGGACGAGCGCACCGGAGGAGAGGTCGATCATGTCGACCCCGTGTGCGGCCAGTTGGGTGGCGACCACGGTCATGTCCTCGGTGGTGAGGCCGCCGTCGAGAAGGTCCTCGGCCGGGAGTCGCACGACGAGCGGCTTGGCCTCCGGCCATCCGGACCGCAGGGCGCGCACCATCTCCAGCGGGAACCGCAGGCGGTCCTGCAGGTCTCCGCCCCAGTCGTCGGTGCGGTGGTTCGCGAGCGGGGACAGGAACTCGTGGAACAGGTAGCCGTTGGCACCGTGCAGCTCCAGGAGCCGGTACCCGGCGCGGTCAGCGCCCCGGGCGGCGCGGGCGAGGTCCTCGAGCAGGCGTGTGCCGTCGGTGGTCGACATCGCGCGCGGGACGGCGAGCCCGGCGAAGGGCACGGCGGACGGCGCGAGCGGCTGCCACCCGCCCTGCTCCGGCGGTACGGCGCTCCGCGTGCCCGCGTTGTCCCACGGCACCCCGTGCGAGCTCTTTCGACCGGCGACGCCGAGTTGCAGCGCAGGCACCGACCCGACCGTCGAGATCACCTCGACGAGCCTCCGATGTCCCGCGACCTGCTGCTCGTCCCAGATGCCGAGGTCCCGGGCGGTGGTGCGCATGTCCCGCGCGACGGCCGTGCACTCGACCATCACCATGCCGACCCCGCCCGCCGCGCGCGCCCCGTAGTGCGCGAGGTGCCAGTCGGTCGGAACGCCGTCGGCGCCGGCGGAGTACTGGCACATCGGGGAGAGCCACACCCGGTTGGGCAGCGTCAGCTCACGCAGGCGCAGCGGTGTCCACACGGTCATGCAGTGGTCCTCGTCGCGAGCAGGAGGGCCGCGGTCTCCTCGGGTCGTTCGAGGAGGAAGTGGTGGCTGCCCAGCTCGTGGACGACGAAGTCGATCCGGTCCCCGTACCGTTCCGGCGCGGCAGGGTCCAGCAGTCCGCGCACCGCGAGCGTCGCCACCGGGTGGGGGACCGCAGCCAGGGCCTCGTCCATGTCCCAACGCAGCATCTCCGCGAGCGTCCCGATCCCGACGGCGGGGACGAGACGCGAGGCCTTGGCGAAGATCGCCTCGGCGAACCCGGGGTCCGTGTCCGGGACCGAACCCATGACGACGAGGCTGCGCACGCCCGAAGAGAAGTCGTCCTCGAACGTCTGCAGCAGGCCGCGCGCCGCGGCGTCCTCGATCGCGGGGTACAGGCCCAGGTAGTGGAACGAGTCCAGGCCGATGACCTCCGTGACCGTGTCGGGGAGCAGGCGGGCCAGCTCGAGCGCCACCGCGCCGCCGAGCGAGTGCCCGACAACCACGCACCGCTCGACCGACTCGGCGACGAGCACCGCCGCGACGTCCCGCGCGAACTCCGCCATCGTCCAGGCGGCGCGGGCGGAGGTGCTGTCTCCGTGCCCGGCGAGGTCCACCGAGACGACCCGGTCCCCCTCGGGCAGGAACGCGGCGACGGGGTCGAAGTCCGTCCGGCGGCACCCCCAGCCGTGCACGTACACCCAGGTCGGGCCGTGTGCGGGCCCGACGACCGAGTAGCTGATCACCGTCCTGTCGGAACGGGACACCGTGCGGACGGATTCGTCGACGCTGGTCATGACCACTCACCTCGTGTCGCAGTAGTGCACGGCGTATCGTATGACGGCACGTTAGGACGCGGGCTGTGGGTCGTCAACTGCCGATCGTGACATTCGGGTAACCACGTCGGCAGGTGCTCCGAAGTGGGCGACTCCGTCGGCGTCCACCTGGACCGTCGGATCGATCTCGCGCGAGGACTCCTCGACGAGGGCGCGGATCCGTGCGGCCGCATCCGGGTCGGCGACGCGCGGCTCGCCGGCCGCATCCAGCGTGATCGGGGCGATCCGCAGGCGCGGCGCACCCTCGGCGGGCAGGTCGACCTCGAAGACGGCGCTGTCGAACCACGGCGTCCCCTCGAACAGGCGCGACGCCCGGTAGGGCAGCCCGAAGAACGTGTCCGGCTGCTGGATCTCGCCCTGGTGGAACAGAAAGTTGCCCAGCGAGTAGAGGATCAGGCCCTCGTTCCACCGCTCGACGGGGTGCAGGCAGTGCGGATGGGTGCCCGCGACGACGTCCGCGCCGGCGTCGACGAGCCTGCGGCCGAGGTTCTGCTGGTACTGCGCGAGCGGACCCTGGTTGGGCGGGAGGTACGCGAACGGCACGCCCCAGTGCAAGCACACCACGACCCGGTCCGCCTCGGTCCGGGCCGTACGCACCCGCTGCTCGACGCGGCGGACGTCGGCCTCCTGGGCGACGCTGCGAACGAAGGGCGGCGTGCCGGGTTGTTCCTGGGCGAGGGTCCCGTCGACCGCGAAGCTCTGGTCGATGCGCAACGGGGCGATCCCGGGTCGGGTCGCGGTGGCATTGGCGCCCGGCGGCAGCGTGGAGCAGAAGCTGAGTACGGCGACGCGCGTGCCGTCCACCTCGACGACGACACCGGCGTCCGCCTCGGTGAGCGTGCGGCCACCGCCTGCATGGCGGACGCCCGCGTCGTCCAGCGCGCGCATGGTGCTGAACAGGCCCTCCGGGCCGTGGTCGAGGGCGTGGTTCGTGGCGAGCGAGACGACGTCGATCCCCCACCCCCGGAACAGCGTCGCCGCCGACGTGGGCAGTCGGATCGTCATCTCCTTCTCGGCCGGTCGGGCCTCGTCCACCAGGGGGGCCTCGAGGTTCGCGATCACGAGATCGCCGGTCAGGACGGGTCGGTCCACTCGGGACGCGGGTTCGCGGGCAAGGGCGGTGTCGCCGACCAGGACGATCTTCATTCGACGTCTCCGTAGTGAGCGGACGATTGACTCCGGCGGAATTCGTGCCGCAAAGTAGCACCGCCGTGCCGCAATGATGAACACAACGGAGGCGAGACGCGATGCCATCCACCCGCTACAGCGGATACCAGTCCTTCTCCTACCTACAGGCCGGGACGGACTACGAGGAGTTCGAGCTCGCCCCGGACGTCGACCGGCTCCCGCCCCACGACCTCGGGCTGACCGAGGACGAGGCGGCGCGAACCGAACGGCTCCTGGCCGAGAACGTCGTCGTCTCGCTGCACGACCACCCGGTGCGGCTGCCGCGGCACGCCCGCACCGAGCTGCTGGAGTGGAACCGCGGAGCGCGGCTGGCCTACGGCTACGAGGGGCTGAGCCGGTCCGGGCTCGATGCGGTGTTCGACAACCTCGGCTGGGGGGCGTGCGAGTCCCGCAACGGCTGGAAGTGGGACGACGTCATCACCGACCTGGGGATGCGGTTCTGCGACTTCGCCCACCAGGACTACGTGATCCGGGCCGAGTCCGTCGCGGACATCCGGCGGGCACATGCCGAGGGGCGCCTCGCCGTCGTCGCGGGCCTCGAGGGTGCGGCGCTGATCGAGAACGAGATCGACCGGCTCGACGTGTTGTACGGGCTCGGGGTGCGGCAGATCGGCGTCGCCTACAGCGATGCCAATGCCCTGGGGAGCGGTCTGCGGGAGAAGGGTGACGGCGGTCTGACCGGGCTCGGCCGGCGCGCGGTCCGGCGGATGAACCAGCTCGGGATGGCCATCGACGTGTCCCACTCGGGGGACCGGACCGCGCTCGAGGTGATCGAGGTCAGTGAGCGACCGGTCCTGATCACCCACGCCGGGGCCCGGGCCGTCTGGGACACCCCTCGGATGAAACCGGACGAGGTGATCCGGGCCTGCGCCGAGTCCGGCGGCGTGATCGGGATCGAGGCCGCTCCGTACACCACGGTCAGCACGGCTCACCGCGCACACAGCGTCGAATCGGTGATGGACCACTTCCGGTACTGCGTGGACCTGGTCGGGATCGAGCACGTCGCCTTCGGGCCGGACACCTTCTTCGGGGACCACCTCGACATGCACCACGTCATGAGCAAGAAGTGGGGTGTCGAGGACACCATCCGGTCCGGACCCGCGTTCGACCCCGTCGAGGCCGTCGGCGGTCTGGAGAACCCGGGGGAGTGCTTCCGCACGATCACCGGCTGGCTGGTCCGGCACGGGTACACCGACGAGGAGATCGCCGCCGTGATCGGCGGGAACGTGTTGCGAGTGCTGGAGAAGATCTGGTGAGCGGGCCCGTGAAGCGCAGCCGCGTCCTCCCCGCCGCGATGGTCGGCCACGGGGTCGAGTCGTACGACTTCGTGATCTACGGGGCCTCCGCGACGATCATCGCGACACACTTCTTCCCCGCGGGCGACCCGACCCTCGCAATCCTCTCGGCGCTCGCCGTGTACGGCCTCGCCTTCGTGGTGCGGCCCCTCGGGGCGGCGATCTTCGGCAGCATCGGGGACCGGCTCGGCCGCCGCACCGCGCTCTCGACCGTGGTGCTGATCATGGCTGTGTCGACCGCCGCGATCGCAGTGCTGCCCACCTACGACTCGGCGGGGATCCTCGCCCCGATTCTGCTCCTGGTCTGTCGGTTGGGCCAGGGGATCTCGATGGGGGCCGAGTACACGAGCGCCGCCTCCTACGTCATGGAGCAGGCGCCGCCGGGGCGGCGCGGGCTCTGGCTCAGCGCCGTCGGCAGCGCGACCTACGTCGGCTCGGCGCTGGCCTCGTTCGCGCTGCTGGCGCTGCGGCTGATCTCCGAGTCGGCGTACGAGGACTGGAGCTGGCGGCTCGCGTTCCTCGCCGGCGGGCTGATGGCGCTCGTCGGGCTCTACATGCGGCTCAAGCTCGACGAGACCCAGACCTTCCAGGAGCTGGAGTCCGCGGGGGACACGGCGTCGCGCCCGATCCGCGACACCTTCCGCAACTGGCGGGTTTTCCTGCTGCTGTTCACGCTGTTCGCCCTGCTCGCCGTGGTCGTGCACAACCTGCTCGGCTACCTCCCCACCTACCTGACGACGACCGGTGGGGTGCCCCCGGGCACAGTGCTCGTCTCCGGCGGGGTCGCGCTGCTGGTGTGCGCGGTGCTCTGCATCCCGGCCGGGATCGTGGCCGACCGGGTCGGACGCAAGCCCCTCCTGGTCGCCGGTGTCGCGGTCGCCGTCGTCGGGTCGTTGCCGGCCTACCTGCTGGCGAGCGGCGGGACCCTGGCGACCACGCTCGCGACCCAGATCATCCTCGTGGTCCCGGCGGCGCTCGTCACGGTGGGCTCTACCGTGGTCGCCGTCGAGATCGTCTCCGCCAGGATCCGGGCGACCAGTACCGCGCTGGCCTACAACGTGGCCTACGCGATCTTCGGCGGCACCGCGCCGATCCTGGGCGCGCTCCTCACCGGCTGGTTCGGCCGGCTCGCACCGGGCGGCTACATCACGCTGCTCGCGCTCGTCGCGCTGATCGTCGTCGTCGTCGCGCTCCCGGAGACCCGCGCCCGCGACCGGGCCCCGGAGCAGGTGCTGCGATGACGACGACCAAGGAGCGGGTTGCCGCCGAGTTCGCCCGACACGAACCCGCGGTCGTGGCGCTGTCGCAGCAGATGGCCGCGGACCCGGAGGTGGCCTTCGAGGAACACCGGACGGCCGCCGCCGTCGTCGGGCTGCTGCGCGAGCACAGCGGGTTCACTGTCGAGGAGAAGGTCGCCGGGCTCGACACGGCGTTCAGCGCCACGATCGGCACCGGTTCGCTCGCGATCGGGCTCTGCGCCGAGCTCGACGCACTGCCGGGCATCGGACACGGGTGCGCGCACAACGTCATCACCGCGAGCTCGCTCGGGGCGGCGCTCGCGCTGGCCCCGTTCGCGGACGAGCTCGACCTCACGATCCGGCTGCTCGGCACGCCCGCGGAGGAGGTCCTGGCAGGCAAGGCGATCATGCTGCGGGAGGGCGCCTTCGACGGCCTGCACGCCGCCCTGATGACCCACCCGACGCTCAAGGACATGGCCACCCCGACCATCCGCGCGGTGCGCCACTGGTCGATCTCCTACCAGGGTCGCACCGCACACGCGTCACGCCCGTTCGAGGCGCTCAACGCAGCCGACGCCGTGACCGTCGCGCAGGTCGGGATCGGACTGCTGCGGCAGCAGAAGCGCGACGGCGACCGCGTCCACACCTGGGTCAAGGAGGCGGGCACGGCAGTGAACGTCATCGCCGGCGCCGCCGTGGTGGAGTGCATGGTCCGCGCGGACACCCTGGACGAGGTCGACCTCCTCTGGCCGCGCGTGCGCGCCTGCTTCGAGGCGGGTGCGCTCGCCGCCGGGGTCGAGATGGAGATCACCGAGCTGGCGTCCGCGCACGGCTTCCGGCACGACCAGGCCCTCGCCGGCCTCTTCCAGGCCAACGCCGAGGCCCTCGGCCGGACCTTCCCGGACTACCCCGACAAGGCCATCGGCTCCACGGACATGGCCGAGGTCTCGGTCCGCATGCCCGCCATCCACCCGGTGCTGTCCTTCGACTCGCCGGCCCAGGACGGCAACCACACCGCGGCGTTCGCCCGCACCGCCTCCGGGCCCGAGGGCACGCGGGCGATCCACGACGGCGGGCTCGCGCTCGCCTGGACCGTCGCCGACGCCGCGCAGGACGCCGCGCTCCGGCGCCGGCTCACCGAGCCCGGCCCGTTCGCGTGGGCAGAGCGAGGAGAGGACACGTGACCTACGACCCGAGGACGTTCGAGCCCCTGCGTTTCCACACCGCGACCGCGGCCTTCCTCGACGGTTCCGACTCCCCGCGCGACTACCTCGAGCGGTGCCTGGCGACGATCGCGGAACGCGAGCCGGTCGTCCAGGCCTGGGTGGTGCTCAACGAGGAGGGGGCCCGGACGCAGGCCGACGCCAGCACCGCACGCTGGCGCCGCGGCGAGCCGCTCTCGCCGATCGACGGGATACCGATCGGCATCAAGGACCTGCTCGAGACCCGGGACATGCCCACGCAGATGGGCTGTGCCGCGTTCGCGGGGAACTTCCCGAAGCGGGACAACGCCGCCGTGTGGGCGCTGCGCGAGGCCGGGGCCGTTATCCTGGGCAAGACCGTCACCACCGAGCTGGGTGGGCCGGAGCCGAGCCACACAACCAACCCCTTCGACCCCCGTCGAACGCCGGGGGGATCCTCGTCGGGGTCCGGCGCGGCGGTGGGCGCGCGGATGGTCCCGGCGACCATCGCGACCCAGACCGGCGGTTCCCTGATGCGGCCGGCGAGCTACAGCGGCGTCTGGGGGTTCAAGCCGTCGCAGGGCGCGATCAACCGCGGTGAGCGTCAGACCGCGAGCACGACGACGCACGGCGTCCACGCGGGCTCGTCGGAGGACATGTGGCTGGTCGCCATCGCGATCGCCTCACGCGCAGGCGGCGACCCGGGCAGACCCGCCCT
This sequence comes from Pseudonocardia autotrophica, assembly GCF_000717175.1. GTDB lineage: Bacteria > Actinomycetota > Actinomycetes > Mycobacteriales > Pseudonocardiaceae > Pseudonocardia > Pseudonocardia halophobica. The sequence goes on along the minus strand of NZ_JNYD01000021.1, from coordinate 64,168 downwards.
GCACGGCCCCGCCATCCCGCCGCCCGCCCGGGTGCCGAGCACGGTCGCGGTGGTCGAGACCGAGGCGTGGGAACGGCTGGACCCGACGAGCCGGAGGGCGTTCGAACAGGTTCTCGCCCAGGTCGAGGCAGCCGGCGTGCGGATCCTGCGCCGCGGTGACGACGCCGTCGTCGAAGGCTTCGAACAGGCCCTTGTCGGCGCGACCGAGGTCGGCAGCGGGATCCTCGCCTGGGAGCACTCGTGGGCGTTCCGCGACCTCGCGCTCGCCCGCCCCGCGGACTTCAGCGACCGGGTCAAGCGATTCTTCTTCGACACCGCCGCCCGGCTCGGTCCCGAGGGCTACGAGGCCGCCCTCCGCCGTCGCGCCGCGCTGACGGCCGCCTACGCGCTCCTGGCGACCCGAACCGACGCCGTCCTGCTCCCGACGTCGAGCGGGCCGGCCCCGATCTGGTCCGGAGACGTGCCCGGCGAACCGCCGGTCCGCTGGCCCACCGGGGACCCGGGGTTCAACTTCCCGAGCTCGTTGCTGGGCGCGCCCGCGGTGAACGTCCCGCTGATGGGCGTCGGCGGTCTCCCGTTCGGACTGCAGGTCATGGGACAGCCCGGGACGGACGCCCGCACCGTCGCGATCGCGCGCTGGATGGGGACGGACCTCGAACCGGTCCGCGTCTGACAGACGAGATCCTGCCGGTCCTGGCGCCGACGCGAGCGGGAAGTCCACAGCGTGTCGCCGGTCTGGGCGGTCGGACTGACACGACGAAGTGGGTGGTCGCGGGGCCTCCTCCGTCCTGGGCTCCCGACGGTCCTCGTACCGGCCTCCGGGTCTCGAATCGAGCGATGCCCTTGAGCAAGACACGACGTCGTGTATTGTTTCGTGCATGCCGCTCGATCAAGCCGCAGCAGCCTTCATCGAGAACGCCACGAGCAAGCCCACCAAGCCCCTGTCTGAGACGTCGGTCGCCGAGATGCGCGAGGGCGTTGAGGCCTTGATCCCGCTCGGGTTCGAGCGGGAGGAGGTGCATTCCGTCGAGGACGGGATCGTCGCCGGCGTCCCGGTGCGGACGTACGCGCCGTTCGTCGAACCCCTGGCCACCGTGGTCTACGTGCACGGCGGCTCGTTCACCCGGTGCGGGCTGCACACCCACGACACCCTGTGCCGGCGCTTCGCCAACCGGTCCGGCTGCACGGTCGTGGCCGTCGACTTCACCCTCGCCCCCGAGGCGACCTACCCGCGCCAGCTCGACGAGATCGCCGCCGTGCTCGACGCACTGTCCGGCTCCGGGAAGGTGGTCCTCGCGGGAGAGTCCAGCGGGGGGTGCCTCGTGGCCGCGACGGCACTGCGTGATCGCAGCCTGAGCGCCGTCGTCCTGATGCTCCCCGTCCTGGATCGGGACTCGGGTACCGAGTCGCGGCACCTTCTGGACAAGGACTACATGCTCACAGGCGAACAGATGGACTGGATGTTCGCCCAGTACGCCCCCGACGCGAAGGAGGACGACCCGCTCGTCTTCCCCTTCCGCGCCAACGACCTGAGCGGGTTCCCGCCCACGGTCGTCGTCACCGCCGAGTTCGACCCGCTGCGCGACGAGGGGCACGCCTTCGCCGAGCGGATCCGCACCGCCGGCGGCACGGCCGAGGACGTGTGCATTCCCGGGATCATCCACCACGCACCCCTGGTGCCCAAGAAGATCCCGGCGGGATCCCGCGTGATCGACGACGCCTGCGACCTGCTTCGCAGCCTCGTCTCCTGACCCCTGCGCGCCACCCCACCACGATGACACCGAGGTCGTCCCATGCTGCTCGTCGACTACATCGACCGCGGCGCCCGCGCGGCGCCCACCGATCCGTGCCTCGTCGATCCTGACGGCACCACGGTCCTCACCCACAAGGAGTTCCGCGATCTGACCCACCGGATCGCGGGCGCACTGCGCCGGGACGGCGTCCGGCCGGGGGACCGGATCGGTGTCCTCAGCCGGAACCACCCGCTCGCGCTCGCGTGCATCGTGGGGATCCTCCGTGCGGGGGCGATCTGGACCGCCATCAACGTCGTCTCCGGTTCGGCGGACCAGGCCGACTTCCTGACGACGGTCGGGTGCCGGCGGATCCTCCATCACCCCGATCTGGCCGACCGGGCCGCCGAGCTGGAGAAACTGGTCGACGGCCTCGAACCCTCCCAGCCTTTCGACGCCGACGACTGGCTGGTGCCGACGGGTCCCCGTGTACCGGACCGGCCGTTCGAGCCCGGTGGCGTCGCGATGCTCCTCCCGACCGGTGGGACCACGGGGCGGTCGAAGGCGGTCCCGATCACCCACCGCCAGATCCACCTGATGTGCCTGGGGTTCCAGATCCACCTGCGTGAGCCGGAGCCGCCCCGCTACCTGTGCGCGACCCCGATGACGCACGCTGCCGGCCTGGTCTGCTTCCCGACCCTCGCGCAGGGCGGACGGGTGGTCGTGCACGACGGGGTGGTTCCCGAGCAGGTGCTCGGGTCGATCGAGCGCAACCGGATCTCCGCGATCTTCCTCCCGCCGACCGCCCTCTACAAGCTACTGGCCGACCCGAAGGTTCGCCGGTACGACTACTCCTCGCTCCGCCAGTTCCTCATCGCCGGCGCCCCGCTGGCCCCGGACCGGCTCGCCGAGGCGGTCGAGGTGTTCGGCCCGGTGATGACACAGACCTTCGGCCAGGCCGAAGCACCGCTGATCTGCACCGTCCACGAGACCACGGAGATCGCGCAGGCGGCAGCGGACCCGGTCCTCGGTCGTCGGCTGGCGTCCTGCGGCCGACCCTCGGCGCTCGCCCGGATCGAGATCATGGACGACGACGGGAACCTGCTCGGGCCCGGCGAGAGCGGCGAGATCGTCGTGCGGTCCGACCTGGTCTTCGACGGCTACTGGCAGGACCCCGACGCGACCGCCCAGACCCGCAGACCCGGCGGTTGGTACGGGACGGGCGACGTCGGCCTGCGCGACGAGGACGGCTTCGTCTACATCGTCGACCGCAAGAAGGACATGATCATCACGGGTGGCTTCAACGTCTTCCCGTCCGAGGTCGAGTCCTTCCTGCACACCTTCCCGGGCATCGACGACTGCGCGGTCATCGGGCTCCCCGACCCGAAGTGGGGTGAGGCCGTGACCGCGGTGATCGAGACCCGGCCTGGGCACACGATCGACCCGGACGAGCTGATCGCAGCCTGCAAGGCCCACCTCGGCTCGGTCAAGGCACCCAAGCGCGTCATCACCCGCGCACTCCCGCGTTCGGGGATCGGCAAGGTCCTCAAACGGGCCTTGCGCGACGAGTACTGGACCACCGCCGACCGACGGATCTGACCCGCACCATCCACCACAGGAGTCAACGATGATCGACGACTACTTCGTGATCAACGCCGTGTCCCACGCCTACAACCTCGAACCGGCGAACATCCGCAACAAACCCGGTCAGCTGTTGTGCGACATGCTCTGGGGGCTCCACAACACCTGGTCCCCGCCCCACGCCCGGATGACGCTCGAGGAGTTCACCTCGGACTGGACCGTCGACGCCCTCGCCCAGGCGCTGTTCGTGGAGGCGGACGTCGACGTCGCCGCCACGCACACCCTCCGCCTCGACTCCTACTTCGGCGACGGCCTGGCGGCGCGGGAGAAGACCGTCGAGGCGGCCACCAAGTACGGGTTCCGCTTCCTCGCCTACGTCGGTGTGGACCCGACCGCCGGGCTCGAGACCTGCCTGCGCGAACTCGACGAGCAGATGGCCGAGCTGCCACAGGCGGTCGGGCTGAAGATGTACCCGGCCCAGGTCGAGCCGGACCGATCCTGGCGGCTCGACGACCCGGACCTCGCGTTCCCGATCATCGAGCGAGCGATCGAGCACGGCCTGAAGACCGTCGCGATCCACAAGGCCGCCCCGCTCGGGCCGGTGCCGATGAACCCTTACAAGATCGACGACGTCGACGGGGCCGCCGGCCGCTTCCCGGAGGTGAGCTTCGAGATCATCCACGCCGGGCTGGCCTTCACCCGCGAGACCTCCCTGGCCCTGGGACGTTACCCCAACGTCTACGCCAACCTCGAGGTCACCAGCCTGCTGCTGCTCAAGGCGCCGAAGATGTTCGAGGAGATCATGGCCGACTTCCTCCTCTGGGGCGGACCAGACAAGATCATTTTCTCGGACGGGGCGATGTTCGCGCACACCCAGCCCTTCCTGGAGGCCTTCACCGAGTTCCAGTTCTCGGAGCAGACACTGAACGGCGTGGGGATCGAGCCGTTGACCCGCGAGGACAAGGCCAAGATCCTCGGCCTGAACTACGCCCGCGTCCTCGACCTGGACGTCGAGGCGATGAAGGCGAAGATCGCCGACGACCAGTTCTCCCTGGCCCGTCGCACCGATCCGCGCCCGGAGCCCTACGCCGCCTGGAAGGCGGAGTTCGCGTCGGACCCGGCGGGGTACCGGCGATGAGCGCGACGCCGGCGGCGATCGAGGCCGCTCTCGGGAAGGTCGACGATCCCTGCAGCATCGCGGCGCGGGCGCCGATGAGCGTGCGGGACATGGGACTGGTCCGGGACTGGCATGTCGAGGGCGACGGAACGGTCGTCGTCACGGTCAGCCCCACGGCACCGTCGTGCATCCTCATGAGCTCCATCGCGGACGGGATCGAGGCGCGCGTGGCCGAGGTCGACGGCGTCGAGAACGTCCGGGTGGAGATCGACACTGTCACGATGTGGACGCCGGAACTAATGACCGACGCCGGCAGGCGCACGTTGGACGACCGGCGCGCGGCCTCCCTGCTCGAGGTGCCGGTGCGCCCGCGGGAGTGGGAACGCCGGTGATCCGCAACGTGGTCCTCGGCCGGATCCGCGAGGGAGTGGGTGCAGCCGAGCTCGAGGCGGGCCTGCAGGAGCTGCGTGACCTGCGGGTGCAGGGCGTCGAGTTCGAGCTCCGGGCCGGCCGCGATCTCGGGCTGCGCGAGGGCAACGCGGACTTCGTGATCACCGTCGATCTCGCCGACGAGGAGGCCTACCGGCAGTACGACGAGGACGCCGAGCACAACCGGATTCGGCAGGATGTCTTCGGTCGGCTCTGCGCCTCACTGGAGCGGGTCCAGTTCGTGCTGCCGGACGGAGCCACCACCCTGTGACCTGTGCCGGACCCGCGCGCACCGCGGGTCCGGCACAGCTGGCGGCGGTAGAGTCCACCGCGATGACAGGTCCGAAGGCCGCGCCGAGGAGCAATGGGCAGCGCGAGCGGAAGCCCACGACCCGCGCCACTCGGCGTCGGGACGCCCTGATCCTGGACGCGCTCGAGCGGCTGCTGGTCGAGACGCCGCTGCGGGACCTCGGTGTGGAGCAGATCGCCGAGGAAGCCGGGATCACCCGCACGCGCTTCTACTTCTACTTCAAGTCCAAGCACGAGGCCTACGCCGCGCTGCTCGCGCGGGTGCGGGACCGGCTCCTGGTCTTCTACGACACCGAGGACTCCTGGTTCCAGCGGCCGGAGTCCGCCCGCCCGCGCGAGTCGATGACGGCCACCATCCGGGCTGTCGTCGACTTCTGGCTCGAGCACGGCGCCGTCATGCGCGAGGGCGCGGACCTCTGGAACTCCGTCGACGAGGCCCGCAGCCTGTGGCACGACCTCATCCACCAGCCCGTCGAACGGATGACCCGAGCGATCGAGCGCGAGCGGCGACGCGGTATCGCCCCCGACGGGCCCGCCGCCGACCAGCTCGCCCGCAACCTGATCTGGCACGGCGAGCGCATGCTCTTCCTCACCCTGATCGACGCGCCGGACGCACTGGCCGTCGACGACCTCGTCGAGTCGGCGACGACGGTGTGGATGCGCGCCATCTACCTGGCGGACGACCCCCCACCGAGCTGACCCGTCGTGGCCTCCCTCATGGCCTCCAACTGGCTCCGACGATGCCTGTCGTGCCCTACAGCGAGCTTCTGAGCTGCACTCCGTGCGGGTCGGCTGGACGAGTGCGCCTGTTCCAGCGCAGACGCGGGCCTGACCCACGGCCGCGACTCGCTGCGAATGCCGAGCAGGCGATGATTTTCGGGCCCCGTCGACGTCTTCCCCTCGACGAGTCGACGAAAGGGGCACCGGTGAGCGGTATCAGGGTGTTGGTGGCGGGGGCGAGCATCGCGGGGCCCGCGCTCGCCCACTGGTTGAGCCGGCGGGGTGTCGAGGTGACCGTGGTGGAGCGGGCCCCTGGGCTGCGGCCCGGTGGGCAGGCGGTGGACGCGCGGGGGGTGGCCAAGGAGGTCATCCGGCGGATGGGGCTGGACGCGGCGGTGCGCGCGGCCTGCACCGACACCGCCGGCGCGTACACGGTGGACGTGGACGGGAACGTGCTGGAGACCTACCGCGCGGACGACGACGGCGGCGACGGGTACATCTCGGAGATCGAGATCCTGCGCGGGGACCTGTCCCAGGTGCTCCACGACGACACCCGCGACAGCGTCGAATACGTCTTCGGTGACCGGATCGCCGAGCTCACCCAGGACGCGGACGGCGTCGACGTGGTCTTCGCGGGCGGCGACCGGCGGCGCTTCGACCTGGTGATCGGGGCGGACGGGTTGCACTCGGCGTTGCGCGGAATGGTGTTCGGACCCCGCGAGCAGTTCGTCCGCCACCTCGGGCTGGTGCTGGCCTTCTACAGCGTGCCCAACGAGTTCGGGCTGGACCGCTGGCTGATCGACTACCAGGAGGCCGGGCGGTCCGCCGGGCTGCGGCCCGTCCAGGACGCCACCCGGGCGATCGCCATGCTCTCCTTCCCCTCTCCCGACTTCGACGTGGACTACCGGGACGTCGCGGCCCAGAAGCGGCTGTTGCGCGACCGGATGGCCGACTTCGGGTGGGAGACCCCGCGCATCCTGGCGCACCTGGACGACACCCCGGACTTCTACCTCGACCAGGTCGCGCAGGTGGTGATGGACCGCTGGTCGAGCGGACGGGTGGGGTTGCTCGGGGACGCGGCGTTCTGCTCGTCGCCGATGTCCGGGCAAGGCACCGGGCTGGCCCTGGTCGGCGCGTACGTGCTGGCCGGGGAGCTGGCCGCCGCCGGCTGGGACCCGGTGGCCGGGTTCGCCGGCTACGAGGAGCGGATGCGCCCGTTCGTCGAGGCGAACCAGGAGATCGGCCGGATGCACGTGCAGAGCCTCGAGGCCCCCGCACCGGATGTGGAGCCGGCCCCGGAGCCCGACATGGAGGCGCTCATGGCGCTCGTCGAGCGCGCGATCGACGGGATCGAGCTGCCCGACTACGCAGGGGTGCCGGACTCCGGGGCGCCGACCGGACCGCCGACCACCTCGTCGGCTCGGCCATGAGCGGGTCCCCGCTACGGCATGTCGACCTCCGGCCAAGCGCTCTTCAGGCGAGGTCGTCGGGCATCTGATCCGCACTTGCTCGAGCACAGGCCTCGTGACGGCGGTCCGCCAGGATCGGGGTCCAGCGGGCAGCGGTGCGGTGGCCGCGGGGGCCCCGGGCGGCTGCGCCGGACGCCGGAGGTGTCGAGCTTCCCGCATGGACCAAAGTCTTGGGCCGGTGCGGTACAGCTGGGCTGATCTACCTGCTGATCTGCGCAGTGAGCATCATCGGCCGCGGCTCTGCCGGGCTGGCAGGCGAGCGGTGATGAAGGAATTGCCTCGTGAGCCGGACGGGTCTTCGGCCCGGGCCGCGAGCCAGAGCGGTTGCAGATGCAAATGCCGGGTACACAGCTTTCGACGAACCGCCGTGTTCGCGCGTCGCCGTCGGAAGGGCAGTATGAACGCGCACGGAAGCCCCCGCGACAAGCTCGACGACCAGTCTGCACTGGCCGCTCCACGCGACGCCGTGCTCGCGTTCCTCTCCGACGACCACAACGCGGACCAGGGCCTCGCAGCCGCAAGGGCGGTCTTCGAGGCGGTCGTCGCCGAGTCCGGAGCCGATGGGGTGACGGATGCCGCCGTCGAGCTGGCATCGCGGCTCGCCTCCGCGCTGGAGCGGATCGCCACCGAACAAGGACTTCTGGCGAGCGAGCTGGCAGAGGTCTGGTTCCTCGACTGAGGCGGAGGGCGCCGGCGCTCCGGCCCGATCCGGGAAGGGGAGCGCCGCGGCAGCGTGTCAGGGAACGCGGTACTGGCGGCGTGCACAGCCTCCGAAGAACTCGTCCTTCTCGTGGTCGGCCAGGTCGGCCAGGATCCCGGAGAGGGCGTCGAGCAGGGCCTCGACGCTCCACAGCAGACCGTCCACGGGCAGGTGGGTGGCGAACATGCAGCGCTCGGGGCCGAAGGTGTCGACCGCGCGGCGTACCCAGGGCTCGATCTCCTGCCGGGAGGGGCCGAAGATCAGCGCGAGGCCCTGGAGCTTGAGCGCCACGTTGGGGTGTGCGGCGGCGAACTCGAGCCGCTCGGTCCAGCGGGCGAACCCGTCCGGGGAGCGGTCGAGCGGCCAGCCCGCGGCTTCCAGCACGATCGGCGTGTCCGGGAAGGACCGGAGGAGCACGGCGGTGTCGGGGATCTGTGCGTCGTAGACGAGCAGGTCCCAGGTGAGGCCGTCGGCGGCGACCTGTTCGAACCCTGCGAGCCATCGCGGATCGGTGAGGTAGTCGGGGCGCGCGCCGAGCCGGCGCAACGGGTCCTCGGCCCAGTAGAGCGGCTGGCGGACGGCGTGCACCCTCGGCAGGTCGCGGTAGCGCCGCAGCGTCTCGGTCAGCGTCGGGCTCGCGAGGTCGACGCCGGCGATGAAGGCGCTCGGTCCACTGCCGGCGTCGGCGAGCTGCTGGATCCAGGTGGCCTCGGCCACCGGGTCGACCGCGCCGAACTCACAGGCGACCGAGCCGGCCAGTGGCACCGTGGACATGTCGTCGGCGTAGTCGTCGCCGCCGTAGTCACGGGCGCAGTCGTAGTAGTTGGACAGCAACGCCTCCAGCACCCGACTCCGGTCGCGGATCCACGAGTAGCCGATCCCGGCGACGTCGAGGAGGTGGTGGTGGGCGTCGACGACCTCGCGTCGCCCGTCACCGTGCCCGGCCACGTCGTTCACCGTCGTCCCCGGGCGGCGCGTCCCATGCGGATCACGGTCGACACCTCCGGTCGGTGGTGAGAGGCTCAACGCACCGAACTCGCGCACTCGGCACGGACCGTTACGCACGTCCGTCGTCGAGTCCGGAGTACGCCTCCTCCAGGTGCGCCAGCAGTGCCCGTACCCGACTGTGCGGCCTCGGCGAGCGCCACACCACCCGCTCGGTGAACGCGATGCCCGGGGTCAGCGGCACGCGCACCACGTCCTCGGCGTGCACGCCGTCGACATCGGCGGGCAGCAGCGCCCATCCGAGTCCCGCGGCGACGTACCCGGCCTGGTCCGCGTAGCCGCCGCTGGTGGTGACAACCCGGGGCGAGAAGCCCTCGGCCATGCACGCCGACAGCACCGTGTCGACGTTCTCGGGGGCTGACTGCCGGGGGAAGAGCACGAGGGGCTCGGCCCGCAGGTCGGCGAGCCGCAGCTCGGTGGCGGAGGCGAGCGGATGGTCGGCGGGCAGGGCGACGGCGAGCGGACTGCGTGCGAGCGCGCTGAACCGCAGCACCGGCGGCTCTGGTCTGGCGTGCACAAACCCGACGTCGAGGCGGCCCGCCTCCAGCATGTCCAGCAACGGGGCCGTGTCCGTGCGGTGGAGCGAGACGTGCACGTCCGGGTAGCGACGCCGGAACGCCCGGAGTCGGGCGGGGAGCCCGCCGAAGAGCATGGCCGGGATCACGCCGATCCGTAACGTCCCTGTTTCGCCACGCCCGGCCGCCGTGCGCAGCCGCTCGATGGAACGGACGTGGTCGAGCAGCTCCGCGGAGTGGACCAGCAGCCGTTCTCCGACGTCCGTGAGCACCACCGGTCGTGAGGTCCGGTCGAACAGGTCGGCACCGATCTCCTGCTCCAGGCGCTGGATCTGCTGGGAGAGCGCCGGCTGCGTCATGTTCAGCCGCGCCGCGGCGCGGCTGAAGTTGCCGTCCTCCGCGACGGCCCGGAAGTACTCGAGCCGCCGTGTTTCCATCTGTGAACTATAAGCAGTTCATGTGATCATGCACAGCATCAGTATTGGACCCGATGGTGGTGCCGTTGCTGAACTCACGGTCGACAGCAGGCGAACCGCGAGGGAGCAAGCGATGGGCTGGCGGCTGGGCGTCGACACCGGGGGCACGTTCACCGACGTGTGCCTGTTCGACGAGGAGCGACGGGTGTTCGCGATCACGAAGGTCGCGAGCACGCCGCACGACCCGGGCGAGGCGGTGCTGGCCGGCGTCCGGGACATCATCGAGCGCGAGGGTGCGGCCCTGTCCGGCGAGCCGGAGGCGGGCGTCGAGCGGATCGGCTACTTCGCCCACGGGACGACCGTCGCGACGAACGCCCTCCTGCAGGGCAAGGGCGCGCGCACCGGCGTCCTGACCACGGAAGGCTTCCGTGACCTGCTGGAGCTGGGCCGCCAGCGCCGCCCGAAGCTCTACGACCTCGCGGCGCAGAAGGGCGAGCTGCTCGCCCCGCGGCACCTGCGCAAGGAGGTCACCGAGCGGATGCGTTACGACGGCACGGTTGCGGTCCCGCTGGACGTCGAGCAGGTGCGCCGGCAGGTGCGCGCGCTGCGGGACGAGGGCGTCGAGGCCGTCGCGGTCTGCCTGCTCTACAGCTACCTCGCTCCCGGGCACGAGCAGCTGATCAAGGACGTGCTGGCGGAGGAGATGCCGGACGCGTTCGTGTCGATCTCCAGCGAGGTGCTGCCGGAGTTCCGCGAGTACGAGCGGCTCTCCACCGTCACCACCAACTCGTTCATCGGCCCGGTGATGCAGCGGTACCTGTCGAAGCTGCGCCTGGCGCTGGCGGAGCTGGGCCTGCCCTGCACGCCACAGGTGACCCAGAGCAACGGCGGCATGATGTCGTTCCCGGCCGCCGAGGCGCTGCCGGTGCGCACCGTGCTGTCCGGGCCGAGCACCGGCGTGGTCGGCGCGGCGAAGGTGGCTGCGCAGAGCGGGATCGCCGACCTGATCACGTTCGACATGGGCGGCACCAGCTCGGACGTCTCGCTGGTCAACGACGGAACACCGAGCACCGCCCCGGGCATGGAGATGGACGGCCGCCCGATCCAGGCGCCGATGGTCGACATCCACACGGTGGGCGCGGGTGGCGGCTCCATCGCGTGGATCGACGCGGGCGGGCACCTCAAGGTCGGGCCGCAGAGCGCGGGCGCCGACCCCGGCCCGGCCTGCTACGGGCGCGGCAACCACGAGCCGACGGTGACCGACGCCAACGTCGTGCTGGGCGTGCTCAACCAGACCCACCTGCTGGCGGGGCGGATGCCGATCGACGCCGACCTGTCCTTCCGGGCCGTCGACCGGCTCGCCGCGCGGCTGGGCATGAGCCGGACCGCGGCTGCGCAGGGGATCATCAGCGTGGTCACGGCCAATATGGCCCGCGCGATTCGCGTGATCTCCGTACAGCGCGGCTACGACCCCCGCGACTACACGTTGGTGTCGTTCGGCGGTGCCGGTCCGCTGCACTCCGCGCGGTTGGCCGCCGAGCTGGGCATGCGCTCCACCCTCCTGCCGCAGCGTCCGGGCGCGCTGTCCGCGCTGGGCATGCTGATGACAGACCTGCGCAGCGACTACTCCCGCACCCGCATCACCCGCGCGGTGCCCGAGGCCGCGAGCGAGTTCGATGCCGTGTTCGCCGACCTGCGCGCCCGCGCGGAGGCCTGGTTCGCGGCCGAGGGCGTCGCCGACGCGGACCGCGCGCTCCGGACCGTGATCGACATGCGGTACGTCGGCCAGAACTACGAGCTGCCCGTCGAGGTGCCGGTCGGACCGATGGACGAGGTCGCGCTCAAGGCCGCCCGTACCGCGTTCGACGACCTGCACGCCAAGCGCTACGGCTACGCCACCGCCGACGAGCCGGTGGAGGCCGTCACGTTCCGCGTCGAGGCCACCGGAGCGACGCCGCAGCTGGAGTTCGCCCGGTCCGAGCCGGTGGGGGCCGATCCGTCGGGCGCGCTCGCCGGCGTCCGCAGGCTCTTCCTGCCTGAGCGCGGCGACTACGTGGACGCGCCCGTGTACGACCGCGACCGCCTGCGCGCGGGCAACGAGATCGCCGGGCCGGCCCTGGTCGAGCAGTTCGACACCACGACGCTGGTGTTGCCCGGCGAGCACGCACACGTCGACCCCACCGGATCCATCCTCACGACCCTCGGGAGCCACAAGTGAGCACGCTCGACCCGGTCCAGGTCGAGGTCATCGGATCGGCGCTCGCCTCCATCTCCGAGGAGATGGGCGAGATGCTGGTCAAGGCCTCGTACTCCCCCAACATCAAGGAACGCCGCGACTGCACCACCTGCGTCTTCGACGCGCAGGGCCGGGCGCTGGCGCAGGCCGAGCACATCCCGCTGCACCTGGGCTCACTGATGGGGATCGTCGCGGCGATCACCGAGCGGTACGGCCCGGAGGACATCCACGACGGCGACACGTTCGTCGGCAACGACCCGCACACGGGCGGTGGCACGCACCTGCCCGACATCGTGCTGGCGACGCCGGTCTTCGTCGACGGCGAGCTGGTGGCGTGGGTGACGAACCTCGCGCACCACGCCGACTTCGTCGACCGCACCCACGCGCACATCTTCCAGGAGGGCATCCGCATCCCCGCCGTGCGCTTCGCGCGGAACTGGGAGATCGAGCGGGACGTCCTCGACCTCATACTGCTCAACTGCCAGGTGCCGCGGGAGCGGGTGGCCGACTTCCGCGCCCAGCTGGCCGCCAACCGGCTCGGGGTGCGGCGGGTGCGGGAGCTGTGCGCCCGCTACGGCGCGGACACGATCGCTGCCGCCGGCGCCGAGCTGATGGACTACACCGAGCGCATGATCCGCGCCGGCATCGCGGAGATCCCGGACGGCGTGTACTCGTTCCGCGACCTCTTCGACTCCGACGAGCACGAGGGCGAGCTCGAGCTGGGCGTGCGGCTCGAGGTCCGCGGCGACGAGATGGTGCTGGACTTCGACGCGCCGCCGCAACAGCCCAACAGCCTGAACATGGTGTTCACGGCGCTGCAGGTCACCGTGTTCTACGCGGTCAAGACGGTGGTGGGTCCGGACGTCCCGGCCAACGACGGGATGTTCCGGCCACTGACCGTGCGCGCGCCCCGGGGGTCGCTGCTGAACTGCACGCCGCCCGCCGCAGTGAACAACCGGATCCTCGCCTGCCAGCGCGTGGTCGACCTCGTCCACGGCGCCCTCGCCCAGGCCGTGCCGGACCGCGTGATCGCCGCGGGCAACGGGGCTGTCACGGCGTGCACGTTCTCCGGGACCGACCCGCGCACCGGCGAGTTCTACGTCTACCTGGAGACGATCGGCGGCGGCATGGGCGCCGGCGCGCACCACGACGGCCTCGACGGCGTGCAGGTGCACATGACCAACACGTCGAACCTGCCCATCGAGTGCCTGGAGTCCGAGTACCCGCTGACGGTGGAGCGCTACGAGCTGATCGACGGCTCGGGCGGCGCCGGGCGCTCCCGCGGCGGCATGGGCATCCGCCGCACCCTGCGCATCGAGCACGACGACTGTCGCGCCGAGGTCTCGACCAGCCGGCTGCTGTCCCGCCCGTGGGGCCTGTTCGGCGGGGAGCCGGGTGCGTCCACGCACATCGACGTGCTCGACGCCGCGGGCCGCGACACCGGCCGGTCGTCCAGCGCCGTGACGTTGCACGCGGGCGAGGCGATCGACGTGCACACCGCGGGCGCCGGGGGCTACGGTCCGGCCGCCGAGCGGGCCCCCGGCGCCGTGGCCGCCGACGAGCGCGACGGCCGCCTGCCGTCCTCCACCCCGGCACCCGAAGGAGCACTGGCATGAGCGCACCCGAGATCCCTCCCGCCGCTCCGGCCGCGGACGCGACGCAGGAGCCGGCGGAGTACCGGACGCGCTACCGCCGTGCGGTCACGGCGTCGGCGCTGGGCTGGGGCCTGGACGGGTTCGACCACACCATGTTCCCGCTCGCCCTCGGCGCGATCCTCGCGACGCTCGGGGCGAACGTGGCGACGGGCGGCACGATCTCGACGATCAGCCTCGTCGCCTCGGCGGTCGGTGGACTGCTGGGCGGCGCGCTCGCCGACCGGTTCGGCCGTGCCCGCGTGCTGATCTGGGTGATCATCGGTTTCAGCGTTTTCACCGCGCTGTCGGCCACGGCGCAGAACGTCGAGCAGCTGATCGTCTGGCGGGTGCTCGAGGGCCTCTTCTTCGGCGCCGAGTGGCCCGTCGGCGTCGCACTGCTCGCGGAGTACGCGAAGCCCGAGCGCCGTGGCCGCGTGATGGCGTTCATGCAGAGCGCCTACTCGATCGGCTGGGCGGCGTCGACCCTGTCCTACTTCGCGATCTTCTCGCTGCTGCCGCCTGAGATCGCCTGGCGCGTCCTGTTCTGCGTCGGCCTCGTCCCCGCGCTGTTCGTGCTGTGGATCCGGCGGAACGTCTCCGACCGCGTCGACCGGCTCCCCGCCGGCGCGAAGGAGAAGGCCAACCCGCTCGCGGGCATCCGCGAGATCTTCCGGCCGGGGCTGCGCTCGCGGACGATCGTCGCCACCCTGTTCATGGTCGGCGGGCACGGCAACTACTACGCCGTGGTGAGCTTCCTGCCGCTGTACCTGTCCACGGAACGCGGGCTGCAGGTCTCGGGGACGACCGCGTACCTCCTCGTCCAGATCGTCGGCGGCTTCGTCGGGTACGTGAGCAGCGGGTTCTTCCATGACCGGTTCGGCCGCAGGCCCACCCAGACCGTCGCCTACACCCTGGCGGTCGCGAGCATGCTGCTGTTCATCCTCACACCGGTGTCGTCGGTGGTCCTCGGGCTGGTGCTGGTGTTCCTCGTCGGCATGTGCGTGTCGTCGTGCGCCGGCGGACTGGGAGCGATCCTGTCCGAGCAGTTCCCGACGTCCGTGCGCGGATCGGGGCTGGGCTTCTCCTACAACGTCGGCCGCGGTGTGGCCGCATTCGGCCCGATGGTCATCGGCTTCATGGCCGCCGGATTCGGCCTGGGCAACTCGATCCTCGTCGTCGGCTGCGGCCTCGCCGTGCTGGCCACCGTCATGCTGTGGCTGATGCCGGAGACGAAGGGCAAGGAGCTCGTGGCGTGAGCACCCGCTACGACGCCGTGGTGGTCGGGCTCGGCGCGTTCGGCTCGCAGGCCCTGTGGGCGCTCGCCCGCCGGGGCCTGCGGGTCGCCGGGATCGAGCAGTTCCCGCTCGGTCACGCGCTGGGCTCCAGCCACGGTGTCACCCGACTGTTCCGCGTGGCCTGCCTGGAGCACCCCGGTCTGGTCCCGCTCGCACAGCGGTCGCTCGCGTTGTGGCGGGAGCTGGAGGACACCGCCTGCACCCCCCTGCTCGACCAGACCGGCGGGCTGATGGCCGGGCCGCCGTCCGGGCGCGCGGTCGGCGGCACCCGGCGGGCCGCCGCCGCGCACCACCTCGACATCGAGGACCTCACGGTCGAGCAGCTGCGCGACCGATTTCCGCAGCACGCCGGGCTGCCTGACCACTACGAGGGCGTGTGGGACCCCGGCGCCGGCGTACTGAGGCCCGAGGCCGCGATCGGAGCGGCCCTCGACGCGGCGCGGGCACTCGGCGCCACGGTGCTGGAGGGTGTCCGGGTCACCGGTCTCACGGACGGCGGGGTCGCGACGGCGCTCGGCACCGTCCACGCCGAGCAGGTCGTCGTGACGGCGGGACCGTGGCTGTCGGACCTGGTGCCGCAGGTCGCCACGACTGTCCGGCGCGTCCCACTGACCTGGTTCGGGACGCGGCCGGGCTACGACCCGGCCGCCTTCGACCTGAAGGCGTTCCCGGTGTTCATCCGGCACTACGACGACGAGCGCACGATCTGGGGTCACGGCGCCGCTCTCGGCGAGCCGGCGAAGGTCGGCCTGTCCCCCGACCCGGACCAGCAGCCCGCCGTGCACCCGGACACGATCGACCGGAGCGTCGACGCGGCGACGGACTGGGCCCGGCTCGGCACCGTGCTGAAGCGCACCCTTCCGGGCCTGGACCCGACGCCGGCGAAGGCACGACCGTGCATGATCACCATGTCGGCCGACGGGCAGTTCGTCGTCGGCAGGCTGCCCGGACGGGAGCGGGTGGTGGTCGCGGGCGGCTGCTCGGGACACGGGTTCAAGCACGCGTCCGGCGTCGGTGATGTGGTGGCGCGCATCGTCGCGGACGAGAACCAGGTGCTCGACGCGGCGTTCCTCGACCCGGCCCGCTTCTCCTGACGCTCGCCGTGGGTGGCCCCGTCCCGGGAGTCGCCTCACGGCCGACGGGCGCCGAGGGAGCTCGGCAGCGACGCGACGGCGGTACGGTCCGCTCATGCGGACCACCCGGCTGCGGATCAGCATGCGCGACGTCGAACCGGCCGTCGTCCGCGTGATCGACGTCCCCGCGGTGGTGTCGCTCGCGGAACTGCACGAGCTGCTCCAGGCGGCGCTCGGCTGGACGGACAGCCATCTGCACCAGTTCACGGCCGACGGGGTGCGCTACGGGCTCCCGGACCCGGACTGGGACGACCTCGCGGTGCAGGACGAGGCGGCGACCCGGCTGCGGGATCTGCCCCCTCGGTTCGAGTACCTCTACGACTTCGGCGACGGCTGGGAGCACGACGTCGAGGTCCTCGGACGTGGTGGGGAGTCCCCCGGATGTGTGGAGGGAACCGGGCCCTGCCCGCCGGAGGACTGCGGCGGCCCGCCGGGCTACGAGCACCTGCGGAAGGTCCTCGCCGACCCCCACCACGAGGAGTACGGCGAGCTCCGGAGGTGGGCGGGTGAGCTGCCGACGTTCGACCTCGAGGCGACGAGCCTGCTGCTGCGACAGACGGTCGGTGCGGTCCCGGAGAGCGTCCGGTTGCTGCTCGACCTGCTGGAGGGTGGGGTCCGGCTCACACCTGGCGGGCGCCTGCCGCGCTCGGTCGTGCGGGCGGTGCAGGAGCACCGCCGCGAGTGGTACCCCCTGGACCGACCCGCGTCCGTCGAGGAGGACCTGTTCCCGCTCCCCGTCCTGCACGACATCCTGCGCGGAGTCGGGCTGGCCCGGTTGGCGCGCGGCGTGCTGAGCCCGACCCGCGCTGCCGGTGACGATCGGGAGATCGTCCGTCGGTTGCGGACGTGGTTCGATCCGGACGGATTCCGCGGCAGGCTCGGCGTCGTTGCCGTCGCGATCCTTGCGGCGTCCGGTCCGCTCCCGAGGGCCGAGCTGGTCCGCCGGATCGAGCCGATGATGGGCGACGGGTGGGCCGTCGAGGGGCGTCCGTTGGTCACCGCCGACTTCGACACGCTGCTCGGCGGGATGGACGCCGAACTGCGGGCCCTCGACCTCGTCGCTGGGGACTGGAAGACCTGGGAGGCGGGCCCGTCGGCACGGACCCTGTTGCCGCGGGCGACCGGGCTGGCGGATCTGTGGACGCACCGGGCGGCGTGGTGAGACGGCTGGAACGGCGGGAGTGGACACGGCAGCTCAGAGGCGCCGTCTACCGCGGGGACGGAGCTGCCGTCGTCGAGCTCCTCCGCGCGGAGTCCGCACCGCTCCCGCTGTGGCAGCTCATCGGGGACGGTGTGGCGATCGCGCTGGCACAGCAGGCCCCCGGTGCTGCGCAGCTCGCCGCCGACTGCGCGGCAGCGCTGCGAGAGCGGGACTGGATCGGCGACGACGAGTTGGCCGATCAGCTCGACGGGCTGGCGGGCACCGGCCCGGTTCCTCTCCTGCGACCGCTCGCCGTGGACCTCGAACAGTTGAGCGCGATCCTCGAGGGCGACCCGCTGACCACCGGCGGTGCGCTCGACCTGCACACCGGTGAGGTGTGGCCCCGATCCGCGGTGGAGTACGCCTAGGAGGAGGGCGCGGACGTCGAGGCCCCGGATTTCGACGACGCCGAACGCTTCCGTTGGGTCGACGGTAATTCCCGCGACGGCTATCGGGACATGGTCGAGTTCATCGACACCGTGCCCGACGAGGGCCTCGCAGACCGGCTCGATGGCGCCATCCGCGGCCGTGGCGCCTTCCGCCGCTTCGCCGACACGCTCCGGCGTGCGCGGGAGGACGAGCTGAGCCGATGGTTCGAGTTCACGGACGAGCGCAAGCGGGGTCGGGCCCGGGCCTGGCTGGCCGACATCGGGTGTCGGGCCGCGGGCCACTGATGCGCCTCGACGCCGGCGAGGTCCAGCGCATGAGCGACGGCTCGGCTTCCGCTGCTCGTGTCCGGTGGGTGCGTCGCGCGCACCGAGCCAAGCGGAATCTCATGGCCCTGCTCACCGCCCGCGGCTGGTAGCGCCGTACATCGAGACGCTCTCCGGCGGGCCCTTGACACGGTCGACGGGATCGGCGCACGGTCACGGTGAGGGGAGAGACCGCTCATGGTGGTGCAGTCCCGGTGACCGGATCCCGTGGCGTCGGCACGGTGGGCACGTCGGGCACGGGCGCGGACCGCGACGTGTTGCTGGCCACGAAGCTCCGGCCGCCTCCCCTGCGGGACGGTTTCGTCACCCGGCCCCGGGTCTTCGCGTCGTTGGCCGATGCGGTGAGCCGCGAGCTGGTGGTGGTCTCCGCGCCGGCCGGGTTCGGCAAGTCCAGCGCGATCTCCGAGTGGGCCGCCCGCTGCGGGACACCGGTCGCGTGGTTGTCGCTGGACGACGCCGACAACGACCCGGTCCGCTTCTGGCGCCACGTCGCGGCCGCGCTGGACGTCGCGCGGCCGGGCCTCGCGGAGGCCGTCTCCGCACGCTCGGGCGCGCTGTCCACGCCGTCGTACCACGCGGCCGTGGCGGCTCTGGTCAACGAGTTCGCCGAGAGCGCCGAGACGGTCGTGCTGGTGCTGGACGACTACCACGTCGTCGACTCGGCGGCGGTCCACGCCTCGCTGACCGACCTGCTCGAGCACCTCCCGGCTGCGTTGCGACTGCTGGTGGCCACCCGCGCCGATCCTCCGCTACCGCTGGCACGGATGCGGGCGCGCGGTCGGCTCGCCGAGCTGCGCGCCGAGGACCTGCGGTTCACCGTCGCGGAGTCGGGAGCGCTGCTCGGCGCCGCCACCGCCCGTTCGCTGCCGCCGGAGGCCACCGCGGCGCTCGCGGCCCGTACCGAGGGCTGGGCGGCGGGGCTCCAGCTGGCCGCGTTGTCGTTGGCGCGCCGGGCGGACGTGGAGCGCTTCGTCGCCGAGTTCTCCGGCAGTAACCGTTTCGTGCTCGACTACCTGACGGAGGAGGTGCTCGACGGCCAACCGGCCGACGTGCGTCGGTTCCTGCTGGAGACGTCGGTGCTGGAACGGCTGTCGGGGCCGTTGTGCGACGCGGTCCGCGGACGCGACGACAGCCAGCAGCTGCTCGAGCAGATCGAGCAGGCCAACCTGTTCCTCCACCCGCTCGACGACGTCCGCCGGTGGTGGCGGTACCACCACCTGTTCGCCGACCTGCTCCGCGCCCGGCTGGCCCGCGAGCAGCCCGGCCGCGTCGAGGTCCTGCACCGTGCCGCCGGTGACTGGTACGCCCGGCACCGGCTCGCCGATCAGGCGGTGCACCATCTCCTGGCGATCGGCGACCACGAGCGGGCCGCCGACATCGTCGGCGAGCACGCGGAGACCCGGTTCCGACGACGGGAAGCGGCGACCCTGTACCGGTGGCTGGCCGCGCTGCCGGACGAGCTGCTGCGCCTGCGCCCCCACCTGTGCGCGACGAAGGCTCTCGCGGCGCTGGTCAGCGGGCGCGTCGAGGAGGTCGAGCCGCTGCTCGCCGATGCGGAGGGCGGCCCCGACGCCGGGGCGGAGCCCGGCCTGGGTCCGCTGCCCGCCGTCGTCGCGCTGGTCCACGCCGAGCTCGCCCTGCGGACCGGCAGCGGCGGGGCAGCGGTCCGGCACGCCCGCGACGGTCTCGCCCTCGTCGACCGCGCCGACGGCTACCTCGAGTACTTCCTGCGCTACGACCTGGCGGCCGGGTTCCTGCTCGAGGGTGCGGCCGACGCCGCCGAACCGCTCCTCGACGAGCTCGTCGTGCACCCGTGGGCCGCGCGCGCCGACCCGTTCTTCGCCGCCCGCACGCTCTCCCTGACCGGCTGGATGCGGGTGGTCCAGGGCCGCCTCGACGAGGCCCTGCGGATCTACCGCAGCGCCCTCGACACGTGGGCCCGGCCGGCCGACCGGACGCACCTGCCGGACGCGGGCGTCGCCCACGCGCGTCTGGCCCAGATCCTCTTCCTGCGGGGCGGGCTGGACGCGGCCGCCGAGCAGGCCGAGGCCGCCGTCGAGCTGTGCCGCAGGCTCGGCCGGCCCCGTTGGCAGGTCACCGCGCTGGTCGTCGCGGCCCGGGTCCGGCACGCCCGCGGTGAGCACGACCGGGCGACCGAGGCGCTGGACGAGGCGGGCAGGCTCGCGGCCGGGGCCGGTGTCGCCGCGCCCATCGCGGCGTCGGTGGGTGTGCAGGCGGCCCGGATCGCGCTCGCTCACGGACGGGTCGACGAGGTCGCGGACTGGGTGCGGACCCGTGGCCTCGGCACGGCCGACGAACCGCACTACCCGCGCGAGCCGGAGTACCTCCTCCTGGCCCGCGTCCTCGTCCGGCGACAGCCGCAGCAGGCCGTCGAGCTGCTCGAAGGGTGGCACGACCTGGCCGTCGTCCAGCACCGCACGGGCAGCGTCGTCGAGATCCGCGTCCTCCAGACGCTGGCCCACGCGGAGCTCGGCGACCGGGCCGGCGCGGCGACGCTCCTGGTCGAGGCCCTCGCCCTGGCCGCGCCGCACCGTCAGCTGCAGGTGTTCGTCGACGAGGGTGCCGCCGCGGCCGCGCTGCTGCGCGAGCTGCTCGTCGGCCGGCGCCTGGAGCGGCTCGACGGCGGCCGGGCCGTCCCCCAGGCCTTCCTGTCCGCCCTGAGCGCGGCGTTCGACCGCGGTGGCCACCCGCTGCTGCCCGCCGCCCGGCGCGGCGCGGTCGCCGCCCCCGGTCTGGTCGAGCCGCTCACCGCCCGGGAGAAGGAGATCCTGTCCCTGCTGGCCGACGGCCGACCCAACCGCGCCATCGCCGAGGAGCTGGTGATCTCCGTCGACACCGTCAAGCGCCACGTCACCCACGTGCTCGACAAGCTCGCCGCCACCAACCGCACGGAGGCGGTCGCAAGGGCACGCGCTCTCGGGCTGCTGCCCTGACGCGGCGGTGGTGGTGGGCGCGAGATGCCACCGTGCCTCCCACCTTCGCGTGATCCCGGCGCCGGCCGGTCCGCCTACCGTCGCCGGGGTCCGGAAGGAGGTGGGCGATGCCCACGTCAGCGACCGTCAGCTCACGGAGCGCCGTGGACATCCGGAGTCGACGGCGCGCCGCTCCGGCGGCCGACCTCGCCCTGCCGTGCCAGCACGCGAACCCCGACCTGTGGTTCGCCGTCTCGCCCCTCGACCTGGAACGGGCGAAGCGGTTGTGCCGGCCCTGCCCGGTCCGCGCGGAGTGCCTGGCCGGGGCGGTGCGGCGCGGGGAGCCGTGGGGGGTCTGGGGCGGCGAGATCATCGACCGCGGCACGGTGATCGCGCGCAAGCGGGGCCCGGGGCGCCCGCCGCGGTCCGCGTTGGCGTACTCGGGATGAGCGGGGCCGACAGGGGACCGGTGTACGAGATCCGGGTGGGCGCCGTGCTCGACGACGAGTGGTCGGAATGGCTCGCCGGGCTCGTCGCCACCGAAGGTCCGGCGGGGCAGACCGTGCTCACCGGGCCACTGGCCGACCAGGCCGCGTTGCACGGCGCGCTGGCCAGGATCCGTGATCTCGGTGTGCCGCTGCTGTCGGTGCGGCAGCTGGAGCCGCCGTCGACGGGCTGACCCTCACCGTGCGTGCCCCCGGGGCCGTCGCCACCGAGAGATCAGACGAAGAGCCGCGGCAGCAGGTCCCGGCAGTTGTCCCGCAGCTCGTCGAGTGCCGTCCCCGAGCCCGCGACGTACCGCTGTAGTGCCTGCTGGAACAGCCCGTCGAACATCGCGTAGGCGGCGGAGGGGGAGCAGGTGGGCTCCGCTCCCGACAGCTGGGCGTAGCCGCGGACCAGGCGCCAGATCATGTCCTGCAGGCGGCCGTCGATCTCGGCGACGTCGTCCCGGAAGGCCTCCTCGTACAGGGACTGCGCGCGCAGGTCGTACCAGAGCCGGTGCATGAGCGGGGCGTCGGCGAGGGTGGCGGCCAGCCCGTTCCCGCAGGCCGCGGCGAGCTCCGCGGGCGTGCGCGCCTCCGCGACGAAGCCCTCGTAGCGCTGCACGCAGGCGTCCTTGTAGCGCTGCACGCAGTAGGTGATCAGGTCGATCTTGTCGGCGAAGTAGTAGTGCAGGAGCCCGTGGGAGAACTCCGTGTTGTCCGCGATCGTGCGCAGGCTGGTGCGCGCGTAGCCGAGTTCTGCCAGGGTCAGCAACGCCGCGTCGGCGAGCTCGCGACGGCGGTCCTCGAACTTGTCGGCACGGGACCGCGACCGCACCGCAGCGGAGCTGGGCATGAGGTGACGATACCCATCGAGGGGATTTCCTGACCACTCGTCCAGGAAAATCTTGACAACCGTCCAAGATCGGGCCACGGTCGTCCCTGTCAGCAACGATGCCGACGACGATCGAGGGACGACGATGTCGCTGACCTTCTATCTCGACAAGGGCGCCTCCCTCGATCCCGAGGCTCCCTGCCTGACCCTCGACGGGGTGTCGCTGTCGTACGGCGAGGTCGTCGAGCTCTCCCACGCCGTCGCCAGGGCACTGCGGCGCTCGGGCGTCCGGCCGGGCGACAAGGTCGGCATCCTCTCGGCCAACGACCCGACCGCGTTCTCCTGCGTCTTCGGCATCGCCCGGGCGGGTGCGGTGTGGTGCCCGATCAACCCGCGCAATGCGGCCGCGGAGAACGCGGAGCTGCTCGACCTGTTCGACTGCTCCGCGTTGATCTTCCAACCGGCCTTCGACGACCTGGTCGCCGCGATCGCCCCGGACCTCCCGAAGCTGACCACGCTCGTCCGCCTCGGCGACGGCGACGGCCGCGCGCAGGCCTTCCACCCCTGGCTCGACGCCGCGCGCGAGGACCCGGACGCCGAGGCCGCCCAGCCCGACGACGTGGTCGCCCTGGTCGGCACCGGTGGCACCACGGGGCGCCCCAAGGGGGTCATGCTCACCGGTCGCAACCTCGAGGCGATGTCGGCGATCACGCTGATGAGCTACCCCTTCGAGGGCCGCCCGGTGTACCTGGCCCAGGCCCCGCTGACCCACGCGGCCGGCGTGCTGTGCTTCCCGATCCTCGCCCGCGGTGGCGAGGTCGTGATCATGGCGAAGCCGGACGTCGGCCGGTTCCTGGAGCTGATCGAGCGGCACCGGGTCACCCACACCTTCCTGCCGCCGACGCTGATCTACATGGTTCTCGGCCACGCGGCGCTCGACAGCACGGACCTGTCGTCGCTGCAGTGCTTCTGGTACGGCGCGGCGCCGATGTCGGTGGCCAGGCTGGCCGAGGCGCTCGACCGCATCGGGCCGATGGCGCAGCTCTTCGGGCAGTCCGAGGCGCCGATGATGATCTCGACGATGTCCCCGGCCGAGCACCGCCTGCCGGACGGGACGATCGCCACCGATCGGCTGTCGTCCGCCGGCCGACCCTCGCCGCTGGTCACGGTGGCGATCCTCGATCAGGAGGGCCGGCCGGTGCCGCGCGGGGAGCGGGGCGAGATCTGCGTCCGCGGCTCGCTGGTGATGGCCGGCTACTACCGCAACCCCGAGGCCACGGCCGAGGCGTCCGCCCACGGCTGGCACCACACCGGCGACGTCGGCTACCTCGACGCGGACGGGTTCCTGTACATCGTCGACCGCGCCAAGGACATGGTGATCACCGGCGGGTTCAACGTCTACTCCGCCGAGGTGGAGCAGGCGCTGATGGCCCACGACGCCGTCCGCGACTGCGCGGTGGTCGGCCTGCCGGACGAGAAGTGGGGCGAACGGGTCACCGCCGTGGTCCAGCTCCAGCCCGCCACCGAGGTGGACGTCGACGAGCTGATCGCGTTCGTCAAGCAGCGCATCGGCAGCGTCAAGGCGCCCAAGCAGATCGAGATCTGGCCCGACCTCCCGCGCTCCACCATCGGCAAGGTCCTCAAGACAGAGATCCGCACGACACTCACCGCAGTACCGCAAGGAGGCGGAACCCGATGAAGCTCGCCCTCTACCTGCCCAACTTCCGCGACAAGGTGACCGTCAAGGAGCTGGAGGACCTCACCGCGCTCGCCGAGGAGCTCGACTTCGACTCGGTGTGGACGCTCGACCGGATCGTCGTCCCGGAGGCGTCGGACCGGCAGGAGCTGCAGTACCCCTTCGGGATGATGGACGGTCTGCCCAAGGCGCTGCCGGTGTCCTCGCGCGGCCAGTGGTTCCAGGGCTATCCGCTGATCCCGTGGCTCGCGGCCAAGACCTCGAAGGTCCGGATCGGCATGAGCATCATCGACACGCCGTTCCGCGCCCCCGGCGTCCTGGCCACGGAGATGGCCACCATCGACCACCTCTCGAACGGTCGGCTCAACGTCGGCGTCGGATCCGGGTGGATGCCGGAGGAGTTCGCGGCCGCGAGCGCCGCGCACATCTTCCCGAAACGGCACAAGCACGTGCGCGAGACGATCGAGGTCATGCAGGGCATCTGGAACAACGAGCTGTTCGAGTACCACGGCGAGTTCGCGGACTTCGACAGCTGCGGGTTCGGGATCAAGCCGCTGCAGGACCCGCTGCCGATCTTCTTCTCCGGCCTCAAGGACCCGGCGCGGGCGGCCAAGCGCGTCAGCAAGTACGACCTCAAGGGCTGGATCGGGATCCAGGACTCGCCCGAGGACATCGCGACGTGGCGCGGGGGGATCGAGCGCGAGCTCGAGGCGATCGGCAGCCAGCGCAAGATCGGCGACCTCGAGATCAGCAGCATGATCTGGACGGTCATCACGGACGTCGACCTGGACGACTCCCCCGCGGGGAAGGTCACGAACCTGCTGGCGGGCAGCGAGCGGCAGATCACCGACAAGCTCAAGGCGTACAAGGAGGCCGGGATGACGATGCCGATGTTCTGGCCGCCGTTCGCGGACGTCCCCGTGTCCAAGACCCTCGACGACCTCAAGCGGATCAAGAACGACATCATGCCGAAGGTCGAGGCCTCCTGACCTCCGGTTCCGCACTCCCCACAACGAAGTGAGAGGAAAGAGATGCCCGAACTCGACGGTAAGCGGGTCTTCGTCACCGGGTCCGCTGCCGGGATCGGCAAGGCGATCGCGACGCTGTTCACGCAGCGCGGCGCCCGGGTCGTGATCAGCGACATCGACGCCGACGCGGCCAAGAAGACGGCGGACGAGATCGGCGCCGCGGGCGTGGCCAACTGCGACGTCACGGACGAGGGCCAGGTCCAGGGCGCGGTGCAGCAGGCGGTGGACCTGCTCGGCGGTCTCGACGTGCTGGTCAACAACGCCGGGATCGAGGTCTCCTCGCCGCTGCTGCAGCAGTCGACGGAGAGCTTCGACAAGATCTACGCGGTCAACGTGCGCGGTCCGTTCGTGGCGATGAAGGCGGCCATCGGGCACCTGATCGAGTCGAAGGGCAACGTCGTCAACATCGCCTCGATCGCCGGCATCGGCGGCAGCCCGCTCCTCGGCTCCTACTGCGCGACGAAGGCGGCGCTGATCCAGCTCACCCGGGTCGCCGCGGTGGAGATGCGCCCGACGGGCGTGCGGGTCAACGCGGTCTGCCCGGGCTTCGCCGACACCGCCATGGTCGAGCGGCTCGTCCCAGACTTCGAGGCGGCGACCCAGGTCCCCTTCGGCGACCTCGTCGCGATGAAGCAGGGCAGGCTGGGCACCCCGGAGGACATCGCCGAGGTGGCGGCCTTCCTCGCGTCCGACCGGGCGTCGTGGATCACCGGCAGCCACTACGTCCTCGACGGTGGGCTGACCGCGTCCCTCGTGTGAGCATGTGCGACGGGCCCGGCGCGACCGGGCCCGTCGCACAGTGAGGCGGTACGGATGACCGACACGCTCTGGAGCCCGACGGCGGCCCGCATCGAGGGCTCCGCGCTGCGCGGGTACCTGGACTGGCTGGAGGAGCGTGAGGGGCGGCCGTTCGCGGACCACGACGCCCTCTGGGCCTGGTCGGTGGAGGACATCGGCCGGTTCTGGTTGTCCGTCGTCGACTACTACGGGGTCGAGTTCTCCGCGCCGTGGACGCAGGTGCGCACCCCCGACCCGATGCCGCACACCCGCTGGTTCACTGGCGCGCGGCTGAACTGGGCGCAGCACGCGTTGCGCCGCGGCGCCGACTCCTCGGTGGCGATGGTGTGCGTCCGAGAGGGCGGCGCACCCGCGCGCGAGATCACGTGGGGCGAGTTGCGCCGGTCGGTCGCGGCGGCGGCCAGCTGGCTGCGGCGGGCGGGCGTGCGCCCCGGCGACCGGGTCTGCGCGTACCTGCCGAACACCGAGCACGCGGTGATCGGCGTCCTCGCCGCCGCCGCGGTCGGGGCGGTGTGGTCGTGCTGCTCCCCGGACTTCGGCGCCGAGGGCACCATCGGTCGTCTCGCACAGCTCGAGCCCACCGTCCTCATTGCCGCGGACGGCTACCACTGGAACGGCAAGGAGATCGACCGCGCCGACGTCGTTGCCACACTGCGCGAGAAGCTGCCGACGGTGCGGCACTTCGTCCATGTGCCGTACGTGTTCGACCGGCTCGCTCCTTCGGGTGCAGTCCCGTGGGACTCGTTCGTCGGCGAGGACGCGCCGCTCGAGTTCGAGCAGGTCGAGTTCTCCCACCCGCTGTGGGTGCTGTTCACCTCCGGCACCACCGGGCTGCCCAAGGGTCTGGTCCACGGCCACGGCGGGATGACGCTGCAGGGCCTGATGTGGTCCGGGTTGTACGGCGGTCTGCGTGAGGGCGAGCGGATGTTCACCTTCACCTCGACTGGCTGGGCGCTGTGGAACATGCAGCTGGGCGCGCTCACCGGGGGCGCGAGCATCGTGCTGTACGAGGGCAGCCCCGGCCACCCGGCGGGCGCGGTCTTCGAGGTCGCGGCCCGCACGCGGGCGGACGTCATGCTGCTCGGCGCCGCCGTGGTCACCGCGACGGCGAACACCGGGGCGTCGCCCCGGCAGGAGCACGACCTGAGCCGGCTGCGGCACGTGATGGTCAGCGGCTCGGCGCTGCCCTCGGCCGGCTACCACTGGATCATGGAGCACGTCGGCCCGGACGTGCGGATCGACTCGACCAGCGGCGGCACCGACATCTCCGGCGCGTTCGTCGGCGCCAACGAGTACGCCCCGGTCCGGGTGGGGCGCATCGGCGGCCGCCTCGCCGGCGTCGACTGCGCGGCGTGGGACGAGGACGGTGAGCCGGTCGTCGACTCGGTGGGGGACCTCGTCGTCACTCAGCCGATCCCGTCGATGCCGGTGTGCCTGTGGAACGACCCGGACGCGGAGCGGTACACGGAGTCGTACTTCGAGACCTGGCCCGGCGTCTGGCGGCACGGGGACTGGGTCACGTTCTACGCCGACGGCAGCCTCGCCATCCACGGCCGCTCGGACTCGACCCTGAACAGGCAGGGTGTCCGGCTGGGCAGCAGCGACTTCTACGACGTGCTCGAGACCATGCCGGAGATCAGCGAGACCCTGGTGGTCGGGGTCGACCAGCCCGACGACGGCTACTGGCTGGGTCTGTTCGTCGTCCCGGCTTCGGGGCACGTGCTGGACGACTCGCTCAGGCAGAAGATCGTGCAGACGTTGCGGACCCGCCTGACGCCCCGCCACGTTCCGGACGAGATCCTCGAAGCGCCCGCCGTTCCCCACACGTTGAGCGGCAAGCGGCTCGAGGTCCCGATCAAGAAGCTGATGAGCGGCAGACCGCTGGAGAAGGCCGCGAACATCGCCTCGGTCGACGACCCTGACGCGCTGCGCTGGTACGCACGCTTCGCGGCTTCCCGGTTGTGAAGCTCGGCGCCTATCTGGCTCACCTGGGCTCGGGCCCGCCCTACGACGTCGCCTCCTGGGCCCGACGCCTGGTGGACGCCGGCTTCGAGAGCCTGTGGATGCCGCAGATCATCGGGCGTTCCGGCTTCGTCCCCGACCCCTTCGTCGCCTTGGCGGCGGCTGCTTCTGCGGTGGATGGGGTGGAGCTGGGGACGGCCACGGTCCAGGTCCCGCTCCACCACCCCGCCGACCTCGCCCACCGGATCCAGTCCCTGCAGCTGGTGTGCGGCGACCGCCTCACGCTGGGGGTGAGCCCCGGCTCGACTGATACGGACTACGCGCTGCTCGACCGGGACTTCCGGAGCCGCTTCCGAACCCTCGACGAGAACGTGGCGCAGCTGCGGGACCTGCTACCTGCTCCGCCGCCCCTTCTGCTGGGCTCCTGGGGCGCCAACGTCGAGAAGGCCGCCCGACACTTCGACGGCTGGATCGCCTCCGCCTACCGCCGCACCCCCGACCAGATCCTCGAGGCCCACTCCCGCTTCCGAGCGGCGGGCGGCAAACGAGCCGTCGTCTGCGCCATCCCACTCTCCAGCCCCGCCACCCTCGGCCCGGTCGGCGAGCAGCTCCACCGCTACGCAGAGGCCGGCTTCGACGACGCGGTCGTGGTGATCGAGCGAGGAGGGCCGAACCCCGGGAAGGTCGTAGCCCTCTCTAATGAGCTGCTGTGATGGACGACCTTGGCCGGAGCTAGTGAGGTATGCGGTAGAGCTCTGCCGGGAAAGGCACGCGGGCGGGCAACTCGATCTGGTGAATAGTTGGATAACGCCCTTGACGAGGCTGGTCGCTGAAGCGCCGGACTCGGCCTCACAGCAACCTTCAGCCATCCGAGGTGTAGGCCGTGTGCCTGGGCTGACAAGCGCTGTGACATCATTCGCGAATGGACTGGGGTTCTGTGCCTGATTGGTTCTCGGCGATCGCCACTGTGGGGGCTCTGGGTGCTGCAGTTTTCGCGGGGCGGGCAGCTTACGGCCAGCTGAAGCTCCTAGAGAACGAGAATGCTGATCGTCAGCGACTGGAGAGACAGGCCGACGCCGCAGGCGTCGCGCTTTGGGTTCGCGTTGGCACTGAAGATAAGTTGCCGCTCGTTCGCTACATCAACCAAAGCGGCAAGCCTATATATGACTTGACAATCTGGATTGACACCCCGGCTCACCGCTTCCGCGTCCATCGAGCGGTAGCGGGTCCGTCGTCGGAACCGCGCCGTATGCGCCAGGGCACGGCCGAGCTGCGATCGATCGCAGAGAGAGTTGATTATGGTCCAGACTGGGCGGGTCTGCTGAACGGCGCACAGCTTCGTTGCGCCTCGCGATTCCGGGACTCTGCAAATCAGTGGTGGCTTCGAGGCTTTGACGGAACTTTGGAGAGTGCAACTGGCAGGCCTGCTGCGCCGCAGGGCTTGGGGGCCTGCGCCAGCCGCGCAGGGGATGAGGGAATTGGAGTGGCGGCTGATTCCGACCTGTGACGGAGCAACGTCTCGGTCGCAATCGCCCAGACAGGTTGGGTATCAGGACATGGCCTGTGGGCTGTTTGTGCGCTGTCACTGAAACCTAGAAGATTGCCGATCTCAGCAGGCAGTAGTAGGCGGTTCGCCGTCCATACGGCCTGCGGCACGGTCATCGCGAGGATCTGCAGAAGCGGCAACTTTTTCGCCCGTCCCCCCATATCTCTCGAACGCCCCCAGCTGCGACCAGTCCGGCCAGGTGAGTTCGTGGACCCGGAGGAGGCGGCCCTCTCGGTACTCCGCGACGAGCACCACCTCGATGCGGTGCGCCTCCTCGCCCGGCCGCTGGGTCGTGATCCACACCCTCGCGGCGAGGCGGGGGCCGGACTCGACCCAGGAGTCGTCGTCGTACTCCACCCGGTACGTGATGGGGGTGGCGTAGACGCGCTCGTGGCCGGCGCGGAAGGCGGCGAGGTCCTGGGTCTGGCCGTTCGTGGTGAGGACGAACTCCGGGTCGTAGTAGGTGTCGACGAGGGAGGCGTCCTTCGCCTCGACCATCCGCGTGAACATCTCCTGCATCCGCTCCCGGAGCGAGCCGCCGCCAGAGGGCGCGAAGGGTGGGATGTCGATGCAGAAGCGGAACAGGTTGTCCGGGTCCCACGCCGTCTTGACGCCTCGTAGCCGCGAGTAGGTGGGCTCGTCGAAGGCGGTCCGGGCATCGACCGGACGCCCGCCGGGGGAGGCGGCGAAGTTGTAGAGCGCCCGGCCGCCGGTCCAGGGCAGCAATTGCTCGTACAGCGCGGTCTGGAGGCCGACGGCGTCGGCGAAGGCCGGGCCGGGGTAGGCCGAGGTGAAGAGG
This sequence comes from Pseudonocardia autotrophica, assembly GCF_000717175.1. Classification (GTDB taxonomy): domain Bacteria; phylum Actinomycetota; class Actinomycetes; order Mycobacteriales; family Pseudonocardiaceae; genus Pseudonocardia; species Pseudonocardia halophobica. Next base: position 33,886 of record NZ_JNYD01000021.1, on the reverse strand, counting down.
TTGTAGTGGACGTCGCGATGGCCGACCGCGTTCGCGACGGCGGGGGGACGGGCGAGGGCGCCGCCCAGGTGCCGCAGCTCCAGCATGTGCGGCGTCGAGACACTGACCTCGTCGAGGAGGACGTCGATCGCGGCGTCGTCCCAGCGGGGCAGGATCGCGCCGCCGCAGGCGACGGGTTGAGGGAGGACCGGGTCGGCGTGGATCGTGCCGATCTCGGTCACGGTCAGGGGCCGCACGGTGTCCAGCAGCGGCGTCGCCACCGCGCGGAGTGGCTTGATCAGGTCCTCCGCCTCGGTCGGTGCACCGAGGTAGGCGACGCGGACGTGCCCGACGAACCGGCCGCGGACCGCCGGCGGGACCGGCTCGACGTCGGGGAAGGTCACGAAGGCGACCGAGAGGGTGAGCTCGTCGGGGGCGTCTGCCGTGCACCGGCCGAAGGCGGCGAGCAGCTCGGGTGCGGCCTCGCCGGGCAGGAACAGTCCACCGCCGTACAGGCCCGCGACAGGCACGAGGTCGATCTCCAGCTCCGTCACGACCCCGAAGTTGCCGCCGCCGCCCCGGCAGGCCCAGAACAGCTCGGGATCCGACTCCGCAGTGACCTCGCGGAGTGAACCGGTGGCGGTGACCAGCCGGAGCCGGCGGACCCGGTCGGCGGCCCAGCCGTGGCTGCGGCCGAACGGGCCGAGGCCGCCGCCGAGGGTGTAGGCGACGGCGCCGACGTCGGGCGCGGACCCGCACGGCGGCGCCAACCCCAGCGGAGCGCACGCCGCCAGCACGGGGGCCCACGTGGCGCCGGCGCCGATCGTCGCCATGCCGCCTGAGGAGTCGACGGAGACGCTCGAGAGCGTGCGGGTGTCGATCAACAAACCGTGGTCGACGCCGGGGATCGGCCCGTGCCCGGTCGCCCGGACCGCGACGGGGAGCCCGTGCTCCGCCGCGAAGCGCACCGCGGCCGTCACGTCGGACTCGGAGGTCACGGAGACTGCGACGTCGGGCGTCGGGATCGCCGCCAGGTCGAAGCCGGCGCACGCCGCGTCGAAGCCGGGCGTGTCGGGCCGGTGGACCCGGCCGGCGAGGGCGCGGTCGAGTGCAGCGAATCCGTCGGACATGGCGCTCCCTCCCGAGCACGGGCCGCCTCATCGGCCCGGTCGCGGGAACCGTCCACCCGCCGGCTCCAACCCGACTCCAATTGCGGGAGAGGGCGCCAAGCTGGCGCTGGTCGAGCACCGGGGTGCGGGGCGGGAGCGGACGAGGATCTCGCGCACCCATCAGCATCCCTCTGTCGGTTGCGCCGAGAAGCCCACATCTGCCGTTGGGCGGCACCACTGCTATCGAGACGGCTGGCCTCGTGGAGAAGTGCTGAACCAGTCGTCCGCGTGAGGCGCCCGCTCGCCGCATCAACGCAGTTCAGAAGGCTTTACTCGACCATATGTTCGATACAGTTCACGTATGGCCGGCTGGGGCGACGTGGCGGACGAGGACCTCCTCGCCGCGGTCGCCGACGTCCAGCGCGCGCGCAATGCCGTCGAGGCCCGGATGCTCGCCGTCGTCGGGGAGCTGGAGGCGCGGGGGATCGCCGCCGAGCGTGGGTTCAAGGACGCCGCGGACCTGTTGCGCACGGTGCAGAAGGTCGGGGCGGGCGCGGCGAAGGCGCGGGTGCGGGCGGCGCGGGCCGCCGCTCCGCGGCGCTCCCTGCAAGGCGAGTCGCTTCCCGCAGCCCTGCCGGAGACCGCGCAGGCGGTGGCAGCCGCAGAGATCTCGCTGGACCACGTGGTGGTGATCGAGCGGACGCTCGCCGCGCTCCCGCCACACCTGGTCGCCGAGCACCGGGAACCCCTCGAACAGGATCTGGCCGAGCAGGCCCGGCTCCTCGACCCCGACGCGTTGCGGAGGGTGGGCAAGCACGCGCTGGCGATGCTCGATCCGGACGGGCCGCGGCCTCGGCACAACGACCCCACGCGGACGCGGCTGCGGTTCCTGCCCCGCGGTGAGGGGTTCGAGGCGCGGGGCTGGTTCGACCGGGAGTCGGCGGCGATCATCCGGACCGCGTTGTCCCCGTTGGCCGCGCCGACCGGTGAGCACGAGGCCGGGCAGTGCACGGAGTCCGGGTGCGAGCACGGCCCGGGTGAGCCGCGACCGGATCCCCGGTCGATGGCCGAGCGGGACGGGGACGCGCTGGTCGAGCTGTGCCGGCGGATGCTGAACTCCGGGGCGTTGCCCGTCGAGGGCGGGACCCGGCCGCACATCACCGTCACGATCTCGCTGCAGGACCTCCGCCACGACGGGGCGGGACTGCTGGAGTTTGGGGACGGGCTCGCGCGTGGGGTGATCCGCGCCGAGGACGCGCGGCGCCTGGCGTGCGACGCCGGGGTGGTCCCCGTGCTCCTGGGGTCGGACGGGCAGCCGTTCGACGTCGGGCGCAAGCACCGGGTCGTACCGCACGCACTGCGGCGGGCCCTGGCGGTCCGCGACGGTGGATGCGCGTTCCCCGGCTGTGGAATGCCCGCGCAGTGGTGCGAGGGCCATCACGTGCGGCACTGGGTCGACGGCGGGGAGACCTCGCTGGGCAACACGGTGCTGCTGTGCGCGCGCCACCACCGGCTGATCCACCGAGGCGAGTGGACGGTCACGGTCGACCGGGGGATCCCCTCGTTCCATCCGCCGTGGTGGACGGGCGGGCCACCGGGCCGCAACGTCGTCCATCGTCCGGACCTCCTCGGTCGGGTCCCCGCGCCCAGCCGACCCGTCGAGCAGGTGAGCCTGGACGACCTCGTGGCGCTGCCGCGGCGTTCGTGAGGCCCTGGCACCCCTCCGGCCAGGGCCTCGCTCACCCCCGTGGCTGCGGCGGCGGGCCGACCATCTCCACGCCGTACTCCGTCATCGCCCGGACCAGTGCCTCGACGTCCGGGGGACCGTCCGGCGGTGGGGGCAGGGTCGCCGACGGCGCGGGCTCGCCGGTCGCGAAGAAGAAGTGGTCCATCCGGCCGCCGGTGGAGAAGGCGAGGAAGCGGGCCTCGTCGGACTCCACGCAGAAGGCGTGGGCGAGGTCCCGCGGGGCCCACACGAAGCTGCCGGTCTCGGCGGTGATCACGTCGTCGCCGACGCAGACCGCGAGGCGGCCGTCGAGCACGTAGAAGGCCTCGTCCTCGCGGGTGTGGCGGTGCAGCGGGCTGGCGTAGCCACGGGCGCCGTACGCCTCCTGCACCCAGAGGCGCTCGTTCGTGTTGTCGCTGGTCGCCTTGAAGGTCAGCAGGGCGCCGAGGTGCCACAGAGCGGGGCCCTCACCGGCGGCGAGGTGGTACGGGCGAGTGGTGGGGATCGTCATGACCTCGACACTGACGCGTCGCGCGCCCACCGACATCGGGGTGTGTACGTATCCGGCGCAAACGCTGCACGTACGTCTGTGCGGTCGCCTACTGTCCGGTGGGTGCCCGCGCCGCGCTGCCCCGTCGTCGTCGGACGGACGGGGGAGCTGGCCGCGGTGCGGTCCGCGCTGGCCGCCACCCGGCTCGGACGGGGCTCGACGACGGCGCTCCTCGGCCCCGCCGGGATCGGCAAGTCGCGTCTCGCGCGGGAGGCGGTCGTGGCGGCGGAGGCATGGGGCATCCCCGCGCTGACCGGACGGGCGGTGCCGCACGGGGACGCGACCGCGTTCCGACCCATCGCCGAGGCCCTGCTCGCCGGGCTGCGTCGGCATGAGGGGTTCGACGCCCGACCCGAGCTCGGTCGGCTCGTTCCCCGCTGGCGTGTCGACGACCGGCCGGAAGGCTCCGTACTCGTCCTCGCCGAAGCCGTCCTCCGCCTCCTCCAGGACCTCGCGCCCGACGGGCTGCTGCTCGTCCTCGAAGACCTGCACTGGGCCGATCCCGAGACACTGTCCGTGGTCGAGTTCCTCGCCGACAACACCGAGCGCGTCGCCCTGCTCCTCACCGCCCGCGACGAGCCGGACGCCGTGGCCCAGCTGACCGACGCCCTGGCCCGGCGCGGCGCCTGCACCGTCCGCATACTCGCACCGCTCACCGCACCCGAGATCGACGCCATGATCGACGCCTGCGGGATCGACACCCTGGTCGACACGGCGGACCGACAGGCGCTGCGCCGTCGTAGCGCCGGTCTCCCGCTCCTGGTCGAGGAACTGCTCGGCGCCGAGCCCGGCGTCGTCCCCCGGTCCGTGGCCGAGTCCGTCCGGACGCGGCTCGCCGCGTTCCCCGACGACGGCCGCGCGGCCCTCCAGGCCGCCGCCGTGCTCGGCGAGCGGTTCGACTGGCGCGTCCTGGCGGACACCGTCGGCCTCGACGAGACCGCGGCGCTCGCCGTCCTCCGCGAGACCATCCGGTCCGGGATGATCGAACCCGCGGAGCAGGACGAGTTCCGGTTCCGCCACGCCCTCGTCCGCGACGCGGTCCTCGCCGACCTCCTCCCGCCCGAGCGCGCGGCCTGGGCCGCGAGGGCGCTCGCCGCCGTCCGGCACCGGCAGCCCGAACTCGACGGGCCGTGGTGCGACGTCGCCGCCGACCTCGCCCTGACCGCGGGAGACCGGGCCGCGGCGGCCGAGGTGCTGCTCGAGGCGGGTCGGCGCAACCTCGCCCGCGGCGCCCTGCTGTCCGCCGAGACGACCCTCCGCCGGGCCCGTGAGGTGTCGGACGACCCCACCGCCGTCGACGAGCTCCTCGCCGAGGTCCTGACGTCCGCTGGCAAGACCGAGGAGGCCGCCGCGATCAGCCGTCGCCTGCTCGACGCCGCGCCGCACGCGGCCGCGGCCCGTGTCCGGCTCGCCCGCGTCCACGTCCGCGCCGGCCGGTGGGCCGCCGCCGAGGCAGAGCTTCGGCAAGTTCCCACCGACGGCGCCGACGGGCTGCGGGCGATGGTGGTGCGCGCGACCGTCGCGCTGGAGGACGCCCGCCCGGACGACGCCGCTCACCTGGCGGCCGCGGCACACGAGCGCGGCCCGGTCGACGTGCGGGTCGAGGCCCTCCTGCTGCTGAGCCGCCTCGCCCGCCGCTCCGACCTCGACGAGGCCGAGGCGCTGGCGCTGCGTGCCCGGACCCTCGCCGAGCAGCACGGGTTGGCGCACGCGGCGGCGCGTGCCGCCTACGAGCGGGCCATCGCCGGGGTGCAGGAGACCCTCCGCGTCGACCTGCTCGCCGAGGCCCGGGCGCGGGTGGCCGCGCTCGGCGATCTCGCCGGGGTCGCCGTGCTCGACCTGCAGGAGACCGCCATCCGCAACGCCCGGTGGGAAGCCGAGGAGGCGGTCGCGGCGGCGACCCGCTGCATCACGGCCTCTCGCCGGTTGCACCTCGCGACGCTGCCCAAGGCCCTCGTCCTCGACGCCGCGGCTCGGGCCTACCTCGGTGAGCAGGCCGAGGCGCAGCTCGCCGAGGCGCAGGCCCTCGCGCCGGACGACACCCACCTGCGCGGGGAGATCGCGCAGGTGCGGGCGATGTGGGCCCTCGACCGGGGCGACGACACCGCCGCCCACGCGCACCTCGAGGAGGCGATGACGCAGTTCGCGCGCAGGCCGGACGAGGTCACCGGCTCACCTGGCGTCGGACTCTGGCTCATGACCACCGTGGCCTGCGATGCAGGGCGGATCGCCCCTCCCGAGCCGCCCGATCCGCTCACCAACCGGTGGAACCGGGGCATGGCACGGTTCGCGGAGGCCATCGCACGGGGCCGCCGCGGCGACCGGGCCGGTGCGCTCACGGCGTTCGACGAGGCCGAGGACACCTTGCGCAGTCCCGTGGACATCGGCTGGCACCGCCTGCAGGCCCGACGACTGGTGGCCGGGGCGGCGCTCGTTGACGGCTGGGGCGAGCCCGCCCGCTGGCTGGCCGCGGATCTTCCCAAGGTCGAGGCGCGGGGCCGCGAGCGCTGGGCCGCGGCCCTGCGCGGGCAGTTGCGCAGGGCCGGAGTGGCCGTGCCGCGGCGGACCACCACCGTCGTTCCCGCGGTTCTGCGCGAGAAGGGTCTGACCTCGAGGGAGAGCGAGGTCCTCGTGCTGGTCGCCGAGGGCCTGGACAACCGGGAGATCGCGGCGCGGCTCGTGCTGTCCGTGCGGACCGTGGAGAAGCACGTCGAACGGCTGCTGGCGAAGACGGGCGCCGCCCGACGCCCCGCCCTGGTCGCCGAAGCCGTGCGGCTGCTCGGCGGACGCAGGGACTCCTAGCGCGCATCTGGCCCTCCGGGCGATGCGGGACGCGGGCCTGGGCACGCGTCCATTCAGCGCAAATTGCCTGGTCATGGCTCGGATTCGGGTAGCCGTCCCTCGAGAAGTGGTAGCACTGCGAGCCGAGCAGAGGAGCGGACCGATGACGGAATCCGACCAGCCCCAGGAGAAGCGCGGGGAGGCCCGCGCAGGTGAGCAGGACGCGTCCGACGCCACGCGGAAGGTCCGGCGTCGTGCGCCCGGGATGAGCGCGCCCGACGGAGGGACGAAGCCGCCCGCCAGGAACGTCACCGGTGGTGTCCGCCGGGTGACGGCGGCCGGCCGGGCCGCGTCCGAGGCCGGCCGGTCGGCGGCCCGTCGGACCGTGGACCAGGCGGGCCGGGCCGCGGGTCGAGCCGGTCGGACGGCGGGCGCCGCGGGTCAGGCGGCGGCGCCGGGTGCCGGGAAGACCGCACGAACCGTCGCCCAGACCGGACGGGCCGCGGCGTCCGGCGCCGCGCAGGCCGTCGGCAGCACGGGCCGCACCGCCGCAAGCACCGGCGGAGCGGCCGCATCCGGGTTGGCGAAGGCCGGCGGCGACGTCGCGTCGGGCGTGGCGAAGACCGGTGAGACCGCCGTCAGCGGGGTGGCGTCGACGGCGACCGGCACGCTGAAGGGTGTGGTCGGGACCGTGGGCTCGGTGGTCAAGCCGGTCCTGGGGGCGAGCTTCAGCTTCCTGATGGCCAAGGCCGCGATCCTGCTGCAGCTGATCAAGCGGCTCGCCCTGCTGGCGCTCCAGGGCCTCGAGCGGCTCGCCCAGCGGCTCGAGCAGTTCGCCGCCTCGAAGCGACCCCGGCCCGAGGCCGAGGCCGACGAGGAGGAGGACGAGGAGGAGGACGTCGCCGGCATCGTGGGCTCGGAGACCCCCGAGGAGCAGGAGGAGGGCGCCGACGACACCGGGCAGCGGGCGCCGAACCCGACCTGACCGACCTTGCACCTGTGCGTTGAGTGGTTCAAGGAACGGGACCAGACTTGCCGGCGCGCCGACGACGTCGGACCTCGAGCACACGCCCCGGGATGGGCGGTGCCCGCCGCGGTGCACGACGACGCTCGCTGATCCGGGCCCGGTCCTCACCGCGGTACGCGGCGATCTCGGCTGAAAGGACGAGAGCGAGACAGGAAGAAGGATCGACGTGACCGAGAGCGTCAGCGAGAGCGAGAACCCGCGGATCCCGTCCCCGACCCCCGAGCCCCACCGGCCCCTCACGAACCGGGACTGGTGGCCCAACCAGCCGGACCTGTCGGTGCTGCGCGCGCACGCGCCCCAGGCCGACCCGATGGGCGGGGCCTCCGACTACGCGAAGGAGTTCGCGGCGCTCGACGTCGAAGCGCTGAAGCGCGACGTCATGGAGGTGATGACGACCTCGCAGGACTGGTGGCCGGCCGACTACGGCCACTACGGCGGGCTCTTCATCCGGATGAGCTGGCACGCCGCGGGCACCTACCGCATCGCCGACGGCCGCGGCGGCGGCGGCAGCGGCGCCCAGCGCTTCGCGCCGCTGAACAGCTGGCCGGACAACGTCAGCCTGGACAAGGCGCGCCGGCTGCTCCTGCCCGTCAAGCAGAAGTACGGCCGGAAGATCTCCTGGGCCGACCTGATCATCTTCGCCGGCAACTGCGCCTACGAGTCCTTCGGGCTCACGACCTTCGGTTTCGCCTTCGGACGGGAGGACATCTGGGAGCCCGAGGAGATCTTCTGGGGACCGGAGGACACCTGGCTCGGCGACGAGCGCTACAGCGGTGACCGGGAGCTCGCCGGACCGTTCGCCGCGGTGCAGATGGGCCTGATCTACGTGAACCCGGAGGGACCCAACGGCAACCCGGACCCGTTGGCGTCCGCCCGGGACATCCGCGAGACGTTCAGCCGGATGGCGATGAACGACGAGGAGACGGTCGCCCTCATCGTCGGCGGCCACACCGTCGGCAAGTGCCACGGCGCGGTCAGCCCCGACTGCCTCGGGCCCGAACCCGAGGGCGCCCCGATCGAGCAGCAGGGCCTGGGCTGGCGGAACACCTGCGGCAGCGGGGTGGGCGCCGACGCGCTCACCAGCGGACTCGAGGGCGCCTGGACCAACGAGCCGACGCGCTGGGACAACGGCTACCTCGACAACCTGTACCGCTACGACTGGGAGCTCACCGAGAGCCCGGCCGGCGCGAAGCAGTGGACGCCGAAGAACCCCGAGGCGCAGGACACCGTGCCCGACGCCCACGACCCGTCGAAGCGCCACGCGCCGATGATGCTGACCTCGGACCTCGCCCTGCGGTTCGACCCGGTCTACGGGCCGATCACGAAGCGGTTCCACGAGAACCCGGACGAGCTCGCCGACGCGTTCGCCAAGGCCTGGTACAAGCTGCTGCACCGCGACATGGGCCCGGTCTCGCGGTTCCTCGGCCCGTGGGTGCCCCAGCCGCAGCTGTGGCAGGATCCCGTCCCCGCCGTCGACCACGAGCTGGTGAGCGACGACGACGTCACCGCTCTGAAGGCGCGGATCCTCGACTCGGGCCTGTCCGTCCCGCAGCTGGTGGCGACCGCGTGGGCCTCGGCCGCCTCCTTCCGCGGCACGGACAAGCGCGGCGGGGCGAACGGGGCGCGGATCCGGCTCGAACCGCAGCGCAGCTGGGAGATCAACGAGCCGGCGGAGCTGGCGCGGGTGCTGGAGACCCTCGAACGGCTCCAGCAGGAGTTCGAGTCCGAGGGGAAGAGGATCTCGCTCGCCGACCTGATCGTGCTGGGCGGCTGCGCGGCCGTCGAGAAGGCGGCGCGCGACGGCGGCCACGAGGTCACGGTCCCCTTCGCGCCGGGGCGCACGGACGCCTCGCAGGAGCAGACCGACGTGGACTCGTTCGCCGTGCTCGAGCCGGCCGCGGACGGGTTCCGCAACCACGTCCGGCCCGGCGACAAGGTGCCGCCGGAGCAACGGCTGGTGGACCGGGCGTACATGCTGAACCTGACCGTCCCGGAGATGACGGCGCTGGTCGGCGGCATGCGGGCCCTCGACGCCAACGCCGGGCACGCCCCGCACGGCGTCCTCACCGGCCGCCCGGGGACGTTGACCAACGACTTCTTCGTCAACCTGCTCGACATGGGCACGGAGTGGCGGACGTCCGAGTCGACGGAGAACGTCTACGAGGGCCGGGACCGCGCCACGGGCGAGGTCAGGTGGACCGCCACCCCCGTGGACCTCGTCTTCGGCGCGAACGCGCAGCTGCGCGCCGTCGCCGAGTTCTACTCGTGCCAGGACGCGCAGGAGAAGTTCGTGCAGGACTTCGTGGCGGCGTGGGACAAGGTCATGAACCTGGACCGCTTCGACCTCGCCCGACCGTGACGCCCGGGGCCCGGGCCGGCCGCACGCCGGCCCGGGCTGCCGGCGCGGTCACCAGGCCGGGGTCGGCTCGCTGGTCGGCCCGGCGGTCGGCCCGGTGGTCGGCCCGGTGGCGAGGCCCGCCTGCTCCCGCAGGGCGGTGAAGCCGCGGGCCGTCCCCTCGGTCAGCACGTCGAGGTCGGTGAGGCCGGCGTCGGCGTTGAGCGTCACCAGCAGCTCGCCCGCATAGGACAGCGCCGCGACGGACAGCGGCACACCGGCGCTCATGGGCGCGATCGGTGCCGCCGCCAGCAGCCGGGCGCCGGCCAGCCACAGCGGCGTCGGGGGTCCGGTCACGTCGGTCACGGCGAGGGTGAGCCGCCGGCTGCCGAACCGTCGCGCCCACCGCAGGAACGGGCGCGCGACCGGAGCGGGCAGGCGGAGATCCGCGACGTCCGTGCTGGCTGCCCGCAGCCGGGCCTTGTCCCGGGTCGTCACCTCGTGGATCAGGGCGAGCCGCCGCGCCGCGTCCGGCTCGCCCACCGGCAGGCCGACGACGAGCATGCTGCCCACCTGCCGGTCCGTGTGCCCGGTCGTCGCGGGCACGGTCGCGCGCAGCACCAGCCCCGTGACGGCCTCGCCGCGCGCGGTCAGGTACTCGCGCAGCCCCGTGGCGACGGCGGCGAGGAGCAGGTCGTTCACCGTGACGCCGAGCGCGTGCCCGGTGCGCAGCAGCTCCGGCAGCGGGACGGGGACGACCCCCAGACTGCGGCCCGGCCCGATGTGCCGGGGGAGCGAGGTGACCGGCTCCGGTCCGGCGAACTCCGCGAGAGCGGCCCGGACCTGCGCGAGTCCCTGCCTGCCACCGCCTCGCCGACGGCGGACTCCTGCGGCGCCTCGCCGACGGCGTCGTCGTACGGCCTCGGCGATCTCGTGCCGCCGTACCCGCCGCAACTGACGGTGCGACGGCAGCGGCGCCACGGTCCTCGGCGGGACGACCGGGGCCGCCGTCTCGGGCCGGTGATCGAGCAGCGAGCCGAGCAGCGCGATGCCGGCGGCCCCGTCCGCCAGGACGTGCGACACCACCAGGAGCACCGCGAACCGCTCCCCGGGCAGTCCGCCGACGACGTCGGCACGCCACAGGGGGCGGTCAGGTGGCAGGGGTGTCGCCGACCGGGTCACCGCCCAGCTCGCCAGGTCCGCCCCGGTCGGCAGGGTCGTCACGTCGACGTGGTCCAGCGGGACGAAGGCCGGGTCCTCGGCCCAGAACGGCCGGCCCTCGCCGAGCCGGGTCCACACCACCCGGGTGCGCAGCCCCGCGACCCGGGTGGCGCGCTGCGCGAGTTCGGCGCGGACCCGGGCGAGGTCGACGACGCCGTCGGCCTGCCGGAACGGTCCGGCGTCGAACACGCCCAGCAGCCCGATCTGCATCGGGGTGTCGGGACCGGCGACCCACGCGGACATCAGCTCGTCGAGCCGCAACCTCGTCACCACGGCCTGCACCCTGCGGCACCTGCCGCAGTCCGGGAAGGGACCAAGGCCACGGTGCGGGGTCGGCGTCAGTCCCGGCCCGCCCGGGTGAGCTTGCGCCAGACCCAGCCCGCCGGCACCCGCCGCCCCGTCTGCACGTACTCGCGGGCGGCGTCGACCAGCAGCGTGACGTCGAGGCCGCGGCGGGCGGGGGTGGCGCCGAGCAGGAGCAGCTCGTCGTCCGGGGCGAGGACGAACCCGTCGTCCGGCCCCATCACGCACTCCTCGGTGCCGTCCGCATCCCGTCGCAGGACCATCAGCACGGTGATGCCGAGCCGGTTCTCGCGGCGCTCCGGGTCGCGCAGGACGTCGCCGAGCCGGGCCTCGCCGGACGCGAGCCACCCGAGCAGGGTCGGCGTCTCGCTGCGGTTGAGCCGGATCTTCCACAGGGCCGGCATCCGCCGCCCGCAGTCCGAGGTCACGCGCCGGATCAGGTCCGCCGCCCAGGCGTCGCCCTGCTGCGGCACCCCCTGCAGGAAGCGCCAGAGCAACGGGGTGCTGAGCTGCGCGAACACCTCGTGCGCCACGACCTCGGCCGGCACGAGCAGCGAGTTGATCTCCATGGCGGCGAACAGCGGCGCGCTCGCGGCCCGGTTCTGCCGGGCCGCCACGAAGATCGAGCGGTTCAGCCGGCGGGCGTCGGAGACCATCGAGAGGTTGGTGGTGTCGTTGTCCGTGCCGGCCACGAACCCCACGGCGCCGGCGACGCCGGCGCGCACCAGGACCGCCGGGTCCACGCCGGAGCCCTCGACGGTCGTGATGCCGTCGCCCGCCTCGGGGGCCGTGGCGCGCGGCTCGACCACGGTCACGTCGAGCCCCTCGGCGCGCAGGTCCGCGGTGACCTCCCGGCCGAAGCGGCCGTAGCCGCACACCACCCAGTGCCCCTCGGCGGGCGGCCGACCCCGCTTGGGCAGCTCGGCGCCCGGGCCGCTCTCCAACCACGTCATGAGCTGGTAAGAGGCGGGCGAGCGCATGGCGATCCGCAGGTGGTCGCCGAAGCGGTTGAAGGGGTTGACGACGGTCGGGCTGCCGAAGGCCTGCATGCGCTCGGCGATCGCGGGGGAGACGGTGCGCGCGACCACCGGCAGGTCCGGCCGCAGCAGGGCGGCGGTCATCGCGACGGCGAGGTTGGCCTCGTCGTCGTTGGTCAGCGCGACGACGGCCTCGCACCGCAGGTTGCGCAGCCCGGCCACGCCGAGGTGCCCCGGGTCGCGGGCGTCGGCGACCAGCCCGGGGACGTCCCCGTGGTACGAGCCGAGCTCGAGGGCGTCGATGCGGTCCTCGGCGACGTCGATCACGACGACCCGCTTGCCGAGCGCGTCGAACGCGCGGCACAGCAGCTCCCCGGTGCGGCCGTGGCCGACGATCAGCAGGAACGGCTCGCGCAGCCGCTTGACCTTGCGGGTGAAGTGCTGCAGGGCGATTGCCCGGCGGAACGCGCGGTCCTGCAGCAGCGCCAGCAGCGTGCCGACCGCGTAGGCCCAGCCGATGACCGTGAGGTAGATCGTCGCGGTGACCCACAGCCGTTGGGCGGGGGTGAAGGTGTTCGGCAGCTCGCCGAAGCCGATCGTCGACGCCGTGTAGCTCATGAAGTAGAAGGCGTCGAAGAAGCTCATCCGGTAGGGCGCGCCGGTGGCGTCCTGGCCGGGGACGAGGGTCAGGCCGAGCACGCTCACCGCGAAGATCGTGATCAGCACGATCAACGGGGCGCGCATACGGCGCAGGATCAGGAAGATCGTGGCCTCGGCCTCGACGGCGGACGCCATCGGGATCCGCCGGCGCAGCCGCCGGGAGGGACCGCGGGGGCCCGGCTCCTCGTCCTGCCCCAGCAGCCGCATCCAGAAGGAGAGCAGCGGGTTGCCCATGAGCGCCTACCGGCGGTGGTACGACACGGTCTCGACCACGAGCAGCACCACCGAGACCACGTTGGCGAACAGCGCGCCGCCGGACAGCGACACGACGCTCGCCATCGCCGCCGGGGTCAGGCCGGTGTCGGCGATGTGGGCCGAGTAGGTCCAGGCCAGCGCCGCCGCCACGAGCTGCAGGTCGGCGACCAGGCTGGTGGCGAGGTGCACCGCGCCGATCTGGGTGCGGTCGCCGAACTTCAGCACGGTCGCGATGAGGCTGACGACGATGGCGGCGAACAGCTCGTAGATGTTGTGCAGCGCCGGGTTCGAGATGTCGCCGATGAAGAAGCCGAAGTTGAGGGTCGCGGCGAGCAGCACGAAGAAGCCGAACACGACCTTCTCGAGGTTCATGCGTGCTCCCGGCTCCGGTCGTCCCGCCCGGGCGACAGAATGGCACGACGACGGGGCGCGCGCCTGATCGACGTGCGGCGTCAGCGCCGGACCACGCGGCGCCGGCGGAGCGCGAACCCCACCCACGACACGACGACGAGGCAGCCGATCGCGAGCTGGATGGCCAGCAGGTACTCGCGGGGGTAGAGCACACCGGTCAGGTAGGTGTCGATGAAGCCCCGCGCCAGCCCCTGCTCCCCGGCGAGCCGGCGGAACCGGTCCTCCCACGCCGTCAACGGGCACTCGACGTGGGCGAGCACGCTGACCAGGCCCCACCCGACCGCGACGGCGTGCAGCACGAGGACCCGCGGCCAGCGCCAGGCGAGGAAGCCGCCGAGCGCGACGAAGGCCAGGAACGCGAAGTGGACCAGCATCACCGCGTCGGCGAGGAAGCGGTAGGCCACGCGACCAGGATGACCGGCCCGGGACGCGGCCACCAGCGGCCCGGGCCCGCGGAGTCCGGCGTGTCGGCCGGAACCCTGCCGGGTACTGGCGGGAATGACCGCTTTCGGCTGGCACGCGTCGCACGAGCAGATCGCCCCGACCGCACTCCTGGACGCCGCCGTCCGCGCGGAGCAGGTCGGGTTCGACGCCGCGATGTCGTCGGACCACTTCTCCCCGTGGAGCGAGCGCCAGGGCCAGTCCGCGTTCGCCTGGGCGTGGCTGGGGGCGGCGATGCAGGCGACGTCGCTGCCGTTCGGCGTGGTCAACGCCCCCGGCCAGCGCTACCACCCCGCGATCGTCGCGCAGGCCATCGGCACGCTCGGGGCCATGTTCCCGGGGCGGTTCTGGGCCGCCCTGGGCACCGGCGAGGCGAGCAACGAGCACATCACCGGGGACGACTGGCCTCGTAAGGAGGTTCGCAACGCCCGGCTGCGGGAGTGCGTCGACGTCATCCGGGCGCTGCTGCGCGGCGAGGAGGTCAGCCACGACGGGCTCGTCCGCGTCGACCGGGCGCGGGTGTGGACCCGCCCGCCCGAGCCGCCCCCGCTCGTCGGCGCCGCGGTGAGCGTGGCGACCGCGCGCTGGTGCGCGGAGTGGGCGGACGGCCTGATCACCGTCAACGCCCCGATCCCGCACCTGCGCGAGATGATCGACGCCTACCGGGAGGCCGGCGGGCGCGGGAAGCTGCACCTGCAGGTGCACGTCAGCTGGGCCCCGGACGAGGAGACGGCCGAGGCGATCGCGCTCGACCAGTGGCGCGGCAACGTCTTCCCGCCGCCGGCCTGCTGGGACATCGACACCGCGGAGACCTTCGACGCCGTGTCCACGCACGTGCCGATCGAGCAGGTCCGACAGACGGTTCAGGTGTCCGGCGACCTCGCCCGGCACGCCGCGCTTCTCGCGGAGTTCGCCGACCTGGGCTTCGACGAGATCGCGATCCACCACGTCGGACAGGAGCAGGACGCGTTCCTCGACGCGTTCGGCGACAAGGTCCTGCCCCAGCTGAGGGGCGCGGCGTGAAGCTCACCCGGACCTCGGACCTGTGGTGGAAGAACGCCGTCGTCTACTGCCTGGACGTCGAGACCTTCGCCGACGGGAACGGCGACGGCTGCGGGGACTTCCGCGGCCTGATCCAGAACATCGACCACCTGGACCGGCTCGGCGACACGTGCCTGTGGCTGATGCCCTTCTACCCGACCCCGGACCGCGACGACGGCTACGACATCGTCGACTTCTACGGCGTCGATCCGCGGCTCGGGACGCACGGCGACCTCGTGGAGCTGATCCGCACGGCGAACGACCGCGGCATGCGGGTGATCGCCGACCTCGTCGTCAACCACACCTCCGCGCAGCACCCCTGGTTCCAGGACGCGCGGAGCTCGCCGGACTCCCCGTACCGCGACTGGTACGTCTGGCAGGACGAGCCGCCGGCCGACGGCCCGCAGGGGGTGGTGTTCCCCGACCAGGAGACCTCCCTGTGGCAGTACGACGAGAAGGCCGGGCAGTACTACCTGCACCGCTTCTACAAGCACCAACCTGACCTCGACGTCGCGAACCCCGAGGTCCGCGACGAGATCGCCCGCATCATGGGCTTCTGGATGCAGGTGGGGCTGTCCGGGTTCCGCGTCGACGCGGTGCCGTTCCTGCTGGAGACCGCCGGCCAGGACGACGCCGGCGCCCTGCCCGACCCGCACGACTACCTCGCCGACCTCGCCGCCTTCCTGCGCCGGCGCAACGGCGAGGCGGTCCTGCTGGGCGAGGTGAACCTCCCGTACCCGGACACGATGCCCTTCTTCGGCGCCCGGGACGGCGCGGGCACTACCGACGAGCTGACGATGTGCTTCGACTTCGTCGGCATGCAGCAGATGTACCTGTCCCTGGCCCGCGCCGACGCCGAGCCGCTGGCGAACGCGCTGCGGCAACGGCCGGACCCGCCCGAGGACGGGCACTGGGCGACGTTCGTGCGCAACCACGACGAGCTCACCCTGGACAAGCTCACCGACGCCCAGCGCGCGGAGGTCTTCGCCGCGTTCGGCCCGGACGAGGACATGCAGCTCTACGGCCGCGGGCTGCGGCGGCGGCTGCCCTCCATGCTCGGCGGCGACGAGCGCCGGATCCGGATGGTCTACAGCCTGCTGTTCTCCCTGCCCGGCACCCCGGTGCTGTTCTACGGCGAGGAGATCGGCATGGTCGAGGACCTGAGCCTGCCCGGCCGGTTCGCCGTGCGCTCCGACATGGACTGGGCCGCGGCCCGGGAGCAGACGCGGGACCCGGGGTCGCTGCTGTCCTGGATGCGGCTGCTCGTCGACAGCTACCGTGCCTGCCCGGAGCTGGCCTGGGGGAGCTACACCGTGCTCGACCCCGGGCCGGAGGCGCGCCCGGTGTTCGCGCACCGCTGCGACGCCGACGGCACCACGGTCGTGGCCCTGCACAACTTCGCGGACGCGGAGGTCCGGGCCGAACCGGTGCTGACCGGCCTGCCCGGTGCCGAGCTGGTTGATGTGCTGGACCCGGGGGCGAAGCCACTCCGGCTCGACGACGAGGGGCGGGCGTCCGTCCTGCTCGAGCCGTACGCCTGCCGCTGGTTCCGGACGGTCGGCTCAATGGGCACTTCTGCCCATTGAGCCCCGCAGCCGGGCTCCGGTTCGCTGACCCACCACCACCACGGGAAGGCGGATCCGGATGCGGGACAGGCAGCTGGAGGTCTACGGCCTCTTCGAACGGCGGGCGACCGAGCGGACGTTGTCGCTGCTCAGCGACGAGGTGATCGCCGAGCACGAGGCGAACCCCGCGGGGCCGCACAGCGACGCGCTGCAGCGGGTGCTGCGGCACATGCGGCGGGCGCCGATCCCCGGGAAGCTCGTCATCGTCGCGGTGCGGCCGTGGGAGGAGTACCGGCTGGCGGCGCTCACCGGCGTGCCCGGCGAGGCCCCCGAGGTGCTCGACGACGGGCCCTACGCCACCGAGGAGGAGGCGATGCACGCCGTGTTCCTGCGGCGGGTCGCCGACCTGCGGGCGGAGGTGGCGTGATGGTGCACGTGCCCCGGCCCACCGTGACCGGCTACGCCGACCGCTTCTCGGTCGCGCCCGGCGAGACGATCGAGTTCAAGGTCAGCTGCGACGAGCCCGGCGAGTTCCGTGCCGAGGTCGTGCGGCTGCGCAACGGCGACACCAACCCGGCCGGCCCGGGCTTCCGGGAGTCGGTGGTCGACACGCCCGCCACGGGCAGCTACCCCGCCCGCCATCAGGAGATCCGGACGGGCTCCGCGGTCGTCGTGCCGGACGGCGGGCGGCTGGCGCTCGGCGGCACCGGCGCCGTGCACGTGTTCGTCCAGCCGACCACGCCCGCGAAGGGGCCGCAGGCCTTCGTCTCCCGCTGGGACGGGACGGGCGGATGGTGGCTCGGGCTCGTCGACGGCCGGGTGACCCTGCGCCTCGGCGACGGGACGACCGTCCACGAGACCGTCGCGGACGCCCCGCTCGCCCCCTGGATCTGGTACTCGGTCACGGCGAGCTGGAGCGACGGCGCCACCGTCGTCACCGCCACCCCCACGCTGACCTCGGCGAACAGCCTGTGGAGCCCGGCGGTCGGGCTGGCCGCCCCGACCACCGGCGCCGACGCGGGCGCCCCGGTCCCCGCGCAGCCCGACGCCGACACGGTGCTGGCCGCGTCGAGTGGGGCAGCAGGCCTCACCGACCACTACAACGGCAAGCTCGACTCCCCGGCCGTCTACGCGCACGCCCTCAGCGACGAGGACCGCGCGGCCCTGGCCCGTGGTGAGCGGCCGAGCGCGGACCTGCTGGCGCACTGGGACTTCGCCGCCGAGATCGGCCGCTCGGGCGTCCCCTCGGACACCTACACCGACCGCGGCCCGCACGGCCTGCACGGCCACGGCCACGGCCACAACGCCCCGTACCGCGCCATGACCGGCTGGAACTGGACCGGCGAGGAGGAGAACTACCGGCACGCGCCCGAGCAGTACGGCGCCGTCCACTTCACCGACGACGCCCTGGACGACGCCGGCTGGGAGACCGACGTCCGCCTCGCGGTCCCGGACGACCTGCCCAGCGCCGTCTATGCGCTGCGGATCACGCTCGGCGACACCGTGGACCACATCCCGTTCTGGGTGCTGCCCCCGCGGGGCACGGCCACGGCGAAGGTCCTGCTGCTCTTCCCGACCGCGAGCTACCTGGCCTACGCCAATGACCACATCGTCCCCGAGGTCCCGGTGGCCCAGTCGATCCTCGGCCACACCTCGGTCTTCGCCGCGCCCGACCTCAAGCTCCTCGAGCACCCCGAGTACGGCCTGTCGACCTACGACCACCACTCGGACGGCAGCGGCGTCGGGCACACCAGCCGGCTCCGGCCGATCCTCACGATGCGTCCCGGCCACCGGCACAGCACCGGCTCGCTGTGGCAGTTCCCCGCCGACCTGCACCTCGTCGACTGGCTGCACGGCGTGGGAGCGGAGTTCGACGTGGCCACCGACGAGGACCTCGACCGCGAGGGCGCCGAGCTGCTCGGCCGCTACGCCGTGGTCCTCACCGGCACCCACCCCGAGTACTACTCCGCGCGGATGCTCGACGCCTGGGAGACCTACCTCGGCGCCGGCGGCCGCGGGATGTACATGGGCGGCAACGGGTTCTACTGGGTCAGCACGTTCCACCCGGACAAGCCGCACCTGATGGAGGTGCGCAAGGGCGAGGCCGGGTGCCGCGCCTGGCAGGCCCGGCCGGGCGAGCTGCACATGGCCTTCAGCCCGGAGCGCGGCGGGATCTGGCGCAATCGCGGCCGCAGCCCGCAGAAGCTCTTCGGCGTCGGGTTCACCACCGAGGGCATGGACCACTCCTCGGCCTACGACACCCTGCAGGACTTCGCCGACCCGCGGGCCGGTTTCCTCACCGCGGGCCTGGACGGGACCACGGTGCTCGGCGACCACGGGCTCGTCGGCAGCGGCGCCGCCGGGCACGAGTGCGACCGGTACGACCTCACCCTCGGCACCCCGCCGAACGCGCTGCTCCTCGCCACCAGCGCGGGCCGGCACTCGGACAACTACCCGCTGGTCGCGGAGGACATCTACTTCCCCTTCGACGGCCTGGGCGGCACGGACAACTTCCAGGTCCGCGCCGACGTCGTCTACCTGACGACGGCCAACGGCGGGGGCGTGTTCTCCACCGGCTCCATCGCCTGGGCCGGCAGCCTCGCGACCAACGGCTACGACAACGACGTCTCCCGCCTCACCCGCAACGTGCTGGAGCGCTTCGCCGACCCCGAGCCGCTGGAGCCGCTCGACGTGTGAGGTCACGCCTCGGGAAGCAGCCGCAGCCCCTGCTCGACGGCGAGCCGGGCTGCGGACACCCGGCAGTCCACCTGCAGCTTCCCGAGGACGTGCTCGACGTGGTGGGCCGTGGTGCGGGCGCTGATCCCGAGCCGGCGGGCGATGGTCGCGTTGGCCAGCCCGTCGGCCAGCAGCGTCAGCACCTCGGCCTCCCGGTAGGACAGTCCGTGGGCGGCGTCCGAGGGTCGGGTGGCGACGAGCGTGCCGTCCTCGACCGCGACGAGCTGCAGCGGAACCCAGCCCGCGGGCGCCGGGGCGAGGAACCGCGCCTGCGGCGGGTCCGGACGGGTGCGGCGCCAGCGGACGATCCGGGCCGCGAGCTCGTCGTCGAGCCCGGGCGGCCCGGGGCGGCCGGGCACCGGCACCACCGTGGCGTCGGGCCCGACGACGGCGGCGGGTCCCTCGACGCCGCCGCACTCCAGCAGGGTCAGCAACCGGCGGGACAGATCGGCCGCACCGGCCAGGGCCACCAGCGCCGCGGCCGCGGTGGGGAGGTGGGTGCCCAGCTCCTCGAGCACCGTCGCGGCGGCCGCACTCCAGGAGGGTTGCTGCGCCGCCGCCGCGAGCCCGAACGCGACCCGGTAGGCCTCCGCCTCGTCGACCGGTCCGGACATCCGAGCCCCCTCCGGGCCGTCAGATCACGTCAGATCATCGTGAGGAAGGTGGTGGCCATCGCGCCGCTCATCACGAGGTGGGCGACGGGTTCCGCGCGGAACCGTCCGCGCAGCGCCTCCAGCCAGCGCCCGCTCCGCACGGCGAAGTAGCCGGTCAGGGCCAGGCAGACGGCCGCGACCGTGAGACCGCCGTGGTCCCCCGCGACGAAGGGCATCGCCACCATCGCGCACGCGGCCAGACAGCTGTGGACCACTGCGCCGTTCTCGGTGCCCTCGCCCCGCCGTCGTCCGGCCAGGGTGAACAGGCAGGACACCACGGCGAGGGCGGCCGACAGGACGAGCCCGCCGGCCGCCATGGCGCACATCGCGAGCGCCATGCCGCCGTGCCCCAGCGCGGTGAAGCGGTGCGCCGGGGCACGGCGTGCGCGGGCGAGGAAGACCGCCGCGGCGAGCAGGCACGCCACGCCGACGACGGCCTCCCACCAGCCCGCGCCGTGCATCACTCGGCCCCGCGGTCCTTGCCCGGGCCGTGCACCTCGCCGTTCTCCTTGCCGCCGTGGCAGTGGCCGTTGGTGGAGGCCGGGATGTCGAGCGCGGGGTTGCGGTCGAAGAAGCCCGACGGCTTGAGCACGAAGCCGGTGTAGTCGACCGGCATGATCGGCCAGTCCTCCGGGCGCGGGAAGTGCGTGAGCCCGAAGGTGTGCCACACGACGATGTCCTCGCCGTCGACCGGCCGGTCCGCCTGCACCCAGGCCGGCAGCCCCGCGCCGCCCGGGTTCTGGTTCACGAAGTCACCGGCGGGGTAGCGCTCGTCCGCGTCGTACTGCGTGACCCACAGCGCCTTGGCGGCGAACGTGGCGCGGGACCGGATCACGGACGCGTCGTCGGCCAGCAGGGTCGGCTGGCCCTCCGGGTGCAGGGTGTACCCGACGGGCTGGCCCAGGGCGTTGGTCTTCTCGGTGTTGATGATGTGCCAGACCCGGCCGGTGGAGGCGTTGGCGTCGCGCTGGGCGTCGGACTCCCGGGACAGGCGCGTCACGCTGCGGCGGAACGCGTTGCCGTACGGGTTGCCCTCGCCCATCGGGACCCGGGCGGCCTCGATCTCCTCGACGGCGTTGGGCCCGCCGTCGACGGTCATGTCCAGCCGGGCGGAGAACAGGTGCTGGTGGAACGGGGCGCCGAGGCCGGGCGCGATCTCGGTGGCGTACTCGCCGGGCGTGCCCGAGGTGAACACGATGCCGGTGGCCTTGCACTCCAGCTCGATGGTGCCGTCGAGGTAGAGGTACCAGTAGAAGCCGTAGTCGTAGTTGCCGATCGGCGTGAAGAACGAGATCACCAGGCGGCGCTGGCGGCGGGTCTCGCGGGACCCGGTGAACATGTCCGAGTGCTTCCAGAGGACGCCGTAGTCCTCCTCGTGCATGCAGATCGCGTTCTCGATGGTGCGCGGGTTGCCGAGGTCGTCGGCGATCACGGCGTCCGTGTAGAGGATGTCGCCGAGGCAGTCGCAGCCCAGCTGCAGCGAGTCGGCGTAGCGGGCGAACATGTACTCGCCGCAGTCGAAGTAGTTCTGCCAGAAGCGGACCGGCGACGGGTCGGCGTAGGGGACCACCATCTCGGCCACCGAGGCGCGGTAGCAGATGGGGCGGCCGTCGAAGGCGATCTGGTGCAGGGTCAGGCCCTCGCGCTCGTTGAACCCGATGCGCAGGTCCCACTTGCCCCAGCGGACGTGCCCGTCCTCGACGGTGAACGAGCGGCCCTGCGGCTGGGTGATCTCGATCGGCTTGAGGTCGAGCGGCGGGCCCTGGACCTCGGGGTCGTCGAAGTTGCCGGTCGTCTCGGGCACGGGGTGCTCGGCGTGGTCGACGACGCGGTCCACGGTGCGGGCGGTGAGGTCGACGTAGGCGACGAGCCCGTCGATCGGGTGCGCCCACGGGTGGTCCTTCTCGTGGTCCTGGCGGAAGCCGAAGGCGCGCACCACGCGGTGGCCCGGGTGCTCGGGGTAGTCGTCGAAGGCGCCGGCGGACAGCGGGACCGCGCGCACCTGCGCGGGGTCGATGCCGCGGCGCTCGAGGGCCTCGCGCCACTCGGCGGCCGCGTTGAGGATGTCCTCGATCATCTCGAACTCGGTGTCGATGATCGGCGGCTGGCCGTCGCGGGGCGGGTCGAGCTCGCGGTTGGACACGACCGAGCGGGAGTCGGTGGACACCACGACGTCCCAGGAGCGGCCGCTGGCGATGTCGAGCAGGATCACGCGGAAGCGGCGGTCGGTCTCCGCACCGCTCAGGACCTCGCCCTTGGCGGGCTCCTCGGGCGTGAAGAAGGTGTAGCGGACGGTCTCGCCCAGCAGTCCGGCGTCGAGCAGCACCTCGCGGACGGCGCGGACCTCCGCCTCGCTCGTCATGGCGAGCGCGTGGGTGCGGTTCTCGAGGGTGGTCATCGGAGGTTCTCCTTTCAGGCCGCGTCGGCGGCGGGGACGGTGGTGGCCGGGACGGAGCCGGACACGGTGCGCAGGCGGGACCAGACGACGCCGAAGACGAACGCCAGGACGAGGATCGCGCCGATGCCGAAGGCCAGCGCGCCCGAGCCGCCGATCAGCGTCGGGAAGTTCGAGACGGTCAGGACGAGGCAGGCGAGCAGGCCGATCAGCCCGAGGGCCGGGGCGATGACGGTGTGCCAGACCCGGGTGTCGACGCGGCTGCGGCGGAAGTAGACGAGCACGGCGGCGCAGGTCAGGGTCATCAGCCCGAGCACGCCGAGGGTCGCGGTGCCGGCCATCCAGGCGAAGACCTGGGTCACCGGGTCCATCCCGGCGATCGCGAAGATCACCAGGAACGCGACGGCGACGACGGTCTGGGTCAGCGAGGCGACGTGCGGCGAGGAGTGCCGCGGGTGGCTGCGCCCCACCGCCGGGTGCAGTGCGCCGGCGTTGCCGAGCGAGAAGTAGTACCGCGCCAGCACGTTGTGGAAGGACAGCGCCGCGGCGAAGAGGCTGGTCATCAGCAGGACCTGGGCGACGTCGCCGCCGACGGGCCCGAGGACGTTCGTGATCGTCGTGATGATCATGTTGCCGGGGTCGGTGCCCGCGGCCTCGACCGCGGCGGCGTCGCCCCACGCGGACACGACGGCCCAGCTGGACAGGGTGTAGAAGACGCCGATCAGCAGCAGCGCGGTGTAGGTCGCCCGCGGAATGGTGCGCTGCGGGTCCCGGGCCTCGTCGCGGAACACCGCGGTGGCCTCGAACCCGATGAACGACGCGATGGCGAACATGATCGCGATGCCGAGCGAGCCGGACACGAACTCCGGGGGCTTCACGAACGCGGTCGAGAGGTGCTCACCGCTGCCGATCACCACGGCGTCGAACACGAGGACGATCGCGACCTCCGCGATCAGCAGGGCGCCGAGCACCTTGCCGGACAGCTCGATGTGCCGGTACCCGAGCACCCCGACGACCGCGGCGACGACCAGCGACCACACCCACCACGGCAGCGCGGGGCCACCCCAGTGCTGGACCAGGGCGTCGATCACCGCGCCGATGTAGCCGAAGACCGCCAGCTGCACGGCCGCGTAGGTGACCAGCGCGAGAAAGGCGGAGCCGAGACCCAGCCGCTTGCCGAGCCCCTTCTGCACGTAGGCGTAGAAGGCGCCGGCGTTCGGCACGTGCTTGCTCATCGCGCAGAACCCGACCGCGAACAGCAGCAGGATCCCGCAGCACAGGGCGAAGGTGGTGGGGAAGGCGGCACCGTTGCCCGCGGCCAGGCCGAGCGGGACGGTGCCGGCGATGACGGTCAGCGGCGCGGCGGCGGCGACGACCATGAACACGATCGACCCCACACCGAGCCTGCCGGTGAGGGTGTGCGGTCGATCCGAACCCGTGACGCTCATCAGCGGCTCTCCAGGGTGACTCGGAAGAGTGATGTCGACCACCGTGGGCGGAGGCGCGGCGTGAGTCAAAGCACGTTCTCATTCGAACCCGGGGACGCAGCCGCGGTTCTCATTCGAGGGGTCGATGCTGGTCATGGCGGTGCAGGCTGTGGCTAACATTCCCCACCTACGCTCGGGGCCGTGCGTGGGAGAGGGGCGTCGGATGCGCGATGAGGCGCGCTTGCGGTTGCGCAGCCGGTCACCGGTCGAGGGGCTGGAGCGACGCCGGCTGGGGCCGCTCGAGGTGTTCGCCCAGTCGGTCTCGGGGGCCGCGCCGTCGGCCGCGATGGCCGCGACGCCGGCGATCGTCGCCGTCTCCGCCGGGCACGGCACGGTGTGGTCGTTCGCCATCGCGACGGTGCTCGCGCTGCTGGTCGCGGGCTGCATCGCCCGGTTCACCCGGCGCATGGCCGCGTCCGGGGGGCTGTACAGCCTGACGGCGAAGGGGCTGACCCCCGCCGCCGCCTACGCCAGCGCGCTCGCCTCGCTGCTCGGGTACGGGCTGCTGGCCGCCGGCGCCCTCGTCGGCGCCACCCTCTACCTCCAGGCGCTGCTCGACCTGTGGGGCGTGGGCGGCGGTCGCCTCGGCGCCGCGGTCGTGATGGCCGTGATCGGGCTCGGCACCGGAGTGCTGGTGCTGCGCGGCGCCCGGCTCTCCGCACGGGTCGTGCTGCTGGCCGAGAGCATCTCGATCACCCTGATGCTGATCGTGTTCTCGCTGCTGCTCGCCGGCGGACCGGCCGGCGGGGCGGCGGGCGGCGCGGGGCCCGCCGAGGCCACGGCGATGCCACCGCCGGGGTTCGGCGGGATCGTCGCCGGGGTGCTGCCGGCCCTGGCCGCCTTCATCGGGTTCGAGATCGCGACCTCGCTCGGCACGGAGGTGCGCAAGCCCTTCCGCAGCGTGCCGCGGGCCGTCGGGCTGACCGCCGCGGTCGCCGGGGTGCTCTACGTCTTCGCCGCCCAGGTCCAGGTCTTCGGCTTCTCCGCCACCCCCGGCGGCCTGGCGGGCCAGGCCGAGCCGGTCGTCGCGCTCGCCGCGGCCAAGGGCTGGGGATGGCTGCCGGTGCTGCTCGACCTCGGGCTGGTCATGTCCTTCGTGGCCTGCGGCCTGGCGACGGCGACGGCGCTGGCCCGGGTGCTGTTCTCGCTCTCCCGGGACGGGGTGGCCCCGCAGGCGTTCGGCCGCACCCATCGCCGGTTCCGGACCCCGCACCTCGCGGTCCTCGCGTCCGTGCCCGTGACGACCGGGGTACCGGTGGTGCTGCTCGCCGTCGGTGTCCCCCTCCCGACGGTGCTGGTCACGGTGCTGACCCTCGCGGCCTGCGGATTCCTGCTCGCCTACCTGCTGGTGTGCGCGGCGGCCCCGGTGTTCCTGCACCGGATCGGCGAGCTGACCTGGCCCGCGGTCGCGGTCAGCGCGGTGATCGTGCCGATCCTGCTGGTCGTGCTCGTGGCGTTCGTGGCCACGCGGCCGCTGTCGGGCCTCCTGCTCGCCGGGCTCGCGGTGCTCGGCGCGGCCGGCTACCTGGTCGTCCGCCTGAAGCGGCCGGCGGCGCTCGCCGGCATCGGGGTGTACGACGAGACCACCACCGCGGACGTCCTCATCCCTGACCGCGGCGCGGCATGACCGGACCCATCCCGCTGTCGGGACGGCAGCCGAAGGCCGTCCGGAGCGCGTTGCACGTGCTCGAGGAGGTCGTCGCCGCCGGCCCCGGCGTCACGGCCAAGGAGATCTCCGAGTCGCTCGCCATGCCGCAGGCCACGACCTACCGGATCCTCAACCTGCTGGTCGCCGAGGAGTACCTGGTCCGGTTGCCCGACCTGAGCGGGTTCGCGCTCGGCCGTCGCGCGGCCCGGCTCGCGCTGCCCGCGACGACCGTCCTCAACACGGCGGCCCGGGCCGTCGTCGACCACATGCGGGCGCAGACCCGGTGGGCGGTGCACGTCGCCTGGTTCGCGGCCGGGCAGATCTCGCTGATCGACCCCGATCCCGACCACCCCGCCCCGGACGCGAGCCAGCTGGCGCGCTTCCCCTACGCGTTCGCGCTGGGCCGGTTGCTGCTTGCCGAGCAGGCGGACTGGCGCGCGTTGGTCCGGGACGTCCGGCCGTTCACCGCCCGCACGGTGACCTCGGAGTCGGAGCTCGACCGGACGTTGAAGGCGGTGGCGCGGGACGGCCTGGCCCGGCAGTGCGGGGAGTTCCGGGAGGACCGAGGCTGCATCGCCGTGCCGATCCGCGGGCCGCGGGACGGCCGGCTCGTCGCGGGGATCGCCCTCGCCGGACCCACCGCCCGCATCGCCGAACCCAACGAGGAGATCATCAAGCTCCTGCGCGACCACGCCGCCCGCCTGGCGCCGCTGCTGGCCTGACGGGCTTGGCAAGGGTCGTCTTGTACGTAGCCCGGATGCCGGGGCGGCGGCCGTCGGCGCGAGTACCTTGCGGGGCCCCGCAGGCACAGGGAGGTGCGGCATGAGTGACGTCACGCAGATGGAGGCCAGGAGGGTGGTCCACGCCCCGGCCGCGCGCGTCTTCGCGGTCCTCGCGGACCCGGGCCGGCACAGCGCGATCGACGGCTCCGGGATGCTGCGCGGCACCGAGAGCGGCCCGATCACGGCGACCGGGCAGGTGTTCGCGATGAACATGCACATCGACGGCCTCGGCGACTACCGCTCCCTCAACACGGTCACCGAGTTCGAACCGGACGCGGTCGTGGGCTGGGCGCCCCGGCTGGACCCCGACTGCGGCGAGGTGGCCGAGAAGCTCGCGGGGATCACGACCGGCGGACACACGTACACCTACCGCCTCCGCGAGGCCGGCGACGACACCGAGGTCACCGAGACCTACGACTGGTCCGGCGTGACCGACCCGAAGTTCGAGGCGTTCTGCCCGATGGTGAGCCCGGAGCAGCTCGCCGGCACCCTCGAGAAGCTCGCCGGCGCCGTCGAGGCGCGCTGACGGTCGAGTCGCGACGGGCGGGCCCCGACATGCGAGTGCCCCGAGGCCGGATGGCAGGGCCTCGGGGCAGACGCGTACGCGGGTGGGTCAGTCGAAGGGGCCGTTGAGCAGGCCGCCGGCGGGGCCGTCGAGGTAGTTGAAGCTGGGGTCGGGGAACTCGGTCTCCAGGCCGTCGGCGCCGGTGGGGCCGTTGCCGTTCGCGGCGTCGAGGAACGAGGTGGCGGCGGTCTCGGCGGTGGCCTGGGTGGCGCTGGCGCCCTGGGCGAGGTCACCGGCCGGGGCCTCGGCCGCGAAGGCGGTGCCGGCGGTGCCGATCGGCAGGAGGGCGCCGCCGAGGGCGAGGGTGCAGATGATGCGCTTCTTCATTACCGGCCTCACATGTTGTCCGCGCCGGCCTTGATGGCCTCGCGGATGCGGTTGTAGGTGCCGCAACGGCAGATGTTGCGGATCTCCTCGATGGCCTCGTCGTCGACGTCGCGGCCCTCGCGCTGGCACTGGCGGACCTTGGCGACGGCGGCCATGATCTGGCCGGGCTGGCAGTAGCCGCACTGCGGGACGTCGCGGTCGATCCAGGCCTGCTGCATCGGGTGCAGCTCGTCGCCCTTGGCCAGGCCCTCGATCGTCGTGATCTCGTCCTTCTCGTCGATCGCGCCGACCGGGACCGAGCAGGGGTTGAAGGCCTTGCCGTTGATGTGGCAGGTGCAGGCCTTGCAGACGTTGATCCCGCAGCCGTACTTGGGACCGGTGACGCCGAGCATGTCGCGGATCACCCAGAGCAGGCGGACGTCGTCCTCGACGTCCACGGTGACCTTCTCGCCGTTGAGCGTGAACGTGTGCGTGGGCATGCGGGTCTCCTCAGTAGGTGTAGCGGAGGCCGTCGGTCGGCGACTCGGGGATCGGGGGCACGAGCGGCTTGGGCTCGAAGGGGAACGGGTCCTTGTGGTTGATCGGGAAGTACTCCGGCACCTTCCCGGTCGCCCGGGCGTAGGCGCAGGCGATGGCGCCGCAGGTCGCGGCGAGCCCGAACTCCCCGGCGCCGCCCGGCTCGTCGCCCGGCGAGTCCAGGATGATGATGTTCATCTCGGGCGGGGTGTTCCACTGCCGGGTGTAGAAGTAGTTGTCCCAACTGGCCTCGACGAAGTGCCCGTCGGTCAGGTGCAGGCTGGAGCTGAGGATCAGGGCGATGGCGTCGTTGATCCCGCCCATGATCTGCGCCTCGAGCCCGCGCGGGTTGATCACGAGGCCGATCTCCACCGCGAAGGTCACCCGGGTGACGCGGGGACCGGTGACGCCCTCGCGGATCTTCCGGTTGACCGTGTCGGGGCGGGTGTCGATCTCGACGAGGGCCGCGGACACGCCCTTGTACTCGGTGTGGAAGCCGATGCCCTGGGCGGTGCCGTCCTTCATCGACCGGCCCCAGCGGCCTTCCTTGGCCACGGCGTCGAGCACGGCGCGCATCCGGTCGTTGCGCAGGAACTGGCGGCGGAACTCGTAGGGGTCCTGGCCGACCTTCGCGGCGAGCTGGTCGGTGACGAGCTCACGGGCGGTGGCCACGTCGGGCGAGTACACGTTGCGCATCGACGACGTGTTGAAGCCCATCTCGACCTCGTTGAGCAGCCGGGTGGACACGCCGTAGTCGTACGGCGTCACCTGGGTCAGCTCGAAGATCGACTCGGCGAAGGTGAGGTTGCCGAGCGGGGCCCGGGCGCCGGTGGCGGTGATCGCGTCGCCGAGGCCGTGCGTGAAGTCGGTGGACACGCTGGTGTGCCGCTGCTCGTAGCTGAGCACCGAGTCCTTGGTGACCGAGGCGCGGATCCGCGAGGTCGCCATCGGGTGCACGCGGCCCTGACGGGAGTCGTCGGCCCGGGTCCACATCAGCTTGACGGGCTTGCCCATCGTCTGCGAGACCTCGGCGGCCTCCAGCGCGGCGTCCCAGAACAGCTTGCGGCCGAAGGACCCGCCGCCCTGGGTGACGTGCACGGTCACCGCGCTCTGCGGCAGCCCCAGCTTCTTCGCGATCGCGGCCTGCGCCGTGACCGGGTTCTTCATCGCGCCCCAGATCTCCGCGCTGTCCGAGCGGACGTCGGCGATCGCGGAGTTGGTCTCCAGGGAGCTGTTGGACTTGAAGTAGAACGTGAACGAGTGCTCGACGGTCTCGCCGACCCCGGCCGGCACGGCCAGCGGCAGCTCGGCGGCCTTCAGCTTCGCGAGGATGGTCTCGTCGCTCTCGCCGTGGACGGTGCCGTCGTTCCACTGCACGCGCAGGGCGCGGACGCCGTCGATGGCCTGCCCGAAGGTCTTCGCGCGCACCGCGACGCCGGTGGAGACCACCTCGACGTCCGTGACGCCCGGCATGTTCCGGACCTCGTCGATGTTCTCGACGTCGTCCGGGGTGCCGTTGAGGTCGGGCGCCCGGCAGATGACCGTCGGCAGCGCGTCGGGGATCTGCAGGTCGGTGGCGAAGCACTTCTTGCCGGTGACGATGTCCCGGGCGTCGGTCTTGTTGTGCGGCTTCCCGATGATCCGGAAGTCCTCGCGGGGCTTCAGGACCACCTCGACCTGCTCGTTCACCGGGCTGGCCGCGGCCTCGGTCAGGTCGCCGTAGGACAGCACGCGACCGGCGGCACCGGTGATGAGGCCGCTGCGCGCGGTCAGCGTGCGCACGTCCTGCTGCAGCACCTGCGCGGCCGCGTCGAGCAGCCGCATCTGGGCCAGGGCGGCCGCCACACGGATCGGCGTGTAGGTCGTGAAGGTGGTGCTCGAGCCGCCGGTGATCTGGTTGAACAGCAGCTCCGGGCGGGCGTCGGCCAGCGTGACGTGGACCTGGTCGACCTCGAGGCCCATCTCCTCGGCGATGATCATCTGCGTCGAGGTGACGATCCCCTGCCCGTTGTCCGAGCGGGGGAGCGCGAACGAGACGGTGCCGTCCTTGTTGACCTCGATGCGGATGAGGTTCGCGGTCGGCCGGGAGGCGTCGCGCAGCAGGTCGAGCAGGTCGTAGGCCTCGGGGGTCTGCGGCACGGAGGGGATGGGCGCCGCGGAGGCCGACGGCCCGTCGAACACGGTCTGGCGGGTGAACTCGGCGGCGACCACCAGGGTCGGCGCGGCGACGAGGTAGCCGAGGAACTTGCGGCGCCCGACGGGGGCGCGCAGTCCGGTACCCGGTTCCTTGGCCTTCGGGGGAGCGAAGCGGTGGTTGGCCATGGTGGTCCTCTTCATCGGGGGCCTGCCCCGTCGGGCGCGGGAAGACGCCGTCCGGGGGACTTGCCGCAGCAACGACCAACCGGGGACTTCGGTCGCATCCGGCAGGGGAGGGACGGCTCGGGTCCGGTGCGGTCCGTGACCTCGCCTCTGCGGATCCGGACGGGTGTCACTCGACCGGGCCAGTCGAGTGGACGCCGTGCTCGACAGCGAGCGACGGGGAGGCCCCTCCACCCGTGGGGAACCGGACGTGGTCACTCGTTCCGGTCAACCCCGGCAACCGGCGCGTCGGCCACCGCCGAAAGTGGGTAGAGCAGGGGGTTCGCCGCACCCCCGGCCGTCGGTCGTGCCACGCAGAGTTGACGAACCGGACACGATCTGTGGACACTTCGCCGCCGTCTCCGTCGTGTTCGGGGAGCGACGGCCACCCGGCCGGGGCTCCGCCGCCCGACCCGATCCGAGAGGACCAGGCCGTGGTCAGCGTCGACACCGCCCACCGCTCCGCCGAGCGTGCCGTCCGCACGCGCCTGCTCGAACTGCAGCGCGCCACCGGGCTCCCCGTGGTCTTCGGGGGCACGGTCCCCGGCGGCGGGCGCGACGGGCGGTTCGCCATCACCGCCCAGGTCGGGACGATCAGCGACGCCCTGTCCGGGCTCGTCATCCGGCGCGGGCGCGGGCTGGGCGGGACCGCCCTCGAGCGCGGGGTGCCGTGCCGGGTGGACGACTACGCCGCGGCCCGCGCGATCACCCACGACTACGACACGATGGTCGCCGAGGAGAAGCTGACGTCGATCTTCGCCTTCCCCGTCCGGGTCGACGGCGAGGTCCGCAGCGTCCTCTACGGCGCGGTCCGCTCCGGCGACCCGATCGGCGACCGCACGCTGCGGCAGGCCGGCCTCGTCGCCTCGCAGCTGCAGGTGGATCTCCGGGGCACGCCGACGGCCGGCCTCCCGCCCGTCGACGACGGGGCCGGCGACGGCACCCGCCGGGCGCTCGTCGAGCTGGCCGACATCATCGCCGCCACCTCCGACGCCCGGCTCCGCGAACGCCTGGCCCGCATCCACCGCGAGTTCAGCGGTGCCCCCGCCGCACCCGAACCGGCGGGCGACCCGACGGCCGAGGGCCCCGAGAAGCTCACCCGCCGGGAGACCGACGTCCTCCGGCTCGTGGCGGTCGGGGCCAGCAACTCCGAGATCGCCGACCAGCTCACCCTGAGCGTGCAGACGGTGAAGGCCTACCTGCGGTCGGCGATGCGGAAGCTGAAGGTGCGCAACCGGACCGCCGCCGTCCACGTGGGACGCGCGGCGGGCCTGTTCTGACGGGCGGTCCGTCCCGCGCTACCCCCTTTCGTGAGTAGCCGATCACATTCGAGCCGGACACCCTGTGCGGAATCTCCCGAACCGGATCCGCAGGAGGACGACGATGTCCACGTCCGCACCGCACCCTCGCCGGCAGACCCCCATGTGGCGGGTCGCGACCGCGAGCTGTGTCGGAACGACGATCGAGTTCTACGACTTCTTCATCTACGGCACGGCCGCGGCGCTGGTCTTTCCGAAGGTGTTCTTCCCGGCGCTCGGGGCGACGGCCGGCACGGTCGCGTCCTTCGCCACCTTCGCGGTCGCGTTCGTCGCCCGCCCGCTCGGCGCGGTCCTCTTCGGGCACTACGGGGACCGCATCGGCCGCAAGCGCACCCTGATCAGCACGCTGCTGCTCATGGGCATCTCGACCATGCTCATCGGGCTGCTGCCCGACGCGTCGACCATCGGGGTCGTCGCGCCGATCCTGCTCGTGGTGCTGCGGTTCGCGCAGGGCCTGGCGGTCGGCGGCGAGTGGGCGGGCGCGGCGCTGTTGACGGCGGAGTACGCGCCGCCGAACAAGCGCGGGCTCTACGGCATCTTCCCGCAGCTCGGCCCGGCCTTCGCCTTCGCGCTGTCGAGCGCGACCTTCCTGGTGACCGGCCTGGTCCTGGGCGACGGCGACGAGGCGTTCCTGAACTACGGCTGGCGGATCCCGTTCCTGGTCAGCATCGTCCTGGTGGCCATCGGCTTCTACATCCGGTCGACGATCGAGGAGACCCCGGCCTTCCGGGCGGTGCAGGACGCCCCGGCGACGTCGAGCTCGCGGGTGCCGTTCTTCGAGGTGCTGCGCGCGCAGCCGCGTGAGGTACTCCTGGCGGCCGGGTCGCTGACCATGCTGTTCGCGTTCTTCTACATGGGCACGGCCTACCTGACCAGCTACGGCACCAACCCGCAGGGCGCGGGGCTGAGCCGGCCCGTGGTCCTCGGCATCGGGATCGGGGCGTCGGTGTTCTTCGCCGTCGCGATCGCGGTGTCCGGGATCGTGTCGGACCGGTTCGGCCGCCGGCGGGTGATCATGACGTCGTGCGCCGCGGGCGTGGTCTGGGCGCTGGTGCTGTTCCCGCTGCTGGACACCGGGACCGCGGTGGCGTTCGCGATCGGGCTGACCGTCACGCTGGTCGTCTTCGCGGTGTCGTACGGCCCGGCCGGCTCCTTCGTGCCCGAACTGTTCGTGACCAGGCACCGCTACACGGGCGCCGGGCTGGGCTACAACCTGGCCGGCGTGCTGGGTGGTGCGGTGCCTCCGCTGCTGGCGCCGGGGCTCGCGGCGTCGTTCGGCAGCATCGCGATCGGCGTGATGCTGGCGGTGACCGCGGTGCTCAGCCTCGCCTGCACCTACGCCCTCCGGGAGACCAGCCGCCGCGACCTCGGCCACGTGGACGAGGTCGGCGGCACCCAGGCCGCGGCGACGGCCTGACCACGTCGGGCCCGTGCCGGCCCCGGGGAGCGCCCGTCAGGGCACGGTCGGCACGGGCTCGGCGAGGTCCCCGTCGGCGGGCTCGGCCGGTCCGTCGGCGGCGCTGCGGCCGGGGGCCTCCCGCACGGTCCGGATCGCCGCGGTGATCAGCTCGTCGAGCTCCCGGTCGGCCTCGGACCGCGGCACCAGCCCGGCGAGGACGTTGTGCGCGAAGAGCCGGGCGATGTCCTCGACGGTCCGCGGTCCGTCCGGCCGGTACCAGGTCCAGGCGTAGTTGCACATACCGAAGACCTGCAGGGCCGTCATCTGCGGGTCCGGGGTGTGCAGGAGTCCCCGCTCCGCCCCGGCCCGCAGGATGTCGACCACGATCTCGGTGTAGCGCACCCGCTGCTTGCGGACGTAGTCGGTGAGGTCGCCGTCGAAGTAGCGCACGAGCTCGCGCAGGCAGGCCAGGCTGGCGGCGCGGTCGTCCCGGTGCGCCGCGAGCAGCGCGTAGATCATCGCGACGAGCCGGCTCACCGGGTCCTCGAGGTGGGCATGGACGAAGTCCGCCTCGGCGAAGCGCCGCGAGAAGTAGGCGACGTGCACCTCGCGCAGCAGGGCTTCCTTGTTGCCGAAGTGGTGGACGATCGTGCCCTTGCTCAGGTTCAGCTCCGCGGCGACGTCGCCGAGGCTGGTGTCCGCGTAGCCGCGGTCGGCGACGTGCTCGGCGAAGACGCGCAGGATCGCGTCCCGGGAGCTCGCCCGCGGGCTCCGTCCTGGCATCCGCCCACTATAGGGACAGGTCGGGCCGTGAGCCCTATTGCTGACCGTACGGGCGGTCAGTTAAGTTGCGTCATCGCCCTGGCGCCGTTGCCACGAGGAGCCCACATGACCCCCGCCATCCCCGCGCTGCCGTCGTACGCCTCCGGGACCTCGGACGTCCCGCTGCTGGGCGACACGATCGGCGACAACCTCGACCGGACCGTCGCGGCGGACCCCGATCGCGAAGCGCTCGTCGACGTGCCGAGCGGCCGCCGGTGGACCTACGGAGAGTTCCGCGCCGACGTCGACGCGCTGGCCCTGGGCCTGCTCGACGCAGGGGTCGTCAAGGGCGACCGGGTGGGGATTTGGGCGCCGAACATGGCGGAGTGGACGTTGTTGCAGTACGCGACGGCGAAGCTCGGTGCGATCCTGGTGAACATCAACCCGTCGTATCGGACGCACGAGTTGGAGTATGTGCTCAGGCAGGCGGGGATCTCGCTGTTGGTGGCGGCGCGGGAGTTCAAGACCTCGAACTACGCGGCGATGATCGAGGAGGTG
>NZ_JNYD01000020.1 GCF_000717175.1 Pseudonocardia autotrophica | reverse complement strand
ACTCCTCAGAAGCCACCAACGACAAGAACCGATCAGCCACACCCTGCCGTCGCGGGCGTCCGGAACACCTCGTCCCGAACATCAACAACCTTACGGAGATCCGATGCGACGCCTCACCCTCACCCTCGGCGGACTGCTCACGGCGTGCGCCGCCGTCCTTGCGACCGCCCCGGCCGCAACCGCCCAGGAGACCGGCACCGTGCACGTCGTGCACGGCATCCCGGACACCCCGGTCGACGTCTATGTCGACGGGCAGCGCGCGCTCGACGACTTCGCCCCGGGCACCGCCGCGGGCCCGGTCGACCTGCCGGCCGGGACCAGGACCGTGGCCCTCTTCCCGGCCGACGCGGCCGACGGCTCCGGTGCGCCGCTGCTGTCCGCGCAGGCGGAGGTCCCGGCCGGCGGCGACGTCACCCTCGCGGCCCACCTCGACGCGAACGGCGCCCCGACGGTCACCCCGTTCGTCGACGACGTCTCGGCCGTGCCGGCCGGGCAGGCCCGACTGGTCGTCCGGCACACGGCCGCCGCGCCGGCCGTCGACGTGCTGGCGAACGGCAGCCCGGCGCTCACCGGGCTGACGAACCCGAACCAGGCCACGGCCGAGGTCCCGGCGGGCACCCTGTCCGCCGCGGTCGCCGCCGCGGGCACGACCGAGCCCGTGCTCGGCCCGGCCGACCTGACCCTGGCCGAGGGCACGGCGACCTTCGTGCACGCGATCGGCTCGCTGCAGGCGGACAACCTCCGGCTGGTGACCTTCACCGTCGACGGCCTGCACAGCGCCCCGGCCGGCGTCCCGGCCGGGGCCCCGTCGGGCGCCCCGGCGAGCGACGGCGCATGGCCGGCGGCCGGCCTGGCGCTGGTCGCGGCCGGCGCGGTCGGCCTGCGCCGCACGCGCGCCGCGCGCTCCTGACCGTGGCGCGCACGCGAGCCCCGGGTCCGGTCGAGAGTCGGGTCGTGAGAGGGGTCGCGGCCCTGTTCGCGCTGGTCGCGGGGCTCGCGCTGCTCGCCGGGACGGGGGTGGCCTGGGCGCTCCGGGCCACTCCCGCTCCGGTGCCCCCGCCGGCGGGCCCGGTCGTCCCGGGTTCGGTCGCGGCCCCGGCGTGGGACCCTGGAGCAGCCGGACCCGTCACCGCCGAACCGGTGGGGCTCACGGTCGATCGGGCCGGGCGGACGCTGCTGACCGCGCCGGTGCTGCCGGTGGGGGTGGACGCCTCCGGGGCGATGGGCGTGCCGGCGGAGGTCGCGACGGTCGGCTGGTACCGCTTCGGCCCGGCCCCGGGCGCCGGTGCCGGCTCGGCGGTGCTGGCCGGGCACGTCGACGACCGGGAGCAGGGGCCCGGCGCGTTCCACGATCTCGCCGGGCTCGCGCCGGGCGACGTGGTCACCATCCGCCGCTCCGCCGCCCCGCCGGTGCGGTACGAGGTGCGCGCGGTGCGCGTGGTGGACAAGCAGGCGCTCCCGGCGGGCGAGCTGTTCGCCCGCGACGGCCCGCCCCGGCTGACCCTGGTGACGTGCGGCGGGCCGTTCGACCGGGGGAGCCGGTCGTACCGGGACAACGTCGTGGTCACGGCCGTACCGCTGGTGCCGCCGGCGGGTACGTCGTGAACACCCCGGCCACGTCGTCGGGATGCCCGGTTCGTCCGGCCCTGCGATGCTCGTCCGGTGACACGCCGCCGGACACCGGGATGACGGAGATCCTGCCGCCGGGGCCCCCGCGGGAGCCGGGCAGCGCCGCGGACCCCGGACGGCTCCCGTCGCCGGTGACCGGGTCGACCGGATCGGCAGCGGCGGAGGGCCCGGACGGGGAGATCGCCCTCCGCCTGCGCGCCGGCGACCCGGAGGCGCTCCGCCTGGCCTACGACCGGCACGCGCGGGTGGTCCACACGGTCGCGCTGCGGGTGCTGCAGAGCCACCACGACGCCGAGGACGTCACCCAGCAGGTCTTCGTGCGCGCCTGGCGCGGCCGCGGCAGCTTCGACCCGGAGCGCGGTGGGCTCGCCCCCTGGCTGCTCGGCATCACCCGACGGCAGATCGCCGACCGCCTGGCCCTGCGCGAGCGGGAGCGGGCGGCCGCCGAGGGCGCGGCACGGGCCGGCCCGCCACCCCCGGTGGGACCGCGGCCCGAGCAGGTCCTCGACGTCGTCGTCGTGGCCGACGAACTGGACCGGCTGCCCGAGACGCAACGTAGGGTGGTCCGGCTGGCCTTCTACGACGACCTCACGCAGCAGCAGATCTCCTCGGTGACCGGGCTCCCGCTGGGCACGGTGAAGAGCCACCTCCGACGCGGGGTGGACCGGATGCGACGACGATGGGAGGCGGGCGGTGCGGCACCCGGGGCCTGACGAGCTCGTCGACGCCGCCCTGTCGACCCGGGACCCGGATCCGGGGACCGAGGCGCACCTGCGCGGGTGTCCCACCTGCCGTGCCGAGGTCGAGGCGCTGCGGGGCACGGCGCAGCTGGCCCGCGAAGGTGCCGACCGGCCGCTGCAGGACCCGCCGCCCACCGTGTGGGAACGCGTCGTCGACGAGCTCGGCCCCGACCTGGACACCGGCCCCGCGGCGGCCCCGGCCGGGCCCGGCACCGTCACCACACTGCCCTCCCGGCGCCGCGGCCCCCTGCTCCTCGCCGCGGCCGCCCTGGTCGTGGGGCTCGCGGGCGGGGTGGGCATCGGGCTGACGCTGGGCCCCGGCGACCCGGAGGTCCCCGACGCGCCCGGCGCCGTGCCGCTGGTCGCGCTGGACCCCGGCTCGGGGGCAACCGGCAGCACCGGCCTCGCCGAGATCGGCGGTCGCCGGATCCTGACGGTGGCGCTGGAACACAGCGCGGTCCCGGCCGGCGGCTACCTGGAGGCCTGGCTGATGGACGAGGGCGCCACCCGGCTCTACGCACTGGGCGGGCTCACCGCCGGCGGCCCGGACCGCTGGACAGGCCGGTTCGTACTGCCCGCAGACCTCCCACTCGACGTGCTGGACACCGTCGACGTGTCGGTCGAGCACTTCGACGGCAACCCCGGCCACTCCGGCGAAAGCCTGGCCCGCGGCCGCGCCACCTGACGAACGAATCACGGCACAGCGCGAGCTCCCGGACACACGCTCCGCTCGCACCGAGCCGACTCGGGAGAACCGCGGCTTCTCCCCGGATGCTCACGCCGAACCGGTTAGTGGTTGGGGATCGCTTCCGCTTGTCAGCAGGCTTGTGACGAGCACGTCGCCGAGCCAGCGCTCGTACTGGTCGGGATCTCGGCCCAGGCCGATCTGCTCGCTGTAGAGCTCGGGTCGGGTGAGCGCCAGCAGGGTCACCGCGGTCTCCTGCTCGTCGAAGCGGGCCCGCCTGCCGGCCTTCGCCAGCAGGTTGTGGGCCGTCCGGTGGCTTCGCTGGAGGCGCTGGGCGAAGACGTCGGCCCAGGTGGCCGCGATGTCAGGGTCGAGCGGGGCCGACGCCCGCAGGATCTCCAGCACGGACGCGGCGCGGCCGTAGATCGTGCGGGCATTGCGGGCGATCAGTCGCAGTTGGCGAGCGGGATCGGGTTCGCGAAGCTGTTCTTTCCACCAGTCCTGCTCGTCGACGTCGCCCGCGTAGTCGGCTCCGGTCATCGCCCGCGCGACCACGCCCGCCAGCAGGGTCTTCTTGTTGGTGAAGGTCTTGTAGACGGTCGGCACGGCCACCCCGGCGCCGGCGGCGATGTCCTCGATGCGGGCACCCCCGTAACCCCGCCGCTCGAAGACCTCGCGCGCCGCCTCGAGGATCCGGACCTTCGTCTGCGCGGCCTGTTCGGCACGCAGGCCCGACGGGCGGTTGACAGCTTTCACCATCTGCGTACAGTACCGCTCTACTCAGTAGAGTCTTACTATACCGACGTGGTTCGGGGGTGGCCGATGAGCTCGATCATGGTGGCGGGCGGCAGCCTCGGGGGCCTGGCGGTCGCCTTGTTCGCGGCCCGGGCCGGGCACGACGTCGTGCTCGTCGAGGCCGACGGGCAGGCGGTGCCCGCCGGCGTCGAGGAGGTGTGGCACGGCTGGAAGCGGCGCGGTGTCCCCCAGTTCCGCCAGTTGCACGGGACGCAGGCGCTCGGTCGGGCGATCCTGGCGGAAAGGGCACCCGAAATCCTGGATCGGCTGCGCGCCGCTGGTGCCCACGACGTCGACCTACTCGCGTCCCGGCCGCATGCCCGTCTCCGCCCGGGCGCCGACGAGCTCGTGCAGTTCCGGTGCCGGCGACCGGTCCTCGAATGGGTGCTGCGGGCGGCCGTCGATGCCGAACCCAATGTTGTTCTCCGGCCGAGCGTCGAGGTCACCGGCCTCTTGGTCACCGCGCGGGGCAGGCCGCGGGTGACCGGGGTGACGACGACCCTCGGGGAGCTGCCGGCGGATGTGGTGGTCGACGCGACCGGCCGACGATCCCGGGTGGCCGAGTGGTGTGTCCGCTCCGGCACCGCCCCGCCGACGACCTGCACGGTCGACACCCGGCAGGTCTACTTCACACAGTGGTTCCGGCGCGACACCGGGTTCACGGGCAGCGACCCGATGCTGCGGGTCGAGCTGCCGTTCGCGACCCTGCTCGTCCTTCCCGTGGATGCGGGCTGGCTGTCGGCCACCTTCTTCGCACCCGCCCACGACCGAGAACTGCGGGCCCTGCTGCGGAACACGGACGGGTTCCTGCACGCCCTTCGATCGGTGCCCCCCGCCTCGACGTGGATCGCGGACGCCCGACCGGTCGGCACCGTCCAGATCATGGGCAAGTTGGCCAACCAGCTGCGTCGGCTGTCCTCGCGGTCACCGGCCGGGTTGCTCTCGGTCGCCGACGCCGCGGTCTGTACGAACCCGACCTGGGGACGGGGCGCCGCCCTGGCCCTGGCCCATGCCGCTGCTCTCGTCGACCTCCTCGACACCTGCGAGGAGCCCGCGATGCTGGCTGTGGCCTCGACCGCCTGGACCACGGAGAACCTCGAGCCGTGGTTCCACGACACCGTCCTGCTGGATGCCGAGACGAACGCCCGATGGGTCGGCGCCCAGCCTGTGCGGTCGCCGGAGCGCCCGTTCGATCACATGGACGTGGTCAGGACCGCTCGAACCGACCCCACCGTGCACGTGGCCTACCTGCGCTATCGGAACCTGCTGGACTCTCCGGCAGCGTTCTGGCACAGAACGGAGATCATCGACAGCGTGGACGCGAGCGCCGGCGTCCCGAGCGACAGTGCTGACCTGCCGGGCAGGGAGGAGTTCCTCGCTCGCTCGTGCCCGACGTGACCACGGAGAATCAGATCGGCCACGCGACCTGTGGAGCTCAGCTGCTGACCAGGCCCGCATGCTCTCGCCGTCTGGGGTCGGGTCGAGCCTCAGTCGGTCGGGTCGGCCCGTCCGGACCGTCCTGCAGCGTGACGACCTCGAACCCGACCGTGGTGAGCCACTCGAGCGCGGCGGGCGCATCCCGGTAGCTCAGATAGGCGAACAGAGCCGCGTCACCCCCCGGAGTCCCGGCCACCGCTCAGCCCTCCGCCAGCCGACGCCGACCAGGACCGGCCCACCGCAGATGCGAGCCGCGTCGTCGCATCCCGAGGGCGGCGACGATCACGACAACCAGCCCGACCGCGGCACCGAACGCGAGCACCGGTTCCCCCGCTCCGCGCGCACCGAGCATCGCCCCGGCCAGCGCCCACACGACCGCGCCGAGGTAGGGCAGCAGCACACCGGTCCAGCGCAGCAGCGCCACCGCGGTCGCGGTCGCCCCGGCCAGCACCGCCAGCTGCCCGAGGAGCCCGGCCGACCCGTCGAGCGGCGCCCCGGATGCCACGAGAGCCGTGGTG
Organism: Pseudonocardia autotrophica; assembly: GCF_000717175.1. Classification (GTDB taxonomy): domain Bacteria; phylum Actinomycetota; class Actinomycetes; order Mycobacteriales; family Pseudonocardiaceae; genus Pseudonocardia; species Pseudonocardia halophobica. The sequence goes on along the minus strand of NZ_JNYD01000020.1, from coordinate 97,303 downwards.
AGGTTCAGCCAGATCGCCACGCTGCTCCATCCCAGATAGAGCCCCAACGTGCCCCACAGCAAGGCCTGTCCGTAGCCGCTCCACGCCCTGATGCGGGCCGCCTCCCGCAGCGCGATCCGGGTCGCGGCGAGCAGCCCGGCCAGCATGACCAGGAACACCGCGAAGGTCGCCCAGCGCGGCTCGAGCTCGGCGGCGACCAACCATGCGGTGAACCCCGCGAACACCACGGTCAGCGGCCGCGCGATCCGCTCCCGAAGGTCCGGGTCCGGCCCGGACGGCACCGCCGCCCACAGCGCCCAGAGCAGCGACAGGAGCTCGATCACCAGCCAGATCGAGAACGCGTATCCGGCCGGCACGATCGCCGGCTCACCGGCCCGGTCCGCCGTCGTGAACGCTCCCCCACCCAGCGCCGAGATCACCGGGGGCGCCGCGAGCTGCACCAGAGCGAGCACCACCAGTCCCACCGTCCAGCCGCTCCACCGACCGGAGCGTGCGCGCCGCGCGACCGCTCCGCGCACATCCCCGAGAAGACGAGCCACAACGATCACCCTTCCGACAAAATCTCGATTATGAAGAGACTCGGGGATGCGCCGGGGAGCTGCAACTCGATCACGGCGCCAAGACCGCGCTGGACGGACTTCGGGCCCGGCGCCGAGTAGCCGGGTACCTGTACGACGACGCCGCCGACCCGAGGAGATCGTCCCGGCCGAGGCGATGGCGGGGTTCGACGAGGGCTGGCAGAATTTCCGGCTCGCCGCTGCCCAGCAGCCAGGAGGCGGCATGATCTCTCTACTGCTGTTTCTCATCCTCGTCGGATGCACGCCGCTGCTGTGCCTTCTCACGCCCGTCGCTGCCGGCGTCTTCCTCGCCCTGCGCGTCCTCGTCTTTGCTGTCGTGGTCCTGGTGCACCTTGTGGTTGCGGGCATCATCGCCCTGTGGCGGTGGTCGGGCGATGAATGGAGCAACGGGACACCGCCCGGCAAGGACGAAGCTGGCGTCTGGGCCGATGCAGAGCAGCCGACCCGACCTTTGCCGACCGCTCGGCGGCGTTACTGAACAGCACGTCTGCACGACGTCGAGTGGTCGACGTACGGGTTCCAGCGCCCGGGCTGTGATGCGAGAAGCTCCGGTGTCCGGATGCCGGACCGAGGGGGTCGGCACGCTCCACCCGATGGTCGGGGCCTCGGTCGGCTTCGCCCCATCACACCGAGCGGACCCTGGTCGAGCGACGGAAGTAGCCGACGTTCTACTCCACAAGCCGATGAGTTCGGGGGGCTCTCCGAGTCAGATCAGGCATGCCCACTGCGAGCACCGCCCGCCGGATGTTCGAGCTCCTGGAGCCGATCTGCCTGGTCACCTACTTCGCCGACGAGTGCAACGAGGAGCTGGCCGCGCTCGGCCACCGCACCTACTGGGACGGCTATTTCGCCAGCCGCGCTGCGCCCCTGGGGCGGGTGCCGGCGCAGGTCGTGCACGCGGCCTTCTACAGCTTCGCCGAGGGGGAGGCCGCGCGGCACATCCCGAGCGCGTGGGAGACGATCCCGCCCGAGGCGTCCCTCGCCGCGCGGGAGCGGGGCAGCGCGGCCTCCGTGCGGCGGATCCTCGGCGACGAGCTGGCCGACTCCCCGGGCCTGGTGCGCGCCGCCGACCTGACCACCAGAGCCGCGACGAGCGCGCCCACGGAAGGTCGGGTGAACTACGCCGGGATGCGCACCCTGCCGGTGCCGAGCGACCCGGTCGCCCGCCTGTGGCATTCCGCAACCATGCTGCGCGAGCACCGTGGTGACGGGCACGTCGCCGCTCTCGTCGGCGCGCGCATCGGCGGCACGGAGGCCCACGTGCTGTCCGCGCTGGAGATGGGCATCCACCCGCCGGAGTCGTTCGGGCGCATCCATCACCTGCCGAAGAAGCGGCTGGCCGCGGTCATGGCCGGGCTGCGCGAGCGCGGGCTCGTCGACGCCGAGAGCCGGTTCACCGACGCCGGCCGCGAGACCAAGCAACGCATCGAAGACCTCACCGACGAGCTCGCCGCCCCGCCCTACGACGCCCTTTCCCCCGCCGAGCTCGACGAGCTGATCACCGAGCTCGAACCCCTCACCGCGACACTGGTGGCCGCAGGGTCGCAGTAACGAACCGTGACGACGGTCGAGCCGGCTCGCCTGTTTCAGGACGCGTTCCGGCGCGGTCAACCGCCATCGGCCCCACCAGCACGCCCGGCCGTCGGCGCCTCGGTCCACGGTGCCGTCAGGCCTGGTGCGCCTTGGCCTGCTCGATCCAGTCGCGGCACTCATCCTCCGACATGGCGACGACGGGCCCGTGCCGTTCCTCGATCATCTGCTTCAGATGCGACGGGTTGCGGTGGCTGAGCTCTTTGATCGAGTCCACGCCGATGTCCTTGAGCATCTGGGCGTACTTGGGGCCGATCCCCTTGAGTTCTGCCAGGTCATTGCGCACGTGCCGATCAGCCACCGCGATACTCCACTTCCGTCGAGATCTCTGCCCAGCGTCCCGATCGAGCTCGATGCCCGGTAAGGGCAACGACTTCGTCAGCCGCCATGGCACGGAGCTACCCAGCGACACGGTCCCCATGCGGGAAATGGCCAGGGCGGTTCTCGATCTTCGACCCATACACCGGGGGGTCGACTCACGCCGACATGAATATGAGCCGACGCTCAAGGGTATGCAGGTTCAGACCTCGGAGCTCAGCAGTTCGGTGAGGTTGTCGTCGACCTCCTGCAGGTAGGACTGCTCGAACCCGAAGAGGCCGAAGTGGCCCGCGATCGAGTGCACTACCCGGAGTTCGCTGTTCGGCACCAAGGCCTGCTCCGCCTTGCAGTCCCGAACCGGGAAGAACATGTCCTCGTCGATCGGCATGACGAACATCTTGGCCGTTATCCGGCCGAGCGCGGCCGCGAGATCCCCATCGGTGTTGCGGGAGACATCGCCGCGCTGCCATTTCCAGCCCTGCACGAGTAGCGAATTGGGGTCCATGGCGGCGAAGACGGCGCGGATGAACCGGTCCTTGAACTCGATGGCACTGTTCCAGGTGACGTCGGGGAGCTCGATGTTGCGCCAGAACTCGGTCCGCCAGAACTCGGTGGACAGGCCCATGACCGCCCAGATGTCGGCGTGCCGAGCCAGGCCACGGCCGACGTCGGTGTTCGACGTGTATTCGCCACCGTTCCAGCCCGGGTCGTCGGTGATCGCGTCGAGGAGGGTCTGCGTGAACAGGAAGTCGTGCGGGGTGTTCTTCGCGGTGCCGGCGATCGCAGCCGCCCGCAGCACTTCTTCCGGGAAGCGGACGGCCCATTCCCAGGTCTGCTGGGCGCCCATCGAGCCGCCGACCACGGCGTGCAGCCGCTCGATCCCGAACTGCTGTCGGAGCAACTGCTGCTGAGCCCGGACGTCGTCACCTATGCGCACCTTCGGAAACGTCGACATCGCGATATCACCGTCGGTGTTGTGCGGCGATGTCGAGAGCCCGTTGCCGATCTGGTTGACGACGACGATGAAGTACTTGTCGGGATCCAGCGCTCGTCCCGGCCCGATGTAGGCCTGTTCCCAGGTCAGGTGCGTCCCGGAGAACCACGTCGGCAGGAGAATTGAATTGCCTTTGTCCTCGTCGAGGGTCCCGAACGTCGCGACGGCCAACTGCAGGTCGGGAATGACCCCGCCTTCCTCGAGTTCGAACTCCCCCAGGCCGTACAGCTCGTACGGTCCCTGCATCTCAGGGGTGTAGAAGGGGTTCGTCAGTGCCATCGTCGACCTCCCTGTTCGTGCTGTCCGAATTCGTCAGCGGTGCGCCGACCGACGGCGTGCCCCGCTCCCGCCACTGCCGCACCAGGCGGGGCACGACCTCGGCACCGAGGGTGGCGACCCCGGCCCAGCCCAGGACGACCAGCCAGGCCAGGGGGTCCAGCGGCGTGCAGCCGAAGAACCGGCTCACTCCCGGCGTCTGCACGACCGCCGCGAGCACGAGCAGGGAACCGGCGGCGGTCGCCAGCACCAGCGGGCTCCGTCGCCCGGCCCAGGCCGTCTGGCCGAGCTGGCTGGCGATCAGCGCGGCAAGCCCCATCGTGCTCGCCCTGCCCCGGAACCCGGTGAGCGAGCCCACCGCCCACGCGCCCCCGGCCCCGGCCGCGGTCGCGACGCCGCGCACCAGCACCATCTGGCGCACCGATCGCGTGAAGCCGCGGTGCGGGCCGGCCAGCAGCACGTCCCGGAGCGGGTGCGCGGCCAGCGGACCGCCGTCGCCGTCACCGTCGCCGCCGCTGCGGCGCGGTGACGCCACCGCGATCGCCAGCGCCGGGAACATGTCGGTGAGCATGTTGACCAGCAGCAGCTGCCGGGTCCCCAGGGGGGACCGGCCGCCGAACGCGGTGCCGAGGACGGTGAAGGCGACCTCCCCGGCGTTGCCGCCCACGAGGACGGACACCGCGTCGCGCACCCTGGACCACATGGCCCGGCCCTCGGCGACCGCATCGACCAACGGGGTCAGGTCGGCGTCGGTGAGCACCACGTCCGCGGACCTGCGCGCGGCCGGTGACTCGGTGCCCGTCACCGCGATCCCCACGTCCGCCAGGCGGATCGCGGCGGCGTCGTTGATCCCGTCACCGGTCATCGCGAGCGTGGCGCCGGCCCGTCGCAGCGCCGCCACCAACGTCACCTTCTGTTCCGGGGACAGCCGGGCGAAGACGGCCGCCTCGCGCACGAGCGCGGCCCGTTCGGCGTCGGACGCCCGGGCGAGCTGCGCGCCGGTCACCACGCGGTCGGCGTTCGGGACACCGGCTTGTGCCGCGATCGCGCTCGCCGTCTCCGGGTGGTCACCGGTCGCGACGACGACCCGGACCCCGGCGGCACGCAGCTGCTCCACCACCGTGGCCGTCGACTTCCGGACGGTGTCGGCGAGGGCGACGAACCCGCGCAGCGTCAGCTCCCGCGCCGCCTCGTCGAGGTCGTCCGGGCTGCCGTCGACCGGCCGATCGGCCACCGCCAACACGCGCAGCCCCTCGGCCGCGAGTGCGTGCGCGCGCTCCCGCACGGCCTCCGCGCCGGTGCAACGCCCCAGCACGACCTCGGGGGCGCCCTTCACGACGAGCCGCCCGTCGCGCACCGCGGCGGAGAACGCGCGCCCGGTGGCGAACGGCAGGCTCGTCTCCGGCTCCTGCGCGACGGCCACGCCCCGCTCGGTGGCGGCGTCCAGGACCGCACGGTCCGTCTCGTGTGCCTGACCGTCACCGTTGCCGACGGCAGACGCGGCGAGCTGCAGCAGCCCGCCCTCGCCGATCCCGCCGGCACCGTCGACCGGCACGAGCCGCACCACCCGCAACGTGTTCTCGGTCAGGGTGCCGGTCTTGTCGAAGCAGACCGTGTCGACCCGGCCGAGCGCCTCCAGCACGCGGGCGCTGCGCACGACCGTCCCCCGCCGGGAGAGCCGGCGCGCCGCGGCCAGCTGTGCCACGGTCGCGACCAGGGGCAACCCCTCGGGGACCGCCGCGACCGCCACCGCGACGCCCGCCCGAACGGCCTCCCGCAGCGGGCGCCGCCAGAGCACCCCGAGCCCGGCGACCACGGCGCCACCGGCGAGGGTCACCGGCAGGACCGCGCGGGTGAGCTCGCCGAGCCGGGCCTGCACCCCGACCGGGGGTGGCACCGTTCCGGCCGCTGCGGCGGCCCGTCCCGCCTGGGTCGCGTCGCCGGTCGCCACGACCACGGCCCGTCCGCGGCCGGCGACCACGGTCGTGCCGTCGAAGAGCATGCAGGTCCGGTCGGCGACCGCCGCCCCGGGCGTCGCCGTGGGCGACTTGGCGACCGCGAGCGACTCGCCGGTGAGGCTGGACTCGTCGGCCTCCAGATCGCAGGCCTCGAGCAGGCGGAGGTCCGCCGGCACCACGTCCCCGGCCTCGACGAGCAGGACGTCCCCGAGACGCAGGGCGTCGGCCGGCACGTCTTCGCGGCCGCCGTCGACCTCGCGATGCGCGACCACCTCCTGCTGCAGCAGCAATGACTCGAGGGCCGTCTCCGCGCGCATCCGCTGGAAGCCGCTGATCACCGCGTTGACCACGGTGACTGCGCCGACGAGCACGGCGTCGGTCACCTCGCCGAGGATCGCGGTGGCCACCGCCCCGGTGCTCAGGACGGGCGTGAGCGGGTCCGACAGCTCGGCCATGACCGTGCGGGCGAAGCGCGCGGGCCGGCTGGTCCTGGGCCGTTCGGCACGAGGCCGTCGCGGATGCTCCTCGCCGTCCTGCGCGGCCCGATCGGCCAGCCGGCGCAGGACCTGCTCGGGTTCGAGGGCGTGCCAGGGTGTCTGCACGGTCGGCGGGGGCGCCGGCTCGGCGTCGAGCCGCAGCGCGGCCCACGCCCCCCGCGCCATCATCACCCCGGTCGCCGTCTTGCCCGGCGCCGTCGCCTTCCGCTGCCCACGCCGCGGGTCGCCGACGGCGGCGAGCAGGGCTCCGAGGACGTTGCCGACGACGGCGCCGCGGGCGGCCTCCGCGCTCACCTCCCGGGCCCGGCGGGTCGCGGCGACGACACGGCAGGCGTCGGCCAGCCCGGGCCCGGTCACCAGGTCCGCGCCCCACGCGGGAGCGCACCCGCGGCGGACGGGGGCGACGGCGACATCCGCCGCCTGCAGCGCCGCACCGTCCACCACGGACACGACGAGCACGCCGCGGCCCTGCGCCTGGAGCCGTCGCACGGTCTGCGCCAGCAGTTCGCCCGAGGGCGCGATCTCGTCGGCGAGGCCGGCGAGCTCGCGCGTCCCGTCGTGCTCGGTGAGCACCAGCCGGTGACCGGCCGCGGCCACTGCCTTGAGCAGCGCCTCGGCGTGGAGGTCGAGCTCCGCCGCGACCGTCACCGTCCCGACCTGCCGGTCGCCGTCGAGCACCGCCCGGACCACGCCACCGGGCCCGTCCGGTGACCCCTCGGGCGGGCCCAGCCGGGCGCCGGCCTTCCGGTCGGGGTCGGCGAGCAGGCGCGCCGCCGTCCCCCAGATCGCCCGCTCGTCCCAGTCGTCTGCTCCGGCGGTGGCCTGGAGCACGACCGGCGGACCGGTGCACAACGCGTCCGAGTCCAGGACGACGGTGTCCACGCGGTCCAGCCTCCGATACGCGGAACCGTCCATGGGCAGCACCCCGCGCCGGCACATCAGCAGGTCGAGCACGGTGGCGAACGACTCCCGGCCCATGGTCGCCGTCCGGGGCGACAGGGCCTTCAGCAGGTCCGCCGAGCGTCCGGGTGCGCGGGTCAGCGCGAGCAGGCCCAGGGCGGCCGGCAGCGAGGCGGGGTTCAGTCGGGACACGTAGGACTCGATCGGCCCCGGCGGCAGCGGAACGGGCCGCTCCCCCGGTGGCGCGAGCGGCGCGCCCGGCCCCTCCGCCTGCTCGGGGCGGCACAACTCCGGCTCCCGCCGGCGCCAGACCTGCCGGCGCGTGTAGACCTCCAGCGCGCGCTCGACGGCGGCAACCGCATTCAACGCGGGGATGGCGGGGCTCTGGGTCAGGGCGTGCAGCAGCGCGCTCGTGCCGCTGAACACCAGGTCGGTACCGATCCGACCGATGTGCCGGGACAGGCGTTCGGTGATCCAGCCCTGCGAGTCGAGCAAGGCGAGCGCGAGCGTCGCGTGCCGGGGCAGCGCGGGAATCGGGAGCAGCTTCCCCGCGACGGCCACCCCGATCCCCGCCGTGTCGACGGCCGCCATGGCGAGCGCGGCCAGCAGGGGTTCGAGGTCGGCCGGGTGCTCGTCGTGACGGGGGAAGACCTGCCGCCCGCCGCGGGCCCGCTCGATCGCGGTCACCGTCTCGACGACGTCCTCGACCCCGACGCGCCGCTGGTCGAACGCGACGAGGACCCGGCCGGCGACGTCGTTCACCGTCGCCCACTCCACGCCCTCCAGGCGCTCGAGCTGCCGGCGCAGGGCGCGCCGGATCTCCGCACTGCCCTCGACGGCCGGCTCGGCGAGCTCGACGTGCGCGTGACCCCCGGAGACCCAGACGCGGCGGTGGTGCCGCTCGTCCGCCGGCTCGAACATGCTCCGGGCTACGTCCGCGACCCGCGCCAACCGTCCGTCGGTGAACGGATCAGACCCTGTCACCTCCGTGGCGACCCGCCTGACGCCGGCCTCTGCGCCGCTCCGCGCGAGCGCCAGCGAGCTGCCGGCGACCGTGACGGTGGCCCCGGCGACCGCGCGGGTGGCCCTGGCGCCGACCACGGCGGACCCCGCGACCAGGCCCGCGGTCAACCCGACCCCGGTCGCGGAGGCGCTCAGGGCCGCTCCCGCCATCAGGCGGGCGGCAGCAGTGAGGCGGGACAGAACCATCACCGGCGCTCCTCACGTGCGACGATGCACACAGGCCGTCTACCCGTCTGCGCGGCGGACATTCTGGTTCCGACCCGACAGAGTCCCCCGGCACCCGCATGACTTGCCCCGATCGTCGACGATCGATCCGCGACTCCCGCCCCGCCGCGCGACGCGGCCCACGGCTGCTGCTCGGAGACCTGCCCGACACCGAACTCGACGCCAAGCCCGCGCGGCCGCACCATGCCGTCGGTCCGCTGCTCGACGGGAGCAGGTCGGCCTCACCGAGGTTCGACGAGTCACATATACGGCAATCGTCGGACCACGCGCCTCTCGGCGAACAGCGGGAACCGAATAACCCCGGCTTCTGAGCGGTTGGGGAGTAGACGGTCAAAACCCACTCGTATAGGCCGTGCTCCCGCGCAGCATCTGCATGCGTTCGATCATCGCGAATCCAAGAGTCGCGACGAGCGCCGCTCGGGGTCATCGGCGCCCTCCACACCGGTCAGCCGCAGGCCGGACCAGTGGGCGGCCGAGCCTTGACACTCGCCGTGCCCCAGCTCACACTCCGCCACACCACCGTCTGGCGCCCCTCGTGCCGCGCCGGGACGGGACGGCGGAGCGCGAACGGCCACAGAGCTGGGCCTCGACGATCCGTGGAGTGCCGGTGAGAGCTTCCTGGAACCGCACGCTCGGCCCACTCGGGCTACGTCCTTCGCTGCCGGCAGGTCCTGCCGGAGGTAGTACCGACCTAGGAAGATCAACCGGGGAGTAAGGCATGTCCAGCGAGCAGCACACCACTCCGGGAAACGGTGTCGGACCGGGAACAGATTTCGATGCGATCGTTGTCGGGGCGGGGTTCTCGGGCTTATACATGCTCCACCGCCTGCGCAACACGCTCGGACTGTCGGTGCGTGTGTTCGAGGCGGCGGACGACGTCGGCGGCACCTGGTACTGGAACCGCTACCCCGGCGCCCGGTGTGACTCGGAGAGCTACTTCTACAGCTTCTCCGACCGCTTGTCCGAGGACCTGCTCCAGGAGTGGACCTGGAGCGAGCGCTTCGCCGCCCAGCCGGAGATCCTGCGGTACCTGCAGCACGTCGCCGACCGTTTCGACCTCCGGCGCGACATCCAGTTCGACACCCGGGTCACCAGCGCCGACTACGACGAGGCGACCAACCGCTGGGGGATCAGCACCGACGACGGCGGATGGGTCACCGCGACGTTCCTCATCACGGCCGTCGGCTGCCTGTCCGCGGTCAACCTGCCCAACTTCGAGGGACGTGACAGCTTCCGGGGCGAGCAGTACCACACCGCGCGCTGGCCCCACGAAGGAGTCGACTTCACCGGCAAGCGCGTCGCAGTGATCGGCACCGGGGCGACCGCGGTCCAAGCCATCCCGGAGATCGCCGAGCAGGCGGCCCACGTGTACGTGCTGCAGCGCACCCCGAACTACGACATCGCGGGGCGCAACGGGCCGCTGAGCGAGGAGTACGTGCGCGAGACCAAGGCCACCTACAACGAAATCTGGCAGCGGACCCGGGAGACGAGCTTCGGCTTCCCCTACGACGCCCCGGAGCGGCCCGCCCTCTCGGTGCCGGAGGAGGAGCGGCAGCGCATCTACGAGACGGCGTGGGCGCAGGGCGGCTTCCGCATCGGCCTCACGTTCAACGACCTCCTGACCGACCCGGCGGCCAACGAGACGGCCTCGGAGTTCGTCCGTGACCAGATCCGCGCACGGGTGCGTGACACGGAGGTCGCCGAACTCCTCGCTCCCAAGGACCACCCGTTCTTCACCAAGCGGCCGCCCCTCGAGAACGGCTACTACGAGACCTTCAACCGGGACAACGTGACGCTCGTCGACGTGCGGCGCTCACCGATCGAGGAGATCACCCCCACAGGTGTGCGGACGCGGGACGCGGAGTACGAGGTCGACGCCATCGTGTTCGCGACCGGGTTCGACGCCATGACCGGCATGCTCTTCAACATGGGCATCGCCGGACGGGGCGGCGTCGCCCTGCGGGAGAAGTGGGCCGAAGGGCCGCGGACCTACCTCGGCGTCGCGACCCACGGCTTCCCGAACCTGTTCATGATCACCGGACCGCAGAGCCCGTCGGTGCTGAGCAACATGCCGGTCTCCATCGAGCAGCACGTCGACTGGATCGCCGACTGCATCAAGTACATGCGCGAGCACAAGCTCGACAAGATCGAGCCGCTGCCCGAGGCCGAGGACGACTGGGTCGACCACCACAACGCGGTGACCCAGGCGACGCTGCTGCCGATGGCGAACTCCTGGTGGGTCGGTGCGAACATTCCGGGCAAGCCGCGCAACCTCTACCCGTACGTCGGCGGCGTCGGGAACTACCGGAAGATCTGCGCGGAGGTCGCAGCACACGGCTACGACGGGTTCGGGATGGCCAAGTACGGGAAGACCTCGGTGACCGGCACGCGCCCGGCCAGCCGCTTCCCGGTCAAGACCGCACGCGCAGTGATCGGCTGAGGAGATCGGCGACGCCGACCGACTTCACCCGGTGGCCCAGCAACTGCTCGCAGCGCTCGACGTGGCCAGCACGCCGACCGGCTGACAACCGTGGTCGCTGGCGCCCTGGCCGGTAATCCGCTGTGGTTCCGCCCGCGCTGGTCGACCAGGTCGACGCCTTCCGGCCGGTCGGGCGGTTGCGCGGCCCGTCCGGCGCGGCGATCAGCCGAGCTGACCTGGTCGACGGCGCCGCGGTCGCCACCGCAGTGCCGCTCGGCACCGCGCCGGTTCTACGAGGTCGACGCCGCCGAACGCTGGCCTGGTGGGCGAACGGGTTCCGGCCCGACCGCGTTCGTCAATGAGCCCGCGCCCGTGCGGCTCGCCCGTGCGACTGATGGCGTCGGTGCCCGTAGCGCTGCCGTGGTGGCGGCGGGCGCCCGCGGTCGACGGGATCCCGGCGCACCCGGGTCGGCGCGCCGTGGCGGACGTGCCCGAACGCTACGGTCACCGGCAGTCGATCAACGGGTTGTACCGCCGTCGCAGGTCGAAAGGGGTCTGGGCGCTGGTGTGGTCACTCTGCTGACCGGGCCGACACCGGCGACATGATCCGCTGGCACGTCTCGGTCGGCTCCACGATCAGCATCGGCCGCATCAGCCTTTCAGGTCCGCCACTACCGGTCGGTCAGGCCTAGAAGAGCGGACCCTCGCGTGTCGCCGTGGTTGTCAGGTCCTGTTCGCGCGGGCGACGAAGAAGCAGGCATAGGTCGCGGCGGAGCCTTCGGCGTTGCGCCCGGTAGCGGCCGGTGAACGTTGGCGCTGCTAGCACCCCCGCGACCGCGGGTCGACGGCCTACCTTGACCCGCGCCGACTTCGCGACCGCCTTCCACTCGTCCTCCTACCGTGCGTCCGACGCCAGCAGCCAGCCGGCCGTCTTCGCCTCAGCCGTGCGCCCCCAGACTGGACAGTCACGTGACCGTGGCAACCATCACCTCTACCCGGTCTGCCCTACGGCCGGAAGCCTTGTTCTCCGACCCGCTATGCAGAGCTGTTCTTGCCCTTCGGCCCGTGCGCTGCAAATCGATTCGCGTCGACATGGACGACAGGGCAGAGGGTCTACGATAAATGCCGATTCAGCCTTGACGCACAGCACCTCGGTGAGGATGTCGTCGACCTCCTGCACGTAGGCTGCTCGAATCCGAAGAGGCCGACGCGGCTGGCGATCGGTGCCGTATCCGGAGCTCGCTGTTCGGGCCAAGGCTCGCTCCGATTCACATTCGCGAACGGGAAAGAACATCCTGATCGATCGGCGCGACGAACATCTTGGCCGGTATCCCGCCCGAGTACGGGCGGGACACCGTCGCACCGACCGTCCTCGCGGGCGGCCAGCCGGCGACGGGGTCCTGGACGAGTGCAGCCGCCGTGCTTGCTCCCTACCCTGACTGGTCGCGGGTCTGCTTGGGTGTGTGGGTGGTGCGGGTACTCGTGTCCGGCGCGAGCGTCGCGGGACCGGTGCTGGCCTACTGGCTGCATCGCTACGGCTTCGAGGTGACGGTGGTCGAGCAGGCCCCTGCGCTGCGCCACGCCGGCGGGCACGCCGTGGACCTGTTCCGGCCGGCCCTGGAGATCATCGATCGGATGGGGCTGGCCGAGCAGGTCGCCGCGGCAGCCACCGGCACCGACCGCATCACGCTCTACCGTGAGGGCGTCGCGACGCCGGTGCACATCGATCTCACCCGGCTGCTGGCCGCCGTGTCCGACCGGCACGTCGAGATCATGCGCGACGACCTGAGCACGATCCTGCACTCCTCGACGGCCGCCACCGTGGAGTATCTGTTCGGTGATTCGATCACCGCGATCGGGCAGGGCGGGGAGGTGAGCTTCGCGCGCGCCCGGCCGCGGGTGTTCGATGTGGTGATCGGCGCCGACGGGCTGCACTCGAACGTGCGGCGGCTGGTGTTCGGACCGGAGACGCGGTTCGCCACGCACCTCGGCGCGTACGTGGCGGTCGCGTCAGTGCCCAACGATCTCGGGCTGCGCGGCGAGATGATCGTCGACGCCGGGGTCGGCCGGATGGCCGGGCTCTACGGCGCGCGGCGCACCGGCGACGGCCGGGCGGTGTTCCTGTTCCGCACCGAGGCGCCGCTGGCCTACCACCATCGCGACGTGCCCCGGCAGAAGCAGCTGCTGCGGGCGGCTTTCGCGGGCGCGGGTGCGCGGGTGGAGGCGCTGCTCGCCGAGCTGAACACGACCCCCGCGTTCTACTTCGACTCGATCACCCAGCTGCACCTGGACACCTGGTCGCGCGGGCGGGTGAGCCTGGTCGGGGACGCCGGGTACTGCCCCGGACCGGCCGTCGGCGGCAGCACGAGCCTGGCCGTCGTCGGGGCCTACGTGCTGGCCGGAGAACTGGCCGAGGCCGGAGGCGACCCAGCGCGGGCGTTCCCCGCCTACGAGGCCGCGATCGGCGACTACGTGCGGGGCAGCCGGGCATTCGCCCGCGCCACGGCCAAGAGCATCGTCCCGGTCAACCGGCTGGTCCTGTGGGCGATCGCGAACGGCGCACGGCTGGCCTCGCACACCCCGCCGGCGCTGGCCCGCGCCCTCGGCCGGCTCAACCGCCGCGGCCTGCGGCTGCACGACTCGATAGCCGTGCGCGACTACCAGCGGCGTTCCTGATCCTGCACGCCGGCATCGGATTCGAGGTCGGCCGTCCCGGCCCGGAGCCGCCTCGGCCGCCGGTGCCGCCCCACCAGCGGCTGGACTTCGCGTCGTCCCCGTCGGTCGGGGTGCAGCAGTAGCCCGGCGCCCGGTCGATCGGCGTGCAGTACAGGTGAAACAGGTCGTCACGCTTGCCGCCGGGCGACGCGCTGGCCGAGCCCATCGCTGGGCTGCGGCCATGTCCGGGCAGCTCGCCGAGCGGGCAGCAGGCCCGGCGACGCTACCGCGAATCGACCTCGCCACCGCCCTCGAACGCCGCGGCCCTAAGGCGAGCGGCGACATCGAGATCATCGCCGATCCTCGTCGAAGCCGAGAGCCTCGTCCCGGACACGGGTGAGGACAACGCCCGGCCGCTGGGTCTGAGCAAGGAGTCGGTCAACACGCCGTCGGCGTTCCGAAGGATCTGCGCGACGGCGTGCGAGTCGATCGAGCTCCTCACCTCCGAGGTCCTGCGCCGCCGCCGTGACGAGGGCCAGCCCGACGTCGACAGACTCGCCGCTGACCTCACCCGGCAGAGCCGGCGCTACCTCTACCGAATTCTGTTCTTGCTCTACGCCAAGGCTCGCCCCGAACTCGACGTACTCCCGTCCGGACACCGAGTTCGCCAAGGGCTCGCCCTCGACCGGCCTCTTCCGCGAGCTCGTGCTCACTGAGCTCAGCTCGCGCAGGACGGATCAAGGCATCGATATGCAGTTCCGGCCCGCCCAAGCAGCCAACACACAACATCGAACGAGCCACGAAGAGCTGAAGCGGTCGCTCGAACTCGCAGTCACTACAAGCTTGCGCTACGCCTCTGATCCAATATCTGCAGCTCAGGCAGGGTGGGCCCCCAGGGGATCGAACCCTGAACCCGCGGATTAAAAGTCCGCTGCTCTGCCGATTGAGCTAGAGGCCCTGGCCGGACCCCGGGGAGCTGCCCAGGTCGACCGCGGTCGAGCCTACTCGACGCGTGGACGCCGGCTGGGGTGCGAAGGGCGGCTCATGCGCAGAGCGGGGTCGCGCCGACGGTGGGGCGGTAATCGATGACCGCGCCGCCGGTCTCGAAGCGGGCGAGGTCGTCGGACACCAGGGTCATCACGCCTGCCACGTAGCCGAGCGCGCCGCCGGCGTCGAACGGATCACGTCCGGCGTCCCAGGAGCGCGAGTCGAAGCTCGTGTACCGGCCACCGCAGTGTGCGTACACGCTGAACTCGTAGGACACGCCGAGCTCGGCCTCGTCGACGCGGCCGGGCAGGACGGTCCTGTGGCCGGGCTGCTCGAACACCTGCGAGGGCACCGGAACCACCGTGCGCGAGGGAGCCGGGCTGGGTGCGGCGGGTTCGGCCGGCGCAGGCGAGGCCGAACAGGCGGCCGACAGCGCCAGACCGAGCCCCACGACCGTCATCCGGATCACCCTCACCCCCTCATCCCACACCGTCGCGACACGCACGTGGACAATGGGATCCCGTGACACTGCTGGACACCCCCGCGAGCACCGCCCGCCCGGTGCTGCCGCCGCTGCGCATCGGCCGCCACGAGGTGGCGACGCCGGTCGTGCTGGCGCCCATGGCGGGCATCACGAACCCGGGGTTCCGGCGGCTGTGCCGCGAGCAGGGGGCAGGCTTCTACGTCTGCGAGATGATCACCTCGCGCGGGTTGGTCGAGAAGAACCCGCTGACCTTCCGCATGATCGCGTTCGACCCGGACGAGCGGCCGCGCTCCATGCAGCTCTACGGCGTGGACCCGGCGGCGATGGGGCAGGCCGTGCGGATGATCGTCGAGCGCGACCTCGCCGACCACATCGACATGAACTTCGGCTGCCCGGTGCCGAAGGTCACGCGGCGGGGCGGCGGGGCGGCGCTGCCGTTCAAGCGGCGGCTGTTCGAGCGGATCGTGAAGGCGGCCGTCGACAACGCCGGCGACCTGCCCGTGACCGTCAAGATGCGGATCGGCATCGACGACGGGCACCACACCTACCTCGAGGCCGGCCGGATCGCGGCCGAGGCCGGGGTCGCGGCCGTCGCGCTGCACGCCCGGACCGCGGCGCAGCGCTACTCGGGGCACGCCGACTGGTCCGCGATCTCGCGCCTGCGCGACCACCTGCCCGCCGGGCTCCCCGTGCTGGGCAACGGCGACATCTTCAGCGCCGACGACGCGCTCGCCATGGTCCGCGAAACCGGGTGCGACGGCGTCGTCGTCGGGCGGGGGTGCCTCGGCCGGCCATGGCTGTTCGGCGACCTCGAGGCCGCCTTCGCCGGGCGCCCGCTGCCCACCCCGCCGAACCTGCGACAGGTCGCGGCCACGCTGCGTCGGCACGCCGTGCTGCTGTGCGAGCACATGGGGGACCACAAGGGCATCCGGGACGTCCGCAAGCACATCGCCTGGTACCTCAAGGGCTTCGCGGTCGGCGGCGACCTCCGGCGCAGCCTCGGCATGGTCGAGAGCATCGACCAGCTCGACGAGCTCCTCGCGCAGCTCGACCTCGACCAGGAGTTCCCCGCCGACGCCGAGGGCCCGCGGGGGCGGCAGGGCTCGCCGGGCAAGGTCGTCCTGCCCGAACACTGGCTCGACGACGCCGACGACCCCTCCGTGCCCTTCGGCGCGGAGCTGGAGCACTCCGGCGGGTGACGTCGCGCGCCGACGCCCCGTGGATCATCTTTCGCCCGGTCGGGTGGAGTGGGACGCGAACGGGTAGGAACGTCCCGTCCGTCTCAAGAACCACACGAGTCACGACGACGATAGGGGCAGCAGGGGGGTGATCGGGATGGACGGCAGGGCGACGGTGCGGACGTTGGTGCACGACGCGCCGACGGTCACGGACACCCCGCCGGCGTCCCCGCGCAACCGCGCGGCCCTGCACACCGCCGCCGCCGAACGCCTCGCCGCCGAGGGCGCCTGGGAGCAGGCCTACGGCCACCTCCACGCGGCACTGCGCCTCCTGCACGGCGACGAGCCCCTGCCCGACGCGCACGACGAGCTCGACCGCCTCCGCCGCGAGCACGCCGAGGCCCGCGAGCAGAGCCGCCGGGACAGCCTCACCGCGAGCTACAACCGCCGCTACCTCGACGAGCGGCTCGCCGCCCTGCTGGCCGACATCGACGGCACGCCCTTCCGGACCACCGGGCTGTGCCTCGCGCTGGTCGACATCGACCACTTCAAGCTCGTCAACGACACCCACGGGCACCTGTTCGGCGACCGCGTCCTGCAACGCATGGTGACCGAGCTCGACGCCGCGCTGCCCGAGGGCGGCTTCTGCGCCCGCTACGGCGGCGAGGAGTTCGCGCTGGTCCTGCCCGGCCGCGACCTGGCCCAGGCGGTGGAGATCAGCGAGCAGGCACGGGACCGGATCGCGCGGCACGACTGGTCCGACCTGCACCCCGACCTGCGAGTCACCGTGAGCATCGGGGTCGCGCACGCCGCGGGGCGGATCGCCGAGGTCGAGCGCCTGATCGGCGAGGCCGACATGCTCCTCTACACGGCCAAGGAGGCGGGGCGCAACGCCGTGGCCTACCGGACCGCGCGCGGCGGCCGGGTGCGGCTCGCCGGGCCGGCCGGGGCGCGCCGGTCCATACCCCAGCCGGTTCGCACGACCGGCTGACCCTCCGCCGGTCGGAGCATTGCGGCTCCGTAAACTCGACGGCCGGGGCGGACACTGCCGGTGACGGCTACTCCGCCCTTCCCGCTGTCGGTGGGCCGGAGGTGACGTGCAGGACGAGGACGACCGGCGGTCGCGGGGTTCCCGCGCGGGCCGGCGTGCCCGGGGGGACGGGCCTCCCCCTGCGGACGACGTCCTCGCCCGGCTCGGCATCCGCGCCACCGAAGACCCCGAGCCTGCCCCGTGGGCGGACGAGACCTCCGGGCGCGAGCGCCGCGCCCCTGAGGGACCGGGCGTTGGCGGGTACGACCCCGCCCCGACGACGAACGGCCGGCCGCGGAACGGCACCGCCCCGAGCCAGTCCTGGCCGGGGCAGCCCGGCGGGTACGAGCAGGCCGGGACCGGACAGGCCGGACGCCGAGCCGCCGACGAGCGCAGCAGCCTCGGCCCCGCTGGGCAGGGCAACGGCCACGGCCCGGCCGGGCAGGGCGAGAACGGCGTCGGACGGGAAGGCTACGGACGCAGCGGCGCGGGACAGGGCCGTCCAGGAGGCAACGGCGCTGCCCCCGGTTCTTCCGAGCCGAGGAGCTACGGCCGGAACAGCGCCGGACAGAGCGGGTACGGGCCGCCCGGCGCCACGCAGAGCATCCCCACGCCGAACAGCGCCGCCCAGAACACCGGGGCGGACGGCCCCGGGCGGAACAACGCCCCGCCGAACACGGGACCGAACGGGTTCGGGCAGAGCGGCGTCGGCCAGAACGGCGCCGGCCAGAACGGGGTCGGGCAGAACGGCGCCGGCCGGAACACCCCCGGGCCTCAGGGCTACGACCGCCTACGTGGCGACCAGGGTGGCGGCAGACAGGCTGGCCCGCAGGCCGGTCCCGCCGGACCGGTCGGAAAAGCCGGCGACCGACGGCCGGATGCCCGCCCCGGCCCGTCGAGCGCCGACCCGCGGCGCGCGGTCCCGCGCCGACCCGACGCTTCCGACGCCGCAGCCACAACGGGGATCCGCCCCGACAGGCCGCGCCGTCCCTCCGATCCCGCGACGAGCACCGTCGGCGTCCCGGCCGGCCCCGCCGGTGCACCGCTCCGAACCCCGAACGCCGGCGGCCGACCGCCGGCGCAGGACTCCGCACCCCAGGCCAGCCCTGCGCGCCGACCCGGCGCCGCGCCGCGCCCGCAGCCGGACGAGGCCGAAGGGACGACCGCCTCCCCCACCACCCGCCTCCGCGCCCGCACGGGCTCTCCGGACAGCCCCGGCCGCGCCCTGCGCACCCCCCGCGGCGACGACACCGCGCTCGTTCCCCCCGTCGAGGACGAGGCCGCAGACGACGATGCCCTCGCCGACCGCACCCGCGCGATCGACGCGAGCCTCACCCGCCTGACCGCCGCCCATGCCGGCGTCAGCCTGGACGACGACGAGGACGACGAGAGCGACGAGGACGAGGCCCCCCGCGCCCGTCGCGCCGACCGCCGGACCGCCACGGACACCCCGCCGAAGCGGCCGTCCCGCCTCGCCCTGGCCGGCCGGATCACCGCGGCCGCGCTGGCGGTCCTGACCTTCCTCGGCGTCGCGCTGAGCTGGGGCGCCACCCGCTGGATGGACTCGACGATCCGCTCGGTCGCCGCCCTCGACCCCGAGTCCGGGGTGATCGACGCCGCGGGCCAGGCCGGCGACGACAACGTCCTGGTCCTCGGCACCGCCTCCGGCAGCTCGGGCACCCCGGCGGCCACGGACGAGCGGACGGACACCCTGATGCTCGCGCACGTCGCCGCGGACGGGGACCGGGTCGTCGGCGTCTCCTTCCCGATGGACCTGGAGATCAACCGACCGCCCTGCCCGCGCTGGGATCCCGCGGCCGCCACCTACCTCGACGAGACGGTCCCCGCCGAGACCCGCACCGCACTGTCGTCGGCCTACACGGTGGGCGGGCCGCGATGCCTGGTCCGCACCGTCCAGCAGCTCACGGGGATGTCCGTGACCCGGTTCGTCGCGCTGGACCTGCCCGGCATCGCCGGCATGGTCGACGCGATCGGTGGCGTCGACGTGTGCGTCGGGCAACCCGTCGAGGACCGCACACTCGGGACCGTGGTCCCGCAGGCCGGCACCACCCGGCTCGACGGCACGCAGGCCGTCCGGTTCGCCGAGGCGGCCGCGGTGCCGACCGACCCCTCCCCCGCGCTGGGCCAGCTGCAACGTCAGCAACAGCTGCTCGCGGCCACCTTCCGCGAGGCACTCTCCGCCTCGACCCTGCTGTCCCCGACCACGACCCGGGACTTCGCCGCCGCCCTGGGCCGCAGCATGCTGGCCGACGACGTCGGCGTGCACGAGATGGTCCGGCTGACCTCGGCGCTCGACCGGCCGTCCGCCGACGGCGTGACCTTCCTGCCGCTGCCCGTCTCGGCCGTGCCGAACACCCGCGGCAACCTGGAGCTGCGCGACACCGAGTCCTCCCGGTTGTTCTCCGCGCTGCGCAAGGGCCAGCCCCTCCCCACCACCACGACACCGGTGGCGTCCGCCGAGGGGCCGAAGCCCTCCGACGTGACGGTCGGCGTGGTCAACGCCGCGGGCCGCGACGGGCTGGGCCGCCAGGTCGGCGACGCACTGCGGTCGCTCGGGTTCGGCGTGGGCGAGGTCGGCAACGCCGCGCAGCCCTCCGCCGAGACGGTCCTGCGCTTCTCCCCCGACCGCGCCGACGCCGCCGAGCTGCTCCGCGAGGTCGTCCCCGGCGCCCGGCTCGTCCAGGACCCGGGCAGCACCGGGACCCTCCAGCTGGTCCTCGGCAGCTCGTTCGACGGCACCGTGCGGGCCCCCGTGACCGACGCGGCCGCCCCGGCGGCGCAGACGGCCCCGACCGCCTCCTGCGGCTGACCGCGACCCCGAGCATTCATCGCCGGTTCACGTCCTGCTGCTGTGCGCCGGATCGCACCCCTTTACCCTCGGACCATGCGCGACGCCTACACGGACCAGCTCGACGAGCTCGGCGACGCTCTCGCCGGGATGTGCGAGGACGTCGCGACGGCCATGGAGAAGGCGACCCGCGCGCTCCTCGACGCGGATCTCCGGCTCGCCGAACAGGTCATCGACGAGGACATCCGGATCGACGAGATCCGGCACTCCGCCGAGGAGAAGGCGTTCGCCCTGCTCGTCCTGCAGGCCCCGGTGGCGACGGACCTGAGGATCGTCGTCTCCGCGATCCACGGCGCCGGGGACATCGAGCGGATGGGCGACCTGGCGCTGCACGTCGCGCAGGCCGCACGGCGCCGCCACCCCCAGCCGGTGCTGCCGGAGGAGATCGCGCCGTACTTCGCCGAGATGGGCCGGGTCGGTGTGGCACTGGCCCGCAAGGCCGGCGCGGTCATCCGCAGCCGCGACCTCGCGGCGGCCGCCGAGCTCGAGTCGGACGACGACGCGATGGACGACCTGCACAAGCACATGTTCACGGTGCTGATGGACCGGAACTGGGACCACGGCGTGGAGGCGGCGGTCGACGTCACGCTGCTCGCCCGGTTCTACGAGCGCTACGCGGACCATGCCGTCGCCGTCGCACGGCGGATCGTCTACGTCGTCACCGGGCAGATGCCGGGGCCGCTCGCCGTCTGATCGCCGCTCCCACGTTTGCGGCACCCCGTGATCGGGCTACACAGGTGCATGACGGATCATGTGTACCGCGTCACCGAGATCGTCGGCACCTCGCCCGAGAGCGTCGAAGCGGCGATCCGCAACGGCGTGAGCCGTGCCCACGAGACACTCCGCGGGCTGGACTGGTTCGAGGTCACGGAGATCCGCGGAAACCTGCAGGACGGGGCCGTCGACTACTTCCAGGTCGGGCTGAAGGTGGGCTTCCGGCTCGGCGCCTAGAACGCCCGTCGTTCATCGACCGTTCACGGGGACCCGGCCGTGGTCGTCCGTCCCGTTTCCTAGGCTGACCCGGTGGCACGGGAGACCCTGGACGGCAACACCGCCCGGCTGCAGGCGCTGCTCGGCGAGATGGGCGACGCCGTCGTGGTCGCGTTCCGGGCGGCCTGCGCCGCCCTGCTCGACCGGCACCCCCGCCTGGCCCAGCGGGTGATCGAGGGCGACCCGGCCATCGACGACCTGCGGGCGCGGATCGAGG
This sequence comes from Pseudonocardia autotrophica, assembly GCF_000717175.1. Taxonomy (GTDB): domain Bacteria; phylum Actinomycetota; class Actinomycetes; order Mycobacteriales; family Pseudonocardiaceae; genus Pseudonocardia; species Pseudonocardia halophobica. Next base: position 76,115 of record NZ_JNYD01000020.1, on the reverse strand, counting down.
TCCTCGCGACCGAGACCATCACCATCTTCGCGCCGGTCGGGCCGGACATGCGGGTGGTCGTGGCGGCCATCCAGTCCGCGCACGAGCTCGAACGGGTGGGCGACCTCGCCCAGCACATCGCCGAGGCCGCGCACCGGCGGGACCCGCTGCCGGCCGTGCCGGACGTCGCCCGCGACCTCGTCGTGGAGCTCAGCGCCCAGGTCACCGCCATGGTGGCCAAGGCCGTCACGGTGCTGCGGACCCGCAACGTCCTCCTTGCCCTCGAGCTCGAGTCCGACGACGACCGGGTGGACGCGCTGCACCGCGACCTGTTCGCCCTGATGTTCGGCGAGCGTTGGACCTGCGGGATCCCCGCCGCCGTCGACCTGACGCTGCTCGCCCGCTTCTACGAGCGCATCGCCGACCACGCCGTGGCCCTGGCCGAGCGCACCGTCTACGTCGTGACCGGGCACCACCCCGAGGCCCTGCAGATCTAGGCCGAGAACGCCGAACGCCGGCGGCATCGCGCACCGCCGGCGTCCGTTCCCGCAGGTCCCCGGCTCAGCCGAACCGGCCGGAGACGTAGTCCTCGGTCGCCTTCTGCTTCGGCTGCGAGAAGATCGTCTTCGTCTCGTCCATCTCCACGAGGTGGCCGGGCTTTCCGGTCCCCTCGATGTTGAAGAAGCCCGTGAAGTCGCTGACCCGCGCCGCCTGCTGCATGTTGTGGGTCACGATGACGATCGTGTAGTCCGTCTTGAGCTCGTTGATCAGGTCCTCGATCGCGAGCGTGGAGATCGGGTCGAGCGCCGAGCAGGGCTCGTCCATGAGCAGCACGTCGGGCTGCACCGCGATCGCGCGGGCGATGCAGAGCCGCTGCTGCTGACCGCCGGAGAGGCTCGAACCCGGCTTGTCGAGGCGGTCCTTGACCTCGTTCCACAGGTTGGCACCCCGCAGGGAGCGCTCGACGAGCTCGTCGGTCGCCTTCTTGCCGGCCCGCTTGTTGTTCAGGCGCTGTCCGGCGATCACGTTCTCGTAGATCGACATCGTGGGGAACGGGTTGGGCCGCTGGAAGACCATGCCGATCTGCCGGCGCACGCCCACGGGGTCCACGCCACTGCCGTAGAGGTCGCGGCCGTCGAGCTCGAGCTTCCCCTCGACGCGGGCGCCGGGGATCACCTCGTGCATCCGGTTGATCGACCGCAGGAAGGTCGACTTGCCGCAGCCGGACGGCCCGATCAGGGCCGTGACCGTCTTCGGCTTGATCTCCATGTCGACGCCCTCGACGGCGAGGAACGAGCCGTAGTAGATGTTGAGGTTCTTGGCGGTGACGGCTTTGCTCACGTCGGATCCTCGCCTTATCGGGTCTTGGGGGCGAACAGCTTGGCGACGAGGCGCGCCAGCAGGTTGAGGACGAGCACGATGATGATCAGCACGAGGGCCGAGGTCCACGCGCGGTCGATGAAGGGCTCGCGGGGCACGCCCGGCGCGGCGTAGGAGTTGTACGCGAACACCGGCAGCGTGGTCATCCGGCCGCTGAAGGGGTTGAGGTTCACCCCCGTGGTCAGGCCGGCGATGATCAACAGCGGGGCCGTCTCACCGATGACGCGGGCGATCGCGAGGGTCACGCCGGAGGCGATACCGGCGATCGACGTCGGGATGACGACCTTGAGGATGGTGCGCCACTTCGGCGTCCCGAGCGCGTAGGCGGCCTCGCGCAGCTCGTTCGGGACGATCTTGAGCATCTCCTCGGTCGAGCGCACGACGACGGGGATCATCAGGATCGACAGGGCGACCGCGCCGCCGAAGCCGAAGCGGATGCCCGGGCCGGCGAAGAGCGCGAAGAACGCGAAGGCGAACAGGCCCGCGACGATCGACGGGATGCCCGTCATGACGTCGACGAAGAAGGTGATGGCCCGCGCCAGCCGACCCTTGCCGTACTCGACCAGGTAGACGGCCGTCAGGATGCCGATCGGGATGGACATCAGGGCGGCCAGCGCCGTGATGATCAGCGTGCCCATGATCGCGTGGTAGCCGCCGCCACCCTCGCCGACGACGCCGCGCATCGAGTTGGTGAAGAACGCCGCGTCGAAGCGGGCCAGCCCGTTCTGGATCACGGTGACGACCACGGAGATCAGCGGGATCAGCGCGATCAGGAAGGCGACCGTGACCACGATGGTGACGACGCGGTCGGTCGCCTTGCGGCCGCCCTCCACGAAGCGCGAGACGGCGTACGTGGCGACGGCGTACAGGACGGCGCCGAGCACCAGGGTGAGCCCGAGGCCGAAATTGCCCGTGGCGGCGAGGATCCCGCCGACCACGACGAGCGAGGCGACGAGGATCGCCCACGGCGCCCAGCGGGGCAGTTCCCCGTGGACGAGCGGCATCGGGACGACGGCCTGCTCGGCCAACTCGCCGTCCGTCCGGGAGCGTTCGGTGTCGGTGCGGGTGTCGCTGGTCATCAGTTCGCCCCCGAGAACTCGCGCCGCCGGTTGATGATCCAGCGCGCGATGGAGTTGACGAGCAGGGTGATCACGAAGAGCACCAGGCCCGACGCGATCAGGGTGTTCACCGCGACGCCGGTGGAGTCGGGGAACTGCAGGGCGATGTTCGCCGCGATCGACGACGGGTTGCTCGAGCTGATCAGGTTGAAGGTGACGATGCCCGAGCCGGACAGGATGATCGCGACGGCCATCGTCTCGCCGAGTGCGCGGCCGAGGCCGAGCATGGCGCCCGAGATGATGCCGGAGCGGCCGAACGGCAGGACGGCCATGCGGATCATCTCCCAGCGCGTCGCGCCGAGGGCCAGAGCGGCCTCCTCGTGCAGCTTCGGCGTCTGGAGGAAGACCTCGCGGGAGACGGCGGTGATGATCGGCAGGATCATCACCGCGAGCGTGACGCCGACGACGAGCATCGTGCGGCCCGTGGCCGACACCGGCCCGGCGAACAGCGGGATCCAGCCGAGGTAGTCCTGCAGCCGCGTCATGAACGGCAGCGAGGCGGGCGCGAGGACGGCCACTCCCCACAGCCCGTACACGATGCTGGGCACCGCGGCGAGCAGGTCGACCACGTAGCCGAGACCCTGGGCCAGCCGGCGAGGCGCGTAGTGGGTGATGAAGAGGGCGACGGCCACCGCGAGCGGGGTCGCGATCAGCAACGCGATCAGGGCGGAGAGCAGCGTGCCGAAGACCAGCGGGCCGATGTAGACGGCCAGGTTGCGGCCGCCCGGCAGTTCCTCGGGGGAGGCGGTGAAGGCCGGGATCGCCTGCGCGATGAGGAAGACCGCCACACCGGCGAGCACGATCAGGATCAGGACGCCGGCGCCCGTGGCGGACCCGGCGAAGATCCGATCGCCGAGCTGACGGACGGGCTTGGTCGACGGGGTCGCCGTCGCGGGGGTCGTAGTGGGGGCGCTCACGGCGTCCTCTCTGCAAGCGGGGTGGGGCGGCACCGGGCGGGGCCGGGCGGTCGCGGTGCGACGACCCGGCCCCGCCGGCTCACGTGCTCATCAGGCGATGGAGCTGACCGCCGGCGTGATCTGCTGGCGGATCGCGTCGGTCAGCGGGGCGGAGCCGGCGGCCTGCTGCGCGGCCTGCTGACCCTCCGGGCTGATCACGTAGTTCAGGTACGCCTTGACGAGGCCGGACTTGGCGGCGTCGGTGTACTTGCTGCACGCGATCGCGTACGACACGAGCGAGATCGGGTAGGCACTCGAGTCGGTCACGGTGCGGTTGAGCTTGTAGGCGAAGGCGTGCGGGCCCCCTTCCGAGACGCGCTCGGAGGACTCGAGCAGCTTGGCCGCCCCGTCCGGCGTCGGGCCGACGTACTGGTCGCCGACCTTGATCTTCGCCTGGCCGAGGCCCTGGGCCTGGCTCTCGTCCGCGTAGCCGATGGTGCCCTGGCCCGCCTTGACGGCGCCGACGACACCCGAGGTGCCCTGGGCGGCCTCACCGCCCTGGACCGGCCAGCTGTCGCTGACGTCGTACGGCCAGTCCGCACCGGCGGCGGCCTTCAGGTAGTCGGCGAAGTTCTGGGTGGTGCCGGACTTGTCCGACCGGTTGACCGGCGCGATCGCGGTCGACGGCAGGTTCACGCCCGGGTTGTCCGCGGCGATGGCCGGGTCGTTCCAGGTGGTGATCTTCTTGTCGAAGATCTTCGCCAGGGTCGACGGCGAGAGCTGCAGGTTGTCGACGCCCGGGAGGTTGTAGACGACCGCGATCGGCGAGACGTAGACGGGGATCTCGACGATGTCGCCGCCACACCGCTGCTGCGCCTTGCCCAGCTCGTCGCCCTTGATGTAGGCGTCGCTGCCCGCCCAGTCCACGCCACCGGCGATGAACTGGGTGCGGCCCGCGCCCGAGCCGCTCGGGTCGTAGTTGATGGTGGCGTCGGGGTTGCTGCCGGTGAAGCCCGCGACCCAGGCCTGGGTGGCGGCCTGCTGGGTGCTGGCGCCGGCGCCGGAGATCGTGCCCGACACGTTCGACGACGGGGCGCTCGACGCGCCGCCCGCCGACGAGCCCTCGTTGGCCGCACCGCAGCCGGCGAGCACGATGGCCCCACCGGCCGCCAGGCCGACGGCGGCGATCCGCGCGCGCTTCTGGCGCATGGTCTTCACTGCTGGTTCCTCCGTGGTTCGGGGAGCCGGTCGGAACCGGCCGCACGTGCGACCCACACCGAGCCGCTCGGCGTCGAACGCTAAGTGCGTCCGGTGGACGCTCGACCCACGGCGAATGAACGGGGAGTGAACAGGTAACCCGAACGGCGCGGGGTTCATCACCCGCCCGACGGGGCGTGACTCACCCGTGACCTGCGACGTGATCGGCCACACGGACCGGTGACGGGGGGCTGACGCAGCATCACGAGGAGTACATGACGTCCGAGGTGTGGACGGCGAAGCCGAGCTTCTCGTAGACGCGCACGGCCGGCGCGTTGTCCGCCTCGACGTAGAGCAGCACGGTGTCGAGCCCGCGCCCGGCCAGGTGGTGCAGGCCGGCCAGGGTCAGCACGCGGCCCAGGCCGCGGCCGTGCGCGGCGGGGTCGACGCCGAGGACGTAGACCTCACCCAGGGACGGCTCGGTCGCCGTCGGCGGGTGCACCTTGGTCCAGTGGTAGCCGAGCAGGGTGCCGTCGGCGTCCACGGCCAGCAGGAAACCCTCGGGGTCGAACCAGTCCTCGGCCTCGCGCTCGCGGACCTGGTCGACCGCCCAGCCGCCCTGCTCCGGGTGCCAGTCGAAGGCGGCGTTGTTGACGCGCAGGAACTCGCTCTCGTCCTCGCCCACCACGAAGGGGCGGATCGTGACGCCCGCGGGCACGGTCAGCGCGGGCAGCGGGCCGGCGCCGGGGGTGCGGCGCATCTGCCACAGCACCCGGGCGCGTTCCAGATCGTGGGACTGTGCGAGGGCGGCGGCCGCCGGGAGGTCGCCGTGCGCCCAGACATCGATCTTCGCGGCCCGGCCGGTCAGCTCGGCGAGCAGCGCGGCACCGAGCCCGCGGCGGCGGTGGTCGGGGTGCACGGCCAGCTCGGCCGACGTGCCGTCGAGCTGGGCGTACCCGGCGACGGTCCCGTCGGCGCGGGCCACGAGGTGCGTGACGCCCTCGCGGGGCCCGCCGCGCAGGTTGAGCAGGAACTGCTCGGAGAAGGGTTCGCGCCCGTCGGCCCGCTCGGCCGCCTCGGCCAGGGCGCGGACGCCGGCCGTCGTGGCGGGGTCGATCTCGGACAGGACCCGGACGGCGCTCACCGGGACGACCCTACCCGCGGGCCGTCCCGGTGTGCCGTGATCGGTCGATCAGTGCATCTGGTGCAGGCCACGGAAGGCGGCTCGGTCGCCGTCGTCGTCCGTGTCCGTGTCGCTCTCCTCGGGGATCCCGCCGGCCGGCACGCCCAGCCCGGCGCGGCCGGGGCGGACGAACTTGTAGCCGACGTTGCGCACCGTGCCGATCATCTGCTCGTGCTCGGGGCCGAGCTTCGCGCGCAGCCGCCGCACGTGGACGTCGACGGTGCGGGTGCCACCGAAGAAGTCGTAGCCCCAGACCTCCTGCAGCAGCTGAGCCCGGGTGAACACCCGGCCCGCGTGCTGCGCGAGGTACTTGAGCAGCTCGAACTCCTTGTAGGTGAGCTCGAGCAGGCGCCCGCGCAGCCGCGCCGCGTAGGTCGCCTCGTCGATCACCAGCTCGCCCAGCACCAGTGCGCCGCCCGCGCTCGCGGAGTCCGCGCCCGGGCGGGACTTCAGCAGCCGCAGGCGGGCGTCGACCTCCGCGGGACCCGCGGACGGGAGCAGGATCTCGTCGACCACCCACTCACCGGAGACGGCCACGAGTCCGCCTTCGTTGAGCACGGCGATGACGGGCACGTCCGTGCCGGTGCTGCCGAGCAGCCGGCAGAGGCTCCGCGCGGCGACCAGGTCGGTCCGTGCGTCGACCAGGACCGCGTCGTGGGGGCCGGCGTCGAGCAGCGCGGCCACCTCGGGCGCTGCCGTCCGGACGCCGTGCGGGAGCAGGGTCAGCGCGGGGAGCACCGAACCGGGGTCCGTGTCCGCTGTCAGCAGTAGCAGTTCCACCGCTGCCTCCTCTCCACCGGGGAATCGACGGCGGACGCCACGCCCGGCGTCCGTCGTTCTGGTCACGGTGGGCGACGCCGACCTCCGTCCCGCACCGCGTGACCCGGCGGGTCCGTCACGCGGATCGGTCAAGAATAGACAAGCGGTTGCCGCGGACACGAGTTCCGCGAGCCAGCTCACCCCGTTCGACGTGCTCGTGCGCTGCAGAAATACCTGTGCGTGACGAATTCCCTCATCCGGAGGCGGCTGCGGTTTCGGGCGCGTTACGTACCCGTCAGAGCACTGTTACGGATGGCGGGTGGCGGGCCCGCCGCACGGGCCGGCGTCGGGGGTCTCTAGGTTGGGCCCGCGCGACGTGTGGGAGCCGGAGGTCGAGAGTGAAACGCCTGATCGTCGCGGTGCTGGTGCTCGCCGGGGTACTGGTCGCCGCGGACTACGCCGCCGCCGCGGCAGCGGAGTCGGTGGTGTCCCGCGAGCTGCGGGACCGGCTCGGCCTGGCCGACGACCCCTCGGTGCGGATCAACGGCTTCCCCTTCCTCACCCAGGCGGTCTCGGGCGAGTACCGCTCCGTGGAGGTCCGCGCGGACCGGCTCCAGGTCGGCGACCTGCACAACGTGCAGCTGCGCGCCGACCTGCGGAACGTCGAGGCGCCGCTGTCCGGCCTGCTCGGCGGCGGCACGCCCGGCCTGCGGGTGACCACGGCCGAGGGTGCGGCCCGCGTCGGCGCGGACGACCTGCAGCGGATGCTCCCGGGCGTCGAGCGGTTCAGCCTCGGCAACGTCGACGCCAACGCGATCGCCGACGTCGTCGACGAGGGCGGCGACCCGACCATGCGCCAGCTCGACCCGGACTCCGTCGCGCGGCTCTCCGGCACCGTGACGATCGCCGGCGAGGAGTACCAGCCCGTCGTGCTCGCCGAGCTGCAGGTGGCCGACGGCGTCATGCGAGTCGTGCCGCGGGACGTGCGCGGCAGCGACGGCGACCCGCTGCCCGAGGCGATCACCGAGCTGGTCGAGCAGACCTTCGCGCTGCGCATCGACCCTGGCGGCCTCCCCTTCGGCGTGGTGCCCACGAAGCTCCAGGCCCGCGACGGCACGCTGGAGATCTCCGGCGAGGCGCGCGACGTCGTCGTCGGGGCACTCCCCGGATCGGGTACGACGGGCTGACCCGGGAACATCGCGCCGGCCGGCCGGGTTGGCCCGGGACATGAGCGGTACGGGACTCGTGGTCCTGATCGCGGTGCTGGTGGCGGCCACCGCACTGGGGCTGGTGCTGCGCGCCCGCAACGGCCGGGTGCGGACCCCGTCCGGCGCCGGCTCGCCGGACGGCTGGGCCCTCACCGGTTCCGCCCCCGAGGGTGCGGAGCAGGTGCTCCTGCTGCAGCTCTCGTCGCCGGTCTGCACCCCTTGCCGGCAGACGGCGGGCGTGCTCGGCGAGCTGGCCGCGGGCGAGCCCGGGGTGCGGCACGTGGAGATCGACGTCGCCGATCGCCCGGACGTCGCCCGCGCGCTGTCCGTGATGCGGACGCCCACCACGATCGGCTTCGACCGCACCGGCCGTGAGCTGCTGCGGGTGTCCGGCGTGCCCCGGCGCGCGGAGCTCGCCGCGGCGCTGGCCCCGGAGCTGCGCGGACGCCCGGCGTGACGGGCGTCCATCTTCCGGGACGCCGCTCCCGCCGACCGGACCTTTCGGTTACCCTCGCTGCCGTGAACTGGCCGCTGACCCGACGCCGCGCAGTCGATCTGTGCCGCGTGGCCGGCTGCCTGTGTCGGCCCTCCTGACCCCGACCCCTTCGTCGAGAACCCTCAGGAGTTCCCCCATGTCCGCACCGGACGGGTCCGGCGCTCCCGCGCGCTCGGTCGACCCGCCCCTGGACCCGCGCGGCGTGCGGTCCGCCGCCGGACTGACCACCGTCGTCCTGGCGCTGGTCCTCGTCAGCGGCAGCGGCTGGCTCGCTGCCGCGCAGGCGCTGGTGTTCGCGCTGGGCGCGTTCGCCGGCATGCGGTTCGCGCCCTACGGCGTGCTCTACCGGCTGGCGGTCGCCCCTCGCCTGGGCCCGCCCGCCGAGCGCGAGGAGGCGGCCCCCGTCCGTTTCTCCCAGACTGTCGGCTTCCTCTTCGCCGCGGTCGGCGCGCTCGGTTACCTCTCCGGGCTGACCGTGCTCGGCATCGTCGCCACCGCGTTCGCGTTGGTGGCCGCCTTCCTCAACGCCGCCTTCGGCTTCTGCCTGGGCTGCGAGATGTACGGCCTGCTCGCACGGGCGCGCGCCGCACGCGCCTGACCCCTCTTCGTTCACCATCGACACCGACACACAGGAGTGACATCACCATGAGCCGCGAGGACGTCCTGGTCACCGCCGACTGGGCGGAGAAGAACCTGGGCACCGAGGGCGTCGTGTTCCTCGAGGTCGACGAGGACACCACCGCCTACGACGGCGGCCACCTCCCGGGTGCCGTCAAGATCAACTGGACGACCGAGCTGCAGGACCCGGTCCGCCGCGACATCGTGTCGCAGGAGCAGTTCGCCGAGCTGCTGTCGAGCAAGGGCGTCGCCGACGACGACCTGGTCGTCCTCTACGGCGGCAACAACAACTGGTTCGCCGCGTACGCGTACTGGGAGTTCAAGCTCTACGGGCACGAGAAGGTCGTGCTGCTCGACGGCGGCCGCAAGAAGTGGGAGCTCGACGGCCGCACGCTGACCACGGACGTCCCGGAGCGCAGCGGCACCACCTACACCGCCAAGCCGGCCGACAACACGATCCGCGCCTTGCGTGACGAGGTCGTCGAGGCGATCGACACCAAGAACCTGGTCGACGTCCGGTCGCCCGACGAGTTCTCCGGCAAGATCCTCGCCCCGGCCCACCTGCCGCAGGAGCAGTCGCAGCGGCCGGGCCACATCCCGTCGGCGATCAACATCCCGTGGTCGAAGGCGGCCAACGAGGACGGCACCTTCAAGTCGGACGAGGAGCTCACCGCCCTCTACGGCGAGGCGGGCTTCGACGCCGGCAAGTCGACCATCGCCTACTGCCGCATCGGCGAGCGTTCCAGCCACACGTGGTTCGTGCTGCGTGAGCTGCTGGGGCACTCGGACGTCAAGAACTACGACGGCAGCTGGACCGAGTACGGCTCGCTCATCGGCGTGCCGATCGAGCTGGGGAGCAAGTGACCAATGTGTGGAGCACCTGACCAGGCGGCGCAGCTGCCCGCCGGTACCGACCTGACCAAGGAGACCGTCCTGGCCGGGCGCGTCGTGGCCGGTGACAAGCCGGTCGGCGGCGCGTTCGTGCGCCTGCTCGACGGGACCGGCGAGTTCACAGCGGAGGTCGTGTCGTCGGCCTCCGGCGACTTCCGGTTCTTCGCCGCGCCGGGCACCTGGACCGTCCGGGCGCTGTCCCGCAGCGGCAACGGCGAGGCCACGCTCTCGCCGGAGGCGCCGGGCCTGCACCGCACGGAGATCGCCGTCGCCTGACGACCGCGGACCCGCATCGCCCCGGTCACCCTCGCGGTGGCCGGGGCGGTGTGCTGTCCGGCCTCCCGCGGGTCGGGGTCAGACCGTCGGTGGTGCCGGGGCGAGGCGTGCCGCCGTCACGTGCGCGACGACGACCGCGACGATGACCAGCGGCATCACGGCCAGCCCGTCGGCCCCGAGCAGCAGCGTCGCCAGCAGCACCGAGGTGAGCGGCAGCCGCAGCATCACCACGGACATGGCGCCGATGCCGATGGCCGCCCCCGCGACGAGCGGCAGCCCGGGCAGGTGCGAGAGCAGCACGCCGCCGGCCGCCCCGATGAACAACGCCGGGAAGATCGGGCCACCGCGGAAGCTCGCGAGGCACAGCGCGTAGGTCAGCACCTTGGCCACGAGCACGATCACCAGCGCCGGCACGCTCCACCCGGCGCTGCCGAGCAGCAGCGGACCCAGGGCCTCCTGCCCGGAGAACAGCACGAACGACACGTCGTGCCCGCTCAGGACCGCCGCCAGCACCGCCAGCCCGGCCACGACCACCCCGACCACCGGCCCCGCCACGACGATCCGGGGCTCGACCTGCCGGCGCACCACCGCCGTCAACCGGTGGATCACGACGCCGACCAGCGCCGCCAGCAGGCCCACCAGCACGGCCCACCCGAATTCCACGATGTCGGTCGTGCCGAACGCGGGGAGGCCGGGCAGCGTCAGCGACGCCGTGCCGAGCCCGGTCAGGGAGTCGAGCCCGAGGAAGATCAGCGAGCCGATCCCGGCCGCGAGCAGGCCGGGCAGCAGGATCACGCCGAGCGCCGCACCCGCGGCCAGCGACGCCTCCATCAGCAGGAAGGCACCGAGGATCGGCGAGCCCAGCAGGGCGCTGATCGCCGCGAAGCTGCCGGTCGCGGCGAGCACGGCCGTCGTCCGTCCGTCGGCGCCCCTGCGGAAGGCGTGCAGGGCCAGCACGCCGAGACCGCCGCCCAGGGCGATCAGCGGCGCCTCGGGCCCCAGCACGACCCCGAGCCCCAGCCCGACGAGCGCGGCGAGCAGGATCCCGGGCAGATCCCGCGGGACGGGCACGTGGCCCGTCTTGAAGCCGTCGGCGGGCGAGTGGCCCCCCTGCCCGGGCAGGTAGCGGATGACCGCCCCGACGATCAGGCCCGCGACGGCCAGGACCGGGAACGGCCACCACACGGGCGCGGTGGCGAAGCCGAGGGCGCGCGGCAGGTCGGTGTAGGTCCAGCTCTGCAGCCCCGACACCAGCTGGAGGAAGAAGTACGCGGCCGCCGAGATCGGCGCACCGACGATCGCCGCGAGGATCAGGAGCCGGGTGTAGCCGGCCGAGCGGAGGACGTCCTCGGGGGACTGCGGTGCCGCCGTGCCCGTCGTCGTCCCGGTCCTCGCGGCCTCGTCCGCCTGGGCCATCAGCGGTCTCCCGTCGTCGCGCCGGTCGTCCACCCTCGCGCCCGCGCGCCCGGGCGGCACCGCCCGGAGCGGGTGACTCAGTCGCTCGCGGCCCTCGTCCGGTCCCGAGCCCGCACGGCCGCGGCGGCCATGCGTTCCGGGCCGCTCGTCAGGGCGCGGCGCCAGGGCGGGACACCGTCGATCTCGATCTCCAGCGAGAAGCTGAGGAACGTGCGGATGACGACGATCAGACCGAGGATCGCGACGTTCTGCAGGGTCGGCTCGACCGCGATCGTGCGCAGCAGGTCCGCGGCGACCAGGACCTCGATCGCGAGCAGCAGCGTGCCGCCGAAGGTCTCGCGCAGGGTCTGGTAGCCCTCGCGGCCGCGCCCGGTGGCGAGCCAGACCCGCGCCGACAGCACGACCGACCAGACGAGGCCGATCACCAGCACCGCGGCGCCGAGGACCTCGAAGGCCACCGCCGCGCCGTCCATCAGCCGGACGACCGTCGTCGTCGCCGGCTCGGCCGCGAGCCCACCCATTCCGCCCCTCCCGCCCGCAGCGTGGTCCGTACGGAGGCGCGCCGCCCTCACCCGGGTCGGGCGAACGGGGGGTCGGCGGGACTATGCTCGCCCGCCGTGCACTGGTTCTTCACCGTGCTGCTGATCGCGGCGAGCGCCGGCACGGTCGCCTTCACCGGCTTCCTGCTGCGGCGCCTCTTCACGACGGCGCCCGACGCCGCCGCCGCGCTCGCGGCCCGGCCGACCGAGGAAGTCCCGGAGGAGCCCTCCGCATGACGCAGCCCGACGGCAACGACGTCCCCACCACGATCACCGGCCCCGTCAACGCCGCGCCGGACTCACCGCAGCGCAACCGCCCCCAGTGGGACGACCTGCCGGTCCCCGACGACACCGCCAACCTCCGGCAGGGCCCGGACCTGCACGAGCAGTGCGTCGGCCTGCTCCCGCTGATCGGCGTGTGGCGCGGGACCGGCGAGGTCGTCTACCCGACCATCGACGGACCCTTCCACTTCGGCCAGCAGCTCGTGTTCGCGCACGACGGGCGCCCGTTCGTCTCGTACGAGGCCCGAGCCTGGCTGCTCGACGAGGACGGGAAGGTCATCCGGCCCGCCGCGCGCGAGACCGGGTTCTGGCGCCCGCAGCCCGACGGCTCGCTCGAGGTCCTCATCGCCCACGCCACCGGCATCATCGAGGCCTGGTACGGCGAGAAGGGCGACCTGCGCTCCTGGCAGATCGAGACCGACGCGGTGGTGCGCACCCCGTCCGCCAAGGACGTCGTCGCGGCCAAGCGGCTCTACGGCCTGGTCAACCAGGGCGACCTCGCCTACGTCGACGAGCGGGCGATGCAGGGGCAGCCGATGCAGCCGCACATGTCCGCCCTGCTGCACCGGGTGGTGGGCTGAGGGCGGTCCGCTGTGGCGATGATCGTTCCGGTGTGACCGTGCCACTGGCGCCGATGAGCTGAGGAGCGCCTGTCGCGCTCGGAGTGATCGTGCGGTGCGGGCGGGTCAGGGGCGGCGGGGCCGGCCGAGCATGCGGTCGACCTCGGCGCGGTCGAGGCCGGCGAGCTTCGCGACCTGGTCCGGGCCGAGGCCGGCGGCGGCCAGCCGGCGGACGACGGCGCCGAGCTCGTCCCGGCGGGTACGCATCTCCTCCGCGAGCCGGCTGAGCTCCTCCTGCTGGCTCTGCAGCTCGACCGTCGCGCCGACCGCGCGCGCCGGGTCGTCGAGCAGCACGGCGAGGAGCCGGTCGCGGGCGTCGCCGCGGCGCGGGTCGACCACGCCGTTCGGCTGCGCGGCACGCGCGCGCGCCGCCAGGGCGTGCTGGACGGCCGCGGCGACGGTCCGGCTGGACCCCGCCTCCTCCGGCCCCGGCTGGTCGATGCCCGGCTGCTCGGCACTGACGGGCTCGAGCCCACCCGGCTGAGCGGGTTCCTGCTGGTCGGCGTCCTGCGGTTCGGAGCCCGGCGGCTCGGCCTGGGCAGGGCGGTCGGCCGAGGTCTGGTCGGCGGCCCCGCTTCCGGTCACCGTCTCGGTCTCCGTCTCGGTCTCCGGCTCGTTCTCGCCACCGTCAGCGGACCCGTCGGGCCCCGAGGGAGCAGGGCCGGTGGCGTCCGTGCTCGCGGCCGGCACGGTGCTCTGCTCGGCGAGGGCGGCGAGCTGGGCGGCGGTGGGGCGCTCGTCGGTGGGAGCCACCGCGTCGCCCGCGGCCGGCTCCTGCCCGCTCTCCGGCACCGCCTCGCGGGAGCGCGCGTAGGGGGTGGGCGCACCCTTCGCGGCCGCCATGAGCCGCGCAGCGCGGGTTGCCGGGGTGAGCTCGGGCTCCTCGGCGTCGGGAGTTGGCCGGTCGGCAGGAACGGAGCGGGGGCCGGACTCGCCGATGACCGGCACGGAGTCGCGCCGCAGCGACACGACGTCGGCGACGCCCTCCTGCCGGTCGGCAGCAGCAGCTCGGGCAGCCGGTTCATCGGCGCCTGTCGTCGGCGGCTCCGCAGGGGCGGTTCGGCCCGTCACTCCCTCCGCCGCTCCCTCCGACGTGGCGTCGCCGGCGGGCCGGGCTGCGGAGGTGTCCTCGCCGGCGGCGTCGGCTTCGACATCCACCGCACCCTGGTCGGCGAGCGAACGGTGTCCGACGGCGGTCGCGCGGCCGTCGGTGCGCCCCGGGCCCGGCTCGTCGCCCCGCGACTCCTCCTGCGGGCCCGGGTCGTCGCCCGAGGCGGCGCGGCGGGCCTCGGTCTGGATGGCGGCGGCGTGCTCGGCCGCCGCACGGTGGGCGCGGGCACGCGCGAGCAGGACGTCGGACTGCACGGGGAGCGGCGCGGTGTCGGCCTCGCGGACGGCCACCGCGTCGGCCACGGTCCGCGGGCGGGCCTGCCCGACGAGCGCGGCCGCGTCATCGGGACCCGCAGCAGCACCACCCGCAGCAGCACCACCCGCCGCGACCCCGGCGGGCACGGGCTCGGGCGCGGGGCGCGGCGCAGGCATCTCGCCGACGGACTCGCCGGTCCAGTCGGAGTGGGTAGGCTCGGCCACCGGCTGGGACTTCGCCTTGCCGCGCAACGCCCGCACGACGACGATCACGACCGCGATCACCAGTGCCGCGGCCCCGACGCCGAGCGGCACGAGGACGTCAGCCGAGAACGCCTGCTCCATGAGCGCGCACGCTACGCCGATCTACGTCACGGTGTGCAGTCGTTCTATCCGGAGCGTGATCCCGAGGTCGACCGGTCCGCACGGGCCGCGTCGTCGCTCCCGGACGGGCGCGCCGATCCGGACGACGACCCGGACGACCCGCTGCGCTCCCCGGCCGACACACCGCTGCGCGACTCATCGGAAGGCCCTGACCTGCCGTTCCGCCCCTTGGCGGAGTCGCCGGACGGCGCGGGCGCCGGCCGGACCGCGCTGACCTTGACCGTCTCGGACACCTCGTCGGCCGCGGCCTTCGCCGCCGGCTCGGCCTTCGCCGTGGGCGTGTCACCCGGCGTGTCCGACCCGCTCGCGGGCGGGGTGGCGCTCGACTTTTCAGCCGATCCGGTGTCCCCGGATCGCTTCGCCGGGGACAGCGCGGAGACCGCGGACACGGCGACCGTGCGGTCCGGTTCCACCTGCCGCGCAGACGGTTCGGGCTTCTCGGCGTCCTCATCGGACGACGCGAGCGGAACCATCGCGGTGGCCGGCTCGGCGTCCTCGTCGGGCTCCGGACGGCTCTCGCCCCGGTTCTCGGCGCGGTTCTCGGTGCGGTTCTCGGCGCGGGTCTCGGCGCGGGTCCCGGTGCGGTTCTCGGCGCGGGTCTCGGAGGCCGGCCGGAAGAGGTCGCCGGGCGCCGAGCCGGACTCGGGACGACGGACGGCAGTGGTCTCCTCGGCCGCCGACGCCGACCCAGGCGACGACGCGCCCTGCGACCCGGCGGTCCCACCCGGAGCCCCGGAGGACGAGGACGGCGCCGCACCCGGCAGCGGCTGGGCGGCGGGTCCCGCGGCCGGACCCTCGGCCGGCGCAGGTGCGGGCTTCGGACGCGGGCTCGGCCGCACGGGCCGATCGGTGCGCGCGTCCTCGCCCGTCGACGGCGAGGACGCGCCGGACGACGGCGGCGTGACGGCGAACCGCGCGGTCGGGGCGCCGAGCAGGCCCTCGAGCTGGCCGCGGAGGCGGGTCAGCTCGGCCACGACGGCGTCGCGCTGCCGGCTCAGCTCGGCGAGCTCGGTGCGCGCGTTCTCCTGCTCCTTGCGCAGCGACTCGGTCTCGGCCCTGGCCTCGCGACGGGCCGACGTGCGGATCTCCTCGGCCTCCTCCTCCGCGGCCTGCAGGATGCTCTGCATGCGGTCGGTGAAAGAGCCGATCATGTCCGGCGACTCGGGTCCGCCCGGGCGCGGACGCGGTGTGGGACGCGGGCGGGCACCCGGCGGCGGTCCCGGCTGTGGGCCCATCGGCCCCCCGGGTCCCATCGGGCGCGGCCCAGGGCCCATGCCGGGCTGCGGCCCCACGGCAGGGAAGGGATGGCTGCGGGCGGCGTCCAGGTCGGCGCGCATGCGCGCGAGGACCCGCTGCAGGCGCGCCACGTGCTCGTCGACCTGCCTGCGGTCGTAGCCGCGGAGCACGACGTCGAACCGCGGGGCACCGAGCGAGCGCTCACCCCCGTCAGCCGTCATGTCCCGACCCTTTCCGTCGTCGCCCCACCGCTCACTTCGCCGAGGGTAGGGAGATCCGTACTCGCGTTCAGAAGCGTTCACCCTAACGGAGCACGACTCCACCCGGCCAGTCGACTTGCGACAGCAGCCCGTGGAGCACTCACCCTCGCCACGGTCCCACGCCCGTCGACGCGCCTACCATCAGGGCCGTGGACACCTCGCTCAAGTCGACGCTGCACCGGCGCGGTCTGCGGATGACACCCCAGCGCCAGCTGGTGCTCGACGCGGTCCGCGAGCTGGGCCACGCCACGCCCGAGCAGATCTGCACGCAGGTACAGCGCGCGGCGCCGGCGGTGAACATCACCACCGTCTACCGCACGCTCGACCTCCTCGAGGAGCTGCGGCTCGTCCGGCACACCCATCTCGGGCACGGCGCGCCGACCTACTCGGAGCGGGCGCACGAGCACGTCCACCTCGTGTGCCACCACTGCGGCGCGGTGAGCGAGGCGCCCACGGCACTGATGGACGAACTGGCGGACCGCCTGCGCGAGCGGGAGGACTTCGAGCTCGACGTCACGCACGTGGCGCTCTCGGGGCGGTGCGCGACCTGCCGCGAGGCCGATCTGAAGGCGTCCCAGGAACTCGGAGAGAAGGAGGCGCGCGCGTGACCGAGGGACCCGAGGCGACCGTCGAGCAGCCGGACCCCGACGCCGCAGTTCCCGCGCACCGCGGCGACCCGCTGGCCGAGCAGCGCGCGATGGCCCGCTCGGCCGCGGTCGTCGACCGCTCCCACCGCGGCGTTATCGCGGTGCCCGGCGAGGACCGGCTGAGCTGGCTGCACCTGTTGCTGAGCCAGCACGTCAGCGAGCTGCCGGAGGGTGCGGGCACCGAGGCGCTGATCCTCGACGCGCAGGGTCGGGTGCTGCACCACGCGGTGGTCTCGCACGCCGGCGACACGGTCTGGCTCGACACCGAGCAGGCCGACCTGGCCGAGCTGCTGGCCTACCTGCAGAAGATGGTGTTCTGGTCGAAGGTCGAGCCGCGGGACGCGACCGACGAGCTCGCCGTGCTGTCCGTGGTGGGTCCGGACACGGCCGCGGCACTCACCGCGGCCGGCCTCCCGGTGCCCGAGGGCGCCTACGCCAGCGCCGCGCTGCCCGAGGGCGGGCTCGTCCGGCGCATGCCCTGGCCCGGGCCCGACGCCGCCGACGTGCTCGTCCCCCGCGCCGAGCGCGACGCGTGGTGGGCGCGGCTCACGGCCGCCGGTGCCCGTCCGGCCGGGACGATGGCCTTCGAGGCGCTCCGGGTCGAGTCCCGTCGCCCCCGCGTCCACCTCGACACGGACGGGAGGACGATCCCGCACGAGGTCGACTGGATCCCGTCGGCCGTGCACCTCACCAAGGGCTGCTACCGCGGCCAGGAGACGGTCGCGCGCGTCGCGAACCTCGGGCGCCCGCCACGCCGGCTGGTGCTGCTGCACCTCGACGCGGGCGACGAGGAGCTGCCGGTGACCGGCGACCCCGTCCTCAAGGACGGGCGACCCGTCGGGCGTGTGGGCAGTGTCACACAGCACCACGAGCTGGGTTCGGTGGCGCTGGCGCTCCTCAAGCGGTCGGTGCCCGCGGACGCCGAGCTGGTCGCCGGGACCGAGGAGCGGGCCTCGCCCGCGGCCATCGACCCGGACTCCTACGCGGCCGACGACGGCGCCCCGCCGCCCGGGCGCGCGGCGCAGCTGCGGGTCCGCTAACCGTCCCGCTGACGGGCGGCGACCCGGCCCCAGAAGTCGCGCAGCCGGCCGTAGCACTCGGTGGCCTCGTCGAGGTCTCCCGCGCGCAGCAGCCGCAGCGCCCGCTGGACCTCGCCCGCCGAGTCGTCGGCGCGCAGGGCGGCGTCGTCGACGAGGTCAACGAGGCCGCCGTAGTCCAGCTCGACGATCGACGTCCGGTCGAACCGCTCCAGCCAGCCGCGGGTCTCGGCAAGCACCTCCGCGGGCCCGTCGTCGCCGAGGGCGCCGCGCACGACGCGCTCGGCCTGCCCGGCGCGGCCGAGCGCCTTGGCGATCGGCACCCGCCACCAGACGCGGCGCTGCGCATCCAGCCTGACCTGCCGTTCCTCCGGGTCGACCAGGGCGAACCAGGGCAGCGGGACGGTCCACGCGGCCGTCACGACGTGGGCCGCGGAGTCCCCGAGCTCGGCCACCGCACGCTCCGCCCGGCGCCGCGCCGCGGCCTCGGGCACCACGAGCGCCGACGACCGCAGCACCGGGTCCTCCTCGGCCAGGAAGCCCAGCACGGCCGCCCCGGCGCGCGGCCGGGTGTCGAGCGGGCAGACGAACGGTTCGCCGCCCTCGCCCCCGAGGACCAGGACGTCGACCGGGGCACCCGCCCCGCCGCCGGCGTCGCCCGGCAGGAGCCGCCCGCGCAGCATCGCCCGCAGGCACAGCTCGCGCTCCCGGCGGCCCGCCCTGTCCGGCCGGACGGCCCCGCGCGCGAGCCCCGCCCGCACCGCGGCGCCCGACGCGCCGTCGAACGCGCGCAGCGGCTCGTAGACCCGCAGGTAGGAGAGGAACGGCGACGGCACGGTCCGAGATCCTTCCGCACCCGCCCGCCCGCCGGACACGCCCTCCGCGTGATCGCACCGCGGAGTGCGCGCGGGACCGCGTACCGAGTTCGGTCACACCGTCGATGCCACGTCGCACGCTCGCGCTATCGCACGGTACTGTGGAGCCCAGGACAGTGATGACACAGACGGGGCCGCCGAGACATCCGGCCGCCCCTTCCCTGTTGTAAGGGGGACCAGCCATGGGGCGCGGACGAGCCAAGGCCAAGCAGACGAAGGTGGCCCGAGCGCTCAAGTACAGCTCCCCCACGATGGATCTCGATGCATTGCAGCGGGAGATCGGCAGTGGGACGGCGGTAACCGACGACGACGAGTCGTACGACGAGTACGCCGAGCGCTACGGGTCGTACGCCGACGACGAGGACGACGAGCGCCGCTAGCGCGGTCCTCCCGCCCACCGCCGGGGCGGGCTGTTCGGCACCACCGGACGTCACGACGCATTCCCTCCCACCCGCCTCCGGACGGGTGGGAGGCGTCCGTCAGGGCCGGTGGCGCCTCTCGCACGGCCCCTCGGGGACGTGAGCCTTCCCACGGTCGCCCCATCGTTCCCGAGCGGAGGACGCGCCCGGGCGTCGGCCACGCTGCGCCGTCATCGGACTCCTGTGCAGGTCAGCGCACCTGCGGAGATGCCCGCCGACCCGGCGACCGGGCGTACCGCCCGCCCTGCGGCGACCGATCTTCACCCGATAGCCTCACGCCGACGAGAAGGCGGTGAGGGATGCGCGGGAACCTGTTCGCGGTGGCGGTCGACCTGGTGGTGCTGACCGTGCGCCACGACCAGCTCAACGTGCTGCTCGTCCGGCGTGGGGAGCGGCCCTACGAGAGCCACTGGGCGCTGCCCGGCGGGTTCGTCCGGGCGGACGAGGACCTCGGCGACACGGCCGCGCGGGAGCTGGTCGCGCAGACCGGGGCGGCCACCCAGGGCGCGGTGCAGGGGCACCTCGAGCAGCTGGGCGGGTACGCGGCACCGGACCGGGACCCCCGCGGGCGGGTGCTCAGCATGGGTTATCTGGCGCTGCTGCCGGACGTGCCGGACCCCGAGCCCACCGGCGGACCGACGGCGGCGTTCCTGCCCGTCGAGGACGTGTACGGGCTGGCCTTCGACCACGACACGATCCTCGCCGACGGTGTGGAGCGGGCGCGGGCGAAGCTGGAGTACACCACGCTGGCCGCAGCCTTCTGCCCCCCGGAGTTCACCGTGACCGACCTGCGCCGGGTCTACGAGGCCGTGTGGCGCACCGAGATCGACCCGCGCAACTTCCAGCGCAAGGTCACCTCCACGCCCGGTTTCCTCATCCCGACGGCCACCCGGGTCACCGGGGGCCGCGGCCGGCCACCGCAGCTCTTCCGCCGCGGCCCGGCCACCGCGCTGCACCCGCCGATGCTGCGGGAGCCCGTCGCCCTGGCCCACGCGACCACCTGAACCAGCAGCTCAGGAGGGGTCGTGAGCGCGAACTGCCGCTCTAGGGGCAGTTCGCGCGCACGGGTCAGAAGCGGGGGTGCTCGCCCACCAGCTGCACCCGGGACCCGACCCCGCCCGAGGCCTCGCCCTCGGCGCGCCGGACGTCGCCGAGCACCCAGGCCGGCACGTGCCGGGCGGTGAGGACGGCGAGGGCGCGGTCGACGTCGTCCGGCGGAAGGACCGCCACCATGCCGACGCCCATGTTGAACGTCTTCTCCATCTCGCCGCGCTCGACCCGGCCGCGGCCCTGGATCAGCTTGAACACCTGGTCCGGCGTCCAGGACCCGCGGTCGGCGACGGCCACCAGGCCCTGGGGAAGCACGCGCTCGAGGTTGCGGGCCAGCCCGCCGCCGGTGATGTGCGCGAACGTCCGCACCCCGGTCTCCGCGGCCAGCGCCAGGCAGTCCCGGGCGTAGATGCGGGTGGGGTTCAGCAGCTCCTCGCCGAGGGTGTGGCCGAACTCCTCGACGTGCCCGTCGAGCGGCATGCGCGCGATGTCGAGCAGCACGTGCCGGGCCAACGAGTAGCCGTTGGAGTGCAGGCCGGAGGACTCCATCGCGACCAGCACGTCCCCGGGGCGGACCCGCTCGGGCCGCAGCATGGCCTCGGCCTCGACGATCCCGATCCCGGTGGCCGACAGGTCGTACCCGCCGGCCTCCATCAGGCCCGGGTGCTCGGCCGTCTCGCCGCCGAGCAGCGCGCACCCCGCCTGCTGGCAGCCCTCGGCGATGCCCTTGACGATCGTCGCCACCTGCGTGGGCACCAGCTTGCCGACGGCGATGTAGTCCTGCAGGAACAGCGGCTCGGCGCCGCAGACCACGAGGTCGTCGACCACCATCGCGACCAGGTCGAGGCCGATGGTGTCGTGCTTGTCCATGGCCTGCGCGATGGCGACCTTGGTCCCCACGCCGTCCGTGGACGCGGCCAGCACCGGCTCGGTGTACTTGCCGAGCTTCGGCGCGAACAGCCCGGCGAACCCGCCGATCCCGCCCAGGACCTCCGGGCGCGTGGCCTTCTCGGCGTACGGCCGGAGCTGCTCGACGGCCTCCTCACCCGCCTCGATGTCCACGCCCGCGGCGGCGTAGCTGGCGTGCGGGTCCTGCTCGGGGGTCGACGGGGAGGTCGGCATGGGTCGGGCTCTCGTTCCTGGAGGGAGGTCTCGGACACGGGGGCACCCGCGTCCGCCGGGTCGGCGGGCGTGCGCCGCCCCGGCCGCCCGGCCCGCGGTCGCGGGCCGGGCCGCACAGGCCTCAGGGCCTGTTCAGGGCTTCCGCAGCACCGTAGCCGACGGACAGCGGCGCCGGGGTGTCCCGGGCGTTCTCCCGCAGCGGTCCGGGGTCGCCGGAGGCCGCGCCCGCGGCGTCGAGCGCGGGGGCCTCGAGGAGGTGCTTGCCCAGCCGGGCCTCCTCGGGGAGCGGGATCGGGTACTCGCCGTCGAAGCAGGCGCAGCACAGCCGGCTGCGGGGCTGCTCGCTGGCGGCCACCATGTTGTCCACCGACACGTACGCGAGGGTGTCCGCCCCGATGGAGCGCCGCACGCCCTCGGTGTCCAGCCCGCTCGCGACGAGCTCCGCGCGGCTGGCGAAGTCGATGCCGTAGAAGCAGGGCCAACGCACGGGCGGCGAGGCGATCCGGACGTGCACCTCGAGCGCCCCGGCCTCGCGCAGCATCCGGACGAGCGCGCGCTGGGTGTTGCCGCGGACGATCGAGTCGTCCACCACGACCAGCCGCTTGCCCCGGATGACGTCCCGGAGCGGGTTGAGCTTCAGCCGGATGCCGAGCTGGCGGATGGTCTGCGAGGGCTGGATGAAGGTCCGGCCCACGTAGGCGTTCTTGACCAGGCCCTGGCCGTAGGGGATGCCCGAGCCCTGGGCGTAGCCGATGGCGGCCGGGGTGCCGGACTCGGGGACCGGGATCACCAGGTCGGCCTCGACCGGGGCCTCCTGGGCAAGCCGGCGCCCGATCTCGACGCGCGCGGCGTGCACCGAGCGCCCGGAGATCGAGGTGTCCGGACGGGCCAGGTAGACGTACTCGAAGACGCAGCCCTTGGGCTCCGGCGCGGCGAAGCGCGAGCTGCGCATGCCGTCCGCGTCGATCGCGAGCAGCTCGCCCGGCTCGACCTCGCGGACCATCGAGGCGCCGACGATGTCCAGCGCGGCCGTCTCGCTCGCGACGACCCAGCCCCGCTCCAGCCGGCCGAGGACCAGCGGGCGGACGCCGTGCGGGTCGCGGGCGGCGTAGAGGGTGTTCTCGTCGGCGAAGACGAAGGAGAAGGCGCCGCGCACGCGCGGCAGCAGCCGCATCGCGGCCTCCTCGACGCCGGTGTCGGCGGCGGTGGCGGCGAGCAGCTCGGCGACCAGGTCCGAGTCCGTGGTGGCCTGCACCCCGGAGTCGCGGCCCTTGTCCTGGAGCTTCCCGACCTCCTCCCGCAGCTCCGCGGTGTTCACCAGGTTGCCGTTGTGCCCGAGGGCCAGGCCGCTCCCGGTGGCGGTGGTGCGGAAGACCGGCTGCGCGTTCTCCCAGGTCGTGGACCCGGTGGTGGAGTAGCGGCAGTGGCCGACGGCCAGGTGCCCACGCAACGACGAGAGCGTCTGCTCGTCGAAGACCTGGCTGACCAGGCCCAGGTCCTTGAAGACGACCATCCGGCGGCCGTCCGAGACGGCGATGCCGGCGGCCTCCTGCCCGCGGTGCTGCAGGGCGTAGAGGCCGTAGTAGGTCAGCTTGGCGACGTCCTCCCCGGGAGCCCAGACGCCGAAGACGCCGCACTCCTCCTTGGGGGAGTCGTCGACCGAGGGGTCGGCTTCGTCGGAGGGGGTGTCGGAGTGGACGGGGGTCTCGTTCCGGCTGGAACTCAACGCACTCGCTCCTCGGGGAACTCGGGGTGGCGGCTACTCGATGGTACGCCGCCGCAGGCCCGGAACCCATCGGGCGGGACCGGCGTCACCGAACCACCGGCCCTGGCCGAGGTCGCAGCCGAGCCGCCGGAGCCGCTCCGCCTGCACGTCCGTCTCCACCCATTCGGCCGTGACCTCGAGGCCCAACGCGTGCGCCATCGCGACCAACGAGCCCACGATGCTCTCGTCCACGGGGTCCGGGCTCTCGTGCCGGAGGCCGTCGATGAACGAGCCGTCGATCTTCAGCGCGTGCACCGGCAGCCGGCGCAACCAGGCGAGGCTGGAGTAGCCGGTGCCGAAGTCGTCGAGCGCGAGCCGCACGCCCGCCGCACGCAGCGCGGACAGCGCGTCCATCGTGGCGGGCTCGTCCCCCAGCACCGCCTGCTCGGTGATCTCGAGCTGCAGCCGGTCCGGGGCGAGCCCGGTCTCGGTCAGCAGGGTGACGACCTCCTCGACGAACCCCGGCTCGGGCAGCTGCACCGGCGAGACGTTGACGCTCACGTACGGCGCGTCGACGCCGAGCTCCTCCTGCCAGGACGCCGCCTCCCGGCAGGCCTCCCCCAGCACCCACCGGCCGAGCGGCACGATCGCGCCGCTGCGTTCGGCGAGCTCGATGAACCGGCCGGGCCCGAGCAGCCCCTGCTCCGGGTGCTCCCACCGGACCAGCGCCTCGACGCCGCGCACCGAGCGGTCCGTCAGCCGTACCAGCGGCTGGTAGGCCAGCCGGAACTGGTCCCGCTCGACCGCGCCGCGCAGGGCCGCGACCAACTCGAAGCGGGCCGCCTCGCCGGCGTCGCGCTCGGGGTCGAACACCGCCCGCGTGCCGCCGCCCTGACCTTTCGCCCAGGACAACGCCACACCCGCGGCCCGCTGCAGCTCGGCCGGGCACTCGGAGTCGGTGCCGCCCTCGGCGATGCCGATGCTGGCCGTGACCCCGATCCACCGGCCCGAGACGTGGAAGGGCGCGGCGAGGGCCTGCAGCAGCCGGTCGGCGACCGCCGACACCTCGCCGACGCCCTCGGGGTCGGTGAGCAGCACGGCGAACTCGTCGCCGCCGGTGCGGGTGACCAGGTGCGGGCCGGCCGCGGTGCGCAGCCGGTCGGCCAGCGCGGCCAGCAGCTCGTCGCCCACGGCGTGCCCGTGGATCTCGTTGACCCGGCGGAAGTCGTCGACGTCGATCGCGCACAGCCCCACCCGGGTCGCCGAGCCGGCGAACGCCTGCTGCACGGCCTCCTCGGTGATGTCCCGGTTCGGCAGCCGGGTGAGCCGGTCGCGCGACGACGCCTCGACGAGCCGCGTCCGCAGCCGGTACCGCTCGGAGACGTCCTCGATGACGCCGATGAGGTGGCTCGGCCGGCCCGTGTCGTCCCGGATCAGCGAGCCGGTGACGTGCCCCCAGACGTACATCCGGGTCGGCCCGGCGAACCGGACGTCGATGCTCACGGTGTCCGGCGTGCCGGACACCAGGCGGCGGTAGGCGGCGTCGAAGGCCTCGTAGTCGTCCGGGTGGATGAAGTCGGAGACCGGGCGCGGGAGCGTGGGGCGCTCGAGCATCCCGAGCATGCGGCAGGCGGCCGGGTTGAGGTCGACGACCTCGCCCTCCAGCGTCGCGATCGCGATGCCGACCGGTCCCTGGGTGTAGATCGTGCGGTAGTGCGCCTCGCTCTCCGCGAGCGCCTTCTCGACGTTGCGGCGGGCCCGCAGGGTGGCCCGCATCAGGTCCTCCTGCGCCTGGTGGGCGCGGAACCGCAGGGCGCCGGCGAACCCGGCGGCCAGCTCGTCGAGCGCGAGGGACAGCCGATACCGGTCCCCCGGCGAGGTCAGACCCAGCGCCCCCGGCGCGGCCTCGCGCAGCAGCCGGACCGTGCCGGGCAGGACGTCCTCCGGTGCGGCGCCGACCAGGCCGGCGCGGTCCCCGCAGAAGCCCGACGCGGCCAGGTCCGACCCGATCCCCCGCACGGCCAGCGGCCAGAAGGGCTCGGCCCGCAGCGCGGCCCCCAACCGGGTGACGAACGACGCGAGCACGCCGGCGTCCTCGATCCCGGCGTTCGGCAGCAGCTCGGCCCAGCGCTCCGCGAGCGAGCGGACCTCGGGCCCCGGCTGCTCGCCGAGGATCCCGTCGAGCCCGCCGATCGCGCCGGCCGCGGCCGTCCGCAACAGTCCGGCCGGCAGATCGTCGGGGCCTGGGAGGCTACCCGCTGCCACCACGCAGCCACCTCCCGTCGCCCGTCGGGTCCGTCCGTGTGCCGATCGGGGCAATCTTCGACCTCGGGACGCCGTTTCGCCACCAGTACGGTGCAGGCGTCGCCCGTTCCGGGGACCCGACGAGAGCCCCGGACGGTGGTCCTCAGCGCAGCGGGAGCAGCGCCCCGACCTCCGGGGCACGTGACCCCGAGGCGCTCACGGTGCCCGATCTCACCGCATCCGTCCAGTTCAGACCGCCCGTGGCGAGCGCGAGCCAGGTCCGGGCGTCCGTCTCGACGATGTTCGGCGGGGTGCCGCGGGTGTGCCGCGGCCCCTCGATGCACTGGACCGCGGCGTAGGGCGGGATCCGCACCTCCACGCTCCGCCCGGGGGCCCGCTCGGCCAGCGCGGCCAGGGACTCCTTGACGGCCTCCTTGATCACGCTGCGTGGCGGGGCGGCCCCGCCGGCCAGCCACGCGTCGAGCAGGTCCGGCTCGCTCACAGGGTCTCGGCGCCCGCCCGGGACTCGAAGCCGGCCTCGAACAGCGCCGGCAGGGTGCCCTCCCACGCCGCGCGCAGCTCGGCGAGCGGCAGGGCGGCGAGGTCGTCGATCGCGAGCTCCGCCCCCGACGACTCGGCCGCGCCGACCGTGCCGAGCCGCTCGGCCGGGACGCCCGCCTCCGCCGCCGCGGCGAGCAGCGCGTCGGCCGCCTCGGGGGCGACCGTGACCAGCACCCGCCCGGTGCTCTCGGAGAACAGCGCCACGAACGGGTCGACCGCGAGCGCCGCCGGCAGCGCGACGGCGGCGCCGTGCCCGCCGACCAGGGTGGCCTCGACCAGGGCCTGGGCCAGGCCGCCGTCGGACAGGTCGTGGCTGCCGGTCAGCACGCCGGCCTGCGCGACCAGCAGCTGCGCGAGCCGCTGCTCGTGCGCGAGGTCGACGGCCGGGGGCTCGCCGCCCAGGTGCCCGTGCACCACGTGCGCCCACTCGCTGCCGCCGAGCTCGTCCGCCGTCGACCCGAGCAGGACGACGACGTCGCCCTCGCGGCGGAATCCGGACGGGATGCGGGCGGCCACGTCGTCGATCACGCCGAGCACGCCGACGACCGGGGTCGGCAGGATCGCCTGCGTGCCGGTCTGGTTGTAGAAGCTCACGTTTCCACCGGTCACGGGGATGCCGAGCTGCGCGCACCCGTCCGCCAGGCCGCGGACGGCCTCGGAGAACTGCCACATGACGTGCGGGTCCTCGGGCGAGCCGAAGTTCAGGCAGTTGGTCACGGCGAGCGGCACGGAGCCGGAGGTCGCGACGTTGCGGTAGGCCTCGGCCAGCGCGAGCTGCGCCCCGGCGTACGGGTCCAGGGCCGCGAACCGGGCGTTGCAGTCGGTGGCGACCGCGATCCCGCGGCCGGTGGACTCGTCGACCCGGACCACGCCGGCGTCGGCCGGCTGCGCGGAGGCGGTGTTGCCGCGGACGTACCGGTCGTACTGGTCGGTGACCCAGGCGCGGCTGCACAGGTTCGGCGAGGCGGCCAGGCGCAGGATCTCGGCGCGCAGCTCGGACGGCGCGCTCGGCCGGGGCAGCGCGGCCGGGGTGTTCGCGGCCAGCTCGTCCTGGCCCTTGCCCCGCAGGACCGGCCGCTCGTAGACGGGGCCGTCGTGCGCGACGGTGCGCGGCGGCACGTCGACCACGGTCTCCCCGTGGAAGTCGATGACCAGCCGGTCCCCGTCGGTGACCTCGCCGATCACCGTGGCGATCGTGTCCCACTTGCGGCAGACGGCCATGAACGCCTCGACGTTCTCCGGCGCCACGACCGCGCACATCCGCTCCTGCGACTCGCTGGAGAGGATCTCGGCGGGGGTCATGCCGGTGGCGCGCAGCGGGACGGCGTCGAGGTCGATGTGCATGCCGCCGTCGCCCGCGCTGGCCAGCTCGGAGGTGGCGCAGGAGAGGCCGGCGCCGCCGAGGTCCTGGATGCCCACGACCAGGCCGGCGTGGAACAGCTCCAGGCAGCACTCGATGAGGACCTTCTCGGTGAAGGGGTCGCCCACCTGGACGCTCGGCAGCTTCTTGCGGCCGGTGCCCTCGCCGAAGGTCTCGCTGGCCAGCACCGAGACGCCGCCGATGCCGTCGAGTCCGGTCCGCGCGCCGAACAAGATGATCTTGTTGCCGGCTCCGGAGGCGAAGGCCAGGTGGAGGTCCTCGGTGCGCATCGCGCCCACGCACAGGGCGTTGACCAGCGGGTTGCCGGCGTAGCTGGCGTCGAACACGACCTCGCCGCCGACGTTGGGCAGGCCCAGGCAGTTGCCGTAGCCGCCGACGCCGGCGACCACGCCGGGCAGCACCCGCGCGGTGTCCGGGGCGTCGGCCGGGCCGAAGCGCAGCGGGTCGCCGACCGCGATCGGCCGCGCGCCCATCGCCATGATGTCCCGGACGATCCCGCCCACGCCGGTCGCCGCGCCCTGGTAGGGCTCGACGTACGACGGGTGGTTGTGCGACTCGACCTTGAAGGTGACGGCCCAGCCGTCCCCGATGTCGACCACGCCGGCGTTCTCGCCGATGCCGGCGAGCATCTTCTCCTTCATGGCGGCCGTCGTGGTCTCGCCGAAGTAGCGCAGGTGGACCTTCGAGGACTTGTAGGAGCAGTGCTCGCTCCACATCACCGAGTACATCGCCAGCTCGGCGTCCGTGGGCCGGCGGCCCAGGATCTCGCGGATGCGGGCGTACTCGTCGTCCTTCAGGCCGAGCTCGCGGAACGGCTGCGGCTGGTCCGGCGAGGCCGCGGCGTTCGCGACGGTGTCGATCGGGATGTCGGTGACGGTGCGGGCGTCGAGCTCGGTCACGGGTACCAGCGTAAACGCCGCGGAGGACTGGTTCGGCGAGCCGTCCGTCTCAACAGATCTGACGAGCGTCGCTCACAAAGATCGTCCGGGACGCGACACGGGTGCGTGCGCAAGGCCTACAAGGTGTGGACGGGGATCGCCGCCGGCGTCTTCGTGATCGTGGCGATCTCGGACCTGTCCGGGGCGTCCGAGGACCGCTCGCCGTCGTCGGCCTCGACGAGGGCCGCTACCTCGTCGTCCGTGCCCGCGGTTCCGGCCGCCGCGGCTCCCACGACAGTGGCCGCACCGGCCGGGGACGCCGTGACGGTGACGCACGTCGTCGACGGCGACACGTTCCGGACGTCGGACGGCGGGACGGTCCAGGTCATCGGGATCGACGCGTGCGAGCCGGGCACGTACGGCGGTGACGAGGCGACCCGGCACGCCAGGAGCACGCTGGAGGGCCGGCAGGTGACCCTGACCCGCGAGCCGGGCATCGAGCTGGACCGGCACGGCAACGACCTCCGCTACGTCGAGACGCCCGGGGGCGACTTCGCCGAGTCCGCCGTGATCTACGACCACACGACCGTCTACGACGGACATGGCGCGCCTGCGGCCTACCTCGCGGAGCTGCGGAGCCGGGACTACGGCGGACAGGTGTGCGCGGCCCCGGCCCCCGGCCCGGCAGGGACGTACTCGTCGGACGGCGACGGCAACGTCGACTGGCCGACGCCGGGTGACCAGGGCCTCCCCGACGGTCTCCTGACCGGCGGCTACTGCGCGCGGAAGTGGTGGTGCTGACATGAAGAAGTTCGGGCTCGCGCACCTCGTGGCGTTGATGATCGTGGTCGCGGTGGTCGTGACCATCGTGAAGTGGCTCCTGATCACCGCCGCGATCCTCGTCGTGCCGTTCGGCGCATGGTTCTTCTACGACCGCGTCTCGACGGCGAAGCGACGGACGGCCGCGGAACGGGCCGCGGCGAACGCGGCGGAGCGCCGTCGCGAGGTGGAGAGCCGCGCGGTCTTCGACGCGGCCGGCGGCTGCGGATGGTGCGGCCAACGCTCCATGCATCTCGACGCCCGCGGTGGCGTGATGCATCCGGCGGCGTTCCACCGCGCCGAGATCGAGGAGACGATCGCGGCGACGCCGCGGTAGTCCCGGGTCCCGTCCACCGGCCGTTCGGCCCAGTCCCCCGCGGCCGGATCCCGGTAACGTCGGTCACGAGGGCGGGTGCGGGAGGAGGCCGGTCGTGTCCAAGGTCGTGCTGCGGGTCGCGCAGATCGTCGGGGTGCTGGTGCTGGCGGGGATCGCGATCAGCGTGGCCGTCGGGCTGGTGCAGTGGATACTGGGAATCGCCCTGATCGTCGCGATCCCGGTGGGGGCGTACTGGATCTACAAGCAGGTGAAGGCGCGCAAGCAGCCGCCGGCGCTGGCCGCGGGCGCGCCCGTCACCCTCGGGCGGAGCGGCGGCGCGACCGACCGGCGGGCGGAGCTCGAGGGGCGCGCGGTGATCGACGCCGCCGGCCGCTGCGGCTGGTGCGGCTCGGCGACACTGCACAAGGACGAGTTCGGCTTCCCGACCACGCCGCTCAAGTACCACCGCGCCGAGATCGACGCGATGCTCTGATCGGCTTCGTCAGCTGCCCGGCAGCTTGACCACGCTGACGAAGAAGTGGTCGATCTGCTTGATGGCCTCGATGAACCCGTCGAAGTCCACCGGCTTGGTCACGTACGCGTTGGCGTGCAGCTGGTAGCTGCGCAGCACGTCCTCCTCCGCCTGGGACGTGGTGAGCACGATGACCGGGATCGAGCGCAGCGCCTCGTCCGCCTTGACCTCGGCGAGCACCTCGCGCCCGTCGCGGCGCGGCAGGTTCAGGTCGAGCAGGATCAGGTCCGGCCGCGGGCTGTCCTCGTAGGGCGCCTCGTTGCGCAGGTAGGCCAGCGCCGCGGCGCCGTCGGTGACGACGTCGAGCCGGTTGTGCAGGTGCTCCTCGAAGGCCTCGCGGGTCATGAGGACGTCGCCCGGGTCGTCCTCCACCAGGAGGACGTTGACGATGCGGGCGGGGTCGGTGAGGGCTTCGGTCACGACGGGGACTCCTTGCTCGGGACCGCGCCGGCGAGGGCCGGGTCGGCGGGGGGCGGGTCGGCCGGGGACACCGGCAGGGTCAGACGGATGGCCGTGCCGGGCTCGTCGGGCTCGCCGTGGTCGACCCAGATACGGCCGCCGTGGAACTCGACGATCTTCTTGGCCAGGGCCAGCCCGATGCCGGTGCCGGCGTAGACGTCGCGGCCGTGGAGGCGCTGGAAGATCACGAAGATCTTGTCGGCGAACTCGGGCTCGATGCCGATGCCGTTGTCCGACACCGAGACCTCCCACTCGTCGCCGCGCTGCACGGCGTCGACGCGGACGACCGGCGGCACGTCCGTGCGGTGGAACTTCAGACCGTTGCCGATCAGGTTCATCAGCAGCTGCTGGACCAGCGAGGGATCGCCGGGCACGGTGGGGAGCCCGTCCGCGATCGCGATCTCGCCGCCGGTCTCCTCCACCTGCGCGGCCAGCTGTGCCGCGGCCGCGCCGGCGGCCTTGCCCAGGTCGACCGGCTCGAAGCCGGTGGTGGTGCGGCCGACACGGGAGAACGCCAGCAGGTCGTTGATCAGCCGCTGCATGCGCTGGGCACCGTCGACGGCGAACTCGATGTACTGGTCGGCCCGCTCGTCGAGCTTGCCGCCGTAGCGCCGCTGCAGCAGCTGGCAGAAGCTCGAGACCTTGCGCAGCGGTTCCTGCAGGTCGTGGCTGGCGACGTAGGCGAACTGCTCCAGGTCCCGGTTGGAGCGCTCGAGGTCGCGGGTGCGGTCGTCGAGCTGGGCGTTGGCCTCCTGCAGCTCGTCGACCTCGCGCTGGATGTGGGAGCGCATGGCCTCGACGTCCGCCCCGAGCTCCACGAGCTCGCGCGGGCCGCTGCCGAGCACGCGGGTGCCGACGGAGCCCTCGACGACCTGGCGGGTCTGCGCCGCGAGCCGGCGGATCGGACTCAGGATGACCTTGCGCAGCCCGATCGAGGCGAGCAGCAGGAACACCGCGGCCACCGCCGTGATCGTGATCCCGACGACGGCGAGGAAGGTGATCGTCGAGTCCAGCCGCTGGCGGGCCGCGAGCCGTTCGGTCTGCAGGTCGTCGATCAGCGTGGCCGTGGCCACGCGGACGCGGTCGAAGAGCAGCCGGCCCTCCTCGGCGTTCGGCGTCGGCGCGCCGGCCCGGGCGGCCGCGATGGTGGGCTCGGCGTAGTCGCGGCGCCACGTGTCCGCGGCGACCTCGACCTCCTGCAGGTTCGCCGGGAGGCGCGCGCCGGGGAAGGACCGGTCCAGCGGCTGCAGCGCGGCGACGGCGGCCGCCTCGGCCTGCTTGCCGTTCACATAGGGCGCGAGGAAGACGTCGTTGGCGAGGATGGTGAACCCGCGCACCCCGGTCTCCTGGTCGCGCACCGCCGACGACAGGTTCTGGCTCGCGGTGACGGCCGGGGCGACCTCGTCGTAGAGCACGGTGCGCGCGTCGGCGATCCGGACGACGGCCCAGGCACCGAGCACGACGGCGAGCACCGAGAGCACCCCGAGGACGGTGGCGCCGACGGTGAACCACCGGCGCAGCGTCCAGCGCTGCTGCGCGTCCTCCATCGTGGCGGGGTCGAGCCGCAACCGGACCGGGCCGCGGCGTCGGGGGGCGGCAGGCGCGGTCACTCGTCCCCCGCGAGGTCCGTGAGCAGCAGCATGGCGACGTCGTCGGCGAGCGGGCCGCCGTTGATCCGCTCGACGTGCTCGACGAGCCTGCCCGGGAGCTCGGACATCGGGGTGTCCCGCTCCTTCCCGAGAACGTCGATCAGGCCCTCCTGCCAGAGCAGCTCGTCGGGCCGCGCGCCGCGGCCCTCGATCAGCCCGTCCGTGAACAGCAGCAACGCCCACCCCGGCGTCAGCTCGAGGATCTCGGGCTCCCACTTCGCGTCCCGCAGCACGCCGAGCGGCACGCCGACGCGCGGCCGCAACGACACCGGGCCGGGGCGCAGCGACACGGGCGGCGGGTGGCCGGCCGAGCGGAGCAGCACGCGGCTGCCGCCCTCGGGAGCCGGGTCGATCGTCAGGGTGCAGACGGTGGTGAACAGCGTGCGCTCGTGCCGCTCGCTGACCAGCACCTCCTGCAGGTTCGGCAGGACCTGCGGCTCGTCGACCCCGGCCAGCACCAGGGCCCGCCAGGAGACCCGGAGCAGGGCGCCGAGCGCGGCCTCGTCCGGACCGTGGCCGGACACGTCGCCGATGATCGCGTGCACCGTGCCCGACGGCCCGCGGACGGCGTCGAAGAAGTCCCCGCCGATCACCGCGCGGGTGCGTCCGGAGCGGTAGAAGGAGCGGCCGTGCACGGCGCTGCCGTCGAGCAGCAGCGACGGCAGCAGGCCGCGCTCGAGGCGCACCGACTCCGCGGCCACGAGCTGCTCCTCGCGGAGCCGGACCATGCTGGCCTCGGCCCGCCGGCGCTCGACGGCGTAGCGGATCGCGCGGATCAGCACGGCCCCGTCGGCCTTGTTCTTGACCAGGTAGTCCTGCGCGCCGACACCGACCGCGGCGATGCCGAGGTGCTCGTCGTCGAGCCCGGTGAGCACGCAGACGGCCGCGGACGGGTCCGCCTGCAGCACCTCGCGCAGCCCGTCGAGCCCGCTGACACCGGGCAGGTTCAGGTCCAGGAGCACGCAGTCCGCGGCGGGCAGCAGGTTCCGCTCGACGACCGCGCGCACCGACTCGGCGACGGTGACCCGCACGGACGGGTCGACCTCGGCGAGCAGTTCCTGCACGAGGAAGACGTCGCCCGGGTCGTCCTCGACCAGCAGGACCCGGTGGCTGGCCGCACCGGGCAGGGGTCGGGTCACGAACGGCCTCTCGGTCGGTGGAGCGGACCGCCAGCCTAATGGGACGCGGACGATCTCAGGCTGCGGGAGCACCCGCGAGCGTGCCCAGGACCGAGGTGAACAAACCCAGGCCCTGCTCGGAGGGCCCGGTGAGCAGGTCGATCGCGTGCTCCGGGTGCGGCATGAGGCCCACGACCCGGCCGTTCTCGGAGGCGACGCCCGCGATGTCCGCCGCGGAGCCGTTGGGGTTGCCGCCGACGTAGCGGAACACCACGCGGCCCTCGGCCTCCAGCGCCTTCAGCGTGTCCGGCGCGGCCACGAAGCGGCCCTCGGCGTTCTTCACCGGGACGAGGATCTCCTCGTCCCGGGTGAACCCGCTGGTCCAGGCGGTGTCGGCGTTCTCGACGCGGAGCTTCTGGTCCCGGCAGACGAAGTGCAGCTTCTCGTTGCGGGTCAGCGCGCCCGGCAGCAGCCCGGCCTCGCAGAGGATCTGGAAGCCGTTGCAGATGCCGAGGACCGGCAGGCCCTTCGCCGCGCCCTCGACGACCTCGCGCATGATGGGCGCGAGGCTCGCGATGGCGCCGGCGCGCAGGTAGTCGCCGTAGGAGAAACCGCCGGGGACGACGACCGCGTCGACCTCCTGCAGGTCGTGGTCGCCGTGCCAGAGCGCGACGGGCTCGGCGCCCGCGTAGCGGACCGCCCGCGAGGCGTCGACGTCGTCGAGCGTGCCGGGGAAGGTGATGACCCCGATCCGCGTGCTCATACCCGCGTCACCGTCCAGTCCTCGATCACCGGGTTGGCCAGCAGGTCGCCGGCGATGCGGTGCAGGGTCTCGTCGTCGACCGAGTCGTCGACCTCGAGCTCGAAGTGCTTGCCCTGCCGCACCTCGATGCCGGACACGCCGATCCGGGTGAGCGCGCGGGAGACCGCCTGGCCCTGCACGTCCAGGATCTCGGGCTTGGGCATCACGTCCACGACCACTCTCGCCACGCCGTCAAGCGTACGGTGAACTGCGACGACGACGGCGCCCCGCCCGGGTGAGGCTGGTGACACGCGGCCCGCGCGTGCCGGGGGCCGCGCACCGGAGCAGGGTGGGGGCATGCAGCTCACGCACTACGGCCACGCCTGCGTGCTGGTCGACACCGGTTCCGCCCGCCTGCTGTTCGACCCGGGCGCCTTCTCCACCGGTTTCGAGTCGCTGACCGGACTCGACGCGGTCCTGGTGACCCACCAGCACTTCGATCACCTCGACGCCGACCGGCTCACCGCGCTCCTGCGCGCCAACCCGGACGCCCGGCTGATCGTCGACGACGGCACCGCCGAGCAGCTCGACGGCCCGGAGTACGAGACCACCGCCCCGGGCGCGGTGCTCGAGGTCGCCGGCGCGCGGATCGAGGTGGTCGGGAACGGCGACCACGCGGAGATCCACCGGGACATCCCGATCATCCGCAACAACGGCTACCTGGTCGACGACGCCCTGCTGCACCCGGGCGACGCCTACGTCCCGCTGCCCGAGGGCCGCGACCCGGTCGACACCCTGCTGCTGCCGACGGGCGCGCCCTGGCTCAAGGCCGGCGACGCCGTGGACTACCTGCGTGCCATGACCCCGCGCACCGCCGTGCCGATCCACGAGGCGGTGCTCGCCAACCCGGCGATGCACTACGGCCTGTTCACCAACCTCGCGCCGAAGGGGACCACGGTCGAGGTGCTGGACCGGGAGAAGGCCACCACGGTCCGACCCTTGACCTGAACCGCACTTCACCTCCGAGGGTGGGTCCGGCGACGACCCGAGGAGGAGAAGTGCTGGTCATCAGGGTGGACGAGTTCGGCGGTCCCGAGGTGCTGCGGCCGGTGGAGGTGCCCGACCCGGTCGCGGGGCCGGGCGAGGTCGTGGTGGAGGTCGAGGCCGCCGGCGTGCTGACCCTCGACACGATCATCCGGCGTGGCGCCGCCGGCCCGCGGTTCGCGACCCCGCTCCCCTACGTCCCCGGGCGCGGGGCGGCGGGCCGGGTACGGGAGGTCGGCGCGGGCGTGGACGCGGGTTGGCTGGAGCGCCGTGTGCTGGCCGACGTCGAGGGCGGCGCCTACGCCGAGCAGCTCGTCGCGCCCCTCACCTCCGTCCTCCCCGTCCCCGACGGGCTCGGCGCGGCCGAGGCGATGGTGCTGCTGCACGACGGCGGCACTGCGCTGGCCCTGTTCGGCGACCTCGGCGTGCGGCCCGGCGAGCTCGTGCTCGTCCTGCCGGCGGCGGGCGGGGCGGGCAGCCTGCTCGTGCAGCTCGCACGGTCGACCGGGGCGCGGGTGATCGGTGCGGCGCGCGGCGCCGAGAAGCTCGCGCTGGCCCGCTCGCTCGGCGCGGACCTCGCCGTCGACTACGGCGAACCGGAGTGGGCGGACGCCGTGCGCCGCCGGGTCGGCCAGGTCGACGTGGTGCTGGACGGCGTGGGCGGCGCGCTCGGCCGGGCCGCGTTCGGGCTGGTCGGCGCGGGTGGCCGCTACTCCAACTACGGCGTCGCGGGTGGCGGTCCGACCGAGGTGGACCCGGTGGAGGCGCACTCCCGGGGGATCGGCGTGCGGGGGACGGAGCAGCTCGCCGGGTTCGGGGGCGGCCGGCGGGCCCGCCAGGAGCGGATGCTGCGGGAGGCGGCCGCGGGCCGGATCCGGCCGGTGGTGGGGCGGCGCTTCCCGCTCGCGAAGGCGGCGGACGCCCACACCGCGCTGCAGGACCGCGAGGTCGCCGGCAAGGCGGTGCTGGTTCCCTGAGCCCGAGGTCGGCACCTCCGGGCCGCACGTCCCGGGACGACGGGGACGTGGGGTTCCGGGCGACCGGAGGTGCCGACCCGCGCGTGGCCCTACTGCTGACCGATGTCGAGCCAGGCGTACTCACCCACGAAGCGCTCCAGCACCGTGGCGTCGATGTTGTCCTTGGCCCACTGGCGGGCGACCTCGTCGGCGGCCTCGGCCTCCGCCTGCGACGCCCAGGCGCTCATCGAGATGATCTTCCCCTCCTGGGTCATCACCCCGTAGGCGAGGTAGCCGGGCTGGGCCTGCATGAGCGGCAGGACACCGGCTTTCGCCTTCGCGATCATCTCCTGCTCGTCACCGGCGAACGAGTAGATGACACAGCGGCCGTGCGGCATGTCCCTCTCCCTTCTCGCGGTCCTGCGGGAGCCGGACAGGGTCCTCCGACGATCGAGGAAGCGCCAGGGGCCTCAGGCGGTGCGGGCGGCCGGGCTCGCGGACAGCGCGGCGTAGGTGGTGGGCCACGCCCCCTCGGCGAGGACGGCGTCGACGGTCTCCCGCACCGTGCGGACCCGGTCGTCGTGGCGGAGGTCCTTGGCGCGCACGCCGATCCGCACGACACCCGCCCGGCGGGCGATCCGCACGGCCTCGGCGTGCAGCACCCGGCAGCGCCAGGATTCGGCCCGCCGCCGGTCGTCACCGGACACCACGGCGTCGAGCCGGAAGCCGAGGGCGCGCGCCCGCAGGAGCACGCCGTCGGCGAAGAGGTGGACGCCGCCGTCGTCGAGACACATGCGGAAGCCCTGTTCGCGCACCGCCTCGACGGTGCCGGGCGAGGCGAGCCAGCGCGGCGCGGCGAACACGGCGGTGCCCAGCCCGAGACCGGTGAGCGCGCGCCGGGCGGCGGTGAGCCGGAGGCCGGCCTCGTGCCGGGGCAGCGCGGCGAACTCGCCCTTGCGCCCGACGCCGCCGCGCCGCGCGGGGTCCGGGGTGTGGTCGTAGCCGTGCAGGGCGAGCTCGTCGGCACCGCGGGTGCGGTCGCGCAGCCACCCCAGCAGCTCGGGCGGCGGCGGCCCGTCCGGCGAGGCGGGCTGCACCAGGTGGGTCAGCGGGACGCCGCGCAGGTCGAGGTCGGCGGCCAGCGCGCGGGCGCGGGGCAGGGCGTCGGCCCGGGCGTCGGTGAGCCCGGAGAGCGAGACGACCAGTCGGGCGGACATGCCCCGAAGGGAACGCTCCGCAGGTGAACGGCGCCGGACAGGGTCGTGAGTGGCGATGGTCGCTCTGGCGACCATCGCCACTCACAGGGTCCAGGGGCTGCCGGTGATCCGCTCGTAGACCTCGGTGTAGCGGGCGCGGACGGCCGCGACCACCTCCGGCGGGACCTCGGGGCCGGGCTCGGTCTTGTCCCAGCCCGTGGAGAGCGCCCACTCCCGCGCGTACTGCTTGTCGAAGCTGTACTGCGGGCGGCCGGGCTCCCACTGGTCGGCGGGCCAGAACCGCGACGAGTCCGGCGTGAGCACCTCGTCGCCCAGCACGATCCGCCCGTCGGCGTCCCGGCCGAACTCCAGCTTGGTGTCGGCGAGCAGGATCCCGTTCTTCTCCGTGATCTCCGCGCCCATCCGGTAGACCTCGAGCGTGAGGTCCCGGATCCGGGCCGCGGTCTCGGCGCCGACCAGGTCCTCGACCTGCGCGAACGTGATCGCCTCGTCGTGCTGCCCCTTCGGCGCCTTGCTCGACGGCGTGAAGATCGGCTCGGGGAACCGCGACCCGTCCTCCAGCCCGGGCGGCAGCGCGATGCCGGACACGGTGCCGGTCTCGCGGTACTCCGTGAGGCCGCCGCCGGTCAGGTAGCCGCGAGCCACGCACTCGACCGGCAGCATCTCCAGCCGCCGGCACCGCACCGCCCGGCCTGCGAACTCCTCGGGGACGTCCGTGGAGCTCAGGACGTGGTGCGGCACGAGGTCCGCGACCTTGTCGAACCACCACAGGGAGAGCGAGGTGAGGATCTTGCCCTTGTCCGGCACCGGCGTCGGGAGGATGACGTCGAACACCGACAGCCGGTCCGACGCGACCAGGACGATGTCGCCCCGGTCCTCGTAGATGTCCCGGACCTTGCCGGAGTGCAGCAGCTTCACAGGATCGCTCCGGGGGTGTAGGCCGCGGCCTCGGGCAGCGCGTCCGTGATCTCCGCGACCTGCGCGACCACCGCGGCGACCTGCGCGGTCGCGGCGCCGGTGAAGGACAGCGGGTCGGCGAGCAGCCCGTCGAGCAGGCCCGCCGGGAGCCCCAGGCGCTCGTCGGCCTGCAGGCGCTCGACCAGGTCGTTGTCCTGCTGGCCCTTCTCCCGCATCGCCAGCGCGACGCCGACCGCGTGCTCCTTGATCACCTCGTGCGCGGTCTCCCGGCCGACCCCGGCCCGCACCGCCGCCATCAGCACCTTGGTGGTGGCGAGGAAAGGCAGGTAGCGGTCCAGCTCGCGGGCGATCACGGCCGGGTAGGCGCCGAACTCGTCGAGCACGGTCAGCGTGGTCTCGTAGAGGCCGTCGAGGGCGAAGAAGGCGTCGGGCAGCGCGACCCGGCGGACGACGGAGCAGAACACGTCGCCCTCGTTCCACTGCGCGCCGGCCAGCTCGGCGGCCATCGACGCGGTGCCGCGCAGCACCACCTGCAGCCCGTTGATCCGCTCCGCGGAGCGGGTGTTCATCTTGTGCGGCATCGCGCTCGACCCGACCTGGCCGGGCTTGAAGCCCTCGGTCGCGAGCTCCTGGCCCGCCATCAGCCGGATCGTGGTGGCGAGCGACGACGGCGCCGCGCCCAGCTGCACGAGCAGCGAGCAGACGTCGTGGTCGAGCGAGCGGGGGTACACCTGCCCGACGCTGGTGAACACGCCCGCGAAACCGAGGTGCCCGGCGACCCGGGACTCGAGCTGCGCCAGCTTGGCGGCGTCGCCGTCGAGCAGGTCGAGCATGTCCTGGGCCGTGCCGACCGGGCCCTTGATGCCGCGCAGCGGGTAGCGCGCCCGCAGCTCCTCCAGCCGCCGGTACGCGACGAGCAGCTCGTCGGCCGCGGAGGCGAAGCGCTTGCCGAGCGTGGTGGCCTGGGCCGCGACGTTGTGGCTGCGGCCGGCCATGACCAGCTCGGCGTACTCCGACGCCCGGCGCGCCAGCCGGGCCAGCACCGCGACCGTGCGGTCCCGGACCAGCTCCAGGGACAGCCGCATCTGCAGCTGCTCGACGTTCTCGGTGAGGTCGCGGCTGGTCAGGCCCTTGTGCACCTGCTCGTGGCCGGCGAGGGCGTTGAACTCCTCGATCCGGGCCTTCACGTCGTGCCGCGTGACGCGCTCGCGCTCGGCGATCGAGGCGAGGTCGACCTGCTCGACCACGCGCTCGTAGTCGGCGATCGCCTGCTCCGGCACGTCGACACCCAGATCGCGCTGCGCCTTGAGCACCGCGATCCACAGGCGCCGCTCCAGCACGATCTTGTACTCGGGCGACCAGATCTCGACCAGCTCGGGGCTCGCGTACCGCGCGGCCAGCACGTTGGGGATCACGTCTGACCAGGGTACGTGGCTACAGAACGCGCAGGAGCGCCGCCCGCGCGGTGGCCCGGGGATCGGGGTCGGCCTCGATCAGCGCGGACAGGACCGCGCCGTCGACGACCTCGATCACCCGCCGCAGCCCGCCCGCGTCGAGCGGGTGCCCGGCACGGGCCAGGGCCTCGGTGAGCAGGCTGTCGAGCTCGGCGCGCAGGGTGCGCATGAGCGGGGCGAGGTAGGGCCGCCGCCCGGCCCCGACGAGCTGCTCGTAGCGCAGCAGCACCGCGTCGAGCCCGCCCTTGCGGGAGTCCCGGCCCAGCAGCTGGTCGAGCACCAGCTCGAGCGGGTCCGCCTCGGTGCCGGCGTCGAGCTCCGCGCGGCCGGCCGCGAGCTCCTGCCGGCTGGTGAGCTCGACCGCGGCCGTGACCAGCTCGTCGAGCGAGTCGAAGTAGTACGTCGTGGAGGCGAGCGGGAGGCCGGCGCGTTCGGCGACCGCACGGTGCCGGACGGCGTCGAAGCCGCCCTCGCGGAGCAGCTCCCCCGCGGCCTCGGTGAGCGCCTGCCGGCGGCGCTCGCCCTTCTCCGTGGTCACGCCGCCAGTCTGCCCTGCGGTCCCCTGCTCACAGCTGCGGGCCGAGCGCCTCCGCCAGCGGCCGGACATCGTCGGCGAAGGGGACGCCGCCGGAGTCCGCGTCGCCGCGCGAGGTCACCACCACGGTGCCGCCCGAGGCGGTCGGCACCTCCGCGGTGACCCAGCCCACCGCGCTCGCGGTCTGGGCGGGCGGCCCCCCCGCCGGGGTGTAGACGACGGTGAGCAGGCCGGTCAGCGCCCCGTCGGTGACCTCCAGGTTGACCTCGCGGCCGCCCCCGGGCCGGCAGATCATCGTGGTCGGCGCCTCCCGCGCGCCGGCCAGCCCGGGCAGCGCCGCGTCGACCAGCGCCCGCAGCTCCGGGTCCTGCGGGTTCACGCAGTCCCCCGCGGCCGGGCCCAGCGGCGCTCCCGACCGGGGCGCCGACGGGGCCGCCGCGGCCCGCGGTGCCGCCGCGTCGGCCGCCGATCCGGGCCCTGCCTGCTCGGCCCGCTCAGGCGCCGGGGCCGCCGCCGAGGTCGTGGTGCCGCCGTCGCGGGTGAGCACGACCCCGGTCGTGACCCCGCCGGCCAGCACGATCGCCGCGGCGGCGACGCCGCCGGCGACCAGCGTCCGGCGCCGCCGGGCGAGTCGCCGCGAGCCCGCGAGCACGTCCTCGTGGTCGAAGCCGGCCTCGGGGGCGTCCTGCACGGCGGCCCGGAAGGCGGCCGCCAGCCGGTCGTCGTCGTTCTCCATCCGGGTCACCTCCTCGTCCCGTCCGTCATCCCGCGGCCCGGAGGTCGTCGAGCGTGTCCCCCAGGATCGCCCGCAACGCCGCCAACCCGTGTGCGGTCTGGCTCTTCACCGTGCCGGTCGAGCAGCCGAGCGCCTCCGCCGTGGCCGTGACGTCGAGTCCCTCCAGGTATCGCAGCACCAGGACCGCGCGCTGCCGGGCCGGGACCGCGCGCAACGCCTCGACCAGGGCCGTCCGCGTCGCGACCC
This sequence comes from Pseudonocardia autotrophica, assembly GCF_000717175.1. Classification (GTDB taxonomy): domain Bacteria; phylum Actinomycetota; class Actinomycetes; order Mycobacteriales; family Pseudonocardiaceae; genus Pseudonocardia; species Pseudonocardia halophobica. Next base: position 35,352 of record NZ_JNYD01000020.1, on the reverse strand, counting down.
CGTCGGCCGACGGGCCCGTGGCCGCGCGGTCCGGGGTGATCTCGACCGGCCGCTCGCGGCGCCAGGGCCGGCGCGACTCGTCGACGACCGCCCGCACCAGAGTCCGCCGCACCCAGGCGTCGAGCGCCTGCGGGTCGCGGATGCGGTGCCAGTGCCGGTGCAGCGCGACGAACGCCGACTGCGCGTGGTCGTCCGCCCGGTGCCAGTCCCCGCAGAGCAGGAAGGCCGTGCGGCGCACGGCGTCGCGGCGCGCGCGGAAGTACTCCGCGAACGCGCGCTCGGCGGCGTCGTCCACCTGGTGCCCTCCCTTCGTCGCCCCTGTGACGATGCGGACGCCGACCACGGTTGCATCCCCCCACCGACCTCACCCGTCCGGCCCAACGTCGTGACCTTTTCGTGACCCGGCGAGACCGAGAGTGGCGGGGGCTGACAGAATTCCGTCCGATGCGGACCCCGACGCGATCCCGGCGACCTGCGGCGAGAACTGTCTCCTCGGCGGTCTCCGCCCGGGCCAAGGCGAGCAAGCCGGATCCGGACGCGCCGATCGACCTCCGGTCGGACACGGTCACCCGGCCGACCCGCGAGATGCGCGCGGCGATGGCCGACGCCGAGGTGGGCGACGACGTCCTCGACGGCGACCCCACGCTGCGCGAGCTGGAGGAGCGGGTCGCGGGGATCCTCGGGGCGTCGGCCGCCCTGTGGACGCCGAGCGGCTCGATGGGCAACCTCATCGCGCTGATGTCGCACCTGCAGCGGGGCGACTCGTTCCTGGCCCCGAAGGGCGCCCACGTGCTCGACGCCGAGCTGGGCACCGCCGCCTGGCTGGCCGGCGGCATGCCGCAGCCGCTCGACCACGACGCCGGGCCCGGCAAGGTCTCCGCCGCCGCGGTCCGCCGCGCCGCGGGCACCGCCGGGCCGTACTACACGTTGCGCACCCGGCTGCTGTGCCTGGAGAACACGCACAACGCCGCGGGCGGCACCGTCACCCGCCCCGAGGAGCACGCGAAGGCCGCCGGCGCCGCCCGGGCCGCCGGCCTCGCCGTGCACCTCGACGGTGCGCGGCTCTGGCACGCCGCCGTGAAGCTCGGTGTGCCGCCGGGCGCGCTGACCGTCGGGTCCGACACGGTGCAGGTCTGCCTGTCGAAGGGCCTCGGCGCGCCGGTCGGGTCGGTCGTCGCCGGGTCGGTCGAGTTCGTCGAGGAGGCCCGCCGGCTGCGCAAGATGCTCGGCGGCGGGGTCCGGCAGGGCGGCGTGCTGGGCGCGGCCGGGCTGGTCGCGCTGGACCGGATCGACCGGCTGGCCGAGGACCACGCCCGCGCCGCCACGCTCGCCGCCGGCCTGCGCGAGCGCGGCTGGCGGGTGCAGGAGCCCGAGACCAACATCGTGCTGGTCACCGTGGCCGACCTGGCCGGGACGATCGCCCGGTTCGCCGAGGCCGGGGTGCGGGTCAGCGCCATGTCCGGGAAGGTCCGGCTGATGACGCACGCCGACCTCACCGACGCGGACGTCAGCGCGGCGCTGGATCGGATCGGACCGCTGGAGCGGGCCGTCCGGCAGCCGGCGGCTCCAGCGCGTCGAGCCGCGCCCTGAGCCGGCGCACCTCCTCGAGCAGCAGGTCGATCTTCCGCTCGGACTCGGCGAGCTCGCTCTCCGTGCGCTCTGCCGTCGTCTCCGCGGTGCGCCGCAGGTTCTCGACGAACCAGCTGGCGATCGACGCCGTCACCACGCCGAGCAGCGCGATCCCGGCCACCATCAGCGTCGCCGCGATGATCCGCCCCTCGACCGTGACCGGGTAGCGGTCGCCGTAGCCGACCGTCGAGATCGTGGTGATCGTCCACCACACCGCCTCGCCGAAGGTCGTGATCGACGCGTCCGGGGCGCCGCGCTCGGCGTCGTACACCGCGAGCGCCGCGACGAACCCGACGAGCGCCACGGTGCCGGTCACGTACACCGCGACCCGGCCGCGGAAGTCGTCCCGCAGCTGCCGGTTCAGCACGCTGATCACCGTGACCAGCCGCAGCACCCGCAGCTGGCGGAACATCGGCAGCAGCAGGATCGCCAGGTCGAGCAGGTGCGTGCCGACGAACCGCAGGCGCCGCCGGGCCAGCGCGAGCCGGATCAGGTAGTCCACCCCGAACACGACCCAGACCACGGTGAGACCCGTGTCGACGGCCGCGCGCGTGTCCGGCGACAGCGAGGTGTCCAGCACTGTCCACGCGTAGCAGGCCAGGAACGCGACCGCGAGGACGGTCAGCGGCCAGTCCAGCCACCGGTTCCAGGCCGCGATGCGCGGCTCCTCGCGCTGTGCGTCCGCACTGGTCATGCGGTCACTATGACCGCTTCGCCACGAAGGGCCGCAACCGCTCGAGTGCCTCGGCGATCGGCTCGGTCGCCCCGGCGAAGGACAGGCGCACGTACCGGTGGCCGTCCACGGGGTCGAAGTCGACACCGGGGGCGACCGCGATCCCGGTCTCGTCGAGCAGCTCGTAGGTCAGCCGCATGGAGTCCTCGGTGAGGTGGCCGACGTCGGCGTAGACGTAGAAGGCCCCGTCGGCGGGCGCGAGCCGCTCGATCCCCAGCGCGGGCAGGCCGCGCAGCAGCAGGTCCCGGTTCACGGCGTAGCGCTCCACGTGCGAGTCCGCCTCGGCGTAGGACTCCGGGGTGAACGCGGAGACGGCGGCGTGCTGCGGGAGCGCGGGCGGGCAGACGGTGAGGTTGCCCGCGAGCCGGTCCACGGCCCGGCGCAGCCGCTCGGGCACCAGCAGCCAGCCCAGCCGCCAGCCCGTCATCGAGAAGTACTTCGAGAAGGAGTTGACGACGATCGCCTCGCGGGAGGTCTCCCAGGCGCAGGCCGTCGCGGGCGAGCCCGCGTAGCCGATGCCGTGGTAGATCTCGTCGCTCACGAACTGGATCCCGCGCTCCTCGCAGTACCGCGCGAGCCCGGCCAGCTCCGCCGGGTCCAGCACCGTCCCGGTCGGGTTCGCCGGGCTGGCCACGATCAGGCCCTTCACCGGCTCGTCGAGCTCCTCCAGCATCGCGACCGTCGGCTGGAACCGGGTGTCGGGCCCGCACGGCAGCTCGACGACCTCGCAGCCGAGCGCGGTGAGGATGTTGCGGTAGCAGGGGTAGCCGGGGCGGGCCATCGCCACGCGGTCGCCGGCGTCGAAGGCGGCCAGGAAGGCGAGGAGGAAGCCGCCGGAGCCGGCGGTGGTGACCACGACGTCGTCGGGGTCGACGGCGAGGCCGTAGGCGTGCCCGTGGTGGGCGGCGATGCCGGCCCGCAGCTCCGGGATGCCGAGGGCGACGGTGTAGCCGAGCACCTCGGTCTCCAGCGCCGCCGCGGCGGCGGCCCGGACGGGTGCGGGCGCCGGGGTGGAGGGCTGCCCGGCGGAGAGGTTGATCAGGTCACCGCGGGTGCGCTGCCGCTCGCCGGCGGCCGCCCAGACGTCCATGACGTGGAAGGGGGCGATGCCGGACCGGGCCGAGGGGCCCGCGATCCCGGGGTTCAGGGAGGTCACGCCCGCGAGCCTAAAACTCCGGTCCGGGCGGTGCGGTGCCGCCGCCGGGGACACCGCACCGCGACACGCCCGGCCTGAGCCCCTGGTGCCGGGCGCGGAGGCCGGACGGCGCCGGACGGGTCTTCGGGGGACCCGCCCGGGCGCCGTGGCGACCGGTGCCGGACGACGGTCAGGAGAAGCCCGCCGCCGGCGACGGATCAGCTCTCGAACTGGCCCGTCAGCACACCGACGACGTCGAAGACCTGCTTGTCGGTGGCGGCGACGGTCTCGTCGACGTACTCGAGGGCCGGCTCCAGCGGCGGGGTGCCGTGGGTGACGTTCTCGTCGAGGTAGGCGCCGACCGGGGCCAGCTCGGCCGCGGAGGCCGGACCGGCGACCGCGAGCATCGCGGCCGGGGCGGCGACGGCCGCGAAGCCCAGCTTCGCGAGGGTCGGACGGGTGGTGCGGGGAGCATGCGAACCCATGGGATCTCGCTTTCGGGGGATTCGGATTCCTTCGGTACGCCGGGCACGTCGGTGTGCGCGACGACGGGGGAACCCTGGCCGTCCGACCCCTCCGTGATCAACCGGCGGCGAACGGGTTTACACGCTGTTTGCACGCTGACAACCACACCCGCACAGCCCTGTTTGTTGGTCCGATCGGGCTACTCCCTGGTTACCGGACGTCCGGCACGTTTGCCGGATTCGGGACCATGCGGACGGCCGGCCGCAACGGCGGGGACACACCGCGGAAACCTGGACCACGGACGCGTGAAGCGGAGATCACCGTCCGGGGACCGAGACCTCGCCCTTCTCCGCCCGCAGTGCGATGTCCGTGCGGTGGTGCGAGCCCGCGAGGTGGATGCCCTCCACCCGCCGGTAGACGTCGGCACGCGCGGCGGCGAGGTCCGGGCCGGTGCCCACCACGGACAGCACCCGGCCGCCCGCCGAGACCACCGCGCCGTCGTCCCGCCGGCGGGTGCCGGCGTGCAGCACGCCCTCGGCCTCCGCCCCGCTGATGACGTCGCCGAGCCGCGGCGTGCCCGGGTAGCCCTCGGCGGCCACGACGACCGTGACCGCGGCGCCGTCGCTCCACTCGAGCGGTGCCTGGTCGGCGAGCGTGCCGGTCGCGACGGCGTGCAGCACCCCGGCGAGCGGCGTGCGCAGCAGCGCCAGCACCACCTGGGTCTCCGGGTCGCCGAAGCGGCAGTTGAACTCGATGACCGCGGGACCGTTCGAGGTCAGGGCGAGGCCGGCGTAGAGCAGCCCGCTGAACGGCGTGCCGCGCCGCGCGAGCTCGTCGGCGACCGGCTGGACGACCCGGGCCACCAGGTCGTCGACGAGGCCCTCGCCGGCCCACGGCAGCGGGGCGTAGGCGCCCATGCCGCCGGTGTTCGGCCCGGAGTCGCCGTCGCCGACCCGCTTGAAGTCCTGGGCGGGGACCAGCGGCACCACGGTCGTGCCGTCGACCAGGCAGAACAGGGAGGCCTCCGGCCCGTCGAGGAAGGCCTCGAGCAGGACCGGGTGACCCTCGTCGAGCAGGTGCATGGCGTGCGCCCGCGCGATCTCCAGGTCCTCGCTGACCACCACGCCCTTGCCGGCGGCCAGCCCGTCGTCCTTGACGACGTACGGCGGGATGAAGCCGGCCAGCGCGGCGTCCAGGTTCGCCGGGTTGTCCACGACGGTCGACGTGGCCGTCGGTACGCCGGCGGCGGCCATGACGTCCTTGGCGAACTGCTTGGACCCCTCGATGCGGGCCGCCGCGGCGCCCGGACCGAACACCGGGATGCCCGCCTCGCGGACCGCGTCGGCGACGCCGGCGACCAGCGGCACCTCCGGCCCGATCACCACGAGCCCGGCGTCCCACTCCCGGGCCAGCGCCACCACGGCGGCGCCGTCACGGGCGTCGAGCCCGTGCTGCTCGGCGACCGCCGCGGTCCCCGCGTTGCCGGGGGCGCAGGCCAGCGCCGTCACCTGGGGGTCCTGCGCCAGGGCGAGGACCAGGGCGTGTTCTCGGGCTCCGCTCCCGACGACCAGTACGCGCACGGGTCGGAAGCCTAGACGCCGTGACGGCCGGTCCCGTCCCCGCCGCATGATCCCGCTCACCCGTCCGGGGCGTGTCACCCGCCCGCGTGGGTAGCCTCGCGACCCGCCGTCCGGAGTTCACGAGACCGATGCCCGGCGGTCGCATCCCCGACCCCCCGTCCGCGCAGGCTGGGAAGCGAGCCGTTTCCCGGCGAAAGGACACTCCCCCGTGCCCACCGCGCTGCTGACCGCCCCGGCGCCGCACGCCCCCCTCGTCATCGCCCACCGCGGCGCCCCCGGCTACCGGCCCGAGCACACGCTCGCCGGCTACGAGCTGGCCGCCCGCATGGGCGCCGACTTCCTCGAGCCCGACCTGGTCAGCACGGCCGACGGGGTGCTCGTCGCGCGGCACGAGCCGATGATCGGCGGCACCACCGACGTCGCGGCGCACCCCGAGTTCGCCCGCCGGCGCACGGTCCGCACGATCGACGGCGTCACGGTCGAGGACTGGTTCGCCGACGACTTCACCCTGGCCGAGCTGCGCACCCTGCGCGCGGTCGAGCGGCTGCCGCACCTGCGCCAGGAGAACACCGTCTACGACGGCCTCTTCCCGGTCCCGACCTTCGAGGAGATCCTCGACCTGCGCGCCCGGCTCTCCGCCGAGCTGGGCCGCGAGATCGGCGTCTACCCGGAGACCAAGAACCCCACCTACTTCGCCGGGCGCGGCCTCGCGTGCGAGCCCGCGCTGGTCGCGTCGCTGCGCGCGCACGGCCTGGACCGGGCCGACTCGCCGGTCTTCGTGCAGTCCTTCGAGACCGCCAACCTGCGGGCCCTCCACGAGGAGATCCCGGTGCGGCTCGTCCAGCTGCTCGACGACCTCGGCGCCCCGGCCGACCTCGTCGCGGCCGGCGACCCGCGCACCTTCGCGGACCTCACGCGGCCCGACGAGCTGGCCCGCATCGCGGCCTACGCCGCGGCCGTCGGGCCCGCCAAGGAGCTGGTGATCCCGCCGGACGGCGAGCCGACCACCCTGGTCGACGACGCCCACGCGGCCGGGCTGCTCGTGCACGCGTTCACGTTCCGCAACGAGAACTCGTTCCTGCCCCGCGGGATGCGCCGCACCGGGCGGGAGGCCGACCACGGCGACGTGTTCGCCGAGTACCGCGCCTTCCTCGACGCGGGCGTCGACGGCGTGTTCTCCGACTACCCCGACACCGCGGTGGCCGCGTTCAGCCTGACAGCCGTCTGAGGATCGCCGCGGTCGTCGCGGCGGGCCGCTCCTGATGCGGGAAGTGCCCCGTGCCGGGCAGGACGTGGTGGGTGAACGGACCGGTGACCCAGCGCGGCGAGATCTGCGCCGTTCGCTCCAGCAGGCAGGGATCATCCGCGCCGTGGATCTGCAGGACGGGCACCTCGGCCGGCCGGGCGACGGCGGCCGCGAACCGGCGGCCCTCCGCGCGGAACTGGGAGCGCAACGCCCAGCGGTAGTACTCCAGGCAGCAGTGCGCCACCGTCGAGATCTGCATGGCCTCGCGGTTGCGCCGCGCGGCCTCGGCGAAGTCCGCGGTGGCCGGCCAGTCCGGGCCCGACCAGGCCCGCATGATCCGCTCGACCCGGGCGCCGCCGTCGGCGCGCAGGGAGCGCTCGGGATGCCGCGGGAGCTGGAAACCGAGGGCGTAGCCCGCGGTCGCGCGGAGCTGCCCGGCGGGGTCGCGCACCGCCGAGGAGCGGATCGCCAGCGGGTGCGGCGCGTCGACCACCGTGAGCGTGCGCACGAGCCGCGGGTGCAGGGCCGTGAGCGTCCAGGCGATGAGGCCGCCCCAGTCGTGCCCGACGACGTGCGCCTTCGGCTCGCCCAGCGCCCGGATCAGGCCCGCGACGTCGCCGGCCAGGGTCCACAGGTCGTAGCCGCGGGGCGGCTTGTCCGAGTCGCCGTACCCGCGCAGGTCGACGGCCACCGCGCGGAACCCCTCGGCGGCCAGCGCGACCAGCTGGTGCCGCCAGGACCACCAGAACTCCGGGAACCCGTGCAGCAGCACGACGAGCGGGCCCTCGCCCGCCTCGACGGTGTGCAGCCGGATCCCGTTGGCGGACACCGACCCGTGCCGCCAGGGGCCGGGGACCCGGACGGACGACGGCTCGGGCCGCGGACCCCCGCGACCCATCCCGCTCAGCGGGCGGTGCCGTCCAGCTGGGGCGTCCCGTTCGACTGGGCCTTCCCCCGGTGCTGCAGCACCTCGGCCGTCTCCTTGAGCGAGGAGATGGTCCGCTCGGGCTTGCGGATCTTCTTCACCCGCAGGTAGCCGATCAGTGCCGCCACGCCCGCGGCGATGATCATGATGCCGAAGACGATGCCGAACGCCGCGGCGCGGTTCAGCCAGATCGACAGCAGCTCGCCGATGGCGAAGAAGAAGAAGAACAGGCTGAACAGGGCGATGACCAGCGCGACGATGAAGAAGACGCTGCCCTGGACACCCTTCTTGACCTCGGTCGTCACCTCGGCCTTGGCCAGCTCCACCTCGGAGCGGATCAACGTCGAGACGTGGGTGGTGACGTCGCGCACGAGGGCGCCGATCGACTGGTCGCCGGAGCCGGGAGCCGGCTCCTTCGACAGCGGGATCGACGGCAGCACGGGCGGGACGTCCGTGCCGCTGGAGCTGGTCGGGGTGGCCACCGCGGTGCCTCCTGCGTTCGTCGAGCGGATCCGCCGCACCGGCGCGGGCCGGTCGGCGAGTGGTCATCGTGCCACGGCGACCGGCGCCGTGCCTGGGCGGTTCCACGGTCCACGGTGGTCTTCCCCGGATCGTGGACGCCGAACCGGCGATCACTCGTCGGGGCGGCCCCGCAGCTTCTTGACGGCCCCGCGGCGGGCCTTCGCGTCGAGGCGACGGCGCTGCGACCCCTTCGTCGGCCTCGTCGGGCGCCGGGAGGGTGGATCGGGTGCGGTCGCCGCGCGGAGGGCCTGGGCGAGCCGCTCGCGGGCCGCCTCGCGGTTGCGGAGCTGGCTGCGGTGCTCGCTCGCGACCACCGTCAGCACCCCGTCGACCAACCGCCCGCGGAGCCGGGCCAGGGCCCGTTCCCGCACGTCGTCGGGCAGGCTGGGCGAGCCCGCCACATCGAACGACAGCTCGGCGCGCGAGTCGGTGGTGTTCACGCTCTGCCCGCCCGGACCGGACGAGCGCGAGAACCGCCAGCGGAGCTCGCGCGCGGGCACGACGACCCCGCGACGCACGAACACGCCGTCGGGGTCGTCGGTCATGCCGGCGATCCTGCCGGTCAGTCCTCGCCCTTGCCCTCCTTGAGGCCGGTCTGGATCAGGTCCATGACCGCCGAGTCGGCCAGCGTGGAGACGTCGCCGACCTCCCGGTTCTCCGCGACGTCGCGCAGCAGCCGGCGCATGATCTTCCCCGAGCGGGTCTTCGGCAGCTCGTCGACGACCATGATCTGGCGCGGCTTCGCGATCGGCCCGATCTCCGTCGAGACGTGGTTGCGCAGGGCCGCGATGGCCTCCTCGCCCTTCGCCTCGTCCTGGGCCACGTTCCCGCGCAGGATCACGAACGCGACGATCCCCTGGCCCGTCGTCGGGTCCGAGGCGCCGACGACCGCGGCCTCGGCCACCGTCGGGTGCGAGACCAGCGCCGACTCGACCTCGGTGGTCGAGATCCGGTGCCCGGAGACGTTCATCACGTCGTCCACGCGGCCGAGCAGCCAGACCGCGCCGTCGTCGTCGTACTTCGCGCCGTCGCCGGCGAAGTAGTAGCCCTGCTCCTCGAAGCGCGACCAGTAGGTGTCGCGGTAGCGCTCCTCGTCGCCCCAGATCGTGCGCAGCATCGACGGCCACGGCTTGTCGAGCACCAGGTAGCCGCCCTGGCCGTGGCCGACCGGGGTGCCGTTCTCGTCGACCACGGCGGCGCCGATGCCGGGCAGCGGGCGCATCGCCGAGCCGGGCTTGGTGGCCGTGACGCCGGGCAGCGGCGAGATCATGATCGCGCCGGTCTCGGTCTGCCACCAGGTGTCGACGATCGGGCAGCGCTCGCCGCCGATGACCTGGCGGTACCACATCCAGGCCTCGGGGTTGATCGGCTCGCCCACGGAGCCGAGCACCTTGAGCGAGGACAGGTCGAACTTCTCCGGGATCTCCTTGCCCCACTTCATGAACGTGCGGATCAGCGTGGGCGCGGTGTAGTAGATCGTGACGCCGTACTTCTGCACGATCTCCCAGTGCCGGCCCTCGTGCGGGGTGTTCGGCGTGCCCTCGTACATCACCGACGTGGCGGCGTTGGCCAGCGGCCCGTACACGATGTAGGAGTGCCCGGTGACCCAGCCGATGTCGGCGGTGCACCAGTAGACGCTCTCGCCCGGCTTGTGGTCGAACACCACGTTGTGCGTGTAGGCGACCTGGGTCAGGAAGCCGCCGGAGGTGTGCAGGATGCCCTTCGGCTTCCCCGTGGTGCCCGAGGTGTACAGGATGAACAGCGGGTGCTCGGAGTCGAAGTCCTCCGGCGTGTGCTGGTCCGAGGCCGCGTCGACGACGTCGTGCCACCACAGGTCGCGCCCCTCGGTCCACGGCACCTCGGTCTCGGTGCGCTTGACCACCAGCACGTGCTCGATCGAGGTGCCCTCGACGGCCTGGTCGGTGTTCTCCTTCATCGGCGCCGGCTTGCCGCGGCGGAACTGCCCGTCGCTGGTGATGAGCACCTTGGCCTCGGCGTCCTCGATCCGCGCCTTGAGCGCGCCCGGGGAGAACCCGCCGAAGACCACGCTGTGCAGCGCCCCGAGGCGGGCGCAGGCCAGCATGGAGAACACGGCCTCGGGGATCATCGGCAGCTGGATCGCGACCCGGTCACCGGTGCCCACACCCAGCTCGGCCAGCGCGTTCGCGGTCTTCGAGACCTCGCGCTGCAGGTCGGCGTAGGTGATCGTGCGGGTGTCGCCCGGCTCGCCCTCCCAGTGGAACGCGACGCGGTCCCCGTGGCCGGCCTCGACGTGACGGTCCACGCAGTTGTAGGCGACGTTGAGCTTCCCGCCCACGAACCACTTGGCGAACGGCGCCTCCCAGTCGAGGACCCGCTCCCACCTCGTCCCCCACGTCAGCCGGTCGGCCTGCTCGGCCCAGAAACCCTCGCGGTCCTCGTCCGCCCGCCCGTACCAGTCCTCCGTGGCGTTGGCCTGCGCCGCGAACTCCTCGCTCGGGGGGAAGCTCCGGCTCTCGGTCGAGAGGTTGTCGAGCGTCGCTCCGGACTCGGCCATGTTCTCGTGCCCTCCTCTAGCCGTGGCGCTTCGGCGCACCGGTGCTGAGCGGCGGCGCGCACGTCAGGGAAAACGTAGTGCTCCGGATGCGCCTGCGCACCGTCAGTACGGAGAGGACACCACCCGGTCGGTCAGCAGGTCCCGGTGGCAGCATGGCCCGGTGCCCGCCCGTACCGACCCGCTCGCCCCGCTGACGGACCTGCCCGGGGTGGCCGACGCCGTCGCCGCCGCCCGCGCTGCCCTCGTCCCGGTGCACAACCACCAGGTCAACCGGCGCGGCTGGCCGGCTACCTCGGCCGAGGCGGCGCTGCGCGGGGCCCGGGCGTCGGCGGCGCTCGACGGCGCCCCGCTCACCCCCGCCCGGGAGGACCACGTCACCGACCCGGTGCTGGCCGGCGCCGTCCGCGTGGCCGACGAGGCGACGAAGCTGCTCGCGGCGTGGAAGGGGGCGCCGCTGCAGGCGCTGGCCCGGCTGCACGTGCTGGCGGCCACCGACCTGATCCCGGTCGAGGAGCACGAGGCCCGGCTCGGACGACCGCGCGAGGGCGCGTCGGCGCGGCTGTCCCTGCTGGCCGACCTGGTGACGGGCGGGACCGCGGTACCCGCGCCCGTCGTCGTCGCGGTGGTGCACGGGGAGCTGCTCGCGCTGCGTCCCTTCGGGACCGCCGACGGCGTCGTCGCCCGGGCGGCGGCCCGGCTCACCGCCGTGGCCACCGGCTACGACCCCAAGTCGCTCGCCGTGCCGGAGGTCGGGCACCTGCGCCGGGCGCAGGAGTACCGCGCGGCCGCGGAGGGGTTCGCCGCCGGGACGCCGGAGGGGCTGCGCGAGTGGATCCTGCACTGCTGCCGCGCCTGGGAGGCCGGCGCCCGCGAGGGGATGTCGATCGCCGACGCCCGCGCCTGACCGACCCCCGACACGAGAGGGGGCGGTGCCCCCACCGTGTCGGGAAGGGGCACCGCCCACTCGCACGAAGCACCGGGATCCAGGCGTGCACTACGTGTCGTGCTCCGGCCTCGGCGTCCGGCGTCCCGGTACGCAGGCCCACGACGACATGCCTCCCGCGGCGTGCTGTGCGTGGAGTGCCCGGCGGTCGTGCACGGAGCTCCGGGAAGGGGAGTCGGGTGCTTCTCTGCCGCACCGGCTCTGGCCTCGCGGAGGTCCGTGAGGACATTCGTACCCCGTGAGCGGCACCACAGCAAGGGGTCCGGCGAGGTGCACCGGTTCAGTCCCGGAGGGTGTCGATCGGCGGTCCGCGACGCGACCCGGACGGCGGATGCGAGCGGCCGCCCTGTCCGTCAGAATGCCTCCGACCTGCGGAAACGGCTGCCCCGCTCGCGGGTCCGCTGCGCCCACCAGCCGGCGCCGCCCGCCGCGGCGAGACCCAGCCCCGCGGCCGCGAGACCCAGCCCCGCGGCGGCCACGGCCAGGACCGGCGCCCGCGGACGGAGCCGGGAACGCAGCGAGACCGGGGCCGCGAAGGCGAGCACCGGCCAGCCCCGCTGCTCCGCCTCGCGCCGCAACGCCTTGTCCGGGTTGACCACCGTCGGGTGCCCGACGGCGAGCAGCAGCGGCAGGTCGGTGATCGAGTCCGAGTAGGCCCGGCAGTCGGCCAGGTCGTAGCCGCGCTCGGCCGCGATCGCCCGCGCGGCGACCGCCTTCTCCTCGCCGTAGCAGTAGAAGTCGATCTCCCCGGTGTAGCGGCCGTCGCGCACGGACATCCGGGTGGCCATGCTGCGGTCGGCGCCGATCAGCGCGGCGATCGGTTCCACGACCTCGATCCCCGACGCGCTGAGCACGACGACCTCGTCGCCCGCGGCGTGGTGCTCGGTGATCAGCTCGGCGGCCTCGGCGTAGATCATCGGTTCGACGATCTCGTGCAGCGTCTCGGCCACGATGGACCGGATCTGGGCGACCTCCCACCCCGTGGCGAGCGCGGTGATGCGGCGGCGCAGCAGGTCCATCGTGTCGGCGTCGGCACCCGCGAACAGCAGCAGGAGCTGGGCGTACGCGCTGCGCAGCACCGCCCGCCGGGTGATGAGGCCCTGCCGGCGGAAGGGCCGGGAGAAGGCCAGCGCCGAGGAACCGGCGATGATCGTCTTGTCGAGGTCGAAGAACGCGGCGGCCGGCCGCGGGGCCCGGGGAGCGGCCGGCTGCTCGGCGGGGGCGGTCGGAGCGGGCACCGGGGAAGCCTGCCAGATCCGCGGATCGGGCCCGACGCGGCGCCCGGCCGGCCCCGGAATGGGGACGGCCTCCGCCAGGGGGGATTGGCGGAGGCCGTCGGGCGGTTCAGCCCCGGGGGGTCGAGCTGAACCCGCTCGGACACGGTCCGAGCCGACGACAACTGTAACCGCAAGTACGTCCCGGGGCCATGACTGTCTGCCGGGCGATCGCCCGACGGCCGGACGGCGGAGTGCAGGTGCGGGGCGCGGCGGGGCGGCGGGCCGCAGGTACGGCACGAGGCGTCGGGTGGGCGCCGCGGAAGAACAGTCGCGGGACTGCGGCCGGGCGAGCCCGCGCCACCCCGACCGCCGCCGCGGATCGAGAACGGCCGCCACCACGAACCACGACGACCGCCACCCCGACACCCGCCCGGAGCGCCACCACGACCCACCGCACCCTGCCCCGAGCGGCACCCACACGCCCCCGCACGATCATGCCCCCGCACCCCGACGATTCCCGAGGTCGGAGGCCGACCCGGACCGATCTGTCCACACCCGACCCCGACGATCCACAGCGGCGCGATCGGTCCGTCCACCCGCGCCCCGAGGCCGCAGGCTCGTGATCGGCCCCGAGGGACGGGAGCGGCGGAGGGAGCGTGCGATGGGCGAGCGGACACTGGTGATGGTCGAGGACCCCGAACTCCTCGACGCCGTCCTCCGGCTGGCGGCGGCCGCGGGCTGCGAGGTGCACCGGGCGGCCGATGCGGCGGACGCGCGGCGGCACTGGCCGGGCGCCCCGTTCGTGCTGCTCGACGAGGAGTCGGCCCGGCGCTGCGTACGCGCCGGCCTGCCCCGGCGCGCCGACCTGATGCTGGTCGGCTTCGACCGGGCGTCGATCGAGGCGTTGGAGTGTGCCGTCGCGCTCGGTGCGGAGCAGGCGGTCGAGCTGCCCGCCGCCGAGCCGCACCTCGTCGAACGGCTCGCGGCCGCGGCCGAGCAGGGCGAGGCCACGGGGGTGGGGCGGGTGCTCGCCGTCGTCGGTGGGAAGGGCGGGGCCGGGGCGTCCGTGCTGGCGGCAGCCGTCGCCGTGGTCGCGGCAACTGCGGGCGACCGCACCCTGCTCGTGGACTGCGATCCGCTCGGCGGCGGACTGGACCTGGTGCTCGGTGCCGAGGAGGTCACGGGCCTGCGCTGGCCCGAGCTCACGATCACGGACGGCCGCGTGCCCGCCTCGGCGCTGCACGCCGCGCTGCCCGCACCCGCGATCAGCCGGTCCGGTGCCGAGCTCGGCGTGCTGTCGTGTGCGCGGGAGGCGGCCGGACCGTCGGCCGGTGCCGTCACCGCCGTGCTCGACGCGGGCCGCCGGGCGGGCGAGACGGTCGTGTGCGACGTCCCGCGCTACCCCACGGACGCGGCCGTCGCGGCCCTCGACGCCGCCGACCTGACCGCGCTGGTCGTCCCGGCCGACGTGCGCTCCTGCGCCGCGGCGGGCCGGGTCGCGGCGGTGCTGGCCGAGCAGACGCGCGAGGTCGGTCTCGTCGTGCGTGGCCCCTCGCCCGGCGGCCTCGCCCCGGCCGACATCGCCGAGGCGCTCGGACTCCCGCTGCTCGCGTCGATGACGCCGGAGCGCACGCTGGCGCGGCTCACCGAGCAGGGCGTGCCACCCGGCCGCAAGCGCGGCCCGCTCAGCACCGCGGCCCGAGAGCTGCTCACCGCGCTGGCGGGCACCGGGGCGCCGGACCTGCGGCGGGCCTCGTGACCACGCTCGTCGACCGCGTCCGGACCCGGCTCGCCGAGGACGGCCACGAGCCCACCCCGGCGGCCGTGGCCGACGCCGTGCGCGCCGAGTCCGGCGGCGTCGCCTCGGACCTCGACGTCCTCGCCGCGCTCCGGGTGCTGCGTGAGGAGTTGGTCGGGGCGGGCCCGCTCGATCCGCTGCTGCGCGATCCCCGCACCACGGACGTGCTGGTCTCCGGGGGCGGCATCGTGAGGGTCGACCGGGGCGCCGGGCTCGAACCCGCGCCGGTCCGGCTGCCGGACGAGTCGGCGGTCCGGCGGCTCGCCCAGCGTCTGGCGCTCGCGGCGGGCCGCCGGCTCGACGACGCCAGCCCCTACGTCGACGGCTGGCTCGCGGGCGGTCCCGGGGGCTCCGGCGGGTCCCGCGGGGTGCGGCTGCACGCCGTGCTCGCCCCCGTCGCCGTCGACGGGACCTGCCTCTCGCTGCGCGTGCTCCGCCCCGCCGCGCACGACCTCGGCTCACTCACCCGGCTCGGCACGCTCGAGCCGGCCGCCGAACAGCTGCTGCGCGCGGTCGTCGCGGCCCGGCTCGCGGTGCTGGTCTCCGGCGGGACCGGCTCGGGCAAGACCACCCTTCTCGCCGCCCTGCTCGGCGCGGTCGACCCGGCCGAGCGGATCCTCACGGTCGAGGATGCGCAGGAGCTCCAGCCGCGGCACCCGCAGGTCGTGCGGCTGGTCGCGCGCCCCGCGAACATCGAGGGCGCGGGCGGGGTCAGCCTGCGCGACCTCCTCCGCCAGGCACTGCGCATGCGGCCGGACCGGGTCGTCGTCGGCGAGGTACGCGGCGGCGAGGTCTGCGATCTGCTGTCGGCCCTCAACACGGGTCACGACGGCGGCGCAGGCACCGTGCACGCCAACTCGGTCCGCGAGGTGCCGGCCCGGCTCGAGGCACTCGCCGCGCTCGGCGGCATGGAGCGCGCGGCCCTGCACAGCCAGCTCGCCGCAGCGGTGCAGGTCGTGCTGCACATGCGGCGCACCCCCCGCGGCCGGGTGCTCGAGGCCGTCGGTGTGCTCGGCCGGCAGACGTCGGCCGGGCCCGCGGAGGTGGTCGTCCGGCCGGTGTGGGAGCGCGGCCGCGGCTGGACCGCCGACCGCGACCATCTCGACCGCCTCCTCGCCGAACGAGGAGTCCCGGCGCCGTGGAGTGCGTCGTGAACGCCGTCACGACCTCGGACGCCGGGGTCGTCCAGGCGCTGTGGGATCGGGACCGGGTCCCCGGGCACCTCCAGCGGTCGTGCACCGAAGACTGGGTTCCGACACCGTGGGATGCGCCGTGAGTGCCGCGGTGCCGGCCCTCCTGGCGGCGGCGCTGGTGTGCGCGCCCGGCCCTTCGGCGCGCCGTCGGCTGCGGGTGCTCGCGCCGGCGCCGACAGCGCGCGTCCTCGCCGTCCCGCCGCTCCGGCTGCTGGTCGTGCTCGCCGGTGCCGGGCTCGGCCTGGTGCTCGGCGGGCCCGCGGGCGGGGTCGCGGGAGCCGGGGCGGCGGAAGTGGTCCGGCACCGGCGCGCACGGGCCCGGGAGCGGGCCGGAGCTAGCGCGGCCGCGGGCGAGTTGGCCGAGGCCGTGTCGCGGATCGTCGAGGAGCTCCGGAGCGGGGCGCACCCCGCGGCCGCGCTCGACGGCGCTCGCTCGGACGGTCCGTTGGCTGCCGAGGCGCTCGCTCCGGCGGCCGCTGCCGCCCGCCTGGGCGACGACGTCCCGGCCGCCCTCCGCCGCGGCGCCGCGGACCGCGGCGATCTGGTGGGGACCGAGTTGCGCCGCCTCGCCGGCGCCTGGTCCCTGGCCGACCGGCACGGCGCCCCGCTCGCCGACCTCCTGTCCGGCACGCTCGCCGACCTGCGCTGGCGGCTCGCCTTCGAGGCCCGGGTCCGCGCCAGGCTCGCCGGGCCGCGCGCCACCGCCGGGGTGCTGACCGCGCTGCCGGTGCTCGGGCTCGGCCTGGGCCACCTGCTCGGAGCCGATCCCCTCGGGGTGCTGCGCGGCGGGCTGCTCGGTCAGGTTCTGCTGCTGGTCGGTTCCGGCCTGCTGCTGGCCGGCCTCCTGTGGAGCGACCGCATCGCGACGGGCCCGGTGAGCCGATGACCACGGCCGCCGCACTGGTGCTCCTCGCCCTCGCGCTGCTGGTGGGCGGCGCTCCGGGGGCCAGGGCCCGGTTGGGCGGCCTGGTGTCGACGGCCGCGCCGGCCGCAGAACCGGCCGTACCCCTCCGCCGTGGCTGGACGGCGGTCGGAGGGCTGGCCGTCGCCGTCGTCGTCTGGACGGTGGTCGGCGGGCCCGCGGCCGGTGCGGCCGGCGTCCTCGGCGCCGTGGTCGTCGGTGCGACCGCAGCCGTGGGCCTGCACCTCCTGGTGGCGCGGGCCGTGGCGCGCCCGGTCCGCAGGGCGGACGCGGGTGGCCTGGCGGCGGGATGGGAGCTCCTGGCCACCTGCCTCGAGGCCGGGCTCCCGGTTCCCGCGGCCGCCGAGGCGGCGGCGCTGCGGATCGAGGGCGAGGTCGGCACCGGCCTCCGCCGAGCGGCCGGGCTGCTCGAGCTCGGGTCGGCGCCTGCGGAGGCGTGGGGCGCGGTCGCGGCGGTACCGGGCCTCGAGGCGTTCGGGCGGGCGGCCCGCCGCTCGGCCGACACCGGCGCCGGGCTGGCGCGGGTCGCCCGGTCGGAGGCGGCCCGGCTGCGCGCCGGGCTCAGCGACGCGGCCGAGGCGAAGGCGGAGCGCGCCGCGGTGCTGATCGCTGCGCCGCTGGGTCTCTGCTTCCTCCCGGCCTTCCTCGCCCTGGGGATCGCGCCGGTCGTCATCGGCCTCGCCGGAGAGGCCCTGGCGCGATGGTGACCGCTCCCCGCACCGCCCGACCTCCCCCGCCGCGCCGGCTCCGCCGACCCGGGAGCGCCCACGGCTGACACCCGGCGGGCGCGCGCCCCCACCCCACCACCACCCGACCACTCGTCCCACCGACCCGATCCCAACCCCGACCCCGACCCCGACCCCGACCCCGACCCCGACCCGAGGAGGACCCGATGTCCCTGCCCGCCCTCGCCCTGCCCCGGCCCGAGCCGCGTCCCGACCCGCGGCCCCGTCCCGGCAGCAACGCACTTCGCACGTGGTCTGGGCCCGCCGACCTGCCGTCGCCCGTCGCGGTCGAGCGGCTGTCCGGCGCACCGGCCGACCCGGGCCCGCCCGACCGCAGCTCGCCGCTCCGGCGACTCCGCCACCGGCTCGCCACACTCCTCCGCGCGCTCGCGGCGCGGATCACCGCCGACGACCGGGGGATGTCCACCGTCGAGTACGCGATCGGGACGCTGGCGGCGGCCGCGTTCGCCGCCGTGCTCTACACCGTCATCAGCGGCGACTCGATCGTCACGGCACTGACCCAGCTCGTGCAGCGCGCGCTGTCGGTCACGTTCTGATGCGCCAGGCCGAGCGCGGCGCGGTCACCGTCGAGGCGGCGATCGCGCTCGGCGCGCTCACCCTCGTCGTCCTCGCCGCGCTCGGCGCCGTCGCCACGGTCGCCGCCGCGGTCCGCTGCACCGACGCGGCCCGGGAGCTGGTCCGCCTCGCGGCACGGGGTGAGGCCGACCGCGGGCGCGCGGCCGCAGCGGCGCTCGCTCCGCGCGGCGCAACTCTCGAGCTGACCGTCGGGGCCCTCGAGGTGCGGGCCGTCGTCACCGCGGCGCCGGTCGGCCCCGTGCCGATCCAGGTCAGCGGCACGGCGGTCGGCGCCCTCGAACCCGGCGCCGTCACCGCCTCCGAGGCGGCCGCGTGAGCACCCGGACCACGCCACACCGCTCGGCCGCGTGCACCGGGTTGCAGGGCGCGCGCCGGTCGAGCGCCGAGCCGCGTTGCAGGGAGCTCCGTGACCGGGGATCCGCCACGGTGTGGGCGGCCCTCGCGGCGGCCACCCTCCTGGCGGTGACGGCCTTCCTCGTCGACGTCGGCGGCGCGGTGCTCGCCCGGCACCGGGCGGAAGCGGCCGCCGATCTCGCCGCACTCGCGGCGGCCGGCGACCCCGTGCAGGGCGAGCAGGCCGCCTGCGCGGCGGCGCGCCGGGTCACCGGCGCCATGGCCGCCGAACTCACCCGGTGCACTCTGGACGGCTGGAACGCCCTGGTGGAGGTGCAGGTGCGGCGGCCGTGGAGCCTGCTCGCGGCAGAGGCGGCGACCGGCCGCGCCCACGCCGGACCGGTACCCGACACGGCCTCCACGACGGCCACGGGAAGACCACCGAGCGACGAACCGGTGAACGGTCGGGAAGACCCGGTGAACGGTGTCGCGATACCGGCCTCCGCCACCTGCAGCCGCCCGCCCGACGGCTGCCCGTCGATCGACTCCGGCACCCGCGCTCGTCGTGGGACCGGAACCGATCGGCGACCGCGTCTGGCGGGTCCCGCGCGGACCGGGCCTACTGAACACGGCACGGCGCGATCGACGAGCACGGCGGAGTCGGCAGCACCGTCCACGAGCACGCTCCCCAGACCGCGGTGGGACCGAGGCGCTCCGTCGCTGACCCCCATACGGACCCACCGCTCGCTGGCCGCCGCCGGCCGGTCCGGCCCCCGACGGGCCCGCCGGCGGCGGCCGACGACGTCCCCTGCAGTCGCGCCGCCCGATCGCTCAGCCGACCGCCGGGTGCCGCACCAGCGCGCCGATCACCAGGTCCAGCACGCGGACCGCGCCCGCCTTGTCCAGCGGGTTGTTCC
Organism: Pseudonocardia autotrophica; assembly: GCF_000717175.1. Classification (GTDB taxonomy): domain Bacteria; phylum Actinomycetota; class Actinomycetes; order Mycobacteriales; family Pseudonocardiaceae; genus Pseudonocardia; species Pseudonocardia halophobica. The sequence continues at coordinate 15,936 of NZ_JNYD01000020.1, read as the reverse complement.
CGTTGCCGCACTTGGGCGACTGCACGCACGAGGGGCACCCGGTGCGGCAGCTGCAGTTCCGGATCGCCTCGCGGGTCGCCCGCAGCCAGCGCTCGAGCACGGCGTGCCCCCGCTCGGCCAGGCCCGCGCCGCCGGGGTGACCGTCGTGGACGAACACCGTCGGCAATCCGGTGTCGGGGTGCAGCGCGGTCGAGAGGCCGCCGATGTCCCAGCGGTCGCAGATGGCGAAGAGCGGGAGCAGGCCGATCGCGGCGTGCTCGGCGGCGTGCAGCGCGCCGGGCAACCGCGCCGGGTCGAGACCGGCATCGGCCAGCACACCCTCGTCGATCGTGTACCAGACCGAGCGGGTCTCGAGCGTCTGCGCGGGCATGTCCAGCGGCACGGTCTCGAGCACCGTCCCGTCCGGGGTGCGGCGCTGGTAGCCCACGACCTGGCTGGTCACGCGGACGTCGCCGAAGTACACGGAGACCGGGCCGTGGTCGCTGCGGGCCCGCACGGCCACGATCTCGACGTCCGAGTTCGACCGCGCGTCGGTGCGCCAGTCCGGCTCCTCCTGGTGCACGAGCGCGACGCCGGCGTCGAGGTCCAGCTCGTCGACGACGTAGCTCTCCCCGCGGTGCAGGTAGACCGCCCCGGGGTGCGCGGTCCCGGGCGCGGAGGCGCCGTCGACCGTGCCGAGCATCCGCCCGGTGCCGGCCTCCACCAGCGCGACCTGCCCCAGCCCGGACCCGCGGATGTCGACCGACGCGGCGGGCTGCTCCCGGGGCGTCGGCCAGAACCAACCGGTCGGGCGCCGGCGCAGCACCCCGTCCTCCACCAGCTCGGCGAGCACCTCCTCCGCGACGGCGCCCCCGAACACGCCCGCGACGTCCGCCTCGGTGAGCGGCATCTCGGCGGCGGCGCACACGAGCTGCGGCGCCAGCACGTACGGGTTGCCGGGGTCGAGCACGCAGCTCTCCACGGGCGCGCCGATGAGGGCCCGCGGATGGTGCACGAGGTAGGTGTCCATCGGGTCGTCCCGCGCGACGAGCACCACCAGCGCCTCGTCCGCCGCCCGGCCGGCGCGGCCCGCCTGCTGCCAGAAGGAGGCGCGGGTGCCCGGGAAGCCGGCCACGACCACGGCGTCGAGCCCGGCGATGTCGACGCCCAGCTCGAGGGCGTTGGTCGTGGCCACGCCGAGCAGGTCGCCGCGCATGAGCGCGCTCTCCAGGGCCCGGCGCTCCTCGGGCAGGTAGCCGCCGCGGTAGGCCGAGATGCGCGGCACCAGGTCCGGGTCGACGTCGGCGACGAGCCGCTGCGCACCGAGCGCGGTGACCTCGGCGCCGCGGCGGGAGCGCACGAACGCGAGGCTCCGGGCGCCCTCCACCACGAGGTCCGCCAGCATCCGGGAGGACTCCGTCGACGCTGGCCTGCGGACCGGGGCGCCGTTCTCGCCGCTGAGCTCGGGCAGCAGCGGCGGCTCCCACAGTGCGACCGTCCGGCCCGCGCTGGGCGAGCTGTCCTCGGTCACCGCACTGACCTCGCGGCCGGTCAGCCGGCAGGCGAACTCGCCGGGGCGGGCCACGGTGGCCGAGGCGAGCACGATCGTCGGGCGCGCGCCGTAGCGCGCCGCGACGCGCAGCAGGCGGCGGAGCAGCAGCGCGACGTGCGAGCCGAAGACCCCGCGGTAGGTGTGGCACTCGTCGACGACCACGAAGGCGAGCTTGCGCAGGAAGCCCGCCCAGCGACCGTGCCGCGGCAGCACCGAGCGGTGCAGCATGTCCGGGTTGCTGAAGATCCACCGGGCGTGCCGGCGAGCCCAGTCCCGCTCGTCCATCGGGGTGTCGCCGTCGAGCGCCGCGGGCCGGACGTCCGGCAGGCCGAGCTCGCGCAGGGCCCGCAGCTGGTCGGCGGCGAGCGCCTTGGTCGGGGACAGGTACAGCGCCGTGGCGCGGGGGTCGATGGCGAGCCGCGACAGCACCGGCAGCTGGTAGACGAGGGACTTGCCCGACGCCGTGCCGGTGGCGACCACGACGTCCCGCCCCGCGTGGGCCAGCTCGGCGCCCTCGGCCTGGTGGCTCCACGGCCGCGCCACGCCTGCGCGGCGGAACGCCTCGACCACCTCCTGCGGCGCCCAGGCCGGCCAGGCCACGGCCCGACCGGGCCGGGGCGGCAGGCGCACCGCGTGGCGCAGCGGGTTCGCCGCCTCGGCGGGGTCGAACTCGTCCTCGAGCTCCTCGGTGTCCCCGGCCGCTCCCGGCGGGAGGGTCCCGTCCGCCTCGACCTCGACCACGGGCACGTCCGGATCGACGCCGGAGCCCGCGAGCACCCGGTTCAGCAGCTCCAGCCCGCGCGCCGACCGTGGCGCCGGCGCGGTGGGCGCGACCGGGTCCGGCGGCCCCTCGACGAGCACCGGCCCGTCGCCCGCCCACCCGATCGCCTGGTCACGCATACGGTCGAGGCTCGCACACCGCACCGACGGTTCCGCGCGCACGCCCGGGAATCGGGCGCAAGGTCAGTCGCTGCCGAACGCCCCCGTGAGCACGTCGGCCGCCGACGCCACCGCGTCGGACTCGTCCCGCGCCTGCGCCCGGCCGCCCACCCGCGGCCGGCCGCCGAGCACCGCGACCACGAACCGCTCCTCCGGGCCGAGGAGCCCGGCGCTGTGCAGGTGGTAGCGGCCGGAGAAGCAGCACATCCAGCCCTGCTCGGCCACGGCGCCGGCGGCCGCACCGGTGGCAGGGCCCGGCGCGAGCAGCCCGAAGTCCTGGGCGACCCCGTCCCGGGCGGGCGCCGCGGCGAGGGCTCCGAGGAGCAGCTCGCGATCCGCGGCCGGCAGGTCGAGCACGTGGTCGTAGAAGCCGCAGACGGCCTCTTTCGATGATCGTTCAATCATCAACTGGACCTGCGGGTTCGGCCATTCGGCCGTCTGTGTTCTCGATCACCTCGCCCGACGGGGAGGTGGGGTGGTGTGGATCTCAACTGCGACATCGGACACACTCGTACACTGCACGCGCCCGTCGCACCGACGCGACGGAGCATGCGCTCGACGCCAGGGATGCCGTCGGAACGCGAGCCGGCCGGATCGGCCTCCCTGGCGCACACCGACGCAACAGGAGGACGGATGTCCGTGCCCGCTGTGGGCCTCGAGCTCGGCTCGGGTGATCGCGTCGTCGTCGGCGTGGTCGCCGTCGTCGCGCTCGCGGCCCTGGCCATCGGCTACATGCTGCTCCGGGAGGTGCTGGCCGCCGGCCAGGGCACCAAGCGGATGCAGGAGATCGGAGAAGCGGTCCAGGAAGGCGCCCAGGCGTACCTGAAACGACAGTTCAGGACGCTCGGCATCTTCGTGGTCGTCGTCTTCCTGCTGCTGCTGGCGCTGCCTGCCGACGACCTGGGCGAACGCATCGGCCGGTCGATCTTCTTCGTGATCGGTGCGGTCTTCTCCGCCACGATCGGCTACACCGGTATGTGGCTCGCCACCCGGGCGAACATCCGCGTGGCCGCGGCCTCGCGGGAACCGGGCGGCCGGGAGAAGGCCACCCGCATCGCGTTCCGCACCGGCGGCGTCGTCGGCATGTTCACCGTCGGCCTGGGCCTGTTCGGCGCGGCCCTGGTCGTGCTGGTCTACGCCGGTCAGGCCCCCAAGGTCCTGGAGGGCTTCGGCTTCGGTGCCGCGCTGCTGGCGATGTTCATGCGAGTCGGCGGCGGCATCTTCACCAAGGCGGCCGACGTCGGCGCCGACCTCGTCGGCAAGGTGGAGCAGGGCATCCCGGAGGACGACCCGCGCAACGCCGCGACCATCGCGGACAACGTCGGCGACAACGTCGGCGACTGCGCCGGTATGGCGGCCGACCTGTTCGAGTCCTACGCGGTCATGCTGGTCGCGGCGCTGATCCTCGGCTCGGCCGCGTTCGGCCTGCAGGGCCTGCTGTTCCCGCTGATCATCCCCGCCATCGGCGTGATCACCGCGGTCATGGGCGTCTACGTCACCCGGGCCCGCGCCGGCGAGAACACCCTCAAGGCGATCAACCGCAGCTTCTACATCTCGGCGGTCTTCGCCGGCGTGCTGTCCGTCGTGGCGGCGTTCGTCTACCTGCCCGGCAGCTTCGCCGACCTGACGAACCCGACGGACGCGTCCGTCACCACGCTGACCCAGGACCCGCGGATCATCGCGTCGGTCGCCGTGATCATCGGCATCGTGCTCGCGGGCGTCATCCTCTGGCTGACCGGCTACTTCACCGGCACCGAGGACAAGCCGGTGCAGGACGTCGGACGCTCGTCGCTGACCGGCGCCGCCACCGTCATCCTGTCCGGCATCTCGATCGGCTTCGAGTCCGCGGTCTACACGGCGCTCGTGATCAGCGCCGCCGTCTACGGGGCGTTCCTGCTGTCGGGCTCCATCGTCGTCGCGCTGTTCGCCGTGGCCATGGCGGGCACCGGCCTGCTGACCACGGTCGGCGTGATCGTCGCGATGGACACCTTCGGCCCGGTCTCCGACAACGCCCAGGGCATCGCCGAGATGTCCGGCGACGTCGAGGGCGAGGGCGTCGACATCCTCACCGAGCTCGACGCCGTCGGGAACACCACCAAGGCGATCACCAAGGGCATCGCCATCGCCACCGCGGTGCTGGCCGCGACGGCGCTGTTCGGCTCGTACCGCGACGCGTTCACCCAGGCGCTCGCCAAGGCCGGGGTCGCGCTGCAGGACGCCGGCAACACGTTCAGCGCGGAGGTGTTCAGCCCGAACACGCTCGTCGGCGTGATCATCGGTGCGTCCGTCGTCTTCATGTTCTCCGGGCTCGCGGTCAACGCCGTGACCCGGGCCGCGGGCGCGGTCGTCTACGAGGTGCGACGCCAGTTCGCCAGCAAGCCGGGGATCATGGACGGCACGGACCGTCCGGAGTACGGCCGGGTCGTCGACATCTGCACCCGGGACTCGCTGCGCGAGCTCGCCACCCCCGGCCTCCTCGCGATCTTCGCCCCGATCGCGGTCGGCTTCGGCCTCGGCGTCGGCCCGCTGGCCGGCTACCTGGCCGGCGCCATCGCCACCGGCACGCTGATGGCGATCTTCCTCGCCAACTCCGGCGGCGCGTGGGACAACGCCAAGAAGCTGGTCGAGGACGGCAACCACGGCGGCAAGGGCTCCGACGCCCACGAGGCGACGGTCATCGGCGACACCGTCGGCGACCCGTTCAAGGACACCGCGGGCCCGGCGATCAACCCGCTGATCAAGGTCATGAACCTGGTCTCGGTGCTGATCGCGCCGGCGGTCGTCGTGTTCACCGTCGGCGACAGCGCCTCGGCCCCGATCCGCATCGCGATCGCCGTCGTGGCGGTGATCATCATCGTCGCGGCGGTCACGGTGTCGAAGCGCCGCACGTCGTCGATCCAGGAGACGCCCGCGGACAGCCCCGTGGCGTGATCCGGCGCGGCCGACCGGCGGAGTCCGGTCGGCCGGGCGCCGGGCCCTCTCGGCGATCCAGGAGGCCGCTCGTCCCCCTCCGGGGGCGGGCGGCCTCCTGCGTCCACGCCGGACTCGCTACCGTCTCAGCGCCCCGGACGGGGCGAACGGGACGGACGGGCGTCCGGGGGGCCGCCAGCAGGGCCGACGTGGAGGACACGGATGACGATGCGTACCAGCGCCGCCCGGCGCCGCGCCGCGGCGGTGGCCGCGGTCGCGACCGGGCTGCTGCTCGCCGGGTGCGGCGGCGCGAGCGAGCAGGAGACGGTCGACTGGACCAACGGCCTGTGCAGCTCCTACGCCACCTTCCGCGAGGCGGCGATCGTCGGGCCGCAGGCGGCCCCGGACCTGCCCGCCCAGGCGCGCAACCTGTCGGCCTACCTCGGCAACACGGCGACGTCGCTGGACAAGGCGCTGGCCGACCTGGACACCCTCGGCGCCTCCCCGGTCTCCGGCGGCGACGAGGCCGTCACGAAGTTCCGCGACCAGCTCACCGGCTACCGCTCGGCCTTCCAGCAGGCCAGGACCCAGGTCGACGCCCTGGACCTCTCCTCCCCGACGCTGCAGCAGGACATCGAGGGCGCGGTCGCGCCGGTCCTGCAGCTGCAGGACGCGAACCAGGACCCGTTGGCGGGCCTCGACTCCGCGGTCACCGACGCCGCGACGAAGGCGCCCGCCTGCCAGAACCTCAGCCGCCTCAGCAGCCCCACGCCCGGCGGCTGAGCAGGCGGGACGGCCCGCTCGCGTACTGTCGGTCCCCGGCCCCCGCTCCCCTCGTCCCCTGGAGGCGCCCCGTGCCTCGCCCGTCCCGGCTCGCCGTCGCCGTGGTGCTCGGCGGGCTGCTGTCCGTCAGCGGCTGCGCGACCGTCGTCGCGGGCACCCCGACCGCCGACCCCGCGCCGCGTCCGACGGCCGGCCGCGGCGCCGACCCGGTGGCCTGGGTCGACAAGGTCTGCGGCGCGGTCCTGACCTACACGACCCCGGTGCTGGCCCAGCCCGCCTTCGAGGGTGCCGACCTGCCCACGATCAAGCAGCGGCTGTCGGACTACCTCGGCGCCAGCCAGACCGGCCTCCAGCAGAGCCGCGACCAGCTCGGCACGGTCGGGGCCTCGCCCGTCGGCGGCGGCGACGACACCGTCGCGCGGATCTCGTCCGGCCTGGAGAAGCTGCAGAACGACATCGGCGCCGCCAAGGCGAAGGTCGACGCCGCCGACCCGGCGAACGTCGACGCCTTCCGGGCCGCCCTGGACGAGACCAACACCAACCTCACGCAGCTCACGGCGCCCGACGCGCTCGGCGACCTCAAGACCTCGCCGCGCCTCGACAAGGCGGCCCAGCAGGCCGGCAACTGCACGAAGCTCGCGGCGATCCCGGGCGCCGCACCGCGATGAGCCGCACCCGGTAACCCGGGGTGCGCGTGTCGGTTCGGCGTGTCGCCGTCCGGTCGGGCGAATCCGGCGCGCCGCGCGATCACCTCTCGAACAGATGTTCTAGGGTGCGCGACGTGTCCCAGCTCTCGCTGTTCTCCGCGGACGCCCGGCCCCTGCGGCTCGGCGATCTCGCCGGGCTGCTGTGCGGGCCGGCCCGGATCACCCGCTTCGGGGCCGGGGACACCGCACGGATCAGCCTCCAGGTGGCCGACGCGGGGCGGGCGGCGGCCGTGCGGGCCGCGGCGGCGCCGCTCGGCATCCCGTTCGAGCTCGGCGAGCGGACCTGCGCGGGACGGGAGCTGCGTACCGCCTACCGCCGCGACCTGGCCGGCCTCGCGCGGGCCTGGACGGGCCGGGACCGGCGCAAGAGCGTGCCGGCGGGCTTCCAGCTCGACGGCACCGCCCTGCGGCTCTGGGTGCTCGCCTGCGGCCGCGCGGACGGGCGTGGGGGCTGCGTCCTGCCCCTCGACGGCGCCGCACCCGGCACCCACGACGCCCTGATCGCCGCCACGACGCGGCTGGGCCTGCCGCCCGCGCGGATCGTGCTCCCACCCTGCGAGGGCTGTCGGGAGCGCGCCGCGGCGGACACCGAGGCGGGCTCCGCGCTCACGGAGGACGCTCTCACCACGGACGACCCCGATGCATGTCCCGACGCCGAACCCGCGCCCACGAGCGGCCCGGTCATCCCACCCGCGCCCAGGTCGTCGCCCACCCGCCCGGCCCCGGCGATCCTGCTCACGGACGGCACCACCGCCCTCGACCTGCCGCCGGCGCCGCCCGCCCCGGCGCAGTGCCGGAGCCACCACCTCGCGCTCGTCCCGGCCGTCGCGCCGGAATGCCCGGCGGCCGGACCGGCGTTACGGATCGCAGGAGCGCGGCGCCTGCAGCGTCTCGTGGAGCTGGTCGGCCCCGCGCCCGAGGATGTGGACACCGCCGAATGGCCCAGGCACTGGGGTCGACCCAGGGCTTGACCCGCGGGCTACGCTCCCCCGGTCGCCCCGGAGGTCGCGACGCGGTGTGACGGATGCGACATGCTCGGTCGGTGTGCGACCGTGGCGGCGGGGACCGGCGGGGGAGCAATACTGTCGATCCCGGGGTCGAAGGGGAGTGACGCGGTGACCGGAGGTAACGGTCCGTCGCGCCGCCCCGACCGAGACGCCCGGAAGTCGGACGCGAACCGGTGCGTGACCGGCGACGCGGCCGGAGGGATGGAGTAGGACCACGTGGCAACCCGAACGACGAGCACCGACACCGACGCGCCTGCCGAGAGCAACGGCACGGCCGCCGGCACCCGCACGCGCCGCAGCGCGGCCGGCGGGGGGCGCCGCAACGGGAACGGCACGGCCACATCGGCCGGCGGGCGCGTGCGCCGCCTGGTGATCGTCGAGTCCCCCACCAAGGCGAAGAAGATCCAGCCGTACCTCGGCAACGACTACGTCGTCGAGTCGTCGGTCGGGCACATCCGGGACCTGCCGCGCGGCGCGGCGGACGTCCCGGCCAAGTACAAGGGCGAGTCGTGGGCCCGCCTGGGTGTCGACGTCGACAACGAGTTCCACCCGCTCTACATCGTCACGCCGGAGAAGAAGTCGAAGGTCTCCGAGCTCAAGGACCTGCTCAAGGACGCCGACGAGCTCCTCCTCGCGACGGACCCCGACCGCGAGGGCGAGGCCATCGCCTGGCACCTGCTCGACACGCTGCGCCCGAAGATCCCGGTGCGCCGGATGGTCTTCCACGAGATCACCGAACCGGCGATCCGCGCCGCCGCGGAGAACACCCGCGAGCTGGACCAGGACCTGGTCGACGCGCAGGAGACCCGGCGGATCCTCGACCGGCTCTACGGCTACGAGGTCTCCCCCGTGCTGTGGAAGAAGGTCATGCCGAAGCTCTCGGCGGGCCGCGTGCAGTCGGTCGCGACCCGGCTGATCGTGCAGCGGGAGCGGGAGCGGATGGCGTTCGTCTCCGCCGGCTACTGGGACATCGCCGCGACCATGGACGCGGGCGCCGACGCGACCCCGCGCCAGTTCGGCTCGCGCCTGGTCTCGGTCGACGGCAGCCGGGTCGCCGCGGGCCGCGACTTCGGACCGGACGGCAAACTCAGGAACACGGACGTCACCGTGCTCGACGAGGCGAGCGCCCGCCGGCTGGCGGAGTCGCTCGAGGGCCGGGACCTGACCGTCGCGTCGGTCGAGTCGAAGCCGTACACCCGTCGCCCGTACGCCCCGTTCATGACGTCGACGCTGCAGCAGGAGGCGGGCCGCAAGCTGCGCTTCTCGGCGGAGCGCACGATGCGCAGCGCCCAGCGGCTGTACGAGAACGGCTACATCACCTACATGCGTACGGACTCGACCACGCTGTCCGACGCCGCGATCCAGGCCGCCCGGGCGCAGGCCCGCGAGCTGTACGGCGACTCGTACGTCGCGCCGTCGCCGAGGCAGTACACCCGCAAGGTGAAGAACGCCCAGGAGGCCCACGAGGCGATCCGGCCCGCCGGCGACACCTTCCGCACCCCGGGCGAGATCGCCCGCGAGGTCGACGGGGACGACTTCCGCCTCTACGAGCTGATCTGGCAGCGGACCGTCGCCTCGCAGATGGCCGACGCCCGCGGCACCACGGTGTCCGTGCGGATCAACGGCACGGCGGCGACCGGCGAGGACGTCGTGTTCGCCAGCTCCGGCCGCACGATCACCTTCCCCGGCTTCCTCAAGGCGTACGTCGAGACGATCGAGGAGGGCTCGGGCGGCCAGGCGGACGACGCCGAGTCGCGGCTGCCGCAGCTCACCGAGGGCCAGGCCCTCACCGCTGCCGAGCTCACGCCCGAGGGCCACTCGACGAACCCGCCGGCCCGGTTCACCGAGCCGAGCCTGGTGAGCAAGCTCGAGGAGCTCGGGATCGGCCGGCCGTCGACGTACGCGTCGATCATCAAGACGATCCAGGACCGCGGATACGTCTGGAAGAAGGGCTCGGCGCTCGTGCCCTCGTGGGTGGCGTTCGCCGTCGTCGGGCTGCTGGAGCACCACTTCGGCCGGCTCGTCGACTACGACTTCACCGCCGCGATGGAGGACGAGCTCGACGCCATCTCGTCGGGCAACCTCACCCGCAACGCCTGGCTGACCGGCTTCTACTTCGGCGACGGCGCGGGCTCGGAGGGCTCGGTGGCGAGGGCGGGCGGGCTGAAGAAGCTCGTCGGCGTGAACCTCGAGGAGATCGACGCCCGCGAGATCAACTCGATCCCGCTGTTCACCGACTCGCAGGGCCGCGAGGCCGTGGTGCGCGTCGGGCGGTACGGGCCGTACATGGAGCGCCCCACGGGCGAGACGGACGCCGAGGGCAAGCCCAAGACGCAGCGCGCCAACCTGCCCGAGGACCTGCCGCCGGACGAGCTCACCGAGGAGATCGCCGAGCAGCTGTTCTCGGTCCCGCAGGAGGGCCGGTCGCTGGGCACGGACCCGGTGACCGGGCACGAGATCGTCGCCAAGGACGGGCGGTACGGACCGTTCGTCACCGAGCTCCTGCCCGAGGACGCCTCGAAGAAGACCAAGCCGCGCACCGGCTCGCTCTTCAAGGACATGTCCCTGGAGACGGTCACCCTCGACGACGCCCTCAAGCTGCTCTCCCTACCGCGCCTGGTCGGTACCGACCCGGAGTCCGGCGAGGAGATCACGGCGCAGAACGGCCGGTACGGGCCCTACCTGAAGAAGGGCACCGACTCGCGGTCGCTGACCAGTGAGGACCAGCTGTTCACCGTCACGCTCGACGAGGCGGTGGAGATCTACAAGCAGCCCAAGCAGCGCGGCCGGCGCACCGCCGCCGCCACCCCGCCGCTGCGCGAGCTGGGCGAGGACGCCTCGACCGGCAAGAAGATGGTGATCAAGGACGGCCGCTTCGGCCCCTACGTCACCGACGGCGAGACCAACGCCTCGCTCCGCAAGGGCGACTCGGTCGAGGAGATCACGGACGAGCGCGCCTCCGAGCTGCTCGCCGAGCGGCGCGCCAAGGCCCCGGCCAAGAAGAAGGCCCCCGCCCGCAAGCCGGCCGCCAAGAAGGCCCCGGCGAGGAAGACCCCGGCCAAGTAGTACGCACCGGAACGGCGCCTCAGCTCCTCTCAAGGGAGCGGAGGCGCCGTTCGTGCTTCCACGGTGAGATCAAGCCATCAGGCCGCCGTCAATCCGCAATAGATGAGATGTGTCGACCCAGTCACGGCACGTAGCGTTGTCACCCGATCGGGTAGTCGGGGGGCGAACGTGAATCAAAACAGCAAGAACACCGCGCAGGGCCATGCACGCGTCGGCATGCAGGTGGGCTTTGTGGCCGGCAACGTCGAGCAATCGCTTCCGCCTCAGGAAGCAGTCGCCGGCGTCCCACGCATACAGGCGCAACTCGATGAGCTTGAACAGCTGATCGCCTCGGCCCGGTCCACGCAGGGCATCGGTAGAGCCCAGGCTGCGGCAGCGCTGAACTCCATTGAGGAGGCCTCGGCGGCAATCGACGACAAGGAGGCTGGAAAGGCTGGCTGGAGGGCCAGGTTCGTCGCCGGGCTCACCGGCTTGAAGACGGCCGTCGCCGGCGCTGCCGCAGTGTCGGGCGACATCGCGGAGATCGTCGACTCGATCCAGCATCTGGCATGACCGGCCCCGGCAACCAGCCGGACGGGAGGGAAGACGGGGCAGCAAGCCAGTCTTCGACGAACTCGGCCACCGATGGCGCTCAAGTCGGAGCCCAGTTCGGTTTCGTCCATGGCAACGTCAACTACACGTATCAGACACGGGATGACAGCCCGGCCGAGAAGTTCCGCATCGGCCGCAACTTCTTGCAGGCAGGAGCCCCGGGCAAAGCAGCAGAATTGATTGAGGACGCGCGGGCGCGCGGACACGACACGCCTGAGGTCCGCTTCTGTCACGCGCTCGCACTGGTCAGCAATCGTTCTGCCAGCGAGCTCGCGCTGATGGAGTCTCGGCCCACGCTCAAGCTTCTCATCGAGCAAGCGTCGAGCGCTCCGGACGATCACTACCAACAAGGGCTCTTCGTCATCGGCCGCATCCTCGACCTCGTCCTGCGTCGAGGTGCTCCGCCGGCACCGGCCCCGGCACCCGATCGTGACGAGGTGTTCGCTCTGTACACCGCGCTCGCGCGGGACGTGCGGCGAGACATCGGCCGCCACCTCGACCGACTCCTCGCGGGCGTGGCCGAGGATGAGATGGAACTGCGCCGTGCCGAGGAGATCGACCAAGGGCGCTTCGACGGCGACCGCCGTCGACGAGCCAGAAAGTACTTCATCCCCGACCCGGCCAGGCCGTTGCGCCGCTATGTCGACCAGGATCCTCATCCGATTCGGAGTTGGGCGCTGTCCGGGGCGCTGTGCATCGTGTTTGCCCTAACAGCCGGGTACTTCTTGGCCCTCACGTCGGGCATCGGCCGCACTGTGGCCAGCTTCCTTCTCCCGGCACTCGTCGCCGCTGCCACAGGCGCGGGATGGGGGTTCGTAGGGGTCAGCGCGGCCCGTCGGTGGAACCGGCTCACGAGGACGCGCCTCGAGAAGCGCCGCGCTCCGCGCTTCGATGACACGAGGATCGACTCCCGAGAGGATGCGAAACGGTTCAAGGCGACCGTGCGGGATATGTACAACCGGGAGTTCTTCTTCGCGAGCCCGACCGATAAGCAGAAGGCCAAGCAGTGGCGGAAGGATACCGAGGGTATCCGGCGATCGTTGCGCCAGGAGTGCATCGATCTGTACGGATCCCGGCATCGCCGCAACCCGGCTAGCCTTGAATGGCTCGCCCGGCACCACGCCGAACGCATGAGGCAACGTTGGGACCGAGCCGAGTTCAAAGCCTGGCCTGACATCTACCGACCTGACCACTTCCGCCGTCTGGCTGGGCCGGTGGGCGCAGTCCTCCTGCTCGTCATCGCAGTGCTACTCAGCGCGAACATCATCGCGACAGCTTCAGGCGCCGGCATCCTCCTTTGGCTGTGCACCCTCGTCGCGGGGAGCGGCGCGTACGTCCAGGTTGCGTCAACCTGCGCGAGCCACAAGGTGGCGACGTGGCAACGTCGCGAGACAGACGACGAACTCGCTGAAGCCACCCGCGCGTTCCACCGTCAGATGGACTACCTCAAGGACCGGCCCTCAGACGTTGAGATCGCCACGTGGCTCGACTTTGATCTTCGGGCGATCCGCAACGATGCCCTGAAGCTCTACGGACTCCGTCCTGGTGACCTCTTCACTCACCTCGCGCTGACGGAGGGCAGACCCGACGGCCGCCGAGCGCGGGAGCCACGCGGTCCAGTGCGTTATGAGAAGTACGGAACGAAGCTGCTCCTACTCACCGAGAACGGACTTCGTCAGTTCGAGATCGAGCTCGACTTCTTCACCGGACACCTCGGGGACCGAAAGCGCCTCGGGTTCCACTACGACAAGGTGGCTTCGGCCACCGTCCGTGAGGCGGGTCGGGTCGCGCCGGGCAGGCGACTCACGATCATCAGCGTTGAGGACGAGACCGGTAACGAGATCGAGGCGAGCGCCGACGAGACTGGTCATCTCTACCAGCAGGACTTCATCATCGCATTGGTCAACGGCTCGGAGACCGAGATCCGAGTGGAGAACTATAAGGACCTGACGGAGCCGGGCGAGGATCAGGCACGGCTGTTTGAGCTCGCGTTAGAGACCTCGGGGGTCAGGAACGCGATGCGCGTTATGGAGGCTGTTGCCATCGAAGGGCGAGACTGGATTCAGAAGGAGAAGAAGCGACACGACTGGGGCGCGTCGACATGAAGTTCCGCGATCGGCGATCGCAACAGAGCGACGTGCCATGCCACTCACGACGTCCGGAATACACCTACGGCTCTGTCGTGCGGACCTAGCGCACGACGTCCGGTTCGGGCAGGTCAGGTGAGCAGGGACTTCACGGCGGCGGAGAGGCGCTTGCCGTCGGCGCGGCCCTGGGCGGCGGCCTGCGCCTTCTTCATGACCTGCCCCATCTGCCGGGGGCCGGGCTTCTCACCGGTCTCGGCCTCGACGTCCGCCACGGCCTGCTGGGCGAGGGCGGCCAGCTCGTCGTCCCCCAGCTGCTGCGGCAGGTAGCGGGCCAGGACCTCGCCCTCGGCCTTCTCCTGCGTGGCCAGCTCCTCGCGGCCCGCGGCGGAGAACGCCTCGGCGGACTCGGCCCGCTTCTTGGCCTCCTTGCGGATCACGCCGAGCACCTCGTCGTCGGAGAGCTCCCGGTGCGCCTCGCCCGCGACCTCGGCGTTGCCGATCGCGGTCAGGGTCATCCGCAGGGTTCCCTTCACCAGCTCGTCGCGGGCCTTCATCGCCGCGGTGAGGTCCTTGCGCAGCTGCTCCTTGAGGGTGCTCACGGGCGTGACGCTAGTCGACCGCTCGCTGCCCGTACGCTGGGATACGTGAACAGCCTCGCTCGCCTGGCCATCGGCGCCGTCACCACCGGCGCTGCGGGGGTCGCCTACGCGGCCGGGTACGAGCGGCGTCGGTGGACGCTGCGCGAGGCCACCGTGCCCGTCCTGCCCGAGGGCAGCCGGCCGCTGACGATCCTGCACGTCTCCGACCTGCACCTCACGCCCGACCAGGAGAGCAAGAAGCGCTGGGTCGCCGAGCTGGCCGCGCTGGAGCCGGACCTCGTCGTCGACACGGGCGACAACCTGGCGCACCCGCGGGCGGTGCCCGGCGTGCTGGCCGCGCTCGGGCCGCTGCTGGAGAAGCCGGGCCTGTTCGTGTTCGGCAGCAACGACTACTTCGGCCCCACCCCGAAGAACCCCGCCCGCTACCTGCGCAGCTCGGACCGCCGCATCCACGGCGAGCCGCTGCCGTGGCGGGACCTGCGGGCGGCGTTCGTCGAGCGCGGGTGGCAGGACGCGACGCACCAGCGGCTGTTCCTCGACGTCGACGGCCGGCGGATCGGCATCGTCGGGGTCGACGACCCGCACCTGTCGCTGGACCGCTACGACAGCGTCTCCGGACCGATGACGGCCGACCTGCGGCTCGGCCTGACCCACTCGCCCGAGCCGCGGGTGCTCGACGGGATGGCGGCCGACCACGTCGACCTCGTCCTGGCCGGGCACACGCACGGCGGCCAGCTGCGCCTGCCCTGGTACGGCGCGATCGTGACCAACTGCGGGATCGACCGCTCGCGGGCCCGCGGCGCCTCCCGCTGGGGTGCCCACACCTGGCTGCACGTCTCGGCCGGCATGGGCACCTCGCCCTACGCGCCGGTGCGCTTCGCGTGCCCGCCGGAGGCCAGCCTGCTGACCCTCGTGCCCCGTCCGGCCGCCCCCGGCGCCGCAAGGGCCACCCCCGCGCAGGCCGCCGGAACCGTCGGGTAGAGTTCACCACGGCTCGCAGGGAGACCGCGGGCCCTCGGGGTGTGGCGCAGCTTGGTAGCGCGCTTCGTTCGGGACGAAGAGGTCGCAGGTTCAAATCCTGTCACCCCGACCATATTCGGAGGCCCAGGTCAGCAGACCTGGGCCTTCGTCGTTCTCTCGGATGACCTGGAGTCCTGGAGCTCCCTGGTGTCCTCAGCTCGGCGGCAGGGGTCGAAGCCGGCCTCGGGATCTACTCGCCGATGTGAAGGTGGAATCCGCTGCCACTGCGCTCCGCGCGCCTGGAGGCCGCTTCGGTGAGCGCCGGGACTACGTTCAGGAGCGCGTTGCCGGCGGCAGCGGCCCGCACGGACACGGGCCGCCATTCAGGTGGTGCGGACGGCTCTCTGGGGAGCGGTGAGTGAAGCGCGACGAGCGGCCCAGGCCAGGAGGACGCGCTCCTGATGGGTCCTCGGCATAGCGCCGAACGGCCACTGACCTGCGACGATGAGCCAGAGTTCGAACATCAGTTCGAGTATGATCAGGGCATGGACGCAGGGCCCGTCGGCACCGCGCGCGAGCGCCTCCAGCAGGCCATCGCGCAGCTGACCGATGCCGCTGGACCCATCGCCGAACCGGACGACCTCATCGCCGCGCTGATCGCCTACGAGGAAGCCCGACGCTTCCTGGACCGGGCCGTGGTCGACGCCACCGCCGATCTCCAGCGGCGCGGTGTGTTCGCCGAGCGCGGCTACCGCT